>NZ_JBHUGF010000014.1:0-169213 GCF_042681745.1 Paenibacillus nicotianae | reverse complement strand
CAATACTAATCGGTCGAGGGCTTATCCAATCAAGCTAACACGCGATGGTTTTCGTTTTCGGATTCAGTTTTCAGGGAGCAACTAACCTGTCTGTATATGATTTAATATTGGAGAGATACCCAAGTGGCTATAAGGGGACCCTCTGCTAAGGGGTTAGACTGCGTTAGCGGTGCGAGGGTTCGAATCCCTCTCTCTCCGCCACTAGAACTTATTTATAATTTCTTAGTGGATAGCAATTCATAACGATTGGTTTTTAAATGTGGCGGTGTAGCTCAGCTGGCTAGAGCGTACGGTTCATACCCGTGAGGTCGGGGGTTCGATTCCCTTCGCCGCTACCATACATATCCTGGAGATTTAGCTCAGCTGGGAGAGCATCTGCCTTACAAGCAGAGGGTCGGCGGTTCGATCCCGTCAATCTCCACCACCATATGCCGGTGTAGCTCAGTTGGTAGAGCAACTGACTTGTAATCAGTAGGTCGGGGGTTCAAATCCTCTCGCCGGCACCATTTTTATTTCAACGTATTATAACCCTGGAACCGTGGTGTAGGGGTTAACATGCCTGCCTGTCACGCAGGAGATCGCGGGTTCAAATCCCGTCGGTTCCGCCATTTTTTTAATTAAATAAAATGTAATGAATACAAGTATGGCTCGGTAGCTCAGTCGGTAGAGCAGAGGACTGAAAATCCTCGTGTCGGCGGTTCGATTCCGTCCCGAGCCACCATTTTTTTGTTCATTATGGAGGCTTAGCGAAGTGGCCAAACGCAGCAGACTGTAAATCTGTTCTCTCCGAGTTCGGTGGTTCGAATCCATCAGCCTCCACCAGTTTTATTTACGTTAAACTTAATATGAGTCATTAGCTCAGTCGGTAGAGCACCTGACTTTTAATCAGGGTGTCGAAGGTTCGAGCCCTTCATGACTCATCATATGAAAAAGCATCTTGCTACTAAGCAAGGTGCTTTTTGTTTTGCCTGCTTTTTTGTATAATTTGATGGAGTACACTTATTCTATTTATTACTGATCATCATTATCGGGTAGCTATCAATGTACGATTCTAGCTATGGAAGGAATTTCTGATATGAATTGGGATACATTAAAAGAACATATTGAATCAATCATAGATTACCGTATTGAACAACAGTCTGTGGCTTTGAAAGATTGGGAAATGGATACGCATCGAGTAAGTTTAGAAGAAAATGGATGGATTGTTGTTAAGCAGGAGCTTGATGTTGTTACGTTATGGCAGATTCAATCGAAGGCTATTTCTTTAAACGTCTCTAGTACTTCCAAAAATTTAGAAGATCCACTAGATAGTAATCATCAACATGTTATACGTAAGCTTAGATCATTGTTAGAGTTATTATTGCCTACATTTACAGCATCTATGGGTACGGCAAGTCAGCCTTCTTCGTTATCTATTCGTGAACAAGGAATACAACAGTTAAGTGATTGGATGATTGAGCAGCTAGCAAAGGGACAGTTCAAAGCGAATATACCTGATGGGTATCTTCTAAAAGAAAGGTTAACCAGTTCGATGATTCCTTTTTTATTAGTTGCGGATAGTCTTCAGGCTGGTGTACTTGCAACGAAAGAGTTAGAGAAATTATTGTATAGCTACTTTGGGGGAGAAGTGTTGTTATTACCATTGTCTGCAAATGAATGGTTTATTCTGACGAATCGTGAATTGATAGAAGACAGCTCTGATCTCAAGCAAAGTAATAGTCGGGATTCTAATGTAGAGATTGAAGATACAGAAGAAGATGTACTGATGGATTTTTCGTTGGGATTGTATGAGTTGATTGCGAGTGAATGGGTAGGTATATTCCATATTGGAGTGTCCAAGCCTATTATTCCTAGTGAAAAATTATTATCCGAAGTTTCTTTATTGAAGGAAACGGTCGCTTTGGGTAGATTATTTCATGTGAAAGATCATATTCATCTTCCTTGGGAATTGTCTTTGGAACGTTTACTGTATCGGATTCCTGATGAGGATCGTGCTGATTTTGTAGCTAGAGCTGATCGTTATTCCGATATGTTAGAGGATGAGGAAACAGTAGCAACCTTAGAAACGTTTTTCAAAATGGATTGCAATGTTAGTGAGACAGCAAAGCAATTGTATATTCATCGGAATACGTTATTGTATCGTCTGGACAAAATCAAACAAGAGACTGAGTTGGATGTCAGAAAGTTTGAAGATGCTGTTTTGATGAAGTTAACACTACTATTGTATAAAGTGACAAAAAGCTGACGAATTTTTTGTGTAGTTTGTCGATAGATGTCTAAGCGCGATTAGGGTAAGATAATAATAGAAAAAGAAATCGGTTACATAGGCGATCGTATCCCCTTCGCAGCCGTAATTCATAGTTGATTTACGATTGAGATAAACTATAACTTCTACAATGATGTTGTAAGTTTAACTCCATATAGTAGATCAGACTAGGGATTGATCAAAACATATGGTTTGTTGACCGTATGCTGAGAAGCTTAGTTATTATTTTACTTATAACAATTACATTCATATTTTAGGGAGGCTATTATTATGGCAGGCGTACGCTTAGAACACATTTTCAAAAAATATCCGGGTTCTGACAAAGCAACAGTTATCGACGTTAATTTGGATATCAAGGATAAAGAGTTCCTAGTATTGGTTGGACCTTCTGGTTGTGGTAAATCGACAACTCTTCGTATGATCGCTGGTCTGGAAGAAATTTCAGAAGGTAAATTGTACATTGGCGATCGCGTTGTTAACGACGTAGCTCCAAAAGACCGCGATATCGCGATGGTATTCCAATCTTACGCGTTGTACCCTCATATGGATGTATATTCTAATATGGCGTTTGGTTTGAAATTGCGTAAAGTGAAAAAAGATGAAATCGAAAAACGTGTACGTGAAGCAGCTAAAATTCTCGATATCGAGCATTTGCTAGATCGTAAACCAAAAGCACTTTCTGGTGGTCAACGTCAGCGTGTTGCTTTGGGACGTGCGATTGTCCGTGATCCTCAAGTCTTCTTGATGGATGAGCCTCTTTCTAACTTGGATGCTAAACTTCGTGGTCAGATGCGTGCTGAGATTACTAAACTAGCTAAACGTCTGCAAACGACTGTTATCTATGTAACGCATGATCAGATCGAAGCAATGACAATGGGTGATCGTATCGTTGTTATGAAAGATGGTATTATTCAACAAGCGGCTTCTCCAGAAGAATTGTACAATCATCCACGTAATATGTTCGTAGCGGGCTTTATTGGTTCTCCTACAATGAACTTTATCCGTGGTACATTGTCCGAAAAATCTGGTGGTCTAACATTCAGCGCTGCTGGTGTTGAACTAGCTATCCCTGGTGGTAAAGCACAAATCTTGAAAGACCAAGGATTCACAGGTAAAGAAGTGATTCTGGGTGTTCGTCCAGAAGATATTCATGAAGAGCCTGTATTCTTAGAAGCTTCTCCGGCTACTGCTTTTACTGCTAAAGTAGATGTATCTGAGAACTTGGGTCATGAAATGTTGCTATACTTGAGCGGTGTAGGTACAGATACTGTTGTTGCTCGTGTTGATGGACGTTCCACTACTCGTGATAACGCTACAGCAACGATGGCAATTGATATGAACAAAGTTCATATTTTTGATACAGAATCTCAAGATAACTTGTTCTACACAGATCCTTCTTAATTCGTTACACTATGTAACGGAAGAGGTTCTAACTGAACATTTGATAAAAGACTTACTTATTCTGGTTTCGATCAGAAAGGTAAGTCTTTTTTTATGATAAAATGGTCATATTCGTCAATAGACGAATCGCATAGCAAACGTCTGAAATAATCGGTACAATAGTAAGCGAATATGCCAATATAATTGATTTAACTAGCATTTTCTATTACGATGGGTACATTGGACATATTATGTACAGTGCGGAAAAAGATGGTTTGTGAAAAATCTATCTTTTTGGCGATAATCGTTTGGCTTTAGATAATGAATCACATAGAATACACAATACAGGATAAGCAACCTACTTAGAGAAAGGAAGAACAGAATGGCCAAACATGTGAAAGTTTCAGAATTGGTACAAATGTTCCAGCTTGAAGTTGTATCTGGAGGACTTGGTTTAAAACGAAAAATTACTGTAGATGATCTGAATCGACCTGGATTAGAGATGGCAGGATATTTTGAATACTATCCTACAGAACGTGTACAGATTCTAGGTAGAACCGAGCTTGCGTTTTTTAAAATGCTTACGCATGAAGAAAAAGCAGATCGTATGAAGCGTCTTTGTAATGATGAGACTCCTTGTCTTGTGATTACACGTGGACTTGAAGTACCCGAGGAACTGATCGAAAGTAGTGAAGAGCATAATGTTCCGGTACTTCGTAGCAATCTAGCGACTACTATTTTATCAAGCCGGATTACAGGCTTTTTGGAGAAAAAATTAGCACCAACTGCGACAATTCATGGCGTATTGGTAGACCTGTATGGTGTAGGGATGCTAATTACAGGTAGTAGTGGTATCGGTAAAAGTGAGACAGCTCTAGAATTGGTGAAACGCGGGCATCGCTTGATTGCCGATGATGCGGTAGAAATTCGTCAAACTTCTGATAATCAACTTCATGGTACGGCGCCTGAATTGATTCGCCATTTACTTGAGATTCGTGGAGTAGGTATTATCAATGTGATGACATTGTTCGGTGCGGGTGCGATTCGTAACAACAAACGAATTACTTTGGTAGTCCGTCTAGAAGCATGGCAACAAGACAAGCAGTATGATCGTATTGGCTTGGATGAAGAAACAACCCGTATTATCGATACAGATGTACCTCTAGTTACGATTCCAGTTCGTCCAGGGCGAAATTTAGCTGTTATTATTGAAGTGGCGGCGATGAACTTCCGCTTAAAACGTATGGGTTATAATGCAGCATTGCAATTTACTCATAAATTAACAGAGACAATTGCTGAAGATCTCGACGAACTGGATTAAGGAGAGTGCTGTATGGGGACATCATTAATTAACCCGATTGCTTTCTCAATCGGAGCGCTTCAGGTGCATTGGTATGGGTTGATTTTGGGTACCGGCGCATTAGTCGGGTTATTGTTATTAATTCGTGAAGGACGTCGATTCGGGATTCCGCAAGAATTTTTTATGGATCTGGTGCTGTTCGGTGTGCCTTCCGCTATTATTGCTGCACGTATTTATTATGTTGCTTTCCGTTGGCCGGATTATCGAGATAACTTATGGGATGTCTTTAAAATCTGGAATGGCGGTATCGCTATATATGGTGCATTAATCGGTTCTATTATTTGTGCGATTATTTATACGCGTAAAAAAGGATATAGCTTCTGGCGAATTATCGATTTATGTGCACCTTATTTACTTGTTGGACAAGCGATTGGGCGTTGGGGGAATTTCGTCAATCAGGAAGCTTATGGCGGGCCGGTTGAGGAATCTTTTTTAAGAGGCAATTTGCATTTACCTGATTTTATCGTGAATCAAATGAATGTCAATGGTGTATTCCATCATCCTACATTTTTGTATGAATCGTTATGGAATCTTGTTGGTGTGATTGTACTTTGTGTATTACGTCGTCGCGCATTTGTACGTAGCGGTGAAATCTTTTTCTCTTACTTGATCTGGTACGGCATCGGGCGTTTCTTTATTGAAGCACTTCGTACAGATAGTCTTACTTTTGAAGGCCCACAATGGTTAGTTGCTATCGTGAATGGTCTTTGGACTCCAATGACGTGGTTTGGCTTTCAACAAGGAGCGATCGAACCAGGATACGGAAATATTCGAGTATCACAGTTGTTGTCGCTTGTATTGATTATAGCGGCGATTCTATTGATAATTATTCGTCGTCGTGCTGGTCTAGCGAAAGAACATTATAGCGATCCGATCGTGTCGTCTAAAGTAGCACAACATGAATTGGTTACGGATCATGATACAACTACAGGATCTTCAGTGCCTACGGTAGATGCATCTTCTTCTAGAGATAGACATGAGCTGAAAAAAGAAGATGCGATTCACAATGAACGCAAGGAGTAGTGAATGTATGATTGATACTGTTTTATTGGATTTGGATGGAACGATTGTAGATACGAATGAGTTGATTATTTCTTCATTTATTAACACATTAGAAAGTAATGGATTGGCTCCATTGACGAGAGAGCAGATTATCCCGCATATGGGATTAACATTGGAACAACAACTGCGCGCTTTTTCAGGTGTAGATGATGTTACTTCTTATGTTACTGCTTATCGTGAATATAGTGCGATTCATCATGATACGATGGTGGCTCCTTTTCCAGAAGTCACCGAAGTATTAACACGTCTTCAAGCAGCAGGCATTAAGCTAGGGGTAGTGACTACAAAAATTCGCCCGAATACGCTTAAAGTGTTAGAAATGTTTGAATTGGATCGATTTATGGATGTGATCATTACGCAGGATGATGTTGAACACACCAAACCGCATCCGCAACCGATTGAACGTGCTATGGAAGCTCTTGGTTCTTCTCCTGAGCGTACATTAATGGTGGGAGATAGTCCTGCCGATTTGCAGTCTGCCTCCGCAGCAGGTGTGATGTCAGCGGCTGTAGCCTGGTCTCTTAAAGGCGAAGAAGAACTATCCAAGTATCATCCACAGTATATTTTGCATACGATGAGTGATTTGTATGAACTGGTGCTAGGCGATACGGTCGATCGATGAGAAAGACCGAGCGTTTTCCTGTCAAAGAGGGACCTAATGCCTTGCGTCAAATTTATCGCACAGTCAGCCCGTGGAAAGGCGTTCGGAACTTTATATGTATTCAAGCAGCGCGGTATTGTCCAGTCTTGGAATGGAAAAACTGGATTTACCGCCACTTGCTACATATGGAAGTGGGTAAAGATACGGCTTTTGGATTGATGGTGATGGTAGATGTCTTTTTCCCAGAAAAAATAAAGATAGGAACGAATACGGTAATTGGATACAACACAACGATTCTTGCTCATGAATATCTGATTCGTGAATACCGATTAGGCAATGTTATCATTGGTGATGAAGTGATGATTGGTGCAAATAGTACTATTTTGCCAGGTGTAACAATTGGCGATGGAGCAGTGGTTGCAGCAGGATCAGTCGTACATACAGATGTAGCCGCAGGTACATTTGTTGGTGGGAATCCTTTACGCGTATTAACACGTCGCAGTCCTGAACATACTGTAGAGCTTACAAATGATGAAGATTTATTGCACTAAATAGTTGTAAATGAGCGTTGTGGTACAAGGAGGCAATCTTTTTGGACTTGTTCGGGAACAGGATAAGCCGAAATTTTGCATCATATAGATGTACCATTTTAAAGAATAAGGGGATGCTTTTACATTGAATCAAATAAAGAAGGAACGGCTGACACAGCTTGATTTCTTCCGTGCGATTGCCATTATTGGGGTACTGCATGTTCATTCTACATCGGTGGCAACGACAGAAGCGATGAATACGTCGATTTATTATTTATTTAACTTTTTGAATATTTTCTTTAAATACGGAACACCTTCATTTATCTTTTTAAGTAGTTTTGTATTGTTTTATAATTACTATGACAGACCTCTTACAGGCAAATTAATCGGGAGCTTTTACAAAAAAAGAATGCTCTATATTTTGTTGCCGTATGTTTTGATATCGGCTTTATATTTCTGGTATAAGCTTGCTCAGCGTGGTCAATTGGATGATCCGTCTATGCAATTGTTAGGCGATTACTGGTATGCGATCACTCATGGTTCGGCGTATACACATCTGTATTTTGTATTTATCAGTGTGCAGTTTTATCTGTTATTTCCGATTATGCTTGCTTTGCTAAAAAGTCAGCGTTGGGTAGCACGCTTTGCGATTCCGATCGGACTTGCATTACAGTGGGGATTCGTGATCTGGAATAAATACGATCTGCATTATGCCACAAAAGGCAGTCTGGCGATTTCATATTTTTCTTATTATATGATGGGAGCGTTTGTAGCGATTTATTTCAAACCTTTCCGCGGATGGCTGATGAGCAAATGGACAGATATGTCAGAAAAGCAACGAGTCAGCACGATATTGTTGTGGGGAAGCTGGCTGGTCACCGGATTGATCTATGTTCAAATCTGGTATGATGCTCGGATGACCAATGAATGGTTAGATTCGTTAGTGTATGAACTGATGTGGAATGTATATACGATGTTATCTTCATTAGTATTGCTTCATTCAGCTTTTATACTAAATCGAATAGCTCCAAAATGGATACTGGCGATATTGCGTCGCTTGGGAGAATTATCATTTGCTATTTATTTAGTACATCCATTTATACTGGCTTACTATCGTGATACAAGAGAATATCTTACTCTGGGCACATTAGGTTACTTTGTCTGGATCTATGGCGGTATGTTATGTGCTTTGATTATTTCGGCTGTAATTGTGCAGATGGTATTTAGAAGAGTATCGTTCTCATGGATATTGTTAGGCAGTATTCCAGCTTCATTATCTGGACGACACAAAAACAAAAAACAAGCCAAAGTGAATAGTCGGACAACCAAAACAGATGCTTTAAAAAGACCAAGCCCTTAAAGTTGTTACGACATGATTCATATAAAAATAGAATATGAAAAACCACCTTTATATATAGAGGTGGTTTTTTTATTTTCCGGGAAATAATTAGAGATATAGTTAGCATCGGTTAGTTAGGTGACAGGTATGGTTAATGATACAATTAGAAATATAAAAATGAACTAAACACATCAACTTTGTGATTAATGCTAACAGGTATAGTTGCGTTGACGGTCGATATCGATTTATGTTATTATATCAAATATCCTTTACTTTATTAGCAAAGTAACACTTTAAAGCGTTAAAATATTGATCAATTAGAGGTGACTGTTTTGTCCAAGCCCAAAGGATTTGAAAAGCCCGCAGGTGTACGTGATTATCTACCGCATGTTGTATCCAAATTGCGCCATATTGAACGCAATGTATTGGACTGCATGTCAGAGTGGGGCTACCGTCAGATTATAACGCCTACAATGGAATATTATGATACGGTGGGTGTAGCTAGTTCTACATCAGACCGCAAACTATATAAAATGTTAAATAACCGTGGAACAACAATGGTGTTGCGTTCTGATATGACGACACCAATCGCTCGGGTAATGGGTTCTCTTTTAAAAGAAGAATCATTGCCTGTGCGTTTGTCTTATCATGCTAATGTATTTCGTTCGATTGAAGAAGAAGCAGGACGAGAAACAGAATTTTTTCAAACAGGTGCTGAATTAGTCGGAAATGATTCGGCTGAAGGCGATGCTGAGGTGATTGCACTGGCGATTGCTTCATTACAAGCCGCAGGTGTAGAAACATTCAAAATTTCGCTCGGACATGTTGGATTTTTGACAGGATTGTTGGAAGAAGTATTACCTGACAAAATCATCGAACAAGAAGCGTTAAAAGAAACATTACTTAATCGAGATTTCGTAGGATTTCGTGAGCGGTTATCTCATTTCCAATTATCCATAGAGCAGCGTCAAGAACTAGAAGGATTACTTCGTCTACGTGGGGCTCAAGATATCTGCCTGCAAGCGACAGCATTAAGTAGTAATCCACGAGCGATTGCTTCGATTCAGCATTTGTGCAAAGTATGGGAAGTGCTAGAAGCTTATGGCGTCTCTGAGCATGTCATGATCGATTTAACGATGATTGGCGACTTTTCTTATTATACAGGAATGGTATTTGAGGGATATGCAGCAGAGCTTGGATTCCCTGTATGTAGTGGCGGTCGCTATGATAATCTGCTTACTCAATTTGGACGAGCTGTGACTGCTACAGGATTTGCTTTGAAAACAAATCGGATACTCGACGGAGTTAATCTTCTTTTACCCGTAGAAGAACCGCCTGTATTGATCGCTTATGATGTAAATAGTCGGCGCGAAGCATTTGCATATGCAACAGAACTTCGTCAGAAAGGTAAAATTGTGATTACGGAGCATATCGAAGCAACAGACAAGCTAGAATCGCCTACTCCGTCTGATTTATCAGCAGTGACGTATAGTCAGGTCATTCGCTTTACAGATGGGCAAGCCGTTACGGTATAAATATAAATAAGATACACAGTAAATAACAGGGAGATGTACCCTTCTATGACACAAATTCTTAAAGTTGCGATGCCAAAAGGGCGTATCTATAAAAAGGCAGCAGAGCTTTTTCGTAAAGCAGGAATTGAAGTTCCATTAGATGTTGATGATTCTCGTAAATTGATTGTGCAACTGCCTGAAGTAGGTATGGAATTTATTTTAGCCAAACCTGTTGATGTGCCGATCTATGTAGAACATGGTGTTGCTGATATCGGCATCGTTGGCAAAGATGTATTGATTGAAGAAAATCGAGATGTATACGAGTTATTAGATCTAGGGATTGCTCGGTGCCGAATGTCTGTTATTGGTCTTCCTGATTGGAAGCCAGGTATTCAGCAACGTGTAGCTACCAAATATCCTAATGTCGCTTCTCAATATTTCCGCGAGCATGGACAGCAAGTAGAAGTGATTAAATTAAATGGTTCGATTGAGCTTGCACCGATGATCGGTCTGGCTGATCGTATTGTCGATATGGTCGAAACAGGAGAAACATTACGCGAAAATGGATTGGTTGAAATGGAAACATTATTCGGTATCACCAGTCGATTGATTGCTAATCGTGTCAGTTACCGTATGAAAAATGAAGAAATTCAACAACTATGTGATCGACTGCAATTGGTGATTCCAGAGCCAGCTCTTCACCCATAAATAGATACTAACTGAATATCAAATATAACGATAAAAGACATCACTAAATGAACAGTAAGGGTAGGACGGATAAGGGGGAACGGATAGTGAAGATCGTATCTGCACAAGATTTTGATTTGCGAAGAGAAGTTGATTATGGATCGCCAGAGCAAAATGCGACAGTAAAGCAAATTGTTCAAGATATTAAGCACACTGGCGACCAAGCTTTGTTGCAATATACGAAGCAATTCGATGGAGCAGACCTAACAGCTAATTTACTTCGTGTGACCGATGAAGAATTGCAAGCGGCGTACCAAGAAGTAGAGCCTTCTTTTGTCCAAGCGATTACAGCGGCGGCTCATAATATTCGTCAATTTCATGAAAAGCAAAAACGTAACTCATGGATGGATCTACAACCGGATGGCAGTCTATTGGGGCAAATTATTCGTCCACTCAAACGTGTCGGTGTATATGTTCCCGGTGGTAAAGCGGCGTATCCTTCATCTGTATTGATGAATGTGATTCCAGCTCAAGTAGCAGGTGTACCCGAAATCGTGATGGTGACCCCTCCTTCTACAGGTGGTAAAGAAGGAATCAATCCGTATATTCTAGTGACTGCCGCCGAAGCAGGAGTGACCGAAATATATCGCGTAGGTGGCGCACAAGCGATAGCGGCACTTGCTTATGGTACTCAAAGTATAGAGCCGGTTGATAAAATCTGTGGACCTGGCAATATCTATGTTGCGCTAGCGAAGCGTGAAGTGTACGGTGTAGTCGATATTGATAGTATTGCTGGCCCCAGTGAAATTGTAGTGCTAGCAGATGAACATGCGAATCCTGCTTATATTGCGGCAGATCTATTGTCTCAAGCAGAACACGATGAAATGGCTTCTGCTATTCTTGTCACTTGCTCTGCGCAGATGGCGGCGGCTGTTGCTTCTGAAGTACAACAGCAATTGGAAACATTGCCCCGTCAAACGATTGCTAGTGCTTCGATCCAGAATCATGGAGCGATTATTGTGACAGAAACGATCGCAGAAGGTATTGATGTCGTTAATCGATTGGCTCCTGAGCATCTGGAAATTATGGTTGAACAACCGATGAACTATGTAGGCATGATCGAAAATGCAGGCGCGATTTTTCTCGGGAATTACAGTTCAGAGCCTGTAGGCGACTATTTTGCTGGACCCAATCATATTATTCCAACCAATGGAACAGCTCGCTTTTCTTCACCAGTCGATGTCGATGATTTTATTAAAAAATCGAGTATGATCTATTATAGTAAAGAAGCATTGCTTGCGAATGGAAACACGATTATGGAATTAGCACGTCATGAAGGATTAGAAGGTCATGCACGCGCAATCGCTATTCGTTTGGAACAAGAAGGTTAGATATTGATGAAATAGATAATGAAATGATCGATACTTAATGTGAATGCAGGAGGAATATGTATGTCAATCGAAAACCAAAGCACACGTCAAGCAGATGTTAGTCGTAAAACAAATGAAACCAATATTCAGCTTGCTTTTAACGTAGATGGAACAGGTATTTCTGAAATAGAGACAGATGTTCCTTTTTTAAATCATATGTTGGATTTGTTTACCAAGCATGGACATTTTGATCTGAATATCAAAGCACAAGGTGATATTGAGATTGATGATCATCATACGGTAGAAGATATCGGAATCTGTCTTGGACAAACGCTACGTGAGGCATTAGGCGATAAGCGTGGAATTAAGCGTTATAGTAGTGTATTTATTCCAATGGATGAAGCGTTGGCGCAGGTAGTGATTGATGTTAGCAATCGTCCTCATTTTGAGTATCGTGCGGAGTATCCTTCTTCTCAAGTAGGAAGTTTTCAAACAGAATTGGTACATGAATTTCTATGGAAATTTGCTTTGGAAGCACGTATTACCCTTCATGTAATTGTGCATTATGGGCAAAATACGCATCATATGATTGAAGCGATTTTCAAAGCATTAGGACGTGCTGTGGATGAAGCAACAACGATTGATCCACGTGTGACAGGAGTACCTTCTACGAAGGGAGTGCTATAACATATGGCGATCGCGATTGTTGATTATGGAATAGGCAATCTGCATAGTGTCAGCAAAGCGATTGAACGATTAGGCTATGAAGGTATAGTCACAGGTGATCGTGATGAGATTCTGAATGCAGAGGGTGTTATTTTACCGGGTGTAGGGGCTTTCGGCGACGCAATGAATCATATTCGCGAAGGCGGTATGGATCATATTGTTAATGAAGTCGCTAATAGCGGTAAGCCGTTATTAGGAATTTGTCTGGGGATGCAGTTATTGTTTACAGAAGGTGAAGAGCATGGTGTTCATCAAGGGTTAAACATTTTACCAGGCAAGGTCGTCAAGTTCGCAGACGAAGATTACAAAATTCCACATATGGGCTGGAATCGATTAGAGTATACACAACCGGATCATCCGTTAGTGCGTGATCTTTATAACGGTCATGTATATTTTGTTCATTCGTATCATGTTAAGCCAGATCATGCAGATGATCTGATTGCTGTGTGTGATTATGGACAACCTGTTACCGCGATTGTAGGACGAGATAATGTATATGGCATGCAATTTCACCCTGAAAAAAGTGGTGAATTAGGTACATTGTTGTTGCGTAATTTCTTGGCATTGTGTACAGGGGAACGGGTAGAGTAATCATCATAACCATCATTCAAAAAAGTGATATTACAGAAAAGTATCATAATCGGTAGAACAATCCTTTTGTTAAAGGACTTATTATAATCAAGGGGGAAATCATATTGTCTTCTTTTACTATTTATCCTGCTATTGATATTCGAGGAGGTCGCTGTGTACGTTTAATTCAAGGCGACTATAATCAGGAAACTGTCTATAATGATGATCCTGTAGCTGTAGCTACTGATTTCACAGTAAAAGGAGCACAATATGTCCATCTTGTCGATTTGGATGGTGCCAAAGCAGGGCATCCGGTGAATCATGAGTTAATTGGTCGTATTGCTAATGCGGTGTCTGTACCTGTACAAGTGGGTGGTGGATTACGTACGCTAGCTGACGTAGAGACATTATTGAAGCTTGGGGTTAGTCGCGTTATTATCGGTACAGCAGCTATCGAAGATCGTGAATTTACAGAGTCTGTGTTAGGTACATACGGCAATCGTGTAGCAATCGGTATCGATGCTCGTAATGGATTGGTAGCGACTCGTGGCTGGTTAGAGACTTCAGAAGTGAAAGCAGAAGTGTTAGCGAAAGAATTAGCGGCTAAAGGAGCGGAAACGTTTATTTTTACCGATATTTCGCGTGATGGTATGATGCAAGGCCCTAATATCGATGCGATTGCTGCGATTGCTCAAGCTTCAGGTAAACAAGTGATTGCTTCTGGTGGTGTAACGGTATTGGATGATCTGGTGCAATTAGCCGCACGTCGCGAAGAAGGAATCAGTGGAGCGATCGTAGGCAAAGCTATCTATACAGGCAATATCGATCTGGAATTAGCATTACGTACGATTCAGTAAATGTTATCAAGCTTGAGGAGGACAAACCATGCTTGCAAAGCGTATTATTCCATGCCTTGATGTAAAAGAAGGGCGAGTTGTCAAAGGTGTGAATTTCATTAATCTGCGCGATGCAGGTGATCCGGTAGAATTAGCGGCTCTGTATGATCGGGAAGGTGCAGATGAGATTATATTTCTTGATATTTCGGCTTCGGTAGAAGGTCGGGAAACAATGATTGATGTGGTGCGTAGAACAGCAGGTGAAATATCGATTCCTTTTACAGTGGGTGGCGGTATATCCAAAGTCGAAGATATGAAAAATATTTTACGTGCCGGTGCAGATAAGATTGGAATCAATACAGCAGCAGTCTTGAATCCACAATTGATTAATGATGGTTCACAGCGATTCGGAGCGCAATGTATTGTAGTTGCTGTAGATGCGAAATTCAACCCGGAATGGGGCGAGTGGGAAGTCTATACTCATGGAGGACGCAAGCCGACAGGTATTCGTGCAATCGCATGGATCAAAGAAGCGGAACAACGTGGAGCAGGCGAAATTCTATTGACGAGTATGGATGCCGATGGAACCAAAGATGGATTTGATATCGATCTAACTTCGGCGGTTTCTGAAGCAGTAAATATTCCGATTATTGCGTCAGGTGGAGCAGGTACATCAGAGCATTTCTATGATGTATTTACAAAAGGTAAAGCTGATGCAGGGCTAGCCGCTACTATTTTTCATTACAAAGAAATCGGTATTCCTGAACTTAAAAATCAGTTGAAAGACAAAGGAGTGGAGATTCGATGAGTGGATCTGATTTTCAACATGAGATTATTCATCAGTCTTTATCCTGGGAACAACTGGTGGCAAATATTAAATGGGATACCGATGGGCTTGTACCTGCGATTGTACAGGATCAGGATAGTAAGCAAGTATTGATGATGGCTTATATGAATCAAGAGTCATTAAAGCGCTCGTTAGACTCTCAAGAGACATGGTTCTGGAGCCGTTCCCGTCAAGAATACTGGCATAAAGGTGGAACATCAGGGAATACGCAACAGATTACATCATTGTCGTATGATTGTGATGGAGATACATTGTTAGTTATGGTTCATGCAAATGGTCCTGCTTGCCATACAGGCAGAATAAGCTGTTTCTATAATGAGGTGAATGAAGTGGATAATCAATCAACATTTAATAATAATGAACAACCAAGTACAACTCCATTGGATTCTGGAAAAGATCGATTTGCGATTTTGGCAGAATTAGAGCAAATGATCGCCGATCGTGACCGCGATCGTCCAGAAGGAGCATACACTACTTATCTTTTTGAAAAAGGGATCGACAAAATTTTGAAAAAAGTAGGCGAAGAAACGGCCGAAACGATTATCGCTGCCAAAAATCAAGATAATGATGAACTTCGCTATGAAGTCAGCGATCTGATTTATCATCTATTGGTATTGTTGCAAGAGCGTAAATTGCCTTTGGATGATGTACTGGCTGAACTGGATCGCCGTCATGAGCGTCCACGTAAAGACTAAGAGCGGAGGCGAAAGTCTATGCTAATTGATTATCACACGCACCATGCTCGTTGTGGGCATGCTGTAGGTGAACTTGAAGAGTATGTACAGCGCGGTATAGCAATCGGTTTGTCTCAACTAGGGTTATCAGATCATTTACCATTAATTCATGTTGATCCTGCAACGTATTATCCTGAAATGGCTATGCCGATGGATGAATTGCCACGTTATGTTGAAGAATGTCTGATGCTCAAAGAAAAGTATCGTGGTCAGATAGATATCAAAGTAGGCTTAGAAGCTGATTATATTGAAGGATATGAAGAAGTAATTCAGCATATTCTAAATCAATATCCTTTTGATTATGTAATTGGTTCGGTTCATTTTCTAGGCGAGTGGGATATCTCTGATTTTCGCCAGACTCAGGGCTGGGAAGGCAAGCATGTACTGGATGTATATCGCCAGTATTATGATGCGATCGGCAAAGCCTGTGCAACAGGATTTTATGATATTGTCGGACATCTGGATGTGATTAAGCGTTTTGGCTATATTCCTTTGCCAGAAGAGACAGAGGAACGTATCGCTCTTGAGAATAGTGCACTACAAGCGGTAAAACAAGCAGATATGGTGATGGAGCTTAATTCGTCTGGTCTATCGAAAGTCTGCAAAGAAATCTTTCCAAGTCGTCGTATTGTCGAGCAAGCGATTGCGCTGGATATTCCACTGACACTTGGCTCTGATGCGCATGATCCTTTGAAATTAAGCGATCATTTGGATGAAGCCAGAGCTTTGTTGCAAGAATTAGGTGTAGAGCAATTAGCTGTATTTGAACAACGGCAACGTTCGTCTGTGCCTTTAAATGGATAAAAAATAACCCTTTAGCTGCATGCAGTTAAAGGGTTATTTGGCTAGCATATTACGCTATATGGATTTTGTTTACACTATAATATGAGTGTGATTATATCTTTTGCGGTTTGCCACCAGAAGGTAAAGTAGCCGATGAATCGGTAGATGTTGTATTCTCGTTAGCATCAGATGTGATCACTGTTTTTCCACTATCTGTAGGTTCGTCAGGTAAAGTGTTTACACCATCACGTTCTGCTTTGCGTGCTTTACGACGCTCGTTCAAGATCAGTAAGAAGATCACGAACAGAATACAAGTAATCAGAATCAAAAATCCACCTAACTCCTGTGAAAAGTATTTCAAATCGCCACCACGGAAACCAAGTCCGCGTAAAAATTTAAAATGCCAGGATAAAGGTAACGCATGACTGACTTGTTGCAAAATAGGTGGTAACAAAGCAACCGGAATCTGTGCACCACTTAGAATAAAGGATGGTAATAGAATCATCGTAATCCGACCTGCTGCTTTGGCAGGAGAAGAAGCACTCCAACCAACCATCATACATAACAATGATAACGCAATTGTATACATAAAGAATGGAATAAATAATTGATATACATTCGCTTCAAAACGTAACCCTCCTACTTGCTTCAGACAGCCCATAACTAGATACATCGAGGCTGTTGCTATCAGAGAGTAAGGAATGACGCGAAAAACGATACTGAGCGGTTTCTGTACCATGCCTGCAAGTAAGCCTTGTTCACGTAGGCGAGGTACAATCACCAGAGTAGCACCGCCAAGAATCGATAGAAAGACTGTATTTACAAATCCGATAACAGAACTCATTAACATATTGTTCGTTGGGTTATACAGTAATCGAGTCTGCAAATTCAGTCCAGTGGATAGATTCGTTGCCTGTGTCGCGTTCAGTCCCATCGCTACAAGCTTACCAGAGGATGCAGTAGAGTTCTCTGCTGTGATCACTTCAGTAACCCCTGTACGCAAGCTAGCGGTTGCTGTAGACAAAGCTGTATCCACATAGAATCCAATATTGCTCTGGTTTCCTTGCGCACGAGCTTTCTCCAGACCTGCTGGTAAATAAATAACACCTAAATATTTTTCATTGTATAAAAAGTCATTAGGATCGGTGTAGTTGTACGTAATGTAATTAATATCAATATACTGATCAGCATCCAGTTCTTCGATCAGATGTTGACTGTATGTGCTGTGATCCATATCGACCACAGCAACAGGTGCTTCATTCAATTGATTGTTTTTAAAAACATAGCCAAAAGCGGCTGAAATAATCAATGGAGCAATAATGATAATAAAAATAAATTTACCATTCAGTATAAGCTTGAATTCATCAATTATTGCTTTCATTCGTTTGAACCTCCACCGTCATTCCCGGCAGCAATTCAGATGTGCGTTTCACATCGACACGCACAATGAAAGAAGTTGTGTCGGCTTGACCTTTTTCACGACTCATACGTAGAGCCGCATACTGTGGTGCAGAAGTAATATAACGAACAGTTCCTTGTACATCTTTGTTGAGTGAAATCACATCTGTTTTCACTTTAGCACCAGCTTTAAATGTTTTGATGTTTTCTTCGCCAACGTATAGATCATAATACAATTTACCTGTTTCGATCACGACTACCGGTGTACCCGCAGACACGTTTTCGCCTACTTTTGGTACAACACGAGTCACTTTACCATCTACAGCCGCTTTAAGTACACGACGATTTTTTTGTACATTCAAAGTATCCATATTGATTTGTAAAGAATCTTTTTGTTTTTGTAGCAATTCGATATTGTATTTACCGTTACTGATATCTTCTTGACCTTGTTGAATTTGTTTTAGGGCTTGCTGAGCTTGTGATACTTTTAGATGCGCTTGTTCGCGATCTTCAGCAGTAGCACCATTTTTCATTTTCTCAAGCGCAGTTTCTTGAGCTTTTACTTGATTGCCTGTTAGTTCTACTTGTTTTTGCGCAGTTGCTAATTGATCTTGTGCGCTTTGTAATTGTTTATTAGCAGTATCGACAGCATTTTGAGCACTATCTACACTTGCTTGCGTAGCTAATCCATTATCGAAAAGCGATTTGTTACGATCAAAGCTTGTTTGAGCAAAATCAGCAGCTTGTTGAGCCGCTGATACAGCCGTTTGTGCAGAAGTAACGGAATTGTTAGCAATTTCTACAGATTTTTTAGCTGAATCGACAGCGATTTCTTGACTGGTAATATCTTCTGCGCGTGCGCCTTGATTGACTTGCGTTTCAGCCAATTGAGCCGCTTGAATATTTAATTTAGCATTTGCTTCTTGTTCTGCTAATTTGTTAGCTTGACTGGTTAAAGAGCTTTTCGCTTGACTGATCTGCACATCAATTTGAGACATTTGTTCTTTGATGCCTTTGATTTGCAAATTAATATCATTCGTATCAAGTGTCATCAACACTTGTCCTTTTTTAACATGTTGTTCTTCAATCACTTTAACTGAGCTTAATTTACCAGATTGTCCTTCAAATGAACTGTTAACAGTATCGATAGTAAGGACACCTTCTTTTTTGAGAGCAGCCATCGAAACAGCGTCTTTACCATGCATAGTCAGTAAGTATCCACCTATACCTAGGGCAGCAATTAATACAACAATAGGAATTAATTTTACGATTTTCACTTGTTTGTGCTCCTGTTCTTCATAAATTAAATATTATTTGTTTAAGATTAAATTCAAACTATTGGTTTGTAATTATCTTAAAAAGATGTGGTACGGGGGCTGATAGTACGGTTCCGTATTACTTTGCCAAAAAAAAAGTTAACTTTGTTTAGATGTTTCTAGTCCTGCTTGAATCTTGTACAATAAACGATGTAATACTTTTTGCTCATCCTCAGTTATATGAGACATCAATTGATCAATCTGTTTCATATATACAGGAAGCGTGCTATGAATCAATTGTTTACCTTCATCGGTTAAATGAATAGATGTCATCCGGCGATCTTCATGTGCACCCCGTCGAATAAGTCCATCTTTTTCCAAACCGTTAATGAGTCCGGTCATTGTTGAACGTGTTACACCTGAATATTCAGCAAGATCAGAAGGCAACAGCGGCTTTTTACGTAATAACAATGGTACTAAAATACGCATTTTACTGGGTGATAATCCATGCCTAGCCAGTAAAGTTGAGGTTTCGTTAAATATTTCATGGGAAGTACGAATCAATAAAACCGAAGTTCGCATACAATCGATATTGAAATCAGGGTATAATTTACTTAATTCGCTTAATTTGTCCATCTCTTCTGATGGAACATGATCATCAGATGAATCTATTATCGACATTTTCTTCACCTTTCTTTAGTTCAGGACATACATTTTAATAATCACTACTTATGACTTGATTAACATATTGTACGGTTCCGTACTATATTTCGTCAAGAAAATTTTATGAAAGTTTCAGAATATAGTTTTCTTCACCGCTTTATAGATGTTTCCGGTATGATAGAAATAAATAATCTATCTGTTACTACCGATAATATTATGTTGAGTGGACGGAGTCTGGATATGAAATAGGAGGCGCTTATGAAAGATAAATTACGTATTTTCTCAGGATCATCTTGCCCGGAGTTAGCAGCTCAGATCGCCGAACGATTGGGTGTACAACTAGGCAAAATCAAATTATCTCAATTCAAAAGTGGCGAAACCTATGTTCATTATGAAGAAAGTATTCGTAATATGGATGTGTTTCTCGTGCAATCGTTATCGCATCCGATCAATGAAATGTTTGTCCAATTATTAGTGATGATCGATGCGGCGAAGCGTGCTTCTGCACGTACAATCAATATCATCGTTCCTTATTATGGATATGCAAGACAAGAGCGCAAGTCAGCTCCACGTGAACCGATCTCTGCCAAAATGGTCGCTGATGTACTGACAACAGTAGGTGCTCATCGTGTCATTACGATTGACCTACATGCGTCTGCGATTCAAGGCTTTTTCAATATTCCTGTCGATCATTTAACAGCTCTGGATCTGATCAGTGGATATCTCAAAACGAAAAAAATAGAAGATGCTGTAGTTGTTTCTCCTGACGCTGGACGAGCTTCGATGGCGGAAAAGTTAGCGAATCGTCTGGATTCGCCTTTTGCAATGATGATCAAAAAGCGTCCAGCACATAACGAATCTGTAATTACTCATGTGATCGGTAATGTAGAAGGCAAAACGCCTATTATTATCGAAGACTTGATCGATACAGGGACAACGATTATTAATGTGGTCGAAAGTCTAAAAGAACGTGGAGCCAAAGAAGTCATTGTTTGCGCGACACATGGTCTTTTTTCAGGAGCGGCTTTGCAACGTCTTGATCATCCTTATATTCGTGAACTGGTTGTAACCGATTCGATCAGCTTGCCACCAGGGCATCTGGATCGCTTAACAGTATTATCGGTTTCTCCAATGCTTGCACATGCTGTACGTATCATTATGGAAGGTGGATCTATCGCCACATTATTCAGTGATGCAGGAATTTGATCTTACTTGAATATGACGAAACAGAAGTAACTATGCATAGTTTAGGATCGTAGCTTTAGTGTGCTTCTGGGATATGATATACTTATCCGATAACAATTTTTACTTTAAAGGAATAGTCGTCTAATTCTAAATATATGATTAACTATCGATAAAAGTGGTATAGAAACAAAGGAGGTGCCTTGATCCGGTGAATGATTATAAGCGAAAAGTAGGAGAAGATGAGAGCAAAGTCATCTCGCTTCATTGGGATGCTAATTTCTTTTTTGAAAGAGCTGTCCGTTCATTAGACCGTCATCATTATGACAAGGCATTGAAGTATTTTCAAAAAGCTGTTGAATATGAACCTAATAATCCTGTGAATCATTGCAATATGGCGGGTATATTATCAGAGATAGGTAATTATGAAGCTTCGAATCAAGTACTTGCTAATATTCTGGATGTAGTCGATCCGGCTATGGTTGAATGTCATTTCTATATGGCGAATAATTATGCCAATATGAGTCATTTTGAACAAGCAGAGACCTCATTGCTAACTTATCTAGAATTGGATAAAGACGGTCAATTTCAGGATGAAGCTGGAGAAATGATGGAGTTGTTACACAAAGAATTGAAGCGGTCATCAAGTACGAATCACGATACGAAATTACCTGTTAATGATTATGATTCGGCACGAAGCTTATTAGAGCAAGGGCAGTTTGTAGAAGCGGCTGAACAGTTAGAGCAGGTGATCGCAGCGCAACCTGATCTTCATACAGCACGCAACAATTTAGCTATCGCTTTGTATTATCAGGGTCACATCACTGAAGCGGCTCTACAGATTGAAGAAGTTCTGTTGCGAGACCCGCATAATCTTCATGGATTATGCAATCAGGCAATCTTGATGCAACATTTAGGGCAGACAGAGCAAGTGAAGCAACAAATCAGCGTGTTAACACGTATGATTCCTTTTCAAAAGGAGCATTTGCTAAAGTTGGCTACAACTCTTGGCATGTTAGGTGAGCATCAATTAGCATATACTTATTTTCGCAAGCTTATCAAGCAGCAAGAATCTGTTCATGAGTGGGCGCTTTATCACTATGCGGCAACAGCGGCATGTCATTTGCATAAAGTAGATGAAGCTCGCAAGTTATGGAGTATGATTTTGCGTTTTGAACCGGAAGCAGAAGTACCTGCATTCTATATGGAACATGTGGAACAGATTAAGCTTGGTAAGTTGATGCCATCCTATCATTATCAGTTGTCATTTCTATCCAAAAGTGCAGCTCCATCTAAAGTACATATAGAAAATTATATGTATGCAGAACCTACACATATTCAATTGCTTCATATTTTAGCGCATGGAAATGAACAACAACAGCTACGCGCGATTGAATCATATGTATTGGATGATAATGAAGAAGTCTATCAAGCCTTACGCCAATTATTACTCCAGCCACAGATTTCAGATACACTACGTAAAGAAGTGAAACGTGTACTACGACAAAGAGTAAATACACAGGCGTTATCGGCCGATTATTATAAAGTGGATACAGAACCTACGGTATCTAACCTGTCTGTTTTGGATTAATAGGTTTGTGATAACTATACTTTTAACTACATCAAGGAGGTTTTCTATTTATGTATAAAACAATCGTTATTGGTACAGGACCTGCTGGATTAACAGCAGCTATCTATTTGGCTCGTGCAAATCTACAACCTTTGATTATTGAAGGGTTACAACCTGGTGGACAATTAACTACAACAACAGAAGTAGAAAATTTCCCGGGCTTTACAGAAGGTATTATGGGACCTGAATTAATGGACAATATGCGTAAGCAAGCAGAGCGCTTTGGTGCAGAATTCAAATCAGGTTGGGTAGAAAATGTAGACTTTTCTCAACGTCCGTTTAAAGTAAAAGTAGAAGGAATGGGCGAGTTAGAAGCTGAATCTGTAATCATTTCAACAGGTGCTTCTGCAAGATACTTGGGTATTCCGGGAGAACAAGATAATGTAGGACGTGGTGTAAGTACATGTGCTACTTGTGATGGATTCTTTTTCCGCGGTAAAAAACTAATTGTTGTCGGTGGCGGCGATTCAGCGATGGAAGAAGCAAGCTTTTTGACTCGTTTTGCGACAGAAGTAACAGTAGTTAATCGTCGTGATGAGTTGCGTGCTTCCAAAATCATGCAAGACCGTGCACAAGACAATCCTAAAATTAAATGGCAATTAAACCGCAAACCAGTTGAAGTGGTAGCGGATGGTATGGGTGTTAAAGGTCTAAAAGTGCTAAACAATGAAACAGGACAAGAAGAAGTCATTGAAGCAGATGGCGTATTCGTAGCGATCGGTCATACACCGAATACTGGTTTCTTGGGCGAACAAATTCATACAGATGGACATGGTTATATCATGGTTACTCCAGGCACTACAGAAACCAATATCCCGGGCGTATTCGCTTGTGGTGATGTGCAAGATACACGTTATCGTCAAGCGATTACAGCAGCAGGTAGCGGCTGTATGGCAGCGATGGATTGTGAGAAATATCTTGAAGGCAGTATGGTACACGACTGGAGCGAAACGCTTAACGAGTAAGAACGTAGATAGAGAAGGGAGCCATCATGGCTCCCTTTTTGACGGTATTGCACAAGACAACAGAGCCACGGGTTCGCTTGACCAGAATCTAAGGTTCGCTTATAGTGGGATACGTACATTCATCTGAAGCATGTTCTATCTTATATATCCAAACCTAATCATATTCCTATGATAAAAAGTCACTATTTTGTATACTTTTGAATCGCTCAAAGGATGATACAATTACGTATAATCATAGTAATGGTTAGAGATTTTATAAATCACGAACTATTAAATTTCGAATGGAAAAGGTGGATCGGTCATATGTCTGAAAATATTTATATTGGTGTTGATCTTGGAGGCACAGCTATTAAAGTAGGTATCTGCAATCAAGAAGGAGAATTGCTCCATACGTATGAAGGTCCAACTGAGAAAGAAAAAAGCTCGGATGCGGTTATCGATAATATTGAAAAATATGTACGTTATATCGTAGAGCAATCGCCTTATGAGTGGGATCAAGTTGTAGGCGTTGGAGCTGGGGTCGCTGGCTTTACCGATGTGCGTGCTGGCGTTATTTTGATGGCTCCTAACATCAATTTTCAGAATGTGCCGATCCGTGCTATTTTGGAAGAACGTTTAGGCAAAACGATTCGTGTCGATAATGATGCTAACGTAGCTGCACTAGGCGAAGCTTGGAGTGGAGCAGGTAAAGGCATTACAGATTGCGTTTGTTATACATTAGGTACAGGTGTAGGCGGCGGTATTATTGTAAATGGTCATATTTATCAAGGATTTTCAGGCTTAGCTGGTGAGATCGGTCATATTTCAGTTGTGCCTGATTTGGAAGCGATTAAATGTGGTTGTGGCAAAATGGGCTGTCTTGAAACGGTATCTTCAGCAACAGGAATTGTACGTATGGCAGTAGAAGCGGTAGAACGCGGCGATCATACTTCTTTATCTTCAATAGAAAAAGTATCGGCAAAAGATATTTTTGATGCAGCCAAAGCAGGGGACGAAGTCAGTATCCGTATTATCAATCGTGCTGCTTTTTACTTGGGTAAATCAATGGCTGCTGTAGCAGCAACATTAAATCCAGAGCGCTTTATTATCGGTGGTGGTGTATCCAAAGCTGGTGATATTTTGTTCAATGAAATCCGTAGAGTCTTTGCTGAATTAACACCTGAACCGTTGCAACGTGGAGTGGAAATTATTCCGGCGAAGCTTGGTAACGATGCAGGAATTGTTGGAGCAGCAGGTTTATTATTACGCTAGTATTTAGCTATCAAATCAAAGTCTAGAGTCGTTAAAGGGAGGGTACTTGAGCATGAGCAAAAGCGAAAATTCATCGACAGCAACAATGATCATTATTACCGGAATGTCTGGAGCAGGCAAAACGATTGCTGTACAGAGTCTTGAAGATCTTGGATTCTTTTGTGTAGATAATTTGCCACCTGTACTTATTCCAAAGTTCGCTGAATTAATAGAGCAATCCAATGGTAAAATCGGTAAAGTTGCACTTGTTATTGATTTACGCGGACGTGAATTTTTTGCTGCTCTGTCTGAATCCCTGAGCTATATCAAAAACCACTATACGATTCATTCTGAAATATTATTTTTGGATTCTAGCGATTCGGTACTGGTTCAGCGGTATAAAGAAAGCAGACGCCGGCATCCGCTAGCGCCTGAAGGTATGCCGCTGGATGGTATTCGTTTAGAGCGTCAGATGTTAGATGATCTCAAAACATCGGCGACTCAGATTATCGACACAAGCATTATCAAGCCTGCTCAATTGAAAGAGAAAATTATTGCTCGTTTTTCTCATTTAGAATCCAATCGATTATCGATTAATGTAACTTCATTTGGCTTCAAATACGGGATTCCGATCGATGCCGATCTCATTTTCGATGTTCGTTTTTTACCGAATCCTCACTATATTGATCATTTGAGGCCGCATACCGGGCAGGATAGTGATGTGTACGAATATGTAATGAAATGGCCAGAAACACAAGCTTTTCTGACTAAATTATTAGATATGTTACATTTCTTAATTCCTCATTATCGGAATGAAGGCAAAAGTCAGGTCATTATAGGCATTGGTTGTACAGGCGGTAAGCATCGTTCTGTTGCGATCTCTGAATATCTGGGTCGTATGCTTGGTGCAAGCGAAACAGAAACTGTACGTGTTAGTCATAGGGATGCTGATCGCGATCGGCATTAAGGAGTGAAAGATATGTCTATTTCACAACCCACTTTACCTGTGGTTCGTCCTCGAATCGTGGTTATGGGTGGTGGCACCGGGTTGTCGGTCATGCTTAGGGGTCTCAAAGAAAAGCCATTGGATATTACAGCGATCGTTACAGTAGCAGACGATGGTGGAAGTTCAGGTATTCTTCGAGACGAACTAAAAATGCCGCCTCCAGGTGATATTCGTAATGTACTCACCGCTTTGGCGGATGTAGAACCTCTTTTATCAGAGATGCTCAAATATCGTTTTCAAAAAGGCGAAGGACTTGCAGGTCATAGCTTAGGTAACCTGATTCTGGCAGCAATGACAGATATATCGGGCGATTTCGTGACTGCTGTTCGAGAATTGAGTCGTGTATTTGCTGTACGTGGACAAGTGCTTCCAGCAGCAGAACAGGCTGTTATTCTACATGCCGAGATGGAGGATGGCTCTATCGTCACTGGGGAGTCGAAGATTCCTGAAGCCGGTCAAAAAATCAAACGCATTTTTTTGGAACCTGATCATGTCGAACCATTGCCTGATGCGGTACTTGCGATTCAGCAGGCAGATGCGATCTTGATTGGACCTGGCAGTCTGTATACAAGTCTGTTGCCCAATTTGCTTGTGCATAAGCTTGCAGATGCGATATTGAATTCTAATGCGCTCAAATTATTTATCTGCAACGTGATGACACAGCCGGGAGAAACAGATCACTATACAGTAAGTGATCATTTGAATGCGATCTATGAGCATGTCGGTCATCGCTTATTCGATTATGTGATTGTAAATAACGATCCTATTCCTTTGAAAATGCAAAAACGGTATGCCGAACAAGGAGCGAAGCCAGTCATTCTTGATCTGGAAACAGTAGAATCGCTCGGCTATAAAGTCATAGCGGACAAACTGGTGCTCTATGGAACCTATCTTCGTCATGATGCAGATAAGTTAAGTCATCATATTTATGAACAAGTTAAAAAATCTATGTTATCGAAAGGGTGAGTCCATTGTCATTTGCGGCGCAGACGAAAAAAGAATTAACGATGGTAGAGGCTGATGACTGTTGTGAACATGCAGAACTGTCTGCGCTTATACGGATGAATGGTTCAGTGCAAATATCCAATAAGAAAGTTATCTTGGATATTTCTACTGAAAATGCCGCTATCGCAAGACGGATCTATTCCCTGATCAAAAAGCATTTTGCTGTGCATACCGAGTTGCTTGTACGCAAAAAAATGCGTCTTAAAAAAAATAATGTCTACATTGTTCGTATTCCGATGGGTGTACAAAGTATTCTGACTACACTCAAAATTGTGTCTGAAGGATTTATGTTTACACCGGGAATCAATACCGAGATGGTACGCAAAAACTGCTGTAAACGCGCTTACTTGCGAGGTGCTTTTATGGCAGGTGGATCGGTCAATAATCCAGAAGGGTCATCGTATCATCTGGAAATTGCATCGATGTATGAAGAACAATGTCAGGCGCTTGTTGATCTTGCGAATGAATTTGAATTGAATGCTCGCTGTATTGAGCGCAAAAAAGGATTTATTTTGTATATCAAAGAAGGCGAAAAGATTATTGAGTTCTTGAGTATTATTGGAGCTCATCAAGCGCTATTCAAATTTGAAGATGTTCGTATTATGCGAGATATGCGTAATTCAGTGAATCGTATCGTCAATTGTGAAACGGCTAACTTGAACAAAACAATTGGAGCAGCAGTTCGTCAGATTGATAACATCAAATTTATCCAGCGTCGTATTGGGCTTGAACAATTGCCGGATAAATTGCGTGAAGTAGCAGAGATTCGTCTAGCACATCCTGATATGAACCTCAAAGAAGTAGGCGAAATGCTTAAAGGCGGAGTCAGTAAGTCTGGAGTTAATCATCGTCTACGTAAATTAGACGAGATGGCTGAAAAGATGCGTAATGAACACTATGCTTGAATAAAATAATCTAACGTAAGCTTTATTTTTTTCTAGTACGGTGCGTGCTATAATGGTATAGTGTTATGAACATGGTATTAAACACTGTGAGCTGCTTACGCACGCTCAATAGATGTAATGAATATGTATTATAGGGGGTAACGATCTCATGACAAAACACCCGGTTGTTGTTCGATTAAAAACGGGATTACACGCAAGACCTGCAGCATTGTTTGTACAGGAAGCGAATAAATATTCTTCAGAGATTTTTGTTGAAAAAGATGATAAAAAAGTGAATGCTAAAAGTATCATGGGCATTATGAGCCTTGCGATCAGTTCTGGCACTGAAGTATACATTAGTGCAGAAGGCGCAGATTCAGAATCTGCTGTAAACGCTTTAGTCAGTCTAGTAAGCAAAGAAGAATTAGAAAACCAATAAGCCCCCCATAGCGATATGGAGGGCACGCCGTCACAGATTGCTGTGGCGGTTTTTTGTATAGTTATTCTAATCTTAACTTAGAAAAATTCCTTTTTTGGCAAAGTTCAATTTCAATTGAAATGCATTCCATGAACTTTGATATCCGAAGCCATCACGTAATACAGCAAATGGAATATACATACGTCCATTGACGACTGTAGCATCAGGCCCATTCCATTGATGATTATTAAGACGCATCGTTACGCCAGAATTACTCATGATCATATCGAGCTGATCATCATTTTGCAATAATGTATATGTTTTGACGCCAGATTCATAACGTAACGTCATTCCTATCGAGTCACGTAGCATAACGACTGGAATCATCGTATTACCACCGATCAAAAGACCATTTTGCGGAAGGCGTGTTCCATTCCATTCTAACTTCACTTCACGCGGCTTGGCTGGAGTGGCAGCTTGAATAGCGGTTGTATTAAAAATTAAAATACTCATCATAAGCAAAATGGAACTCCATAGATATTTGTTTTTTGACATGGTGACTCTCCCCTCATTCTATTATTCCCGATCTCGTGTACTCATTATAGCGCTAAAGTCCATAATGGTGGGATTATATGAGATTATAAAAAAAATAATCTTACTTGTCACGATGAACTTGAACAATGCTCAACTTGTTGTGTGAAATACATATGATCTTCGCTAATTTCTCTCTATTTTCGGCCGAGTTAGAAAAACAACTCCTCTCTTCAAAATCGATCAAATCATCAATCATGCAACTTTTATTTGCCCCTTATCGTTTAGTAGGTACAACCCATAAAGGAGTGAATAAAATGAAAAGAACAAGTAAATCATTAGCTTCATTGATGCTCGCAGGTACATTATTAACAGGTATTAGTGCATTTGTAGCACTGCCTAGTCATACAACGTATGCAGCGGAAACGGCAGTTACAACAGCACCAGGTGTAATTAATGTGAGTGGTACAGGTAAATTAACAGTCAAACCAGACATCTCCTATTTAACGATCGGAGTACAGACAACTTCAACGACTGCTGCCAAAGCCCAATCAGCCAATGCTGAGAAAATGGCAAAATTGAATACTTTGCTCAAAGGGCAATGGAAAATTCCAAACGCAGATATTGAGAGTGTTCAATTCTATGTACAACCCAACTATGATTATAACGGTAAAGACCAGCAAAAAGTTACAGGGTATACGGCATATCATAGTTTGCAAGTGACTTATCGTGATTTGGACAAACTAGGTTCTTTGTTGGATGATGCTGCTAAGTCAGGAGCTAACAATATCGGGTCAGTAAGCTTTGGTATCGAAAATGAAGATACTTATCAAGAGCAAGTTATTGCCAAAGCGATGGCTAATGCAAAAGTAAGAGCTCAATCGATTGCCAAAGCAGCGAATCTTTCTTTAGGAAGTCTGTTGTCTGTAAGTGATCCAGGCGTAAGTGCACCACCTGTAGTGTATATGGAAAAACAAAGTGCTAAAGCGCTGGATACTTCTGAAGCTTCTGGTACAGCGATCGAACCAGGTACCATTGAATTGAATGCTACTCTTAACGTGCAGTATGCTATGAATTAACAGATTGAAGCGTGAATGAATCTGTTTAGAGCAAAATAATCAGAATTGTAACTAATTATACGTGCAAATCTACGTATCGTTTCAGGATAGTAGAAGTTTGTTAAAGCAGAACAGTCCTCGAATTACAAACGTTTATCTTGTTCATGATCTATAGGAACAAGATAAACGTTTTTTTGATATCATGCATAAAAACCTGAAAATGTTTTACATTTTCATCATTTTTACTATGTCAATCGTGACTATGTTGTAAATTGATATTTAGTGATTTGTAAATCTCTTTGTAGATGTTAAGAATATAATAAAGAAGGTTAAACCAAATATAACATGGTACATAATATTAAAGGAGAGATCATTAATGAAAACGACTCAACATCATACATCCCAAGCACATTTGAAAAAAATCTCAGCATTTCTGTTAGCAACAACGATTGCTACTGTAGGAACGGTAGCTGTTCTACCAGGAACTTCTTATACAGCGCAAGCAGCTACTACATCTTCTACTGCCAAAGCCAAAGCTATTCATGTGCAAGTAGAAGGTAAAGCTATCGCTACGACAGGTATTGTGAGTGTAAATGGTAGTTCGCTACTTCCTTTAAAAGACACAGCTAAAGCTATCGGCGCTACAGTGACTTATAATGCTAAAGAGAAAACAGTTACCGTGACAAAAGATAAGCATAAAGCATCTTTTGCTCTAGGATCAGATGTAAATGACGGTGTATTTGTCACATTGGATGGAAGTACAGTTGGAGATAGTTACGATGCTAAAATAGTCAATGGTACTTCTTATGTAGCCATCAAAGCAGTGACAGATCCATTGGGATATCGCGCGGTATGGAATGGTGCTACACGTACTGTAAATATCACAAAAGAAGGCGTAAATAATATTGACATCACAAGTGCTACTCTAAAACCGGCAAAAACAAATAGTTATACAGAAACGAATATTCAATATCCAGTAATATCCGGTCTAGATAATGCAGAAGCTGAAGTCGCTATTAATAAAGCTCTTAAAGCTCATGTGCAGACCTATTTGGAACAAACACAAAAACAAGCGAAAGAATTAGGGGCTCCTCCTAAAGATTCAGCTATGACATATGAAATAGATAGTGGTTATAAAGTAACGTATAACCGTAACGGTGTATTAAGTGTATTAGTAAACGACTATGAATTTCTTGGCGGGGCACACGGCGGGGCTACACTAACTGGAATGACGTTCTCCTTGAAAGACGGTAAACAAATTCAATTGAGTGATCTACTCAAATCCAATAGTAATTACCGTAAAGATATTAACAAAACCATTAATACTCAAATGAAAAAAGAAGGAGATCTTTACTTTGCAGATAGTTTTAAAGGAATTGCTGCTAATCAAGGATACTATTTAACAGATAGTGGACTAACTATTTATTTCCAACAATATGAGATTGCACCTTATGCAGCAGGTACGCCAGAATTCTCATTTACGTTCAAACAACTCCTACCTACAGGCGTAAATCCGCTTGATGCGTATAAAGCTTAATTGGATAAGATCAGTAATGAGTTTATAAAAAAATCTCAACATTATTTTCGATAGTTATAAAGTAAGAGTAGCAGGTAATAGACTCATTATGATAAAGAATAGACAAAAAAGCCTCCGGTTGATACCCCGGAGGCTTTTTCGCGTGTTGTTCCAGCATGCTGGAGTAAAATTATACCCCTTGTGGAGGTGTATTTTCAATCACTTTATCCACTAAACCATATTCTTGTGCTTCAGCAGCAGTCATAAAGTAATCGCGGTCTGTATCTTTTTCGATACGTTCCAACGGTTGACCTGTGCGATCAGCTAGAATTTTGTTCAATTTGTCGCGCATTTTAAGAATACGACGAGCACGAATTTCGATATCTGTTGCTTGTCCTTGTGCGCCACCAAGTGGCTGGTGAATCATGATTTCGCTGTTAGGCAAAGCAAAACGTTTACCTTTCGCACCAGCGTTTAGCAAGAATGCACCCATACTTGCTGCCATACCTACACAGATGGTAGATACATCAGCTTTGATAAATTGCATTGTATCGTAAATAGCCATTCCCGCAGTGATCGAACCGCCTGGACTGTTAACATATAGGTGGATGTCTTTCTCCGGGTCTTCGGCTTCCAGAAACAGCATTTGTGCAATAATCGCGTTAGCTACAACATCATTAACTTCAGAACCTAGAAAAATAATGCGGTCTTTTAACAGACGAGAGTAAATGTCATAGGCACGTTCTCCACGACTGCTTTGTTCAACGACCATTGGAATATAACTCACTAGAAACCCTCCTTCAAAGTTGTACATCATAATAGAATAATTATAGATCAAATATTGTATTAGAAGATACTCATTGTTCTTACCACATTATAGGATAAGTCGAATCAAAAGTCAAAGAAAGTCAAACTATCCTGATCAAAAGTGTAGGAACATCTGTAAAATAGGTTAATGAAGAAGAGGGCAACCCAAATTTGGGTATAAAAATAACCAGCATCGGCTGGTTAAAGGGTGTTCTGCATTTATAAGTCAATCACTTAATGTTGCGCAAATAATTCTTAGATATGATAGAACATATCAAAAGGCATTGGATCGTACAGATGGACTATCTAAAAAGGATGAAATAAAAAATATAAATGGCGCGCCCGCCAAGAATCGAACTTGGATCTCAGGCTTCGGAGGCCTACGTCATATCCATTGGACCACGGGCGCACATCAAAATAGCAATACGATTGATTATAGGATATCTACCTATAAAAAGCAAGTTAGCTTTGAAGGAAATAGCCTATAAAAACGATAACATCAACCTCTCACAGAATAGTTGTCTTAAAAACTTGCTTCTGCATGGAAAATTGGTTAAGATAGACGTGGGACTTAAAAAGTTATGCCGGGACATTTTGAGTCCATTGAAAAATTGCGGATCTAATGAACACTGAGCGAGATAAGTTGCAGGAGTGGAATGCATGCGAAAAATATTAGAAATACAAAAGCAGCTTCTGCCCGATCTCACCGAAGTACTCAAAAAAAGATATACGATTCTGCATCAGGTTATGATGGTAGGGCTGGTTGGAAGAAGATCACTCGCCACATCGCTTAATATGACTGAACGCGTTTTACGTGCAGAGACTGATCTTCTCAAATCGCAAGGATTACTTGAGATTGAAAGTACAGGAATGAAGGTTAGTGAAGCAGGCAAGCAATTGCTTGATGAGCTAGAGCCTATTATTCAGGAACTGCTTGGATTATCCAATCTGGAAGAACGTATCCGCACTTTCTATAAGTTGAGACAAGTGATTGTCGTTCCTGGTGATAGTGACATATCTATTATGGCTAAGCAAGAGCTTGGACGAGCAGGAGCCAAAGCGCTGCTCAGTGTCATCCGTGAGGACGATGTCGTTGCTGTTACAGGAGGCTTTACATTAGCTGAAGTCGCCGAGCAACTCAGTCCATCCATACCGGCACCTCTCAAGAATGCCTGGTTCGTACCGGCAAGAGGCGGACTTGGAGAGAGTATGGAATTTCAGGCGAACTCGATTGCTTCCACTATGGCAAAGCGTGTAGGCGCACAGTATCGTTTATTGCATATTCCAGACTTGTTGCGTGAAGATGCTTATGAATTGCTTTATCAAGATCAGAATATCCGCGAAATTGTCGGTCTGATTCGTAAAGCACGTATCATCATGCATGGAATCGGAGATGCGATGGAGATGGTGCGTCGCCGTAGACTTGAACCCGAGGCAGCGGAAGAAATTCATGCCGCTGGAGCTGTTGCTGAATCATTCGGTCATTATTTTAATGAACAGGGTGAGACGGTGCACCAGATGTTAACGATGGGACTTCAGCTCGATGATATTTCCAAAGCGGAAGTGGTTATCGGTATTGCTGGAGGTCGTAGCAAAGCCAAATCGATTCATGCTGTACTCAAATTCGGTCAGGAAGATATTCTGGTCATTGACGAAGCCGCCGCTAGAGAAATTGTAAAAGAACTAGAATAGTCCTTTTGCTTCATTTTCGAATGTCTAGCGGTCGGCACACAAGATTTACTTTATAATGTTGTCTTGACATGCCTTTTATAAGGTTTGTCTTGAAATAAATTAAATACACTATCTCTAGGAGGAATTAACTCATGGTTAAAGTTGGTATTAATGGTTTCGGACGTATTGGACGCTTGGCTTTCCGTCGTATTCAAAATGTTGCAGGTATTGAAGTAGTAGCAATTAACGATTTGACTGACGCTAAAATGTTGGCTCACTTGTTGAAATATGATACAACTCAAGGTAAATTTGACGGCGAAGTTGAAGTTCATGACGGATTCTTCAAAGTAAACGGAAAAGAAGTAAAAGTTCTAGCTAACCGCAACCCAGAAGAACTTCCTTGGGGAGATCTTGGTGTAGATATCGTTCTTGAATGTACTGGATTCTTTACAACTAAAGAATCAGCTGAGAAACATTTAACAGCTGGTGCTAAAAAAGTTGTTATCTCTGCTCCAGCTACAGGCGATATGAAAACTATCGTTTATAACGTAAACCATGAAATCCTTGATGGTACTGAAACTGTAATCTCTGGTGCTTCTTGCACAACGAACTGTCTTGCTCCTATGGCTAAAACATTGCAAGATCAATTCGGAGTAGTAGAAGGCTTGATGACTACAATTCACGCTTACACTGGCGACCAAAACACTTTGGATGCTCCACATGCTAAAGGTGACTTCCGTCGTGCTCGTGCAGCTGCTGAAAACATCATTCCTAACACAACTGGTGCTGCTAAAGCAATCGGTTTGGTTATTCCTGAATTGCAAGGTAAATTGGACGGAGCAGCACAACGTGTTCCTGTAGCAACAGGTTCACTTACTGAGCTTGTAACTGTTCTTGAGAAGAAAGTTACTGTTGATGAAGTTAACGCTGCTATGAAAGCTGCTTCTGACCCAGAAACTTATGGTTACACTGAAGACGAAATCGTATCTTCTGATATCAAAGGTATGACTTTCGGTTCTCTATTCGATGCTACTCAAACTCGTGTTCTAACTGTTGGTGACCACCAATTGGTTAAAACTGTAGCTTGGTACGATAACGAAATGTCTTACACTGCACAATTGGTTCGTACTCTTGAGTACTTCGCTAACAAAGCGTAAGAATCATTCGTGAACTGAAATAAATATTAATTCCATAAAGCGGAAACAGGTTTCTTGTGTTTCCGCTTTTTCTAAATGAATATCTGTTTTAAATTGCTCGTTAATCAAAATTCAGGGCATGGAGGAACAATATAATGAATAAGAAAAGTGTTCGTGATGTAGAAGTAAAAGGTAAAGTGGTATTTGTACGTGTAGATTTCAACGTACCTATGGAAGATGGTAAAATCACAGATGACAAACGGATTCGTGAAACATTACCAACAATTCAATATCTAGTTGAAAAAGGTGCAAAAGTTGTACTTGCAAGTCATATGGGTCGTCCTAAAGGTGAAGTGGTTGAATCTTTACGCTTAACTCCACAAGCAGAGCGTCTATCTGAATTGCTAGGTCAACCAGTTGCTAAAGCTGACGAAGCGATTGGCGATGCTGTTAAAGCAAAAATCGCTGAATTAAAAGATGGCGACGTTTTGGTTCTTGAAAACGTACGTTTCTACCCTGGTGAAGAGAAAAACGATGCAGACTTAGCTAAATCTTTTGCAGAATTGGCTGATCTATTCGTAAATGACGCATTTGGTGCAGCTCACCGTGCGCATGCTTCAACAGAAGGTATTGCACACCACTTGCCAGCAGTATCTGGTCTTTTGATGGAGAAAGAATTAGATGTATTGGGTAAAGCATTGACTAGCCCAGAGCGTCCTTTCACAGCAATCGTAGGTGGATCTAAAGTAAAAGACAAAATCGATGTAATCGATAACCTAATCAATCTTGCAGACAACATCATTATTGGTGGTGGATTGACTTACACATTCTTCAAAGCTCAAGGTCATGAAGTAGGACAATCTCTTCTAGACGAAAGCAAATTGGATGTTGTACTTGGATTCGTAGAAAAAGCAAAAAAATTAGGCAAAAAATTGTATCTTCCAGTAGATATCGTTGTTTCTGACGATTTCAGTGCAGATGCAAATACAGATATCGTAACGATCGACAAAATCCCAGCAGCTTGGGAAGGCGTAGACATCGGTCCTAAAACTCGTGAAATTTATGCTGATGTGATCAAAAACTCCAAATTGGTTGTATGGAACGGACCTATGGGTGTATTTGAAATCGCACCATTCTCTAATGGTACAAGAGCAGTAGCAGAAGCATGTGCAACAACTGAAGCTTACACGATCATTGGTGGCGGTGATTCCGCAGCAGCAGCAGAGAAATTCGGCTTAGCTGACAAAATGGACCATATCTCTACAGGTGGCGGTGCTTCCCTAGAGTTTATGGAAGGTAAAGCTCTTCCAGGCGTTGTGGCATTGAACGATAAATAAGTTTAAAATATAGATAGATTTGGGTGCTTTGTGTTATACAAAGCACTTCAGTGTGGCTTACACTAGAACACTGCAGTTATGCAAACAGAAGGAGTGATATCGCAGTGAGAACACCAATTATTGCAGGGAACTGGAAGATGTTCAAAACCGTTCCTGAAGCAAAAGCGTTTATTGAAGATATCAAAGGTAAAGCAGAAGTAGACGGCGTAGAAAGCGTAATTTGCGCTCCTTTCACTAATCTTCCTGCTTTGGTTGAAGCAGTAAAAGGAACTTCTATCAAAATCGGTGCACAAAATCTTCATTTTGAAGACAACGGTGCTTACACTGGCGAAATCAGTGGCGTAATGTTGAAAGATCTTGGTGTGGACTACGTTATTATCGGTCACTCTGAGCGTCGTCAATATTTTGCTGAAACAGACGAAATCGTTAATAAAAAAGTACATGCTGCTTTCCGTCATGGTTTGACTCCTATCGTATGTGTAGGTGAAAAGCTTGAAGAGCGTGAAGCTAATCAAACTAAAGAAGTATGTAAAGTACAAACAGAAGGTGCTTTTGTCGGATTAAGCGCAGACCAAGCGAAAGAAACTGTGATCGCTTATGAGCCAATCTGGGCAATCGGAACAGGCAAATCTTCTACATCCCAAGATGCGAATGAAGTTATCGCTTATATTCGTGAATTGGTTAAAGGTCTATACAACGAAGAAGTGGCTAACGCAGTTCGTATTCAATACGGCGGTAGCGTGAAACCTGAGAATGTGAAGGAGTACATGGGACAAAGCGATATCGATGGCGCACTTGTCGGCGGCGCAAGCTTGCAACCTGATTCTTACATTCAGCTCGTTGAGGGGGCGAAGTAAATGTCAGCACCCAAACCAGTAGCACTAATCATTATGGACGGATTCGGTCTACGCGCAGAAGTAGAAGGCAACGGCGTTGCTCAAGCGAAAAAACCGAATTATGATAGATATCTAAGCGAATACCCACACACTACACTAACTGCTTGCGGTGAAGCTGTAGGTCTGCCTGAAGGGCAAATGGGTAACTCGGAAGTCGGTCACTTGAATATCGGTGCAGGCCGCATTGTATATCAAGATTTGACTCGTATTTCCAAGTCGATTCGTGATGGAGACTTTTTCCAAAATGAAGCGTTGGTTGGCGCATTTACAAATGCAAAAACAAACGGCAAAAAATTGCATGTGTTCACCCTGTTATCCGATGGCGGTGTACATAGTCATATCGATCATTTATTCGCTACACTGGATATGGCTAAACGCGAAGACTTCCATGATGTATTGATTCATGTATTCTTGGATGGACGCGACGTATCGCCAGATAGCGGTAAACGTTATATGGAACGATTGGGTGCTCAAATAGCAGAAGTGGGCGTAGGTAAAATTGCTACTGTTCAAGGTCGCTATTATGCAATGGATCGTGACAAACGCTGGGAACGTGTAGAAAAAGCTTACCGTGCTATCGCTTTTGGCGAAGGCCCGGCATTCAAAGACGCAGAAAACGTGATTTCTTCTTCTTATCAAAATTCAGTGTTTGACGAATTCGTTGAACCATCTGTGATTGTAGATAGTGAAGAAAAACCAGTTGGCACAGTAAGTGATGGAGATTCAATCATCTTCTTGAACTTCCGCCCTGACCGCGCTATTCAGTTGTCTCAAGCTTTTACTCAAGAAGGTTTTGAAGGATTCGATCGTGGACATGCACAACCGAAAAACCTGTACTATGTATGCTTAACCACATACAGCAATACAGTAAGTGGAACGGTAGCGTATGGCCCGAAAGATCTAAGCAACACGCTTGGTGAAGTCTTAGTACAGCATGGCAAAAAACAATTGCGTATTGCTGAGACTGAGAAATACCCGCACGTTACATTCTTTTTCAGTGGCGGTCGTGATGTAGAACTTGAAGGCGAGACTCGTATCTTGATCAACTCTCCTAAAGTGGCTACGTATGATCTACAACCAGAAATGAGTGCGCGTGAAGTAGCAGATGCTTGTATCGCTGAGATCGAAGCAGAGCGTCAAGATGTTATCATTTTGAACTTTGCTAATCCTGATATGGTAGGTCACTCTGGTAAGCTAGAGCCTACAATCAGAGCGGTAGAAACAACAGATGAGTGCGTAGGTAGAGTCGTAGATGCGATTCTAGCTAAAGGTGGCGTAGCCCTTATTACTGCTGACCATGGTAACGCTGAGACAGAGATCGACGAATTGGGTCGTCCGCAGACGGCACATACAACGAACCCTGTACCATTTATCGTTACAGATAAAAATGTTACTTTGCGTGAAGGTGGTATCTTAGGTGATATCGCACCAACCATTCTTGATTTTGCACAATTACCTAAACCGGAAGAAATGACAGGTACGTCTATTGTCGACAGCCGTAAGTAATTGCTCGCTATAAAGATATGAATTAAAATGTAATGATCATGTATGATCTAAAATAACGATTTAAAAGGAGAACATTTAACCATGACTATTATTTCTGATGTTTATGCACGCGAAGTTCTTGACTCCCGCGGTAATCCTACAGTTGAAGTTGAAGTATACTTGGAATCTGGCGCTTTGGGTCGCGCTATCGTTCCTTCTGGCGCATCTACTGGTGCTCATGAAGCTGTAGAACTTCGTGACGAAGACAAATCTCGTTACTTGGGTAAAGGCGTTCTTAAAGCAGTAGAGAACGTTAACGAAATCATCGCTCCAGAAATCATCGGTATGGATGCTTTGGATCAATTGGGTATCGATAAAGCAATGATCAAATTGGATGGTACTCCTAACAAAGCTAAATTGGGTGCTAACGCTATTCTTGCAGTATCTATGGCTACTGCTCGTGCAGCTGCTGATGCTCTTGATCTTCCATTGTATGTATACTTGGGCGGATTCAACGCTAAACAATTGCCAGTACCAATGATGAACATCATCAACGGTGGTGAGCACGCTGATAACAACGTTGACGTTCAAGAATTTATGGTATTGCCAGTTGGAGCTCCTAGCTTCAAAGAAGCTCTCCGTACAGGTGCTGAGATTTTCCACAGCCTTAAATCTGTATTGAAAGCTAAAGGACTTAGCACTTCTGTAGGTGACGAAGGTGGATTCGCTCCTAACTTTACATCTAACGAAGAAGCATTGACTTCTATTATCGAAGCGATCGAAAAAGCTGGTTACAAACCAGGTGTTGACGTATTCTTGGGTATGGACGTTGCTTCTACTGAGTTCTACAAAAACGGTAAATATGAACTTGCTGGCGAAGGTAAATCATACACTTCTGCTGAGTTCGTAGACTTGATGGCTTCATGGGTTGATAAATACCCAATCATTACTATCGAAGATGGTTGTTCTGAAGATGACTGGGAAGGTTGGAAATTGTTAACTGAGAAATTGGGAGACAAAGTTCAATTGGTTGGTGACGACTTGTTCGTAACAAACACTGAGCGTCTTGGCCGTGGTATTGAAGAAGGTATTGGTAACTCTATCCTTGTTAAAGTTAACCAAATCGGTACACTTTCTGAAACATTTGATGCAATCGAAATGGCTAAACGCGCTGGTTACACAGCAGTTATCTCTCACCGCTCTGGTGAATCCGAAGATAGCACAATCGCTGATATCGCTGTAGCGACAAATGCTGGACAAATCAAAACAGGTGCTCCTTCACGTACAGACCGTATTGCTAAATACAACCAATTGCTTCGCATCGAAGATCAATTGGGTGACCTTGCTAAATACGATGGTCTTAAATCGTTCTACAACTTGACTGCACACAGAGGCTTGACTAAATAATTCACTTTTGACTTTCTATTCCGATTCCTTCCCCGGAAAAAGAATAGGATCAAAGGGATCTACATCAACCATTCGGCATTTTGCCGGGTGGTTGCTTTTTTATGTTGTTTTTCTATATAGAGAATGTTTGAAAAACTTGAGTATGTTTTGCTAGTTAAAGAATAAAAGTATTCTTTAAAATCAGCCACAACAGACATATCGGAGTAAAAAGATTGCTTTTTGCTTGAAAAATATGCTAAAATAAGAATGCTGTTTTCTATACGATTATTACATACGATAGTGGTGGTCAATCGCTATTGTTCTTATATGATAACGATAGATGTTCGGCGTATTCGTTTGAGGAGGTGGAATTCATGTTATTGACTTTGAAAGTACTGCTCATGATTTTTTCCGTTGGGTTGATCGTTATTGTTCTACTTCAAAAAGGTAAAAGTGCTGGACTTTCTGGTGCCATCTCCGGCGGTGCGGAACATCTTTTTGGTAAAACCAAAGCGCGCGGAATGGAACTGGTGTTGGAACGTACAACAGTAGGTCTAGCTATTGGATTTTTTGTTTTAGCTATTCTTGTAGCGGTCTTTAGTTAAATCATGAATCGCCTGATTTGGTAGAGCATCACTTACCGATTCAGGCGATTTTTATATGTTAAGAAAATAATTGTTCTTTGGTTATTGTTTGTTCATAGAGATTTCATATAGAGGAACTATACTTGGAATTGTTCCCGAGCTTGTCCATTATTCCCATGTAAGAAATGTAAGACCAAAGTTCATGATGTGCAATACTTTTCAGGCAGTTTTGTTATTCCCAACCAAGGAGGGGATAATAGAACTGCCCTCTTTTTTTATACAGATAGATACAGGCAACTGAATATTTGATGCGAATTGAATGAGTGAGATTAATTTAGTGTATACTAGGGTATGAGTATACTAAACGCTACAATGCATACAGTTGTACATACGGATCAAGAAGGGAACATAAGCTTACCCTGAAGGTCGTCCGAGGTGAAATGATATGATTACTGAACAACAAGTATTAGATGTAATAAAGAGTATCGATTATAAACCAATGACTTATCAAGAATTGGAGCAGCAGTTAGAGATTCAAGCGGCTTCGGATTTTAAAGAATTGGTCAAAATATTAAATGAACTTGAGCACACAGGCGTGATCGTGCAGAACAAGTCTCATCGTTACGGTCTACCTGAACATATGGATCTAGTTCGTGGACGGATACAAGCGCATGCCAAAGGATTTGCTTTTCTAATTCCTGAGGAAAAAGAGCATGGCGATGTCTATATCAATGCGAATGATATGGGAACAGCGATGAACGGCGATATCGTGTTTGTCAAAGTCACTTCTCGCAGTACGACAGGCGGTCGTATGGAAGGCGAAGTCGTTCGTGTGATTACTCGTAAAAATACACGTGTAGTAGGTGTATTTCAGGGACTGGATACGTACGGATTTATTATCCCGGATGATAAGCGGATTAACCGCGATATTTTTGTGCCCAAAGAATCGTTCGGTGGTGCAGTCGAAGGCGAAAAAGTGGTTGCTGAAATCGTCAGCTATCCAGAAGGTAGAGCAGCAGCAGAAGGACGAATCGTTGAAGTATTGGGTCACAAAGACGATCCAGGCGTAGACATATTGTCTGTTATCCGCAAGCATCAATTACCAGAGTCTTTCCCTGATGAAATTATGGATGAAGCGCAAGCCGCTCCTGATTCCATTACAGATGCAGAGATCGTCGAACAAGGTAGACGCGATCTACGCGACAAGAATATCGTAACCATCGATGGCGAAGATGCCAAAGACTTGGATGATGCTGTTAATGTAGAGCGTCTAGACAACGGACATTACCGTCTAGGCGTGCATATTGCAGATGTAGGCTACTATGTCAAAGAAGGTTCTAAGCTCGATATCGAAGCGTACAACCGCGGATGTAGTGTGTATCTAGTGGATCGCGTGATTCCTATGTTACCGCATCGCTTGTCTAACGGTATTTGTAGTCTACATCCACAGGTAGATCGTCTAACCCTTTCATGCGAAATGGAATTCGATGAGCATATGAAAGTCGTGAAGCACGAAGTATTTACCAGTGTGATCAAAACCAAAGAGCGTATGACATATACGAATGTACGCAAAATTTTGGAAGATGAAGATCCAGAATTGTTAGAACGTTATGCTCCGTTGGTCGAAGATTTCAAATTAATGCGTGAACTTGCGATGCAGTTACGTGAAATGCGTGCTCGTCGTGGTGCAGTTGATTTTGATTTTGACGAAGCGAAGATTATTTTAGATGAAAAAGGCAGACCGGTTGATATCGTGAAGCGTGAGCGTTCTGTGGCAGAACAGATCATCGAAGAGTTTATGCTAGCTGCGAACGAGACGGTAGCCGAACATTTCAGTACGCTTCAAGTGCCTTTCTTGTATCGTATTCATGAGAATCCCGATCAAGAAAAATTACAGAACTTCTTAGCATTCGCTTCGAACTTCGGTCATGTGATCAAAGGAACAGGCGATCATATTCATCCGCGTGCCTTGCAACAATTGTTGCAAGATATCAAAGGTGAAAAAGAAGAAACGGTTATCAGCACAATGATGCTTCGTTCGATGAAACAAGCGAAATATTCTGCGGATAGTTCAGGTCACTTTGGACTAGCGGCAGATTACTATAGTCACTTTACATCGCCGATCCGTCGTTATCCCGATCTGGTTATTCACCGCGTGATTCGTGAAGTGATCGAAAATGGTGGTAAGCTCAAGCCGAAGCGCCAGGATTACCTCAATTCACGTATGGCAGATATTGCTCAACAATCTTCAGAACGTGAACGTGTTGCTGTAGATGCAGAGCGCGATACCGATCAACTGAAAAAAGCAGAGTATATGCTGGATAAAGTGGGCGAAGAATTCGAAGGTATTATCAGCAGTGTGACAAGTTTTGGTATGTTTATCGAACTGGATAATACAGTAGAAGGTCTGATTCGCTTAGGGATGCTGACTGACGATTATTATCATTTTGACGATAAACAAATGATCTTGCTTGGTGAACGTACTTCCAAAATCTATCGTATCGGTGATGCGATTACTGTACGTGTAGCCCGCGTGAATATGGAAGATCATACGATCGACTTTGAGCTGAAAGATATGCCGAAAAGCAATCGTCCTGAGCGTACAGATCGTGGCCCTCGTTCACCACGTCCAGATGGTGAGCGCAGAGGTGGACGTGGCGGAGATCGTGGTAAAAACAAAGCAGCTAGTAAAGCGGCAAAATTCGGTAAAGCAGCGAAAGCTGCCAAAGCGAGCAAAGCTCCTAGCACTTCTGTAGCGCCAACCGCAGATGCCGGAAGTAAAAAGCCAGGTAGACGCAAACGGAAATCATCTGCGGTTGCCGGTCAGACGACTGCGGTCAATGTACCGAATACACAGTCACGTCATGCAGACAGTACGACGGCTGTAAATACAGGTGAAGGCAAACCTAAAAAAGCGAAAGGCATTTCGACCAATGCTCCGAAAAGTTCGGGTAAAGACAATTCTCGCAACTTCAACTTCGGTTCAGGAAAAGGCGGTTATAACAGCCCTGTCGAAAGTAGCAAAAAGCGTAAAGGTAGTTCAGCACCAAGACGCAAAAAGATAGAAGGCCCTGTATTCGATCCAGAAGCAGGCAATATCCAGACGTCTTCGGCTAAAGTAGATACAGGTAAAACAGGTGGCGAAGTGAAAAAAAGTCGTCCACGCAAACGTAAACCGAAATCTACCGAGCAAAAACCGGAATAAATAAGATATCGATCGGCTTTCTCCTGTATCCCTATACCGTGCTCAAGGATATAGGAGAAATGCCGATCTTTATTTGAAGATTATGCTGGCAAAAGTATAGATAAAGAAGTAAGTTCAAAGGGATACTGATTAATTATTTTTTTAATAATGTTGATCGGGTTAAAGTAAAAAAAGATGGTAAGCATGAATGTAATTACTAATTCAGTAATAAAGGAGTGAACCCTTATGGCGACCAAAAAGGGTGAAAGTAAAGTTCTCGCACAAAACAAAAAAGCGTCACACGATTATTTTATCGAAGATACGTATGAAGCAGGGATGGTCTTAACCGGAACAGAGATCAAATCCTTACGCCGGGCAAGAGCCAATATTGGCGATGCGTTTTCGACGATTCGTAATGGTGAAGTATTTTTGCATAACATGCATATCAGCCCTTTTGAAGAAGGGAATCGTGCCAATCCTACCGATCCGACACGTACTCGTAAATTGTTATTGCATAAAGGTCAGATCAGTAAATTGATCGGTGCTTCTAAGCGAGATGGATATACAATCGTTCCGCTTAAAATCTATATCCGTAACGGGTATGCAAAGCTATTAATTGGACTCGGTAAAGGTAAAAAACAACATGATAAACGTGCGACAGCAGCCAAAAAAGATGCAGATCGCGATATTCAACGCGCATTACGGGATAATCAGAAGATTTCTCGTTAAGTTGATAAACGTTGAAAAGTGCAGTCTTTATCATTTTGTAGCGAGTTAGTTACAATTGAAGGTTAGATGGGTAAATGGATAAAGAAGCTGGTGCGAATCAGCGCCTAGGTTAGTATCATCTGGCTTACAGAGCAGATAATGACTAGAGGCACAACATTATATGGATTTCAGAACAACGTTGTCGCATTTGGGCAACTGTTCACAGAGCCTAAAATGTGGTATACTCATAGTCTGTGGTCAATGTATATTCTTTCAATAGAAACAGCCTATGGCTGATACATGACACACTTTACAGTTCTTTCTTATGGAGGGAAAGACTGTTGCTGTATATTCGGATAACGAGACTCATGTGATCCGTTCTAATCCAGCACCCTTATATTAAGGGGGCGTTTATGGATTCGACGGGGGTAGTTCGAGCATGGGTAGCGGGTAGTGGGGACGCGTCCGCTTTATCAACGCTAAAGCCTATTAAACGGCAAACAACAAACTAACTACGCTTTCGCAGCTTAATAACCTGTGAGCGTGCTCTCCCCTCGCATCGCCCATGTGCCAGGACGAGGGCCCAACTAATAGTGGGCTACGCTGTCACATCTCCGCCTGAGGTGTGCTGAATAAGATAACCAGGCTGACCCAAAGGGAATCCGGTGACAGGGAGTTCCTAGGGTGACATCAAATCTGTCACTACACCCGTAGAAGCTTATGTAACGTTGCCTTCGGACAGGGGTTCGACTCCCCTCGCCTCCATTATGAACATAGAAAAGACCACCTTTAAAGGTGGTCTTTTTGTGTTTTAAGATATAAACGGAACTTAATGATTATATTAATAATAGAATAAAACATATAAATAATTACAATTATTAAGACAAAAGCAATATAATATATTTCATATAGTTCTTTATTACAAATATATAAAATTATAGGAGTGTAAAATGATTACAGAGAATTTATTAGTAAAAGCTTTAAAAGAAAAAAATCCTAATTACTATTATATTATTCTAAACGTATATGAAGATGTAAAACCATTATTGAATCAACGTATTGCTAAAGTTTTTCCAAATTATACTCAGCACGATACCGAGCACTCGTTTAGGATTATGAATAACATGTTTAAGCTTATTCCCGATATAGATAATCTGAATGAACTAGAGATTTCTGTACTGATTCTTGCTGCGTTGTTACATGATATAGGAATGGCCGCTACAGAAGAAGAAATTCATAAAATAAAAAATGATGAACTTATATATAACGAAATCAAATATACTTCTTTACTTATAAAATTTAATGGTGATGAAATAGAGGCCTTGCAAGAATATATTAGAAAAGTCCATGCAAAGAGGTCTTCTATATATATTTTAAAAGAATTAACAGATCACCTTTTAATTCCGGGTATGAGAAATAAATCTTTTGCTAATATAGTAGCAGAAGTATGTGATTCACATACTCGAGATATACTTTGGGTGAAGAATAATATGAGTAGTAAATATATAATAGGTGAACTAAGTATAAATATTCAGTTTTGTTCTTTGTTGCTAAGATTAGGAGATATTTTAGATTTTGATGGCTCAAGGACACCTCGTAGATTATACACAGCTATTAATCCTAAAGCATATAGTAAGGAAGAATGGAAACAACACTTTGCTATTGATAATATTGACAAAATAACAATTAATCCCAATACGGGAGAAAGATCTATTTACATTTATGGTAAATGTGGAGAACCTAATATATATAGAAAATTGCTTCGTTATATAGAGTGGATAAATGAGGAGATACTACATGCTATTGAAATGACTAAAGAATTCAAAAATCCACATAAACTAGACATATATTATAAAGTTCAAAATAAAATCACTCTAAAAAGTTATACATTCGTAGATTTAAAATTTCAAATGAATTATCAAAAAACATTGAAACTATTAATGGGAGAAAATCTGTATGGAGATAAACGAGTTGGGTTAAGAGAAATAGTACAAAATTCCATAGATGCATGTTTAATGTTACAAGAAATCAAATCAAAAGATCAAAATATAAGATACAACCAACCATATCAACCTAAAATATTTATTATTATTGATAAAAAAAACGGCCAAGTAAAAATAAAAGATAATGGAAAGGGTATGAATATATTTGAATTGAAAAACTTTTTTTTAGCAGTAGGGTCTTCTTATTTTCAATCAGAAGAATATTTGTTAGGTGATTATAGTTATAAACCTATTGGTAGATATGGGATAGGATTTCTTACTGGATTTATGTTAAGTAATAATATTCTTATTAGAACAAAAGGATATCGAGAAGATAAATTACTTGAAGTGGAGATACAAAAAGATAATGAGTATGTTTCGATTAAAGAATTTAAGAATTTAGATTTTTTAGGTACTGAAATAATTTTTGAATATTCTGATTTTTTTAAAGTGTTTAAAAATTATGAAGAGATATATAAGTATATCAGCGAAACTTTTCTAATTGATGAATTTGAAATTCATATTGATATGAACGGTGAATTATCGAATATTAATTCAAAAAAATCAGATAACAAAGAATTTATAAATCTTTCAAAATATTTGAATAATGTAGAAGCTACAATTTATTTTCCTAAAGCGATAACGTCAGAGTCGTTATTTATTCAAAATATCAAAGATATAAAATCTCAAAGAATAGATTTTTCATATGATGGTAAAAAAATATATTCAAATCCTAAAGAAAATATTTCATTAAGAAATTACGTGAATAATAATATCCTAAAATATATTTCGTTTATGTATGTTGATGATTCTAATGATTTAGACGAAGTAATAAATATCGAAGAGCATATAGGTGATATTGAGGATCATTATAGAGAAAATTACACAAATGATGATATCGATATAGCAATTTCTTCCAATGTCAAGATTCCAGATTATAGAAATGATTTTTTAATTAGTGGCGATGAACTTGTTTCTGGTCTGAAAATTGATGATCTAGATGGATTAGATAATTATCATCATGATAATAATTCTGGAACTTATGTATCTACTTATGAATTAAACTTTTTTGGGCTAGAAGAAGTAGACAAATATATACAATTATCTAAAGGAGGGAAAAGTATAAATGCTAATATATATTTAAGAAAAGTATTTATAGAGAATAGAGATATGAATGTGAAAAATGCTATAAATATGAAATTATTTAGTAAAGCAAACATTATTATTAATATTATCGATGAAAATATTATCCCTGATGTATCTAGAAAACAGCTATTAAATATTGATAAAAATTTAATAAGTAATTCAATTTACCAAGCTTTATATCTATATTTATTAGAAAATAATAATAATATTTTAGAAGAAACTATATTAAAAAAGTATTTGAAAAAATATCATAATTATAGCAAAACTTTATTGACGGAAGAATATAAAAATAAAATCAATGAATTTTAAGTTTTCATGTAAATTTTAAACCCTGTATCTTTTTGTTAATACTTAACTTACTAGTATATAAAATAAATATCTTAATAGTCTTGATTATAAGTATTGCTGATATTTTGTTTACTATAATCTTGATCTAAGCTAATATGATCAAGATTATAGTAAACTTATAAAAAGGAACTAAGTATATATAAAATTGTCTTTTTTATGATATGAGTAAAAATTCTTGCTAAATTCTTCAATTCTATATATTATGTTAGGTAGCCTAACTCACTAATTTTTAAAAAGGAGAACTTATGACTATTTTCAAAAGTTTGGATACCTGCTACAAGTTCTTTAACCGCCAATTAAACGCTGAGTTTTTGAAAGCAGGGTGCGGTGAGATGACCTTCAATAGTTATCAATATTTAATCGCTATTTATAAATTACATAAGGATGGAGATCGAGCTACAGTTACGGAGATTGCTAACCGATTGAGTGTGAAAAAGTCGTCTGTTGTTGAAATGGTCAAAACGTTGTTAAAGCATGACTATGTGATTAAAAAAGAGAATCTTAAAGATAAAAGAAGATTCACGTTAGAGCTGAGTGATAAAGGATTCGATATGATGAAGATCGAAGCGGCATTTTCAGAGAAAATGATTCAATTTTTCTATGATCCACTTGAGTCAGAAGAAGCTAGAAAGTTTGAAGAGATTTTGAGAAAAGTGGCACAGCATTTAGAAGAAGAGGTGTTCCAATGATTATTTGGCTCAATGGAGCTTACGGTTCTGGCAAATCGACTTGTGCGTATGAGTTGCATCGAAGACTGCCTGATTCATTTGTCTATGATCCTGAGAATGTTGGCTATTTTATTCGTAAAAATATACCTATAGCTTTACATGAGCCTAATTTTCAAGACCATACGCAGTGGCGTTCGTTTAATTACGATATGCTGAAATATTTATCATTTACATATGAAGGTACTATTATCGCGCCTATGACATTGATTGATCCTCTCTATTATGAGAAAATCATTGGTCGCTTGATGCGGGATGGCATAGAAGTACATCACTTTATCCTTTATGCGGAAAAGGAAACGATTGAGAAACGACTCAAAAAACGCTTTGAACGGGGCACATGGGCAAAAGACCAAATTGAAAAATGTATGTATGCTTTTGACCATACCATTACAGAAGAGAAAATCATAACAGACGATAAAAGTATCGATCAGATCATCGAGGAGATTGCAGATCGAAGTCAGCTTCACTTAATAAAAGATCCTCGAAGTGCATTTCAGAAAAAGATGGATCATTATAAAACCACGCTAAAACAGATACGGTTTTAAATTATTTTTGTCGCCTGTGATACAAGTTCTGTTGTATCCGCTAGAGGAAATATAAGGGATGTTTGAGTGTATAAAAATATGTATTGGAGTCAGAAATTCCCCATCTACATTGTTTTTTTGCCATAGCTAATAACTATAACCAGATATACCTTTTCAGCTTACGTCAAGAAAGTCTCCTCATGTTAAAATAAACAAATAATTATTAATCGTGAATCACACCAAGGGGGATTTTAACATGAGTGATAAATTTCAAATCGTAGGTAGCTTGTTGCGACCAGCTGAGTTGTTAGAATATAAAACACAAATCGAGCATCGTGATGATATTAACTATCCATTTTATCAGGAGTTCGATGGATATGAGCAGACAGAAGCAAAAGCGATCCAGTCTGTCGTGGAAAAAGAAATCGAAAATGATCTGTCGATCATTACAGATGGTGAATATTCCAAATCCATGTGGCATCTAGACTTTGTCTGGGGCTTCCAAGGGATCGAACGTTATATTGCAGATCATGGATACTTTTTCCGCGATACCGATGGAAGTTCCAAATACGAGACACGCAAAGATATCGGACTACGGATCACAGGCGAACTCGGCGGAAAAAATCATCATTTTATCGAAGTATTCAAAAAGTTAAAAGATCATGCAGGCGATCGTGAGACGAAGCTTTGCGTACCGTCTCCATCTCATATTTTCGGTGAATTATCATGGTCGGATAATATTGGTGGCACAGATGCGGTTTACCAGAATGCCAAAGAACTCAAAGCAGGTCTGGTTAAAGCCTATACTGAATTTGTGAAAGAATTTGCAGAAGCTGGCGGTAAAATCCTGCAATTTGACGATTGCTTATGGGAACTATTTGCCGATGATAACCCGAACTCTCCGTATACGGGCGAGCATATTAACCAAGAAGAAGTACAGGCGCTTGCGACTGAATTTATTGATATTAGCAATACGGTTATCGATTACGGTCACAGTCTTGGACTAAAAATGTGGACACATAACTGCCGTGGCAACTACGATTCTCGTAATATGGGCGGCGGATCGTATGTGAAGATTGCGAACTTGTTCTTGAAGCAATTGAAATATGATCGCTTCTTCTTGGAGTGGGATGACGAGCGTGCAGGTTCACTTGAAGCGCTTGCTGTGTTCAAAGACAAGCCAAACACTGAGGTTGTTTTGGGCTTGCTATCCTCCAAAACAAGTACGTTAGACGATGAAGAACGTGTTCTTCGCTTGTTGGATGAAGCATCTACGATTATTGATAAAGATCGTTTGTTACTTTCTCATCAATGCGGATTTGCTTCTTGCGATGGCGGTAACGAGTTGACCGAAGCGGAACAGTGGAAAAAAATCAATCAAGGGCAGAAAATTGCGGAGCAGTATTGGGCGAAGTAATCTTCTAATTGATAAAAGAATATATAATCTTGATTAGATATTTGAATTAAAAGCATAAAAGAAGCCATCTATTAGATACTGATAGGTGGCTTTTTACTATTAACTATGATATTTTCTATTCAAAGTTATAACAGTTATAACTCGCATAGTTAAACAAATAAAAAAGGTGATTAGAGTGAACAAAACGATAAAGCTAAATCAAAAAAAGTCAGATCATAACGTATATTCTCGTAAAATTGGTCGGATGGGTAACAGTCTTGGAGTTAGCTTTCCAAAGTTGCTTGCTGAGAAGTTGGATATTTCTCAAGGCGATGAGATTGAATTTATTGAAAATTCTGATGGAGAAATTATACTAAGAAAGGTTCGTCAAATAGAGCTTCCTGAACATGTTCGTCCTGAAGTGTTGGAAGCATTTTATGATGTATTTGAAGAAGATCGTGGGATATTTGATGATTTGAAGGACAGATAATATGACGTTATTTTTGACCAAAGAAGAAGTGGTTGCTGCTCATTATTATATGATGCGACAAATGAATGATGTAGATCAGGCAGGAATCAAAGATCATACCTTGCTTGATTCTGCTATAAATAGACCGATGCAGAGCTTATTTGGTGAAGATGCGTATCCTAGCTTGTTTGATAAAGCGGCGGCGTTGTTAGAATATCTTGTTAAAAACCATTGCTTTCATAATGGTAATAAACGTACAGCTTATTTAGTAGTGAAGTCTTTTTTGATGATTAATGGTTATCATCTGAGAATGGAGCGTGTATTTGCTGTTGAATTTATTGTGAATATTGCTACAGGAAACACTTCTTTAGAGCAAATTGTAGATATACTTCGTCAGTATTCTGTATCCAAATAGCGTTCTATTGAAAATAAATATAGAAACAAACTGATTTTGATCTAGTATAGATATTTAAGTCTTAATATGATAGCGTTCTCTTTAGTGAGTAGTACATATATCTGTGTCGTTGAAAATGATCTTGATAAACTTTTAAAGTACTCTAAATAAACATATAGAACGGAGCCCAAGCCCATGACCAACCTATCGCTCGAAATCCAAAGCGCCACTGGCAAAGTCTTAGCTTCTCATACCGACACCAACCAAGTACATCTCGTCTACACCCAAGCATACCAACCCGAAGATATCATTGTCCTCAAATGCTCCAAACCCAATACATATCTCATGATCCAACTGGAAGACTCGATGGGTGAAGCTTTTATCTATATGACAGATGAACAATACCAATACTCAATACCTTTTGCAGAAAAAAGATCTTCCTACTCACCGAAGTCTTTTACAGGCGAGATGCATCTATTGACGGCGCGTCTAGCAACGACGGAAGAGATTCAGGCTCATCGCAACTTAGCTTATAACCCGTACGATCAACATACCAATGAAGTCTGCTATCCACATGCTTCGGCAAATGTAGAGACGCGTGGAGAAGCGGTGTTTGCAGCGCGCAATGCGATCAATGGTAATCGTGCCAATCATTCGCATGGAGAATGGCCTTATGAATCGTGGGGGATTAATCAGCGTCCAGATGCGGCGATTACGATTCATTTTGGACGTAACGTATTGATCGATCAGGTAGCACTGACGTTACGAGCAGATTTTCCGCACGATAATTATTGGGAACGTGTGACTTTGACGTATTCGGATGGAAGTTCAGAGCAAGTGAATCTAGTCAAAACGCATCAACCGCAAATCATTTTGATCGAAAAAAAAGCAGTAGAATGGGTGGCACTCTCCGAGTTAATCCAATCTGATGATCCTTCTCCTTTTCCAGCTTTGACACAGTTTGAAGTGTATGGTCGGGAAGTGTAATGAACCGATAATGATCTCCTCGGAACGTAAAATTATTTTGGATTATGATATAATAAATAAAATAAATAGTTTACTTTTAGAGGAGGAAAATCCTATGCTACTTAGTAGAGAGCAACTTCAACAAGCCTTTCAACAAGCCAATCTAGACGTGCGCTTAAAAGCGAAAGAAGCAGGAGCTTCTATTTATTATATGAAAAATAATAAACGTCTCCGTGAAGATGCTAACGGACAAAAGTATGAGATTATTTATACTGAATCGGGAGAGCGCAAAGAGTATGAATATCACGAGTGAATCGAAACCTGCTCTAGCTATAGCAGATCAGGTTATTATTATAGATAATACATATGAATTGGCTATTATTGCTGAAATAGAACAAAATAAAATGATTTATTGTATAGCAGAAATTCCAAAATGGTCTTACGACACATTAGCTTTGTTTCAAGAGTAGTCACTTTTGGACATCGCTATTTTTTTGCTTTTGCACAAGATGAAGTACATAATATAGATAGACGTAGGAAAACAGGAGGCGATACATTTGAGTACATCTACTATAGGTGTTCCATTGAAGGGGTTTGCAGAATTTAGTCGTAAAGTGGCTACCGAAGGTGCAGTATTATTGAAAAATGATGATCAGGTTCTTCCGATTCAGAAAAAAGAAAGCGTTTCAATATTTGGACGTACACAAGTGAATTATTATCGTAGTGGAACAGGTTCTGGTGGTAGTGTGCATGTGGCGTATACGACCAACCTGTTAGACGGATTACGTAGCAAAGCAGATATTACTGTCAATGAACAACTGGCTTCGGTGTATGAGAAATGGATCGAAGAAAATCCTTTTGATAACGGTGGTGGCGGTTGGGCAGCAGAGCCATGGTTCCAAAAAGAAATGCCGTTGACAGATGAATTGGTCGCAGAAGCACGCCAACATTCGGACAAAGCGGTTATGATTATCGGGCGTACTGCCGGTGAAGATCAGGATAATGCAGACGAACCGGGAAGTTATAAGTTAACGTTAGAGGAAAAATCCATGTTGCAACATGTAACTACTCATTTTGAGAAGACCGTTGTGATCTTAAATGTATCCAATATTGTAGATATGAGTTGGATCGATGATACAGGATACATACACCCGATTAGCAGTGTCATCTATGCATGGCATGGCGGCATGGAAGGCGGTAACGCGATTGCAGATGTGCTTGTAGGTGAAGTGACACCTAGTGGTAAGCTAACTGATACGATTGCTTATTCGATTGCAGATTATCCGTCTACACGCAATTACGGGAATGAATTTAAAAGTATTTATGAAGAAGATATTTATGTAGGTTATCGCTATTTTGAAACGTTTTGCCCGGACAAAGTACAGTTTGAATTTGGATACGGAATATCTTATACAGACTTCACGATTGATGCTCAAGAAGCGAAAGTGATCTCCAAAGATGGAACAGACCATATTGAGATCAATGTAAATGTGAAAAATAGCGGTACTACATTTGCAGGTAAAGAAGTAGTACAAGTCTATGTAGAAGCACCTCAAGGAGAACTTGGGCAACCTGTCAAAGTGTTAGCAGCATTCGGCAAAACTAAAGTATTACAACCGGGAGAAGCAGAAACGTTAACGATTACGTTCCCTATGCATTCACTAGCTTCTTATGATGATAGTGGTGTAACCGGGCATCCATTTGCTTATGTATTGGAAAGTGGTACGTATATTTTCTATGTAGGAACCAGTGTGAAAAAGGTACAGCCTGTACAGGTAGAAGGACAAAACGGTTACGTCGTAGAACAGCTACAAGTGGTAGAGCAATTAGCTGAAGCGATGGCTCCGTTGGAAAGCTTTTACCGTTTCAAACCAGGTGCTCGCAAAGAAGATGGTTCGTATGAACTGAGTTCGGTCGAAGTACCAACCCGGCAGATTTCGTTAAAAGAGCGTATCCAGCAGAATCTACCGGCATCTTTGCCACAGACAGGAAATAAAGGGCATAAGCTCAAAGATGTCGCAGATGGCAAAGTCAGTATTCAAGACTTTGTAGCTCAATTGAATGATGAAGATTTGGCTGCTATAGTGCGTGGGGAAGGGATGAGTAGTCCACTGGTAACGTCGGGTACAGCATCTGCTTTTGGCGGAGTGAGTGATAGTCTGTTTGGCTACGGGATTCCAGTCGCATGTACAGCAGACGGCCCGTCCGGTATTCGTATGGACAGCGGAGAGCAGTCTACACAAGTATCGATTGGAACATTGCTTGCGGCAACATGGAATAGCGAACTGGTGGAAGAATTGTATGTGATGGAAGGTCAGGAAATGCTGATTAACCATATCGATGCTTTACTTGGACCGGGACTGAATATCCGTCGTAGCCCGTTAAATGGACGTAATTTTGAATATTTTTCAGAAGATCCATTGATTTCTGGTGTGTTTGCAGCGGCTTGTACACGCGGAATTATGAAAGGCGGTTCCAATGCGACACTGAAGCATTTCGCTTGTAATAATCAGGAGAAGCACCGTAGTAAAGTCGATGCTGTCGTGTCTGAACGTGCACTTCGTCAGATTTATTTAAAAGGATTCGAGATTGCTGTCAAGCAAGGTGGCGCGAACTCGGTGATGACTTCATACAATCCAATCAACAGCCATTGGGCGGCTTCCAATTATGATCTAAATACAACTATTTTGCGTGGCGAATGGGGCTTTAACGGTATTGTGATGACCGACTGGTGGGCGATTATGAATGATCCAGCAGAAGCAGGGCCGGCTGATCGCAAACATATGCATGCTATGGTTCGCGCGCAAAATGATCTCTATATGGTTGTGCCGAACTATGGAGCAGAGACGAACGCTTGGGGCGATAATATTATCGAATCTTTAGCTAATGGAGCGTTAACGGTAGGTGAGTTACAACGTTGTGCGATTAATATTTGCGAATTTATTATACAAGCGCCTGTATTTGCACGCAAAGAAGCATTTGTTGAAAGTGTGGATGTGTTTAAAGGCGATGCTCATTTATCCGCAGAACAAGCGCAAAAAGTAAAACCTAACCAACCGATTCCACTGGATACCGATGAATCTACATTTATCGAAGTGAAAGAAGGCGGAATGTACCGATTGTTCGCTTATGTGATGTCCCCTGAAAATGATCTGGCACAAAGTGCTTGTAACTTAACGTTCAATGATCAGCTTGTGACTACGATCCAGACGAATGGTACAGAAGGCAAATGGATCACGCAGAAGTTAGTGAAAGTAGAGTTAGAAGCAGGAGTATACGAATTGAAGTTTGAATTTGTGAAGCCAGGAATTGAAGTGAAGCATTTGGAGTTAAGAAAAGTGTAATTATTTCAATAACATGATAGATAACAAAAAGCCATTAGTTGATACATGACTGGTGGCTTTTTTATGTTTCATATCTTTCCTTTTCGTTCATTAACAATTATCTAAAATTAGTTGTTGATTTCAAGCATTTTGCCTATTTTCCAAAGAATCCAAAATTAAGCATTGAAAAGTATGGTCATAGTAGAGTAATATGGCTATATAATATGCAATTATATTAATTTATTAATATTTATATTAACTATAGATGTAGATAGGAGAATAGCAATGACTCAATTACACGATAAGTTAGTTGTACAATATAAGTTTGATAACGCAGAACATATCGGGCAAGATTCTTCAGGTAAAGCTAATGATGGAATCATTGCAGGAACGACCAAGCCTGTCATTTCAGAAGTGTATGGTAGACATGCGGTAACATTTGCAGGTGGGAGTAATGGTAGTTCATTTATCCAACTTCCTGTTGATACACTGCAAAATGTAAGCGATAACAATGGAATAACAGTAACTACATGGGTGAATTTTGGGATGGGTGTGAGTATCTGGGAGCGTATTTTTGATTTTGGGAATGGGGAAGGAAGTCCTTCTTTATTTATGACACGCCAGATGCGCGGAACGTTAACAGCAGATGGTGATCTAGCGATAGATCCAGGCAAAGGATTTGTAAGGGATGAATGGATGCATGTGGCTCTATCTGTGAAAGGAACCGAAGGTGGCACACTGAGTAGCGCAGGGCCTGTCGTCTATGTCAATGGTGAAGTGCTTGCAGATGGATCGATTAGCCAGACGTCTAGCGGGAATTATGCACGTTTGCGTCACTGGTTCCAAGCGTTTGCAGAACAGACAAGCAAACATGCAAATTATATCGGGCGCTCTCAATTTGTAGCAGATGATGATTTTGTCGGTTCGTTAGCTGATTTCCGTATCTATGAAGCAGGATTATCTGCGGACGAAATTATAGAAGTGATGTGCGATTCGTTAACTGATGAAGAGATTATTAGATTGGCTCGCGATAAATATCTTGCATTTCCAACAACGATTATAACTAAAGATATCGTATTACCACAGCAATTAATGGGTGGACGTGTCAATGTGAGCTGGACATCGAATCAACCGAAATGGTTATCTGATCAAGGACAGTTAGGAGAAGTGACCGAGCCACAAGCGGTCACATTGAACGCAGTACTGACCAGAGGCTCGACTACTCTGGAGAAAAGTTACCATGTGTCTGTACTTCCTCCACATGTACCACCGTACACGCTTACTATTCATGGCGACCGGGAAGTATTGGATGTGAGTGAAGTGATGTATGGACTATTTTACGAAGATATTAATAATGCAGCCGATGGTGGTATCTATGCTGAATTGGTACAGAACCGTTCTTTTGAATCGTTTGCATTTGATACGTATTCTCATGCTTCCGGTGAATGTGGTTGTTCTACAGGACGTAATCGTGAGCCGTTATTTGCTTGGTTCGGCGATACAGAGCAGATGACTCCGCAATCCAGTGGTGGCTTAAATGAGCACTTTGGTGTACAAGATCCAGAAGTGAATTCGTATTATGTGACGGTAGCAGATGAAGCAACTATTTATAACCGCGGATTTGGCGACACCAATCATAACTGTGCAATGGCGATCCGTACAGGAGCGCAGTATGATTTCACCATTTGGGCAAAAGCAGAATCTGCTGGAAGTATCACAATCCAATTACAGTCTGCTGAACATGACAGTCTTAGCGAACCGATCACGATTCTTATAGAAGGTAACAACACATGGAAAAAGTACGGTGTAGAGACTCCAATAACCTTAACAGGGATAGCGAATGCGTTTGGACAATTAGCACTGACATTTGACGGAAATATCTCCATAGATATGGTGTCCTTAATGCCAAGTGATGTCTGGGGAGCGACAGAAGAAGTGTCTTCCTCTTCGGCTCATGCGAATTACGCAGGCAATCCCAATTACCGCTTGCGTAAAGATCTGGTCAACGCTTTAGTTGAAATGCATCCAAAATTTTTACGTTTTCCAGGCGGTTGTATCTCGGAAGGTTCATTTATTTGGGAAAATGTATACGACTGGAAAGACTCTATCGGCGATATTGAGCTACGCAAAGAGAACTTTAACGTCTGGGGCTATATGATGACCATGGGTCTCGGTTATATGGAATATTTCCAATTAGCAGAAGACTTGAATGCTGTTCCTCTTCCAGTGATGGCATGTGGTGTCTTGTGTCAGGCACGCTCCGATTATGCACATCCAGCAGGCGGAGAATTACGTGATTACTTTATTAAAAACTTTACCGATCTGATCGACTTTGCGATTAGTATGGATTTTGAAAATAATGAATGGGCAGCGATGCGTCGCCATATGGGACATGAAGCGCCATTCGATCTGCGTTACCTGGGCGTTGGAAATGAAAACTGGGGTGTCGAGTTTTTTGCTAATTTTGAAGTGTTCAAAGTATCGATCGATCAGTATATGGAGAAACATTATCCTGACCATGAACTGCACATTATCTCAACAGTGGGTGCACAAGCAGATGATGATGCATATCAACAAGGTTGGAAATTTTTGAGCGGAAACATGGAAGGATCGGCAGAAGTAGCTTTTGCAGATGGACAGAAAGTCACCGAAGAAACTGTGACATGGTACAAAGACCAATCTAACTATATGGATACGATTGCGGACGAGCATTATTACCGTTCTAATGAATATTTGCTCAGTAATGCAGATCGTTACAATTATTACTATCGAGCATATCAGCCAGATGGCAGTATCGACTGGCAACAATCGTCCAAAGTGTTTGTTGGTGAATATGCGTCGACAGATAAAAATACACTCGCAGGCGCTGTAGCCGAAGCCGCAGTGATTACAGGATTTGAAAATAATGCTGATGTGGTGCGTCTAGCCGCGTATGCTCCACTATTTAACAAAGTATTAACCGATGGAACCTATCGCTGGACACCGGATTGTATCTGGTTCGATGATGAAAGTGTCTGGTTTACACCGAACTATTATGTACAGCATTTATATGCTAAATATCTGGGAACGAAAGTACTGGCAACTTCCTTTTCTACCTATAAAAATGGTAAATCGATAGAGTTGATTCCGCGTGGTGGGATTGAGATTGCGACTGGAAATGCAGAAGTGATTATAAGCCATGTCAAAGTCACATCTAATCGGGATCATTCTGTACTGTTAGAGCAAGATTTCACACAGCCATTACAACCGACCTGGCAAGAAATTCCGGGTTCTGCGGGCTATACGATTGATCCAGCACAAGGATTAGTATTGCAAGCTCAAGCCAGTGGATTGAATGGTCTTTATATACTCAACGAAGAATGGACAGATTATACAGTGGAGGTGAGAGCTTCTAGAGTATCCGGTGCAGATGGTTTCTACGTAGGTGCAGGTCTGACCGATATCTCTGCGGAGAACAAAGATGTAATCGAATATGCGATTGGTTATGACGGACAGGCAACAGGTGTCAAAGTGCATAAGCAAGGTGTAGAAAGTTATACACTAGGCGATTATTCTACCAGTACAGCAGCAGGTAATCTAAGAGCAGCAAGCTACGAAGTGATTACAGATCATACACCATATACGATTACTGTTAACTACGGTGGAGATACTGGCAATCGTCTTATCTGCTCATACACCGATGGTCAGACGACAAGCAAAGTACTGGATTACAAATTAGAAGCCTACAATCGTGAAGTGTTCCATTCTGTAACCAAAGACGAGCAGCATGTCTATCTCAAATTAGTCAATGCAGATGATGCAGACAAAGCAACACGTATCGATCTGCAAGCATTTACTGTATCCCAGACAGCAAAATTCATTACACTAACCGCAGATGCTGAACTGGTACATGTTCCGAATGTAAACAAAAAGAACGATGAAAAAGTAGTTCCTCAAGAGCAACCAGTACAGATCGATAATCAGTCGCTGGTTGTAGTATTACCGGCTAATTCGGTTAACGTGCTTGTGCTTGATTTACAATCGTAATTCATATGGATCGATTGCTTATGGATGGTGTTATAGAGCGGGTCAAGAGTATCCGCTCTTATCTTTATTATGCGGAAGGGGCATAAGGAATGAATAAAGGTTGGATTCAAAAGGCGACAGCCTTCACATTAATGATCTCATTAACTATCCCAACATTAGGTTTTGGAGGGGCTTCAACAGTGCGAGCCGAAGAGTACGATCTCAAGTCAGCCATAACGACGCCTACTTTTTCCAATGTATCGGTACATGATCCATCGATTATCAAAGCAGGCGGAACATTCTATGTATTTGGTTCACATATCTCGGCTGCCAAGTCTTCAGACTTAATGAACTGGACTTCATTTGCAAACGCTTACACTACTCCGGGTAATACTTTATACGGCGATCTTTCCAAAAATTTAGCAGGTTCGTTCAAATGGGCAGGCGAAAATGATGCAGATAGCAAAGGTGGATTCTCGGTCTGGGCTCCTGATGTGATCTGGAATCCCAAATATGTAAATACCGATGGAACCAAAGGCGCGTATACTATCTATTACTGCACATCTTCCACCTATATTCGCTCTGCAATCGGAATGGCGGTATCGCAAAATATAGAAGGCCCATACACGTATGTCGATACAATGATCTATTCTGGATTTACCAAAGACAAAGCATTTGACAACAACAGTACAGTTGATAAAAAGTGGACGAACACCAATATCCAGACGTTGATCAATCAGAACAAATTAAGTGGTGAAAGTTCAGCATGGTTCAATGCAGATGGAACGTATGCTAATCAAAACTATCCTAATGCGATAGATCCGACTATATTTTCTGATACCAAAGGCAAGCTATGGATGACGTATGGTTCATGGTCTGGAGGTATTTTCGTTTTAGAAATCGATGCCAAAACAGGTAAACCGATCTATCCAGGCAAAGACGGTAAAACCAAAGATGGACGCTTAATAGATCGTTATTTCGGTACCAAAGTTGCGGGTGGTTACGGTCAATCCGGTGAAGGCCCTTATATTCAATACAACAAAGAAAGTGGATACTATTATCTGTACATGACCTATGGCGGATTAGCAGCAAACGGTGGATACAATATGCGTGTGTTCCGCGCGACCAAGCCAGATGGGCCTTATCAAGATGCGAAAGGGCAACAAGCCACATGGCCTGCACAAACATCTAATATCACATATGGTAATAAATTAATTGGTAATTATGTATGGGATAGCAAAGTAGGCGATCCTGGATATGGAGAGAACTTTGGTTATGTTTCTCCAGGTCACAACTCCGTCTACACCGATGATAAAACAGGGCAGACGTTCCTTGTTTTCCATACTCGTTTCCCGGCGAGAGGAGAAGAACACGAACTGCGTATTCATCAGATGTATATCAACAAAGACGGTTGGCCTGTCGTATCCCCTTACCGTTATGCAGGGGAAACGTTAGCTAAAGTCAGCGAAGACACTATTGTAGGCGATTATCAGTTTATCGATCATGGTAATGATTCTTCACCAACAATCAAAAATACTAAATATATTCGTCTGAACAAAGATCGTACCATCTCAGGTGAACTGCAAGGGACATGGCGACAAAAAGGAACAGCCGATGCGGTATTAACTATCGAAGGTGTTACCTATACAGGTGTATTCGTGAAAAATTGGAACCCTGTATCCAAGCAATATACGATGACATTTACAGCATTGTCTACTAACGGAACTATGGGATGGGGCAGTCGTTTGATTGAAGAATCGGACAAGCAAGTGGTTACCGATGTATACGGTGATCTTAGTCTAGGAGATACGTCTACTATTAGTAGTGATGTACTATTGCCGACAGTTGGTAGCCGCGGAACGTCGATTGTATGGTCAAGTTCTAATCCGTCTGTAATTGCAAATACAGGCGTGGTCACTCGTCCTCAAGCAGGGCAAGCACCAGCGAACGTAACACTGACAGCTACTATCACTAAAGGCAGCATCAAGCAGACCAAAGTATTCCAAGTGACGGTACAACCATTTGTAGCAGCTACGTTAACTGCTCAATATAGTTTTGAAAATAATTTAAAAGATACAACGACTACATTCGGACAAGGAACAGTTACAGGAGAACGCTTGGATTCGACAGTGGGTACAATTACGTACGGCACTGGAATCAATGGAAAATCGGCTATTTTCGATGGAAAATCAGGTATTCATTTGCCACAAGGATTAATTTCGACCAATTCCTATTCGGTATCGGTGTGGGTGAAGCCTGATCAATTAACGACCTACACGCCAGCCTTTTTCGGAGCGAAAGATACAGATCACTGGGTAAGCTTAATTCCGCGTGGTGCAACAGCCGATCAAGCGATGGTCTGGTCTGGAACAGCATGGTATGACGGAGTGACTGGAACTACGATTCCAGCGAATCAATGGACACATCTGGCTTTCTCTGTAGATAAAGGTCACTTAAATATCTATGTGAATGGAGTGCAGAAGTTGAGCGGCGATAACTTCCCTGATATTTTTACAGGTGGTAACGCTAGCTTCGGCTTAGGTGTGAACTACTGGGATACTCCGTTCAAAGGACAGATGGATGAACTTCGTATTTATAAAGGCAGTCTCACCCCTGCTCAATTATCAGAATTGGCTAAAGGATAATAAAATAGAACAAGATTGCGTAAAAGTATTGTTCTTTCATGTAAAGAGTGATATATTCATGTACGCAATCGACGAACATGGGCTTGGTCAACAAGCTTATTATATATAAGATATCAATCATGCTCTTCAGTTGCTTTCTCTTCTGAAGAGCTTTTTTTATACTTTTTTTTAGAGTTGTTATGTACGAACCCCTTTTGGATACACGAACGTCGGTCTATTTTTGCGTATGCCCATTCTAATGTAAAAGAAGTGAACAATGATGCAGCCATTTGAACTCAAGTTTAAGCGAAGTCATCGACTACTGGATAAGTATTTTTCAGGATCAACAATTCATTACCGCCAGATGATTGCGCTGTTTGTACCGATTTTGATCGATCAGATTTTTATTATGGGATTGAACTTAATCAATACAGCAATGATCAGTTCAGCAGGAGTCGCTGCTGTCAGTGCCGTCAATATGATTGATTCGATCAATATTTTTCTGCTAAGCGTATTCATTGCTGTTGCTACAGGCGGAACAGTAGTGGTAGCCCAATACAAAGGGCGTGAAGATGAACGTGGTGTCTCGGAAGCGAGTGCAGGAGCGGTATCTTCAGTTTCTTTACTGGCAATCGTAGTCGCGTTATTCGGGATTATTTTTCATGCGCCATTATTAAATGTTCTTTTTGGATCTGCCGAAGCGGATGTAATGAATCTTGCGCGCACGTATTTAATTGGAAGTTGTACTTCTTTTCTAGGTATAGCGATAGTTGAAGCGGTCTGCGGAGCTTTGCGCGGAGTAGGAAGTACACGAGCATCATTGATGTTATCGCTGATTATGAATGTGATCTATGTATTATTAAATTTCGTATTTATTAACGGGCTGCATATGGGCGTATTCGGTATGACACTTTCGGTCAATATCGCCAGATATTTAGGTGCGGCTTGTGCAATCTATTATTTGTTCAAAATGGATGTAAACCTCAAAGTTCAATTGCGTGAGATTCTGATCATAAAGTTCTCTATGCTCAAAAGAGTACTATTTATCGGGATTCCTTTTGCCGCTGAACAAATGTTCTTTAACGGTGGTAAAATTTTAACGCAAATCTTTATTGTTGGCATGGGAACGTATGCAATCGCGACTAATGCTATCTGTTCTTCATTGGCAGGGGTAATGCAGATTCCAGCGAATGCGTTAGCGCTCACGATTATTACAGTAGTCGGGCAGTGTATCGGTAGCGGACATATACAAGATGCTCGCAAATTCACAAGATCGTTTCTGATTTTATCGTCGCTTTCTTTTGTAGTGATGGGACTGTTAATCTTCCCATTTTTCTATCCACTGATCTCTATTTTTAACCCGCCTACAGATATTGTAGATGATATTTTCTTGGTTTTATTAATCAATACGATTGCTCAAGTGCCATTGTGGGCAATAGCCTTTATCACGCCTTCTTCTTTACGGGCAGCAGGGGATTCCAAGTTCACTTCACTGGTATCGATGTTGTCGATGTGGTTATTCCGGGTAGTTCTTGGCTATGTTCTCGGGATTACGCTAGGTTGGGGAATTCTGGGGATCTGGATTGCAATGGATTGTGAATGGGCAGTCCGTGGATTGATCTTTATGAAGCGATTTAGGGGTAACAAATGGCTTCAACATCGAGTTATTTAGCAAAATAGTAGTCAAAGCCTTGATTGCGGACGTATGAGACCGTAATCAAGGCTTTTTTTGGAATGATGATCAGGGTATAAAAATAATCGACTACATCATCCGATGCTAGACAGTGGTCAGATTACGTTTATAATGGGACATGTTCAGATCTTTAAGAAAGAAAGGATGATCATTCATTGCGAAAATCTCTATTATATAGCTTGATCGGTCTGGGCTGTATCTTATGTATAAGTTTATTTGTATATAGTGTTCCGCCTTCAGCCGAAGCGGCGACTGCTCAATATTATGTATCTCCTACAGGCAAAGATAGTCAGGCAGGAACGATCACGTCTCCCTGGAAAACGCTCCAACATGCCGCAGATACCGTGCCAGCAGGTAGCACTGTTTATGTACGTGCAGGCGTGTACAAGCAACAACTAGCGATCACTCGTTCCGGTTCCGCAAGCAAAGGAAATATTACATTTACTAATTATCGCTCTGAAAAAGCAATTTTGGATGGCACAGGACAAGCAGTTGATGGACTGCAAGGGATGGTCGATATTCACGATGCTAGTTATATTACGATCAAAGGATTAGAGATTCGTAATTATACAACCAATCATGCAGATGAAGTTCCTGCGGGTATCAGTGTGCAAGGAGCTGGCGGTCATATTCAACTGCTAAACAACCGTATCCATGATATTAAAAGTACCGTCTCTTTATCAGGGAATAATGCGACAGGTCGAGATGCACATGGAATCGCTATCTATGGCAACAAAGCGCCAGAGTCGTTGCATGATATTACAATTAGCAACAATACACTGTATAATCTGGTGCTAGGTTCTAGCGAATCTTTAGTCGTTAACGGCAATGTAGAGAAGTTTACGGTTAGTCATAATTTGTTACATGATAACGATAATATCGGGATCGATGTAATCGGGTATGAAGGTACAGCGCCTGATGTCAAATATGATGTCGCTCGTAAAGGATTAATTAAAGGCAATACGATCTACAATATCTCGTCTAATCGCAATCCATTTTACGGAAAAAAGATACCGAATAACAGCAATTCGGCAGGAGCTATCTATATTGATGGCGGTAAAGATACAATTATCGAACAAAATAAAGTCTATAACAACGATATCGGTATCGAAATTGCATCAGAGCATAAAGGCAAAGCGACAGACAATATTACAGTACGCACCAATATGATCTACGCTAACCGCTTAACAGGTATTGCGATGGGTGGATATGATACGGAGCGAGGTTCTACAACCAATAGTCATATTATGAACAATACTCTTTATAAAAATGACACGTTAAATCGTGGTAACGGGCAATTATATGTTCAATATGATACCCGTAACAATGTGATCAAAAATAATATTATGGTCGCTGGAGCATCGAACGTTCTGATCTACAACGAATACACCAAAAATAGCGGCAATATTATCGACTACAATCTATACGATGCACCGGATGGAAGCGCAGAAGCAACTTGGATCTGGAAAAATAAAGAGTATACAGGCTTTACCGATTATCGTAAACGCAGCGGTAATGATACTCATTCGTTATTTGCCAATCCTGTATTTGTTAATCCAGCGAAGCAGAATTTCCATCTACAACAAAGTTCACCGGCGATTCATCAAGGGATTGCCGATGCATCGATACTAGGTACGTTGGATATCGATGGGGAAATTCGCCCAAAAGGCGCTAAGCTCAATATTGGTGCAGATCAATAAAGACAATAACTTGGCGTTACGTTAACCGGACAACAAATAACGTATTCCAAGTCCTACGAGTACGCCGATAATCACAGTAGGTAGAAATGAACGTGTAACTTTAATCATCAGTGTAGCTGCGATAGAACCGCCTACAATCGGCAATGAGATCGAAGTCGCTCCCTGATCAGTCGTAACGATCTGATCTACAATAAGCGCCACCATCATCGCAATCGGAACATAGTTAAAATACAGACGCAGGGTCGGATGCAATATTCGCCCTGCTATCATTTCTACGCCGATCAGACGCGATAGAAAGGTTACTATACATAGAACAATAATCAAAATCCACTGTTCAGGCATGTTGGTTCCTCCTTGCCATATACATTCCAACAAATGGAGAAACGATACCGGTTATGATTAGATTAAATTCATTATTAGGCATCATATAATGTAATATACTTGCGATACCTAGTGCAGTGATCGCTGTAGCGATAATTGGTTTGTCAGTAAGAGATGGAATAAGTAAAGCTACAAATGTAATCGGAAACGCCAAATCCAATCCCCAACGCACCGGATCAATCAAATCCCCAATATATACACCGACATAAGAAGCAATCACCCATGCGCTATAAAATAATCCTGCTACAACGCCAAAATACAACGGATCTGCTCCATACTTCTGATAACGCATATTTCCCAGTACAAATGATTCATCAGATACACCAAATGCCAGTAACCAGCGATACTTTCGGGAAGCAGGGGCTAGATTATCTGCTAGTGCAGCTCCATATAACAAATTACGCAAATTGAGTAATATTGCAGTAATTAACATACCGGGCAATGTGGCACCTGATATAAACATAGCAATGATCATCAATTGCACTGAACCTGAAAAAACGAGCACAGACATCATGATTGTACTCCAAAGACTCCAATGCGCCTGAGTAGCAAGCACTCCGTAAGATAATCCATACGTTGCTATCGCCAATGCTAAAGGAAAAGCCTCAAGCAAAGCTGTTCTAACCGTTTGTTGTTTGGTGAGCATATACCGATTCTCCTTGTAATCCATTTTTTCAAAGTATAAAATAATAATTAAATAGTATATTATAATTAACTTTTGTCTGATTATAGTATAAAAAGATCATAAAAGTAAAATAAAATTAACTATTGGTATTTTTAAATATACTTTTGAAAAGAAATAAATAAAGGATAACGGTATATAAAAGGAGTTAATCATGGAGAATAATATGGAATTTCAAAGTAAAGAAGAAGCAGTGGGTAAGCAGATTGGTATCAATTTACGCCAATTTCGCAACGCAAAAGGGATAACAATCGAAGCGTTTGCCAAGCAAATTGGTGTCAGCAAATTAACATTGATTAAGATAGAGCAAGGGGAAGCGAACCCTACATTATCTGTGATCTGGAAAATTGCAGATGGTCTACATATTCCTATTTCAGCATTATTATCTGGAGAATCGGACGTGTCTGTTATTCGCAAACAAGATAGTATGCAGTTGAGAAGTTCTGATGAGATTTTTGTAGTAGAGCCACTATTTCGCTCTAATGGATTTGAGTTATATCGAGCGTATTTACAACCGCATCGTGCTTACACTTCCGAGGCACATCAAGCCGGAGTGACTGAGTTTGTAACTGTGATGTCGGGTCAACTTACAGTAGAAGTGAATCAAGAACAGTATAATCTGGTAGAGGAAGAATGTATTCGTTTCAAAGGAGATCGTAAGCACACGTACCGTAATCCATCTGAATCTATAGCTATTTTACATTTTGTCATTACGTATCATTAAAAGGTATAGCGGCTTTTTAATGCCGAACAACTGAAGAAGTAGCTGGAAAAATTTATGTATTGTGCTTGTAGAGTAAGTGGAGGAGGAAATGTTGCTCTGAAGCTATAAGGGATATGCAAAAAATAAAGCTGCTGGATGTATGATCCAACAGCTTTTATAGTAACAGAGTCTCAGGATAACACCATAAAAGGATGGATATCCTGTTTTTTTAATCTACATATATAGCAGGGTTACATTTACGCTTCGCCCCATGTACGATCACCAGTTAAATACTTTTCGGTCAAAATCGAAAGCAATTGAATACCGACTTCATTTTGTCCGCCTTCAGGAATAATCAGATCGGCATATTTTTTGGAAGGTTCAATAAAAGCTTCATGCATCGGTTTGACAGTTGTTAAATACTGCTGGTGAATCGACTGAATACTACGTCCACGTTCTTCGATATCTCGCAACACACGACGCAAAATCCGCACATCTGGATCGGTATCGACAAATACTTTGATATCGAGTTCTGCCCGCAATTTCTCATCAGATAATACATGCAATCCTTCTACAATCGCAATATGATTGGGATGCAATTCGAGCGTCTGATCTACAAAACGTGAATCAGTTGTAAAATCGTATACAGGAGCAAACGCAGCCTGTCCTTGTTTGAGCAAATTTAAATGTTCGATCAGTAGTTCATTATCAAAGGCAAACGGATGATCATAATTAATCAATCGGCGTTCTTCCGCAGTCAGTCGGGAGTGCTCTTTATAATAATTATCCTGAGATATAAAAGTGACTTTGTCTGTGCCAAGACGTTCAATCACTGAACGAGCAACAGTTGTTTTTCCTGATCCGGTTCCCCCGGCAATACCAATAATCAGCATAGTGATTACTTTACCCTCCCTAAATGTTCCCAATACAATTCTAATATTGTAGCATAGCAGCAACGTTTTTTCATTATATTTCATTCCAATCTAGTGACAGATCAAAAGAAAAAGCCAATCCTCTTTTGACTATATAATTCTGATCTGGTTTTTGTAAGATATGTAGCATAAAGTAACTTTCAAATCTTATAAAATATTACATTATGTCAAATGACTTTTCTCTATAGTACGGTAAGATGTAAGATACATAAACGGTATATGTCTGCTAATGCAATAAGTCATACCAATTATTTTTCTCACCATGTCATAAACGTATCATAGAAGCTGTAAAATATATCTTAAATAGGATAGGGTGATCGCGATGCAACAACAAAAACTATTTATTAATGGTCAACGATTAGCAGATACGATCGAACAATTTGCTGATTTTGGACGAACAGCTAACAATGGCGTTACACGATTAGCATTAAGTGAACAAGATATCGCTGTACGTGGATATTTTCGCTCTTGTTGTGAATCTTTAGGAATGACAGTCGTTGTCGATGATATGGGATGTATGTACGCAACACTAGCAGGTACAGAAGATGCGCCTCCTATTGTGCTAGGTTCTCATATGGATACAGTCAAAAAAGGCGGTCGTTTTGATGGAATCTTAGGTGTAATTGCTGGATTAGAAATTGTCCGTACTCTGGTAGACTACGGGATCAAACCACGTATTCCGATTACAGTAATGAATTTTACCAATGAAGAAGGTGCACGCTTTGAACCTTCGATGATGGCTTCCGGTGTATTGGCGGGTAAATTTGCCAAAGCAGATATGTTAAATAAAAAAGATAGCGACGGTATTACATTCGGCGATGCGTTAGCTCAAAGTGGGTATGCAGGCGAAAAGAGTCACCGAATTCAAGCAGCAACAGCTTACCTAGAATTACATATTGAACAAGGGCCTGTATTAGAACGAGAAACATTACAAATTGGATTAGTCGATTGCGTGGTTGGTATGGTCTGTTACGAGATTGAAGTCACCGGTGAATCGGATCATGCAGGTACTACGCCTATGGATATGCGTAAAGATGCTTTTTTTGCTATGAATGATCTGGTAAATGTACTTCGCACGCAATTAAGTACGCTGGATTCAGAATTAGTGTATACGATGGGACGAGCGAATGTATTTCCAAATATTCATACAGTGATCCCGAATAAAGTCATTTTTACATTAGAAGCAAGGCATAAAAACGAAGAAGTCGTCCGCGAAGTAGAGCGTATTATTCATGCTTTGCCTGCGGTGCAAGGAGATTGCGAAGTGACTAGCACCAAATTATGGGGACGCGATACCGTCTGGTTCGATACTGCCATTTGCGAAAGATTGGAAAGATCTGTTCAGACATTAGGATATTCGTATAAAACTATGGCAAGCGGAGCCGGACACGATGCCCAATTTGTCGCTTCTTTTTTGCCATCTGCAATGGTATTTGTACCGAGCGTGAATGGAAAAAGTCACTGTGAAGAAGAGCTGACTTCGTATGAGGATTGTGAGAAAGGGATTAATGTGTTGTTGGATACAGTGTTGGGGATGTTGGAAGGTTGAGAAGGGTTCATAATGGATAAATACGTAACCACCTTGCGATTAAGTATTGCTAGGTGGTTTTTTTTATAATAGTAACTAGGTCATTTAATAACAAAATCAGTGAAAATATTAACCTTATCCCAAGACACATGAGAATATTAGAATCGTGAAAGAGACTTTGTTATTTGAATGTATAGTATGATGATGTACATATAAGATATATTATTTACCAGAATAGCTTCTAACTAGGGGGAAGTAATATGGAAAGAGATAAAATGAACTACCAAAAAAAATGGAAGTTTTTAGATAAAGAACCTTTTCAGCCTGGAAATATTATTGAAACTGTAGAAGATATTGATGTATGGATGGGAGATAACCCTTATATCTTAGCTGAAAATCGAATTAATGAAGGATCAATCGAAGATACTATTTTAGAGTTTGTAGAGCTTTTCTGGAGTGTAGAGCCAGACTACAGATTATTAAGTGTCGTATTGCAAATGAACTTAGCAAAAAAATTCTATAAAGAGTATACATTTGTAAAGGCTAGTTATAAAAATAAGATAGAAGTTCCTAAAATTAAAGAAATTCATATGACACTTGATCCAGATACAGAATATATTCAAACATTTGAGCTTATTCTATATGAGATGCCTGATGTAACGATATTAAACGAAAAAGTGAAGCGAATATCTAAAGAATTAGAATTTAAGAAAGAGAATAATAAACTGAAATTAATGGTATCTGGAAAGATTTTAGTTATTTCTAGCTGATCTAATAATAAAAGAAGTAACCTATTTAGCATATAACGTATATAAAAAGTACATAAATTTTCTATATTGAATAACAAATAACAAATCACGATAGGAGTACACATTGAGAATACTTACAGTTATATGTAAAGGAGTTTGGCTAATCGCTATAGCCATAAATATAGTATCACTTATATGGTTAATCGTAGGCTCAACAGCTAATTTTCAACGTTCTATGGATATTGTAGCAAGATACACATTGTTCTCTGTTGGTATCTTTTCAATGATTCTGATCTCTCTGTCTATCTTTTATTTGTGGAAAACCAAAAAGCAGAATATAGGTGTTTCAGGTTGTGCTGTAGCTCTCGTTTTCTTATTATTCTTACTGGGTTGCTCGTATATGAATCAAGATGGTGTATTCGAGCAAGGATAGTTGTACGATTCTGTAGATTAAGTAGGAGGTGGCAAATTGGTAAGTGTAGTCATTGAAGAATATACACTCGAACTTAGCAAGCAGAAATCAATTACAGGTGGAATTTATTTTCAAATAGGAGATACGTTTTTTCCTGATTGCCATTGGAATGATTTTATTGTAGTTATTCTGACATGGTGGAATAAATCTATAAAATCACTTGAAACCTTATCTGTTGGAACGTCACAAACTTTTGATTTTATGGATGGCCCATTCTATGTGCAGGGAGTAAAAAAAGATAGCTCACATATTACATTACATTTTATTAAAAGAAATCAGGTTGGCTTGAAAGTGATTGCATCGTTAGATACAGAGATTATTTCTTTGAAAAAATCAATTACAAAGGCTTCAAAAAAAGTAATTAAAGAAGTAGATGCTAAACAATGGATAACTGATGATATTGAAGAGTTGAGAAAACAAATAAAATAATAGATATTTTGAATATATAACCTTAGACAAAAATTAAAATGTACGCTTTAAAATTTCTTTCTACAGATAGATACTACAGAAAAAATCGTTAAGAAAGGCTAAAGATAGTAAATCAACTACATCTCTGAAAGAATTAGCGCTAAATATGTTATTCATGATAATTCTAAGTAAGGACAATAGCCAAAATAAGACTAGGGGGCTGATGAATGAGTCATAGTAAATTTATACAAGATAAAAAGAAATTTGAAGAGACTCTATATTGGGTGACAAAGATGTTCAACTGTGAACAACGACTACCCAATCAAGTTTATAAAGTTCCCTTTAAAAGAAAAGTTGTCATTGATTTTGATGATGTAATGAGTCCTGATTTTTGGATTCAACTAGAAAAGTTGATTGATTTATCCAATGACTCATTTGTGATGATGGGTGTTTTAGATCCAGATCCTGTTGAATATTATTATAGTGAATTCGCTTATTATAATTGGTGCATTTTACAAAAAGGAACTACGTCTGATGAATATTGGAATATACTCGAACAAGGCCCTGCTGAAAGTCCTGCTGATGCTATTCTGTTTAACTCTGAAGTCGTAATATGGTTATCTTCTTCTATGAAGTGGGCAATATGGGGAGAACGGAGTTATGGTATTTGTATTCTAAGTTTTAATGAGGATATGAGTGACTGCGAAAATGAATCTTGGTTTACCATGAAGCAAGCAATTATCGATCTAATATCACTTAACTTTAGAAATTATACTGTGCCAGAAGAAATTATCTCGAAGTTGATGAAGTTCTATAGTGATATTGATTAAGCCTATTTTAGAATTTGAGGGGTGTAAGTTTCTCAAAGAAAATATACGGATAATGTGCTGACATACTGATCGTGAAGCAAATACGGATGGACAGAAGAATGGTAGCAACGTACCCAGAGATATGAATGGTAAATTAATGCTGTAGGTGATGCGAAATGGAAGGGATTAAAAGAGAAGTTGAACGGTTATTCGAGGATTTGGGATTTGAACGTATTTTTATCAAAGAAGATACCGTATTTAAATCAGAAAAAGTGTATTGTAAATTTACTTTTATTGAAACATTCAAAAGCTATGTAATTGAATATGCAAATAGTTATGAGGAAGCAAAAAATAATCTATATGAAGACGGTGATTTGCATGCTATAACTCTTGATTTTAACGATTTACTTTTAGCATTACGTAAAGAGATAGTTGCAAGCATACAAAATGATTAAACGAATAGTTTGAAAAAACTGAGATTAAGGATTGTAATATATTGCTTTGAAAATCTAGCTCAATGTTTAATAAGATTGGATTTAACTATCAAATTTCAATATATTTTAAAATATAGCCAAATCTTATGCCCTAATCTAGCAGATCATATTTTACTAAATGATTGGAAAAAAGGGTGAGAACGAACACATCTGATATTGAAAAAAATATAAAAGTGCCTATTTATATATCAATGTTATATTAGTAAAGATACGTATCATATTATAAAAACTTAGGAGGAATTATCATGGATCAGCAAGAAATATTTATGCCAGCATATCTGGATAGAGATATTAAAATAACATTTCTTGATAATTTGTTCGTAATCGGACTATATGTTCATTATTACTACTCCAATAATGTTATTGTGATTTGTCCTGAAGAGGCTCATGATGATACAAGAATGCTTATTCCTATGACTGCTATCAAAAAAATAGAACCTTGGTACGCTTCAGGTGATTATGAATTAGAAGATTAGAATATGCTACTGTTGCTTATGAACAAATAAATTATTAATAGATAAATGATTGAATGAGTTCGTATAATACATTACGCATTTGCAGACAAATATGATAACGTTGCTATAGTTACATATTCACCCCAATTTACATCCAAAGGAGCTTACATCCATGTACAATACAACAGAATCTGCTTCATCCAAGCAACCATCTTTAACCTTACGAGAAGCATTTGCACAAACCGAATACATATTACCCGGTCATGCAGGTCGGAATATACATGTGTTGCAACAAGCATTTGCAGACATTGATGGTGATCTTGCGAGTGATCAGTATGGTGGAGGGCAAGTGATCGAAGATTTTCAGAAACAGATGGCAGACGTGTTAGGCAAAGAAAGTGCAGTGTTCTTTCCGACAGGTACGATGGCGCAACAGATTGCTTTACGTATCTGGTGTGATCGCCACAATAGCCCTAAAGTGGCTTACCATCCTTTATGCCATTTAGAGATTCATGAAGAAGATGGATTGAAAGAATTGCATCATATCCAGTCAATTTTGCTAGCGGATAAAGATCGCCTGATTACACTTGCAGATGTACAGCAAATGGATCAAGATATTGCCTGCTTATTGCTTGAACTGCCTCAACGCGAAATCGGTGGACAGTTGCCAGATTATAGCGAACTGCAAGCTATTTCTGAATACTGTCGTAAACAAGGTATTTCGATTCATTTAGACGGAGCTAGATTGTTCGAAATTTTACCATATTACCAAAAAACAGCCGCTGAAGTATGCGAGTTATTCGATAGTGTCTACATCTCTTTTTACAAAGGCATCGGTGGTATTGCAGGTGCGATCTTAGCAGGCCCAAGTGACTTTACCGCAGAATCTAAAGTCTGGAAAAGAAGACATGGCGGCGATCTCATTAGCTTGTATCCGTATATTCTCAGCTCCAAGTATTACTACGAACAGCGTGTCGGCAACATGGAACAATACTACCAAGAAGCGGTGCAATTAGCCGGGTGGATCAACAAATGCACAGCTATTCACACACTACCAGAAGTGCCTGTCTCCAACATGTTCCATATTCATTTCGAACTGCCCAAAGAACAAATCGAACCGATCTTAATCGAAATGTGTCAGGCGACAGGTGTAGGTATCGTGCAATACTTAACAGACCAAAAAGAAGGGGCTCACTGTGCGACTGAATTAGTAATCGGTGCTCGCTATGAACATGTTCCTCAAGACCGTATTCAAAAAGCGCTAGCATGGCTAGATCAACGTTTGAAAGAAGTCACAACAGTCCAATAGTTTGAAAGACGTGATAAAAGTCTAATAGATTGCCTAATGAATTCCAGTCAGTGGAATAGAAAAGATATATCAAGTGGTCTGAATCATTTAATAAAAAAGAAAAATAGCTAAGTCGTTGATCCTACACATCTTTCAACGATTTAGCTATTTTAGTGATTCAAAACTATCTCTAATCCAGTCCAAACCTATAAATCACTACACCAAAAGTGTAACTCCATTATTATAATAAAAAAAGAGGGTCACATTAGCCAATCTGCCAATGTGACCCTCTCTACAAGAACGATTTTCAATGTTGAGATGTTCTCTCCATATCGCTCATTTTGCAAACCAACCGAACTCAGTCTAATTTAATATTGTAATCCTTACTCAAATACTGATGAATCCGTTTGAAATCTTCTTCGTTTAGATCACGTAATTTTTTCGTTTCATGCCCTAAAATAATACCGATCGTCTCGGCTGCAAGGGCAGTGGTTGGTGTAATACGTGCACTACCGTAAGCTTTGATCGAAGCACCCACATTTTTGCCGGCTACCAGAACATTATCATAAGACTTTAATTCAAAAGAACGCAGTGGAATTCCGTAGAAATCCGGTTTTCCGTATCCTTTACCGGTAGGAACAGAACGTGTGCCTTGAATATCCATCGGGTACCCACCAATACTGACATTATCCCAGAACATTTTACTTGCTACCACATCTTCGTAAGACAATACATAATCTGTTTCAAAGCGGTTATAATCTCGAATATACAAGTAATCCGGGAACCCGTTTAACTCGGCATGTTCATAACCCGGTATATTTTCTTTGAGAAAATTGAGTACACGCGGAGCTTCTGCTTTACCTTTCGCTATAGCAGATTGTACAGATTCTGGATTCGCAGGATCGACATCGTAGATCAGCAGCGCATTAATAATCACTTCGCCATTTTTCTGATAAGTCGAGTTGATCCCACGTAATTTGAGCTGTGGGTCTAGTGATTTGAAGTTTTCTGTGATTTTGTTAAAGCCTGTGCCAAAATCATAATCGACATAAGTGTTAGTTCCATATTTTGCTTCCAGATTGGTTAAAGGATAATCTAACAATGTAGCGCTATGAAGCTTCAGCCAATCTACGCCTTTGAACCGTAGCATATAAGTCGCCGCCATATATTCAGGCTTGTCGCCACCGAAAATAGATTCTACTCCCGGAATACGAGTCACATGAAGCTTGGACGTGAGCGCATTGTAATCACTATTTTCTACCCAATACTTCGCCGCAATAGTATGTGATTGTTGGTCTGTTGTCTTATAGGTTAGTGAAGTAATCGCATAGTTAGCATCTGCATCACTTTGCTGAATCCCTTCAATCTGAATCCCACTTTCCAGCGGAATCCCTTGAATTAAGCTGTTATAATAGTCTATAAATTGTTTTTCGGTGCGAATATCGCCTGCATTATAAGCGTTGTACAGCTTTTTCATTTCGCCTTGTACCAGACTTTTCTTTTTGTTGGTATTCGGTTCATCCAGTACAAGCATCTGTCCTTGAATCAATTGTCCACCTGGCTTTTCGCGTGGATCGATAATGAGAACACTTTTCCCTTGATCGTGTGCCGCTTTTGCCATTAAGATCCCTTCGACTTCACTACCGATTACGACAAGGTCGTATGTTTTGGAAATTGTAGGTGCGACAGGGGTAGGTGCTGGCGTTTCTGTTGGTACATATGTAGAATCTGTTGTCGTCTCGTTAGATGTAGGCGCTTGTTGAGCAGTATTGGATGCGGAGAACATCTTCATTCCTACAGGAATAAGAGCAATAAGAATGACGACAACTAAAAGACTCCACAAAAGTAAAGATTTCTGTCTGTTCACTGTTGATATAACCACCTTATGTATAAGTTTCATAGTACGGATTAAGGCTCGAAGCAAAATGCCGTATCTATTCTAGTGTACTGTAAAAGAGAGCCAGCAGGGTTACAAAATTTAAATGTCTATCGATACAGCAAAGGAGTATAAGACGATGAATACACAACCAACAGATAGTATACCCCAATCGTACGAACAATTGACATTAGCTATGGGATGCTTTTGGAATCCTGAAGCTTTGTTCGGACAATTTGCAGGTGTGATCCAGACGGCAACAGGATATGCAGGAGGAACAACGACTCACCCAACATACCGCAATTTAGGAGATCATTCGGAAAGTATAGAGATTACATTTCATCCGCAAGAAATATCTTTAGAACAATTGTTATGTTGCTTCTGGGAACATCATCGACCTGAGGCGATCAATGGATATAAAGGAAGACAGTATATGTCGCTTCTTTTATCTCGCAATGTAGAGCAGTATGAAATCATGGTACGGGTTCAACAACAATATGCACCCCAGTCAATTCATACTGAAATCTTACCGTATACAGATTTTACACGAGCAGAAGAGCGTCACCAGAAGTATTATTTGCAACGAAAGCCAGAGTTATTGAAGCAGGGGATAGAACATTTGGGCACACAAGAAAATCTTTTTCATTCGATGATCGGTGCACGATTAAACGCATGGGCTAAAGGATACGTATCTCGGGCAGATATTGTACAAGAAGTGCAAAAGAATGAATATAACAACGTTACCAAAAGGCAACAGTATGAAATATTAGAATGGATTCAGCAAATTCCGCAAGAGCAATGACGAGTGCTAAACGGTATAGATTACAACGATCGTTATCATTTTTTGGATCACTTTATCGCTCATAAAAAGGTAAATATATAAGAAAAAGGTATAAATAAGCCTATTTTTAACGTATTTTACCGATAAAGTGGTCAAAATAAGCTTGTAATCATATCTAAAATCATCTATGATAGTTCCAATATCAAAAGTTAAAGCGCTATAACTTATATAAATTCGTTTTGTTTCGTGGAAACATAGAAGTAGATAAATAACGTTTAGCTCTGAAATAATCTCAAAAGTATTATGCATAATTATGAATTTATATTCTTTGTGATCCAAAATCATATACAAGTGATATTAACAATAGGAGGTGAAATCATACGATTTATCCTAACCATTAAGCTAGCATGTATTATTCTTTTATTTCAAAAGTTAAAGCGCTATAACTATTGTCTAAGAAGAAAAAATACAATCTATAGCAGAACAAAAGATATCATCTATAACAGTACTCTAATTCTAAAAAATGAAGTCGCTATTGCTAAACAGAAATCTATATCTAGTACACCAGTGGCATATAATAAAACCGCTTAGGCATACAAGAAATAACGATTTAGCGCATTACAGTGTAGTCCCTATCCTATATCATCCTGTATAATGAGCAAAAACAGGATGTTTGTGTTTGGATAGTTGGCGTATTCATGTCTTACTGTCTAAAAACAGCATCAATTAGGAGAATACAAAATGAAAGCCAGTATATTTGATGTTGCTAAAAGATCAGGATTATCGGTTGTTACTGTTTCACGCGTGCTTAATGGCGCAGGAACAGTACGTGAAAAAAATCGCCAAAAAGTGATGGATGCAATCAAAGAATTAGATTATCGCCCAAGCGCGGCTGCTCGTTCACTTGCTCGTGGACGTACCGGGATTATTGGATTAATTGTGACGACACTACATGATTCATTTTTTGATGCTGTCGCCAAAGAAATCAATGATGCGTTAGCTCTGCAAGGTTATTTTTTGGCGGTATCTGTATCTCGTAGCTTTGGTAATCAAGAAAGCCATTATTTGATTCAAGAAGATCGGGTAGATGGATTGATTCTGTTGTCTCCTGTAGAAGAAGAACGCTTTGTATCCGAACTGAAAAAGCGTAATATTCCGTATGTGCTGATCGATAACCAATTGTCTGAAAATAATGCTTCTGCGATCACGATCGATAATTACAACGGGGGTTATGAAGCGACTCGTCATCTATTGGAATTGGGACACACGAAGATCGCTCATTTGTGTGGGTTAGATGTATTTACGAGTACAAGAGATCGTAGACAAGGATTTGTCGATGCGTTGCAAGAAGCAGAACTGGAGCCTTTTGCGATTATACAAGGAGATTATAGTATGGATTTTGGTTATCAGACAGGCAAACAATGGTTGGCGGATAATCAATTACCGACTGCTGTGTTTGCAGGGGATGATTATATCGCAATCGGTCTTATCAATGCGCTGACAGAAGCAGGCATACGTGTTCCGGAGCAAATCTCGGTCATCGGCTATGATGATCAAGATATCGCGTCACAGTTGCGTCCATTTTTGACGACGATGAAACAACCGGCAGATCAGATTGGACTGGCGGCGGCAGATATGATTTTGCGTAAGATTAGCAATCAAAGTAAGCGTACAGCAGGACTCAAATTAAAATCAGAATTGATTATCAGGCAATCTACAGCGCAAGTTAGCAACGATTAGAGGTGACTCATATTGGAGTATTACCTGGGTATTGATGCAGGTGGTAGCAAAACAATTGCTTATATTACCAATGAACAAGGTCAATTAATAGGGCAAGGACGTGCGGGTGCTGGTAATCATCAGACAACAGGATTACTTGCAGGAGAACAGATTGGACTTGCTATTGAACAAGCATTACAGCAAGCCGGTATTCAGCGCGAACAATTAACATCCAGTTGTTTTGGATTAGCAGGAGCAGATCGACCCGCCGATTATGCTATTTTGCATCCGATGATTCAGAGTCTTGGATTTCAACATTATGATCTGGTTGGAGATACGATGATTGGGCTTCGTGCTGGAACTACGCGGGCTTATGGTATTGCCGTAATTTGCGGAACAGGAACGAACAGTGCAGGGATTAATCCAGCAGGTGAAAGTTATCAGTGTGGTGGATTTGATTATATGTATGGAGACTTTGGTGGAGGCGGATCATTATGTATCGAAGTCTTTCGCTCGGTGATTCGGGCATGGGATGGAAGAGGTCATTCGACTGTACTCACCGAGCTGTTATTGGATATGTTGAACTATGCAGATGTGCATACATTATTTCATGACTATCTAGATCATCATTATCAAGTGCCTGTCCAAGTCGCCGAATTGCTATTTACCGCCGCCGCGTGGGGAGATGGCGTAGCCTTAGATATTTTGGCTAAACAAGGTCAGGAAATAGGGAAATCGATTGCAGCAATAGTCAATCGATTGCAAATGCACACGTTATCATTTGATGTAGTGATGGCTGGAAGTCTGTTAACACGTGGAGATCGTCATTGGATTCGTCCTCAGATTGAGCAGGCGTTACAACAATCTGCCCCACAAGCCTCATTGGTCAAATTAGAAGTTGAACCTGTGATTGGAGCGATATTACGAGCGATAGAACAGACAGGACGTTCTATTACTCCTCAAATGTACAAGCAGTTATACGATATCGGAAGCTTCACTACAGCGTAACAGAAAGAGCAATACATCTAATCGGAATCACTACTACACAGAACAAATGTACATCATAATTCTATTATTTTATAAATACAGGATGTGACCATATGAATAGAACTCAAGGATTAAAGGTAGCTGTGATCGGTGGAGGTTCTTCGTATACACCGGAGTTAGTAGAAGGATTTATCCGTTATTATCATGATCTGCCGATTCGTGAATTATGGTTGGTCGATATTGAGCAAGGATTACACAAGCTTACGATTGTAGGTGAATTGGCCAAGCGTATGGTAACTGCTTCAGGATTGCCGATTGAGATACATTTAACAACGAATAGAAGAGAAGCAATTAAAGATGCCGATTATGTTAGCACGCAAATGCGAGTAGGCATGTTAGAAGCAAGAAGTGTAGATGAACGTATTCCTTTGCAGTATGGAGTAATAGGGCAGGAGACGACCGGACCTGGTGGAATGATGAAGGCACTACGTACGATTCCTGTACTATTAGATATTTGCCGGGATATCGAAGAGTTAGCGCCGAATGCATGGTTGCTGAATTTTACGAATCCGGCAGGGATGGTTACAGAAGCGATTCATAAGCATAGTAAAGTACGTAGTATTGGCTTATGCAATGCTCCGATCGGTCTGATCAAATGGTTAACTGCTCATTATCAAGTGGAACCTCATCAAGTCTATGCTGAATTTGTAGGGCTAAATCATCTACACTGGGTTACCCGAATCGATGTAGACGGACAATCCAAATTAACAGAACTGTTAGCCCAGCGTGAACAGTATGCAGCCGCTAATGTTCCTCAGCAAGGTTGGGATGCGGACTTTTTGTTATCGTTACAAGCATTGCCTTCCTATTACCTCAAGTATTTCTACATGACTCCTCAGATGCTTCAAGATCAATTGTTATCTTTTGAAAATGAAGGCTCGCGTGCTCAAGTGGTACAGCAAGTCGAGCAAGAATTGTTTGAACTGTATCGTGATCCTGAATTGAAAGAAAAGCCCAAGCAACTGGAACAACGTGGAGGGGCATATTATTCAGAAGCGGCAGTGAATTTGATGCGTTCGCTTCATAACGGCACAGGAGATATACAGACACTTAACGTCCCGAATCGTGGCATTATTGATTTCCTGCCTGATGATGCTTGTATTGAAGTGAACTGCATAGTCACTCAGCAAGGCCCATTACCGATTCAGTTATCCACCGTACCGGATCATATTAAAGGGCTGATGCATGCGGTGAAAACGTATGAACAATTAACGATTCAGGCGGCGATTACCGGAGATCGTCAAGTGGCTTTGCAAGCGATGGTTCATCATCCATTAGTGCCTTCAATAGCGATTGCTAAAGACATGCTAGCTGAAATGTTAGAAGCCAATCGAGAACATTTGCCTTTATTTTTCCCGAAAGAGCATGTAGCTGTAGGCGAAAGTGTATAAACATCTTGAAGCTTGAGCCGATAAAAATAATTCGTTGCTAACACATTCAGGTTCGGAATAGGATATATCACATTATGTGAAGGAGGAATAATCAGTATGCGTACTTCATCTACACAGACACGTTGGATTAGCTTCTCTCTTGTTATCGTACTATTCAGTATTTCGTTGTCAGGCATGGTGGGATTATCAACATCTGCTTATGCAGCTAATGAAAAGAAACCTTTTCCACAACAAGTGAATTATTCAGGAGTGATCAAGCCTAATCATGTGACCCAAGCAGCAATGAATCAATCGGTAGCTTCTTATTATAGTTACTGGAAATCAACCTATCTTAAACATGATTTGTCTTCTTTGCCTGGCGGTTATTATGTACGTGGTGATATTACAGGAGATGCCGAAGGATTTGACCCGCTAGGTACATCAGAAGGTCAGGGATATGGCATGGTGATTACTGCTCTTATGGCAGGACAGGATAATAATGCACAGACAATCTATAATGGATTGTTTAAAACAGCCAGAGCGTACAAAAGTTCAGGTAATCCGGCATTAATGGGCTGGGTAGTAGCAGATGATGTAGCGGCGCAAGGTCATTTTGGATCAGCAACCGATGGTGATCTGGATATTGCGTACTCTTTACTACTGGCACATACTCAGTGGGGCTCTACGGGAACAGTAAATTATTTGGCAGAAGCCAAAAAAATGATCAGTGCGATCAAGTCTAGCTATGTAACTTCTAATAACGGTATTAATCTGGGCGATTGGGATAGTAAAAATAGTTATGATACCCGTCCATCGGATTGGATGCTCAGTCATTTTCATGCTTTTTACGATGTGACAGGAGATCAGACATGGTTAAATGTGATCAACAATCTGTATAGCAAATATAATCAATTTAGTAGTAGCTATTCGCCAAATACGGGCTTAATCTCAGACTTTGTGGTAGGCAATCCAGCACAGCCTGCACCGGAATGGTTTTTGGATGAATTTAAAGAAACGAACGAATACAATTACAATGCTTCTCGTGTACCTCTGCGAATCGTGATGGATTATGCGATGTATGGAGATACCCGCGGTAAGACGATCGCTAACAAAATAGCTGTCTGGATCAAAGGTAAAACCAGTGGCAAACCTGTTAATATCAAAGATGGATATCAGCTAAACGGGACTGCGCGCGGTACGTATGCAACGGCTGTGTTTGTCGCTCCATTTGTAGCCGCAGGGGTGACAGATAGTGCCCATCAAGCATGGGTCAATACCGGCTGGGATTGGATGAAAAATAGCAAAGAAAGCTATTTTAGCGATTCGTATAATCTGCTCAGTATGTTATTTATTTCGGGTAACTGGTGGAAGCCGGCAGGAGCGTAATCTTATATGGTAAATAGTAAATAGTAATCTTGGATTGTAAATCATTAATTATGGATTCAATCGTAAATGTGAAATAATGATCGGTTAATAGATATGTATTATAAAAACTCTATTCCTTGCTTATTGAGCACAGGGTGGAGTTTTTGTACTTTATTCTTTTCTGGTTAGCTCTAAATCATGACTTCTGTATCTCACGAAGTTGTCTGTTTGGGATTATGGTATAGTGAAATAAAGCATCACCCCGATCAATATACTGAAAATAATGGAGCAGGTGACCATCATTGAAATGTTTAACTTTAAATACGCATTCATGGCATGAGATCAATCAATTAGAAAAAATCAGTCAATTAGCAGACTATATCAATCAACAACAATTCGATATCATCGCTCTGCAAGAAGTGAACCAATCGATGAGTGAGCCACAGGTAGATATATCAGCATTGGATATATCACGTTATTACGCTACTGACAGCAATATAACGATTCGGCAAAATAACTTTGCTTATGTGTTGTTACAACAATTATCGTCAGACTATCACTGGACATGGGTTCCGACTCATCAGACAAGACATACGTATGATGAAGGGTTAGCGATATTAAGCCGTACACCGATCGTGCAAGCAAGTTATGATTTTGTTTCTCAACTGCAAGACTATAACAATTATCGAACCCGTCGCCTGTTGATAGTGCAGACTGAAGTGAACGGACAATCGGTATGGATAGCAGATGGACATTATGGATGGTGGCATGACGAAGAACATTTTCGTGGACAATGGGATCGTACAGAACAGTTATTATCCCCGTATCAAGACCAATTGATCCTGATGCTAGGTGATCTGAACAATGTAGCAGAGATTCGAGATGAAGGCTACGATTATGTGATGAGCAAAGGCTGGTTCGATACGTATACATTAGCCAAAGTAAAAGATGATGGGCATACCGTCGTCAAAGCGATTGCAGGTTGGGAAAATAATGCCACCAGTCTGCGCATTGATTATATTTTAGCCAATCGTCCGTTATCTGTTCATTCTTCTGCTGTAGCATTGAATGGTGTGAACGGAGCTATCGTATCGGATCATTTGGGAGTAGCTGTAGAGTTAGACTTGGAGTAGTTCTATTAAGTAGGCTAGAAAATTTCAAAAATCATAGTTCATTTAGATAGTAAGAAAAGAGACCTCAACTAGCAGGTCTCTTTTTTGATCATTATGAAACTTAATCTTTCTCCCAATCCTGAATAGCATTGCACCGAATTTGATATGCTTTTTCTACTTCACCATAAGAAAAATAATGCAAAATTTGTTCTTTTATAGATTCTTCTAAATCATCAAAATGGTCATCAAATATTTGGTCTATCATACTGCCTTGATCTAAATCTTGATTAGCAATTTTATCTATTTTCCAAATAAAAGGTGAGTTTTTCTGAGGTAGTTCGATATTATTTTTTGCTTCTCGAAATCGAATTTCAGCTTCAGTATATACTTCTGTCTCATTCTTTTTAAAATCAATCAGCAGAATGTTTACAATAGCAAGAATATCTACATATTGATCGGTAATCTGGTAAATAATACGTACACCAGAACTTCTTAATTTTTTTTCTTTAGTACCTTTTAGATGAATTTGTCTTTTATTACCTAGTAGTTTACCCACTTGATCTGCTCTTTGTTCTAACGATTCTAGAGCTGTATTGACTTCTTCTATAATTGATCCGTCTAAGGCTTCATATTCTTTAAGAGCTTTCTTGGTGAATTGAACTAAGAATCGTTTTTCCATTGCTTATTCTTTAGAACTGCGTCGAACCGTCTGCCAGTCTACAGAAGATTGGGGTTCATCTGTTACCTCTTTTGCACGATAATCTAGAACTTCCTGTTCTAGAGATTGAATACGATTATACATTTCTTCGTACGCTTCGTAGCTCAAAAGTACAGAATCTACATTTCCATTGTCTGTGATAAACAAAGGTTTTATTTTAGCTAACAATTTAACTTTGCTGAATTGACGTGAAATCGTAGCGGTATTCACTAATTGATCTCGTCCAAAAAGAATCGGCTGTTCTAGAGATAAATCTTTTTGAGGTTCTAATAATTTAGCCATCATTTTTTCCTCCTAACAAAAACACATGATTATACGTTTAATTATACGTACAATCATGTGTAATGTCATGCTTTATTATTCTGCCCATTCACGACGTAACGCAAATAAGTCTTTCAATGCATCGTTAGACAGTTCAGTGATCCAGCCTTCTGAATTGGAAATCACATTATCACTTAGCTGTTGTTTACTTTCGAGCATTTCATCAATGCGTTCTTCCAGTGTACCGAGCGAGATAAATTTGTGGACTTGTACATCACGAGTCTGACCCATACGGTATGCCCTGTCAGTCGCTTGATTTTCGACCGCAGGATTCCACCAGCGATCTACATGGAATACATGGTTAGCAGCCGTTAAGTTCAGACCAACACCACCGGCTTTGAGCGATAAAATAAATACAGATGGCTTGGTCGAATCGCCTTCTACCGCAGGTGCTTGAAACTGCTCGATCATCCGATCACGCGCTGTTTTGGATGTACTACCATTTAGATATAATACATTTTCTTGTAACTCTTCTTCCAAAATCTTTTGCATCAACTGACCCATCCCAATATACTGGGTGAAAATTAGACATTGTTCGCCTTCTTCACGTAATTCTTTAACCATCGCCAGCAATCGTTCCAATTTGGCAGATCGACTAATCCAAGCTTCGGTATTGAATCGTTTACCTTTTTCTGGTTCAGGCAACGCTTCTTTAGTCACAAGAATCGGATGGTCACACAGTTGCTTGAGCTGAGTGAGTGCAGACAGGATTGCCCCTTTGCGCTTGATGCCATCCAGATTGTTCATCTGTTGCATTAAGCTATTAACTGCTTGATCGTACAATACGCCTTGCTCAGCAGTGAGGTGAATATACGTTTTCATTTCATTTTTTTCAGGCAAATTCAATTGAATATTAGGATCTTTTTTGGTACGGCGTAACATAAATGGCTTAACTAATCGTTGCAAATGTAAGGTTCGTTCTTCATCATGATCTTTTTCGATCGCATTGCTAAATCGTTCTTGAAACCCTTTCGCTGTTCCTAGATATCCTGGCGTAATAAAGTCATATATCGACCATAACTCTGCTAATCTATTTTCGATCGGTGTTCCTGTTAGCGCCACGCGATGCATAGCAGAAAGGCTACGAACCGTTTGTGATTGCCTTGTCTGCGCATTTTTGATATTTTGCGCTTCATCCAGACAGATCGTTGCCCATGTGTAACTTTGAAGCAGTTCTTGATCGAGTGAAGCTGTTGCGTAGGAAGTAAGAATAACATCTGCATGATCGATCAATTGCTGAAATTCTGCTCCCGAACGACGCTTACTGCCATAATGAAGCGCTACGGTAAGCGAAGGCGCAAAGCGACTGATTTCTTTTTGCCAGTTCCCGAGTACAGAAGTGGGACAGATAACAAGAGAGGTCGGGCTGAAAATCGTCTCCTGATGCATCTGTTGCATTTCTTCGGTCTGATGAAATTGTTCGGCTAACTGATGAATAGCGATCTCTGCATGTTCTTTAATATGCAGTAAATACGTGATTAATTGTACCGTTTTACCAAGTCCCATATCGTCTGCCAGACAAGCGCCGAGTCCGAATTTTCTTAGAAAAGATAACCATGAATATCCTTCATGCTGATAAGGACGTAATTGCGCTTGTAATCCTGCTGGAATCGGAGTGAGTGGAAGATCCACTTGCTGATTAATCTTTTCAATCAAAGAAGTCAGATGTTCATTCAGTTCGACTTCCAGTTCTACGCGTGTACTTTCTTCCTCAACTGCTTCTTCTTCGGCAACTTGAGCCGCACGATGCTGGCGCATCAGATGAAGTTGCAATACATCTTGAAAAGATAATCCACGTCGCTTATCAATTCCGTTCATCGCACGCCGAATCTGTTCTAACAATTCAGGATCAAGCGCAATCCATTGCCCGCGAAAAAGCACCAGACGTTCATTACGAGCCGCTAATTCAAGAAATTCTTCTTCCGAAAGATCGGTATCTCCTATCGATACCCGCCAATCGAAGTCGATCAGTGCATCTAAGCCGAAAAAGGATTTGCCATCCCGTTTTTCTTTATCTTCGCTCACTTTAGCACGTAATTTAGGCTTTTTGCGACGTGCCGCTTCCCACCATGCAGGTAGTAGAACTAACCAACCTGCTTGAAGCAGTCGATTACTTTCTGTTGTTAGAAAGCGCCATGCGGTTTCGTTGTTCATCGGACGCTGTAAAATATCAGACGTTTCGGCAAATTGTGCTCGTGGTAAAGTGGCTCGTAAATGTTCCAGCCAGCCAGAAGCTCGATCTTGTACATGGATATTCCAGGGTTCAGGCCATTTTCCAGTTACATGTCCGTCAATTCCCAGTTGTACAGGCACAAGAACCGTTTCATCGGCTTTGTCTTGGAGTACAAATTGTAATCGCCAGCCACTGTTCGAATCTTCCGGTTCCAGCAATTGAAGCGCCGGGCGAAAAGGAGCCGTATCGCTTTTCCAACCGATAGAGACTAACCATGTTTCTTCGTCTAATCCGGCTGTACTCTGATTACGATCAAATAATTGCGGATATTCACGTCTTAGATCAGCGGCTTCTGCTTCACTGTTATAATATTGGCGGAATACAGTAGCAGAAAATGCCGCTTGTAATCCTTGTACAAATTGCAGTTGAGACGCATTTTTGAGCAAAGATCGTATGTCCCGTTCGACTCCGTCTTCCTGCGCCCACTCTAACAGCACCTCTTGATCCCAGCTCCACTGCAATTTCCCTTTCCGATACGAAGCTAGACTGGGTAGATATTTACGTTCGTCCAGACAGCGCGCCAGATAAGGAGCTAACTTGCGAATCTGAGCGGTCTCGCCTTCCCAATTCCACTGCACATGATGAAGCAGAGGAGCCGATGCAAAATACGGAATCACCTGTTCCGCAGGCAATACAATTAGTTCTACTTCCGGTGTTTCTTCTACTTCTAACTCTGTCCCGTAAAAAGAATCTTCATGCCATGCAAATAGCAGATGTTTGAGATAAGTGGCAGGTACAAATCCATAAGCTTCTTTGGAGCCGTAGATTAAAGCATCGCCATACTCGCTGAGTCCCATCTGGACAGTGATATGTTGAAGATAATGACTCATGGTATCAGCTTTCCTTTCCGCAATTCTTCTTGAAGTGCACGTAGACGACTATTTCGCTGAGCAAATTGCTCGATAAAGTCATTCCAACGTGGTTCTTGCTTTATTTTTTTGTACAATTTGGCTAGCCGTTTGAGTAATTTGACCGCCGCTTTGTAGCCTTGTCTATTTTTGTGTGCCATATGACGTTCTACCGCTTGATGGTAAAAAGGCAACAGCATTTCTGGCGCGTTATTTTCTAGTGGTTGCAGTTCAGTTACTTTATAATTGGCAGGATCATTGCCAGCCGCTAACTGGTAATCCATCCATAATTGCCATTTCCCATAAGCTAATAACTTTTCCTCGTAAATGCGTCCTCCGACAGGCAATAATGTTTCCAGTGCTGTCCACATATGAGGTTCTTGGTCTGGAAGTTCGGCAATCACTTGCTCCCAGTACGAAGCATAATGTTGTAAATTGGATTGTTGTTGACGTAGCACATCTGCAAGTTCAGTTAGCCAGTGGGCTAACCGTTTCCACTGTGCTTGCTCGGTCAAACGTTCCAGATAATCCGGTAATCGATCAGGATAAAAATCCTGCTTGGTAGCTGCGGTATGAATCAGAGTAAGTGCCACTTCATCATGCTGTGCGCCACGTTCAAACTGAATATAACTTTGCGCTAACCACCATGCTTGCTTGAGTGCCGAATGACCGGATCGTGGTTCTAATCGTTCAAGCAGCTCTACTTCAGCTTGTAATCGTTGCTCAGTATCATCTGCCACAGAATGATTGAGCACTGGCAAGATCCAGTTGCTCCATAAACGCATATAACTATTGAAAAATGTAAAAGAATCGCGTGATTCGCTAAGCATTTCGACACGAATATAAGAGAGTGTACCGCTTAACCATTCACGTTGTTCTGTATCAATAGCAGATGTGAGAGGTAGAGATGTTGCAAAAAGAGACTCGATAGCTTTTTGCAATTCAGCTACTGCCAGATGAGTATGATATCCAAGTGACGACATCGTGCGACTCAGCTTATTTTGCACAGGTTGGACAACGATCTGTAAGATATATAGATAGGCATTAAGCTTAAATAATGCCTGTTCTACCGCATTATCCGGCAACCCTTTTTGGAAAATAAGAGCGAGCGCTTCTGTCGTATATTGCACATTCCGAATCTCTTGCCCGAGTGGAGCGATATCTTCAGCAAACTGCGTATGCCACTGTTGTACAGAACGATCTATATCTTGCTTTATATCCAATATCAACGTCATATCCTCTATTCTCCTAAGCGCTTGGCAATATAAGTCTATCTAATCAACAAGTCATATGATCTATCTATATATATTTCACGATAACGCTATAAAATCATAAGCGTAGTACTCTATTAACGAATCTCTTTATTATACCATGATCTAGAGAAAGCTAGACAGTCTAACTAGAACTTGCACTACAAAAAAAGACACTATACAGTGTCTTTACGTTATCCGTTGTTGAGATAGAAAATGAGTGGTTTCTATAGCAATATCATTTGGACAAATATCAAAAGATATACTATTCAGTCGTATTTGTTTTGATTTTAAGCAACAGCCCTACCAGTCCGAGTCCAGCAAAGATCACAAATCCTACGGAATACGAAAATCGATCAATCACACTTCCTGCAACTAAAGCACCTACAAATTGCCCTGCACCAATCATCAAAAACGAAAAGCTGATCCCCATAGAAGGTTGCTTGGGATAGACACGAGTAGACCAGACAATACAGATACAGCTTAAAAAGATAAAAGAAATACCAAATAAGATAGCGGAAGCAAAGTTAAATCCCACAGATGGCACAATAAGCACTATTATTCCCATATTCATCATAAACATACCCAGACGATACGAAGTAGACAGTCCAAGTCGATTGATCCATTTTCCAGAACCACCAGCAACCATGCCTGATATTCCCATCACAATCCAAAACCAGATCGCTGTTGTATAAGATAACCCTTGTTCTACTGTCAAAAAGCTACGTGAAAACGTCCAGTATATCGCAGAACTGCTTCCAATGAGGAGCGAACCTACAAACAAGGCTAGACTATGTGGCTCAAATAACTTGAGCTTGTGCGGAGCCTCCATAGTAGAGGAAGCAACAGGATGCCGATGCGGGATATTTTTGCTATTCCAATACAGGGTGACAAGAGCAATAACAGCGAACAGCCCGTAACTCAAGCGCCAGTACTCGGTAAATAATAAAGCGATAGGGCCAGACAACACCATCCCAAAGCTTGTTCCGCTATTGATCCAAACATTGCCACGATCCCGATCTGCTACAGCAAGTTCAGTAGAAGCTGCATTGCCCAGAGCAGGCGATATCCAACCTGTACTTAATCCAGCAAAGAACAGACTAAGCGTTACTATCAAGGCATTTGGTGCCAAAGCAACACCAGCAATCCCAACCACCACACTGATTCCAGACAAGCGGATTACCTGATAATGTCCCCATTTGTGAATAAGCCAGGGAGCGGTTAATAATGCCAGACAATAAGCAATATACATCACCGAACTGATCCAGCCTGCATCGGTTGTAGATAACGAAAGAGAATTAGAAATCTCGGGTAGAAAAAGTCCGAAGCTGTATCTACCTAAGGTGTAACAAACCGCGATCATCGCTATACCGGGGAATATAATTTTTTTAGCATTCATAGGATAACACTCCTTTATGTATTATAAATATATAGAACGATCATTATACTTATGGTTAAATAAAAAGTGAGTATCTACATACTCACTGCAATAAGGGATAGATTTACGAACCTCTAGAAATGATTGATTGTGCGTGCAAATAGCATAGCTATAACGGAGTAATTATTTGTGTTTAAGCCGCACGTACAAATAGTTTCTCGGTCATATCGATCAATTGAGCGCATACCGTAGCTGTATCTTCTGTCTCAGCCAAAGCAGTAGAGCCTTCTAACAACAGCGAAAATTGTAAAATCTGTTGTGGAGTCAATGACGAGTCCAATTGTTCGATAAATTTCATCACATTTTCTTTATGACGATTCACAGTCTGCACGACCGGATGTGTTGGATCACCTGCAAATTCTTCTTTTGCCCGTAAAAACATACAACCACGCGACTGAATATCCATTAATCGTTGGGCATGCCCTTTAGCCAAATTCAGTAAAATATCTTCACGATCATCGGTTAGAAAACGATGTAAATACTCCATATATTGTTGCTCACGTCGCTTTAACACTTCTACAATCAATTCATCTTTAGAAGCAAAATGGTTGTAGAGCGTCATAATCGCAATATCTGCTTCTGTAATAATCTGCTTCAGACCAATCGCATGAAATCCATGTTCATAAAAAAGCTTTTCCGCTACAATCAATAACGTTTCTCTTTTTTTGCTCACGTAGTATACCTCCTTATATAGAACGATCATTATATTTATTGTGAAGGAATAACCAGTCATTGTCAAATAACTAACATACAGGTTAACAGATGAGTGGCAAAAGGATATACTTGATAACAATCTTACATACTGTACGTCTAGTCATAAGTTGAGATCGATTTATTAAACGGTAAAGGAGTAATGAGTATGATAAGTTTTGGAGCGATGATAGCTTTTGCGGCAGTAGCTTTGGGGATGGTATGTTCACCAGGGCCGAATATGATCTATCTCATTTCACGTTCGGTCACACAAGGAAGAGTAGCAGGAATAATTTCTTTATTTGGTGTAATGCTCGCTTTTATCGTGTATATTGTAGCAACAATGATGGGCTTATCTGCATTATTTCTAACTGTGCCTGTGCTCTATACGATGATCAAATGGGCAGGAGCTGTATATTTGCTGTGGTTAGCATGGAAAGCGATTCGCCCGGGTAGTGATCGCAATATATTAGAACCTCAAGCTTTAACGATAGAGTCACCTAAAAAGTTATTTATGATGGGCTTTATGACCAATTTACTTAATCCCAAAGCAGCCGTATTGTATGTCTCCTTATTACCCCAATTTATCGATCCCGCACGCGGATCAGTGCTGATGCAAAGTGCGACTCTTGGTCTAATCCAGATCAGTATTAGCTTTATGATTAATCTATTGATTATACTGGTCGCAAGTCAGGTAGTATCATGGCTAGGTAAACGTCCATTTTGGATGAGTATTCAACGCTGGCTCATGGCAAGTGTATTGACAGCTTTGGCAGCACGAATGGCATTAGATCGCAAATGAATGCTATATAGTTATATAGAAGAAAAGAATGAAGATTATACAGCACTAAAATAATAAAAACAGTCTAATGTGCATCTAACACGTTAGGCTGTTTTTTTATTGTATAGAAGAGGAAGTCTATGATTTGAGATCACACCCAACATACCAAACCAGATTTTTTGATTCATTACTATCCTCTTTCTGTATTTATTTTGAAAATAGTTAATTAAAGTGTATCTTCTTTTTGATGTAACTTATAGCTCTCTATTAATATTCAAATATTTTGTCCCATGATTCTCTATTCTGTGTTAGCATAAAAATACTAAATAGATAAATAATAAACTATACGTTTGTAAACGCTACCATAAATGGTATTCTGTAAGATTCTTGTAGGCTTCAGTAGAGTTATATAGGGAGTGTCATAATGAAAGAACTATGTAGAATTTTGATCGTAGATGATGAAATTCTGGTAAGACAAGGAATTAAACACTATATGGTCTGGGAACAGCATGGATTTCAGATCGTAGGTGAAGCATCTAATGGAAAAGAAGCGCTTGAATTGGTGGATCAATTGCAACCTCATATTGTCATTACTGATATTGTGATGCCGATTATGGATGGGGAAGAATTTACGCGAATTGTGAAGCAAAGGTACCCTCATATTGAAGTGATTGTACTGAGCAGTTATGGAGAATTTAGCTACGTACGATCTACTTTCCAGAGTGGGGTCGCTGATTATATTTTAAAACCGAAGCTGGAAACGCAAGAATTGTTGCAGGTATTACAAAAGACTGCGCGCCGTATTCCATCTCTTCAATATAATGAACACAATGATCAAGAGCTATTATCGATTGACCATATTATAGAAAAAGTGATCTCTGGCTATGAAGTGAATAACGGGCAAGAACTGATCAAGCAAGCTTTTCCATATGATCATTATTGTCTGATCGGGGTTCAGCCTTCCGGTTATATCGCTAATAATCATACGTCTGCTGTCGTGCAAAGTCACTTATCTACCTTAGGCATGAGACTCGCAGAAGTGCTTGAATCGTTAGGCACATCGATTGTATTTCGACCTGCACCGGTTAGTGATTCCGGTCTTATTGTATTTCTGGTGAATTTGGAAGAATCGCAATATGCTAGATTAGTGACTGTTATTCAACAATTAGCAGATGATATCTATATGCAATCTCCACAAATCGGCTGGGTGATGAGTAATCCGTTTGATGTATTTGAACAGATTGATCCAGTATATCATCAACAGATTTTGAAATTATTAGATTATCGCTTTTATTTCCCGGAGCGTAAGCTGATGTTAGAATCGGAACTTCCGCCACCTGTTGCAGTGCAAGGTGCTTTTAATCTAAAGCAGTTTGCTGAAGAGATGAAGCGAGAGCATTTTGAATTTGCTTTTCAAGAGTTGCGTCAATATGTGACAGCGATGTCCGGTAATTACGTCTCGACTCCGTTTGAGTTGAAGTCGTTTCTAGGAAATATCGTATTTAATATTATTACATTACTCGGCAATCTGGATTATGATATCGAACAACTGGATGCTGAGAAATATAACTATTTCAAACAGATCAATGAAGCGGTACACATTAATGAAGCTGTTGATTTGCTCAATCGCTTTTTGCTGGTTGTAGATGAGCAGATTGCAGCACGCACACAACCGAATAGTAACTCTAATATGAAGAAATTGTTGGAGTATATCGATGATCATTTTGCAGAGTCGCTCAGTCTGACAGGGTTAGGGCAATATTTTCATTTTAACCCGTCTTATTTGTCTAGCTATTTTACCACCCATAATAAAGAAGGATTTAGCGAATATCTGAACAAAATTCGCGTCGAAAAAGCCGCTGGTATGCTAAAAGAAGATCAGTTCACAATTGCAGATATCAGCAGTAAAGTAGGCTATTCTGACCCTAGTTATTTTACCAAAGTATTCAAAAAACTAACCGGACTATCCCCAAGCCAATACCGACGTAAACACTTACGTTAAGCGCTTGGCATCATAAGCGCTACAAAGTTCAATAAAAAGTGATTTTTGCAAAGCAAAATATCTGACTATTGTATATGTGATGAATGGGTTACAGAAAAGGGAATGAGTATGAAAAAAAGTATCGACAATTTCAAACAGCAAGGTCTGTTTTTTAAATTATTTATCGTGATGGTTGTGAGTATTATTGCTGTTTGTTTGTTGACTTCACTGGTAACGATTCGAATGTCAGAGCGTTTATTTGCCGAGACATTCAGTATTACCAACTCCAAAGTGCTGAACCAGATCAAAACAAGCTTTGAGTCGTTTAACGATTCGATTGTTAATGCAGTCAGCCATGCTTCCCAGACAGCGACAGTCAAAAGCTTTCTCACAAGCGGTGAAGGTGATTCCGTCGCTACAGCTAGCTCTTATTTCAGTATGGGTCAACAGATGAAGCAGATCAAATCGAATGTAGATGCTTATGAAGTAGGAGTAACAGTCACCGGAGTGAATGGAAGAGGGTATTCTTCGGATTATGGATACTGGCCGATTCCAATGAGTGAATTAACCAAAAGTCCGATTACCAAAAATACAATTGCTGAACCGAAGCGATTGATGTATCAATATGATGAAGAATCGACAGATATCAATCAACCCGCAGAACATTATATTATTGCATCAAAAGCATTGATGGAGCGCACAAGTAACTTTTTGTATGGCACTATCTATATAGCGATTCAAGAGCGAGAGTTCAAGCGGTTTTATAGTAATTTTACCAGTACAGGTAATGATGTTCTTATCGTAAATGCGAGTGGTCGGATCGTATCCAGTAACCGAGATGACTTAATCGGTACATTTGCACCGGAATTACTGAGTTATGCGACCCAAATTGACAAAAAACATCTGGATTATATGGATGCAGATGTGATGGGCAAAGATCATATTATTTTATCCAACTATGTGCCTGAGTATGACTTTTATCTAGTGAATCTGGTCGATCGTGAATTTGCAGTCGGACAGATTATTAATGTGCGCTCTGTAGCGTTGATCTGTATTGCGATTGTCAGTGGAGCACTGTTGATCGTATTCTTAATCTCGCGCCGATTGACACAATCATTGACCCGTCTAGTGAAGCAGATGTCTACCATTACCGAGAAAAATTTTGACAATTATATTCAAGTGAGTGGAAGTTATGAAGTTCAAGAGTTGGGTCGGGCTTATAACTATATGTTGGATGAATTAAACGATTATATCGAACGTTTACTTCAGACACAGAAAGATCAGCGCAATGCAGAGCTAGCCGCATTACAACGACAGATTAATCCACATTTCCTGTATAACACGCTGGCTTCGATCAAAATTCTGGTGCAAAAAGGGAACAAAGAAACCGCCGCTGAGACGATTAACGCTCTGATCTCGTTATTGCAAAATACGATCAGTAATGTGAGTGAAACGATCACGATCGAACAAGAACTTGGCAATATGAAAAACTATGTATTTATCAACCATGTGCGGTATGGACAACGCGTACAGGTCAATTATTTTGTCTCGCCGGATTGTCTGGAATACCATGTGCCCAAATTGATTATTCAACCGTTTATCGAAAATGCGTTTTTCCATGCATTTAATGAAAAACAAAACGGAATCATCTATATTATGGTCTCTCAATCCGATGGCGTACTGACTTGCGAAGTAGTCGACAATGGAGACGGCATGGACGGTCTATCTGAAGTGGGCGAACATAACCCGTTACCGAACCCGAAAAGCAAGCGCCAACTATTTACAGGTATCGGTATCCAAAATGTCCACAACCGCATCACACTGCTCTACGGCGAACAATACGGAGTAACCATTTCCAGCACCAAAGGCGAAGGCACCAAAGTCAAAATCACGATGCCATTAATTTTGGAACAGCAATAACTTGTAAAAGATACTCAACATTCAAACACATCCCATTTCCTAAAAGGAATAGCAGAGTTCTTTTGTGCATAGTAATCTTTCATGTTTTCATACTCTACGATAAACAACATTTATTCCATAATAAAAATACGAACTTCAATATATTTAAATAAAAGAACGGTCGATACTTAGCAATAAGCGTCGACCGTTCTTCTATTTGTCATGAACAAATCTAAAGATATTTCTATCAAAAATACCAAACCATTCAATCTATACACTTACCTAATCTGTTCACTATATATAGTAGTCATAAATTCAATATAGAAATATTCACCTAGCCGCTCCATATTTTTCGATCCACATTCTTTCTTGCTCACCGCCCCCCCAACATTCAAATGGGTGCTCTAAATCAGCTATTCCACACCAAAAATCCTTCCAGCACAGAGCGCAGGGGAATCTATTCTTTCTAAAAGGAGCCTTTAAGACTCGGATATCGACCGCCTGCGGTCAAATCAAGATATCCGAGTTTTACCAGCGACGACAAGAAAGTATAGATCCCCAAAGCGGTCTCCCTCAACTGCGACCATACTTGCTAACTACCTCAATTTAGATGTTTAATTTCTACCATTATCCAAATATATTACTAATGATAACGCTATCAAAAATTTGAAATATAAGAAAATCACAAATCCTCACAAAGATAGTCATACCGTATTTAAATTAAGAGGTGGTAAGATAAATAGACCAAATGGTAAACGCTTTCAAAAAAAGAACAGGGGTTGAACAAAAATGAAAAAAATGATGTTTCTTTTACTAGCAACCGTTTTCATGTTATCTGCATGTTCCAGCAACGCTGGTAGCGGTGCAAGTTCTGATCCAGCTAAAAAAGAAATCACAGTATGGGCATGGGACGCTAAATTTAACATAGCAGCATTGAATTTAGCTAAAGAGAGATATATGGCTAAGCATCCTGATGTTACAATCAACATCATTGAAAACGCTCAAGCGGATATTGTACAAAAATTAAACACAGGTTTGAACTCCGGTACAACTAAAGGTCTTCCAAACATTGTGTTGATCGAAGATTATCGTTCACAAAACTTCTTGCAAGCGTATCCAGATTCTTTCCGTGATATGTCTGATTCTATCAAAGCATCTGACTTTGCAGATTACAAAGCAGGCCCTACAAGCTACAACGGTAAACAATATGGAGTTCCATTTGATTCCGGTGTAACAGGTATGTATGTAAGAACAGATTACCTTAAAGAAGCGGGTTACACACCTGAAGATATGCAAGATATCGATTGGAATAAATTTATCGAAATCGGTAAAGCAGTTAAAGCTAAAACTGGTAAAGATATGTTAACTCAAGATCCGAATGATTTGGGATTGATTCGTGCAATGATCCAATCTGCTGGTTCTTGGTACCTTAAAGAAGACGGTAAAACACCTAACATTGCAGGAAACGCAGCTTTGAAAGAAGCTATGGAAGATTACAAAGCAATGTTTGATGCAAACATCGTAAAAACCAACTCTGACTGGAGTCAATTCTTGGCTGCATTCAACAGTGGTGCTGTAGCGTCTGTTCCTACAGGTAACTGGATCACACCTTCTGTTAAAGCAGAAGCTTCTCAATCTGGTAAATGGGCTGTTGTTCCATTCCCTAAATTGAAAAACACACCAAACTCTGTACACGCATCTAATATCGGTGGTAGCTCATGGTATGTCATGAACGTAGACGGACAAGACACTGCTGCTGATTTCATGAAAGAAACATTCGGTTCTGATAAAGAATTGTACCAAGATATGTTGAACAAAATCGGTATTATCGGTACATTCAAAGCGGCTTCTACAGGTTCAGCTTATGACAAAGCAGATGAATTCTTTGGCGGACAAAAAATCTATGCTGACTTTGCAAAATGGACAACAGAAGTTCCTAACGTAAACTACGGTCTACACACGTATGCTATCGAAGATATCATGACAGTAGAAGTACAAAATTACCTTGCTGGTAAAGACATTGACTCTGTATTGAACGATGTTCAAGCTCAAGCAGAAGCTCAACTGAAATAAACTATTTTGATTTATTAAAAAATTATACTGTACCCGATCTGCTCAAAAAGTGGATAGAGAAAGCTTGCTGGGCGTAAGGCAATAGAAACAGCAATGAAACCTTGAGCTTTGCCGTTCAAGGTTTTATTGCCGTATCTAAGCCGTAAATAAAAAAATAAAACAACCACAAGCGATATAAAGGAGATGAAAGAAATGAAAGCAGCTCAACCTCAATCCAAGTTCGGCCCTCGTTTCAAAGCTGGCTTAACAGGATGGTTATTTATTGCATTAGCCGTTTTGATGATATGTGCGTTTTACTTTTATCCTATGATTCAAGCACTTATTCTTTCGTTCCAAACGGGAACAGGTTCCAATCTGAAATTTAACGGTATTGATAACTATGCTCGTTTATTTACAGATGATATGTTCCTTACAGCCGTAAAAAACACATTCATCTATTTAATTTTCCAAGTACCTTTGATGGTTGTGCTTGCTTTGTTCATCTCTGTACTATTGAATAATCCTCGTTTGAAATTTAAAGGATTTTTCCGTACAGCTATCTTCTTACCTTGTATCACATCGCTTGTTGCTTATTCTGTTGTATTTAAATACCTTTTTTCTTCCGATGGTTTGGTCAATGCGTTACTACTTAAATTGCATTTGATCGGTGCTCCGATTGAATGGATTGCTGATCCGTTCTGGGCAAAAGTGACGATCATTATCGCGATCACATGGCGCTGGACAGGTTATAACATGATTTTCTATCTATCTGGATTACAAAATATCGACAGCTCTATTTATGAAGCAGCACGTATTGATGGCGCTTCTGCCATTCGTCAATTTTTCAGCATTACGATTCCTATGCTAAAACCTATTATTTTGTTCACATCGATCACATCGACAATTGGTACACTGCAACTATTTGATGAAGTCGTCAATATTACCAAAGGTGGACCAGGTAATGCGACCACATCGATTTCGCAGTATATCTACAATCTGTCGTTCAAATATTCAGCAGACTTTGGTTATGCAGCAACCGTATCGTATTCTATCGTAATTATGATCATCATCTTAGCATTTATTCAATTCAGAGTGGCAGGTGATCGCAATGAATAAATCCAAAACGTTTTTCACTTATATTTTCTTGAGTATCGCTGCATTTATTTCCATTTTCCCGTTTTTCTGGATGCTCGTTAGTGCAACGAACCTTTCTGTAGACGTTACGCAGGGTAGATTGCTACCAGGTTCTCATTTGATCGAAAACTTCCAAAAATTAACGAGTTCTGTAAATATTCTAGGTGCACTCGGCAACTCTGCTAAAATTTCGATCAGTACAACGATTTTGGCATTGTTAATCGCTTCACTTGCAGGTTATGGATTTGAAGTCTACCGCAGTAAAGCAAAAGATATCGTATTTAACATTTTACTATTATCGATGATGATTCCTTTTGCAGCGATGATGGTTCCGTTATATCGCATGTTCGGTAAAATTAGTAATGTTGTACCGGTGATTGGTATTGATACTTTAGCATCTGTTGTGATTCCAACAGTCACTACAGCATTTCTTATTTTCTTCTTCCGTCAAAGTACCAAAATGTTTCCGAAAGACTTGCTTGAAGCAGGTCGTATGGATGGACTCACTGAATTGGGATTGTTCTTCCGTGTATACATGCCAACAATGAAAACAAGTTATGCCGCAGCAGCGATTATTACGTTTATGTCGAGCTGGAATAACTACCTATGGCCTTTGGTTGTTTTACAATCGCCAGAAAATCAAACGATTCCGTTGCTGATTTCTAATATGGGATCTAGTTATGCACCTGATTTCGGTATGATTATGATCGCTATCGTATTCTCTACACTGCCTACCGCTATTGTCTTCTTCGTAATGCAAAAGCACTTCGTAGCAGGAATGGTTGGATCGGTAAAATAAATCTCCGGGTTGTGGAGAGTGGCTGTGGTTGTTGATGGGGACCGCTTCGTCTAAGGAATTGTCCTTGCCGCCGCTGGTAAAGATAAATGCTTTGAATGACTGCCAGGCAGTCGCATTTATCTTTAAAGGCGACGTTCAGGACAATTTCCTTAAACTCCGCTCCGCCGCATCACAGCCACTTTGCCACGTCCACAAAAAGAGATTTAGTTTTACTTCGAGTAGTGGGCAGGGTAGATTTAGGGAATTAAGAATCTAGGGATTTAAGGGTTTAAGGATTTTAAATTGGAATTTAGTATTCAAGAACAAAGGAATAAAAAAATAAAAAAGTAAAAGATTTAAGGATGTAAGGGTTTGATAAGGATTTTATGGTTTTGACTTGTTTGAGGCTTTAAGATTATCTGATTTTGAGAGTAACTTGAAATGAATTAGTTTGAGATCAAAGGCATTATGATATCGTTGCTAAAGCGAATAGCAATGCTAGAGCGATACTAAGATCATTAATGAAAAAACCATATAGCCAAAGCGCATACGAGATCAAAATTCCAAAGCAACAATGTAATTCAAAGTCATAATGCACTCTAAAGGACGATGTAAGGTCTAATCTTTCCTGCGGAGACGCATTCAAATGGAGTAGCAGTTACATCTAGCGGAGGGGAATCGTTATTCTGAAAGGAGCCTTTAAAATTCGGATATCGACCACTCAGTGGTCAAATCAAGATATCCGAGTTTTACCAGCGACGGCAAGAATAACGATTCCCCGGAGCGCTAGTCACTCTAAAACAAAGAAAAGTCGGGGGTATGGACATGAATCAACAAAAGCCTAGTTTGGACTGGTTAACCGATGTCAGTGTATTTGCTGTCAATCGCTTGAAAGCGTACTCAGATCATAAATACTATGAAACGTTAGAAGAAGCACAGACGCGTGGCGATATGAAGCTTCGTTCGTCACTGAATGGTAATTGGAAATTTAACTATGCTACTAATCCAAGCAGTCGTCCGCAAGGATTTCAAGAAACAGACTTTGTTTGTGATGGTTGGGGAGACATTACTGTTCCCGGTCATATTCAATTGCAAGGTTATGGACAAATGCAGTACGTGAATACGATGTATCCATGGGACGGACATGAAGATTTGCGTCCATTGTTCACATCCGAGACAGCTACAGTCGAAAATAGCCTATCTACTCAATCTAATCCGGTAGGCAGTTATGTGAAATACTTTACCGTTCCTTCGCATTTATTAGATCGTCCATCTGGAGAGCAATCACCTATCTATATTTCATTTCAAGGGGTAGAGTCTGCTTTTTACGTCTGGTTAAATGGACAATTTGTCGGTTATAGTGAGGATAGCTTTACACCAGCGGATTTTGATCTAACTCCTTATCTGCAAGCAGGTGAAAATAAATTAGCAGTTGAAGTGTACCAACGCAGTACAGGTTCATGGTTAGAAGATCAGGATTTCTGGCGTTTCTCCGGTATTTTCCGGGATGTATATTTGTATACAGTACCATCTGTGCATGTTCGCGATCTTCATGTAAATGCTGGATTGGATGATGCTTATACGCAAGGTCAGTTGTCGGTACAATTAACATTAGAGCAATCGATTTCGGCAAAAGCGATGATCGAAGTCCAAGATGCAACAGGGGCTAATGTGAGTTCGCTTGAAGCTACATTTGTTAATGGAAAAGCAGAGCTGACTACGACGATCGATAATGTACATACATGGAGCGCAGAGCATCCTTATCTGTATACATTGTTGATTTCTATCTATGACGAAGCAGGTCATCTGGTAGAAGTGATTCCACAGAAATCAGGATTCCGCCGTTTTGAAATGATCAACAAAGTGATGTGCCTCAATGGCAAACGCATTGTGTTCAAAGGTGTCAACCGTCATGAATTTAATGCTCGTACAGGACGCGCGATTACAGCCGAAGATATGCTGTGGGATGTTCGCACGATTAAGCAAAACAACATGAACGCTGTACGTACATCGCATTATCCGAATCAGACGCTCTGGTATGAGCTATGTGATGAGTATGGTCTGTATGTGATCGATGAGATGAACTTAGAAAGTCATGGTTCATGGCAGAAGATGGGCGCTGTTGAGCCATCCTGGAATGTTCCTGGTAATTTGCCAGAGTGGCAAGATATCGTGATGGATCGTGCGATCTCTATGGTAGAACGTGACAAAAACCATCCATCGATTCTGATCTGGTCTTGTGGTAATGAAGCATACGCAGGTGAAGTGATTCTGAATGTGTCTAATTACTTCCATACAACCGATCCTACTCGTCTTGTTCATTATGAAGGTGTATTCCATAATCGTGATTATGATGCAACAAGTGATATGGAAAGCCGGATGTATGCCAAAGTAGCTGATGTAGAAGAGTATCTAAATAACGATCCGCAAAAACCATATATCAGTTGTGAATACATGCATGCCATGGGTAATTCGGTTGGCGGTATGTCTAAATATACGGATTTGGAACAGAAGTATGAGATGTATCAAGGTGGATTTATCTGGGATTATATCGATCAAGCGGTCATGAAAGAAGATCGCTATGGTAAAGAATATTTAGCATTTGGTGGCGATTATGATGATCGTGCGACCGATTATAATTTCTGTACTGATGGTATCGTCTATGCTGATCGTAAAGTTTCTCCTAAAATGCAAGAAGTTAAATTCTTATATCAAAATATCAAGCTTCTTCCTGATGTAAGTGCGATTACGATTGTAAATGAAAATGTATTTGTCGGCACAGATGCTTACAATCTAGTCTATAGCCTTCTTCATGAAGGTGTAGAAGTATATACAAACACGATGCCAGTTCAAGTCCATGCACAATCCCAAGCACGTATTGAATGGGTATTGCCAGATATGCACACTCAATCAGGTGAATATGTAATTCATGCCGCGCTTGTACTGAAAGAAGCAGAACTATGGGCAGACGCTGGTTATGAAGTCGCATTTGGACAACATATTTTCCACGTGGAACAAAAAGAAGCATCTGCACTTCCAACAGGTACATTGCGCGTAGCACATGGCGATGTCAATATCGGTGTACATGGTACAGGATTTAGCGTGATGTTTTCTAAAGGGGCAGGCAGTTTGACGTCTTTACGTTATGGTCAACGTGAAATGATCTCTACTCCACCAGCACCATTATTCTGGCGTGCAACAACAGATAACGATAAAGGAACAGCTAGAGGATTCCATGCAGGTAACTGGTTTGCAGCAAGTCTAGCTCGTCAATGTGTAGGCATTGATGTGAATGAGCAAGCAGACCATATAACAGTTACATTCCATTATGGATTCAGTATTCACGCTGATCTGAAAGTAACAACAACCTATACAGTGTATGGAGACGGAAGTGTAAAAGTACAGTCTACTTACAACGGTGCGACAGGACTTGCGAATCTACCGATTTTCGCATTATCGTTTAAAGTACCGGCAGATTACGATCAACTGGACTGGTATGCTATGGGACCTGATGAGAACTATAGTGATCGTGCGTTTGGTGCTCGTTTAACCCATTTCCAGAATCAAACTTCTGATAATGTATCCGGTTATGTTGTTCCTCAAGAATCCGGTAATCGTACAGGTGTACGTCGCGTTGATATTACTGATCAACGTAAACAAGGGATTCGGATTACAGCGCCATCGACAGCACCGGTAGAATGTAATATTTCACCGTATACTGCTTTTGAATTAGAAAGTGCTTATCATCAATATGAATTGCCAAATGTGTACTATACGGTAGTCACTGTAGCTGGCAAGCAAATGGGTGTAGGCGGCGATGATAGCTGGGGTGCTCCTGTATTAGACGAGTATCAGATTCCTGCGGATCAACCGTTAGCTTTCGAATTTACGATTCATCCACTGGTATAAATGAATAGAGTATAATTCAAAGACTTTTCTATCCGAACGATTATGTTCTGGATTAGGAAAGTCTTTTTTTATCTATCTAGCGATATACTTCAAAACTAACCATGCGATAGATTTCACTTCAGAGCTATCGTGTTAAGATTTTGGTAAGAGATAAAGTATAGAACGAACAAATAAGATACACATTATTCCATATCACATATATCAAAGGAGTGTTTAGTATGTCTCATATGTTATCGCGTAATTATATTGTATTCACACTTGTTGTTAATGGTCTGATTCCGTGGGGAATGTATATGTTGTTGTCACCGTATGTAGGGCATTTGATGGCATTGTCGATAGTGACTTTGATTCCTTTGGTTGAAAATGTATTCCATTTTGCTAAACATCGAAATCTAGATGTGTTTGGTGGATTGATGCTAATGACGTTTATCCTTTCACTGGTCATGGTATTATTAGGCGGTAGTGAAAAGATGTTACTGTTAAGAGAATCCATGATTACAGGTGTAGTTGGCATTGTATTTTTAAGTTCTTTGTTACTGAATAAACCAATGATTTACCATCTAGCGAGTCGCTTTACTCGTGTCACTAATATAGAACAGAAATGGCAAAATGCTTACTTTCGTAAAATGATGCGCAATATGACCCTGATCTGGGGAGTATTACTGGTTCTAGAAGCTTGTACTAAAGTAGTGATGATCTATGAATTGAGTGTTGGCGAAGTACTTGCGTTATCCAGTGTGGTGCTGTATAGCTTTGTCGGTGTTGCTATAGGATTAACCGTAGTCTATCGTCGTAGAGCGGTTGGCAAAATGAATCAACAACAACTTTCTTCTTTCTAAATGTACAGGTGCTAGATCAAATATTGATTTGTCTTTCTATAAGTAATGAAAAGAAGCCTTTAGCATAGGGCTTCTTTTTTAGGTGTATTTCCTCTATGATATTCACATTGTATATACAACAAGGATGATATAAACATATCCACTTTAAAGGAGAAATTCTATGACCGAGCAGATGATAACCGTACAACAAGTATTAATAGCAGATACACCCAAAAGCTTTATTACTCGAGAATTGCCTTCGATTGCGGTAGAGCTGGCAGGTATTCCTGGAGATCGTCATTATGGATTGTTACGCCCTGCGGATTCCAGACAGAAAATATATAAAAAAGGCACAATGATTGCGAATCGCAGACAGATCAGTATAGTGTCTTATGAAGATTGCGAACAGATTGCATTACGTATGAAATTGCCTGAAGTAAGACCTGAATGGCTAGGGGCTAATCTGATGATACGTGGATTCGACCAGCTTACCCACTTGCCAGCAGGAGCGAGATTGATCTTTCCTGATGGAACCGGTCTGATCTGTGAAGGAGAAAATCTTCCTTGTATCTTCCCTGGCAAAGTGATTGAAGAGGTATACGATATTCCCAAATTACGTTCCAAATTCGTACCGGCTGCACGCAAAGCAAGAGGTATCGTCTGTTCAGTAGAACGGGAAGGTACAATTTATCAAGGGGATACGGTACAGATTATAACGGCTCATTTATAGGCAGTATACTATAGAAGTAACAACGATATACCTGATTACGTTCAACAAGGAGGATTCTAACGTGAGTACCGAACTTCATTTGCCAACCATCGAATTATGGTGTGGAAAGACTGCTTTTGCGAAAGGGAAATCGTATTACCGTAATGGTAAAGTCTCCTTTATTCAATACGATCAGCAAGCTTCGATATATCAAGCGATTGTGCATATTAGAGCCAAATTGACCGAACAAGTCTCTGTAAATGTAGACGAGGAAGGGGAAGTGTATGCTCAGTGTAGTTGCCCGTCGCTGTCCTCCTATGATCATTATTGTCAGCATATTGCGGCGGTGTTGATCCATATCTATTATGCGAATCAGCAAGGAATTGTGCCCGTTCTGGTAGAGTCTTCTGTGAAGCCTGACAGGTCTGTGCTTGAAGAAGGGCAAACGGTAGATCATTCACACGAAGATGAGCGTCAGATACAGCAACAGCATAACGATGCACTACAATTAACCCGACATATGCTTTCTTTATTTGCTGATAAAAAGCAACGTCCTAGTGGCAGTCGAACATATTTCGAGACTCGAAGCACACTTCAAGTCGAATGGATCTGTAAGCCAATCGCTTACGGTAATCGGCAATATCGAATAGGTATTGAAATGAAAGTTGGGCCCAAGCGTGTTTATATTGTACAGCAGTTGATCGAATTTCTAGAGCATGTCAAACGACGGGAAAGTTATTATTTTTCCAAATCATTCACCTACGATCCTGAACTACATAGCTTTGCTCGTACAGATGATCGTCTTATTCAGCATATGCTCGATATTATTCAAGAAGAACAACAGTACGGAAGCTGGGAAGCGCAAGGAACTATTGCTGGATATCATCAACAACAACAGCGGTTTGTATTAATTCCGGCGTCACACTGGCAAGAAATACTAGAGCAATTGTCTCATGCCTCATCGACCACGTTAGAATATAACGGTCAGCAGTGGGGCGCAGTAATGCCTAGTCAGGAGTCGTTGCCGATTCAATTTCAACTGGATCGATATGAACAAGAATCTGCCGAAAGTAGTAAAGGAATTATATCTATTAGCGCTCCACCTCGGTACGAACTGCATGTAGAAGGGCTGGAGCACCTTATTGTAATGGAATGGTATGAAACGGTGATTTCTCACGGGCAATTGATTCATATGCCTGAGAACGAGTGTCAGCGTCTGAGCGAGCTTCAATATATGTTGCAAGCGTCAGAGCAATATCGGACGCATCAGACGATGACTATCTCAGAAGAGCAACTAGAACCGTTTATCGAGCAAGTGATTCCAGGATTGATGACATTGGGGCAGGTTCATATGACTCGCGCTGTTTCTGAATATATTGTGCGTACCCCACTTCAAGCACGATTGTATCTGGATCGTGTGCGAGATCGGCTGTTAGCAGGATTAGAATTTCAATACGGACAGGTCACTATCAATCCGTTAGAACTACAAGTGCCTTCTTTGCCAGAAGGACAAATTTTATTACGAGATGGTAAGCAAGAAGAAGAGATTATGATGTTGCTGGATGAAGGTTCTTTTGTACAGACCGAAGGCGGTTATTTTTTGACAGATGAAGATGCTGAATATGAATTTTTGTATCATATCTTGCCTCGTCTGGAACAGTGGGTTGAAGTGTATGCAACTTCAGCAGTCAAAGCCAGATTGTATAACCCTTTATCTGCGCCCAAATTAAAAGTGAATACAGACCCGCGTCATGATTGGCTGGAACTGACTTTAGAGTTGGACGGTATAGCAGAATCTCAGATTGTAGAAGTGCTCAATTCGCTACGGGAACAACGGCGCTACCATCGTCTACCCAGTGGAGCATTATTACCGTTAGAACAGCAAGAATTTCGCAACATTATCGCTTTTATTCAGCAAACAGGTATGGCGAAGTTGGTGCCAATAGATCATGATCTGATAGAAGATACCACTGATGAAGAACAGATCGGACAGTTAGTGATGCGGATGCCACTAATCCAAGGATTAGCAGGGCTGGATCAAGAATCAACCAACGAAAGTGTACAGTTTGGTAAGTCGCTACGTTTGTTATTAGACAATATGCGTAATCCTGATCTGCGTGAAGAACCTGTGCCTGCGCATATCGCTCCTATTTTGCGAGATTATCAGCAGTATGGATATCAATGGATGAGAACACTTGCTCATTATAGATTTGGTGGTATTCTGGCGGACGATATGGGGCTTGGCAAAACGTTACAAAGTATCACTTTTCTAGCTTCTATGTTATCTGATATCCGGCGCAGTGGTCAGCCTGCATTGATCGTAACGCCTGCTTCACTTATGTATAACTGGCAACATGAGATTCGGCGCTTTGCTCCCGAGATGACTATTTGTCTGATCGATGGAAGCAAAACCGAACGTAATCGGCGATGGTATCAGTCATTGCAACAGCAACCGTCAGATACAGAAGATAATACTCAACCTGCTGTTGATGTGATCATTACCTCATATCCATTATTGCGTCGTGATCTAGAACAAGTGCATCGGTCTTCTTTTCATACGTTGATCTTGGATGAAGCACAGACATTCAAAAACGATCTCACTCAAGTCGCAAAAGCGGTCAAACAAATTCAAGCGCATTATCGTTTTGCGTTAACAGGTACACCGATAGAAAATTCGATCTATGAATTATGGGCGATTATGCATGTAGTATTTCCTCAACTATTGGGCGATAAAAAGTCATTTGCTGATCTGCCGAAAGAAACAGTTGCCAAGCGGATTCGTCCATTTGTACTGAGACGATTGAAAAAAGATGTACTTAAAGAACTGCCTGATAAACAGGAACATATTCTTGTCTCTGAATTATTACCAGAGCAGAAAAAACTGTATGCTGCTTATCTCGCTAGACTGCAACAAGATGCTTTGAAGCATTTGAATGATAAAGCTGTTCCGCAAAATAAAATCAAAATTCTAGCCGGGCTTACCCGTCTACGCCAATTGTGCTGTCATCCCGCTTTATTTGTACAAAATTATGAAGGTGGATCAGCCAAGCTAGAACAATTGTTAGAAATTGTGGAAGAAAGTCTGGATGCAGGCAAGCGATTATTGATCTTTTCTCAATTTACCGAGATGTTGGGAATTATCGGACAAGAGCTTCAACAAGCACAAGTTCCCTACTTTAATCTAGACGGAAGTACTCCTGTAGCGGAACGGGTAGAGTTATGTAATCGATACAACGAAGGAGAGCGAGATATTTTCTTAATTTCGCTCAAAGCAGGGGGCACAGGGCTTAATCTGACCGGAGCCGATACGGTTATTTTATATGATCTATGGTGGAATCCAGCGGTAGAAGAACAAGCGGCTGATCGTGCTCACCGAATAGGACAGCGAAATACAGTGCAAGTGATTCGCTTGATTGCGCAAGGTACTGTTGAAGATAAAATGTTCGAATTGCAACAGACAAAAAAGCATTTGATCGATGAAGTGATTCAAGCCGGCACAGAACAACCTGCGTTAACAGCGTTAACCGAAGAAGAGATTCGCCAGATCTTAATGATCTGACGAATCTCTTTGTATAATTAAGCCTGTATAACGTTAGTTATAAGCATAGATTACGATTACGTGTGCATATGTGTATTTAGACCTTCTACACCTGCAATAACGATAGAATGGTGAGCTAGTAGATCTAGATCATAAGGTGAATCTAATCGTTCACCCGCTTCATTATATAGAATACGAATAATAGGACGTTGAGTAATCGATTTGTGAATATGAACAACCACACCTTTAAGACCATTGCTCAAAATGACTGTTAGACCAATCGGATAAATAGCGACACGACTTTTAAAAATTTCCATCATATATTTATCATACATTGTGCCATATCCTGCATATAAAACTTCTAAAGCTTGATGGGGCAAAAGGGCAGAGCGATACACACGACTGGTTGTCAATGCATCATATGAATCGGCAATAGCGATCCATTTCGCATATTCATGAATCTCAGGCTCTTTGATTCCGCGAGGGTAGCCACTTCCGTTCAATCGTTCATGATGCTGATAAGCGCAATGAGCAGCGAGTAGCGGAATCCCGGGCTCGTCTTTTAACATTTTGTACCCGTATTCAGTGTGTAGCTTAATTTCTTCATATTCCATATCGGTTAACCGCTCTGGCTTGGACAAAATCGAGTTAGGTATCTTAATTTTGCCAATATCGTGTAGCAGTGAACCAATTCCGAGTACATGTAGTTCTTCTGTCGAGTATCCATGTACTTTGCCCAGTAAAAGCGTATAAATGCATACATTTAAAGAATGATGGTATAAATATTGATCTTTCGCATTGATATTCAATAACATAATCATCACTTCAGGGTCTGAGCTGATATCATTTAGAATCGAATCAACCACTCCTGAAAAAGAACGTCCGATCAAAGGGTAATTCTTTTTTTGTGCTTGAGGATCGATTAGACTGCGGAATCCAGTCTGTATTTCTTGTAACGCTTTATGGCGAGTCTCAGAAGTAATAATATCTTTGACTACGATATCTTCAGTATCCGCATCTTGGATGTACACATAATCGAGACCATGATTATGTAATTTACGAATAATACCGCTTGTTAATTCGGAGTCTATAGCGAGGAGTACAACTCCTTCATCATTGTGTATTTTTTTGGCTAATCGCATTCCCGGCTGTAGGGAGGTAACAGGTATCAACCTCAATAGTAGTCACTTCCATCTATTATAGTTTAAGGTAACAATTCCACTTAGACTGTTAAGTATTGGCGTATAAGAACACCTTATTGAATAGTTCGACAATCATTATAAACATGGTAAAAAAACCTCGAACCAGCCGGATAGATAAAGTTCGCTTCTGTTATTTTGGTTCGTGTCTATACTGTATAGGTATAATTTCAATAGGTGATACGTAATCTTCAATTTATGATAAAAGAAAATCACATCGGCTTCCGTACAAAAATGGTTATATTCAGTATATCGACACTTCACACTTATTTAATAAATTCTGAGAGCAAATTTGTGGCAAAACTTAAAAAAAACGTCTTAGATTTGAAATAAAGACCTTTCATCAAGCTAGATGAATTATATAGGGATTTTTCAAAATGAACCAGAGAGATTTTGGAAATCAATCACACAATTTTAGGAGGGTTTAACATGGAATTAGGATTGCAGGATAAATCTGTATTTGTAGCTGCTGCTAGTAAAGGATTAGGAAGAGCCAGCGCACTCGAATTTGTAAAAGAAGGTGCTAATGTAACGATCGCCAGTCGTCATATCGAACAGCTACAGGAAGCTCAAACAGAGATTGCTTTGGTCACCGGTGTAACGGTAGATATAGTACAAATGGATGTGAATGATGCTGCGCAAATCAAAGCTGCTATAGCGCAGACAGTAGAACGTACAGGACGATTAGATGTATTGGTAACCAACGCAGGAGGGCCACCTGGAGGAACATTTGCAGATATGGAAGACGAGCAATGGCAACAAGCCTTTGAACAAAATTTACTAAGTACAATTCGTCTGATTCGTGCAGCGTTACCAGCTCTTCAAGCCAATGCAGGCGGAAGAATCGTCAATATTGCTTCTTCTTCGGTCAAACAGCCTATCGACGGCTTAATTTTATCTAATGTTTTTCGTGCCGGTATTCAGGCGCTGACGAAGACGTTATCGTCAGAATACGGTCAACATGGTATTTTGATCAATACGGTAGCACCCGGACGTATAGCTACCGATCGAATCTTAGAATTAGATAGTAAACGGGCGGCAGATCAGCAAATAGCTATAGAAGAATTGCAAGCACAAGCTACAGCGCAGATTCCACTCGGACGAATGGGAACACCGGAAGAATTTGCACGCATGGTTGTATTTTATGGTTCATTTGCAAATACGTATGTAACCGGACAATCTCTGATCGTAGATGGCGGAACGATCCGAGCATTATAAAATTATATTTCGTCGTATTGTTCAGATTCCACGTATTCATACCGATAAATAGAGAGATCGACGATAGCATGTAGACCGAATTCGATACCTTCTTCTTCCAGCAACAATTGTTGGAGAAAACGGGATTCATCGTCTGCTATAGCGATCTCTCCTTTACTATTCACCACTCTATGCCACGGAAGATTATACTTCTTACTCATCGAATGTAACACACGCACAACCTGTCTAGCAGCTCGTGGACTTCCTGCTTCTGCGGCAATCTGTCCATAAGTCATTACTTTTCCATATGGAATAGCTTGAATAATCCGAATTACCTGTTTAGTAAATGGTTGCATATTATCCTCCTATGCTTTTCTTTTGCTATACATAAAGAATAACAAATTCTCTATCTTATAGGACTAAATATAGAAGTTAAAAGTCGTTTTTGTCTACTTATTGTGTCGAAATTTGTAATAAATACACTTTTTTTATAATAAAAAGATTGATTTTTAATCTTATTGGGTATAAAGTCTTATACAAAAAGAAGGTCAAAAGCACGAAATAAAAAGTATCTATAATAAGTGAACATAGTTTATTGCGGACGTTAGTTTTGAATTAACAATTTAGATTATTGAAGGAGACAACAAAATGTCTATATTTTCACCTAAAAAAGCAAATCTGTCTTTACAACCGATTATTGAAGAAACTCAAAAAGTCATTACTCAAACTCAACAATATAACCAATTACCTCAACTAGATGTTAAACAGGCTTCACCAGAAGTACAAGAATTAGTGAAACATATGAATCAAGCGCTAGAAATACTATACAATCAAAAGCAAGATATTTCACTACGTCTGGATCTGGTTACTGAAGCGATTCAAGTAGGGTTATGGGATATGAACGTTGTTGCTGGTGATCCAGTTAATCCGAATAACAAATTTACCTGGACTGATGAGTTCCGTCGTATGATCGGTTATCGTGATGAAAATGATTTCCCGAATGTATTAGATAGCTGGGCATCTTTGCTTCATCCTGAAGAACAACAATTTGTATTAGACGCATTTGCCACTCATTTGCTAGATCACTCCGGTCGTACTCCTTATGATATCGAATATCGCCTCAAATTAAAAAATGGACAATACCGCTGGTTCAAAGCTACAGGAACAACGATTCGTGATCGTCAAGGGGTGCCTTTACGTGTCGCAGGAGCTTTATTTGATATTCATGACAAAAAGTTAAAAGAACAAGAGTTGCAAGCCCTTGTTACTCGTTATGATCTGATTAACAAAGCATTAATCGAAGCTCCATGGGATATGGAAGTGATTGCAGGCGATCCGGTTAATCCAAATAATGAGTTCTGGTGGTCACCACAATTTCGTTCAACACTGGGCTTCCAAGATGAAAAAGACTTCCCTAACGTATTAAGCAGTTGGAGTGATCGTCTACATCCTGAAGATAAAGAGTATTCGTTGAATGCTTTTGCTGCTCACTTGAACGATCATACAGGACAGACTCCGTTCGCTGTAGATTACCGTTTACAATTGAAAAGTGGAGAATATCGCTGGTATCATGCAGGCGGAGCTACGATTCGAGACAGCAAAGGATTACCGGTACGTGTAGCTGGAACGATTCGCGATATTACATTTGAAAAAAATAAAGATATCGTTGTGGAAGGCATGAACAGCCGTATGCAACAATTGTCGCAATCGATCGGCGAAATGACAACTGCTATGGCATCGGTTTCCGAACAAGCACAAGAAGTCGCTTCAGCTCAAGAGAAATCAACAGAAGCGGCAAATGAAGCGAAAAACAGTGCAGATGAAACGAAAAACATTTCTACTTTTATTCGTGAAATTGCGAACCAAACGAATTTGTTAGGATTGAATGCAGCGATCGAAGCCGCACGCGCAGGCGAATTAGGGATGGGATTTGCAGTAGTTGCCGATGAAGTTCGTAAGTTAGCTGTAAACAGTGCTTCTGCTACTGAAAATATCGAGACGAGCTTGAGCGATATGAAAGAGCTGATCGAACAGATTCTAGAGCATATCGGTAATATGACGACGATGACCCAGACCCAAGCGGCGTTAACTCAACAGGTGAATGCTTCGATGGACGAGATTAATCATATGGCAGAGTCGCTTGTTGATTTTGCGAAACAAATTTAATCGTATTTTAGTCTATGTAGCGTAAATATAATATAAAAAGAAGAGTACTTTATAAGTGCTCTTCTTTTTATATTATTTAATTAAATCTTTTTATTTTGCTTTTAATATGCTTATCAGGTTTTTTTATGGAATTAAAAATTAATAATTATAATAGGATCTTTAGATATACATATTTAGAACAAAAAACATAGCAATAAATGCATATAGATCTTGTATCACTCATAGTGCTGAACACTTCTTACTAATTTCCAGAAAATCAAAAAAGCAACTTAATGTTATTTGATTACTAGTATTATTCACTGAGGGTATCCAGCAATACTATTAAAGATATGCATCAATCTTTAATGTATAGCTTCATATTGTTCATTTAGTTACATTTTTTAAAAGACATGAGGTGAATTAGCCATTCTCTTTTATCGCTTATTTATTTTCCAAAAGTGTAAGATTAAATTTAAAATCGCTATAACAACAAGTACTCCTAATAAAATATTTGTTGTATGTATACTTCCTGCTAGGTCAGCCAATGAAATCGAAATACTTGAAGATGCACTCTCAATAGATTGACCTAAATTTTGTATTTCTATATCGACATCGTTTGCTGTACTTGCTAATAAAGTTAGTGTCATTTCAAAACCTCCATAATTTAAAGTATACTGTATGATAACTCTATTTTTACCTTATTTAAACAAATATTTACATATAAAGTATATTGAACTAAGCTAATAAAGTAATTAAAAAACAAATATTAGGATGTTTGTGATTAATTTCAAAAAATAGCTGTTCCTATTGTGTTCACTATTGCTTTGGCAGGTGTAGTTCCTTTATCTTTTTCATCAACAACGGCGTATGCTTCTTCTATGAATACGCAAACAGTTTCTTTAAAATATTCTAATGTTATGGTAGAAAATGCTGATCAAGTAGATATTCAAAGAAAAGAGACATCTAACTCTGTTACTGTTAATGTATATGATAAGCAAACAGGTAATTTATTAAATACATATGGTGAAATTGTTAGACCATATACTCCACTAGGCATCTCTGTAAATGCTGGTGAGTACAGTATCATGACAAGATTTACGGAAAAAAATGAAGGTGGTGGAATTATTACACGCCTTGAATTGCAATTACAATTGTATAACTCAGGTTCTTTTAGACAAATAAATCAAATTCTTTCCAAAAACTTTTTGTTAAAACTTCAGGCCCAACGTTGAATATTGCTAATTTCTCAGCAATTTCAACTTCAGGTAAATATCCTACAAGTTCTATTTCCGCGGTAGGTAGTGGAACATTAGAAGTTAAAGGTTCTACAGCTAATAATCTAGGTGTAAATGTAGATATTTTAAAATCAGCAGGTTTCAATATCAGCTATACAACTACAAAAGAATGGGTAGCTAGAAAATTCGTTACTTCTACATTAAGTGTAGATATTTAATAGTCTCAATTATTAGTAATTAAAAGATATATGCTAAATCAAATAAAAGAAAACCGATACGTTATCTACCGTATCGGTTTTTCTTTTATTTAAATATTCTATTTTATAGCTGTAGTCAAAACAAACTCGAATAATCTCATTTCAAGATGACTAAATAATTATTACGATTAGAGACTTAAATAATCCCAAATTGGCTTTTAATTCTTTGGTCCTTCGATAAGATTTCCATAACAGTTGAATCATTGAGAAATTTATTGAAAATTCTATGTAAAGTAATCTAAATTACTTAAAAGAAAAAGACCTGTAAACCGCCTACTTTTCACAAAGTATCGGGATACAGGTCTTTTTGCTATTTAATCAGTCATTTTAACGATTAAATTACACTTGTTGAACTTTCAGCAAGTTCGTATTACCAGACTGTCCAATCGGCACACCGGCAGACAATACGATAACATCGCCTTTGTTGATGTAGCCTGTGTTGATAGCGTTACGTGTAGCTGATTCGAACATTTCATCAGTGGTGCTGACCGCATCGCCTTTAACCGGAATAACACCGGACAACAGACAGACTTTAGCCATCACTTCTTCATGTTGAGTAACCGCGAAGATCGGTGCTTGTGGGCGGTATTTGGAGATCATACGAGCGGTAAATCCACTCTCAGTGGAGATGATGATTGCTTTAGCCGCTAGTTCAAGCGAAGCACTTACCGCACTCTGGCTGATTACTTCTGTGATATTAGTAGAGTGTTCAGCTCTTTTTTTAGAAAATTGTTCGTAATAATCGATCATTGTCTCTGCACGTTGTGCAACAGCCGCCATCGTTTGTACCGATTGTACCGGATATTTACCTGCGGCAGATTCCCCGGACAACATGACTACGTCTGCGCCTTGCAATACCGCATTCGCTACGTCACTAACTTCTGAACGAGTCGGACGAGGATTTACTTGCATTGATTCAAGCATATGTGTAGCAACGATAACAGGTTTGCCTGCTAGGTTACATTTATCGATCATTTCTTTTTGCATCATCGGTACGTCTTGAATCGGAACTTCGACCCCAAGATCACCACGAGCAACCATAATACCGTCAGAAGCGACGATAATATCGTTCAAGTTAGTCATACCTTCTTGGTTTTCGATTTTGGAATAGATTTGTACATGTTCTGCATTATTTTCAGCTAGGATGCCACGAATTTCGCGAATATCGTCGCCTTTACGAACAAACGAAGCAGCGATCATTTCGATTTTTTGCTCTAATCCAAAATGAATATGCATCACATCACGTTCAGTTACTCCTGGTAACGTTGTATGAATCCCTGGTAAGTTTACACCTTTACGAGGTTTGAGTGTACCACCGCTAATAATATCGCAGTAGATATCGTTGCCTCTGATTTCACGTACATTCAGGTCTACCAGACCATCATCGATTAGAATACGATCGCCTGCTTTAACAACTTCGTTTAATTCAGCATAGTTCACGCCAATACGTTCAGCATCGCCCAAAATTTCATCAGTTGTCAAAATTAATTGCCCACCTGCACGTAACTCGCAGGAAGCTTCTCTTAATTTACCGATGCGTACTTCTGGTCCTTTGATATCCATCATAATAGGAACAAATGTATTTAATTCAGCCGCAGCTTGACGTACATTTTGGATACGCATCACATGATCTTCTAATTCACCATGCGCCATATTTAGACGAGCCACCGTCATACCCGCTTTAATCATTTCTTTCAACATTGCTACAGAATCACAAGCAGGTCCCATCGTACAGATAATTTTAGTTCTAAGCATTGGTTATCCTCCTAGAAGCGATTTGATTTAGTTTACATTGGAATGATTTTCGCACAATAAAATAGATTAACGATTGTGATTAATATACTTTATTGTACGAAAATCGTAATACATTTTGGCGTATTTCTATATGCGAAAAAACACTTTTCATCAATTATTGTAACTGTAATACACACAGTATGCTATGAACTATAGTACAATAATTAGACTATAGTACACTAATATTACAAAAAAGGATGTCGAAAAGACTCATATTATCGGAGCAGACTGGCAATAAAGGAGGAAAGGTGCACATGTTGAAGATTATTGATATACAGGAGCATGACAAGGTTGATTGGTATGAAAAAGATCATTTATCAGGACAAATCTATTGTCTCAGTCTGGTGACTTATGGAAAATGTGTATATTGGGTGAATGAGCAGAAGCAGATTATGGAAAAGGGTGAAATGTTACTGATTCCAGCTCATCTTGCGTATTATGGCAAAAGTATTCCAACGATGATGCATACTAAATCAGTCATTTATTTTCGGATAGAGCAGCCGGATTTGGCATTATCGATTTTGCATCAGCCAGAGCCGTTAAGACTCAAATTGGGCTGTTATGATCTTATTCATGAGAAGTTGAAAATGATTATTTTGCAATGGACAGAACATACTCCCTATTATGAGTTGATGACTGAAACGTTGTTAATGCAGTTGTTGATCGAGATTAGTCGGGAATATGACCAAAAGCTTATCAGTGGCGATAAGCATCAATTGGTCGATATGATGAAGCACTATATTCAACGTAATTATAACCATCGGATCACCAAAGAACAATTAGGCGAAGTGATTGAGCGAACGCCGAACTATGCTGCTAATCTATTCAAAAGTGTCACCAATCAGACGATCAGTGACTATGTACATCATCAGCGGATGAAGCGTGCTGTATATATGTTAACCGAATCTCAATTAACGATTGCTGAAATTGCAGAATTTTTGGGTTATCGCGATCTGTCGTACTTTTATCGTGTATTCAAACGAATGATGGGTACTGTTCCTTCTGAATTGATGCATGATCGTCCACCAATTTTGTAAATCAAATCCGCTCTACTATAATCGCTCACGAGTCTGTTTGGGCGATTGACCGATCACTTTTTTGAACATTTTAGAAAAAAGAAAAGGATCGGTATATCCGACTGAACGCGAAATATCGCTGATCGATAACTGACTGTGATGAAGTAACTCTAACGCTCGTTTCATACGATACTCGATCATAAATTGTTGAAGAGATACGCCTAATTCTGCTTTGAATAATCCTGATAAATACGTACGATCGAGCCCAACAGCCGCGGCAATATCCAGTACACTGATCTTTTGACTGTAACTATTTTCGATATATTCTATCGCTTGTTGCAGATAACGTTCTCTCGAAGGAGTCACCCGTACAGGCGTAGTCGATGCTGGAGCACAAGCAATCAATTCATAAATTAACTGATATAACATCCCTTGCGCATAGACATCTTCACCTGGTTCATTATAAGACGCTAACAGTTGATCATAGAAATGCTGGAACCATGCTCTGCCCTGACTATCATATATAGGATGATCGATTGTCAGATGTGCCCGTTGCATTAATGATTTGGCATTTATTCCTTTGAATCCTATCCATGTATAGACCCAGGGATCATCAGCATCGGCTTCATAATTCATAATCGTATCGGGAAAAATTAAAAATCCTTGTCCTGCTGTTAGAGAATATTCTTTGTCCTGAATACGCAAAATACCTGATCCGCTATGAATATAATGCAGAATATACGAATCTCTCACTCCAGGCCCCCACGCATGACCAGCAGTACATTGTTCTGTGCCAAAAAATAATAAATTCAAATCCATCGGCGGATAAGATACGGAATGCGTGTAATGTGTATACGGTAAATGGTGAAGCAACATAATATCGAGTCCTTTCCAAAACACAATCTCTATCTATATAAGATTAGTATATCGTACATATTCACTTTAGAAATAAAAATATAAAATGGGATTATGCCATGTTTATAATCGTTTACTCTATGTTTTTGTAAAGCGCTTACCTCTATAGTTAACGTTATCAAAGCGATCTAATAAAAGATACCTATGGAGGAGTTATAACGATGTCTAAAATTACTTTTATCGGTGCAGGAAGTACAGTATTTGTCAAAAACGTATTAGGTGATGTAATGCTTACCCCTGCTTTACAAGGGTTTGAACTGGCTTTGTATGATATCGATCTGAACCGGCTACAAGAGTCCGAAAATCTATTAACCAGTATCAAAAATACAGTAGGCAGTACATGTCACATTGTAACGTATACCGATCGCAAAGAAGCATTACGCGGAGCAAAATACGTGATTAATGCAATTCAAGTAGGCGGATACGATCCATGTACAATAACGGATTTTGACATCCCTACAAAGTACGGTTTACGACAAACGATAGCCGATACATTAGGCATTGGAGGTATTTTCCGTAATCTGCGTACGATTCCAGTCATGCTTGAATTTGCACAAGATATGCGTGAAGTCTGTCCGAATGCTCTGTTTTTGAATTATACGAATCCGATAGCAGTATTAACGAATGTAATGAACACTTACGGCGGGATTCAGACTGTGGGATTATGCCATAGTGTACAGCAATGTATTCCGAACTTATTTGATGCGCTCGGTATAGATCAGACAGGTATTCAAGCGAAAATAGCAGGCATTAATCATATGGCGTGGCTGTTAGAAGTAACGCGAGATGGAGTCGATCTATATCCTGAAATCAAACGGCTTGCCGCTGAAAAGCAAAAAACCAAACACGATGATATGGTGCGCTTTGAGTTAATGTTGAGATTTGGGTATTATGTGACCGAGTCTTCTGAGCATAATGCAGAATATCATCCGTATTTTATCAAACGTCAGTATCCTGAACTGATCGAAAAATTTAATATTCCATTAGACGAATATCCACGTCGTTGTGTAGAGCAGATCAAAGGATGGAATGAAATGAAAGAACAGCTTTTTGCAAGTGAACATATTCAGCATACACGTAGTTTGGAATATGCTTCTTATATTTTAGAAGCGATTGAGACCAATATACCTTATAAAATTGGAGCCAATGTGATGAATACAGGTCTGATTCCGAATTTGCCAACAGAAGCATGTGTTGAAGTGTCTTGTCTGGTAGATGCTTCAGGGGTAACGCCAACGTATGCAGGCAATCTGCCTCCACAATTAGCTGCACTCAATCGCACAAGTATTAACACGCAGTTACTAACGATCGAAGCCGCAATTACAGGTAAAAAAGAACATATTTATCATGCGGCTATGCTTGATCCGCATACCTCTGCCGAGTTGTCGATAGATGATATTGTAGCTCTGTGTGATGAATTGATTGAAGCGCATGGAGAGTGGTTGCCTGTATACAGCTAAAAAAGATCACTAGAAATATAGCTAAAGTGGTACTCCTGAGGTGAACAGGCATGGTATGATGGATGCTAACATCACTTTTAAGAACACAGGAGATATTACAAATGATGAGTACAAAATCATGGTCGTTGTCGTTGCTCAGCGTATTACTACTATATATAGGTTTGATCCCGACAGTGTATGGAGCCAGTGCAACATCTACATCATCTACAGACATATGCTCGGCGACTACCAAAGTCCGCAAACATTATATTAATGTCTCTGTAGCTACACTGTGGAAACAACCCGGTCTGGAGCGTGCTATAGACGCACCTTCACTATCCAATCCAGTCGATATGAAAAAGTGGACAGCATCAATGTCTTCTGTCACGCAGCGCAGATGGTTAACAGGCAAAACAGAAACTCAAGCATTATACGGTCAAGAAGTACGTATGTTGAAAGTAAACGGAGAATGGGCGCAAGTTGCTGTAGTTGGACAAGCAACACCAAAAAGCAAATATGGTTATCCCGGATGGTTGCCTAAAGCTCAAGTAAGCACATTAACGACTACCGATTATAGCGCATGCCCGGTAGCGATTGTGAGCGCCAAAACAGCTCCTATATACAAAGCAGACCAAACCACTAAAAGTGTAGAAGTCAGCTTTAACACACGTTTTCCGGTGATCGCCCAATCTGGTAATTGGATTCAAGTCTGGACACCTAATGATGATAAAGCATGGGTAAAAAAAGCAGATGTAGCGATATACGATTCATTACAGAATATACCCAAGCCTACCGGTACTGATCTGGTAGCCACAGGTAAGCAATTTCTAGGATTGCCTTATCTCTGGGCAGGCATATCTGCGTATGGATTCGACTGCTCTGGCTTTACATCGACAGTGTATGGTTATCATGGTATCGCATTACCTCGTGATGCTTCTGCACAGATCAAAGAAGGCAAAGCTGTAAGCTGGAATAATTTACAACCAGGCGATCTGATGTTTTTCGCTACCAACAACGGCAAAGGCAGTGTACACCATGTCTCTATGTACATTGGGAATGGACAAATGATGCACTCACCCAAAGCAGGCAAAACAGTAGAAATCATTTCGATCAATACCAGTTCATATGCTAAAGAATTTGCAGGTGCACGTAGATATTTAGATTAAAATGTGGCTTGAAATAAAAGATTTCGTAGAACTCTATGCCTTGAAAGGGGGTATAGAGTTTTTTGTATGTCTAAAAGGATGGTTCAACCACTAGCCTTTCTTTTTGTTGCATATGAAATAAGTTAAGACTTTGTTTTGAGTTCTAATCTGTTGCTATTTAGTATTCATGTTAAAATAATTAGACGGTTGACACGAAAAGGGGACTCTTATATGACGGATGAATTACAACGTTTAGAACAAGTTCGTAAGCTGATGGTCATAGCTATGTTTGCGGATGATGATCTTATGGATCTTTTTGCTCTAAAGGGAGGGAATGCCTTAGAGCTTATTTATAAAATGAACTCTAGAGCATCTACAGACATTGACTTTTCAATGCGAAAAGAGTTTTCGGAAATTGGATTAAATACAGACGAAGAAATTAAGCTTAAATTAGAAGCAGCTTTAAATAGTACTTTTAATGAAAAGGGCTATACGCTGTACGATGTGAAATTAATAAGCAAGCCCAAAACAGACAATAAAGCAATACCCTTTTTTGCTGGATATGAATTGAAATTCAAACTGATTGAGACAGATAAATACGAAGCTTTCAAAGATAACAGACATAAGCTAGATAAACATGCAGAGCGCAGTGCAAATGATGGACGCGTATTTAGTATTGACTTAGGACGACATGAATATTGTGGTGATCTTCGATATGATGATTTGGAATTTTACCAAGTAACGATTTATACTCCAACTCTCATTTTGTTAGAGAAGTTCCGCGCTATTTGTCAGCAAATGGAGGATTATCAATTAGGACTTGGGAAAAGTGTAGTTTCAAACAAGCCTCGACCAAGAGACTTTTATGATATATATTCTATAATGAAATATTTTTCAGAATCGGGAACACCTATAGATCTTTCAAGTGAAACTAATATTAGTCACTTAAAAGAAAGTTTTGATGCCAAAAAGGTCCCTTTAAGCTTAATTGGTGAAATTAAAAATACACGCGAATTCCATAAACGAGAAGAAGGCAAATTAGATGCAACCGTTTTAGATAAACAGAGTTATAAAGGTTTTGATTTTTACTTTGACTTTGTTGTGCAGCAGATTGAAGAAAATCAACTTCATTTGATCTAATAAAAAACTTCGCTCACTCAGTGTGGGCGAAGTTTTTTGGATAATAGATTCTCCAGTTTTCATTATATTCTGGGTTTTCAATATTATAAGTTAAATAAAAGTCGAATTTCATAGACATATTTTTAAATAATTTAATTATATTTTCTGGGTATCCGGCTAATTCTAAATAGAATCCAATACATTGATGATACGGGTAAGCATATTTCAATTTTAACAAGAAAGAGCGAAGTTTATTGGCTGAAAACTTCCCTTTTGCATTGATAAATACGTTTAAGACTTCATATACGCCTCCACAATACTCTGGTCTAACGGCGATATCGATTAAAGTACGTTCAATTGTACTTACTCTTAAGTCGTTGTAAGATTGAATACCTATTTCTCCGTCTTTGCTTGAGAGAAGGTAGATACGTTGTTTATTGTATTCAAAGTATTGGTTAGATTTACGCATTTTCTTCGAAAAAGCATAATTGATTCGTTCTTGATCCATTTCAGCTGAATCTGTATATTTTGCTGATGAATGCTCACGGCTCGTGAAAACCGTTTTTATAATTTCTCTAGTTAATCCGTGAAAATCTACAGCAGAGTAATGACTTAAGTAGGTGTCTGTAAAAATATGAGAAGCAACATACTCAGCGGAAATTGTACCTTCGGTCTGCAAAACGTACCTAGTCCCACGAGGAATAGTAAGAGATGTCAACCACTTTTTTTGTTCAACCAGAAAGTCAATAAAATTTAAATGGGTGGCTGCTCCGGGCATACGCCATTCCTGTCGATAATTTGCAAATATATCTTTAAGATCATTAGGAGAAAAAACCTTTCCTCGTGTAATTAATGCTTTTTTAATATCTTCTTTATATAAATCCATGATTTGATACCTATTTGGTCTTGCTATTTTCTTCACCTTCTATCGTATACTGAGCTGTATACAGCTCAGTATACTAATGAATTATAAAGAAGTCAAATTTAATGCCATTTGAAAGAAAAATAAAGACATTAACTATAGCTAAACTGCGTTGTATACAACGCAGTATATCAATTTAAAGTTTAAAAGTCAAATCAGCTTTGAACAAGATTTAAATAATTATTTATGTCATACTATATGTGTTTAAAAGCATAAATTACTGTATTTTAGTAGGTAAATAATAGAAAATAAAAATGTCCCAAAAGTTCTTTATATTTTATAGTATATTACATATATCAAACCAAAGGAGCTGATGCTATGAGTACTTTAAAAGAGCGTCAACACGATCGGACGCTTTTGGAAAAAATGATAGCAAATGCTATTCAAGTGGATACAGAATTGGCACATGAATTGCTAGAGGATTATATTTTGCAACAACAGATAAAACGTAATCAAGAACGATTGAAAGCAAGAAAACTTTCTAGTCAGACGATGCAGGAATTTAATAAAAAAATGGAACAGAAAGCAATTCAGGAAAATATTGAGCGGATTATAGAATACAGTGATGAAGAATATCAAGAAGAAACACCTCTACATTATCCTAAATACCTTAACGTACGTGAAGTTTCACTATATAAAGGAATTACTCCACAGCAAGTACGTCGGAACTGTATAAACGGAAAATATCAAGCAGAGCAAGTAGCAGGTGAAAACTCATCTTGGAGAATCTTAGCAGAACAATTTAAAGAAGAAAATGATTTTCTTGATTTTATACAACAAAGATCTGAGAAATTTAAAAAAGTATCTAAAGCTTCTCAAGTTGCTGTAGAACTATGGAAAGAAGCTCAAAACGAAATACATGTAGATCAAGAGGAACAATGATGTGCGATCAGCCTATGATTCTTTCAAAAACTTATGTACTAGATACTAATTTATTCAGATATTATGCTGATAAAGGAAATGATACGAATGTTAAAAACATCGACAAGCAGCTATCAATTTTTGGAACAAAATTGAAACTGAATCATTTTTGCAAGAAGCGGATGTTCTTATTCCATTAGAAGTTAAAAATGAGTTGCTTGTACAAAAAAATCAATTGAAGGATTCAGTAAATCAGAAAATTTTCTCGTACGACTCTTTACAACAAACCAACAAAATAAATACTTCAAAACATCTAAAGATAATATTCAGTTTAGATGTTTTGAAGTGTTTATTTTGGATTTTTATAATTCATATAAATATTAATTAATTACATATAAATAAATATTTAGCTTGAAATAATCAAAAATACACTATATATTATCTTTGTAAGCGTTTTAATAATAGTATAAATATAGAAACCACCTTTGAAATATAATTTAAAAGGTAATAAAAATATTAACGATATAATATCTTTTCCATAAAAAGGAGATCAAGTAATGACAAAAAAGATGTGGACAAAAACGAGTCTATTGGCATTAACTGCTGCCCTGCTTTTACCTGTAGGGCCGACATGGGCAAGTGATAATGGCACTAATTTATCAGCATCCGAATCGGTACATACAGCAAGTGATAGTACCAATACGCAAAAAGCGCCTACGTATCAGGAAGCTTCTGTGCATGATCCGTCTGTTATTCGCGTAGGCGATGAATTTTATATTTTTGGCTCTCATTTAGCTTCTGCCAAGTCTAGCGATCTGATGAACTGGCAAATGATTTCTTCAGGTGTGGCTAATGGCAATCCTTTGATTCCTAATGTAAAAGAAGAATTGAAAGAAACGTTTGATTGGGCGCAGTCAGATACGCTCTGGGCTGCGGATGTGATCCAGTTAGCAGATGGTAAATTCTATATGTATTACAACGCATGTAAAGGTGATTCTCCTCGTTCTGCACTTGGTGTAGCGGTCTCAGATAATATCGAAGGGCCTTACAAAGATCAAGGCATTTTCCTTAAATCAGGCATGTGGGGCGAAGTTGGAGCAGGCGGTACGATCTATGATGCAACTAAAGATCCGAATGCTGTCGATCCCGATACCTTTTTCGATAAAGAAGGCAAGTTATGGATGGTCTATGGCTCATATTCTGGCGGTATCTTTATTCTTCAATTAGACCCGGTAAGCGGTAAGCCACTTCCAGATCAAGGGTATGGCAAAAAGTTAATCGGTGGCAATCACAGTCGTATCGAAGGGCCATATATGTTGTATAGCCCACAGACCGATTATTACTACTTATTCTTATCTTTCGGCGGATTGGATTCATTCGGTGGTTACAATGTGCGTATAGCTCGGTCGCACAATCCCGATGGGCCTTTCTATGATGCACAAGGTAACGATATGACTAATGTGCAAGCTGATCCAACCAAGCCATTATTTGATGATGCTTCGATTGCCCCATATGGTGTGAAGATTATGGGTAATTATCAGTTTGAACGCGAGATTGGTGATCCCGGTCAAGGTGTTGGCGCCAATGCAGTCTCTCCAGGGCATAACTCGGCTTATTATGATGAGAAAACAGGTAAGTACTTTTTGATCTTCCATTCTCGCTTTGTTGATCGTGGTGAAGAGCATGAAGTGCGTGTCCATGAGATGTTTATGAATGATAAAGGATGGCCTGTTGTCGCTCCTTATCGTTATGCAGGCGAACCCAATACTGCTTCAACAGTCAAAGCCAAAGATATTGCAGGTGAATATCAATGGATTACACAGGACAAAGAAATCAGTGCAAACGTACACTCTTCGGTATCTGTAGAGCTACAAGAGAATGGTAATATCACAGGTGCAGTACAAGGAACATGGACACTACAAGGTGATCATAATGTACAAATTAATAGTAATGGTGTGGAGTATAACGGTGTCTTTCTACACGAGACTAACCCGCAATCAGGTGATACGACGCTGACACTAACTGCATTATCGGAAAGCGGTGTAGGTGTGTGGGGTAGCCAGATGGAACCCAGAAAAGACAAGCAATTCGTATCCGCTGTCGACAAAGATCTGGATCTCGGCGATATTAGTGCTGTGTTCTATCCTCTTGATCTACCTGATAAAGGTACGCATAACACACAGATCACATGGAAATCGTCCAAGCCGGATATCATCTCGGACAAAGGAGTAGTAAAACGTCCTGAAGCAGGCAAGGGCAATGCTAAAGTGACGATGATTGCAACGATCACTAAAGGCGATGCGAAAAAGAACAAAAATTTCAAAGTAACAGTTCTAGAACAAGGACGCGGCCCTTTGTTAGGTCAATATGATTTTAACCAGACGTCAGGTACAACGGTACAAGACAATACCTATAATCATTACGATGGCACACTTCACTCTGGAGCGAGTTGGAGTACAGCAGGTAGGCAAGGTGGAGCAGTAGCACTGAATGGGACGGATGGATATGTACAATTGCCGGGCACAGTGACCGATGGACAAGATTTTACATTTGCTGGTTGGGTGAACTGGCAAGGTGGTGCAGCGTGGCAACGTATTTTGGACTTCGGGGATGGCATGAACAGCTTTATGTTTTTGACTCCTTCGCAAGGGAAAGGTATGCAATTCACGATTCATCAGCAAAATACCGACCAAAATCTGATCACTTCAACACCGCTTCCTTTAAATAAATGGGTACATGTAGCGGTTACGATGGAGGGAAATACAGGTAAGTTGTATATAGACGGGAAGTTATCGGCGACGAATGAGAAGATGACATTTAATCCGAGTGATCTAATGACCCGCGAAGCGTATTTGGGCAAAAGCCGTTTTGCAGCAGATGCTTACTTTAAAGGATTACTAGATGAAGTGCGAATTTACAACAAAGCATTAAGCGAAGTAGAAGTTCAAGCGTTATCTAAATAAAATATAGGCTAAAAAAGCACTCTACCAGTTAGTTATATCATATATCTGGTGGAGTGCTTTTTACGATGTGTAATTTATAGAATTCGTTTTTGTTCTCTAATTCTAAAGCTGTATTTTTGTCTTTTAATGCCATATCCAAGTTACCTTTACGCCAATTCATATTACTTCTATTTATATAAAATAGTGGTGTGAAAGGTTCACATTCTATGGCTTTGCTATAACATGTATGTGCACCGTTATAATCACCTTTTTTTTCTAAAGCCCAACCCTTATCGTTATACGCATTAGCATATTTAGGATCAATTTTTAAAGTCATATCAAAATACTTTATAGCTAGATCATATTTTTCATTATCTAAGCAAAGTGTTCCGCATTCAAAAGGATAAATAGTACTATCGGGTGTAATCTCTATTAATCGATCATAGTCACGAATAGCCCACATAATATATCCTAATTTTTTATATAAATTACAGCGATAAGTGTAACCTACAATAGAATCTTTTTCTATTTCTATACTAAAAGAATAGTCAATTAAAGCTTTTGCTGTAATCCCCAGTTCTTCATAGACTAGTCCTCGATTTCTATAGTGTGTAGGATCCATGGAACCATTATTGATAGCCATATCTGAATCCTGAATAGCTAAGGTAAACTCTCCCTTTTCTCTGTATATTATTGAGCGATTATTATACGCAATAATCTGCTCAGGATCGATTTCTATAGAGCAAGTATAGTGTTCTAAAGCTACATCAGGTTCGTTTTTAATCTCCTTATATATCCAACCTAATTGAAAATGAGCATCAGATCCGTTTGAAGTTAACGTGATATTTTCCTTAAAATCTTCAATAGCTAGATCATATTCTTCTCTTCTTTTATACAATAATCCACGATTGTAGTAAGGTTGGGAATTCAAAGGATCATATTCAATAGCTTTATTATAGTTAATAAGTGCTTGTTCTAAATCTTGCATTTTAAAATAATAAATAGCTAAATTGCCATATACACTAGAATATTCTGGATCATATTCTAGTGCTTTTTCATAGTCTTTAAGTGCCAAATCGTATCTATTGAGACGAGCATAAGCAACTCCCCGATTATAATAAGAAGTAGCATCTAATTCTAAATGCATAGCTTGATTCGTATAAATAAGAGCATTTTCAAAATCTTCTCTCAAAAAATAAATAGATGCACACTGAAAATAAGAGGATATATGCTTAGAATCATATTCTATAGCCTGAAGATAATTGATAAGAGCCAAGTCTAGGTTGTTTTCTAGTTCATACAGTAAACCGATTTGGTAAAAGCTATCAGAGTTAGGATCACATGTTACAGCTTGGTTGTAGTCGTCAATAGCTAATTCATTCTGATGTTGACCTTCGTACATTTGTGCACGTAATACATAACAACGTCCTAACAAATAAGGATCACGAATAGATGATATTAATTTGCTTATTTCAAGAATTTGTATATCAGCATCATCTAATAATTGTATTTTATTAATCTTTATCGCAATACGTCTATAGTATCTATCTCTAAAAAAATTTTTTATTAAAGATTTAGAATATGTAAATTTTAAAATCAATACGTTCATTTGCAACATCCCTTAGTAGTTCGAATGTAAGAAATAGAATAATTACATTATAAAGTTTTCTATACCTTATACGCAAAAAATATACAAAAAGAATCTCCAACCACAAAAATTGTCGAAAAAACAGATATTTCTATTTGACATTGATAGCATTTCATAATATGATTTGACCAGAAAACTAAATTAGTTTTTTGGTCATGGAGGTAAAGCCAATGAATGATATACTAAACCAGAACAACCATTTAGAAGAAGATGTTTCTTTACAACAAATGGTCACGTTATTCATTTTTGGATCACTGGAGGATATCATGATGGAAGAAATATATGTAGATGAACGACGTTTGAAAATTTTAAAAGCAGCTAAACAGGTTTTTTCTTTGTTCGGGTACAAAGGCACAACGGTGGAGCATATTGCCAAAACAGCAGGTATTAGCAAAGGCGCTATCTATCTATTTTTTGAGACCAAAGAAGATATTTTAAAAGCGATTATTCATAATGTGAATGATGATCTGGCTCAAACTATCGACAACAATATGGCTATCGAAGGAACTATTCATGAAAAGCTTCATCATACAATACAGGGGTGTATGCAGTTCCGTAAAGATCATGAATTGTTAAATAAATTAGAACAAGAAGCTGTTGAATATTCGACAGAAGCTTCTAAAAACGCATTGGCAGAGATCAATTGCGAAACGGTTCATTTTATTGCCAGTCGCTTAGAAAAAGCAGAACAAGAAAATCTGATTCAAGTACCTGATAAATTGTTAACAGCTTTCCTATTGTGCCGTATGTATGAAGCACTTGTATTTGAATGGGAAAAATTTGGCGAACCTTTGTCGGCAGAAGACATTTTGGCACAGATTAAGCGATTTATACTGTAATTATTTTAAGAGGATAAGGAGCAGATGAGAATGAAGATACGCAGTTTATCTGCTTTGTGCATAGTCTTGATAATGACTATTTTGAGCGCTTGTTCTACAACGGATAGTCAAGCGCAAAGTGCAACGCAAGCCACTGTTGAATTAACAACGGTCAAAAAAGTTCCTTTAGAAACAACGTACGATTTGTCTGGAACATTAGCGGCATCTGATGAATATCCAGTTTCGTTCAAGATCAATGGTACTGTCGAAGCAGTCAATAGCAGTGTAGGTGATACTGTGAAGCAAGGAGATACGCTGGCTACTCTAGATCGCGCTGATCTTCAGTTAAAAGTAAGCGATGCTCAGCAAGCTGTTGATCAGGCACAAGCAAGTGTATCCAGTGCACAAGCACAACTAAAAAGTGCTCAAGGTGGACTAAGCAAAGCACAAGCGTCCAAACTATCCGCAGCAGCAAATGTAGCAGCAGCGAATGCCAAAGTAGACAGTGCTCGTGCAGCAGAGCGCGGCGTCACAGATGGAGCACGCTCTCAACAGAAAAATCAAGCTATTAATGCGGTTAACAAGGCACAGACGACATATACTCAAAACAAATCAGAAGCGGATCGAGCGTCTACATTATATCAAAATGGATTGTTAACCAAGCAAGAATACGAGCAAGCCCAGACTGCTTTACAAGTATCACAAGAAAGTCTGAATGATGCGAAGCAACAACTATCGTTGTTGGTAGAAGGAGCAAGTCAATCTGATCGTGCAAGTGCAGCATCAGCAGTGAAAGAAGCTCAAGCAGGAGTACAGTCTGCCCAAACTGGAATAGAACAAGCGAGTGCAGAGGTAGAGCAAGCACAAGCAGGTATTTCGCAGGCGCAAGCTGGAGTAGAGCAAGCACAAGCGAGCTATCAACAAGCGATCGTAGCGCAAAAAGAAGCATCGCTTAATTTATCCAGAACCACACTCAAATCATCGGTCAGTGGTGTAATTTTGGAAAAAGAGATTTCGAATGGACAGACTATTTCAGCAGGCACTTCGGTATTTACAATTGGTAAAGTTAATCAGCTTAAAGTGTTATTGCCGATTGCAGATCAAGAATTGAAGCATTGGAAAGTCGGACAAACTATTAGTATCAACCTATATGATCAAGTACGTAGTGGTATTGTCAAAAAATTATATCCAGCAACCAACAAAAATACAGGTTCTATTAATGCCGAAGTGGTGATAGCTAATCCGCAACAAGACTGGAAGCCCGGTCAAGTGGTTAAAGCTTCACAGCAAGCTACAGGAAGAACCGGTATCGCTGTCCCTGCTTCGGCTGTCATTAGCACCTCGAATAATCCTTATGTTTTTGTGAACCAAAAAGGAAAAGCTGTCAAAAAGACTGTTCAGATCGGTGAATTATACAATAATCAGTATGAGATTAAATCTGGTCTACAAGTAGGTGATCAGATTGTCAGTAGTGGTGCAGATCGTCTGATGGATGGCGATGCGTTGCAAGTACAGAAGGGGCAATAACATGATTAATTATATCGTCAAAAAACGCAAAATCACGCTGTTGTTCTTTATCGTACTTATTATTGTAGGAATAGCTAGTGGGCTTCAATTACCGAAGCAATTAATGCCTGATGTAGTCGTAAAGCAAGCGATGGTTACAACTGTCTATGCAGGTGCTAATCCAGATTTGGTTGAGCAGACAGTGACCAAAGTGTTGGAACAGAAAATCAAAGAAGTGCCTAATCTCAAAACCGTTACATCTACATCGAGTGCAGGCATATCTTCGATTATGATTGAGACTCAACCGGATGCCGACGCTCAGACGGTGTGGAACGATTTGCGCAAAAAAATTCAAGATGTAGAAGCGGATTTACCAGATGATGCGGATAAGCCTATCGTCAATGACAATTTGACCAAATCTTTTGTTCAATCGTTTGCTCTGTATGGTAAATCTACAGATGATATCTGGGCTTTGAATGACTTGATGCATACATGGGAAGATCAGTTACGTTCAGTAGAAGGTGTGACTGATGTAGTTATTGATGGGATTCCCGAGCAACAAGTACGCATCGATGCTGATATGAATAAATTACAGCAGTACGGTATCGCTTGGGAAAGTATTTTACAAGCGATCCAATCTTCTAATGATCGAGTGCCTACAGGAACGATCGATAATGGCAAACGAAGTTATGAACTGAATGTGCCACTTCATTATGATGTGAATCAACTCAAAAAGATTGTAGTCTATCGTTCAGATACTAAAGTTCCTGTATATCTAGAAGATGTAGCAAATGTACAAATGAGTCATGCCAAAGCAGAATATCTTTCGTATTATAATGGTGTGCCTTCGATAGCGATCAAGATTAGTAGTGAAGTCAGTTCCGATGTACCTACGATGTATGAACGTGTAAATGCCAAAATGGCAGAACTGCAAAAAACATTACCAGCTAATGTTAAAATCACTTCATTATTTGCACAAAAAGATGAAACAGATCGTATTTTCCATGCTTTAACTGAAGAGACATTAATCGCAATCGCTGTAGTTGTAGTGATCTGTATGCTGGGCTTAAATATGCTGACTTCGTTATTTGTCGCGATGGCTATTCCAGTATCTATCGCTATCGCTATGATTCTACTGCCTTCGATGGGGATTACGCTCAATCAGATGACAGTTGTCGGATTGATTATTGTACTCGGTATACTGGTCGATGACGCGGTAGTGGTCAATGATAATATTGAACGGCGATTAAGTCATGGAGAAAGCCCGACTGATGCGGCAATCAAAGGAACCAAAGAAGTCGCTATCTCGATTCTGACAGCTACGTTAGCAACGATTGCGGCATTTGCTCCATTGTTATTACTTACAGGCGATATCGGAGAATTTATTCGTCCTATTCCTGTTATTATTTCTTTAGCCATGTTAGCATCTATGATCATGTCATTAACGATTATTCCTATTTTTCGTGAATGGTATGAAACTCGTCAATTGAAAAAAGGCAAAGCAACCCGTAGTAACAAGCCTTCTGGCTTACTGGGCAAGCAAATTCAAGGAGCAACCAATGTGTATGCGCATCGGGTGATGCCGAACATCTTAAAACGTCCTGTATTTGTTGCGATCTTAGGGCTGTTATTCAGCACATTAGCATATGTCCTTATTTTGTTTACCCCTGTAGAATTGTTCCCCAAATCAGATAATGCAGAGCTTACGATCAGTGTGAACATGCCTTCAGGAACATCGATCGAAGAAACGAATGATACGGTAAAACAAATGGCAGCATGGGTGAAAAAACAACCGGGTGTTACCAAAGTATCTTCTTCTGCTGGCGGAACAGCAGCACCGTTATTTTCAAATATTACAAGTGTAGATAGTTATGGAACGAATCAAGGTGCTGTCGTTTTGACCGGAGACAAAAACAAGTTAGATGTGGCGACCGCTTCTACACAATGGGCAGCAGAACTGAAAAAAGAATTCCCTGCGGTTACTACTTCAGTCAGTATGACAGAGCTTGGGATTCCGGTAGGTAAGCCTGTTTCTATTCGTATATCGGGTAATGACCTGGCTGAAATTCGCAAACTGACTGATCAGGTGAAAAGTGTCGTTGCTTCTACCAATGGAGCTACCAATGTAACGGATACGATGGGAATCGAAAGTTATTCACTGGATTTTGTAGTCAATCAAGCAGCAATGGATCAGTATCAAGTCACATACAAAAACCTAACCCAGACGTTATTAATGATGGGTACAGGAGTAAAAATAGGCGACTTTGATACAGGTAAAGAATTAGTAGATATGAAAATCTATATGAAAGATTCCACCAAGCTGAGTGCAGAGACCTTATTCCGGCAAGCCAATGTTACCAATGAAGCCGGCGTACAAGTTCCACTTTCACAGATCGGCGAGATGAAGCCGTCATTCTCGATCAAGCAAATCAATCATTACAATCTGGAACGCGTGAATACGATTGAAGCAGATGTATCCGGTCGTACCGCTACAGAAGTGATGAGTGATGTACAGACTAAAATGGCAGGTGTATCATTCCCGGACGGATACAAATGGGAAATCGGTGGCGAGACATCCAAACAAAGCGATATTTTCGTGGATCTCGGTAAATTATTTATCGTTGTTATTATGTTGATTATTATCCTGATTACGATGCAGTTCTATTCGCTCTGGATTCCGGTGATTATTATGACGACTGTGTATCTAGCTGCGGCAGGCGGAGTACTGGGGTTATTTATTACCCGAACGCCGATTGGATTTATGTCGATGATGGGTGTGATTTCTTTAGCAGGGATCGTTGTACGAAACGGAATTGTGCTGATCGAATTTATCGAAGATGCGCGTAAAGAAGGCAAAGAATTGAAAGAAGCGATTATTTTAGCTGCTTCTGCCAGATTCCGCCCTATTCTGTTGACTTCCCTCGCTGCGATTGTTGCTTTGATTCCAATGGCGACTGTGGGTGAACTATTATTCCGACCGCTGGCGATTGCGATTATTTTCGGACTAATCTTTTCAACAGTACTGACTTTGTTAGTTGTACCTTCGCTATATATGGTACTGATTCGCTCACAAGAGAAAAGAAAACAACGCAAACTAGCCAAAGAAGCTCAAGTATAAATAGAAAATATATTTTTAAAAAAATCTATATCTACAATTCCAATATGTAGATATAGATTTTTTTGCCTTATTCAAATAATAATCTTGTATATAGTATAAACAATGTATATACTTGAAATATGAAATAATAAGGAGGTGATAACATGGATAGTTGTAGAATGCAAATAAATAAAATAATAAGAAATATAAAACTTTTAAAAAGTTTGACCGGAGGTAAAAAATATGAGAGGAACTATTAAAAAATGGGGTAACAGTCAAGGAATACGTTTACCCAAAAACATTTTAGAGGATGTAAATCTTAAAGAAAATGATGAAATTGAGATCAGAGTAATAAATGGAATGATACAAATTAAGTCTATAAAAAAATATTTGACATTAAAAGAACGATTAGAAGGATATTCAGAGGATCAATTAAAAAGTAATGAATGGGATCTCGGGAAAAAAGAAGGACAAGAATTTTGGTGAGTTATTTCTCTCAATTTATCAATTTGCTGTTGTCTTGTAACGATGAGCTTTAAGCAACAGCAAAAATAATAAATTAGAGAAAGCAGGATGATTATATGAGTCAACTTTTTAATCAAGGAGATATTATTTATCTCGATTTTGAGCCTACAAAAGGACATGAACAATCTGGACATCGTCCGGCAGTTGTTGTAACTAATATTGATTTTCAGCGAACTAACTTATTAGGAGTTGTACCAATAACTAATACAGTTCGTAATCATCCGTTACACGTGAAATTGGATAGCCGAACGTATATTCAAGGAGAAATTATGTGTGAGCAATTTAAATCTGTAGATTACGTCGCTAGAAAAGCTAAAAAAGTAGAATTATTACCACAAGATTTATTAGATGAGGTAACTACAATTATCAAAAGTTTCTTTTGATATTTAAAAGAAACCTCATCTTAAAAATGAGGTTTCTTACTTATATAAAATAAATATATGGAAAAGGAACTAATATTTATTTGTGAACCTATTAATTTAGATTTTGAATACAGAACACTTATACACGAAATAAAAAAGTAAAGATAAGTCATTTTTTACCTACTCAAGTGAACACAGTAATGTTATAATTTGGATGATTTTCAAATGAGGCAACTATTACATACTATATGCACTATCAGACTTCCAGACTGCCGCTAATCGGGAATTGCCACTTACATGATAAGAAAAGGGGTTAACCAATGTCTGACTTTCAACCGCCGTATCCGCAAAACGATTCTAAAGACGTGCAAAACAACAAAGTGATGGCTATTTTAGCGTATATCATTTTCTTTATTCCATTGCTTGCTGCTCGTAATTCACCATTTGCGATGTATCATGCCAATCAAGGATTGACGTTGTTTTTAGTAGCTGTTGCAGCGAATTTAGTATTCTCGATTATTCCATTTTTGGGATTGTTACTTCCATTAGTGAGCTTGGCTATTTTCGCATTTATGATCATCGGTATTATCAATGCTTCCAAAGGCGAACGCAAACCTTTGCCATTGATGGGCAATATTCAATTGATCAAATAAGAGATTATTATACAGCCTCATTCAGTACATTTAAATCACAAAAAACCTTTACTGCTCAAGTATGCAGTGAAGGTTTTTTTGTGTGAAATAGCGCTTGGTCGTATAATCGCGACTTCTTCTAATTAAATAGAAAAGTAATTTTGGCAATAGTATATATTGTATATCTTGATAAATGATCAACATGGCGAAGTGGGCATCTTATTTGTAAATAGGTAGACAGAAAAGGTATTTGGATTACTGCCCTAGCTGCTGGAATTGATTCATCAGTCCGTTGATCTGATCGATTGTTTGAAAAATCTGCGAATTATTTACTTTTTCCAGTGTGATCTGTCCGGCTTGCGCTTGGTCGATCAATCCGTTAATCTCTGTACCCAAAGTTTCGTTATAACCGATTAATGTTTGATGCAAATCTTGTGCAAAACCAGGCGCTTCCACGTTGCTAAATTGATTGATTTGCGTCTGCATTTGTTGCAGTTCTTGTACCAATTGAGTGCGTGCTTCTTTATCAACAACCGCTTGTTGCGTCAGATCAGGTAATTGAGTAGAAAATTGAGAAGCTTGATCGATATACGAAGTAGCTTCACTCACGTAATTTACCGATTGATTCACTTGATCCAGAGCAGAACAGCCAGACAACAGACTGATACTCAAAATAAGCAATAATAATCCTTTTTTCATAGTAGGTCACTCCTTTGACAGATATCGAAATCTTTTTGCAAAGTATCGTTATTAACGTATACTACTCTGAGAGGAACACAATGGTTTCAGAAATATCAAAGTGACAATCAGTTCAACCACATAAAGGGGACAAAACCAATGACAGATTCAATAACAACTGAACAGCGTATCGCTGAATGGATGGTAGAGCAGATCAAAAATCAAGGGACGCTCAAACAAGAAGATGCGATTGCTTATGTACGTGCAGAGTATGGAGAAGAGTATTTATTTACAAGCGAAAGTGGAAATGTCTCGTTATCCAAAGAGATCAAAAAAGCGTTCCGCAAGCATCATGCAGGTCGAGTTGCATGGGATCGAGACGGTTTTTTCTGGGCATGGACGTAATACCTTTCCCAACGTATCTAGCTGTGATAAGCAGGATAGTGCCGTAATTGTATGAACAGGCGAGATGAGTAGGATTCATTCTAGCTGAGCGAAGATCATGCATATTGTGGCGTGTTCAGGCAAGTTTTCATCTGCCGGGATATTCGATATACTTTACTCTAGTTTGATAGAACTGATCATTAGATAACAGATGATGTATCGATCATCACTATCCATTGGAGGGAAATATATTGAATTCAACAGCAGTATTAGAACGCCAAAATGAAATTTTACGACGTAATATTGAAACGATGACAATGAAAAACAACAAAGATGGACTAAGCCGTCAAGAAAGCAGTTTTTATCATACGATGGTCAAAGAATGGCATCAAAATCAGCATGAGATCAATCATAAGCGTGATTAGATCATCAAGTACAACGGAGCAATATCGTCTGTACTGCTCTTACATATGATGATGTCAATGATGATGGAGCAGTTATAAAATAAAGCATAATTAAGAAGTGTCTGCCATAGGTAGATGCTTTTTTTGTATGTGCTGGAACCGATTGATGATAACTAATATTAAAAAATAAGAAAAAAATTAAAAAATTGATCGTTAACTATTGCAAACCCGTATATTCCGAGTATAATACTTGGTATATACAAAAGGATGAAGGTGATGGTAACTGTGAATCGTATTCAAACAATGATATCCGAACGTAATGATGACTATTTAGATCTATTGAATTACGCGATCCAATTGAATGATGGACAGTGGCAAGAGGAGATTTTGGAATCGATGCGTAAGTTGAATGCTTCAGAAGAAACGCAGCAGGAATGGGCTACAACTGAAAACCTGTGGAGACAATTTGATAAGATCAATTCCAGACTTACCGAAATCTATTATTCTATTCGAGCTAGTAAAGACGATGCAGATAAGCAACGCCTTTTGGAACAAATGTGGGAGCTTAAAATGCAACGCATTGATGTATCTCGTCAAATTAAATCCGAAACTTCTAATATAGAGTGTTGATTCATGATCCAAATAGATACAAAAAAGTGCCAGATCATTTCGCACATGATCTGACACAAGTAATTATAGATGAAATAAGTAATAAGATGTAACTCATTTGATCAAACACAACAAGCTAGCTGTTTTTCACAAATCATCTTGTGAATTACATGCTAGCTTGTTTCATGTCGCGCATCATTGTCATCATAGAAGTCATCATTTCGTCGCACTCTTGCAATTTACTCATCATCATATCCATATCCATGCCCATATCTTTCATGTTCATGTCCATGTTTTTACATTGTGTCATCATCATGTTCATGTTAGTCATTTTGCTCATCATGTCTTCCATACACATACCCATCATCATTTGCATACACATTTTATCCATTTGCTCATCTCCTCAAATTATAGTGTCTTGCTCTTTGACTATACTATATCGCTTTAGCAGTTACAATATGATTGGAAGATATGTTTCTTTATGTCAAAACGAATAAAAGTATAGATCAAAAATCTGCCTGAAGAATACCACTCCAGACAGAAGATAAGCGTATAAAATATATCAATAGTGTACTTATTTGTAGTGTTGTAAAAAAGGGTGAAGCTTGTTAACGACATAATGACTATCACCGCGACCATTCACTTTTTCGATAACTGCCGCAAGGACAAATGAAGCATTTGAATCAAAAGTGACTACGAATCCATTCTCCTGTCCACGTTCACCTTTGGCTAATTTTAATTCGGCTGTACCGGTTTTGGCAGCGACCTGGTAAGGAAGATCCGCTAGGGCATGTGCAGTACCGCCTTTATTTTCAACCACTTGTAACAATGCGCTTTTAACTGTATTCGCTACATCTGCTGTAATAATATTTGTAGTAGCAGGTGTGTTTTTATTTAGCGTTTGGTCTTCAAATAACATAGGGCTGACTAATTTGCCTTCTGTAATAAAAGGGGTAAAAGAAGCCGCTAGATGAATCGGGGACATTAACATTTCTCCCTGCCCATACGCTGTGTCCGCTAAAAGTACTTCGGAATCTAGTGTTCTATGATCTTGATTCGCATACTGACTGGGCTTGAGATAAATCGCATCTAATCCAAAATTACTTCCAAAGCCAAACTTCTGAATCCCTTCGATAAATTTGGCTTTACCCATTTCAAGAGCTTCCTGCGCAAAATAAATATTATCGGAGTATACTAAAGCATCATTCATATTGACATGGAGCACATTTTTGACACGAGTGACATAATATCCACCCCAACTGTTATCTTTACGCCATTGCAGACCTTGAATCGTATGGGTTTTGTCCGGTGTAGTGACTTTTTCAGTTAAGCCTGCGGCGGCAGTAATGGCTTTGAATATAGAGCCGGGAGCATACCGATTGGTAAATCGATTGGTAAACGGCAGATTCGGATTATTAGAATAAGCATCCCATTCTGCTTGTGATAATCCGGTAACCATTTTGTTAGGATCATAAGCAGGAGTACTGACCAGAGCAAGCAATTTGCCATTCGTCGGATTCATCATGACTGCTGATCCGGCATCTTGATCACTAGACATCGTTGTATACAGTTCTCGTTGTACCGATGAGCTGATCGTTAATGTTATCTTTTCACCATCAACCGCTTGATGTTCAGCAATAATCGATTTTCTTTTTCCTGTTTTATCAACAATTTCGATCCGTCCACCTTTGGTTCCACGCAATTGTTTTTCCATCGATTGTTCAAGTCCTGCTTTGCCGATCCAATCTTGAGCACTGTAATAGCCTTCGGTATCTTTTTCCAAATCTTCGGCTGTTGCTTGACGCACATAACCAATCAGATGAGCAGCCGCTTCACCCAGCGGATAGCTACGTACTTCTTTGGTCTGCATAGAGACACCATTAAGTTCATCAGGAATCGTAGGATCCGTAGTTGTAGCAATCGGCACAAAATAATCATCTTTGACCCATGATTGCTGGAGCGCTTTTTGAATAGTGTCTTCAGGCACATTGTAATACTCACTGATAGCAGTTAAGGAAGCCGATTTGGAGTTTTCATCCGTACCTAATTTGCCAGGAACAATTCCCCATTCAAAGATCGTGCCTTTGGTTGCTAAAGGATATCCATCTTTATCGACAATTTCTCCGCGTTCTGGATGTAGTATTTGTACATTGACTTTATCGCCTTGCGTCATTTCGGGTAAAATGAGTGCCGGTTGCCACTGAATACGCCATGTTTTGCCATGATCGCTATCTTGTTGGATCAGCTTCAATTGATAGTTTTTATCAATCTCTCCGAGAAATGTATTGATATGAGCCGAATAATTCAGGGTATATTGCTGTTTATTATCTGGTACAGGAGCAGGTATCCCTGGATCAATTTCAATTGACGATACGTTCATCCCCTCAAAGATCGCTTTATATTTCTGCACAAATTGTTCTTTGGTCATACCGGCTTGTTGAAGCGATTCCGGTGTCATTAAGTTGTACATTTCGTCATAATTTTTGATTTGTAGTGTGTTAATATACTTCTGTACTGTAGTGTCCGGTTGTTCTTGGAAGCGACTTTGCATATATACATACAGACCAAGCCCGCTTGCAATCAGAAAAGACAATAGACCATAAATAATAATATGTTTTGTTTTCAATAAAAAAACCTCACTTTAGTCCATATCCATCAGAATAAATCTGAGTATCGGTAGGATTTGTTGAAATCACTTTAGTATAATAAGATAAGGCGATAACTAGCGCCTGTTTACACTATAAAAGGATGTACGTTTGCAAACAATAGAACAAATCTGATGAAATTATCATTGTTTACGTATAGAAGGAGAGAAATCCGATGCCGGACGTTATCAAAATTGTAATCAATACTGCCGGTCAAGAAGGCGATGGTTCGTTTGTCTATATCCAAAGAGGGCAAAGTATACAGATCGGTAGACATGTAGGGACAGGGCAGATCGATCTGCCTATTTATAATCAATTGGTATCCAAGCAACACTGCACGATCCATCGTGTAGGCGATCAGCTATATATTGAAGACCTCGGTAGCAAAAATGGCACAGAGCTGAACGGGCAACGGTTGGTTCCTTATCAGCGTTATACACTCACTGCGCAAGATCAATTAACGTTAGTCAATGGATTAGTAGGCTTGCAAATAGAACAAGGTAATCATTTAGAAGAAACGCGCGAATACGTACTTAGTGATCTGATAGATCATCGTGTGCAATTACATGACTTTTTCCAGCGAATTGAAGTAGATGGGGAAAGTATTACATTATCGAAAAAAGAATACCAGTTGTTCCGGTTACTGTACGGATGTCTGGATCATTTTGTAACACGCGAACAGATTATCGAAGAAGTATGGTCAGAGCGTTATAGTGAACATGCGGATCTAGTGGGGATCGATGAAGTCAATTCGTTGATCTATCGCACCAATAAAAAATTAAATAAACATTTTATGATCAAGTCAGTGTACAAAAAAGGGGTATATATGAAGAGAAGTGTTACTCCGACTTTACTTTCTTAGCACCACACTTATTTACATCATGAAGTCAATCACAAAGGGGACTACATATGACAGTACTTTTTTCGTTTTTGAAAAAATATCGGGTTGCGGCATTTTTGGCGCTGGGTATGATGCTAGTCGAATTGGCGCTTGAATTGTTACAGCCTTTTTTGATCTCCAAAATTATTGATGATGGTGTAACGCAAAAAGATATTTCAACAGTATTACTATGGGGCGGTATTCTCACAGGTGGTACGATTATTGCTTTTTTTGCAGGTATATTCGGTTCCTTTTATGCTGCTCATGCCAGTCAAGGGCTAGGTTATGATCTACGAGAAGCGGTGTACAACAAAGTACAATCATTCTCGTATGCGCTATTTAATCGCTTTTCTTCTTCCTCTTTGATCACACGTCTGACCAATGATATTACCCAGTTGCAAGATATGGTGTTTATGGGCTTGAGATTTATGCTACGGATGCCGTTATTGGTTGTCGGTAGCAGTATCATGGCTTTGCTCGTTAATGTGAAATTAGGATTATTATTAGTGGTCGGGATTCCGATTCTTTTATTTTTTGTAATCGTTATTATGCGCAAGGCATCAGGATTGTTCCAACAAGTACAGCGTCGCTTGGATACTGTAAATAGTGTAATGCAAGAGAATTTGACAGGGATGCGTTTGATCCGGGTATTTGTTCGCAAGAATCATGAACGTCAACGGTTTGAAGAACGCAGTAACGATTTGATGAAAGGTACAGTATCGGCATTGCGATTAACAGAAACAACGATGCCTTTTATTTTATTAATTACAAATGCCAGTATTATTGCGGTTCTCTGGTATGGTCATTTGGATATTATTGTGGGTCAAGCTTCGGTTGGTGAAGTGGTAGCTATTATTAACTATGCGATGCGTACGATGGGTGCGTTATCTGCCTTTTCAATGATAGTAGCTTCTTTCTCTCGTGCCAAAGCATCCGCAGAACGGATTCAAGAAGTGATGTTTACGGTTGAAGATGAACGTCCACAAGGAAATCAAGATCAGTATGTCGCAGGTTCAGCTCTATCTGTAAGCGACTTACAAAAGTCTGATTCTTCTCATATTGGAGTCGCTTTCCGTCAGGTCAATTTTCATTATCCTGGCACAGAAGCCAAAGTGCTCAAAAATATTAATTTTACAGCTCGCGCCGGTGTAACGACAGCGATTATGGGCTCTACCGGTTCAGGAAAATCGTCGCTCGTGCAATTGATTTTGCGATTATATGATAGTGATACAGGAGAAATCGATGTACTCGGTAGACGTATCCAAGAGTTAGATGATAATCAATTACGCGGGCTGATTGGATATGTTCCTCAAGAAATTGTGTTATTTACTGGCAGTATTCGTGAAAATATATCATGGGGTTATGAGCATGCCACACTTGAAGAAATTCAAGAAGCGGCTCGTATTGCACAGATTCATGACACGATTATGAATTTACCACATGGATATGATACATTGCTTGGTCAGCGGGGAGTCAATTTATCAGGTGGACAGAAGCAACGGATATCTATCGCCAGAGCATTGGTGCGTCGTCCATCGATTTTACTGTTAGATGATAGTACAAGTGCATTAGATGTACGTACTGAATCATTATTGCTTGAAGCACTGCGTGAATTATCATGCACTACATTATTGATAACGCAGAAAATAAGTTCAACGATTCGAGCGGATCAAGTCCTGTTACTAAGTGATGGTAAGCTAATAGCGCAAGGTGATCATCATCATTTATTAGAGACCTCCGAGCTATATCAACAGATCTATGCATCCCAATTTGGAAAGGAGGAACTAGAACATGTGGAAAGTGCTAACTGATCCTTTACGTTATCCTAAGCCGGCTGTGATGACAGAAGCAGTAGCCAACAAAGCTACAAAAGCTGAACCTGTATCGGGTAAAAAGCGTCGTGCCAAAGACTGGAAAGGCACTCTGGGAAGAATCTGGGACTATCTTGCTGAACGCAAACTCAAGTTAATATTAGTGCTTTTTATGGTGTTGCTAACGTCAGGGCTGACTTTGCTAGGGCCTTATCTGATCGGGGTAGCGATCGATGATTTTCTAGCCCGCGATACAGGTCAGATGTGGGTCTGGTTTCTGGTTGGATTAGCTGTTGTATACATCCTCAATTCGGTGACATCATGGCTCCAAAATATATGGATGATTGAGATTGCGCAAGAAACAGTATACCGGATGCGAGTCGATTTATTTTCTCATTTGCATCAATTGCCGATTCCTTTTTTCGGGAAAAGACAGCAAGGGGAATTGATGAGCCGGGTGACCAATGATATCGAAAATGTCAGTTCCACGCTTAATAGTTCGGCAATCCAGATTTTCTCCAGTGTATTGACGTTGATCGGTACATTGGTAGTGATGTTGTGGCTTAGTCCACTGCTGACGTTAATTACTTTTCTTGTTGTGCCGTTAATGGCACTCGGAATGCGCTGGATTACACGACGTACAGGGCCATTATATCGAGAACGTCAGAAAAATTTGGGTGATCTAAACGGATATATCGAAGAGACTTTATCTGGTGAAAAGATTATCAAAGCTTTTGCTCAAGAACAACGAGTGATTGGTGAATTTGGAGAGCGGAATGATCGGATACGCTTATCTGGATTTTGGGCGCAGACCATTTCGGGTTTTATTCCTAAATTGATGAATGGATTGAATAATTTAAGCTTTGGTCTGATAGCAGGAGTAGGCGGTATCTTGGCGATCAAAGGCATGATTACAGTAGGTGTGATCGTTATTTTCGTTGAGTATGCTCGTCAATTTACGCGTCCGTTAAATGATCTTGCTAATCAGTGGAATACATTGTTGTCAGCTATAGCTGGGGCAGAGCGTGTATTTGAAATTTTGGATGAATCGGTCGAAGCAGAAGATGAACAGAATGCGATTAATGTCGATCATATCGAGGGTGCTGTCGTGTTTGACGATGTATCTTTTGCCTACGATACAGGCGATGGTGATAATACGTTACAACATATTTCGTTTACCGCAGAGCCAGGTGAAATGATCGCTCTTGTAGGACCTACAGGAGCAGGCAAAACAACATTAATTCAGTTGATTTCTCGCTTTTACGATGCCGATCAAGGCAAGATTACGATTGATGGACGAGATATCCAAAGTATCAAGCGTGAAAGTCTACGTTCGCATACTGCATTTGTGTTGCAAGATTCATTTTTATTTGAAGGCACAGTGATGGATAATATTCGTTATGGTCGACTGAATGCTACAGATGTAGAAGTGAAAGATGCCGCTATTTTAGCAAATGCGCACTCGTTTATCGAACGACTACCTGAGGGATACAATCATCGTCTGAATCGGGATGGCGGGGGAATTAGTCAAGGGCAACGACAATTAATCAATATTGCACGCGCGTTATTAGCTGATCCTGCTATTCTTGTACTGGATGAAGCGACCAGTAGTATCGATACAGTGACCGAGATTAAGATTCAAGAAGGGTTACAGCGCTTGATGGAAGGTAGAACAAGCTTTGTGATTGCACATCGACTGAATACGATTCGAGCAGCCGATCAGATTCTAGTATTGCGAGATGGTCAGATTTTGGAAAAAGGTTCTCACGATCAATTGCTAGACACCGATGGATTTTATAGCGACTTATTTTACAGTCAATTGCATTCATCCGATGCCCTGCAAGCTTGATCTTGAATGTATGCTTCCAACCGTTAACGAAGCAGTAAAAAAAGTAATGCTAGAAGAGCAGGAGCGCCTTGCATCAACCAGATTCGGCGACTGGCTGTAGCACCACCGTATAAAGCCGCGATCAACACACAGATAATAAAGAATAATTGAATCTGATCACCAAATTCAGCAGTCGGATGAACCAATCCCCAGATCAATCCGGCGGCAAGAAAGCCATTGTATAGCCCTTGATTGGCGGCAAGTGACTTGGAAGATTCGGCTAGTTCAGGGGTAAGATTGAACGTTTTGAGTGTACGTGGCTTGGTCCAAAGAAACATTTCCATAATCATAATATACAGATGTTCAACTGCTACCAGTATCACAAAGATAATCGATAATAGATACATGAGGTATCCCCTTTCTTGTCCAAAGATATTGTTAGTGTAGCAGAATCATTTGCAATGATACATCATTCTACAAAATTCCATGAAAAAAAGATGCCGTTTTGTTAAGGCATCTTTTTTGGATTACATATCAAGCTGAGTAAGAACAATCCATCCCCAATGACTGCATTAATAATGAGAATAATCCGGTGGTGAGATCGGCTTTTGAATTAAAATTTGATCGATAATGCTACTTTCCACATAATCATTACGTTCTTTGACCATCGTATGCAGAAGAAAAGCATCGACAAACCACCATATAGCTGTTATAAATGAGCCGAAAAATGTAAGTGTCAAAATCAGTTGTGCAATAGCAGAACCTGTTTTGCCCATATAAAAACGATGTGCTCCAAATACGCCTAGAAAGAACCATAAAATATAAGCCACTGTCATATCTTTACCATAAGCTCTAACTTCAGATTCCAGTAACATCAGTTCACGCGTATCTAACTGACTTTTACGTTGCCAATTGTTATAACTCAGTCCCATTGTTATCACTCCTTTACATTTAAAATAGTCGTATCTCTCTAGCGATAATGCCATTTTAACAAGATTATTCCATTTAATCTACTGTATTCTACGTTGTTAGACGAGGGAAAGCTTCATTATCTTATATTGGTTTGAACATATTACGTTCTTTGTGGAAGTTTCGATATATTCTTTTCATTATTGAAGGGGTGGACAATCTGTATATAAATCATGTTCTAGTTATATCAATAATGAACTCAAAACGTATCAACTGGTTAGCACCAAAGAAATATAATTATCAAAAAAGAACCTCTCCTACTACAAATGGAGAGGTTCTTTTTTTGTAGAATCCATTACACGACAACTGAATAATTTTTGACAAATGAAGGGCGAGGGAAAATAGAAGGTTGTTGCGCAGTAATCCCTTCGGACGTATCCCGTTTACGATGAGCATGACTATACGCTTGAGACTCTTGCCATGCTTTGAAATGTTCTTCTGATGACCACAGTGTCATAATGACGTACGTATCATCATCAAGCGGACGCATAACACGAATCCCGACAAAACCAGGTTCATCTTCTACTTTACGTGCACGATTGCTAAAGCGCTCTTCAAAAGCAGATCGACCATCTGCTGTTACTGGAATATTGTTCAGTACAGCATAACTACCGCCAATATCGCCGCTGTGATCTAGCACTTCATATCGTGATGCATTTTCAGTGTGGAAATCCAATGGTTCATCGATCTCTAATACATACCGGGTCTCATCTTCATGTTGCAATATCACTGCTTGTGGCAATTCAGCGGCTTCAGGAAAATGTTCTTCAAATTGGTGCGAACTAATATAAATATACATTGTTATCCACCTTTCATATGAGGAAAATAGTTGAATACTTTTTAGCTATCTTGATAATTACTTGATATTTATAATTTAGCATGTTTATAAGCTCTATCCTATAGATTATCAGTATATACAAATTATAAACTTACATTATAGAAAGAGAGGTAGAATACATGGATAATCTCTATCATCACATTAACAAATATATGATCCGTATTCCACTTTCCCCTAATTCGATTGCAGAATTGCAACCGGATGAGCAAGAACAATGGTTAAAAAACTTATGTAAAAATACATTATTTAGAGAACAAATTTTGGTATCTAGTAAAACACTATATGACACGATGGGTATTTATTTACATTCTCCAGATAAATTATCGACTAAGAAAAAACGTAATTTTATATTGTCTATCGCTAAATATGCTAATCGCAGATCGACACGTACTACTCCTTTCGGGTTATTCTCTGCGGTTGGTGTAGGTTCATTTGCATCGCAACATAACTGTCATTTTGATCAGTCAACCTTCTATAAGAAAGCCAGAGTTGATTTGGAATGGCTATTTCGCTGTATTCAAAAAATAGAAAAAGAGTATGCTACTCATCTTTCTTTTAAATTAAATCCAGCTTGTTATGTAAAAGGCGATCGTGCTTTTTTATTGTACAGTACAGACAATGAATCGAATGAAATTCATATTCGTGCAACACCGGTATTTGCATTATTACATCAACAATGTCAACAATTGACCCATTTCGATCAAATGTCTAATATATTACAAGCTCAATATCCAGATACCCCGGCTGACCGAATCCATATGTATTTAACAGAACTTATTCATAAAGAATTTTTGATCTCTGATCTCCGTCCACCGTTAACTATTAATGATCAATATCAATATGTGATTGATCAACTACACAAGAGTAGTGTCGATCCTCTTTGGTTAGTGCAATTGCAAGACATTCAATCTCAGATTGAAGTGTATAACAATCTGCCATTAGGAGAAGGAGAACATCTATACATACAACTGTTACAACAAATGAATCAGGTTATGAAGTCTACTTCACCTTTACAAGTTGATCTGGGGTTAGCGGACGAACATATCACGTTAGACGAGCAGCTAGCACAAACGATTCCTGAACTTGCGAATATGCTTACACGCTTAGCAGCTCCATTTTCTAAACAATCAACGTATTTGGAAGAATACAAAAATAAATTTATAGAGAAATATGGAGTTGATCGTGAGATTCCATTAATGGAAATGTTAGATACAAGTTCTGGTATCGGTGCACCTGTATCTTACCAACAACCTCAAAATGACTTCTACGAAAATGTAAAACTCAATGATCAGTATGAAGCATCACTTAAAAATTTCTTTTTATTAAAATATTGGGAAGCTGTAAAGAACAAACATGCTATTCAGTTGAACGATCAGCAGTTGCAAGATTATTTGGATCAGGATGTAGATCATCAGGAAGTACCTGTCTCATTAGAGCTTAACTTTATAGTAAGACAGCATGATGATAATCCTGTTTTGCATTTAGGTCCTAATGTAGGATCAATTTTGGCAGGTAAAACATTTGGACGATTTTCACATTTGTCATCACAAATTACAGATACATTAGAAACAGTACATCAATATGAATTAAATATTCGTAATAGCAATAGCACATTATGTGAACTGAGCTTTGTGCCTAACCAGATGCGTTCAGGCAATGTAACTCGCAATGCCAGTTATCGCCATAAAGAAATGTCTTTATTTACAAATAGCTCAAAATCCGAATCGGAGTCAGTGAGACTAGAAGATATAAGAATTGGAATCGATCAAAATACATTTTATGCTCGTGATCATAAATCAGGAGATATTATCGTATTTGAATCCAATAATATGTTGAATCCATTAATGAGCAGTAATGCTATTCGTTTTTTACAAGAAATCAATGAACATGGCAAACGTCAATGGAACAAATTTGTATGGGTAGATCTGTATCAAGATTTTAAATATGTACCAGAAATCAAATATAACGATATTATTTTGTCCAGTGAACAATGGTATATTACACAACGCGATCTGGAAATGACAGATAAAACAGATGGGAAAACATTTGTAGAGCAATTTTCTCAATTTCAACAAAAGTACGATATTCCACAACAATTTTATATTGCGAATTCAGATCATCGTTTATTTATTGATACTCATAATCAACAGACTATGGATATTTTATTTTCTGAAGTTAAAAAAATACAGTCTCATGCTCTTCATCTAGTCGCTGTTGAAAAAGATGAAAATCTATTAAAAGATCAAAATGAGCAAAGTTATGTTGCAGAAATCGTAGTTCCGCTTGTCAAAATAACACCAGAGCCGACTCGAATAATACCTAATCGTGATATGCAGACCATTGATCTACATCAACGGCTCAAAATACCGTTTGATGAATGGTTATTTATTAAATTGTATGGCAAGCAGTCTCGTGAAGAAGAGTTAATCGCTTTTGAAATGGAGCGTTTTTTTACTGAGTTAAATCAGAGTTATGATGCGAAGCACTTTTTTATGAGATATATGGATCCCAAACCTCATATTCGTCTAAGAATAAACAGCCAGACTCAGCAATTGTTGGAGATTTTTCCGATCATCCTTTCATGGTTACAGCAATTACAACAACGTGATATGATATCTGATTTTGTTATTGGATCGTATGACCGTGAGATTGAGCGTTATGGTGGTGTCGAATTAATGTCTGCTGCTGAATATATATTCTGTATGGATAGTATTGTAGTAGAGCAATTAATCGGGGCAGTTCGTACCAAGCAACTAGATATAGAGATTGAATTGATTGCGATGATTTCTATTATCGCCTATTTAGAGCAAGCAGGCTTGAATTTTGAAAATCAATTGAGCTTAATTCAACGAAATACAGATCATACCCGCTATCGTCAAGAATTTAAAGAGAACAAGGACAAGTATCTTCACATGTGCAATACAGATCATAATTGGGAAGCATTAAGACAAACGGAGTCAGGTCAAACATTGCTTGAGATGTTAGAACAACGAGAGTCTGCTGTTACACATTATATTCAGCTCATGCAACAGCAACCGGTAGTAACACCTGATCTAGAAGAAATCATTTCTAGCATTATTCATCTACATTGCAATCGTTTATTAGGCACAGATCGAGAATTAGAGTACAAGATTATGAACTTAGTTGCTCATACACTGTATGCCCAAAGATATCAAAAGACAGAAGGGAATCTATTATGGAAGTAAAAGAACAACTTCATTTTAAAGATATCATTTCTACACTCTGTCAAATGCCCAAAACACTCAAGTTAGTATTTACAATGGAGAAAAAGCTGTTTATTAAAATTGTTATATTGAGTTTGATTACAGGGCTTATTCCTATTGTTTCTTTATATGTATCTCAGGAATTAATTAACTCTTTAGTTCGTATTCAGACAGAACTGCAAACAGTACTGATTATTTTTTGCATCTATATTGCAGTTTCTTTTTTCTCTGACATTATTTCGCAAATCTCGGAATATTATAATACTAAATTTCAGTTCAGTATGAATTACAAATTAAACTACATCATTATGGAAAAGAGCAGCAAATTATCGTTAGAAGATTTTGAGAACCCTGAAGTCTATGACAAATTAGAACGTATCACTCGAGAGGTCGCATACAAGCCTTATCAGATTTTTCAGGCAGCGATTACGATGATCACAGCAACAGTCACCTTAATATCGGCCCTTACATTTTTGATGGTTTGGAATCCTACCATGTCGATGTTGATGTTGCTTGTACCTGTTATTTCTTTATTTTACTTTTTGAAAATAGGTCAGCAAGAGTTTTTTATGCAATGGAAACGTACAGGAGAAGAACGACGTTCCTGGTATTTGAATTATATTTTAACCCATGATTTCTCATTCAAAGAAGTAAAATTATATCGTTTAAAAGATTATATATTAGAAGGATATTGGACGATTAAAAAGAAATTTATGGCGCAAGATACGTATATTTTGCGTAAAAAAACAACGTTTAATCTAATTTATGAAGTACTGGTACAGATTGTAGGAGCTGTTGTTATCGTCGTTGCTATTTTAGCAGCCTATACAGGAAAAATCATGGTAGGTAATGTGCTAAGTTATATCCGTTCTGTAGGTTTAGTGCAAAGCAATTCGCAAAGTATTATCAACAATATTTACTCTATTTACAATAGCAATTTGTATATGAATCAATTGTTTGAGTTTTTAGAGTATCGAGAAGAACATACCAACGATGATCAGACGACTGAAAGATTAGAACAAGCTATTTATGCAGTAGATATAAAAGATGTTAGCTTTCAATACCCGAGCAGCGAACAATGGTCTTTGCAACATGTTCAATTATCTTTTCGTGCAGGAGAACGGGTAGCGATCGTAGGACCGAATGGTTCAGGAAAAAGTACATTGATCAAATTGCTAGCAGGTTTGTATCAAATTCAAGAAGGAGATATTACCTTAAACGATACCTCTATCAAAAAGCTGAATCAAGAAAGTTATATGCAACAAATGGCTGTCTTATTTCAAGATTATATGAAGTATGAAATGACGTTACAAGAAAATATAGGATTCGGCCAAATTACAAAAATGGATCAAACAGATCAAATTAAAAAATCGCTTAATAATGTACGTGCAGACTTTTTAAAAAATCATTCAGACTATGATTTAGATACACAATTAGGATTATGGTTTGATGATGGTAGGCAGTTATCAGGTGGACAATGGCAAAAAGTTGCTTTAGCACGAACTTATTTTAGAGAAGCATCGCTATATATTTTGGATGAACCTAGTGCTGCACTTGATCCTATAGCTGAAAAAGAAACATTCGATACTTTTTTCAAACTTTCACGAGAAAAAATCGGAATCTTTATTTCCCATCGTCTTATCGCAGCTCAACAAGCAGATCGAATTATTGTTATGGATCAAGGAAAAGTAGTCGGACAAGGCAAACACAATGAGTTAATGCAACATTGCCCTATCTATAAACATATGTATGAATCAGAAAATTATGAAATCGATACAAGGGGGGAAGCGGAATGGAAAGAAGCATTGTAAACGAGATTCAATTTGATACAGTGGCTACGATTAAGGATATAGCTACACGTATGAAGCAATATGATTCTTTACTACAAGTGGTTAATCATCCTCGTCAGCAATTATCTGTAAATGGCCAACATATTAATCCATGGAACCCTCTGACATTAAGTCATGGAATACCCGGTGTCTGTATGTTATATGCTGAATTACATGCTCATTTTCCAGAAGAAGGTTGGGATGAGATGGGACATCAGTATTTGTCTATTTTGGTCAATGAAATAACGCAGCAAGGAATCCATAGTAGTTCTATGTTTTCAGGTGCAGCCGGTATTGGATTAGCGGCTATTTGTTTATCACAAAATTTTCAGTACTATCATAAGTTTATCGAACGGATTGATGATTATTTATATCGTCATATTCCTGAAATGATTGCACATTGTCAGCAAAGAGAAGTATTTATCAGTGATTATGATGTTATAGAAGGATTAAGCGGAATTGCTAACTATTTATTGTTGCATCCAGCAGATGAACGTATTCAGCAATTACAAACTCAAGTGGTAGAGTATTTGATTGAACTAAGTCAGGATAAAGAAGTTAAAGGCGTACAAGTTCCCGGCTGGCATATTCCTTCTGCACATCAATTTACGACACAAGAAAGTGAATTGTATCCAGATGGTAATTTTAACTTAGGATTGTCTCATGGAATTGCGGGCCCTTTGCTGATTTTATCCAAAGCTTGGAAACAAGGAATACGACTCCATGGACAAGAACAAGCTATCCGTAAAATGGCAGATTTTTTATTACAGTTTGCTAGTGAAGAAAATGGTCATTTATTTTGGAAAGGATTTATTAGTTGGAATGAATATATCACTGGTCATGCTTCAACAGAAGAGAGTTTTAGAAGAGATGCGTGGTGTTATGGCAATCCAGGAATAGGACTAGCTTTATGGTATGCAGGTACAGCTTTGGATGAGCCGTTATATCGCGATCTAGCTATTACCAACTTAAAAGAAACTATGAAAGATATTCATAGTATTTTCTCACCTACATTTTGTCATGGTTATGCGGGTATTTTGCAAATTTTACAAACGATAGATAAACAATCGACTGTGCCACTATTTGAAGAGGAAATTGATGTCTTAAAAAAAACAATTATTACTTTTTATGATAAGCATTATTTATTTGGATTTCACAATCATGAGCATTTTGAAAATAGTGGATTAGTGCCTGTAGATTATATTGGCTTGCTAGATGGCGTTACAGGTGTGTGCCTAACATTGCTGGGAGTGGAACTTAAACAAATCACACCCTGGGATCAGGCGTTTTCATTATAATTACAAATTAGTAAATATATGAAATCTTGATAGAATCTTGATAAATCGTTTTTATAATAAAGGTATCCCAAAAGAAAGGAGCTAACCCAAATGGCTAAATTTAACGATTTCGATCTTGATTTGGTTCAAACACCTAAACAATCCACTCAAATTGAACCACAATGGAAAAGTCAAAGTTTCTGTACGCCTGGATGTGTAACTGGTGTTTTACAAACATGTTTCATTCAAACTGCAACATGTAATTGTCATATCAGTAAATAATATGCTACAGGTATACATACATATGTATACACATAAAGGATAGAATATATCATTCCCGAACTATACTCTATCAGATAGCGAGTGAGAGGAAGAATACGAACCAGATTTCTAGGGGAGTGGTCTTTTATCTTCACTCGCTTTTTTATCTCAATTTTTGATAAAGGAGAGAAATGATGATGAACAAAAAAGGATTATATTTTTTGGGGTTGACTGCTATTTTTACTTTGTCGGCATGTCAAAGTATAGATGAATTCAAGCATAAGGTAGTGACAGAAACGCAAAAAACAGCACATTATACTGTAGATTCAGATAATGCTCATACGACCACTATTCAACAACTGATTGATGAAGGAAAAGTAGATCAGTTTGTATATGAAGACAAAACGTATCAATTGCAAGACAAAGTGAATAACAACAGTAAAGGGTCATTGATCGGAACAATAAGCCAGAGTTATTATATCGATCAACATGGAAAACGATGGACAGATGATGAACTTAAAAAACCTTATGTGTATAAAGATCCTCAAAAGATAAGAGAAAAAAAACCGATGGTTTATGGATCCGTCTACAGTATTAAATCACAAAATAAACAAAATCGAGAAAAAATTATCGTAGAATTCAATCATCAATTATATCATGCTACTTTAATTTCCAAATCGTAAGCATCTTCTGTTAAACGATAGATATAAAAGAGAGAGGGAAACAATATGACAACTAATCTACTTGAAATTGAGCACCTTCAAAAAACATTTGGTAAAGAAAAAGCAGTGAAAGATGTATCCTTTCAAGTTCAAAAAAATAGCATTTTCGGATTGTTAGGCCCTAATGGTGCAGGTAAATCGACAACTTTAAAAATGCTAACCGGTTTGCTACGCCCTAGTGCTGGCAATATTATATTTGATGGACATCCATGGAGTAGAAAAGATTTGAAACAGATTGGAGCGCTCATTGAAGCTCCACCTTTATATGAAAATTTAACAGCTTATGAAAATCTGAAAGTGCATGCCACTTTGCTAGGTCTTCCAGATCAACGTATTGTGGAAGTGTTAGAACAAGTAGATATGATACGTACAGGTAAAAAACGTTCTGGACAGTTTTCGATGGGGATGAAGCAACGTTTAGGAATTGCTATTGCTTTGATTAATCACCCTACATTACTTGTACTGGATGAACCTACAAATGGACTTGATCCTATCGGAATTCAGGAACTGAGAGCATTGATTCGTTCTTTTCCGCAAGCAGGTATCACTGTTATTTTATCCAGTCATATTTTATCAGAAGTGCAACAAATAGCAGATCATATTGGAATTATTAGCGATGGTATTTTGGGCTATCAAGGTGTAGTGAATCCTGCTGAAGATATGGAACAACTATTTATGCATGTTGTGAAAGAGAGCAGAGAGAAAGCAGGTGTTGTTATATGATTTCTTATATAAAGTCAGAACATCTTAAATTTAAAAGAACCTTTTCACGTAAATTATTAATTGCTGTCCCTTTATTTAATATTGGTTTTTCTTTTTTTATGAACCCTTCTTTTTTAATTACAAATACATTTAATTGGTGGTCTATTCTTTTTGTGCCATTGACGATTGCTATTCTATGTTCGTTGTCTCATCAAAAAGAACAAAAAGCGGCAAATTATAATGGTATTTTTACGTTACCTGTATCCTTATCAACTGTCTGGTATAGCAAAAATATCGTTATTGCTTTATATATGTTAGTCATGCTTTTATTTTTTATAGTTATGATGTCTATCATTAGTATAGTACTTCCAGGATATTCTACACCTTATATAAAAATCGTTGAAGCCAGTGCTGTATTATGGATATCTACTTTATGGCAGATTCCATTTTGTTTGTTTCTAGCAAAACGGTGGGGATTCGTAGTCACTTTAGTTGTAAATATAGCAGGTGGATTTTTACTAGGTATAGCTTTGGCAACACAATCACAATGGTGGATAAGTCCTTGGAGTTGGTCTATTCGCATGATGAGTCCTATTGTAGGTGTTCATCCTAATGGAGTTCCATTAGCAGTAGGAAGCCCATTATGGAATCTACAAGTGGTTCCTGTTGGGCTGGTATTATCGATTTGCTTATTTATTATTTTAATGGTGTGGACAGCGAGCAGTTTTAATCGCGTAGCAACAACTTCTATGAAACAGCAAGGAGGAGTCTAATATGATATTATGGAGACATTTGGTGGCAGATATTCAAAAAGTAAAACATACACCTTTTTTGTGGGCACACCTTATTGCTCCCTTAGTAGGATCAGGGCTTTTTCTTGCATATATCAGTGGGCGTGCTTCAAAGCCGCTGAATACATATTCTAATTTCCTTGAAGCAATTGGTGTTATACTGCCTTTGGTAATTAGTATTTTGTGCGGTATCATAGCTTCTCAAGAGGAGAAAGCAGGAAAATTTCAAGTGTTGTTAGGAAGTTCGATACGCAGAGAAACCAATTATATTAGCAAATTATTATTTTTGATATTAGGTAATATTTTTGCTGTTTTGCTAGCTGTGCTTACTTTTGTATTGGGTATGAAATACATTTTAAATATGCCTAATATTCCTTACCTTGTTTTTTTTCAAGGAGCAGGATGGTTGATAGGTAGTAGTGTTATACTATATATAATCTATTTATGGGTAAGTTTTACATTTGGATTAGGAGCTTCTAGTTTGTTAGGTGGTTTGGGATTATTGGTCTCGGCACTTATGATTACAGGGTTAGGTGATGGTATATGGAAATACATACCCTGGGCATGGGGAGTTCGATTTGCAGATACCATAGGAGTATTGCAACTAGGCGATTTCAATTCAACTATTAAATCTGCGGTTCGAGCCGATTTTCAACAAGGTCAAATTATATTTATCATACTTACAGTAATCTTGTTTATTGGTAGTATCGTATGGTTCCGAAAATGGGAAGGCAAAAAGTTTTATGAATAGTTGAGGTGTATAACCATGGCGAAAATATTGGCAATTGATGATGATAAAGATATTCTCACGTTAATTCGTAATATTTTGCAACGTGATCATCATCTTGTTTCTATTGAACATCAGGCTGAATGTTTAACTATTGATAATGTACAAGGATATGATTTGATTTTGCTGGATGTGATGATGCCGAATATGGATGGCTTTACGTTCTGCAAAAAAATTCGCTCATTTGTTGATTGTCCTATTTTATTTTTAACTGCCAAATCGGAAGAAGAAGACATTGTTCAGGGTCTAATGAACGGTGGCGATGATTATATCACCAAACCTTTTGGAGTACAGGTTCTTAGCGCTAGAGTTAATGCTCATTTAAGAAGAGAACATCGTGATCGAACAGGTTCCAAACAAACGATTTCTGGATTTACTTTCGATTTTGATAGTAAAGAAGTATGGTTTGCAGAAGAAAAATTACTCTTAACAAAAAATGAGTATAAAATATGCGAATTTCTTGCCCGGCATAAAGGCAGGGTGTTTACACGTGAAGAAATTTATGATGAAGTGTATGGTCTAGATGGAAATGCACTACATTCTACGATAACAGAATTTATTCGTGCTATACGTAAAAAATGCAAAGCTTGTAATGAGATCCCTATCAAAACAGTCTGGGGTGTAGGATATAAGTGGGAATAAAATCAAAGCAACATTATCGTAGAACAACAATGCGTAGAGAATTATTTAAATATATCTCTGTATTAGGTATTAGTTGTATAGCGATGATTATATTATATTTAATTTTCACATGGGCAGCCATGAGAGTAGGGTTTATTTTGCCTGCCAATTATAATGAACAATATATTAATCAAATCGCACCCAAAGTAAAATCTGCAAAAACGGTTACTGAAAATATTATTCCGCCAGGTTCTGTCTATATCGTATTAGACAAACAAAATATGAATCAATTCTACGGTAATATGGAAGAGAAAGATATTGAAGTAGCTAAAAAAGTAATCGATGGACTTGTACCTACGTATTATGGACAAAAAGTATATACTGTTATCGAGCGAACCCAAGATTATTGTGTGATTCAATCATATCTACGTCCACAATTTAACTCGCCTGTTCTTAAAAAATATTTACCAGACTTTGAATGGTCGAGTATTGTTATTTTAATAGGAATGATTCTTATTACTGCTTTTATTATTACAACGATATTTGCAAAACAATTTAGCCAAAATCTAAGTGTATTGAGTAAAATGACAAAAAGTATCAAAAATCAAGATTTAGATTTTGAACAGAAACATTCCAACATTCAAGAATTCGATGATGTTATGGTATCTCTAATCGAAATGAGAGATGCACTCAAAAAATCGTTAGAAGTACAATGGAAGTTGGAACATACTAAAAAAGAGCAGATTGCTGCTTTGGCTCACGATATTAAGATTCCAGTTACGATTATCAAAGGAAATGCAGAACTGTTATCATTATCAGAGCAAAGTGAAGAGCAATCTTTATATACACGTTATATTTTAAGTGCTGGTAATAAAATTGAACAACATATTCGTTTGTTGATTATGATGTCCAAAACCGAAGAAGCTCTGGTAGTTCAAAAAAACACAGTTTCTTTATTCGTATTCGTAAATAATTTGATCGAAGATACTAGGGCTTATAGTAAATACAAATCTGTCGAAATTATGCACCATACTAATCAACAAAGTGATGTCGATATTTATGTAGATCAACCATTATTGCATCGAGCATTGATGAATATTTTGACAAATGCTGTAGATTATACTCCAGAGCATAGCCAAATTATGCTTCATATCGTTTACCAAAATCAGAGAATCTTTTTTACTATTACGGATCAAGGAGAAGGTTTTTCTCCAGAAGCATTAGAAAAAGGTGTGCAATTATTTTATAGAGGAGATAAAAGCCGTAACTCTGATGGACATTATGGAATGGGCTTAACTTTTGCAGAGTATGTTATCAAATTACACAACGGTACATTACTTCTTCAAAATGATAACGTTACAGGTAGTGGACAAGTAAAAATTGAACTAAATGTAAGTGCAACTGTTTAATATGAATATCCAGCAGTATCCTAATTCCAATCTGACTGGTATGATCCCCGACTAAAGTCCAAATCACAAAACCGTCCTTAGGCGGTTGGAAAGAACGCTCTTATTTTCTATGATAGAAGAAAGAGAATAAGAAAGAGGAGATATATAATGAAAAAATTGTATCGTTCTAATCGTGATAAATATGTTACTGGATTGATTGGTGGACTGTCAGAAAGTTGGAATATCGATGCAAGCCTGTTACGGATTTTGTTTGTGATTAGTGTATTTGCTACAAGTGGTGCTAGTTTACTGATATATGTACTTGCTTTATTATTTGTACCCAAAGAATCAACGTATTAATGCATATGAGTTATAATTGATCAAAAATCGCATTTTCTTCTATAATATAGAGGAATGCGATTTTTGGTTTGTGTAATCATTATAATATCAATACACCTATTCTAACTTTCTCCATGTTCTCTATCGATAAAGTAGCGATGCCATCTATGTATTTATCTGCTGGATAATTTAATATAGTATCTGCTCATATGCTATACTATGGAATGGAAATCCCGGCAGATTCATGCGCTATCACCATCAAGAGGAGGAAAGTTATGAAATCAAAATATTTGGCGGGTGGATCTTTAGCGATTATGGCGCTTGGATTTATAGCCACTCTGTTTTTTCCAAAAACAACGCTATTATTAATTATTCAAGGCGGCTTTGAAGCTGGTCTTGTCGGAGGGATCGCAGACTGGTTTGCGGTGACTGCTTTATTTCGTCATCCACTGGGTATTCCGATTCCGCATACATCACTGTTAACCCGCAATCGGGACAAAATTATCCGTTCTCTGATCTCGGCGATGGAGAATGAATTGTTAAACAAAGAAAGTATCGAAAATAAATTGCGTCAATTCCGTATTTTTCCGTTTGCGCTTTCGATGTTGACCCGTCAATTGGGCAAAAAGAAAATGCGGCGTGAGCTGTTAAATATGATGATTCCACCGATCGAACGATTGCCGCTTGAACCTGTGGCTGCTTTTATCGGCAAAGGGTTAGCGAACTATACACAAAAAGCAGATTTGCAATCTGCTGCAACAACCGTGTTAACCAATGCACTCAACGAACGCTATGATGAGAAAGCATTAGACCATATTTTAAAAGAAGTACGGACATGGGCGGCACGTCCACAAAGTCGTGATACGATGGGTAAAATCGCTCATGAGCAATTAGCAAATGTGAATATGGGCGGGCTGAAAGGATTTGCTTTTCAAGCTTTCGCAGGCATGATGAATGAAGAAAGTCTGGGTAGTATTTTGCAAAATATGATTATTTCCGGTGTCGGTAAATTGCAGGAAAAAGATAGCGAATACCGCGAAGCGATTATCCGCGAACTGCGTATCCAGATGTTCCAGGTTGTCGATGAAGAAGATAACTGGTTGAAGATCAAAGACTGGACAGCAGAGTTGATCCAGGGCGAATTTGCTCATACATTTATGATCGAGCGTCTGGAAGAATTACGCCGTCTCTTAATCTCTATGCTAGAGCAAGAACGCGATGGTGGCGGTCGTCATGTATTTGCAATCTACCGTTCGATTATTCGTGATCTAGGCAAAGACCCGCAAAAAGTCGCTGTCTGGGAAGATCGTCTGCTACAAGGTATTATTCGTACAGTTGAGAAAAACCATTATCGTATCGGAATTTTGGTAAAAGAAAATTTAGATCGGATGGACGATGCTGCATTAGTCTATATGTTAGAAGAAAAAGTAGGGCAAGATTTACAGTGGATTCGTGTAAATGGTGCTGTCTGCGGTTTCTTAGTCGGTATTGTGTTATCACTGATTCAATTAATTTAATTTAATGCATACCCAAAAAGGTATCTTCGCTGTTGTATACAGTAGAAGATACCTTTTTGATTATCTATGACTTTACCTGATCCGCCATCTTATTGATCCAAAATCGATATACCGCGGAAAGCTAATGATTCGTAAGGATGTAGTGTTGCTTTTTGTGCATATTTTAATGCCTGTGCTACTTCTTCGGAATGGTCTCCATGTGTAGCTATAATCAGTTCAGATTGTCCAATACGTTCCACCAGTTGATCTGGTAGTTGAAGCTCTGTCGATGATTTGGAGAAGTTAAGAATAATCAACCAGTGCTCATCGTTCCACTCACGAGTGTAGGCGAAAATATACGAATCATCTGAAAGTTCACACGCATATTTACCATAGATAAGAGCAGAACTGTCTTTGCGAATTTTGATCAGTTGACGATAAAAATGAAAAACAGAGTCTGGATCTTCTAATTGTTGAGCTACATTGATCTCTGCTTTGTTGGAATGAGCAGGTATCCATGGTTCAGCCGTAGAGAAGCCTGCATGTTCGCTACCGTCCCATTGCATCGGGGTACGCGCATTGTCTCTGGCTTTGGTACGAATACGTTCCATAATCACTTCAGGATCTTCGCCTTTATCATCTACCATTTGTTTGTAATAGCCTTGAGCTTGTTGTTCTTTTACATCTTCGATCGTTTTCATATGTTCGGCATTAGTCATACCAATCTCATCACCTTGGTAAATATAAGGTGTACCACGCAAAGTGAGCAAGAACATCGCTAACATTTTAGCAGAATCTGCGCGGTATTCCCCTTCATGTCCTAGATAAGAAACCAAGCGAGGATGATCATGGTTACTAAGATAAATCCCCATCCAACCTTGCCCGTAAATATCTTCTTCCCATTTCGCAATGATTTCTTTGAGATCATGCAGTGACCAGTCTTTACTTTGCCACATATCATCATCGGCATCACAGACTTTGGAAGCTTCGATCATTAACACCATATTCATTTCTTCGCGCTCAGGGTTGGTGTATAGTTTAACGTCTTCGATCGATACACTGGAAGCTTCGCCTGCGGTAAATATTTTATAATTTGAAAAGACTTCGGTATACAGCTCATGTAAGTATTCGTGTATACGTGGTCCATTTTTATAAAATTGTTCGGCGTTTCCTTGTAATTTGTTAGACGGTGGAGCATCAGGAAAACGGGTATCTTTGGAAATCATATTTACAGCATCAATCCGGTAACCATCGATTCCCAGGTCGAGCCAAAAGCGCATCATATCTTGCATCTCTTGACGCACTTTAGGATTTTCCCAATTCAGGTCAGGCTGTTTTTCACTATACGAATGTAAATAATATTCATTGGAGTTCTCATCTAATTTCCACATCGAATCGCCGACATAAGAAAGCCAGTTATTCGGTTCAGACCCATCGTCTTTGGGCGCACGCCAAATATAGTAATCACGATAAGGGCTATCTTTGGAGGAAAGAGCATCTTGAAACCAGGGATGTTGGTCTGAAGTATGATTGACCACCAGATCCATAATTAACTTCATTCCGCGATCATGTACGTCTTGCAGTAATGCTTTCCAATCGTCCATCGTGCCGTATTCCGGCTGTATCTCTCGGTGTTCTTGAATATCGTATCCATAATCGGCATTAGGAGAAACATAAACAGGAGTGAGCCATAATATATCTACTCCAAGTTGTTGCAAGTAATCCAGCTTCGACCGAATTCCGGGAATATCGCCAATTCCATCGTTATTGCTATCCTTAAAGCTACGAGGATAAATTTCGTAAACAACACTTTCTTTCCAGAATTCTGGCTTCATAATCGTCTTCATTTGTCGGTCTCCTGTTCTGTTGTAACATAGGCAGTTACTTACTGAGTATTACCCTTTCCAACATGACAACAATCGCAGGAGGTCTAAAAGAAATAATCAATAATAACTATAGATTACTAGAAAACTAAAATTAGTTTGATTATAATGGTATCAAAGGATGGTATCATTATATGAATAATAAGCAACGCAATACACTAACAAATATTTTTGAGGATCCTCTACGTTCTAATATTGAATGGGCAGATATTGAATCATTGTTAAAAGCTTGCGGTGCCGAAATTACAGAAGGTAATGGTTCACGTGTTCGTTTTTATTTAAATGGAGTTAGAGCTGTTTTTCACCGTCCACATCCTAAAAAAGAAACAGATAAAGGGGCAGTGAAATCCATGCGCAAATTTTTAATAGAAGCAGGTGTATATAATCATGATGAAATATAAAGGGTATGTAGGTGTTGCACAATACGATAGTGAAGCTGAGATTTTACATGGCGAAGTAATGAATATCAAAGATGTCATTACTTTTCAAGCAACCTCTGTAGAAGAGCTTCGAATTGCTTTTCAAGAATCGGTAGATGATTATTTAGAATTTTGTAAGGAAAGAGGAGAAGAACCGAGTAAACCATACTCAGGTCAGTTAACACTCCGTATCTCACCAGAAAACCATCAACTGGTTACGATTGCTGCACACAAAGCTGGAAAAAGTCTTAATCAATGGATCGCAGAACATATTCAACAAGATGCAGAAAAAGAAGTGGGGACACTAGTTTCAAAATTATGAGTTATTCCATCTATAACAAAGAACCTCTCTTCGCACAATTGGCGTAAGAGAGGTTCTTTGTTATACATCTATTATTGTTAATTACCCATCAAGCGTACTTCATGCAAAGTTGGCGTATACCAGTTATTTGGATTGTTATGGAGTACAGCATTGACCATATTGATCCGTACATAACGAGCGGTAAATGAAACGGCATCTGTAGTAAATCCATAAGTGGTATTGGTCGTGCGGTCAATTGTAGTGTAATTTACACCATCGGTACTGTATTCTATTTTGTATTTGTAATAAGCTTCAGAACCTTTGTACATAAACCATGAAATATCCACTTCACTAATCTTTTTCGCAGACCCTAGATCAACTTGCCACCATGCAGGCCAAGTTGCCGAAGATGCTGCCCAAGAAGTCTGGGCATTACCATCATTGGCATTAGTAGTTGCAGAAGAAGAAGCGGTAGAGATTGCTGTAGCAGGCTTGCCTAAAGCATAGTTGGTCAAACTAGGCAGACTGACTGTACCTGTAGCAGCATCAATATTCCAACTACTATACCAGTTGAGTGTCGCTGTGCTGTTGCTATCATTTAAGGTTAAAGGCAACCAGATAAACTTATGGTCACTCAGGTTAAGTGGATTCCAACGGTCTCCCATATAAATATAGCTTGTGCCTGCACTGCCTGTAATGGTAGCAATCGAATGAATCTGTGTTGCATAGGCAGAAGGATCACCAAAAGGAGACAATGCCGACCATGCCCCTGTTATCGAAGAAGAGGTTGCATAACCGCCTTGATTCGGATACCAGCCAGAAGCTTGAGAAGTGAACAGATAATATTTACTGCCTTTTTTTACAACTGCTGGTGCTTCCCGATAAGCCCCTTCAAATACCCAGCCGACAAAAGAAGCGACTCCTGTATAATCATCAGTCAGACGGAAGATCGCCATCGAATTGTTAGCTCCACCATTATTTTGACGGGATGCTGTAATCAAATAAGCTTTGTTGTCCGTATCTACAAATACCGTCATATCGCGGGATTCGTAATCAAGTGGACGAAAGCTTCCTTTATACGTAAAATTGCCATCCGGTGTATCGCTAGTCGCCACAGCCACACGAGCTAGCGAGTAATCACTACCATTTTCATAGTGTGCCCATAAGATATATTTTTTGGTTGTTGCATTGTAGATGACTTTGGGACGTTCAATTTTGCTAGTATTGAGTTCGGTTGCGGAATTTTTAGTGAGGATACTATTACCAAATGTCCAGTTTTTGAGATCGGTCGAGGTATATACGTTTACTTTATCAAATGTACCGTTAGTTGCATGTTCACCATACCAGTAATATGTAGACCCGACTTTGAGAATATTACCACTGTTCGCTTGGATCGGGTTACCTGAGGTATCTGTCCAGTTGCCACCATTGGTAATCGTAGCACTCGCAGCATGAGCAGTTGTTCCACTACTGCCGATTCCAGTGATAACAAGCGCTAGACTCAGCCATAACATAACCGTTTTACGTGAGAATTGCCAAGAGATTTGTAAAATAATAAAAACCTCCTTCGGTCATTCTAAGATAGTCTCCCCAGTGACAGAGGAGAGACTTCAAGTTTATTTTAGATATAATTGTAAGCGTTTACAATAAAAGAATAGCGAAATGTTGACATAAAAATACAGTAGCTAACGATTACGAATGGTGGTTATAATCTATTTTGGTAACATATTCTATAATAGAAAGGAGAAGGAGGTTCATCTACATTGCACCATTCTATAATGACACTACCAATCATTTATTGTGTGCGATGCTAACTTGCTGTCTAGACCATAAAATATCATATCAGTCTCACGCTTTATCGCAGAAGCGAGACGATCAAAGGGGAAACGTAGAAACACATGAATAAGCACAATCCTACTCCGATACATAAGATTCGGAAATTAGCTCTATCCGCACTACTAATTAGCAGTCTCACGTTATCATTCGCGTCCACAACATGGGCAGCCGCTAGTAAAATCTATGAGTACGATATCAATGGAAGACTCTCCACCACGTATACCACGACCGAGAAAACCACATTTACGTATGATGCCAATGGAAATCTATTACGCAAGCACGTGGAAAAAGGCGATTACAGCAGTCAAGTCAATCCGCAAGCACCTGTTGTAACACCAGAGCCAACACCGACACCTGTCCCACAGCCTGAGCCGACTCCTACGTTACCAATACCTGGGATTGATCCATCTATTGTACCACCACCAGTTCCAGTACCTACAAAATCAGGATTGCCGTCTACGCTTATTTTAGATAGTCCTCAATTATCTCTTACTAGCAAAACGCTTGATCTGTATGGATGGTATCTTGATCCAGAAGGAATTGCCAAAGCCGAAGTATATGTAGATGGTGTCTACTATGGTAGAGCTAACATGGGGGGAAGCCGTGAAGATGTATATCAAGCATTCCCAGAGTATAACAATCATGTAGCAGGTTATTATATCAATCAGCTAACAGTAACTACTCAAGGTGTTCAGTATCGGAAGAAAAATAATAAAGATAAAAAAGTTGATGTTCCAGGAGCATTTATCCATGAATTTAAAGTCATTGTTACAAACAAAAAAGGAGTTATAAAAGAAACATCAAGAGGAGTAATAATCACTACACCAGTAAATTAAGTAGGTTAGTGATTTATTAGTATTTACATCTTATCTAATTATTTTAAATGATGAGGAGCAAGACTAAACATTATGAATAAATCGATCCGTCAAACTATATTATTTATGCTATCTATATTGCTTATATGCAACTTAACGTTAACACCTGCATATAGTGCATCTTCGACAACCTTAGTCAGCAATAAATCACTTCTATCTGTCAAATCTCCAAGTAAAATAGCTCCTGTAACAGACTTAGAGCCAGAAGAGTGGACCAGTGTTATGGAAAGCGTATATCAAGATGTATACGAACCTGATAATCCTGAATTAGATAAAATTCAGGCTAAGTTAAATCATCTTGAAGAATCTCAATCTAAAAGACTATTTACATTTTCTTTGTCTGATCAATCTGTAAAAAGTGAAGAGAGTACTTTAAGTACAGAACAGGTTAATACATTAGTTGAAGATGGCGCAGAAGTCATAGATGTATATTGGTTAGAGTATCTGACTCGTATAAATGGTAATAACCCATTAACCATGTGGAGATATCAGCAAGATAACCAAAAATCGTGGGAAGAAGTTCAAGATCATTATGCTCGGACTTCAAGTAATTCCCCATCTGTCACAGAAGAAGTATATCAATCTTCTGTAACGACTATGAATCGTAATTTGAGTGCGAATATGGTATCTATTGCGGCAACATCAGACGAAGACTCTGATTTAGATGATAAGATCAAAGGGGCATTCGATAATTTAGTAAAGCAACAGATACTACAAGGAAATACAAAATCTCAATTTGCAGAACGTACAGAATCTACAGAAGAGGTTAGTCAGTCTTCAGGAAGCTTAACTTGGAAAGAATCTCAAATTAGTTTGCCTGGTCGTGATGGACTGAACTTAAATATTGGGGTTGCCTATAATTCAGGACAGAGTTCTGCTTATACGGGATATAGTACTCCTAAAGGTACAGCAAGTATTATGAAAGGGAATTATTTTGCTTCGCGCTACGATCTAGGACTAGGGTGGGAATTTCAGTTTCCTTCTTTAGAGGGGGCAGTACCTGCTATTGCTAGTCTTACTTATCATGATGGCCAAGGAGGAATCAAAGCAGTCGATTTTATGGACTCTTATGGCATAGTAGGCAAAACACATATTCAGGATTCTCAAAATACAACACAAATATTTATGATAGATAATAAAAAATTATTCTCAAACGGAACAGATTTTTCTAATTTTTATATGGAATATAGTGATCAAAAAAGAGAATATTTTTCTGGAGATGGTCGCTTACTTGGCATTGTAGACCGATTCGGTAATCAAATTGTATATCACTATCAAAATCGTACTGATTTTTTAGGTGAATCTAAATTAATGATTTCTTCGATTACGGATTCAGTCGGAAGAACAGTGGAATTTCAATACGATTCTACAATGGGGCAAGGTCAAGAATTTCAAGGAGAAGATATTAGACTTATTGTAAAAGATTCTTCTGGAAAAGAAATACAACGTGTTACGTATACCAAAGGAAGGGTAGCAACTAATAATAGAGGAGTGGCTGATGGATATGCACCAGTTCTATCTAAAATAACTAATACTTTAGGTGAAATTAAAGTATTGGATTACGATTTTTTAGAAGGATCGTTTCGTTATAAGACGAGTAAATCAAATGCGCCAAAGTCTTATGCACTCCTAAAAAAAGTCACATATCCTCGTTCAATTACACAATATCAATATGAATCTTCTCTGCACAAGCTAGGCAAAAAAGGAGAGTCTATAGACTATCGTATATTGTCGAGAGAAGATTGGAGTCTGGCATCAAATGATACACCACTTAGTAGTTTTAATCATATTGATTACACATATGTAGGAGATTATACAGGATATCCAGAAGCATACGATAGACTAACATACAAACCAGAAAATTATCGTTATCAACAAACAGCTACAGTAAGAAGTAACAGCGCTTCTAATGAAATGAGAACAACTTATACTTTTGACGGTAATCAAAAGTTGATTACAACAGAAATGAAAAATAGTAAAGGAGAAGTACAAAAGAGTATAAATCTGAGCTTTCATCCTGATTTTAAATACTCTCCTACTCAAACTCAAACTATCGAACAAGACGCAGAGGGAAGTACTACACGTACTAATGAAACGATATATACGGATTGGGGAGGTATAAGTAGTCAAACGGATGCATTGATAGATAGCGATTTTAATAACGCAACAATCAAAGCACAACACACGATAAATTATACGTATCAAGACCAATTCAAACTATTAACTAGCAAATCGTGGTATCAAGATAATAACAAACAGGTTAATGAGAAGTATACCTATAACTCAGATGGTCGTCCTTTAAGTGTAACCAATAGTTTAGGTGAAAATACTATTTATAATTATCAAGCATCGCCACAGAATGAACATCAAATCAAACAAATTACTGTATCTAAGCTTGTCCGTTCAGGAGTAACATCCACTACCACAACAGCGTATGGAGAAGCAACGAACTACGCTTATCCGACCGAACAGACTCAAAGCATCACCAATACAGCCAAAGACGGTAGCAAAAATACACAAGTCATTCGTCAACAAACGAAGTACGATATGGGCACAGGCTTGCCTACTCAACAAATCGATAGCAACGGCAAAGCCACGACCACAACATATGATGCACTGGGTCGCCCAGTCAAAATTGTATCGCCATCCATCACCAACTTGGATGGAACCATCTATGCGGTGGAAGATCAATATGGCTATACCAATCGTGCGTATAGCACCGAAGCTGATAGCACCAATGCAGGCATCTTAACGATGCGTGTCGATGCGATCCGTCAATACACCAATACGGCTACAGGAGCGGTTACCGTACTAAGTCGTCAATCATCGTACTATGATGGATTTGGCTTTTTGCGAGTGGATGAGACGTACAACGAAAGTAACGGTTGGACGCGTTCCCAGTATCATCCTGACGATCAAGGACGAGCCATTTATGCGATCGATCCACTAGGAAATACGCAGACCGCGAGTTACGACGCATGGGGACAACAAATCGAAGCGACCGATCCATACGGCAACCTGTATATTACAGCTAACCATATGACCCAGCGGAAAAACAATCATTTTGCGATTGCCGCCGCAGATGTGTCTGCTTATCGTGCGAATGCAGATAACCGTAGTATTCGTCTGAATGCAGTGGAACAATCCTATGATGTTTATGGCAATCTAGCGACAACGACTGCGTTCAAAGACGGCGCATCTCAAAGTCAACCAATTAAAGAAAACTACACCTATGACTTGCAAGGCAACATCCTAAGTTATACCGATCCAAACCAGACCAAAAACAGCAACGGAGTCACCAGCAACTATACCTACGATGCTCTGAACCGACTCACTGCGGTGCAAGATGGGATCGACCAGACGACTCGCTATGCGTACGACGGTACTGGAGGTCTAACGAAGATTACTGTGAACGACTCTGCTGGCAAAAGCGAGACACTATACACCAAAGCATACAACGAAGCCGGACAACTGACCGACAAAACCGATACGTCAGGCAAAAACACAGCGAATAGCTACAGCTCTCGTGGCTTAG
>NZ_JBHUGF010000013.1:0-1422 GCF_042681745.1 Paenibacillus nicotianae | reverse complement strand
AAGGCCAGGCTGTGATGAGGAGCGAAAATTACAGTAGCGAAGGTCATGATCTCACACTGCCAAGAAAAGTCTCTAGCCAGGAAGCAGGTGCCCGTACCGCAAACCGACACAGGTGGGCGAGAAGAGAATTCTAAGGCGCGCGGAAGAACTCTCGTTAAGGAACTCGGCAAAATGACCCCGTAACTTCGGGAGAAGGGGTGCCCCGGTAGTGTGAATAGCACGAGGGGGCCGCAGTGAAAAGGCCCAAGCGACTGTTTAGCAAAAACACAGGTCTGTGCGAAGCCGCAAGGCGAAGTATACGGGCTGACGCCTGCCCGGTGCTGGAAGGTTAAGGGGAGTGGTTAGCGCAAGCGAAGCTATGAACCGAAGCCCCAGTAAACGGCGGCCGTAACTATAACGGTCCTAAGGTAGCGAAATTCCTTGTCAGGTAAATTCTGACCCGCACGAATGGCGTAACGATTTGGGCGCTGTCTCAACGAGAGATCCGGTGAAATTTTAATACCTGTGAAGATGCAGGTTACCCGCGACAAGACGGAAAGACCCCATGGAGCTTTACTGCAACTTGATATTGAACTGGGGTGCGATTTGTACAGGATAGGTGGGAGCCGTAGACATCGGAGCGCAAGCTTCGGTTGAGGCGCCGTTGGGATACCACCCTGATCGCATTTGAGTTCTAACCTCGTACCGTGATCCGGTACAGGGACCGTGTCAGGTGGGCAGTTTGACTGGGGCGGTCGCCTCCTAAAGTGTAACGGAGGCGCCCTAAGGTTCCCTCAGAATGGTTGGAAATCATTCGAAGAGTGTAAAGGCAAAAGGGAGCTTGACTGCGAGACAGACACGTCGAGCAGGGACGAAAGTCGGGCTTAGTGATCCGGTGGTACCGCATGGAAGGGCCATCGCTCAACGGATAAAAGCTACCCTGGGGATAACAGGCTTATCTCCCCCAAGAGTCCACATCGACGGGGAGGTTTGGCACCTCGATGTCGGCTCATCGCATCCTGGGGCTGAAGTAGGTCCCAAGGGTTGGGCTGTTCGCCCATTAAAGCGGTACGCGAGCTGGGTTCAGAACGTCGTGAGACAGTTCGGTCCCTATCTGTCGTGGGCGTAGGAAATTTGAGAGGAGCTGTCCTTAGTACGAGAGGACCGGGATGGACGCACCGCTGGTGTACCAGTTGTTCCGCCAGGAGCATCGCTGGGTAGCTACGTGCGGAAGGGATAAGCGCTGAAAGCATCTAAGCGTGAAGCCCCCCTCAAGATGAGATTTCCCAGTATGTAAGACCCCTTGTAGACGACGAGGTTGATAGGTTGGGGGTGGAAGTGCCGTAAGGCATGGAGCTGACCAATACTAATCGGTCGAGGGCTTATCCAATCAAGCTAACACGCGATGGTTTTCGTTTTCGGATTCAGTTTTCAGGGAGCAAC
>NZ_JBHUGF010000012.1:24509-49342 GCF_042681745.1 Paenibacillus nicotianae | reverse complement strand
CGACCGTTAAGCCCTCCAGCGCCGATGGTACTTGGACCGCAGGGTCCTGGGAGAGTAGGACGTTGCCAAGCAGCGAGCAAGATCGAAAGAGTGATTCCTTACTAAGGAGTCGCTCTTTTTTTGTGTTGAAAATCTTTTATTGAGTGGTAAGGCAGGGAGGGACAAGGGTCTAGGAAAGAGAGAGTGGAGTTGTGGAAGATAAGAATAGGGGATAGGATTAGAATGTTGTTGCTAGGTAGCTGATAACTAAGGTGGTACCCCAGCTTGTGATCTCTGGGATCTCTTGGTATGGGATGGGTAGGGCTCTGTAGGGTTGGGGTTATTATTCTGTGTTTAGGTGTTCTGTGTCACTTACTGTATTATTTCTTATCTCTCTGCTTTTCTTGCTATCCTTACCTGTAGTATTCTCATTTCAGTATCTTCTATTGACTATCTCTTTGTATTTACCTCTGTAACTACCTCGTCACGTTCTTTGTCTTACTGCTCTGGATATTTCTTGCATCAGTATGATTTGCTTTAACTTTCCTCCCCCTTTACTTTTACCTAAATTCAGCTTGATTGGAAAACGATGTTCTAATGACTTCCTATCTTTCTTCTAATCTTTATATATATGATCTCCATATACTGATTAAGCAAAATAAGAAAAGTTATCATCTTTTCATGATCTTATAAGAAGTAAAAAGTTCGTTTTTAACAGTATACTTATATTTCTTTTCCTTGATAAATAAGGAAAAAAGAATATTAATGTCTCTAGTAGGTGGACATTCGTTTGCGAGGAGAAACCAAATGTAGATAATACTTTAACATTCTTGACAGTCTGTAATACGCTTTGCTAAGATTGCAATAATATATTTTCAGAAACTAATGCAGAAACTCATTTTCAGCTATTTTAACGCCTTATTTGTGTAAGGTTTTTTTATTATAGAATTAAAAAAGAATAAGGGAGGAACATCCTTGTGTGGGAAACAAAATTTGCTAAAGAGGGACTAACATTTGATGATGTCTTGTTGGTACCCCGTAAATCCGAAGTTTTACCAAAAGAAGTAAGTGTTGCTACAGTTCTGAGCAAGCATGTAAAATTGAATATTCCTTTGATTAGTGCAGGAATGGATACAGTAACCGAAGCAGCTCTAGCAATCGCTATGGCTCGCGAAGGCGGTATTGGTATCATTCACAAAAACATGTCTGTAGAACAACAAGCAGAAGAAGTAGATCGTGTAAAACGTTCTGAAAGTGGCGTTATTACAAATCCATTTTCTTTGACACCGGACAAAAAAGTATCTGATGCTGAAGCAGTTATGGCAAAATACCGTATCTCTGGTGTACCTATCGTAGATGAAAACAATACGTTAGTTGGTATTATTACCAATCGTGATCTTCGTTTTATTCATGATTATAATATTGATATTACAGAAGTTATGACTAGCGAAAAATTAGTAACTGCTCCTGTAGGAACTACTTTACAAGAAGCAGAAGTACTATTGCAAAAACACAAAATCGAAAAATTACCTTTGGTAGATGAAAACAATATTCTTAAAGGTCTTATTACGATTAAAGATATTGAAAAAGCTATTCAATTCCCTAATGCAGCGAAAGACGCTCAAGGACGTTTGTTAGTAGGCGCAGCTATTGGCGTATCTCAAGATTCGTTTGTACGTGCGGAAGCATTAGTAAATGCAGGTGTCGATTTGTTAGTAGTGGATTCGGCTCATGGTCACCATATTAATATTTTAGATGCTGTACGCAAACTACGCTCTATGTTCCCTGAACTTACTATTGTAGCAGGTAATGTAGCAACAGGTGAAGCGACTCGTGATCTAATCCAAGCAGGTGCTTCTGTTGTTAAAGTAGGGATTGGACCAGGTTCAATCTGTACAACACGCGTAATTGCAGGTATTGGTGTACCGCAAATTACTGCGATCTACGATTGTGCAACAGTCGCTCGTGAATATGGTATTCCAATCATTGCAGATGGTGGTATTAAGTATTCTGGTGAGATTACTAAAGCTTTGGCTGCTGGTGCTGATGCAGTTATGCTAGGAAGTCTATTTGCTGGAACAGAAGAAAGTCCTGGTGAATCTGAAATTTATCAAGGTCGTCGTTTTAAAGTATATCGTGGTATGGGTTCTATGGCTGCTATGAAACAAGGAAGTAAAGATCGTTATTTCCAAGATGATGATAAAAAGCTTGTTCCTGAAGGTATTGAAGGACGTGTCGCTTATAAAGGGCCATTGTCTGAAACGATTCATCAGTTGATCGGTGGTCTTCGTTCTGGTATGGGTTACTGTGGTACAGCTGATTTAACTGAATTGCGTAACGATACTCAGTTTATTCGCATTACAGGTGCAGGATTGCGTGAAAGTCATCCGCATGATATTCAAATTACAAAAGAAGCGCCTAACTATTCGATGTAATTAGAATGATATAGCGCTCTAGCTGAGTTTTAGATAATGCTAAAATTACAAATATAATAAAGCAGAAAATGAGCAAAAGAATAAGAATTTTAAAGCTTCTTCTTTTACATTTTAATTGACGTTTAGACAAGCTTGTGATTTTAAGACAAGCTTGTCTTTTTTTGCGTTTAACCGTATGTTAAAATGAGAAAGTCGTTGTGATATTCGGTAATTTTCGGTATATATCTCTATATAGGAATACATAATGACCAGAAACAAGAAATTGTAGGGATTTATACGAATTTATTGGATTGTATGACTATTTTTGAATTTAATTTAGGTTAAATTGTACCGTTCATATAACTGTAAGCTACTTATTTGGAATAGGCTCCTAATAAGGTCTTGGTACGTTTATATATACCAAGTTTATTTTGAATTGAATTGCAATAAAGTAGTAGGTGGTCTTTGAACAACATTTACATGCTTAAACATTTGAGGGGAGCATCAGCACATTGAAACGCAACAAATGGTTAGAAAACGGAATTTGGAATAAGTCGAAACGTCAAATGGTTAAAAAGGGAATCACAGTTATTATGGTAGCAAATATGTTCTGTATGGCGGTTATTCCTACAGTTACGATGGCTGCGGCATCTGCTACAGATTCGAAGAGTACCACAACAGACAGTAAGTCTACAGCAGCAACTTCAAATGCTACAGGCAAATTACCTACTGCTGAATCGCTTGGTTTGGATGTGAAATCGGCTGTCTTAATGGAAGCTTCTACAGGTAAGATTTTGTTATCTATTAATGCAGATGAAGCATTACCACCTGCAAGTATGTCCAAAATGATGACAGAATATCTAGTATCTGATTATGTAAAACAAGGTAAAATTAAATGGGATGATGTTGTAACCGTATCTGAAAATGCTGCTGCTCAAATCGGATCACGCGTATTTTTGGCTAAAGGTGACAAGCATACAGTACTTGATCTATACAAAGCGATGGCGATTGGATCAGCAAATGATGCTTCAGTAGCATTAGCAGAATTTATTGGTGGAACCGAGCAAGATTTTGTTAAAATTATGAACGAAAAAGCAAAAGAATTCGGAATGAAAACAGCTCATTTTGCTAACTCTACAGGTTTAGATATTGCAGATATGCCTGCTGCAACAAGACCGGATTCAAATCAAGAAACGATCATGTCTGCGATGGATACAGCGTTGTTAGCTCAACATATTGTAGATGATCATCCTGATTTTAATGATGTTACTAAAATTCAATCTTTCAAATTCCGTCCAACTGATAAAGATCCGGTTGTAAACTGGAACTGGATGTTAGAATCCAATGCGTCGATTACTAACTTTAAAGCTTATGCTTATAAAGGATTAGACGGTCTAAAAACAGGTCATACGAATGCGGCAGGACAATGTTTTACAGGTACAGCTGAACGTAATGGCATGCGCCTGATTAGCGTTGTAATGGGTACGACCTCTGAGCCTGAGCGCTTTATTCAAACGAAAAAGATTCTTGATTATGGATTTGATAACTTTGAAGTGAAGCAAGTTGTTGGAGCAAAAGCAGCAGTATCTGGTCTTGCGTCTCTTCCAGTGGTGAAAGGTACAGCTAAAGAAGTTCCTGTAGTAACAGATGCGGCTGTTAATGTTGTTGTTCCTAAAGGGACTACACCTAAAAACGTAACATATACTGTAGCTGCAGCAAACGAAGCAACACGTACAGCACCGATAGAAGCAGGTAAAGCATTAGGAACGATTACGTACACGTATAAAGATTCCAATATGCCAGAAGATCAAGTAGAAACCGTAAACTTGATTGCCGCAGAACCTGTAGAAAAAGGTAGCTGGATACGATTATTTTTCCGGGCTATTGGCGATTTGTTCGTTGATTTGTTCGATTCTGCTAAAAATATGTTTTAATATCTAAAAGTTGTCTGACTGTAATAGAGATGATCCTATCAAATGTATTGTATATTCAATAGCTCTACTGTAAAATGATGAGTTAGATTCTGTCTCAAATTTAGCGATGAATTTGAGGTGTAAGCATCCAGTTATTTATGATTCCGTATGGAGTATAAATAGTCTTTGTAATCGAAGAATAATCTTATGTTATATATCGAATTCAGGGGGCATGAACATGGAAACCGGTACATCCAGAGTTAAAAGAGGTATGGCAGAAATGCAAAAAGGCGGCGTCATTATGGACGTTATGAATGCAGAGCAAGCTAAAATTGCAGAGGCTGCTGGTGCAACAGCAGTTATGGCTCTTGAACGTGTGCCTTCTGATATTCGCGCTGCTGGTGGCGTAGCTCGTATGGCTGATCCAACGATCGTAGAAGAAGTCATGAAAGTTGTATCTATTCCGGTAATGGCGAAGTCTCGTATTGGTCATTATGTAGAAGCTAAAGTATTGGAATCCCTAGGCGTAGATTATCTGGATGAGAGTGAAGTTTTGACTCCAGCGGATGAAGTGTTCCATATTGATAAACACGAATTTACAGTTCCGTTTGTGTGTGGTGCTAAAGATTTGGGAGAAGCTCTTCGTCGTATTGGTGAAGGTGCATCTATGATTCGTACTAAAGGTGAGCCAGGAACAGGTAATATTGTAGAAGCTGTTCGTCATATGCGTTTTATTAATAGCCAAATTCGTAAAGTAACGAATATGTCTAAAGATGAATTATATGCTGAAGCGAAAAATCTTGGTGTTTCTTACGATCTATTAGTAGGTGTACATGAAGCAGGTAGCCTTCCAGTCGTTAACTTTGCAGCAGGTGGCATTGCAACTCCAGCAGATGCGGCATTGATGATGTATTTGGGAGCAGACGGAGTATTCGTAGGTTCTGGTATTTTCAAATCAGATAGCCCTGAGAAATTCGCACGTGCTATCGTTGAAGCAACGACACATTATGATGATTATAAATTGATTGCAGAAGTATCCAAAAATTTGGGTGCTCCTATGAAAGGTATCGAAATCTCCAAATTGGCTCCTTCAGAACGTATGCAGGATCGTGGCTGGTAAGAAAGAAGGTAGACCATGAAGATTGGTGTATTAGCATTACAAGGTGCTGTTGCAGAGCATTTGAAAAGCCTTCAACTAGCAGGTGCAGAAGCAATCAGCATCAAACGTATCGAGCAACTAGAAGAAATTGATGGATTGGTGATCCCTGGCGGGGAAAGTACTACTATTGGTAAATTAATGCGTAAGTATGGATTTATCGAAGCTATCCAGCAATTTTCACAGCAAGGGAAGCCACTTTTTGGAACGTGTGCGGGACTGATTGTATTGTCAGAACGAATTGCCGGGCAGGATCAACCCCATCTTTCTTTGATGGATATGACTGTTTCACGTAATGCTTTTGGCAGACAACGCGAAAGCTTTGAAACGGATCTTGATGTGGTTGGGATCGACGAGCCGATTCGAGCAGTATTTATACGTGCTCCTCTTATTCAAGAAGTTGGAGAAGGTGTACAAGTACTGTCTACGTATCACGATGAGATTGTAACAGCAAGACAAGGGCATTTGTTAGCTTGTTCATTTCATCCAGAGTTAACAGATGATTATCGCTTGCATCAGTATTTCGCAGACATGGTGCAAGAGTATGTTTCTCATAAATAATCAAATGTTGTAATTAGCTAGAACGTTTAAATACATGACACCTTAACTCTTGGCAGCTTCTGTTATGAGGAATTTCTCCTGATACAGATGGCGGCAAGTTCTCACTTGCCCGGTATAAAGCATTCACTCTTTTCTAAAAAAGATGAAGCTTGACGGCGGAAAAGAGAACCAGGAGTTAAGGTTATTTTCATTAGGAGGGTTTATAGATGTTAGACGTAAAGATATTACGTAATGACTATGCACGTGTAGAACAAGCATTGCAAAGCCGTGGCAAATCGTTAGATTTAATCGCAGAATTTCCTGCACTTGATTCTAAGCGTCGTGAATTGCTACAAGAAACAGAATTACTTAAAAATCGCCGCAATGTAGTATCTGGCGATGTGGCTAAACGTAAAAAGAATAAAGAAGATGCAGAAGAATTAATTCTTGAAATGCGTGAAGTGTCCGATCGTATTAAAGGATTAGATGAAGAAATTCGTCAATTAGAAGCACAAATCGATATGATGATGCTATCTATTCCTAATATTCCTCATAGCAGTGTACCGATTGGTGCTTCTGAAGACGATAATGTAGAAATTCGTCGTCATGGAGAGCCACGCGAATTTACTTTTACCCCGAAAGCACACTGGGATGTTGCTCAAGATCTAGATATTATCGATTTTGAAGCTGCTGCTAAAGTGACAGGTTCACGTTTTGCTTTTTATAAAGGATTTGGAGCAAGATTAGAACGTGCATTGATTAACTTTATGATGGATCTGCATAGCAGTGAGCATGGGTATGAAGAGATCTTACCTCCTTATATCGTAAATAAAGATAGTCTGGTAGGTACAGGGCAACTTCCTAAGTTTGAAGAAGATTTATTTAAGTTAAATGACACTGAATATTATCTTATTCCTACAGCAGAAGTACCGGTGACCAATTATCATCGTGAAGAGATTTTGCCAGCCGATCAATTACCAAAACATTATGTTGCGTACAGCTCATGTTTCCGTTCTGAAGCAGGTGCTTCTGGTCGTGATACGCGTGGCTTAATTCGCCAACATCAATTTAACAAAGTAGAAATGATCAAAATCGTACAACCTGAGACTTCTTATGATGAATTAGAAAAAATGACGGCTAATGCAGAACGTGTATTGCAGTTATTGGGTCTGCCTTATCGTGTGTTGTCCCTATGTACTGGTGATATGGGCTTCACAGCCGCTAAGACGTATGATTTGGAAGTATGGTTGCCTGAGAGTAATATGTACCGCGAAATCTCTTCTTGCTCGAATGTAGAGGATTTCCAGGCACGTCGTGCAAATATCCGTTTCCGTCAAGATACGAAGAGCAAGCCTGAATTTTTGCATACGTTAAATGGCTCAGGATTAGCTGTAGGTCGTACTGTGGCAGCGATTCTAGAGAACTATCAGCAGGAAGATGGAACTGTCATTATCCCTGAAGTATTGCGTCCATATATGCGCGGGGCAGAAGCAATTACAAGCAAAAAATAATTTTTTAAATCTTTTTTTATAAAAAGCTTGTCAAATCTTAAAATCCATGATATGATATTTATGTTGTGCAAGATTGATAAAGCTTTTCTGGAGAGGTACCGAAGCGGTCATAACGGGGCGGTCTTGAAAACCGTTAGGGGGCAACTCCACGTGGGTTCGAATCCCACCCTCTCCGCCATATATTTAAATCCAAGTCGTTCCTTTAGAGGAGCGGCTTTTTTGTTGTTCATTGATAAAGTATGAGAAAGTATAAGGAATTTTATAAGTATGTATTTGATTTTTGTGGGACAACCCACTATTTTATGTCATAATAAATAGTGAATACTATGATATATAGATTATGAACTCCTGATCATATGGTATGTCATTGTGTCACCCATCATCTACTTAAAGAAAAACATGTTACCAAACGCTGTATCTCTACGTACATAAGAATAGGAGGACATACCATGGTAGATATGAATCAACCTCCCGATTTATCAACATTTGTGCCAATCAAGCACAGCAGAAGGTCTTTGAAAAGTACAGTAATGCGCACATTGCTTATCGTGCTAGGCGCTATGATTGTAGCTGTCGCACTAGAGCTGTTTCTGGTTCCTAACAATATTACAGATGGTGGCATCACAGGCATATCTATTATTTTGTCTTATATCACCAAGTGGCAATTAGGTCTGTTTCTATTTGTGATTAATATTCCGTTTTTGATTATTGGTTATAAGCAAATAGGTAAAACATTCGCTTTGTCTACGTTGCTAGGTATAACGGTGATGTCGATCGGTACATTTTTATTGCATCCTGTAGAAGCATTCGTTAAAGAAACTGTACTTGCCTTTGTATTTGGAGGTATGTTTCTCGGATTAGGAACAGGGCTTGTGTTGCGTTCTGGTGGATCATTGGATGGTACAGAGATTGTAGCAATCTTATTGTCGCGACGGTCTATTTTTTCAGTAGGCGAGATTGTTATGATTATCAACGTATTTATTCTGTGTGGAGCAGGCTTTGTATTTGGATGGGATCGAGCGATGTATTCGATTATTGCGTATTATATTGCTACCAAAGTCATCGATATTACGATTGATGGTCTGGATCAATCCAAGTCGGTATGGATTATAAGTGATCGTATTCAGGATATCGGAGATGCTATTATTCATCGTCTGGGACGAACCGTCACGTATTTATCCGGTGAAGGTGGATTTTCTGGCGAAGAGAAGAAAGTTATTTTCTGTGTTATTACTCGCTTAGAAGAAGCAAAGTTAAAAGAAATTGTGAATCATTTTGATGAGACTGCCTTTATGGCTGTTGGTAATATCCATGATGTTAAAGGTGGAAGATTCAAGAAAAAAGATATCCATTAACAAAGTGTAACTTCATTTTCCAAAATGTATGGTATGTTGGTAAAAGCTTTATTGTCGGTGTACTTATAAAATATAGATATTAATAACCAATTTTGAGTTTTTGTATTTCAAAATTAGCTAAAATGGGTTATTATGTATGCTGGCTTTATACCTGTCGTATTTTGAAAATGAAGTAAAACTTCATCGCTGTAAAAAAAGAGAGGGGTAATAAAATGAAAAAAAGAATGACACTTGGGCTGTTAGTTATGCTCATGATACTTACAGTTGCACTTGTAGGTTGTACAAAGAAAGCTGAACCGAAAGAAGCGGTAAAGGCGGCAACAACCAACGCGGCTAAAATGACATCTTATGCGATAGCAACGAAGTTGAAAGTAAATGAATTATCTTTCACTACTGCTGATGGAAAAGCAACAACAGATGCTCAAAGTGCACAGATCGCAAGTTTACTTAAAAATGCAGAATTCAATGTAACAGGGGTATACCAAGGTGACCCAATGCAAACAGAATTGAATATGGAATTGAAATTGAGTGGCGATATGGCAATGACATTTACAGTGCCTATGGTGATGACTCAAGAAGTTCTATATGTGAAGATTCCACAAATCCCAATGTTGGCATTGCCTGATACATTGGTAGGTAAATTCTTGAAATTGGATCTAAAAGAACTGGCTGCTCAACAAGGTCAAGAATACAAACCTTTAAGCCCAGCTACAACACAACAATTAACTCAAGACTTGTCTAATGCTGTTCTAGACAAATATGACCAAGCTAAATACTTCAAAGATGTAGATACAAAAGACGCTGCTCTTCCTGAAGGTGTAGACGCTAAGCAAGTTGTTCAATTCGCAGTAACGAATGACAATGCTAAAGAAGCAGTAACGATCTTCGTAAAACAAGCATTGCCGGCTGTATTGGATGTATTGTCTAAAGAAGAATACCGTAATGCTTTGAATATCAAACAAACAGATATTGATGAAATGAAAAAAGAACTTCAATCTGAAGATTCTCAAAACAGCTTCAGCAAATCTGTTAACGAATTAGATAAATATTTAACGCTAAATCAATTCCATATTAATACAGCAATCAACAAAGATGATTTCCCTGTATATCAACAAATGGTAATGGATGCTGTATTCTCTGATCCTGATACCAAACAAAATGTGAAATTGTCTTTAGATGGTAGCAGTCAATATTCTAAAATCAACGAAAAACAAACATTTGCTATTGGTATTCCAGCAGATGCGGATGTAGTTACAATGGATGAATTCCAAAAACAAGTTGGTTCTATGTACGGTGCTAACTAATCATTGGTAAGAAAAAGCTCACTGCGTATATGCAGTGAGCTTTTTTTGATGGTTGCAGTGAATATAGGTACAACTAAATTATTTATGATCGAGAAGTACCTGCATTAGAATCTAGCGCTAATCGTGTAAATTCTTCTTCTAAAATCGAAAACATCTGATGATCTTCCCATTGATCATTAATTTTGACCAGTTTGCGTGCAATTCCTTCTGCTTGAAAGCCGCATTTCTCCAGTACACGCCTTGAAGCTATATTATGAGGCAAAATACCTGCTTGTACCCGGTGAAGCCCTAGAGAGCGAAAAGCGTACGCTAAAAGCAATTGTACACCACCGGTCATATACCCTTTGCCTTGAAAGCTATAATCCATAGAATAACCGATGTCTGCAAATTGGCCGACACCCCGTACCAGATGTGTTAGAGATAACGTTCCTAATAACTCATGACCTTCCGAAGAAAATAAGCCAAATAGATAGGCTTTATCTTCCCAGGCTTCTTGTTGTCTGCGATAGATCAAGTCCAACTGACTAGGAAGTGTAAAAAATTCATTAGGATATCTCGGTTCAAATGCTTGATTGGCTTCGCGACTATTCACTCGTAATTGGAGAAGGGCAGAAGCATCCTCTGGCTCAAGTAAACGAATATAAATACCTAATGTACTATCAGACAATGTTAGCGACATACAACCCCTCCTTATTCAGAATTATGATTGTAACGGTTTGCACTTTTTCAGTCGCAAGCGTAGCTGCTTGAAAAAGTCAGTTAATAGTAGCGCACATTCAGGTTGCAATATATCTGTAATGATCTCTGTACGATGGTTAAATCTAGGTTCTTGTAGCAGGTTCATCAATGTACCGGCACAGCCTGCTTTGGGATCTACAGTTCCATAGACTACAGTGGGCACACGACTCTGTACAATTGCTCCTGCACACATCGGACAAGGTTCTAAAGTAACATAAAGGGTACAATCTAATAATCGCCAGGCGCTCAATGTTTCACTAGCCTGTCTAATCGCTATAATTTCAGCATGAGCAGTAGCATCGAATGAAGTTTCACGTAAATTATAACCTCGACCAACGATCACATTATCTTTAACTACAATCGCTCCGATCGGTACTTCACCGAGCTGTTCAGCTTTGCGAGCTTCGGCTATTGCTTCTCGCATCCAATACTCATGTACTTCTTGAGAAATAATAAACCCAACCTTTCACTGTGGATACTTTCTTTACTTGTACATCGAACAGATATTCGTTGTTAACACGTTGTGGATAGAACTGTGGATAACTCTTAAAAAACGAAAATGATACCGTTTTAGCGGAAAAAGTTGTGGATAACTATATCTAAATAATAAAAATTAGCCCGTATTCTATTTTAGGCAAACTATTCTCTATTTTCAATCTATCGTGATTATTTTGAAATAAAAAAAAGAAACATTAGATATATATCTAATGTTTCTTTTTGGTTGTATGGTTATTTGCCGTTGTTGGCCATCGATTGAAGTGTAGGATTAACATCTTCATCTACATACTTACGAATAATCGATACTTCTACCCGGCGGTTTTCTGCACGTCCTAGATTAGTAGCATTACTAGCTACAGGGCGATATTGTCCATATCCGATTGCACTGAATTTACGAGGATCTAGCTTGTTGTTTAACAATAGAATTTTCATAAAGTTAAGTGCTCGATCTGAACTCAGATTCCAGTTCGATTCGTACTGAGAGTTAGAGATCGGAATATTATCGGTATGACCTGAAACGATAATATCGTAATCCGGGAATTGTTGTAGAATATTTGAGATCGATTTGGCGAGTATACGCGACTCAGGCTTCACTGTAGCTCGTCCTGAAGCGAATAATGTATTATCACTAATCGTAATACTTAATTGAGATTGATTAAGCTTGGTAGCTAACTGCTGGCTTAATCCATTGTTTTTGATGTAGCTGTCTAGTTGACGTTTTAATTTCTCTAGATTTTCTTGTTCTTGCTGTTTAAGTTTTTCACGTAAACTTTCTTTACTTTTTTGAGTATTATCCGCAGGTGAAGCCGCAGAAGCTGGTGTTTCATTATCATCGGATTTAGGTGTTTGTCCACTTGTTTCTTCCATAGCATTTTGATCCAGAACGCCTGTACCACCGGTAAAAGCTGCATTCATGGCTGCTGCCATTTGTTGAAATTTGGATGCATCTAATGAACTCATAGCAAATAGAGTAATAAATAATGCTAGCAAAAGGGTCATTAAGTCAGAGTAAGGAAGCAACCAACTTTCATCTGCATGTTCTTCATGAGGCTCGTGTCTACCTTTTTTACTCACTAGCTACCGCCTCCCCTACCGTACCACCGCTACTTTCTTCACTGTTCATTTTTGCATTTTCAGTAGGTGTCAAGAACACAGCCAATTTCTGACTAATCGCAATAGTAGATACACCGGATTGAATCGATAATAAACCTTCTACCATCATTAATTTAACTTCTACTTCAGCTTTGGATAAACGTTTAAGCTTAGTCGCTATAGGATGCCATAATACATAACCACTAAAAATACCGAGCAATGTTGCCATAAAAGCACCTGCAATCGCATGAGAAAGCTTTTCCAAGTCAGTCAAATCCGCCATCGCAGCAATCAGACCTACTACCGCTCCAAGTACACCCAGTGTAGGAGCATACATACCTGCTTGTGAGAAAAGAAGTGCGCCTGAACGGTGACGTTCTTCAGTGGCATTAATATCTTCCATCAATACATCTTGTACAAACTCTTGATCATTACCATCAATAATCATACGCATTCCGTTACGAAGGAAAGGATGATCAATTTCTTCAACTTTAGATTCCAAAGCAAGTAGACCTTCACGACGTGTGATCGAAGCCCATTCCATAAACATACCTACCAGATCTTTTTTGTCCATTAATTTTTGTTGAACAAAAGCTACTTTGAATAATTTACCTAGACGTTTTACTTCATTCATTGGAAACGCCATAAAGATTGTTGCTGCTGTACCGACAAAAATAATGACATAAGCGGCTGGGTTATTTACCAGATTGATAAGAGGGGCCCCTTTTAAAAGCATACCGAATATAAGTGAACCCAAACCTAGTATTAGACCGATAATTGTTGAAATTTGCATAATACACCTCGTCCGTGAGTATAATAGTTTATCTTTCTCATCATTCACTTCCATGTAATGATGTGTTCTCCAAAAACATCTGATACTCTTTTATCGACAAGATATGCTGCATTATTAAGAGTTTTTTAGTGTATATTTGCGTTATAATGTAAATAAGTTGGAAATTGTAACAATATCGACAGATCGGGAGGTTAAGTATGGGCGTTAAGCATGGAAGAGATTATGAAGCGATATTGAGTGATTTAACATCAGCAGTAGCGATGATTCCAGACAGTTATTTGTTTTTTGATATGGAACCTCAAGAGTGGGAAGTACTTGCTGAAGCTGAACGAAATGAAGTAAATGAAGCATTGGCAGAGGACTTATTTTTTGCGCTTGGTTCACAATCGACGATCTATGTAGGTAGTGGAGTAGTCATTTATGATGCAGATACACATCGTATTGATATTTTGATTGGCAAAGAAGAGATGACATTTGTAACTTTGATCTAACCAGATATCAATAAATATGGATATAGCAAAAGCACAGCGCAGATGGATTAGAAAATCATCTACGCTGTGCTTTTTGTTGGTTTATATATCAAGATCAAGATAGCGTGTATGAGGAGGAGCTTGATAGACCATACAATAGAAAGGCTTCATACCATCAGGCGTTCTACGTTCATACATGTCTGTGATATAAAAACCTGCTTTTTGATACGTACGAATAGCACGTTGATTCCAAGTTAACACTTCCAAATCAATTTCTGCTGTAGCATTACGGTTTTGAGCCGTTTTTACAATAGCCTCTACAAAAGCTTCTCCATAACCATGACCGCACAGATCAGGGCGCATGCCAATACCTAAACGTATCGTATTTCCCAATGGAAAAAGTTGAGCAAACCCGGCTAACTGTTCTTTTTGATCCAGTACCGATAAGTATTGTTGTTGCCGAATCTCTGGATCGCCGAACTCAATTCCTAATTCTTTCATTTGTGCCCAGGGCATCCAACCGTAAATATTATAAGGAGGATCGTATACCCATGTACATACTTCAGCAGCATGTTGTTCTGTCAAAGGAATCGTATGAAAAATAGAATGTGGCAGTGAGCTCATGATCTAACCTCCTCTGACTGTACTTTGTATCTACCATAAAAAAATCTTAAAAAATTTGCAATATCCTGTTTACCATAATTACGAGTAGGTTAATAATAAGTAGACATAATTATAAAGAACAATTTTATATAAATTTACGATTTTATGTAACCTATTAGGTGTTTGATACGTCTTACTTATATAGGAACATAAAAAAACCACTAAAGATTCTGGCGGGAATCTTCAATGGTTATAGGTTAATTTATATGAGTTGTAAATACGATGATTAATTGTCAGTTGCGAAGGTGTTATATGTGGAATCGCTCATAACACGTTTAGCACCAACGTAACGATTTTGATAGTAATCCATGCTCAAACTGTCAATTCTCACACCTTTGGAAGTAGAAGCGTGTGCGAAGTTACCATTTCCTACATAAACTGCTACATGTGAAACGCCAGCCCCGGTAGTATTGAAAAATAACAGATCTCCAGCAATTAAATCACTTTTTGATACAGGCTCACCGACTTGGTATTGAGAACTAGATTGGCGAGGAAGATCAATGTTCATTTTGCTGAATACATATTGTGTAAATCCTGAGCAGTCAAAACCGCTGAAAGATGTTCCACCAATACGATAAGGTGTTCCAATAGCTCCATCAATAACTTGATCCATTTTAGAATCTGCATGCGCACTTGTTACTCCAAGTGACGTAAATGCAATAGCAAGTCCCATTACTGCGGCTGTTAGTTTCTTTTTCATGTTCAAAATCGATTGTCCCCTTCCAATTGCCTACGAGGTTAGCTTAAGGATTCGGTAGAAGGTATTCCCCTATGATCCCTCTGAAACAAGATCAATTCACCCAAAACGGTTCCCCCGTTTCCCGGTACCACGGAATTTGGCTCAAAGCGTGGTGTGTACCGTATACGGATTACTACGACAAAACGACAAAATTTTCAGTTGCTATAAAGGTTACAGCATTTAGTTTTAAAGTTTACAAAGTTGTTACTAAAATCTCACTGGATTTATTCTACCAGAGGTTTTTTACTTTGGCAAACCTTTATTCATCTGTTTTTAAGATTTGTTTTTATATTTTCGTATCAAATCTCTATAAAAGCCTGTGGTTACAGCTTTTTTAAAAGTTAAAAAATTTTAATCTTTTGCTCATATCATGACGTTTATTGAATAATTATGATCACTATATATACTTTATTCGGTTCGACCGTTGTAATAATTAACGTTTTTTCCCTTTTTTTATGAAAATCTATGACAGTAATCGACTTTATTGGCTTTTAACTCAATATTCGCTACAATATGAATAATAAATTGAACTATAAATCTATGTATAATAACCTTATTTATACTGACCCCACAAAGGAGTATTCGAACAATATGGATGAAAATCAACCAAGTAAAAAGTCGATGTCACTTAATATTGTAAGTAGTAGTGCAAAAAGCAGTAAACATAAAGGTTTTGGAGCAGGAGCTATTAACCTCAATAATGTGTCCCCTATCATTATAGACCATGGCGAAGCAAAAATCGATGTTGGTGCAATGCATGCCAAAAGTAAAGTAGAAAAAGGAATCAAATTTACGACGAACCGCGAAGAAGTGAATGGTGGTCGTCAAGTATGGTTAGTCTGGGTAGCAGTCGATAAATTAGCTGAAGGTGTCAATTACGCTGGTGCTACTGCTTGTGAAATGTGGATTAATGAAGAAGAGAAAAAAGGTTGGAAAATTCTCGCAGAGCATGTGAATAAGTTAGATTATGCTATCAAGCGCCGTATTATGTTAGAAGGTCTAGGAAGCGAAGAAAAAGCAGCACTCAAAAAATTATTAGTCGCTCATAATGAAGAATGGTGGAACCAATCTTCTGAAGAGTTTAAAACAGCGTTAGAAGGTTAATAACACTTTATATAGTCTACAAGTTGTACAAAAGACCGACGACCCTTAGATCGTCGGTCTTTTGTTATTCTAAGTGATTGGGAGCATTCGATAAATATAATTTCTTCTATAGAAGAATTATATTTTAAAAGTAATTATTGGGGATTCAAAATAGTAGGATTATCTTTATTTATATCATATAATAACAAGTAAAATATGGTAAAAAAGGTTGTGGATATAATGTCTTTTTTGGCTCACTTACCAAAATTGGAAATTTGCTTCCTTCTATTGATAAAGCCTTGCTATAATTAAGATAAAGTTATCATCGTAACAAGCTGTCCCTTGCTTAACTAAAATATTCTACAGATGGAGGGAACACTACATGCAAAAAAGTGAAGCTGAGTATAAAAGTACATTAAAACAGCCAATTAGTACAGGTATCCCGGGACTGGATGATATTTTATGTGGAGGCATACCGCCAGGAGGCGTCGTCATTTTAGAAGGCGAACCAGGCACAGGAAAAACTACAATAGGCATGCAGTTTTTGGTTGAAGGTGCTATGAAACATAATGAGCCAGGGATATACATTACATTTGAAGAACTTCCTGAACAAATTTACGATGATATGGAACGGTTCGGTTGGAATTTGAAAGAGTTGGAACGGCGTAATTTGCTACGCGTGATCTGTATAGAACCGGAGATTTTATTAGAGCAAATGCTTGAACCGAATGGACTCTTTGAACAGATGATCAAAGAAATTGGTTGCAAGCGTGTAGTCATGGATAGTATCAGTTTATTTCGCTTAATGAGCAGTGAACAAGAAGCCAGAGCGAATGTCTATACTATTCGTAATATTATGCGCAAGCATGCCTTAACTTCTTTTTTTATAAGAGAATATTCAGAAGTGGAAGGAATGAATATCCCTTTCGAGAATTATATTTGTGATGGGATTATTCGCTTGTCTCTCAAACCTCTTATGGAAAAATACCGTAAACGAACTATCGAAGTATTAAAGATGCGTGGTACTCGTATTTTAGAGGGAGAACATACGTATAAATTTATTGAAAATGGAGTCTATGTGATTCCTTCATTATCTATGGCTGAAGATAAAATCTTAATTCAGGAAACAGAAGTACTTTCGACAGGTATGGATTGTTTGAACGAGCTATTGATGGGAGGCATTCCGAAAGGTAGTGTCTTTATGATTGATACGAATAGCAAAGCCAATTATCGTTATCTGTTATCTTCTATTTATGCGCAACGTCTCAAAGATGATGATTGTACTGTTACGATGATGTCTGGGAATACGACACTTGATATGTTTGCAGATACGGTTGATTTATTTGGCGTTTCTTTGCGTGAAGCGGCTGCGGAAGGAAAAGCTCATTTTATTGAGCATTACAAACGTGCTGTCGATGGAGAACTTGAAAAAGCATTGATTCGTGTAGACGATGTCAAAAATGAAGATTATGCAAATACACTTAATAGTAAGCTTTCGCCTATTTTTGAATGTGAAAAATTACGTAATAAGCGTTGGTTTATTTACTACGATCTAAATACGATTATTTCTGAACGAGGTAAAGATTTTGTGATGCGTTATTTCTCTGAAGAAATTTCATTGTGGCGTGCATTAGGAATTACTGTTATGGCGCACTGCAATTTTAGTGAAATAGGCAAAGAAACAGCATCATTTTTAGAAAGAACATGCAATGGTGTTATCAAAACATGGGTAGATGGTAATTATCAGTATTTACAAGTCACTAAATCACCAAGTGGTCGTGTTTCTGCACCGCATATTGTTACGAATATTCCTGAAAAACCATTTGTTCGGCTTGTTTAAGGAGGGGTTAAGCTTCTATGGTTGCAGAAAGCGATGTAATTACACTACAGATGGAATGTACTTTATTTTTTGAAAACAATCCTTATGCTTTAGAAACAAGTACCGGTATGTCCAAACGACTGGGACGAAACGCGAATTTGATTGAACGTGCTTTAAATCGTTTGACTGAATTGTCTATTCTTGAAAAAAACGGTCAGGGTACGCGTGCGATTTACCGTTATAAAACACCGTACATTCAGACAGAAGTGGACATGAATGCTTATGATTGAAAGCTATTTTATGAATGATAACTTAGACAGCTGTCAGGAACTCCAAAATGTGTATGCGGAACTTACCGGTTTGTTTATTTTTATCACTAATGATGAAGGGCATTTACTAAGTACGCCTTCAGATGTTGAAATCGCTTCTCTTTTTACAACGTATCCAAAAGAACTTGAAAGTATGTTGAAAACAGAAATCGATAAGCTCAAAGGACTTCGAGTTACTGCTTTGTCTGATCAGTGGATACCGGGTATTAAGTGGATTATTTCACCTGTGAGTATAGATCAGCAACCGATTGAGATGTATATCTGGGCAGGTATTATCATTCAAAAAAATACAAAGCAGACGATTATAGATCACGAGAATTACAACAGCCCTGATATGAAAGAACCTGCTGAAATTTTCCGAGTTATGAGAGAACGGATACAAGCAGTACAAGAAGATGATTTTCAGCAGATAGAGTACAAAAAAGATAAGATCAACAAATTATCTAAAGCGATCGCTCTTATTTTAAAGTCAGGGTACAAAGAGAAAAAATTTGCAGAACGTCTGACTACTCTGAATGAAACGTTACGATCAGATTCCAGTCGAAATCTGCCTATTGAAGAAGTGACACGAGCTGTACTTGCTTCTAGTGATCTAGCAGATGTGTTTGGATTTGCTTTGAAAACATCTTCAGGCACATATCGTATCGTGAGCAGTACAGGGCCGGCTGCTGCTGAATTAAAAGGAGCTATTTTCCACGAGGGCGAAGGCTTTCTCGGTCAGGCTGTACTTAGCGAGCAATTAAGCCACTGGAAAGATGTAGGTAGAGATCCGCGCAGTCACTTTTTTCTACAAAAAGGGTTGGCTTCGATCTACGAAGTACAGTGCTTTCCTATTCGTTATGATGATGAAAATTACGGGCTATTATTTGGAATCGGTTTAGAAGAAAAAGTATCAACCAATAGCAATATTCGTTTTGAAGAAACACTGATCTCGTTGATTGGTTGGTATATTGGTAACCATATTACTCATAGTCGTATGGAAAAGCAGATTCAGCGCTTCAAGCCATTGATGGAGCTAGCCAGTGTGATGGTATCGGTACAAGATATTCAGCGTGTCCTATTTATGCTGGTGGATATGAGTCTCAATCTGGTATGGAGCCCATCTGCTTCTATTGTAGTTCATCGGGCGAGTGAAGATGAAAAAGTGCAGATGGTGGCTCGTGGTATGGAAAGTCCTCATGGAGAAACATATGCCAGAGATATTGCTCGTCGTTATCTGGAAAATGGAAATAATCAACCAGCCACACATTCATACCTGAATCGTGCTGTGCCTTCATCATTGATGATTGAGTATCCTATCGTGTACGCAGATAAAACCAGAGCTGTACTTGCTGTAGCTATCGCAGATGAGCAAGAAGGCGAAGAGTGTCGCGAGATTTTGTCCGCTTTGGCGACAATGGGTAGTGTAATTATGAAGCTACTTTATGATCGGCAACAATTTTTATCTAACAGTAATCGCTTTGCGCATATTTTGCATGAATCGATTCGCGAGTGGAATGTAGCTCAATATCAACTGGCGACAGATGCACAGAAAATAGTGATGGAATTTGCATTATGGGGCGGTTTACGTAAAGACGAAGGAGAAACAATAGCGCGTGCTTGTTTAATGTCGTTTACAGATCCGGCAACTTTACGTAGTTTTCCTCACTTGTTTGAACAAGAAGCAGAAATGATTGAAGACTTTAAACAGATTCAACAGAATCAAAATAGTACGGCTTCCCGTGTGTATAGCAAAGGTGGACAGACGATGGTGTTAGTGTTTGCTTTGGCTGCTTCGGGTGATAATGATATCCAGCTAATGAATGATTCACAATTTACTAATATCGATCCTTCATTAATCAGCCAATTCCGTTTATTTATGCTGAGTCGTCATACTTTACAAACGGAAATTAGCTTAATGGAAGAAAAACCTATTCCTCGGGCGATAACTGCTGAAGTAGCAGAGGGACGTGGGCTAGAAGCCATTGTCAAAGAATTTGGATTATCTCCGAGGGAAAAAGAAGTGTTGGAGCTAGTCGTCAAAGCTTCCAGTAATAAAGAGATTGCGGCTGCTTTATTTATTAGTGAACACACTGTCAAAAATCACTTAACAAACATTTTTAATAAAATGAGTGTAACGGATCGCGCACAAGCAATTGCGGCTGTTTTTAACAAAAGTATAGGTTAAATAAAAAAGATCACTTTTTTTTCAAAAAAGGTGATCTTTTTTATTATTTTTGGCGATAAATGGAAGAGGAGGGTTTTCCTATTTCCTAATATGTATAAAATAGGAAATAAAGTCTATATATAACTGTTGCTGTTTCTAGGAAAATGAATCTGTAAGCTATAACAGGAAATGTTATTTGTCGCGACAGGTAATTTGACTAAAACAATAAGGGGAGAAAGATATGAAGAAGCGGAGCTACTCGGTATTCATAGTATTCTTGATCGTAAGTTTGATTTTCACAGGCTTGCCTAGGTACGCCAGTGCTGCTGTTGGTTCAATGACTATTACTTCTGCAGATGGAGTGCAAGTTGTTGGACAATCAGCTAATTTGAGTGTTACTTATAATTTAGGAGATGTAATTAGTCTGTTGGGTAGTATCACATATACTTTGCCTAATGGAATTAAAGCCACAACGTCTGACCAGATCAATGGTAGAAATTTGGTAGCTAGTGAAATTACAAACAATGGACAGACCGTTACGATTAGCACTGCAGCTCTTCTTTTATTACCTTCAACAACGTTAACCCTCAATAATAAAACGTTACCTGCCGCTGGCACGTATCAATTTACCGGAACTTCCAAAAATACATTAAATGTTTCTATCGGTAGTGCAACACAGCAAGGAAATTTTATTATACTTCCTGCTCCTACTGCACCTTCTTCAGCACAAATCAGTGTGAATAATGTAGTCGTCGGTTCTTCTACGGTTACCGTAACAGGACAGACTCAAGGAGATACGATCTCTGTTTATAATGCTAGTAATACTTTGTTAGGATCTGGTGTCGTCAATGCTCAAGGAACCGCTGTTATCGCAGCAACACTGGTTCCAAGTGGTGGCACAATCAATGTTAGTACAGTTCGAGGAACCGCAGAAAGTACTAAAACAGCTTTTACGTATGGAAGTGCTGTATTAAATTCTATTCCAGCCGCTAATATTACTGTTAATAATCAATATGGTGATCAAGATACAGTGACAGTTACAGGTGTAAGTGCAGGAGATGTAGTCACTGTCTATAATGGTACAACCGCTATTGGTAATGCCACAGCAAATGCGAGTGGTGTTGCTACTGTAACGACTACATTAACTCCTGATGGAGGTAGCGTAGGGGTTACATTAAAACGCAATACGATTGAAAGTACTCCAACTACAGTAAGTTATGGAGCGCAGGTTATTCCACCTATCGTTTCTGGAAATATTACAGTAACCAATTCATATGGAGGTACTTCCACAGTTAAAGTGAATGGTTTGAATGTAGGAGATATAGTGACCGTTTCTTCAGGCAATACCGTTTTGGCTACTGCTCCAGCAACCGCGAGTAGTCTAAGTTTACCTGTTGTGTTGACTCCTACAGGTGGAAGTCTGAGCGTCACTGTTAAGCAAGGATTACTACAAAGTGCAGCCACAACAGTTAATTATCCTTCTATTACTGTTCCTGTTGTAGGATCAGCTAATATTCAGGTGAATAATCGTTCAGGAAATACTTCAGATACAGTTGTCGTTACAGGTCAGTTAGCTGGCGATACGGTAAATGTATACAATGCTGATGGTGTGTTAGGTACAGGAACAGTCAATGCTGAAGGCAGTGTGACAATTCCAGTCGTACTAACTCCTATTGGCGGGAGTTTAAATGTTAGTTTGAATCATAACGGAGTAGATAGTGCTCCAACAGCAGTAAGCTATCTGGCAGAAGTAGTAACACCAATCTCCACTAACCAGATTTCACTTTCTCCTATTGTTGCAGGGAGTGCAACAGCAACAATCAGTGGCTTGACCAACGGAGATATTGTGAAAGTCTATGGAAATGGTACGGTTTTGGGAACTGCAACCGCAGGAGTAACAGGGATCGTTGCGATTCCAGTAGCTGTTAATCCTTTAGGCGGTAGTCTTGGAGTCGGAATTACACGAAATGGGATTGACAGTGTAACAACTTCGATCACCTATGGTGGAGTCGTTGTGCCTGCTATTCCAGTAGCCAATATTACCGTAACCAATCTTTCTGGAAATTCAGATACTGTTCAAGTTACAGGACAGACTGCTGGAAATATTGTAAACGTATATGGTAATGGAAGTGTAATTGGAACAGGTGTAGTGAATGCTCAAGGGACTGCTTTATTAAATGTTACTTTAGTACCTCTTGGAGGAACTGTTGGGGTAACGATTACAAATCAAGGAGTCGAAAGTGTTGCAACAGCAGTGATTTATGGAGCAGAAGTGACTCCTTCTATTTCTGCTAATGCTATTTTAGTTACAAATAACTCTGGTGATAACGATATTGTACAAGTAAGTGGATTAACAGCAGGAGACAGTATTGATGTATATGGAGCAGGTTCATTATTAGGAACTGCAACAGCACAAGCTGATGGCAAAGCTACATTAAATACAACGTTATTGCCAATCGGTGGTACGGTAGGAGTGACTTTGATTCGTAATGGAGTCGAAAGTGCACCTACACTCGCAAACTATACTACAGAAGTAGTAGATGCTCTTTTACAAGAAAATGTAGCTATTGTAAATGATATTGCAGGCAACTCCTCAGTAACTGTAAAAGCATTACAAGCTGGAGATATTATCAATGTGTATGCTAACGGTACATTAATTGGTACAAGTCCTGCTGATGCAAATGGATTAGCAAAAGTGAGTACTGATTTGGCGCCTAAAGGTGGTGTAATCAGCGTAAGTCTGGTTCGCAATACTATCGAAAGTACAGCAATTCAAGTTGGATATGGTGCTGTTTTGCTACCAGCTATTCCTTCAGAAAACGTAATACCAGCTAATAATTATGGTGATGACGATACCGTAACGATTGAAGATCTAGACGAAGGTCAAAAAGTAAATATCTATTCTGGTTCTGAACTTATTGGTACAGCAACAGCTCAAGGTAATGGTAGTACAGTTATTAATCTGACTTTAATTCCTACAGGTGGTGCGATTAGTGCTACTGTAGAATATTTGGGATTAGAAAGTCAGCCGGTTTCTGTAAATTATCCAACAGAAATTGTACCTCCTATTCCAGCGGCTTCAATTACTGTTCTGAATAATGCTGGCAGTAATGATAGTGTAACTGTTACTGGTTTACCGGAAGGTAATAAAGTAACTATATCTGAAGCAGGTGCTATTTTAGGAACAGGAACGGTAACTTCATCTGGAAATGTGACTATCAATCTTACGTTAAATCCAACAGGCGGTACGATTTCTGCGATAAATACGCACAGTAATATAGATAGTGTACCTACACCTGTTGTCTATCTAACAGAACCTGGTCCAGTTTTATCAGCACCAGATGTTCAAGTAATTAATAATATTGGTAGTAACGATACAGTCAAAGTAAGCAATGTCCAATCTGGAGATATGATTTGGGTTCTAGATGCTAATAATACTGTATTAGGTACAGGATTAGCAGATGGTAGCGGATTAGTGACTATCCAACTTGCTCTGTTGCCTGAAGGTGGACAAGTATCGGTTATTTTATCTCGTAATCAAATTAATAGTAATATTGTAAATGTGAATTATATAGCGGAAGAAGTAGCTCCACCAGCAGATACACCTACAGCACAGATTACACAAGTACAAGGTGTTGATGGAGTAATCACAGTGATCGGCATGGTTGAAGGAGAAACAGCGAAAGTCTACGATGACGATGATCAAATTCTAGGTACTGGCGTAGCTAACCTAGATGGACAAGCTATCATTAATTTCAAATTTTTGAAAGCTCAAGGTAGATTGTTTGTTCGTACAGTTGTAAATGGAGTAGAAACAACAATAAACACATTTGATTATCAAGGTATTCAGATTCCAGTAGATCCAGCTACACCAACAGCGGTATTGTCTAATATCGATGGTGCACAAGGAACAGTTAATGTAGCGAATGGTGTAACAGGCGATATTGTAAAAGTGTATAGCGAAGATAATCAATTATTAGGTACAGCGACAATTGGTTCAGACGGAACAGCGATTTTGAACTTTACCTTCCCGAATGCCCAAGGGGAATTGTCGGTACGAGTAACCACAAATGGAACCGAAACAGAAATCACAACATTACCGTACAGTGGAATTGAGATTCCAACCACACCAACACCAGCTGCTGCGATTACTGATATCACAGGTGATCAAGGAACAGTGAATATTACAGGCGTAGCTGTCGGCGAAGTGGTAAAAGTATATGATGCAGACAACAATGTCTTAGGAACAGCGGTAGCAGGAAGTAATGGTTCTGCACAAATCATATTTACG
>NZ_JBHUGF010000012.1:23953-24481 GCF_042681745.1 Paenibacillus nicotianae | reverse complement strand
ATCGTATTTACGTTCCCGAATGCACAGGGTGAGTTGTCAGTACGAGTGACGGTCAATGGAACCGAAACGGAAATCACAACATTGCCATACAGTGGAATTGAGATTCCAACAACGCCAACACCAGGTGCTGCGATCACTGATATCACAGGTGATCAAGGAACAGTCAATGTAACAGGAGTGACAGCAGGCAATACGATTTTGATCTACAGTGATGCGAATGAAGTACTAGCAACAGGAACAGCAAATGCAAACGGAGAAGCAGTCTTAACATTTACCTTCCCGAATGCACAAGGTGAGTTGTCAGTACGAGTAACGGTAAATGGAACCGAAACGGAAATCACAACATTGCCATACAGCGGAATCGAGATTCCAACGACGCCAACACCAGGTGCTGCGATTACCGATATCACAGGTGATCAAGGAACAGTGAATATTACAGGTGTGGCTGCAGGAGAAGTTGTAAAAGTATATGACGCAGACAACAATGTCTTAGGAACAGCGGTAGCAGGAAGTAATGGTTCTGCACAA
>NZ_JBHUGF010000012.1:23457-23943 GCF_042681745.1 Paenibacillus nicotianae | reverse complement strand
GAATCGAGATTCCAACGACGCCAACACCAGGTGCTGCGATTACCGATATCACAGGTGATCAAGGAACAGTGAATATTACAGGCGTGGCTGCAGGAGAAGTTGTAAAAGTATATGACGCAGACAATAACGTTTTAGGAACAGCGGTAGCAGGAAGTAACGGAAATGCACAGATCGTATTTACATTCCCGAATGCACAAGGTGAGTTGTCAGTACGAGTAACGGTAAATGGAACCGAAACGGAAATCGCAATACTGCCATACAGCGGAATCGAGATTCCAACAACGCCAACACCAGGTGCTGCGATCACTGATATCACAGGTGATCAAGGAACAGTGAGTATTACAGGTGTGGCTGCAGGAGAAGTCGTGAAAGTGTATGACGCAGACAATAACGTTTTAGGAACAGCGGTAGCAGGAAGTAACGGAAATGCACAGATCATATTTACATTCCCGAACGCCCAAGGGGAATTGTCAGTACGAGTGACGA
>NZ_JBHUGF010000012.1:0-23408 GCF_042681745.1 Paenibacillus nicotianae | reverse complement strand
CCAACACCAGGTGCTGCGATTACCGATATCACAGGTGATCAAGGAACAGTGAATATTACAGGCGTAGCTGCAGGAGAAGTCGTGAAAGTGTATGACGCAGACAATAACGTTTTAGGAACAGCGGTAGCAGGAAGTAATGGTTCTGCACAAATCGTATTCACCTTCCCGAACGCGCAAGGGGAATTGTCAGTACGAGTAACCGTGAATGGAACGGAAACGGAAATCACAACATTGCCATACAGTGGAATCGAGATTCCAACGACGCCAACACCAGGTGCTGCGATTACCGATATTACAGGTGATCAAGGAACAATCAATGTAACAGGAGTGACAGAAGGTAATACAATTTCGATCTACAGTGATGCAAATGAAGTACTAGCAACAGGAATAGCAAATGCAAACGGAGAAGCCGTCTTAACGTTTACCTTCCCGAATGCCCAGGGTGAGTTGTCAGTACGAGTAAGTATCAACGGAACGGAAACGGAAATTGCTACATTACCGTATAGCGGAATCGAGATTCCAACAACGCCAACACCAGGTGCTGCGATCACTGATATCGCAGGTGATCAAGGAACAGTCAATGTAACAGGAGTGACCGCAGGCAATACGATCTCGATCTACAGTGATGCGAATGAAGTACTAGCAACAGGAACAGCAAATGCAAATGGAGAAGCAGTCTTAACCTTTACGTTCCCGAATGCACAAGGCGAGTTGTCAGTACGAGTAAGTATCAATGGAACGGAAACGGAAATTGCCACATTACCATACAGTGGAATTGAGATTCCAAGTACACCAACCCCAGTCGCTGATCTAACAACGATCAATGGAGATCAAGGAACAGTGACAGTAAGTGGAGTGGCCGCAGGCAATACGATCTCGATCTACAGTGATGCAAATGAAGTATTAGCAACAGGAACAGCAAATGCAAACGGAGAAGCCGTCTTAACATTTACGTTCCCGAATGCTCAAGGCGAGTTGTCAGTACGAGTAACGGTAAATGGAACCGAAACGGAAATCGCAATACTGCCATACAGCGGAATTGAGATTCCAAGTACACCAACCCCAGCCGCTGATCTAACAACGATCAATGGAGATCAAGGAACAGTGACAGTAAGTGGAGTGACCGCAGGTAATACGATTTCGATCTACAGTGATGCGAATCAAGTACTAGCAACAGGAACAGCAAATGCAAACGGAGAAGCCGTCTTAACGTTTACCTTCCCGAATGCCCAGGGTGAGTTGTCAGTACGAGTAAGTATCAACGGAACAGACACTGAAATTGCTACATTACCGTACAGCGGAATCGAGATTCCAAGTACGCCAACCCCAGCCGCTGATCTAACAACGATCAATGGAAGTCAAGGAACAGTGACGGTAAGCGGAGTGACCGCAGGCAATACAGTTTCGATCTATAGTGATGCGAATCAAGTACTAGCAACAGGAACAGCAAATGCAAACGGAGAAGCAGTCTTAACCTTTACCTTCCCGAATGCACAGGGCGAATTATCTGTAAGAGTCACAGTGAATGGAACCGAAACGGAAATAGGCACATTACCGTACAACGGAGTTGAAGTTCCACCTACTACACCACCAACACCAGTTGTAAATTTGGTTGATGTACAAGGAGCACAAGGAACGATTCAATTAAGTGGTCTACAAGCCGGAGATATTGTTACAGTCCAAAGCGATGTATATGAACAAGGTACTGTACAATTAGGAACAATTACTATTGGAGCAGATGGTACTGGAAATCTTAATATTCAACTTCCAGCTTCTGAAGGACAATTGGTAATCACCCTTAATCGAAATGGTACAACCAATGTTCTTCAGACGATCAATTATCGTGAAGGAGAAACACCACCGCCTACTAACCCGGGTACACCACCAACTAATCCGGGAACATCAAATAATAATGATAATGTAGGTTCTAATCGTACACCAGGCGTTCTAGGAATACCGGCGCCAGTTACTGCTGCTACAGTAGATACACCGGTACCAGTAGTAGAAGAACCAGTAGTCACACCAACCGATGATACGGTGGAAGCAGCTAGTGGAGAAGTAACAGATGTCGATCTGGATAATACTACAAAAGTTACTCTGGCAACGACAAACAAACAGAATTTTAACGATGTAAGTGGACACTGGGCAGAAACAGAAATTAATAGACTACAAGACTTGTCCATTTTAAATGGTGTAGGCGATAATCAGTATGATCCGAATGCATTGATTACGCGTGCACAATTTACACAAATGATTAGTAACTTGTTGCAATTATCGTCTAATACCTCAAATATAACGTATGCAGATGTCTCACCTGATCAATGGCACTATAATGCAATTAATGCTGTATCAGCTACAGGCATCACCAAAGGATATACAGACGCTTCATATCAACCAGATCAACAGATTACACGTGAAGAGATGTCAAATATCCTTAACAACACATTGAGTTATTTGGAGCCATCTACTTCATTTGCAGCAGATGCTAACCAGACGCTTACACCATTTACAGATCGTAATAACACAGCCGATTGGGCAAAAAATAGCCTTGCTACATCTGTAAATGAAGGTATTATGCAAGGTAGACCAAATGGACAGATTGCACCAAAAGATAATACAACACGTGCAGAAGCAGCGGTGACAATCTCACGCCTAATAGACAGAATGGCAACACACTTCAACATCACAGAATAACAACAGTGGAGTGATATCTTTTTATTAACAAATAGATGGTATGATTCGTAAAAGAATCTGCCATCTATTTTTTTAAAATAAACAATTGGGATAATTTACTATAACTAAAATCAGGGAAATAACCGTTCTATTAAGTAGAGAGTTGCTTGAAAGGAGGATGGGTATGGAACATATGGATATTCATTATAATATTTCGATAGTAGTGCTATCGTTAATCATTTCGATATTTGCTTCTTATTTAGCACTTAATCTAGCGAGTAAAGTCTCTCAATCGAGAGGTACGCATAAAATAATATGGTTAAGTTCAGGTTCTTTTGTTATGGGTGGCGGTATCTGGGCCATGCATTTTGTAGGTATGTTGGCTTTTCATACAGGTGTCAATATTCGTTATGATGTTGGAACTACATTTTTATCTGCTTTTGCCAGTATTACCGCTTCGTTAATCGCTTTTTATGTCACATTAGATTCCGTAATGCGCTTATGGAAAATCGCTGTAGGTGGAGCTGCAATGGGCATAGGAATCGTGACTATGCATTACACTGGCATGGCGGCAATGAAGATGGATGCAGACATTACGTATAATCCTTTTTACTTGATGCTATCGGTATTGGTGGCTTTGGGAGCCTCTTATGCTGCTTTATTTTTATTCCGTCGTTTTCGGAACCGACCGAACTTCAGCCTTTGGAAATTGTATAGTTCGATTGTGATGGGATTTGCGATATCAGGTATGCATTATACCGGTATGGCGGCAGCGCAATTTCATTATACTCATACCGATTCAACAGATGAGTCGATGAAAGGGCAACTGTTTTTGATCACTGGAGTAGCTGTCGTCACTTTTTTGATTTTGGCGATTTCATGGGCAGCTATTTTTGTAGAACGTCATATTTTGGAACGGATGGCTTACAGTGATCCTTTAACAGGCTTGCCTAATCGTCATGGGTTACAGCGTTATTTTGAAAAAGAATTTAAACTGCAAAAAGAAGGCGCTGTTTTATTTTTAGACTTGGATCGCTTCAAATCGATCAATGATACGCTCGGGCATGATATAGGAGATGAATTGTTAGTAGAGGTCGCCAAAAGGCTTACTCTTTGTATGGTTGATCAAGGGACGGTGTTCCGCTTAGGTGGCGATGAATTTTTAATTGCGACTAGCAAAGGAATCACTGAAGAGATTGAACAACTTGCAGAACATATTCTAGATGTGGTGAAGAAACCTTATCAATTGGGCGGTATCGAATTATTTATAACAGTTAGTATAGGGATTGCTCTTGTACCTCAACATGGATATGAACGTTCTTTTTTAATGCGCGCAGCCGATACCGCTATGTATGTATCTAAAAATTCAGGCAAAAACAAATACAGTATATTTAGTGAAGATATGAATCGTCGGCAGATTCGAAAAATGGAGCTTGAAAACGATCTTCGGCGAGCTTTTGAAAGTCATCAGCTTTTTATTGTATATCAGCCTAAATGGGATTCGATGCATAATCGTTTGACAGGAATGGAAGCTCTATTGCGTTGGAATCATCCTGAATTAGGTATAGTGTCTCCAGCCGAATTTATCCCTGTTGCTGAAGAAACAGGATTAATTATGCCGATTACACATTGGATGTTAGAAGAGACCTGTCAGCAGAATTTGATCTGGCAAAAACAGCATCATATCTATGTGCCTATTTCAGTTAATATGTCAGCTCGTATGTTTGAATGTCCTAGATTTGCAAATAGTGTTGAACAACTCATTGCCGAAACGGGGATCGAAGCTCGCTATTTAGAGTTAGAAATTACTGAATCGATTGCGATGGATGGTATTGAAGGCACAGTAGAACAGTTGCAGTATATCCAACAACTTGGAGTAAAAATTTCATTAGATGATTTTGGAACAGGTTATTCGTCATTAGGGATTTTAGATGAAATTCCGATCGATATTCTCAAAATTGATCAGATTTTTATTCGCAAAAGCGATATCGCTTCCAAGCAAGCGATTATTAGTACGATTGTAGCTATCGCCGATAATCTTAATCTGGATTTAGTAGCAGAAGGTGTAGAGACTCAAGCTCAAGTCGAATTTTTACAATCGAAAGGCTGTTATGTGATACAAGGATATTATTATGGCAGGCCAATGACGATTTCACAGATGGATCAATGGATACAGTCTATGGATAAAAGGATGTCGCTAGCAGAGTAACTATTCTGCATACAGCGACATCTTTTTTTGTATTAAGAATCCAATCGTAATGAAGTAGGCGTTACATTTTTGGCAGAGACATAGAGATGATTTTTGATATAAAAGCGCCAGGGCTTGCTTGCATATTCTTCGGCATAATCAATATTAATGCGTGGGCCACATTCAATCTCAAATGAATCCTCTTCAAGCTCAGGCGACTGCTCTAAGCGAAGTACACCTCCACTTGCTAACAGATTTAGACCATTTAAAGACTTATCAATTGCCAATGCCTTACAGAGTTTCCCCGGTCCATTGGATAAATTACGAATACGACGCGCATCGGTCGGTCTTAATTGAAGCATCAATTGCTCATCTCGCGTGGATACAGGTTCTACTGCACGAATCAATACAGCTTGCGGATCATCCACATCACCAGTAACTACATTGACACAATGATACATACCATAAATGAGATACACATACGAAGTACCTCCTTGTCTAAACATCATTTCTGTGCGAGCAGTACGGCGATTACCATAAGCATGACTACCTTTATCTTCAGCACCACCATAACTCTCTGTCTCGATGATCCGACAACGTATTTCGCCTACTGGAGTGATCCGGCTAATTATTTGACCGAGCAGACGGGGAGCCGCATCAAGTGCCTTCATTTGGACAATATCTGAGATGTTCATACAATCGACTCCTGTTTCATTTAAAATGTAAGATATTTTTGCAATCTATCTGTGCGTGTAAATCAGTTTAAAGTTCCTTTTGCAGTCTAGGGTTATATCGCGTATAATGCGAAATGAATGTGGTAAGATTGACCTTTTCAATTCCGATAAATATATGCGAAAGAAGGTAATAAATATGGAATTATGGTATACCGAAAAACAAACGCCGGTATTCGGCATTACAGCTAAAATTCGTGAGACACTGGTTACTGAAAAAACAGAATTTCAAGATTTGGCAATGATCGACACTGAAGAATTCGGACGCATGCTTGTACTAGACGGCATGGTAATGACTACGGTTAAAGATGAATTCGTTTATCATGAAATGGTAGCTCACCCTGCACTAAACACGCATCCTAACCCTAAACATGTATTGGTTGTTGGCGGCGGCGATGGCGGTGTTATTCGTGAAGTGTTGAAACACCCTGAAGTTGAAAAAGCAGTATTGGTTGAAATCGATGGTAAAGTAATCGAATATTCCAAAAAGTACTTACCAGAAATCGCTGGCGAACTCGACAACCCGCGTGTTGAAGTATTGGTGAATGATGGTTATATGCATATCATCGAAAGCAAAAACAAATATGATGTAATCATGGTAGACTCTACAGAGCCTGTAGGCCCTGCTGCACCACTATTTGAACGTGGATTCTATCAAGGTATCTATGAAGCACTTAAAGAAGATGGTATCTTTGTAGCGCAAACGGATAACCCTTGGTTCAAAGCGGATTTGATTCAACAAGTAAACAAAGATGTCAAAGAAATCTTCCCGATTGTACATGTATACGGTGCAAATATTCCAACATATCCTAGTGGTCTATGGACATTTACAATGGGTAGCAAAGTACATGATCCTCTTCAAGTGGATGAGACAACGATTCCTGAAATGGAAAGTAACAAATATTATACACCACGTTTACACAAAGCAGCATTTGTGTTGCCTAAATTTGTAGAAGACCTTTGTAAATAAGGATCATAGATTATACGTATTTAGGAATGAATGAAGAAGATCTGTATCCTCTTTTATATAATATAGAAGAAGGCAGGTCTTCTTTTTGTATGAATAAGGTTAATACTATAGTACATAGACTAATATTCCATGTATGTAACATATTCTAGGAGGCTGAATACATGAAGATAAAAGATAATCGTTTTCAATATGGATCATATCCATCGTTAAGTATGATGATGGCATTTGTGTTGTTGCTAGGAATAGTTGGATTTAGTGGAACGTCGGTATCTGCGGCAACGTCTAAAGGTTGCGATGTGAACAGCACTACACTTCAATCTCAATTGGAAAAAGGACGTTCCTCTAGTATTCAAGAAGATATTCATTTTACCGATACAGACTTTTTGAGTCAGACCACAGGTCGAGTTGCAGGAAATGGATTTCTGCTCGGTACTTCTGACGGTGGATGTCACTGGCAAAAGATTTATACAGGCACATGGCAGTTTAGCCAGATTGAATTTACAAGTAATACACAAGGTTGGGCCTTAGCAAGTGCTGCTTCTGGACAAAAACCTGTCTTTTTGACGACAACAGATGGTGGCGCTACTTGGAAAAAGCCATATAATGGGAATCTTCGATTTACCAAAATCGATAAAAAATCTGGAAGTACTGGTTTTGCATATACCACATCAGGCGTATACAAAACGATTAATGGTGGAGCAGCATGGACAGCGATTCCTACACCTGCCAATACACGCGGTGGTTATTTCCAGGATAGCAATACAGGCTGGGTAGTCAAAACGGTATCAGGTAGCAATAGTGGATATCGTATTATGCAAACGATAGATGGCGGAAACAAATGGACCACTTCGCTTAGTGTAGGCTCGCTTGAAGTATCTGGTGGCGAAATTTATGCGAGTGGCAAGCAAGTATGGGCAATCTTGTACAGCGGAACAGGAATGTCTCAAGTATCGTATTCAGTCTATGCAAGCTCAGATAGCGGTACAAGCTGGCGCCAAGTGTTCGGACAGTCCACAGCAGGTGGCGGTAAAGCACCGGGTACAGGAGCTTTAGGCAATGGTGAAGGGCCTGCTCAACCAGGTGGACATCCTGGTAATATGCAATTTGTAGGTAGTACAATAGCATATCTTGCAGGTGGCTCACCAGCAGGAGGTAAAGTAGCTGTAGGAAGATCGTTAGACAGTGGTAAAACGTGGAAAAATATGCCGGCGACTATAGACGGTAGCAGTGCGAACATTTCATTTTTAAGTCAAAATGTAGGTTACCTTGCAGTTACCGATTCTTTAACTCCAGCTATCTATATCACCAAAGATGGCGGTAAAACATGGTCTGCTACATTAAAATTCACTGCAACAGATAAAAATTAATATAACAACAAAAAGCAATCTGTCTTTTAGATAGATTGCTTTTTGTTATATGCTGAATAGAGACTAGCAAAGTTTACGCATCATTAATTCGATAGGACCTCGATCAATTCGTTTCCGCCAAAAGTAAGAAAAGATTAAAGCAAATACAAAATATAAAAAAGAATACGATGTAGAAAACACTAAATTTTTATTTTCTAAGTATCCAATCAACTGCAAGAATTCTAATCCAATCAAAACATGCCCGATGTAATGTGTAAGAGAAAGTTGCCCTGTATAGATGAAGCTTTGTGTTAACCAAAAGGTGCTAGTTTTATCGATAATATAAAAACAAGCAGTTAATACACATAAAGCCGAGCAGGTTGCTGAACAAATATATAACGTAGTAGGAGGCATAGGTTTGGTAGTGAATAAGTAAGTTGCTGACTCATAATCTAACCATGGAGAGGAAAAGCGAATACATAGATAAGAAATCGTTTCAAATATAAAAGTACCTGTTAAAGATAAAACAAATATTTTTTTGCGATACTGCAGATTCGTCCAATCTTTACGCCCCAACCACATACCGATAAGAAAAAAGCTAAACCAGGGAAAAAGAGGATGAAATCCATTTAAAAATAAATTGCGTAAAAATCCTGAAATCTTCCAGAAATCTACATATTCATGAAAAGAAGCATCCCAGCCTTTAGCGTAATTAAATAGGAGTAGAAATAACTGTGAACTTCCTACAATCATCACAGCTATTCCTACCAGTAGACGATCGGAAGCTGTAATCAATAAAGAACCCAAAATCATAAATACAGCATAATAATGGAGTATATCTGCATTCCAGCCTACAAGCAGTAATAGGCAGCCAGCAATTAATAAAAACAAAGCTCTACGATACAATTGGCTACGGTTTTTACGAATCAGTGTTGGATCTTTAGATATTCTAGCTCTGCGTGTCATTAAAGAAATACCAAACCCTGCTAAGATCACAAATAACGCAGATGCTCTTCCTTCAAAGATTCCTTTAAATAGATTAAGCGATGCAAAATGACTTTGAGTAGATTCCATAGCTATTTTATAGTTCACAATAATCATACCTAAGATCGCCAACGCTCTGGCATAATCAAGAGCTACAATACGAGACAGGTTTGGATTCATTTTCAATCTCCTTTAATGATACTTTGTACGGTTTTGGTCCAAATATCCTCGTATCTATAATGGAATCCATAGCCTACAAAGTTATCCATACCATCAATAATCATAGTGAGTGTTTGAGCCGCTAGAGCAAGATCTTGAGTATGAACAACCTCGTAAGAAGCTCCGCATTGCAGTAACTTTTCAAAACCAGTATTAAATCCTTCTAAAATAGTTATTAACGTTTGAGCATAATGCACTTCTCGATAACCGAGTGCTTGGTACTGATTCATTATTCGAGCGTAATACTCGTCGGTCTGTTGAGCCGCTAATATTTTTAGTCCATCCTGTATAAATTGTTGTTCAAAATTTTGCTTCGTATAACTGGTAATATCAAAAAAATATTCAAATCTAATATTTTGGCAAATTTCATCAAATAAAGCATCGATAATGGAACTTTTAGACGGAAAATGATAATAGAGAGCGGGTTTGCTCATTTTTAATTCTTTACTAATCATAGACATACTCGTTTTATCAAAACCATGTTCAGCAAATAAACGATACGCAATTTCTAAAATATCTGCATAAGTCGATTTTTTAACCATTCTAATATTAACTCCTTTAATTTTACTTACCGGTAGGTAAAATAAGTTTATAACAAAAGAAATTAAATTTCAATTCCTTATTATAAAGCTAGCGAAGATCACAAAACGAGTATTTGGCTACAAAAACGAATTTTTTTGCTCAGAATCTCTACGTATAGTTCAATATAATGGTACAATAGAAAAGATTGAGCTTATTGAATTAATCGTGAAAATGTTCTATATTCAACAAGCTAACATGGCGCATCATCAAAAATGGAGCTGGATCTTATGACTGAATTCAATCAGGTACAATTGACATTGCAAAGCGATCAAGATGGAGAGCAAAGCACAACTCAATTTATCGGGCAGGCTTTTCAAAAAGGCAGCAGTTTATATATTCGTTACACCGAATCCGCAGATACTCTTCAGCAGGAAGTTCGTACTGTCGTGAAGATCGATGATCATGAAGTGAAAATTATGAGACGGGGCGCTGTAGAATCAGATCAGACTTTTCGTCAAGAAGAGCGATTGCCAGGTTCTTACCGTTCACCGTTTACAACATTTACACTTTTGACACACACTACACAATTGACACAAGCGCTAGATGGACATCTTGGACGTGTAAACTGGGAATACGAATTGTATGTGCATGAAGAGCTTACAGGGACATTTAAGATCAGTTTACATATACAGGCATTGGATACACATGAAGTAGCAGAAATGTGAGCCATGCGAACACAGGAGGAGCAGTAGAAGATGACACGTAATCCATTGGAACAAAGTCGCAGTGCAGTAAAAGAAGCTGTGCATGCAGCCGTAATTGCAGCGAATATTGTAAGCAGCGAAGAAGTACCTGAAGTGGTACTTGAAGTACCGAAAGACAAAGCGCATGGAGATTTGGCAACAAATATTGCAATGCAATTAACTCGAATTGCTAAAAAGAACCCGCGTCAGATCGCAGAAGATATTATCGCTAATCTTGATCTCAAACAAGGTGATATTGAACATGCAGAGATTGCAGGCCCTGGATTTATCAATTTCACGTTGAACAAAAGTTATCTGTACCCGGTGATCCAAGTGGTAGCAGAGCAAGGTGAAAATTATGGACGTATTGAGCATGGCAAAGGGGAAAAAGTAGAAGTTGAGTTTGTCAGTGCGAACCCAACAGGAAGTCTACATTTAGGGCATGCTCGTGGAGCTGCTTTTGGCGATGCATTGTGTAATATTTTTGACTTTGCAGGCTATCAAGTAACACGTGAATACTATATTAATGATGCAGGTAATCAAGTATCGAACTTGAGTAGCTCGATTGAAGCTCGTTATTTGCAAGAGCTAGGTCAAGATGCTGCGATGCCAGAAGATGGTTATCATGGTGCAGACATTAAAGGTTTTGCTAAAGAATTAGTAGAGCAAGAAGGCGACCGTCTACTCTCTCAATCACCGGGCGAACGTGCTGCCTTTTTCCGTCAATATGGTCTGGAAAAAGAATTGCAAAAGATCCAGCGTGATCTAGAAGCGTTCCGCGTGAAGTTTGATATCTGGTTTAGTGAGACTTCTCTATATGAGACAGGTCAAGTACTAGATGCATTAGACGAGCTACGTGAGCGCGGAGAAGTCTATGAACTTGATGGTGCAACATGGCTTCGTACAACTGCTTACGGTGACGATAAAGACCGCGTATTGATCAAAAATGATGGGACGTACACGTATTTGACACCGGATATCGCTTACCACAAAGACAAATACGGTCGTGGTTACGATAAAATGATCAATATCTGGGGTGCTGATCATCATGGATATATTCCACGCATGAAAGCAGCGATGCAAGGACTTGGTAACGATCCTGAGAAGTTGGTCGTATTGATCGCACAAATGGTGAGTCTGTTCCAGGATGGCGAGAAAGTCAAAATGTCCAAGCGTACAGGTAAAGCAGTCACAATGGAAGACTTGATGGCAGAAGTAGGCGTAGATGCTATTCGTTACTTCTTTACGATGCGTAGTATCGATTCTCATCTTGATTTTGATATGGACTTAGCTATCTCAACATCGAATGAAAATCCTGTATTCTATGTTCAATATGCGCATGCACGTATCTGTAGTATTTATCGTCAAGCAGAAGAACAAGGTATTCAGGTACCTCCGTTGTCTGAGATTGATTACAGCTTGTTAACCAGTGAGCATGAATACAATCTATTGCACAAAATGGGCGAATTGCCACAAGAAATAGCTCTAGCTGCTGATAACTATGCTCCACATCGCTTGATTCGCTATGTATACGAGTTAGCATCTATGATGCATAGCTACTACAAAGCGGAGCGTACATTGACAGATAATGAAGCACAAACGGCTGCTCGTCTAGCTCTATTAGGTAGCGTTCGTACCGTTATCGTGAACGTACTTCGCCTTGTTGGAGTGTCTGCTCCAGAACGTATGTAATCGTCAGATATTGTCGTAAATCTAGAACGTTATATCTCAAAATACGCAAAACTTCCGATTTTTTGTAAAAAACTTGATTTTTGCTGATAAATAGGTTTTACTTAACTCAGCATTTTGCATTTTTTTGTGCGAAAAAAACGTGAATAATAAAGCGTGAAAATGGATCCGAGAGGAAGTGTCCGTAAGTGAGTACACCGCAAGAATTAAAAATCGATCCGGAAAAGGTACACGAAATTCCGATGGTAGATTTGGCTGTTGCTATTTTGAAAAAAATCAATACGCCTCTATATTACCGTGACCTGATGAAGGAAGTTGCAGAACTACGTGGCTTTACTAAAGAACAAACTGATGAGTATATCGCTCAACTATATACTGAAATTAATGTAGATGGACGTTTTGCCTGCGTAGGTACTAACCTATGGGGTCTTAAACGTTGGTATCCGCTTGAGCGTGCAGAAGATCCAATCGCGAACGCGAAGCGCCCTCGTATCATCAACGATGAAGAAGATGATGATATCGAAGACGAAGAATTCAACAATGAAGATGTTGTTGATGCAGACGAAACAGAAGATGAGAACTATGATGCAGTAGACGAAGATTCGGACGATATCTTTGTTGACGGCGAAGATGACGATGAAGACAAAGCTGATCTTGTTATCGACGACGAAGATGAAGATGACGACGATGAAGACGAAGATGAAGAATATGTAGAAGAAGACAATAAAGAGTAATCTTAAATAAAGAACGATGAAAGTCTGCCTGTTTTGGGCAGGCTTTTTTTCTTGAGGATATGTCTTGACATGGTACAAAGATACAGAGTAAACTATTGCTTGGGCTTATCATTTAAACCTATAACTAAACGTATACGCATTTTCTCAAATGCTGTAATAAATAAAAGTGCCCCGTAGCTACGGGTGTCACTTTTTTTGTTTTTTATAAGGAAAAGGGGCTGTGTAACCCCCCATATATCGCCGGAATTTCTGGAAAATAATTAGGAGGTCATACAGTGGCAAAGTATATTTTTGTAACAGGCGGAGTTGTATCTTCACTCGGCAAAGGGATTACAGCAGCATCACTTGGTAGATTGTTAAAAAACAGAGGTTTGAAAGTAACGATTCAAAAGTTTGACCCGTACATCAATATCGATCCAGGTACTATGAGCCCTTATCAACATGGCGAAGTATTTGTAACCGATGATGGCGCAGAAACAGATCTAGATCTTGGACATTACGAGCGTTTTATCGATATTAACTTGTCCAAAAATAGCAATGTAACAACAGGTAAAGTATATTCCTCCGTAATTAGCAAAGAACGTCGTGGTGAATATTTGGGTGGAACAGTACAGGTTATCCCACATATTACAAATGAAATTAAAGAGCGTGTATTCCGCGCAGGTCGTGAATCCGGTTCTGATATTGTGATTACAGAAATCGGTGGTACTGTAGGCGATATTGAAAGCCTTCCGTTCCTTGAAGCGATTCGCCAGATCAAAAGTGATGTCGGTCGCGAAAACGTAATGTATATCCATGTGACTTTGATTCCTTATATCAAAGCAGCAGGTGAAGTCAAAACAAAACCGACTCAACATAGCGTTAAAGAATTACGCAGTATCGGTATTCAACCTAACGTAATTGTATGTCGTACAGAATATGAATTATCCGAAGATATGAAAGCTAAAATTGCCTTGTTCTGTGATATTGATGCCAATGCAGTGGTAGAGTGTCGTGATGCTTCTTCCCTTTATGAAGTACCACTTAACTTACGTGATGAAGGTCTAGACGAGATCGTGGTGAATCATCTTAAGCTAGATACGCCTCAACCGGATATGACAGAATGGGAAAGCCTACTTAATCGTATCAAAAACTTGGAAAAAACAGTTGAGATTGCGATTGTTGGTAAATATGTAGCTTTACATGATGCGTACTTGAGTGTAGTGGAGTCGTTGTCACATGCAGGATATCATGCGAATGCTGATGTGAAATTGCGCTGGGTGAATGCAGAAGAAATCACTGACGAAAACGTACACGAATTGCTTGGTGGCGTAGGTGGTATTCTTGTTCCAGGTGGATTCGGTGATCGTGGTATCGAAGGTAAAATCAGTGCTATTCGTTACTCACGCGAACGCAGTATTCCTTACTTTGGTATTTGCCTGGGTATGCAAGTATCAGTTATCGAATATGCGCGTGCTTTTGCAGGATTAGAAGGAGCGAATAGTTCTGAAATTAATCCAGCTACTCCTTATCCGGTAATCGACTTGTTACCAGAGCAAAAAGATATTGAAGATCTAGGCGGTACAATGCGTCTTGGCTTATATCCTTGTAAATTACAACCAGGTTCACTGGCGATGGAATGTTATGGAGAAGAATTGGTATATGAACGTCATCGTCATCGGTATGAGTTCAACAATCAATATCGTGAACAAATTGAACAAATGGGTATGAAAATCTCCGGTACTTCTCCAGACGGTAGACTGGTAGAAATCGTAGAAGTTCCTGAACATCCTTGGTTCTTAGCAGTACAATTCCATCCAGAATTTACTTCTCGTCCGAACCGTCCGCAACCGTTATTCCGTGAATTTGTCAAAGCTTCTATTAAGCATCAAGGTTAATTCATAATAGATTTAGTACAAAACGATTTCTTTCTCATGATAGAGGAAGAGATCGTTTTTTTATTAAAATACATAAAGACGATATATTCTTATATTCTCTTCTAGACCATGTACCGTTTATAATGAGTAGAAGAAAAGAGTAATTATAAATAATGGTTATTATTAGAAAGTAAACCTAAATTTTGTTGGGACAAATTTGTGAATTAAGCAGGAATTTCACAAGTCAGAGCGAATTTGTATATTATGTTATACAGCATAAACTTTTACAACTATCCGACAACGAATTAAATTATGTATTCGTCATCATTCTAATTAAGAAAAAAATCACAGCATAATACTTTAGCAGCGATGAAGGGAAGGATGACAGGTGGAACAAGTACAGAAGAAAATACTTATTGTAGACGATCAAAATGGCATTCGAATTTTACTGATGGAGCTTTTTGGAAATGAAGGATATCAGATGTATCAAGCAGCTAACGGTAAGGCAGCGCTTGAAGTGGTAGAGAAAGATAACCCCGATCTTGTTCTTTTAGATATGAAAATTCCAGGTATGGATGGACTGGAAATTTTGAAGCATATCAAATCAACTCATCCTCATATTAAAGTGATTATGATGACGGCTTATGGAGAATTAGATATTATCAAACAAGCCAAAGATTTGGGGGCAATCAGCCATTTCACCAAACCTTTTGATATTGATGAAATGAGAAATGTAGTGGATCAAAATCTAAAAGGAAATCAAGTCGATCAGCAAAAATAAAAACCTATCCTCTAAAGATAGGTTTTTTGCTATGCAAAGACGCATAGCTCTTTTTAAATTGCTTGTTTAGTATTTGAAGTGGGTTGTGTTATAATAAGCAACGTATGCGAGTATCGGCTTACAAATACCCAACATTCTCGAGGAGGATATCATTATGCCATTAGTATCTATGACAGACATGTTAAACAAAGCACTTGAAGGAAAGTATGCAGTTGGACAATACAACATCAACAACCTGGAGTGGACTCAAGCGATTCTGGGAGCAGCGGAAGAAGAAAAATCACCAGTAATCCTGGGTGTATCTGAAGGTGCTGCACGTCACATGGGCGGATTCACTACTGTTGTTAAAATGGTAGAAGGATTGCTTCATGACATGAAAATCACAGTTCCAGTTGCTATTCACTTGGATCATGGTTCAAGCTTTGACAAATGTAAAGAAGCGATCGACGCTGGATTTACATCTGTAATGATCGATGGATCTCACCATTCAATCGACGAAAATATCGAAATGACTAAAAAAGTAGTAGACTATGCACATGCTAAAGGTGTTTCTGTTGAAGCTGAAGTTGGTACTGTAGGCGGACAAGAAGATGACGTTATCGGTGGCATCATGTATGCTGATCTTAACGAATGTGTACGCATCGTTAAAGAAACAGGTATCGACACATTAGCTCCAGCATTGGGTTCTGTACATGGTCCTTACCACGGCGAGCCTAACTTGGGCTTCAAAGAAATGGAAGAAGTACGTGACGCAGTTCAAATTCCATTGGTATTGCATGGTGGTACTGGTATCCCTAAACACGATATCGACAAAGCAATCTCTTTGGGTACATCCAAAATCAACGTAAATACAGAGAACCAAATCGTATTTGCAAAAACAGTTCGTGAAGTACTTGCTGCTAAACCAGATGCTTACGATCCTCGTACATTTATTGCACCAGGTCGCGACGCTATCAAACAAACAGTTATTGGTAAAATCCGTGAGTTTGGAACAAGCAACAAAGCGTAAGAATATTGTTTTTGCATAAGACATTTAAATAGCAGATTGTGGGAAGCACACCGCTTAGTCGGTGTCTTTCCATTTTCATTGCCAAAATTCAACATCACGTATCGTTTACCGGATGCAAAACACGTAGGGGGACATTAAGCTTTATGGAAAAATTAATGATTAGTGGCGGACGCCCGTTGCAGGGAACTGTAACGATCAGCGGTGCAAAAAATAGTGCCATTGCGCTTATTCCTGCGGCATTGCTTGCGGAATCGGAAGTCGTGTTGGATAACTTGCCGCTATTAAGCGACGTAGCCGTTTATGCTGAGATTTTAGAAAATTTAGGAGCAAGTGTAAGCTGGCACGAAAGTGAAAACCAGATGCGCATTGATCCAAGTAATGTTAGATCTATTCCAATGCCCAACGGTCCTGTCAAAAAGCTAAGAGCTTCGTATTATATGATGGGCGCACTGCTTGGACGTTTTGGAGAAGCCACGATCGGTCTACCAGGAGGCTGTAATTTTGAACCTCGTCCAATCGATCAACATATCAAAGGATTTGAAGCTTTAGGTGCAACAGTAACAAATGAGCATGGTTCGATTCATTTATATGCGAAAGAATTACGTGGAGCTAAGATTTATTTGGACGTTGCCAGTGTAGGAGCAACGATTAACATTATGCTTGCGGCTGCAAGAGCCAAAGGGCACACTATTATTGAAAACGCGGCGAAAGAGCCTGAGATTATAGATGTAGCAACATTATTAAATGCTATGGGTGCAAGTATCAAAGGTGCAGGTACAGAGACAATTCGTATTGAAGGTGTCACTGAAATGCATGGCTGTAGACATTCTATTATTCCTGACCGTATTCAAGCAGGAACATATATGGTAGCAGCAGCAGCGACTCGTGGTAATGTTTTGATCGATAACGTTATTCCTAAGCATTTGGAAGCTATTACTGCCAAATTATTAGAGATGGGCGTGCAAGTAGAAGAGTTAGATGAAGGTATCCGTGTGATGGGTAGACCTACGTATAATCATGTTGATGTAAAAGCATTGACGTACCCTGGATTTGCTACTGATTTACAGTCACCGATGACAAGTCTACTTACACAAGCTCAAGGTGTAAGTGTACTTAGCGATTTTGTATATAGTAGCCGCTTCAAGCATGTGCCTGAACTGGCGCGTATGGGCGCTAAAATCAAAGTCGAAGGTCGCTCTGCTATTATTGAAGGAGCACCGCTTAATGCTGCCAAAGTAAAAGCAATGGACTTGCGTGCAGGAGCTGCGCTTGTGATTGCTGGCTTAACAGTGCCTGAAGGTATTACAGAAGTGTCTGGTGTTGAATTTATCGACCGCGGGTATGATCATTTGGTCGAGAATTTGCGTAATCTAGGCGCAGATGTGTGGAGAGAAATCGTCTAAATAGGTTATATCATCATATTTCAAGTCATCCCTCTGTTGGGGAGGAGAACTCTTTTGTATTTTTGATAAAATACATACCTCTTGAATATCTCCTCCCAAAATGGGTAATGCTATCCTATGAACCAAGTTGAAAATTCCACTCCTTTTACATGAAGTTTCTCAATCTTCCGAATTATTGTAGTTTTGTTTTAGTTTACTTATATTTGTCTCAACAATCTTGATAAAATTGAATAGGTGGTTATTTTATGGATTTACAAATTTCCGATTTGGAAGAAATGAAGCTGACTGATCTGTATAAGCTAGCCAAACAGTATCAGATTCCTTACTATGGACAGCTCAAGAAAAAAGAATTGATTTTTGCTATTTTGCGCGCACAAGCTGAAAAAAGTGGTTTGATGTTTATGCAAGGTGTGCTCGAAATTTTGCCTGAAGGTTATGGATTTTTACGACCAATTAATTATCTTCCTAGCCATGAAGATATCTATATTTCAGCTTCGCAGATTCGCAAGTTCGATCTTCGTACAGGTGATCTCGTCTCTGGTAAATGTAGAGCACCTAAAGAAAATGAACGTTACTTTGGATTACTTCAAGTCAATGCAGTCAATGGAACAAGCCCTGAACAAGCCGCAGAGCGTCTTCATTTCCCGGCATTAACTCCTCTTTATCCACAGGAAAAATTAGTGTTAGAAACCGCTCAAAATAAACTATCAACTCGTATTATGGATGTTCTTGCACCGGTTGGACTTGGACAACGTGGTCTAATTGTTGCACCTCCCAAAGCAGGTAAAACATTGCTTCTTAAAGAGATTGCCAACAGTATCTCTACCAACAATCCCGAGATTGATTTGTTTGTATTATTAATCGATGAGCGTCCTGAAGAAGTAACAGATATGCAGCGTTCGGTTAAAGGTGAAGTAGTTGCTTCTACATTTGATGAATTGCCAGAAAATCATATCAAAGTAGCTGAATTAGTGCTTGAACGTGCACTTCGTCTAGTAGAACATAAAAAAGACGTTGTTATTTTGTTAGATAGTATTACTCGTTTGGCACGTGCGTATAATTTGGTGATTCCACCATCTGGACGTACACTAAGTGGGGGTATAGATCCAGCAGCTTTCCATCGTCCGAAGCGTTTCTTTGGTGCTGCGCGTAATGTAGAAGAAGGTGGTAGTCTTACTATTCTGGCTACAGCTTTGATTGATACAGGTTCACGTATGGATGATATTATCTACGAAGAATTTAAAGGTACAGGTAATATGGAACTTCATCTGGATCGCAAATTGGCAGAACGTCGTATTTTCCCGGCAATCGATATTCGTCGTTCCGGTACACGTCGTGAAGAAGATTTGTTAGGCAAAGAAGAATTAGATACGATCTGGCATATTCGCAAAAACATGAACGAAACTCCTGACTTTGTAGATGGTTTCCTCAAAAAAATGCGTAATACAGAGACTAACAAAGAGTTCTTAGCATCTTTTGATACTTCTGAAGAAACAAATCCAAAAGGTAAAACCAGCAGTGCTAAAAAGCCAGCAAATAGCAGTACTTCAAGCAGTGCAGGCAGACGCCCAACACGTTCTACGGCTTCAGCTTCAACCAAATAATGTTCAGATTGCAATCTAGTAGCGTCCCATCTCTTGAGCGCTATTTGATTTGATAAAAATGAATTTTTTGAAAACAAAATATCTGTCCATTGCAATAGACGCTTCTCTCGGTTATAATAACTTAATGCCGTGCTAGACGGGGAGGTAGCGGTGCCCTGTAACTCGCAATCCGCTGTAGCGAGGTTGAATTCCTGTTTTAGGTTTTGTCGATGTGAGGCTGGTATCTGAATACGGTGTTGACGGCTGGGTCCTTCGCAAAGGACGTCTGTGAATCTGGTCAGGTTCGGAAGAAAGCAGCCATAAGCAGTTTTGTTCTTGTGCCGAAGGAGTGCCTATCCTGAGTCGTGGTTCAGAAGAACCGCTTGGATCGCAACAATCAATGACAGGTGCACGGTATATTATAATGTATGTAATAACACCTTTTGTCTCAGGACATCAGGTGTTTTTTGTTTGTTAAATAAGGTTACTGCTGTTTTGCTTGGGTCTAATCTATAGTATAATTAAGTGAAGTATTCAAAGAAGAAAGAGGGTAAGCAAGTGGAGCATATCGCACTTTATCGTGCTTGGCGACCACAGTCGTTTCAGGACATGGTTGGACAGCAGCATATTATTCAAACGCTGCAAAATGCCATTCGGGAAGAGCGTATTTCACATGCCTATCTGTTCAGTGGTCCAAGAGGAACAGGTAAAACGTCTGCTGCCAAAATTTTTGCAAAAGCGATTAACTGTGAACATGGGCCGGCTATAGAGCCGTGTAATGAATGTGAAACTTGCAAAAGGATCACATCAGGCAATATTATGGATGTGCTTGAGATTGATGCTGCATCCAACCGTGGTGTAGAAGAAATACGTGATCTACGGGAAAAAGTTAAATACGCGCCTACTGAAGTACGACGCAAAGTATATATTATTGATGAAGTTCATATGTTAACAACAGAAGCGTTTAATGCATTGCTCAAGACGCTTGAAGAACCACCAGCTCATGTTGTTTTTATTTTAGCTACAACAGAACCTCATCGATTGCCAGCTACGATTATATCGCGTTGTCAGCGTTTTGATTTTCGTCGTGTATCTTTGATCGAGCAGACAGACCGTCTTGCATTGATTGCAGGAGAAGAGCAGATTGAAGCCGATCGTGACGCATTAGAATATATTGCTCGCCTATCAGACGGAGGGATGCGTGATGCAGTAAGTATTCTGGATCAAGTATCTGCTTTTACAGATGGCAAAGTAACTTATACTCAAGTGTTGCAAATGACAGGTGGTATCGCTTCTGAACAGTTTGCTGAACTTGCATCTGCTTTGTTACATGGCGATATCGCCAAAGTATTACAGATGGTAGAGTCATTTATGCAAGAAGGCAAAAGTGCAGAGAAATGTATGGAGAACCTGCTTTATTATTTCCGGGATGTTTTAATGATTAAGATGATTCCACAAGCAGGCGATTTAACAGAGCGCATGCTCGATCCCGAGATTTTTCGAGAAACAGCGTCCGCATTTACAAAAGAACAATTGTTTGCCATGATTGATACGTTGAATCATTATCAGACTGAAATGAAGTATGCTGCTCAGCCTCAGATGTTATTTGAGGTCGCTTTACTAAAATTAGGCAGTATACCGACCAGTGGAGCAAATGGAGGTTCTACAGCAGATGTAGCTTCTTCCTCAAGTAGTCATACACCTACAGACGCTTCAGAGATTCGACAACTCAAACAGCAATTAGCCCAATTAGAACAAAAGTTAGATAAAGCGTTAAAATCAGGAATAGCAGCAAGTGGCGATGCAGGCGACCGTAATCAAACAGGTAGTTCAGGCAGACGCCCTCCAACAGCAAGAGTATCCTCAGCCGCTAAGATTCCTTCTCAGATTCAGAGCTATGTAAGCAATCGCAATCATAACGATTTTACAAAAGTATCTGGATCATGGGGCAAAATCCTACAACGGGTTAAAGAAGAGAAGGTGACGATTCATGCTTGGTTTGTGAATTGTGAACCGGTTTCGATTCATGAAGATGCCGTTTTAGTTGCCTTCAAACACGATATGCATCGGGAAACAATTGAAAAGTCTGTGAATAAGCAGATCGTAGAGTCTGTTCTAGAAGAAGTGTTAGGAAGCTCTCATCGATTGGTCACTATGATGCAGAAAGATTGGTTAGAAGCGATAGAAGGAGCTCATGAAGATCCTGTAGAAGCATTAGAACTAGAGCATGAAAGTGAAAATGCTGGTGAACCGCTAGTAGACGAAGCTATTCAACTATTTGGTGAAAGCTTGGTTGTTGTCAAAGAATAGCTATAACAAAAAGACGTATACTTTAATTGAGGAGATGATAATAATGGGTAACATGAACCAAATGATGAAGCAAGTTAAAAAAATGCAGGAACAAATGCTAAAAGCACAGGAAGAGCTAGGTACTAAAACATTAGAAGGTAGCTCTGGTGGTGGCGTAGTTACAGTACAAGTCAATGGACACAAAAAAGTAACAGCAATTACGATCAAACCAGAAGCAGTAGATCCAGATGACGTAGAAATGCTACAAGATCTAGTGATCGCTGCTGTAAATGATGCTATGGGCAAAGCGGAAGAGCTTGCTAATAAAGATATGGGTAAATTTACAGGCGGTATGAATATTCCAGGCCTGTTCTAAAATAATGAATCGTCATTCATAAAATGACTATTCTCAAAGGAGATCGCTGTATTGTATTATCCTGAACCGATTGCCAAACTGATAGAAGCCTTTACACACTTGCCGGGAGTCGGACCTAAAACAGCAGGACGACTTGCTTTTCATGTGCTCCGTATGAAGGAAGACGACGTGATCGATTTTGCTAAGGCTCTGGTTAATGTAAAGCGTAATCTCCACTACTGTTCTGTATGTGGTAATATCACAGACACAGATCCATGTCAGATTTGTCAGGATAAGACGAGAGATGCCTCTGTTATTTGTGTTATACAGGAAGCCAAAGATCTGGTAGCTATGGAACGTACTCGAGAATTTGATGGGTACTATCATGTGTTACATGGAGCGATTTCTCCTATAGAAGGCATTGGCCCTGATGATATCAAATTAAAAGAGCTATTAAATCGTCTTAGTGATGAGCGTGTACAAGAAATCATTCTGGCAACTAACCCAAATATTGAAGGTGAAGCGACAGCTATGTATATTTCGCGACTGGTTAGACCTTTCAATATCAAAGTAACAAGAATTGCTCATGGATTACCTGTAGGTGGAGATCTAGAATATGCGGATGAAGTTACATTATCCAAAGCATTAGAAGGACGCCGAGAATTATAAGAGGTAGATCTAACCTCTAAAGAATTAGCAGATCTATTGAAAAGGCACAAAGCCCAGTATTAAAGGCTTTAGTGCCTTTTTATTTATAAATACAAAGCAAGTTAGCCACCATATAATATCAATTCAATATCAATTGTAAAAACAGTTTAAATAAATAGTTGACGTTTATTTAATATTCGTGCTATATTAATCAACGGTCATTTTATTTCTGACACGAACGCTAAACAAAGCATTTCAATCTGAATATAAAGCTTCATTTAATAGAGCTGAAAAAAAGATTGAAAAAAAGTGTTGACGAAATGAAATGAGCATGATATATTATAAGAGTTGCTGATGCGATAACGCGTCGGTGCACAAAAGCAAAATAACGAAATGTTTGATCTTTGAAAACTGAACAACGAGTGAGTAAATTAAAGGTCTTAGCCGACCTTTACAAAATAGAGAACTTCGGTTCTCGCCAGTTTTAGATTGAGCAAGTCAAACACTTTATGGAGAGTTTGATCCTGGCTCAGGACGAACGCTGGCGGCGTGCCTAATACATGCAAGTCGAGCGGAGTTGACGAGAAGCTTGCTTCTTGGATACTTAGCGGCGGACGGGTGAGTAACACGTAGGCAACCTGCCCTCAAGCTTGGGACAACTACCGGAAACGGTAGCTAATACCGA
>NZ_JBHUGF010000011.1:703317-805151 GCF_042681745.1 Paenibacillus nicotianae | reverse complement strand
ACTCTCCATAAAGTGTTTGACTTGCTCAATTGAAACTGGCGAGAACCGAAGTTCTCTATTTGTAAAGGTCGGCTAAGACCTTCATTTACTCACTCGTTGTTCAGTTTTCAAAGAACTTGCAGTATGATGTTTCGCTGCGTTTGTGTTTTTTAGAACTCTTAGATCATATCATTTTCTAAGTTTGTTTGTCAACTCTTTTTTTCAACATCATTTTTTCAAATTATGTTGGATTGCTTTAAGACGACTTTAATAATTTAACACATAATTAATTAGTTGGCAAGCATTATTTAAGATATATTTTATTTGATCTTTAGATGGAATTTATTTTTAACAAAATAGATTATTGCTCCTTTATTCTATTATAATTGCTTTTATATAGTGTATTTAAACTTTTGGTATTATCCTCTGTTTGAATATTCGTTTGATTTGAAATCCATCGTCACTTTTTTACCGTATATTTTATAGACTGATCGTGCGTTGACTACAACTATGAATAAAGGGGTGTACGGATGAATCGCTGGATTGCTTCTATTCAAAAAGGTTTTGGTAAAAAGCTTATTCGGTTACATGCTTGGAATGCCTGGTTAGTTGCTCTTTTAGCTGTTACCGGGTTAGTACTTGTAGGTGGATTTTGGCGAGAAATATTAGGTGAGGTTAGAGTATGGGTACGATGGCTTCATATTATTGGTGGACTGGCGTTATTGGTGCCGGTTGTTTATTACTTATTTCTTGCTGCTAAACACTGGAAACGACTCTCTGATAAACCCGGGCAAAAGTTGAATGTAATTATAGTGATGGTGTTATTGGTAGGATGGATCATATCCGGTATTTTATTATGGTTACTTCGACAAGTAGGACCGGCTGTAGCTAACTCCGCCTTATTTGTACATGATCTACTGACGTGGGTTGGACTTCCATATATTATTTATCATTCTTTAACACGTACAGCATGGTTGAAAGATCCCAAAAAACGCACAATCAAGCAACCTGTGACTTTAGACAAAACGATTACGGATAAAAGCGGTACTGTTGTAGCAACATCTTCTTCGCCAACTACTCCTTCTCCATTCTATACTAGACGTAATTTTTTACGCTCGGCGATCGGTGTTGGACTGGCTGTATCGATCGGGCCTACTTTTCTCAAATGGCTTGGTAGTTCGTTAACGAGTGGCGGTGGTGGTACATGGGAAGAAGTTGCTGCTAGCAATGGAAATAAGATGGTGCCTAATCCTACTCCACTAAAATCGTCTTCCCCACCTATCGGTGGTGGAGCACAAGGTGAATTTCGAGTATATACGGTAACGCCTATTCCTACTTTTGATAACAGTAACTGGGATTTTAAAATAGATGGGTTGGTAGATAAACCTCAAACTTGGAACTGGGAACAATTTTTAAAGCTGAAACGAGATGTGCAGGTTAGTGATTTTCATTGTGTTACTGGATGGTCTGTATATAAGAATACATGGGAAGGTATTCCTTTAAGTGACTTTTTAAAAGTGGCAGGTGTCCAATCTTCTGCAACGACGGTTAAATTTTATTCCGGTGATAATGTATATACTGACTCCCTTACACTGGATCAAGCGCAAATGAAAGATATTATTGTAGCAGTACTGCATGATGGCAATATTATCCCTGCTGATCTAGGTGGGCCAGTACGATTGGTTATTCCACAAATGTATGCTTATAAGTCTGTGAAATGGCTGAACCGGATAGAATTGATTGCTGAAGATCATGTGGGTTATTGGGAACAGCGTGGTTATGATAAAGATGCTTGGTTGCCTAAAGCTTAAATTGCTGGTGTATTGTTATTCTAAATAAAAAAGCAGTGTGTTTACTCTTATCTGAAGAGCAAAACACTGCTTTTTTACTTTGTGCGGAACATTTGATAGAAATTAATCTTATAAAGGGTCTGTTTTGCATATGCTTACAATCATGTTTAATACAAAGATTTGAAAACAATACTTCAAGTCCAACAATAGCATAGATACTCATAAGAAAAGTGAATATCAAAGTCTTATTGCGTCAAAGATACACTCAAGAACAACAGAAAACTGAACAAAATCTAATGTTTTTCTTTGGTTCTCATATATAAGATATCTATTCTAATTCATGTACATATTCAAGATACATATTAGAACTTTGTATAATCAACGATCCATTCAGTAATGTTGGTTATAGACAGTTTACCGCCAATAATAGTACTGCAAGTAACGCTAACTTCTTTTATAGTTCCAATAATCGTTTTAACTGTTCTTCGTCTTCAATAACCTCGATACCAAGTTCTTGAGCTTTGGTGAGTTTGCTACCTGCTTTTTCACCGGCGATAACGATATCTGTCTTTTTAGATACACTACCTGTGACTTTGGCTCCTAACGATTCTAAGCGAGCTGCGGCATCATCACGAGTCATTGTCTGTAATGTCCCTGTAAGTACAACTGTTTTACCTGCAAAATAAGAATCTGTATTGATCACCACAGGTTCAGCAGGAGATTGCGGTTGTACTCCTCGATCTAACATTTTCTGAATACTAGCCTGCATAAAAGGATCTGCAAAAAAAGCAACAATACTTTCAGCTACAATATTTCCGATGTCCGGTAATTCTACTAACTCTTCTACGGTTGCATTCATTACTTTGTTCAAATCACGATAATGTTCTGCCAACATACGAGTAGTCGATTTACCTGTATTCGGAATACCTAAAGCATATAGGAATGATGCTAAATCTCTTGTTTTACTTTCTTCGATAGCCTGCAATAGATTGTTCGCTTTGCGCTCTCCAAAACGTTCTAACTCTACTAATTTTTCAAATTCTAAAGCATACAGGTCTGCTGGTTCTTTGACTTCTAGCTCACTATGCAATTGTTGAGCAGTCATGATACTAAATGTCTCAATATCCATAGCATCTCTGGAAGCAAAATGGGTAATCTTAGCGATAATCTGTGGTGTACATTCTAATGTATTGTTACAGAATAGATGAGCTCCGCGTTGTTCTAATGGAAATCCACACGCAGGACATTTTTCTGGAAAAATGATTTCTTCTCCATCGCTTTCTTCGGTGACTTTACCAAGAATCTCCGGTATAACTTCATTCGAACGACGAATAAAGACACGTGTTCCGATTGCATATTTTAAATTTTTGCGTTCGATGTCTCCGATATTGTTCAGCGTGCAATTCTGTACGGTTACACCTGCAAGTTCAACAGCTTCTACGCGTGCTAGTGGTGTGATTTTACCTGTACGACCTACATTCCAGGAGACTGATTCTAGAATTGTACTGGTTTCTTCTGCTTCAAATTTGTACGCAATTGCCCAGCGTGGAAATTTATCGGTATACCCCAGTACCTCGCGAGTGCGCATATCGGTAATTTTGACTACAGCACCATCGATTAAGTAATCTAATCCGTTACGTTGTGCTTGAATATCTTCCAGTTGAGCAATCACATCATCAAAATTTTCAAAGTAAAAAATATACGGATTGACTTTGAAATGATTATCTTTGAGAAATTGCATCATTTCTTGATGGCTTTCAAATGTAATACCGTCCATATACCCTATGTTATAGAAAAAAGCACTTAAACGGCGAGTAGCTGTTACTTTAGGATTTAAATTACGAAGTGCTCCTGCAGCAGCGTTACGTGCATTTTTTAATTTGTCTTTATCTGTAGCATTTTCGTTATAAGCTGCTAGTACAGATAGGTTCATAATGCCTTCGCCTTGTACTTCAATTTTGCCGTCTTTGAAAGGAATCGATAAAGGAATCGAGCGAATGGTTTTGACCTGTTCTAAAATACCTTCTCCGGTGACTCCATTACCTCGGGTCGCAGCTTGAATTAATTTGCCATTTTCGTAGGTTAGATTAAGTGTTAATCCATCAAATTTGAGTTCAATAGCATAAGAGGGTTCAGGCAAAGGTGTTTCTGGATTTTTAGTATTATAATCTGCAATTAATTTGCGGGCGCGTGTATGCCAGCTTGCTAGCTTTTCTAAATTTTGAGCTTTGTCTAGACTCCATAATGGAGAAAGATGGCGATGTGGTAAAAATCCTTTCAACAATTCTCCACCTACACGCTGAGTAGGAGAATCAGGCAGTACGATTCCACTGACTTCTTCCAATTGGATTAATCGATCATACAGAACATCATATTCTTTATCATCGACTAACGGTTCATCTAACGTATAGTAATGGTAGCTGTACTTATTAAGCTCTGTAATTAATTGTTCCATTTCATGCATCGGATCCATGTGTAGTATACCCTCCCGGATTCAATTAAGATAAAATATTGCTTTGATGCTTTGATAGACAATGTAAAGCTACTTATCCTTGTTGTGTTATCGCATTTGATCATAATTTTAAATTAAAAAACAGAACCGAACAGTAAGTAATTCGGTTCTGTTTTGAAAATACAACTTTTACTGATCCAGTGATCATAAGAAATCACTTGTTTACACGCTCAGCTTGTTTATTCTACTTTAGTAATAGGAGCAAATCCTGCTAACAAGCGCTTGAGTCCTGTAGGTGCAGGAAAAGCAATTTGTAGCTCCATATCATTGCCTGTACCTTTCACTGCTACAATTGTTCCAATACCCCATTTGCCATGAGAAACTTTATCTCCTGCTTGGAACCCTGATCCTCCGCCAGAAGCTACAGGCTTAGGCGTGGCTCCTGTTGTTACTGTTACTCTTGCATTGGTAGCACCTGGTACTGCACGCGCAGAAGATCCACTACCAAAAGCAGCCGTATTTTCACGTTTACCACCAAAGCTACTTGTACTTCCTCCAAAGCTACGATTACCTGATCCATAACTGCTAGTACCGCGACTTGCTCCACCACGACGATAGTTAGGAGCTACTGCTGTGTCTTCTTTGAACTCTTCTGGAATTTCTTCTAAAAAGCGTGAAGGTGGATTGGCTGTTGTTCGTCCAAATAAAGTACGCATCTGTGCGCAAGATAAAAATAGATTTTTCTCTGCACGCGTAATTCCTACATAGGCTAGGCGACGCTCTTCTTCCAATTCTTCATTGTCTTGAAAAGCTCGACTATGTGGGAATACCCCTTCTTCCATACCGATAATAAATACGGTTGGGAATTCCAACCCTTTGGCACTATGCATGGTCATCAATACGACAGCATCGTCATCCTCTTCTGGCTCATCGCCGACTGTATCTATATCTGCGATTAATGCTAGATCGGTCAAAAATGAAATCAATGAGCGATCTTCATTATTTTTCTCAAATTCCATCGTTACAGATAAAAACTCTTCTATATTTTCTAAACGCGCTTTGGATTCAAGTGTATTCTCACGTTGTAATTCGACGCGATATTCAGATAGTTCCAAAATTTTCTCTGTTAATTCGGTGACCGATAAATACTCGACCATTTGATGAAGTGAAGCGATCATATCGTAAAATTCAACCAACATATTACGAGTACGACCAGCAAAGCCTAGATCGTCTACTATTTCTAATACTTTGAAAATAGAAACGCCTTTTTCTGCCGCTGCTACTGCTAGTTTGGCTACCGTTGTATCACCAATACCACGCTTAGGCACATTGATAATTCGAGTCAGACTAATATCATCATCTGGATTCGAAAGCAAACGTAAATACCCGAGCAAGTCTTTAATCTCTTTACGATCATAGAACTTGATACCGCCGACGATTTGATAAGGAATATCTGATTTGATCAAAATTTCCTCTATTACCCGGGACTGAGCATTAGTACGATACAATATCGCATGATTGCGATAAGGCTGCCCTGTTTTTACACTTTTATGAATCTCAGAAGTAACAAAGTATCCTTCATCATGCTCTGAATCAGCACGATACACTTTGATTTTGGCTCCGCCTTCTTTGTCTGTCCATAGCTTTTTCGGTTTGCGGCCTGTATTGTTGCCAATTACTTCATTCGCTGCACTCAGTATATTTGAAGTCGAACGATAATTTTGTTCTAGCAATATCGTTTTGGCTTCTGGATAATCTTCTTCAAAATTCAAAATGTTGCTGATATCTGCTCCACGCCAGCGATAGATCGATTGATCGCTATCTCCAACAACACAGATATTATGATGAGCTTCTGCTAACATTTTGCAAAGCATATATTGGGCTTTATTGGTATCTTGATACTCATCGACATGAATATAGCGGAATTTCTTTTGATAAAATTCTAAAACTTCAGGAACTTCATTAAACAATTGAATCGTCTTCATAATCAGATCATCAAAGTCTAATGAGTTATTCGCACGTAAACGTTGTTGGTATTTGGTATAGACTTTGGCTACAATACCTTCGAAATAATCACCGATCTTTTGCTCGTATTGAGCCGGGGAAACCAATTCATTTTTAGCAGTACCCATCATTCCTTGCACCGCTTTGGGTTCGAACTTTTTGGTATCAATATTTAGGTCTTTCATACAAGAACGAATGACAGAAAGTTGGTCAGATGAATCTAAGATAGAGAAGTTAGACGTAAAACCAATACGTTCGATATCTTTGCGCAGTATACGTACACACATCGAGTGAAAGGTCGATACCCAAATCTCACGACCTGCTGGACCAACCAGACGAGAAACACGTTCTTGCATTTCACGTGCAGCTTTATTGGTAAATGTAATCGCCAGAATACCCCACGGTGCGGATTTGCGTGCATCAATAATATGCGCGATACGATGTGTCAGTACGCGCGTTTTACCACTGCCTGCTCCTGCCATAATCAATAGCGGTCCATCTGTTGCGAGCGCGGCTTCTTTTTGTCGAGGATTCAATCGATTGATTGCTTCCTGTATATTTACAGTATTCATAGGGAAGTCATGCTCCTTTCTTAATAGAAAAATGATAGTTGAAAATCATCTATGATCAAGTTAGGATACTTCTCGTTATCTGGAGATAACTTGTACAGTATCTAATGCGGCTTGCAGATTTTCATAAATTATATTGCCGACGACAATGGTATCACATACTTGCTTGGCTTGACGAGCAGAATGAACATCTCTAATTCCACCGCCATAAAATAATTGAGCTTGATGAGTTGATCGGCGAATCTCACCTGTTAGTTCCATATCTCCAAAACGTCCACTATATTCTATATAAATAATAGGGAGGTGAAACAAACGGTCACCTGCTTGAGCATAAGCCACTGCCCGATCCAGATCGATTTCTGTTAATGCTTCAGTACGCCGAGCAACTGTAGAATCAGCGTTTAATACAATGTAACCTTCAGGTACAAGTTTATCCCAGGGTATGAAATGACTGTATTGTTCAATAGCAGACACATGCTGTCCAATCATCCACTGGCTATCATTTGTATTCAATACCAAAGGGATCATATACAGATCGAATCCAGGGACAACCATTTCTAGATCGGATACTTCAAGTACACAAGGAATATCATGTAGACTAATACGTTTGATCAGATCAACTGTGTTGTTGTAAGTTACTCCTGATGATCCACCTACCATAATCGCATCTGTCCCAGACTTACATACTTTTGCCAATACATCGTCCGAAATCGTTCGATCCGGGTCCAGTTTAAATACATGTTGCCATGTTTTGATTTGTTCTCTCAACCTTCATTCCTCCGTCTTCGGACAACCTTCAAATTAAGTCTATGATAGGGGATGCACAGTGTCAATTTTTTGTTCGTATTTTAGGGGAACAAATTTATTTTACCATTGATAATGATCAAAAATAAAAAAAGTATTCTGCTCCTATAATTTAGGAATAGAATACTTTTTAATGATCTCTAATGGCGAATCATTTAAATTTGCCTAACTTTTAATAAGCATTTTTATTTACAAATCCATTATGGATCGTTTTGAAAATAATTTTGATATCGAACAATAGCGACCAATTTTCGATATAAAAAATATCGTGATTGATACGGTCTTCGATAGAAGTGTCTCCACGCAAACCGTTGCTTTGTGCCCAACCTGTAATTCCAGGACGTACATGATGCTTAATCATATACTTCGGAATTTCATCACGAAATTGTTCTACAAAATAAGGACGTTCTGGACGGGGTCCGACTACACTCATATCTCCAAATAACACATTAAAAAATTGAGGTAGCTCATCTAAACTGGTCTTACGTATAAAAGCTCCAAACTTGGTTTTACGTGGATCATCTGCTGTCGTCCAACCTGTATCGATCTGCCCTTCAGGGATAATTCGCATCGAACGGAATTTGTACATCGTAAAGTTACGACGATTCAGTCCTACACGCTCCTGCTTAAAGATCACAGACCCTGGAGATGTCATTCGTACGCCAATCGCTACAATAATCATAATAGGAGATGTAATCACAATCGCTATCAGTGCAAATACAATATCAAATAAGCGTTTGAACATACGATTCGCTGCAATATCGAGTGGAATATCGCGTACATTAATCATCGGCATACCCGCAAAGTTATCAAAATACGGACGGGCAGGTAAATAATCAAAGAAATCTGGAATGATTAAAGTCCGTACACCGGCTTTTTCACATTCTGCAATAATACTTGGGTATTTATGATGTGCATCTAGCGGTAATGCCAAAATGACTTCATCAATCATCATCGTATGCAGAATATCGCCAAGCTTATCAATTTTTCCTAAAATAGGTTTGTATTTATTAGGCTCTTCTTCATTGTCTTCTAAATAGTCATCTAGAAAGCCAACTATTTCATAACCCATCTCAGGATACTGGTCTAAATTATTGCAAAAACGTTTGCCAAGTGAACCTGCACCTAAAATCAAAACAAATTGTTTGTTAAATCCACGTTGTCTGGCACGTTTCAAGCCTTTTTTGATTACATACCGATAAGCCATAATCAGCATCAATGTAAGAACCACATAAATAAACAAATACGAACGAGAGATATTTACTTCTTTCACAAAAAATAAAGCACCTAACAGAACAAAAATACTAACAAGATGCGTTTGGAAAATTTTCAGCAATTCATCTGCAAACCGTTTTTTGCGCTTTGGTGAATACAGTGTGCTCATACCGCCGATTAAAATCGCTATACCACCGTATACTAAACTCCATAGCCCATAGGTCTCAATCGGTAGTGCTCCAAATTCGATCGGTGTATCGTAAGCAAACCAGCCACTTTCAAATTTCACAAACCAGGCAAGTAAAAAAGAGAGTTGAATGATCATAAAATCAGCTAAAATATAAAGACGTGTTAAAAAGCGTTGATTTTTACGAATCATGTTTGGGCTCTCCTTTCTGCTGTAACAGATTTGGCAGGTAATAATTTATTTTTAATAAGAGATAACATTAATTTGACTCCAATTCCGGTAAATACAATACTATTTGTAACAAATGAATACTTTTGCCGATAATGCTTGCGATGAAATAACCACATCGCTCGATGAAACTCATAAACGATTTTGAATGGTTTACGCCGACTACTAGCACCTTTGTAATGAACAATTTGTGTATTTCCACGATAATGGATTTCCCAACCTGCCTCTTTGATCCGGTAGCACCAGTCAATATCTTCTCCGTACATAAAGAACTCTTCATCCAGTCCGCCAATCTGCTCAATAACTTCACGCCGAACTAACATAAAAGCACCTACTAATGAATCAATCGGATAAGACTCATTTGGATTCAAATAACCTAACTGGTAACCGTTAAAGCGCGGATTGTCTGGAAACCATTTGGAAAACCCAAAAGCATAATAAAACGATGCAGATGGTGTAGGGAATCCACGCTTGCATGCTTTATCAAGTGATCCATCCGGTAGAACAATTTTACAACCAGAAGCTCCTGCTTGAGGGTGAGCATCCATAAAAGACACCATCGTTTCTAAAGTATCTGACTGAACGATGGTGTCGGAATTAAGAAGTAGTATATATCGTCCTTGCGCAATCTTCATTCCCTGATTGTTGCCTTTGGCAAATCCTACATTATCTTTATTCGCAATAAAAGTAATGTCTGGATAAGTCGATGGAATCACTGTATCTGAACCGTCACTAGAAGCATTGTCCACTGCAATAATCTCGTAAGTATATTGAGTGCGTGATTGATACACAGACTTAATACAATCAAGTGTAAGCTGGCAAGTATTATAATTTAAAATTAAAATGCTAACGTCCATGGTAACGCTCCTGACTAAATTATAAATCTACTGGCATTATAGCATATCTATATATCAAAAAGATAAATCTACGCTGATTCTATTACTCGTCTTAAATATAGCCAATTATAATTAAAAAGCGAAATAATAATTGTTCCATTAATGATTGTCTATATAATTTAGATTTTTTCAAATATTCTATTCTACTGATTATATTTTTTCGAGGTTCGATAAATAAATCTAATTGAATACGCATTTCTGGATCAGCAATTTCACTACTATAAAGACGTTTGAATTCCTTAGCTTGTTGCACTAATAGATTTTTATTTCCTTTATGTTTTAAAAAGCTATTCCATTTCTTTTTCAACTTTTGCAAAATAGTCCATTCACCGCCAACAGCATTACCTCCATGCTGTCGATAATAAATAGAGGGCGTATGTTCAAAATGAAATTTACCGAAGCAAGATACAACTAGATATGCCCACCAATCATGCATTTGAATATCGTCTGTATTTATATCTCTTTTCTTGTCTATTAGTAATTGTAAAGTAGCACGATTAAAAGTTACAGTTGCTCCAACAGCAATATTTTGAATTAGAGCATTGTAAAAAGAAGGTTTTAAATGTGGCATTCCTGGCCATATTGCTGTTGGATTTAAATCACCATCTGTGAGCTGAGTATCTGTACAGATCATAGATGGAATAGTCCTTTTTACATTTTTAGCCTGATTTTTGAAGTTAATTTCAAAGTTAGATGATAAGTGATCCTCTTTTTCCATTTCAGATAATAATTGCACTGCACGTTGAGCTTTGTGAGGCATCCATACATCATCTTGATCACAAAAGCTAAAATAATCAGCTGTTAAGTCTGCATGTTCCATAAGATTCCAAAAGCTAGGAACCACACCTATATTTTCTCCTTTTATCAGAACAATACGTTCAGGATAATCTTGTTGATATTGATTTATAATTTCAATAGTTCCATCATGAGAGCCATCATCGCGAATTAAAATTTTAATGGATTGATAGGGTTGAGATAGTATACTATTCAATTGTTCTGAAATATACTTCTCTCCATTGTATGTAGACATTAATACTTGCAATAAACCTTGTTTACTCATTATTTTACCTCATTTATTTATAAATATAATTAATCTTATTTCCAATATAGCAAATTTCACTGAATGATAATAATCTATTCTACAACACATCACAAATTTAGATGCTAAGCTCTTTAAAATACATATCGCTTTACGTCTATTAAACAGTATATAAAAAGCTGAATACTGATCCTATAAAAGATCAAATTCAGCTTTTTACATACTTAATTTAGTTTGAGTTACTTATCATTTTTAAATTCTTGTAAAAAATCAGTTAATCCTTCTTGCCAAGAACGTATATCTGTAAATCCATTAGTTCGTATAGACAAATGCTCCATCACAGAATTAGCAGGTCTTGGAGCAGGTCTTGGAAACTCACTGGTTACACATGGTTCCAATACAGCTTGTATATCTACACCTAAAATATCTACAGCCTGTCTGAATATTTCTTGTGTAAATTCATACCATGTGCATGATTCACTATTAGAAGCATGATAAATACCATATTTCTCGGTTACCATTAATTCTGTCAAAAACGCTGCTAAGTCCACTGTATAAGTTGGCGAACCTTTTTGATCATGTACCACTTTAAGTTGTGGCTTTTCTTGACCTAACTTCAGCATCGTTTTCACAAAGTTGTTACCATGAAGTCCATATACCCAAGAGGTACGCACAATAAAATATCGGGAAGATAAAGATTGGATCAATACTTCACCAGCACGTTTGGATTTGCCATAGATACTTTGAGGATCTGTATTATCATACTCGTGGTAAGGTTGTACACCTTGTCCATCAAATACATAATCTGTGCTAATATAAATCACTTTCGCTTGTACAGATTCTGCCGCTACAGCAATATTACGTGTTCCTACAGCATTCACCAGATAAGCACCATCAATATCTGTTTCAGCCGCATCAACCGCTGTATAAGCTGCACAATGAATAATCACTTCAGGATGAAAAGAAGCGATAACTTGCTGACACTGTTCTAGATTTGTAATATCTAATGTCTGGCGATCACAACCTAATACTTCGTGTCCTTTCGCTTGGATGACTTTTACAGTATCCACTCCAAGCTGACCAGAAGCACCTGTTACTAACACTTTCATTGATTAGCTCCTAGACGATCACCGTATTGCTTTTGGTAATATTCTTGATATGCACCAGACGCAATGCGAGTCCACCAATCTTTATTATCCAAATACCACTGAATCGTTTCTTTGATGCCTGTTTCAAAATTATGCTTAGGCTTCCATCCAAGTTCATTCATAATTTTCGTAGGGTCAATACCATAACGACGATCATGCCCTAAGCGATCTTCAACATATTTGATCAAAGATTCTGGTTTACCCAGTTGTTCCAAAATCGTTTTGACGATATGGATATTGGTACGTTCATTGTTACCACCAATATTATAAACTTCTCCGTTTTTACCTTCATGAATAACAAGGTCGATTGCGCTGCAATGGTCTTCTACATACAACCAATCACGGATATTGAGTCCATCACCGTATACAGGTAAAGCTTCATCTGCCAAAGAACGAGAGATAATTAACGGAATCAATTTCTCTGGAAATTGGAATGGACCATAATTGTTAGAACAACGCGTAATATTAACAGGCAAACCAAATGTCTCGTGGTAAGCACGTACTAATAAATCTCCGCCTGCTTTACTTGCAGAATAAGGACTGTTTGGTGTGATTGGGGTCTCTTCCGTAAAGAGCCCTGTTTCACCTAAAGAACCATATACTTCGTCAGTAGATACTTGTACGAATTTAGTAATATTATACTTTTTAGCAATATCCAAAAGTACTTGAGTACCAACCACATTTGTTTTCACAAAAATTTCAGGCTCCAAAATACTGCGATCCACATGTGATTCTGCTGCAAAGTTAACAATTACATCAACGCCATCTGCAACTAAGCGATCCATTGTTGCTGTATCTGCAATATCGGCTTTCACAAATGTATGGTTTGGATTACCTTCAATCGATTTTAAGTTTTCTAGATTACCTGCATACGTAAGAGCATCTACATTGATAATCTGGTATTCAGGATGTTCACGTAACATATATAGAACAAAATTACTGCCAATAAAACCGGCTCCGCCAGTAACAAGCAATTTCATAATTTGCCTCCTGTAAGAATCATATTTAGATTCTACCTATTTTATTTATTGTGCTCACCTAATACACAGTGAAGTATTAAAAGTTAAGTTCTGCATCTTTTAATAAAGGATGGCGTGTATCTTTATCAGATAATACTGGGTTCGATACAGGCCAATCGATATTTAGAGATGGATCATTCCAAGCAATACCGCGGTCATGCTCCGGTGAATAATATTCATCTACTTTGTAGATAACTTGTGTATTCGCCGCTAATGTACAGAATCCATGTGCAAACCCTTGCGGAACTAACAATTGGCGTTTGTTCGCATCGCTTAAAATAAATCCTTGCCATTGACCGAATGTCGGTGAATCTTTACGAATATCCAAAATGACATCGTAAATTGAACCGGAGATGACACGAATCAATTTAGTCTGTGCTTTGGGATTCAATTGGTAATGCATTCCTCTTAATACATCAGGTTCAATAGAAAGAGAATGATTATCTTGAATGAAGTTTTGTTTTATTCCATTTTCATGCATTAATTTTTCATTATAACTCTCCATAAAAAATCCACGATAATCACCATGCACGATAGGCTCAATAAGCTTAGCGCCTTCTAATTTTAAAGATGTTACTTTCATGATGATCCTCCTTACAGTTTGAGCTTACCGAATTCTTCACCAAATACGATTTCTTGTGCTAATTCATTTGCTTTTGCAAGTGATGCGTGTGTACCGGCATCTGTCCACCAACCTGTAAGGATATCAAAGGTTAGCTCACCACGTTCAATATACGCATTGTTCACATCTGTAATTTCTAATTCACCGCGATCAGATGGTTTTAATGTTTTAACAATATCGAATACATTGTTATCGAACATATAAATACCTGTTACAGCAAAATCACTTTTAGGTGCTTTTGGTTTTTCTTCAATCGAAATAATACGTTCGCCATCCATTTCAGCAACACCATAACGCTGTGGATCATGTACCTGTTGAAGTAGCAATTTAGCACCTTGTTTTTGCTCACGGAAATTTTGTACAAATGGAGCAATATCATCAGCAAATACATTATCGCCTAGAATAACAACCATTTGATCATCCGCTACAAAGTGTTCTGCTAGATCTAGAGCTTGTGCAATACCGCCAGCTTCATCCTGCACTTTGTATGTAAATGTAACACCCATATCACTACCGCTACCAAGTAAGTTAACTACATCGCCCATATGGTCTTTACCTGTAACGATTAAGATATCTGTAATATCAGCTTGTTTTAATTTGTATACGGAATGAAAAATCATTGGATATTTACCAACCGGTAAAAGATGTTTGTTTGTTACTTTCGTTAACGGGTAAAGGCGTGAACCAGTACCTCCTGCTAAAATAATACCTTTCATAATTAGCCTCCGCTCATTTACCTTTAATTATCAATTTAGTTAATAAAAAGGTTATTGGAATAGTTATCACTATAGTGATGATTGGAACAATTTTATTAGATAAGCCCATATATTCTATTAAAACATTAAGCAATATGAGACTAATTAAATATTGCACTACATATACTATAGGATATTTAATAAATGTACGAAAAGAGATTTTCTCTTTAAAAACAAATAAAGAATTCAAAGCGTATGAAATAAATATTCCAGAAATATATGAAATAGAATACGCTAAATTATACGACCAAATGTTTAACAAGAGCAAATACAGCACGTATGTGGCTAATGTATTAATTCCACCACTAAAAAGATACTTAAGAAACTCTTTGTTCGTAAACCTCATCCACAACGTAGGACGGTCGGTTTCTACTTTCATCTAAAATCCTCCAAATGTACTCACCAATAATTCCTAACATCACCATAATGATTCCTAAAAGAAAAGTGATTAACGTCACAATAGTCGTCCAGCCTCGAAGTTCAATATTACCGAATATGGCTCCAAATATAACAATAACTCCGTATATAAAGCTTAGTAAAGCTGTCAGCACTCCAATAGTAGACATAAATCGAATAGGAATATAGGAGAAGCCAACAAATGAATCTACAAAGAGTTTTATTTTTTTAGATAAAGTCCAACGTGATTTGCCTAATTTTCGTTCTTGACGGACATACGGAAACGATTCACGGTCATGACCTAACCAGTAAATAAGACTCATTACATTTGTATTTTTCTCATCAATATGGATAACTTCTTGAGCAACTTGTTTATCGATTAAAAGAAAATCAAATCCGCCTTTAGGATAATCTTTAAGCGCAAATTTCTCTAATAGATAGTAATACGTATTTGAAAATAACTTTTGAGAAAAAGATTCTTCTCGATCAGATCGAGTAGCCATGATAACCTTCTTCCCTGTTCTCCAAGCACCGATCATATCTTCAAATAACTCTGGTGGATCTTGAAGATCCGCAGCAATAATACCAATACAATCACCGGTAGCATAACTAAGTCCTGCTTGAATAGCTGACATCGAACCAAAATTACGACTTAATTTTACAACCTTAATACGTGAATCTAATTGTTGCGCTTCTACAAGTAACTCTAAAGACCTATCTTGAGAACCATCATCAACAAACACAAATTCTAAATCACAATCAGGTAAAACAGATTGTAGATTTTGTAGTCTGGGCACAGTATGTGGAATGTTTAATTCATTAAAATAAATAGGTACCACAATCGAAAACTTAGTGCGGTTGATATCCATTAATGACCTCCACTACTTTTTTCACATGTTCTTCAGGCATCACTGGACTAATAGGAAGACTCACAATGCGCTCATGAATTTCTTCAGAAATGGGATAACTATGTTCTTTCCATTCAATATAGGCTTCCTGCTTATGCGGAGGAATAGGATAATGAATAATTGTCTGAATTTCATGATCTGTCATATATTGCATAAAATGTTCGCGATCATTCACTTGAATAACAAAAACATGCCATACATGAGATTCTGGTTCTTCTTTAGTAGAAGGTAATATAATATGTTGATTATCAATAGAATTCAAATAATAATCAGCAATTTTTCTCCGATAATTATTATCTTCATCTAGATATTTTAGTTTTTCTTTTAAAATAGGAGCTTGCAATTCATCTAAACGACTATTATAGCCTTTAAACAAATTTTGATATTTTTTGTGAGAACCATAATTTCTTAATGCATGTAACTTATTATAGAGTTCTTCATCATTGGTTGTAATTGCACCTGCATCACCAAGCGCTCCTAAATTTTTACCTGGATAAAAACTAAAAGCAGCTGCATCACCTAAATTACCTGCTCTTTTCCCATCATAAATAGCTCCATGAGATTGAGCACAATCTTCAATTACTTTAAGATTGTATTTTTTAGCAAGTGCATTTATTGGATTCATATCACAAGCTTGTCCATATAAATGAACAACCATAATAGCCTTCGTATTATCTGTAATCTTTTCTTCTATTTTGGCAGGATCTATATTATACGTTGCTCTTTCCGGTTCTACCAATATAGGTGTAGCTCCATTAGCTGAAATAGCAAGTATTGAAGCAATATAAGTATTGGAGGGAACAATAACTTCATCTCCTGCGCCAATATCATATGCTCGTATAATAAGTTCTAATGCATCCAACCCGTTAGCTACTCCAAGACAATAATCAGTACCACAATATGTTGCAAATTCTTTTTCAAACAATTTCACCTGTTCACCAAGTATATACCAACCAGAATGTAATACTTGACTTACGCCTTCTTGAATTGCCTTTTCATGGCGCATATTAATTTTTTTCAAATCCAAAAATGGAATCATCTTTACACCTGTTTCTTTTATAAAATATTGTTTTCTACAATTGTACCATCTTCCAAATTATAACTTTTGTGACAGTTTGTACAATTTAATTCTTTATTAAGAGATTCACCACAATTACAGATATAAGATTTAAATTGTGCAGGATTTCCAAACCATAGCGTATTGTTAGGTATATCTTTAGTTACAACTGATCCAGCACCAATCATAGCATATTTGCCAATCGTATGCCCTGCAATAATCGTAGAATTAGCTCCTATAGAAGCCCATTCTTCAATTTTAGTTTTGAGAAAAGCTGATGGATATTGTTTTGATCTTGGCTTTAGATCATTAGTGAACGTAACATTAGGACCTAAAAAAACATTATCAGCAATCGTAATACCATCCCAAATATATACACCCGATTTAACAGTTACATTATCGCCTAAAATAACATCGTTTTCGATAAAAGTATGATCGTTAATATTACAATTTTTACCTATCACTGCACCAGATAAAATGTGTGTAAAAGCCCATATTCTTGTATCTTCTCCAATATTATCAGTATCTACGATCGCATGTGAATGAACAAAGTAGTTTTTCATACACTATATACCTCTAAAAATTTATCGTAATTACGAATATAATCTTCTGCTTGATAAAGTTCTGATGCAAGTACTAGTAATACACAATCTGGCGAAAAATCATACATTTCGTGCCAATCGTTTGGTTCAAGAATCAATGCTTTGGTTGGAGAATCTAATTCTACTTCTTTTTTTCTTTTAGTATTATCTAAATGAACTTTGCACTTTCCAGCTACGCTTATTAATACTTGTCTTGTTTTATGATGCGCATGAAAACCTCTACGTATACCACTAGCAGTTCCATAGATGTAAAATACACGTTTAATATCAAATGGGATATTGTTCATAGACTCAATTACTGTTAAAGCGCCTCTCTCATCTCCCAGTTCTTTTATATTAAATATTGAGCTTTCATTTTGCAAAAATAAATTTTTGTCCATTATTTCCTCCAATCTACTATTGGCAGTCGCTAAGTAGATTTTCTAAAATTAATTTAGTGTTTATACATTTCTTCAAATAAATTTTATTATACCCTCTACAACTATAAATGTGTTTATGAAATTCAATAATATCAAATAATGTCTGAACAATTCATGAATTTGTTACAAGAGGAGAAATTTAATTATGAGTTGTATCGTCTTTTATAAAACTTATATCCAAATTTAATTATACAGAATAACAATCCCAAACAAGATATAGCTAAGCCTAGCCATAAGCCTGGAGGGGTATATTTTAATTCTATTTCATGATTACCTGCTTGCAACTCAACTCCCATAAATCCTAAATTCACATTTATTAATTCAGCTTCTTTACCGTCTATTTTTATCTTCCATCCTTTATCATATGGTATTGATAAAAAAAGTAATTTAGTGTGATCTACAATAATATTTCCACTCAAGTAATTATTAGATACTTTTTCTAATGTCATTGATTCTTTTTTGAGGTCATTAATATATTTACTATATTTAGAATCCATCGTTTTGTATTGCAGTTTAAAGTCTTGTACAGTGTATATTCCTGGAATATTAGCAATATCTAATCGAAGGCTAGATATATCTGAAATATAACCTAAGTTAACTTCGTATTCATTTGTTCCTTCTTGTATACTTATTTTTTGAGAATCTGCTTCATTAAAAGAATTATCTCCACTCCAAAATATTTGTCCTTCCGATTTATCATTTGATGAAGCCTTAAAATGTAGTGTGAAAAATCCCGAATATTTTTTTTCCAATTTTATAACTAGATTGGGATCGCTATTTGTCGCTGTAATTTTCAAAAATGAAGGAAATTTATTCTCACTCACACTTAGATTACTACTCTGTTTCAAGCCTCCTTTTACACTTATGCTTTCTTCATTCATTTGATTTAAAGACATTGGTTCTAATTTTATATTTTTCTCTGTTGATTCATCAATCACAGCACCTTGTAACATGGCCACATCTTTTTGCTCATTATTAAACTGAAGAAATTGCTCTTTTGGTATAAATTTATCGTAAGTGATCCCTAACGGTAACCAATATTTATTTTCGTAAACGTTTATATTGTTCACATTAGTTTTAAATACATATCCATATGGAATAGACTTATCATCTTTGGCAAGCAAATATTTTTGACTCATCAAAGTTTCTAAATAGATTCGATTATCTAATCCACTTATCAATAAATTTCCCATTCCCATACTAATATTCATATATTCTAAGAATGTAATATAAGAAGGTGAATTTAAAGAATTATAACTATCAAAACCATTATATTTTTGTATAAGTGCATCATTTAAGTGAACAGAGTCATAATTTTTATTGATCCTGTAAAAAGAAGAATCATTTTTTTTAATGTTTTCTATTGCTGATGTTGTATCATCAAAATAACCTTGTTTATTTTGTATATAATCAGCATCTACAGTAGGTCTATCATTTATAGATGGCGAATTATTTAAAAACAATTCAAAACATAACACAATGAGGATTCCTGACTTGAAATAAAATGAATTATCTATTCGTGTCATAAATCCAAGCAATAAAGTATATATAATTAAAAAAACTAAACTTAATACTATAAAATGATTAGGTATACCTTCCATCGACCAATTCAATGTTCGTATTGATAAATTATATGCTAAAATGCCTAATACGATAAAAGTACCACTAGTTAATAATAATAATTTCAGATTTAATACTTTATTTTTTATTATTTGATCAAGGGCAAAAACAGAAAAAAGAATATTGAAAAATACGATTACAAATGTCCATCTATAATATAACTTACTAAAAGCATTTAACATTATAGAAAAGAAAGGAAAAATCGCAAAAATAATAAGAACCACATATAAAATTATAACTGGAATTGTATATTTTTTAGAATAAGTTACAAAAAATTGAGGAATCAATAATAAACACAAAATACTAGAATAGAAAATAGGTGCATCATAATAAAAAATCACACCTAAAAAATCACTTCCTATACCTACTGTGTTGTTAGAAAACAGTCTAAAATAAGAAGTTACATAATAATTAATTGAATCAAAAAATGTCGGCGAGACACTTCCATTAATTCTAGGACTAGACAACACGTAAACAACTGTAGGAATTAATATAAAGCCAGCAATCATAATTCCTATAATGTAATTTCCAACTGCTCTAAAAACTAGCGATATATAACCTTTCCAATTTCTATCCACGAATGTTAAATATCTTAAACTTGCATAAATAAATAAAAAGATTGTCATTATAAATAAAAAATAATATGAATAAATAGCTATTAAAAACACTGCAAATATAAATAGTTTTTGCTGTTTATTGATGATGAGTCTCTCAAATGAGAGAATTAACAAGGGAAAATAAATCATTACATTTGCAAATTGATAATGTTGGCCCCATAAGACCATGTATCCATTAAGACCAAATAATATAGTTCCTATCAAAACAGAGAAAAAACTGATATTAAATCTCAAAATTAATTTATAAAATATAAACGAAGAAATCATTATTTTAAGTACTGCTATGTATCCAAATGCATAAGCAATATCTTCATTAGGCACAAATATAAGTAAATAATTTAGAACATCGCCAATAAATATATTAGAGGTATACATATCCATTCCCATTCCCATATTAAAAGACCAAAAAGGAAGTTCACCTGATTTTAATGTATACATTAAATGACTCAGCATTGGCCAATAACTATTTATAGTGTCCGCTCCAGAATCAACGTACACATAAAGTTTATTTAAACTCAAAAAATTCCAGTACATAAATAGGCATAGAACTCCTAAAACAGCAAAGATTTTTGTTGTTTCAGAACGAGACAATGTAGTTCCTAACTTTTTCAAGTTGTGATCCTCCCTTATATTTTTAAAATTCCTAACGAATCTATTATTTTCAGTCCTTTACTTTTAAGAGCTCAAATGTAAAAACAGACTCTGTATAGAAAAAACACAGAGCCTTATTTGAGTTTACTATCAAATTAATAGATGAGACTTTCCAAGTATTCATCAAGAAGATAATTCTATTTAGTGCAGAACTCTACTTATTCTGACTTTATCAACTCAACTTTTTCTATAGTGATTTTTGAACTAGCAGGAGGATCTATTCTAAACCCTTTAAGAACTGTATCCACTAAAGGAAGTTCAGCATAGATTTGATTTTTCCCTTTTTTGACTGAAATAAAGGAACTCATCTGCTCAGAGTATTGTCCGTTATCTGCCGGGAAAAAGATTTGAATATCATCTTCAACATCAGATGTTATTTCGAATAAAACATAATTAAAATCACTTTTTTTAATCTCTTTTTTCAAAGTAAATGAGAACGCTGGATCTCCATCTGAAGATTTTAATACAAGTGAAGAACCATTTTCTTTTAAATATATACTTGAAGAATAATCAACTTGTCCTTCTTTCAACTTAATTGTTGATGCTACAATCTTTTTCTTATTTTTAAGATCATTTTCTTTATGCAAAGTTACATTATACTTTTGAGCATCTTCGGAAAGATTAACCATAATTAATCCGTCTTTTAAAGCAACTGATCCTTTTAACGGCCAAACTGGCATGTTAGTAGAATTTCGTATTGCTAGTTCTCTTTGTTGTTGAGTAGGTATTACGTATTTATATCCCAAAGAATGCATAAAGTTAATCATTCTATTATAATTTATATTATCCCATTCAAAAAATGAATAACCGATCACTTCTTGCTTAATAATATTGACTCGATCGACTTGTTTATAATTACCTAAGAATACAACAGGCTCTTGCGAAGTTTCATCTTTTCTCAACTCTTGTATTCTAAAATTAACTTGTTGTGCCATTGCTACGTCTTCCTGATATCTATTGTAGTCACCATAAAACAGTCTAGATATAGCCCAAGATTGACTAAATCCTACATACAGAATAAAAATAACCAATCCTGCTCTATAAACTGTTTTTTTATTTTTTAACATTTCATATACGTATAACCAAGTACAGGCTACAAATATAGATATTGCTAAATTTACTCTTATTAAGAGAGGTGTGCCCAACAGAATAGGCATTGCAAAAGGACTAATAGCTAACAATATAATTAATATTGCAATAGAGGAAAACGGTCTTTTTTTATTTTTTTGTTTAATTGCTTTATACATATTAAGTATTAGTGCAATTAACAAAACAAACATTGTTGGAATAATAACCCAACTTCCGTATATCATTTTTCCAGATAATACTCTTCCAAAATAATTTAGCAAATCTTTAATAATGATAGCTGGACTATAATATCCCCAGTGATAAAAACTTGTAATATAGGCAGAAGGAGGAAGAAATAATAGAAATATGTATTCTATTATTTTGTAAACAATAACGCTCAGTGCAAAAACAACAGCATATTTCACCATTACTTTAAACAACTCAGATAATGAGAAACGTTCATCTTCGGTGTCTCTTGAAATTACATGAAGTAAAGTCACCATTACTATAGAACTTATAAGAACACCAATAAAAGATTGATATATAGAGATTGCGAAAATATTTAATACTATTGCTCCAACTGCATAATAAATGCTTTTTTGGAAAAGTACCCATCTTGTTAAAAATAGGCCTGATAAAGCTATTGCTATCCAACCGAATCCAAGCTCAAAGCTCATCATAGAGAATCCAATATTTTCAGCATAAGCAGGAAAAGTTAAAAAAACAAGTGTAAAAATTAAAGCTCCTGTATCCCACTTTTGCTTTACATTTCGCACAATATTAAAATTGTATGCCCATATTAATGCAGTCACTAAAAGAAAAACTAAAGCCAAAAATGTATTAGTTAATGAATTTCCATGTATAGTATTAAATATATACTTGATTAAAGATATTCCATATCTTCCTTGCTCAGACCAAACACTAATAGCATAGTCATCTTCTGAAAACATTGCATTTTCTTCATCTATTGATAAAGTAAATTGAGTAAGAGGAAATCCATATGCGAAAAAAATAAACAAAGAAAGTATTAAAATTAATAATTTAGATTCTTTTAAATACTGTAAAAAGTTAGATGCTTCTACTTTTATGTCATTAAAAAAATTCAATTACGCTTCTCTCCTTATAAGACCATTTTGATTTTTTTACTAATGACGAGGTCTAAACTTTCTTTTTAACTTCAGTAGCATATAGATCGTATTTTTACCAATATTCAAAATCCAACTATTTTGCAATCTCATTCGATCTAATACTTTCCATCCTACAGAATTACGCATTGCTTGCAATTCTTCTTGCAAAGTATAAATTTGATTATTATATTGTTCCGAAGAAATTGAAGTATCCATAGGCATATAATAACTAAGTGATTTTAAAACTTCTTTACCTTCTAATTTTTTAGTATAAGCAGTGAGCTTTAAGTTCAATGCATATTTACTATATAATTCTATATAATCAATAATCATTTCATTTTTAGTACGGAATTTATAATTTTTAATATTATTTTTAACTTCTTGTATTTTAGATTTATCCATATCTATAACTTCATCCAATTTACTAATGATATCTTGAATTTCAGCTGAATCAGCAATCCATCCTCCTTGAACTTCTAATACTCTTTCCTTCAATGCTCCCATAGGAGTAACTAAAACAGGAATATCATGTAACCATGCTTCTGAAAGTGTATAAGAAAATGTTTCTGGCCAAGGAGACAATAAACATACTAAATCAAGGTTCGCATTTTCTAATATACCGCTTAGTTCATCTCTTTTATACTCGCCATGTTTAAATACATTTTTATTATTTAATAGACTTAGATTTTGATCACCAAGCCCTCCAATTAAGTACCAATTAATATTACTTTTAGGGTACTTAGTAATCAATTCATATATTAAATTGCTACCTTTATTAGGTGCTAATCCACCTAAAAATCCGATGTTTAAATTTTTAGTTTCATTTGTTTTAGTCTTAACATCAATAATTTCAGAGCCTCTGCTATTTTTTTTGATTGTAACTCCATGTGGGATAGCCTGAACTTTTCCTTGTAATGAAGGATAATGCAATTCAAACAATTCTTTTGTAAAATGACAAGGTGTAACAAAACAGTCTACCTTTTCTATTAATTCATTAACTTTCTCATGCCATTTATCAATAAAAGAAGTATGAAATCCATATTTTTTTCTTAAAGAAGCATTAATTTTTTCGTTAGCCTCTTCTTCTGTATTTCCTTTTTTATACAAGTATTCATTATTATCATCAAGCAGATTAATTCCAGGTGTAAATAAATAATAATCGTGAAGAGTAAATATAACTGGAATATTATTTTTAGCTGCTACATGAGGAATATCAAAAGAATGTCTAATCAAATGATGGATGTGTACTAATGTAATATTAAATGTACTCATAATTTGTTCGACAATTTCGCTATATTCCTGGTGGTGGAAATGTTGGATTGAAATCGGGTCCCGGAATGGAAAATGATATTTAGCTATAAATTCTCCATCCAAATACTGTTTGACAACAATCTCATAACCATTTGTTACAAGAACAAATGCATAATAATCTTTTAATTCGGTTATTATATCTTTAACATGATATTCAGTTCCACCAATAGGCTGATTATAATTCTCATCAAAAAAATTATGCAAGACATACAAAATATTCCCTTTAGTTTTGTAGTCGTAAGTGTAATGAGGCATACGCAATCTTACATTAGCATGTATTGGCTGCAAAGGGTTTGCTACAATAAAATCATGAATCGTTTTATCATAATAAGGATATCTTTCATTTAATGTTTTCAAGTTTTTATTTAAAAGCGCTAATTTATTTCCTTGAAAAGACATAGACCCTTTATGGTATATAAAAGTATGGTCATCAAGTACGTTGCGATATCCATGTTCTACAACTCTACAACAAAAATCATTTTCTTCTGCATATCCTTTTCCGAAAGTCTCCTGATCAAACAAACCCACTTCTTTTATAACAAAATTTTTAATATACATACAAAATCCTACCGCAGTAGGAATCTCTGGATACAGTTTTAAAGATATTCTTTCTATAAAGTTTGCAAAAGAATTTATTGTGTATCCCTCAGGAATGGAGTTATCTTCTAAAAAGTTAGGTACAGAACAAATACTCCCATTATTTGTTAACGGAGTAACTGTAGCTATAGATTGATCAGAGTAAGCTACGTCCATCATTTTTTCTAACCATCTCTCAGTAACCACTGTATCACTGTTTAGAAGTACAACATCATTTTCCGAATACTTCATACCAATATTAACAGTACCTACAAATCCAAGATTTTCAGGATTTTGTAAGATGATTATATTATTGTCTTTTATCGTATTTAAATACTCATTGATTTTAGGATCTGGACTTTTATCATTAATAATGATTATTCTATTTTTTTCCAAATTGGTATATTCCAGTAAAGAAGTAACACAGTCTTGCAATTCATCTGGTGCATTGTATACAGGAATAATTATATCGCACATTTTTTCTTGTACCATTAGGTATTTAATGCTCCTTATTTTTTATTTAAATTTATTAGAAATTTTACGCAGAAGCTCTGTATATTTCCAAGATTTAGAATTTAATAAATCACTCAATACTTTTTCTTTTTCTTCATATTTAATTTCTAGCGTACTCAATTGATTTTGTAAATTTTGAATAACATTTTTATTCTCCACAACTTGATTTTCTAAGTTTTGAATGCTAGTTTGCAATGTACCAATCTCTGTATCTTTACTTTGAATAATTTGAGATTTCTCATCTATTAATGTATCGATTCGATTTACCATTAAATTAAAAATATCTTCTTTGTTTTTATTAAGACTCATTTCTATTTCAAGCATTGCTTGCTCTTCAAATTTTAAATTAGATGTATCTAAAATGAAATTAGGATCTTGTGTTAGGCTGATAAATTCTGATTTTTTTTCAAAATTCACTTGATATAGTTGATTGATTTTTTTTATACCACTAAATTGATTTTCACTGTTAGATTCAAGCAAAACTTTTTGATCACTAACATTATATATTTTAATATAATTTATATTTACAATAGATTGTGTACTACATGGATCAATTCGAATGTTGCCTTTAGATGATTTTGGTATTAAAAATTGGCACTTTCTAACTTCATTATCATATTTAATCGGTTGTAATAAAGAGTCTTCTTCAGCATACTCTCCATTTTTTTCAAAATATAACTGACACTGATCTAAATCAAGATGATTATCACCGTTTTCTTGCTCAGGATTTATAGTTGGAAAATTTGTAGCTTCTTCAATTCTTTTAGAAATGGTTACATACTGATATATATCTCCATCTTTTCTTTCTTCCAAAAAATTAGCTACTGGTATTGGGAAATTGGAGTAGGATTGATGAAATTCTGTGCTGTCTGGTTTACGCATAGTTGATAACCATTCTACTGGTTGCAAGCCACAATGCTCTAGAATTTCAAATACACTTTTTCTTGTAAAAAAATGAACATGTGTATCATCAAGAAGACCTGTTGGTTGATAGTCGAATTTCCCTTCTAATAGTTCCATAATAATAGCATTATGAGAAATATTAGGAACAGAAGTCATCACTGTTCCATTTTTCGCCAAAAAATTTACAGCTTTTTTTAAAACAGTTGCTGGATCTCTTAAATGTTCTAACACATCTGCAAAAAGGATATAATCATATTTCTCATTTAGTTGAACAGTCCACTTATCTATTTGTTCAAGGTCTGCTACTATCATTTTTTTTGAAAAGACTTGAGCTTTTTGTGCTGCTTCACGGTCAATTTCAACACAAGTAATTTCACAATTAAGCTTTTCTTTTAAGTATTTTGTCATATATCCAGAAGCTGACCCAAATTCTAATACTTTAGAACCTTCTGTTATACGCTGGAGCATAAGAGCATGCGAAGTATTTACATTAATGTCTAATTGTAAATCATATTTCATTTCCCAACGACCTCACTTCCCATGTATGTTTTAAATAGGAAATCCCTTCAGCAATATATTGATCCGAGTGAATAGAAAATGAAGAACCTTTAGTCTTATAATCGTATCTTGCCAAGCCTGATTTTTCAAAAAAACCTGTATCAATATGATAAGTTCCTGGCAACAAATTTATTTTTTCATACTTACATACCAATTGGTGTTTGCCTACATTAGAGTTTATAGATATCTGATCGAGTTTTGTATTCAGACCACATATATAGGTTTCCCTTTGATCTATAATTGCGATACCTCCAATAAGGTGATCAATTTTTTTATGAACTGTATAATCAATCTCAATCGTAAGATCTTCTCCAAAATAAATGTCTTTACTGGAAATACCCTTACTATTTTTAACGGTAATATTGTCAATTGTTAAGGTATTATTCTTCACTTTTTGTTCTTCTTGAGGGGTGTCTTCAATGATTTTAGATTTCATAAAGTCTTCGTATTCATTCGTGATTGCTAGTACATCACCTTGACGATATACTTCACCATCTTTTAGCCAAACCACTTCATCGCAAAAGTTTTTTACTGAATACGTATCATGGCTAACAAATAAAATAGTTTTACCACTTTCTTTAAATTTCCTCATTTTATCCATACACTTCAATTGAAATTGCATATCTCCAACTGCCAATGCTTCATCTACGATAAGAATATCAGGGTCTACATTAACTGCACATGCGAATGCTAACCTTACATACATACCTGAAGAATATAATTTTACAGGTTGATCAATAAAGTCTCCTATTTCAGCAAAATCTTCTATGGTCTGCATCCGTTCATTCATTTCTTTTCTAGTGAGACCCATAATACTACCGTTCAAATATACATTTTCTCTACCAGTGAACTCCGGGTTAAAACCACTACCTAATTCTAAAAGTGCAGCTATTCGGCCTTTTATATTTAAAATTCCAGAAGAAGGTTTTAATGTACCTGTTATGATTTGTAAAAGTGTGCTTTTGCCAGAACCGTTTTTACCGATGATACCTACTGTTTTTCCATTTTTCACTTCAAAAGATACATTTTTCAAAGCTGAGAATTCTTTATGATAAGGACGATTTTTAAAAATAAATTGTTTTAATCTATCTTGAGGACTGTTATACATTTTATAAACTTTTGAAATATTTTGTACTGAAATTGAACTATTATTATAATACATCAGCGAATCCACCTCTTGTCTTTTTAAACCAATAGTATCCTAAGATCGAAGTAATTATTCCGATGAGAGTGCCTATTATTATCCAAGAAAAGTCAGGAGCATTTCCCCAAATAATAATGTCTCGCATATCTTCTACCGTATGACTTAAAGGATTAAGGTCATAAAGACCCTTTAATTGTTCAGGCACAGAATCTACAGAATAAAAGATAGGACTTAAAAACATTAATGCACTTGTCATCACGCCAATAATATGATTAATATCTCGTATATATACACCTAGTGATGATAAAAACCAGCTTGCTCCTAACGTAATAAGCACAATTGGTAATAGAACTATTGGTAAATAGATTATTGTATAATGTATACCTTGACCAAAGAAAATCAAACCCACAAGCAATATCGCAAAACTAATCGCTGCATGTACCATTGCAGTTAATATTGCAGAGACAGAAAGCAACTCTAATGGAAAAACAATTTTTTTTACATAATTACTATTTCCAATAATTAAAGAAGGAGATCGGTTAATAACTTCTGAAAAAAAGTTAAAAACTGTTATACCTGAAAATATAATCATAGCAAACTCTAAATGATTATCAGATTGTGCACTCCAACGACCTTTAAATACGACACTGAACACAAATGTATATACAACCAGCATCAATACAGGAATAATAAAAGACCACATAATACCTAAAAAAGATCCTTTATATCTTGACGCAATATCCCTTTTCACTAATTGTTTTAATAAATAATAATATTGAGATTTCATTTAAACTAACACTCCTGTCTTAATAATGAGTATACCCTATATTTTCTTTGGTAGAAGCATCAAACTGAATATGATAAAATAATAAAAGCAAAAAAAAAAGGAGTTTAAAACATTGGCTAATCCAGTATACGGCAAACATTTTAAAGCGTCCACCGAGGACGAAAAACGTGGAAGTATGTTTTGGGTCCTTAATATCTGTATGATTTTATTTTTATTATGGGCCCCGTTTCAAATTGCATTATTTAATGGTCTAGGTATTAGTTTTGAAAAGCCTCTCTTTTGGGCAGTCATGTTAGTATGTATCCTAATGATCTTAGGACTCATTCAGTTCAACAAAAAAGTACAATTGGATGATCAGCGTGATATGGTTGCATTATTAATCATTTTACTCCCTATCTCGTATATGATCTCTATGTTTTCGGCTGCCTCTTGGCATTATGCCGTAAATATGGTGTTAATTCAATGGATGTACGCATTTATTTTTGTTATTGGTATCTATCTGTTACGTGATCGTGTCTCCAATAAGATTATTCAGATTACGTTAATGGGTTCTGCTTATCTGATTGTATTCTTCGGATATATCAGTTGGTTCGGCCAGGGTTATCTAGGTGGACACTTAGTATCGTGGTTCTCCAATGGAGTCGGTAATGGTGTCTACATTGATGCAGTGATGCAAGATTCCAATGGTTGGCGTTTAACTTCTGTATTCCAGTATGCGAATACATATGCAGCTTTCTTAATGGCTATTATGTTTGCAGGTCTGTTTAATGCCAGTCGTCTTAGAACATGGTATGACCAATTGATTCACGGATTTATGCTAGTTCCTGTTATTCTAGCTCTGATCCTTACACTTTCTCGTGGTGGTTTGGTTGTTTTACCATTTGTATTATTGATTCTGCTTCTTTTACTTCGTCCTGCTCAACAGATTTTGTGGTTTATTAATCTGGTAATCGCGGGTATTGCAACAGCTGTTATTTTGAATCCAGTCACTGATATTGGACTACAAGTGATTGCGAAGTATGACGGTGCTGTTGCGGCAAAAGGTTGGGCTTATCTATTAATCGCTTCTTTAATTGCAGGCGTATTGATTATGCTTGTTGGACGTTATATTGCACCTAAGCTTGAACATGGTGTAGAAGGATGGACAGCACGTCGTGGTGCCAGCCTTTGGATTCCTATCGGTTCTGCTTTACTCGGTATACTTATGCTTGTGTTATTGATTGCTACTAATCTACGTAATCTGTTGCCTGCTAATATTCGTGTACGTTTTGAAAATATTAACTTCCAGCAAAGTAGTGTATTGGAACGTTTTACTTTTTATCGTGATGCGATGAAATTATTACGAGATTATCCACTGTTTGGTGCAGGTGGTGGTGCTTGGGGTGCTTCTTATGAAGCTTACCAGAATAACCCGTATGTCAGCCGTCAGGCGCATAACTTCTTTATTCAGTATTTAGTTGAAGTTGGCGTGATTGGTTTTATTATCTTTATTCTGTTTGTTGGCTTTATTTTCTACAAATATATTCGTGGTTATTACAAAGCTAATCGCGAAGGTAAAGAATCTCACTTTATTTACTTTATTATCGTAGTATCGATCTTGATGCATAGTTTGCTCGATTTTAACTTAAGTTATGCTTATATGAGTATTCTAGTCTTTCTAGGTCTAGGTGGTATGGCTTCTGCAATGGATGTAACGCCATTGAAACGTTTGAAAGCTCCGGCTGGAACAATAAGAGGTATCTATGTATCTTTAATCGGGGTTGTTGCGATTATTGTTGCCTTTACTTCTCTTCGTTTCTCGGTCGCTTCTCAAGATGTTGTGGATGCTCAGAAAGCTTCTCAAGTCGCAAGCCCAAGTTATGAAGGTATTCGTGCTCCGCTTGATAAAGCACTCGCTATACGTAGTACGTTCCCTGATGCTGTTGTATTTATGGGTTCCTTATTGACTCAAGTATTGCAACAGACTAAAGATGAACAATATTACAATGAAGATATTGCACTTCTTACTAAAACACAAGAAAAAGAACCATTTAATAAAAATATTGTGAAACAATTAGTAACTGCTTACCAGTTAGGTGGTAAGTCGGATGTAGCCTTTGATCTACTTGTAAACAGTATTCCGAAATACAAATGGGATATTGAATGGTATGAAGGTGTAATCACTCAAGCTTATGCACTGGGTAATCAAGCTTATGAGAAAAAAGATACAGCATCTGAAGAGAAATATTTCAACGCTGGTCTAAATGCTTATAAAGAAGTACAAAACGGTGTAGAATATCTCAAAACATTGCCTACTGGTCAGTTACAAGGTCGTGCTTTTGCTGTCACACCTACAATTGCTCTGAATATTGGTAAAATTCAATTGATGCAAGGTAATACGGCTGATGCAGCAGCAACATTCAAATTAGGATTGGCTGATGATCTGAATGATCAGACAAATCGCGAAGTTGCTCGTTATTATCTAGCTGCTTTGAAAAAGGACAAACAAAATGATCAAGCCATCTATGATAAGTTAATTAAAATAGATGCGAAAGAAAAAGAGCAAATCGATGCAATTGCAAAAATGAATTATAGCAGTAAATAATATTTACTCTGATCTACAACAAAAAAGGCTTTCTCTTTAATTAGAGAGAGCCTTTTTTTGTTCTTCTTGTAATAAGACTGCACGTAAATAGTTCAATGTTTCTTCCCGCAACTCGGGATGCTTCAAAGCATAATGAATCGTTGTTTGCACGAATCCACTTTTCTCGCCCACATCATGACGTAGACCTTCGAATTGGTAAGCAAAGATATCTTGCTTTTCGCCTAATTTTGAAATCGCATCGGTTAATTGAATTTCGCCACCTGCTCCTGCATCTTGATTCCCTAAAATATCAAAAATTTCAGGAGTCAAAATGTAACGACCCATGATCGCTAAGTTCGAAGGTGCTTCTTCCCGTGGTGGTTTTTCTACTAGACCGTTCGTTTTGTATAAACGATCTGATTCTGTTGTCGGTTCAGCATCGACCAATCCATAGCGAGATACATGTTCCCACGATACTTCTTTGACACCGACTACAGAAGATTCATGTTTTTCATAGACATCCATCATCTGCTTCAGACAAGGGACATCAGATTCTACAATATCATCACCTAGCAAAACAGCAAATGGCTCATCTCCGATAAATTTACGAGCACACCAGATCGCATGTCCTAGTCCTTTCGGTTCTTTCTGACGAATATAGTGAATATCTGCCAATTCCGAAGGCTTGCGTACGGCATCAAGTAAATCCCATTTCTCTTTTTCAGCGAGATTGTGTTCCAGTTCAAATGAGGAATCAAAATGGTCTTCGATTGCGCGTTTGCCTTTACCTGTAACGATAATAATATCTTCAATCCCGGAAGCTACAGCTTCTTCAATAATATATTGAATCGTTGGTTTATCTACAATCGGTAACATTTCTTTGGGCATCGCTTTGGTTGCAGGCAAGAAACGTGTTCCTAGTCCTGCTGCTGGAATAATCGCTTTGCGGATTTTCAATTTCATTCTCCTCTATATCTAATAATAGATATAATATACTTCATTCTTTATAGGTAAACCAACTTATAAAATAAAGAGACTTTCTCTAATAACGAGAAAGCCTCTTTTATTTTATTTATTTTCTTCTTTTGCCATAACTTCGCGTATATATTCTAATGTTGATTCACGCAATTCAGGATGTTGTAATGCATAGTGAATCGTTGTTTGCACGAATCCACTTTTCTCACCTACATCATGACGTAGACCTTCGAATTGGTAAGCAAAGATATCTTGCTTTTCACCTAATTTGGAAATCGCATCGGTTAACTGGATTTCGCCACCTGCTCCTGCATCTTGATTCCCTAAAATATCGAAAATTTCAGGAGTCAAAATGTAACGACCCATGATCGCCAAGTTAGAAGGTGCTTCTTCCCGTGGTGGTTTCTCTACTAGACCATTTGTTTTATACAAACGATCTGATTCTGTTGTCGGTTCAGCATCCACAAGTCCGTAACGAGATACGTGTTCCCACGGTACTTCTTTAACACCGACTACAGAAGACTCGTGCTTCTCGTAGACATCCATCATCTGCTTCAGACAAGGGACATCAGATTCTACAATATCATCGCCGAGAAGCACTGCAAATGGCTCATCTCCGATAAATTTACGAGCACACCAGATCGCATGTCCTAGCCCTTTCGGTTCTTTCTGACGAATATAATGAATATCTGCCATTTCCGAAGATTCACGTACAGCATCTAGCAGTTTCCATTTTTCTTTTTCTTCCAAATTCTGTTCCAATTCAAACGAGTAATCGAAATGATCTTCGATTGCGCGTTTGCCTTTACCGGTAACGATAATAATATCTTCAATACCGGAAGCTACAGCTTCTTCGATAATATATTGAATCGTTGGTTTATCTACAATCGGTAACATTTCTTTAGGCATTGCTTTGGTTGCAGGTAAGAAACGTGTTCCTAGTCCTGCTGCTGGAATAATCGCTTTACGAATTTTCATGATTCAAACTCCTTTTTCTATGCTTGATTGCATCTATAGATTATCTATTATTATACTTCTTGTTTGTTTTGTGTCACTAATCGTTTAAGCAATAAACGCATATCTTTTACCGATTTGAGACGGTAATTGGCATGAGTATTGCCTGTTCCAATTTTGACAGAATACGAGTCTTTAGGAAGCGCAGAGAACAAATCTTCATCTGTTGTATCATCGCCTACACCCAAAATAAAGTCATATTCTTGATCACGTAATAACAAATGAGCTCCATGCCCTTTGTTAATACGGTTATCTTTCACTTCTAGCACTTTATTACCTTCTAGCACACCGATACTCATCGAATTCGTAATCGACAACAACGCTTCTTTCAGTTCATCACGTTTGAGTCCGATCATATCAGGTTCGCACTGTCTGTAATGCCATGCTAAAGAGTATTCTTTTTCTTCTATCAACGATCCTGGAGTACGATCAGTATATTTTTCTAAAATATGACGAATTGTATCTTTCCAATCGTTATCTACATTGACGGTCATCATCCACTCTTCGTCTGCTCCTGGCTTACGGAACCATAGACCATGAGAAGCGATAATATGAAGATCCAGATCGCCTAACCATTTTTCCATTACAAAACGATCTCGTCCTGTAATAATAACGACTGTATTACGAGGATCTGCGCATAGATCAGCAAGCAATTTCTTCAACTCTTCATCAGGCTTCGCTTGTTCTGGTGTAGGCTTAAATCCTACCAGTGTACCGTCATAATCTAAGAATAATAGACGTTTTTCCGAATCGCTATACACTTTTTCCATATCTGAGTATCCAGATTTAAGATTAAGAAGCGGACGCGTAGGTGTCTGCTCTTCTGTTGTATTTTTTAGAGCTACCAGGAATTCGTCTGCCCAGAATTTCACATTGTAACGGGAAAGACGAACATGTAGCATTTTGTTACGTTCGATTTTTTCATGATCCGGCATATCAAGTGCTGTTTTGATACCTGCTGCGATTTCACCATAATCGTTCGGATTCACAATTACACCTTCGCCTAATTCACTCGCTGCTCCCGCTGTTTCACTAAGTACAATCATACCTTTGTAATCGGTACGAGAAGCGATATATTCTTTGGCTACCAGATTCATACCATCCCGTAGTGGAGTCACTAACAATACATCACTATTGCGGTAGAAAGCGATAAGATCGTCTTGCGTAAATGTACGGAAAAAGAACCAGACTGGCATCCAGCTAAGTGTACCGTATTTACCATTTACTTCACTAACCAACTCTTCAATTTCACGTTTTAGTGAGTCATATGCTTCTACACCGACGCGAGAAGGCGCTACGATAAGGTTTAAGCGTACTTTCTCATGGTATTCCGGGTATTGCGCCAGAAATTGTTTGAACGCTTTAATGCGGTCTGGAATCCCTTTCGTGTAATCTAAGCGATCGACCGAGATAATATTTTGTACACTTTTTGTGCTTTCGATAAATTCTTGTGCTTCTGAAGATAGATTCTGAGATTGATGCGGTGCTGCAAAGTAGTCGTAATCAATTCCCATTGGAAAAGCATCGACTTGAATCGTATGTGTTTCTCCATTGATTTTGTATAAATTATGTTCTTTACCTAAAATGCGACGTACACTACTCAAAAAGTGGCGTACATAATCATAAGTATGGAATCCGATCAGATTCGCTCCCAATAACCCTTGCAAAATCTCTTCACGCCAGATTAACAGGCGATAGATTTCGAATGAAGGGAATGGAATATGCAGAAAAAACCCAATCCGAGTATCGGGATATTTTTCTCTGATCATCTGTGGAAGCAACATTAACTGATAATCATGAATCCAGATCGTGTCATTTGGTTCGATCACAGGCTCTAAAGCATCAAAAAACTTCTGATTGACGTTTTTATAAGCATCCCATGTCTCTGTATTGTACTCTGCTTTGTCATTAAAATAATGGAATAAAGGCCATATTGTTTCGTTACAGAATCCATGATAATATTGCTCAATTTCTTGTTCAGACAAAAAGATAGGCAAACAATTATAGGATTCTTGCAACTCACTATTGATCGTTTGTGTTTCTTCTTCGTTAAGATCATCTTGTGCTACACCAGGCCATCCTGCCCAAAGACTATCTGATTGTTCATGGTAGCTTTTCAGACCGGTAGCTAGTCCACCTATACTTTTACTATATTCAATCTCTGTTTCACCTTTTTTTACAGTTACAGGTAAACGGTTGGATACAAAAATAATTTTACTCATTGAATCCCCTCTCCTAAACAATAGTCAAATTAGTATGTGATTGGTTGAACTTCATTATGTGTAAATTGCCATAAGATAAAACTAAATATTTGGATGGACTTCGCCGACAGCAAAGTCACTGCTTATCCAAATTACCCTTAATTTTCATCTACGACTCAAATAAGAAGTGTTATGACTTTTGTGAGAACCCTTACATCTGCTAGATATAAAGAAAAAAAGATAAGTTAAAAAGAATGGTATTATATCTACTTTATCCATCGACAATACTAAGATGAATGCAGATCAATGAGCGAAATCAATTCAAAAATAGATTTGAAAAGTAGGTTTGAAATCAAAGAAATATAGAAAGTAGAATCAAAAAAGAGAATGCTATGAAGCATTCTCTTTGAGTTTAATCTGATCTTATTTGATTTTACTTGTTACTTCACCAATTGTCCGCGAGTTACACCTAACTGGTTAGTTGCTTTCAACGTACGCCATACTTGAGTACCGTTGATCTCACCGCGTAACGCTTTGGTGTATAATTCGATGACTTCTGTTACTTGCTCTGGCGTTTCTTCCAAGAACTCAATACGGTAACTAGGCACTCCTAATTGCAAGAAGTCGCTCAAATATTCAGCACCTGATTGTTCGATCGCATTATAAACCGTATTCCGGCATCCTTCATCAACACGTACAGGATGAGACATACCGATACGGTCTTGTAGCGACACACGTTTTTCTTCACAAGGACGACCACAGTTGGTATAGTCTGTGCCTTCGCTAAGGAAAGTACAATATACGCAATGTTCGGTATGGAACATTGGCATATGCTGATGAATAACGACTTCTAATTGAGAAGTCTGTGTACGACTGAGCAAATCCACCATTTGTTGAATATTCAAATCATAAGAAGGCGTAATACGATCTACACCAGCTTCAAGGAATAAATCAACTGTTTTGTGATTCGCTACATTCAAAGAGAAATCACCGATCAGTTCTGGATGATTTTCTTCTGGATGTGTCTGACGACGACTCAAATAGTAATACAATGCGCCTGTGTTACGCACTAATACCGCATCCGGTTGTAGACGTAGAATATTCGCATGATACCCATTTTCACCCGGCATATGAATACGTGGTGTCGCTAAAGCGATTTTTTTACCGGCTGCACGTACAGCAGCAACAGCAGCAGGAAATTGCTTAATAAATTCAAAGTCAGCATAGATCATTTCAATCCCTGCTTGTAGTGCAGCTTCTACTTGCTCTACGCTACGGCATAGTGCTGTCAATGTCGCTGCTGTGCCTTGAACAGGCGCAGATGCAGCTACAGAATCGCCATAGACTTCGATATCACGTTGAATATATACAGGTGGCTTCGGACGCTCTCCAGCCAGTTGTTCTACTGCTTGACGACGAATATTATTTAATTCACGCATTGGGATAATAATATCACCATGCAATTGCACTTCTAATTGATCCAGTTGGAACACCGTTCCTCCCAGACGACCAAATTGTTCTTCCAATAATTCAGAAGTCATTGGACGTTTAGCAGCGATTTCTAGTTCCATTTCAGAGTCGACACGTACAGTGACTCCTTTTTGTACATCAGTCCACCATGTTACTAAAGGCTGTCCTACATGACCGACAGCTTTGACATGAACAGGGAATACACGATAAGGCTTCTCAGTGTCAAAACTTTGTCTCATCCGTTTATCGAGTGCAGGATCATTGGTTTTCCAGACTTTATCACCAACATGTACACGATGCAGATTCACATTATTACGACCTGGAATAATATCCACCATCCATGTTTCGTCTGCTTCGCCTTCAATCTTCACGCCTTTACGACGTAGATCATAGACACGTCCGCCTTGCTCTTTTTGCGTAGGATCTCCAGCATCGAATACGATACCATCGCCACGTTTAAGCGGAGCTTCTAAGCGGCAGACTACCCCATCACGTAATACTTGCTCGACACGTCCCATATACACCCCACGGCTTTTCGGGAATGTACCGTCTACTAATTTCTTATTGTTTGTTCCATCTAAGAAACCATGTGTAAATCCACGAGAAAAGCTTTGTTCCAATTCACGAATATCTTCGCGTGTAATTGAATCACGATCTCCTTCAAAATAACGATCGATCGCTTTACGATATTTGCTTACAACGTTGGCTACATATTCAGGTGTTTTGAGACGACCTTCAATTTTGAAAGAAGTCACACCTGCTTCGATTAATTCAGGCATAATATCGATCGCCGCCAAGTCTTTAGGAGAAAGCAAATACGTTACATCTCCCATAATCTTCTGCGTTCCATCGACCATTAGATCATATGGCAAACGACAAGCTTGCGCACATTCTCCGCGGTTTGCAGAACGTCCACCCCACATTTCAGAAGTTAGACACTGACCGGAATAGGATACACATAACGCTCCATGAACAAATACTTCCATCGGTAGGCGTGCTTGCTCACCGATCTTTTTGATTTGTTTGAGGTTATTTTCACGTCCAAGTACAACACGTTCGATATCAAATGGCTTGGTAAATTCAACTGCTTCTGGCGATGTGATCGTCATCTGCGTCGAACCATGAATCGGGAAGTCTGGTGAAATCTCACGAATCATTTTAACTAATCCCAAATCCTGTACGATAACTGCATCGACACCTGCAACAACACAAGCATCGATCAATTCGCGAGCATCGGACAATTCATTTTCAAATACCAGTATATTAAAGGTTAAAAACCCTTTGACTCCATAACTATGCAAAAACGACATAATCTCAGGCAGTTCATCCATACGGAAATTGTTTGCACGAGCCCGCGCATTGAACTTCTCCACGCCAAAAAAGACTGCGTCTGCCCCATTGGCTACCGCCGCCCGCATGCAGTCCCAGTCACCCGCAGGTGCTAAAAGCTCCACGTCTTCTCTTCGTAACCCTGTATCACTCATGTAAAGTTTATATCCTCCTAGATTGCCGTAACAGTGGCAACACTTTTTAATATTGATCATGCTATCCTGTATATCAACAGATACGATGATTTAAATTTATTCTAATTCCAGTGTAACAGACCGAAGAGCGTCTATCTACCTTATTGCTTGAATTTTCAATGAAAATCATGATCTTTTTTCATATTTATTCATAAGAAAAAGCTACCCGCTAAGGTAGCTCTATTCTTACTGATGTATTTTAAGAGGTCAATTGAAAAGAAGCTAATACTTTGGCTAATTCTGCTTGATGAACAGGTGTGTTGTTGGCATTGTTAACTTCATCGCTTAAAATATACGTCAATTTTCCTTTAGTGAATATTGTATACGTACCTGTATACGGATGAGTCGCATCTGGATAATTGGCTGTAAATGTATAAGCAGGAACACCTGCAAAAGTCGTTGGTGTGCCTTCAGATAGTTCTACACCGTACACATTATTATCTCCAGAACCTTCGAATGTAGCTTTCCATTGAGTGATCGCTTTTTCCAAAGAACTGGTTGTCTTTGTAGAAATATTGAATGATCCACCTGTATGAGAGAAATATACATAAGAAGATTCATAATCATTATCAGTACTTGTCCAATGACGAGGAACTTGTACACTGTAATGATTGACTTTGGAAGTATGCGTTGTTACTTTGCTACGGTCTTGCGAATAATAATCGACTGCAAATGAACCAAAGTTCTCTTCCAGTGTAGCAAAATCAAGTTCCAACGAATCTGTGATCACTTTGAAATCTGCATCTTTGGAAGCTTTATCCGATGGAGTACTATATTCTACATAATAACGATATCCATTTTTTTGCAATAGTACTTCATATTCTGTTGTCCAAGCATCACCAAAGTTATATTCCAACTTGTTGATTGTTGCGGTTTGGCCTGCAATTTCTTTTTGCTCGCTACCCAAGTTGTGATAGGCATCGCTGTTGAAATTATCTGCAAACCAGCCTTGAATCTTCTGTAACCAATCGTCTAGCGTACTTCCTGCTGGCGCGCTGTAGACATTGACAGACACATAAGAACCATCTTTGGCAGAAGCATCGTTCGTACTATCACTTGCTGTGAAATCAGACGGAAGTTCCATATAGATGCCATACTCGCTGTCTTCTAATGTATTTTCTGTACCTGCGCTGTCTGCTTTGCTTGCCAGATCTTCGATCGTTTTATCTCCACTATTAAATGAAGTTTGGAAAGAATTTAATAAAGAAGTGACTTTTTTATTAGCAAAATCTTTGTAGCTAGTAGCTTCGGAATCCGCATAAAAAATATAATACGTATGTCCATTGCCTGTATAAATACGTGTTTCTGACAAAATTCCATCTGAATTTTTGGAAATGATATATGCGTAATTACCTTTACTACTGGAAACGGCTTTTTGATCAACTACCATTTCGCCAGCATCTTGAGCATACAATACCAAATCGTCTAACAAATCTTGTGGATCACTTTCAGTAGCTTCGTCTGGTGAAGCAATTTCTGGATCGACAGAGATTTGTAAATAATATTTACCTTCACTATCCATAAATGTGGCACTTTCACTGCTTTGAGAACCCAAATACATCAAATCGTTTGGATAATTGATAGACCACTGATATTTGCTATTTCCTACTTTTGTTTTGCCTGCATGATTAGATTTGTCTTTACTAGAATCGGTTGTTGCTGGTGCCGCTGTAATAATCATTTGACCGGATACGACTTTGAACTTCGCTCCGATACTTTTAGCGACTGAACGAACAGGAACCATTAAAATTCCTGATTTCATGACAGGAGCTGCATCCAATGTAAATGTAGAACCATTTAAATATGCTTTTTTACTACCAATGGTCATCGAAAGAGTACGTTTACCGTACAGCAATTGGATCGAATCATTTTCCTGCAACTTCACCTGTGCTTTGAATGCACGCGTAAAAAGACCCAATTGTACCATCGTGATTCCATTACTTTCGTAAGGTTTAACGATGCTTTGCTTTTGACCATTGATCGTTGCAGATGTACTGCCTTTTTTGATCTTCAATTCCAATAGTGCTGCTGCCGATGCTGTTCCTGTTGTTGCATAGACGGTTGTCAACACAAGCATAATAGCCAGTAGACTTGAAGCGGTAATCCGCAACCACTTACTCATTCAAGCTCCTCATTTCTGTATACAAGCTTGTTGGAAATTCCAACAGCGATTGATGTGATACTTACCTTTAGAACATATACGTGTAATCATGACTTTGCTATCCCATCATATAGACTATTCTTTACTTAATTTGATTTGACGATTAACGATATCACCATTAGATTGCATTACCAGTTTGACAGTTTGTCCTGGCGCATATGATTTGAGGATTTCGTTAAGGTCAACAACAGTGTGTACTTTTTTGCCATTTACACTATACAAAATATCGCCTTTTTTTATTCCTGCTTTGGTTGCAATTGTAGAGTTTACTTTTCCTACTGTTAACGCATCATCTGTAGGCATACCGCTCAAAGCATCTTCACTTTCTTCAAAATCCAACCCTAAGGAAGCACGATGAACTTCTCCGTATTTGAATAGCTGTCCAATAATATATTGAACGGTATCTGCTGGAATAGTAAATCCAAGATTATCTACGCCCAGCGCTTCATATTTCATTGTATTGATTCCGATCACTTTGCCATCCATATTAACTAATGGGCCGCCGCTGTTCCCTGGATTAATTGCTGCATCGGTTTGAAGCAATTTGTACGAAGCATCGACAGCACGATTAACCCCGCTAATAATACCGGATGTTGCTGAATTACGTAGTGATAATGATAACGGTGTTCCAATAGCCACTACTTGTTCGCCTACTACCGGTTGTTCTTTACTTGATACAAATGATGCTACTTTCAATGAAGTGGCATTGATTTTGATAATCGCTAGATCACTGACTGTATCGCTGTAGATTTCTTTGACCAGATATGTTTTACTGTTGCCTTTAGCTTCTGATGTAATAACTTTAGCTCCAGGTTCCATACTGTCGATTACATGGGCATTGGTAACAATCCAACCGTCTGATGAAATAATCACACCAGAACCGAAAGCAATGCCTGTTCCGCCTGGCTCTTCGCCTTCGGAGCCACCTTCAGCAGCGATAGCTTCTGCGCTAGCTGTGCCTACAATCCCTACTACAGAAGGAGAGATACGAGCAATAATTTTAGAAATGTTACTTGTTGTAGAAGCTGCCAACTTGGGAGAGGAATATGTATAACTTGAAGCGTCGCTTGTATCCGATGCCCATACCGATTGTTGTGTCGGTAACATCAACACAGAAGTTAATAATACAAGTGCAGGTAATTTGGATCGGGATAATTTCAAATTCATCCAGCCTTTCTATAGTTGCGTATACGTTCCTGTAAAATTGTCATTTTGTAGGAAAAATAGTCTGATTCCAATGTAGCATATGCACAGGTATGACACAATTGCCATGAAGAACTATCTTTGCATATTCATTGGTAAATATAAGGATATTTAGGCAAAAAAGAAGCCAATACATCTGAATACATAGAACTATTCAACATGTACTGGCTATTATTGCTAGCAAATTGGGTTACACTTGACTGCTTTCTAACTCACGACTACGCTGTGTATCTCGTTCCAAAATAGGTTTGAGATAATGACCTGTATACGAGTTCTTCACTTTCACCAGTTGTTCCGGGCTACCGGATGCTAGAATCGTACCGCCACCACTACCGCCTTCTGGACCAAGATCGATCAAATAGTCAGCAGTTTTGATTACATCCAGATTATGCTCAATCACAAGTACAGAATCACCTGAATCCACCAGACGATGAAGTACTGTTAGCAAGCGATCAATATCATCTACGTGCAATCCTGTTGTCGGTTCATCTAAAATGTAGATCGTTTTACCTGTGCTACGACGATGAAGTTCAGAAGCCAATTTCACACGTTGAGCTTCACCACCGGACAATGTGGTTGCCGGTTGACCCAGCTTCACATAACCTAGACCCACATCAAACAACGTCTGCATTTTGCGCTGAATACGAGGGATGTTTTGGAAAAAGTCTACACCGTCTTCTACCGTCATTTCAAGCACATCAGAGATACTTTTGTTTTTGTATTTCACTTCAAGTGTCTCGCGGTTGTAACGTTTGCCTTTACAGATTTCACAAGGGACATACACATCTGGCAAAAAGTGCATTTCGATTTTGATAATACCGTCTCCGCGACAAGCTTCACAACGTCCACCTTTAACATTAAAGCTAAAGCGACCTTTTTTGTAACCACGTACTTTGGCTTCATTGGTCTGAGCGAACAGATCACGAATATCATCAAATACACCTGTATACGTCGCTGGATTAGAACGCGGTGTACGACCGATTGGCGATTGATCGATGTCTACTACTTTATCGACATGCTCCAGTCCGCGAATCTCACGATATTCACCCGGGCGAACTCTGGCTTTGTTGAGATCACGAGCTAACGTTTTGTATAGAATCTCATTGACCAGTGTCGATTTACCAGAACCGGATACACCTGTTACTGCTGTAAACAATCCTATAGGAAACTTCACATTTACATTTTTGAGGTTGTTTTCTTTGGCTCCGCGGATCTCTAACCAGCGATCACTTGCTTCACGACGCTTGGCAGGTACAGGAATAAATTTGCGACCACTTAAATATTGACCTGTCAACGAATCAGGATGTGCCATAATCTCAGCAGGTGTTCCTTCTGCAATAACATGTCCTCCATGAATACCTGCGCCTGGCCCAATATCAATAATATGATCTGCTGCCATCATGGTATCTTCGTCATGCTCAACAACGATCAATGTATTTCCTAGATCACGCATATGCTCTAGCGTATGAATCAGACGATCATTATCCCGTTGATGTAGACCGATACTTGGCTCATCCAGAATATAAAGTACACCGGTCAGACTTGAACCGATCTGAGTCGCTAGGCGAATACGCTGTGCTTCACCACCGGATAACGTTCCTGCTGCGCGTGCCATCGTCAAATATTCTAATCCTACATTGACAAGGAATCCTAGACGACTGCCGATTTCTTTCAAGATTAAGCGAGCAATACTTTGCTCTTTTTCACTCAATACGAGATTTTCAAAAAATGTGGTTGCTTCGCCGATCGGCATTGCTGTCACTTCTGAAATATTCACTTTATTGACGGTAACGGCAAGAATTTCTTTTTTGAGACGATTACCTTTACATACCGGACAAGGCTTAGCACTCATAAAACCTTCGATATATTCGCGCATACTATCTGAAGATGTATCTTTGTAACGACGCTCCAAATTGTGAATAATACCTTCAAATAACACTTGAGCTTCTTTTTTCTGTCCAAAATCACTTTCATAACGGAACCGAATCTTTTGTCCATCTGAACCTTTTAAAATAATATTGATCTGCTCTTCTGTTAATTCAGATACCGGTACATCGATTGGAATCTTATAATGCTCACAAACTGATTTGAGGAATTGCGGATAATAGTTCGACAATCCACCACTCCATGCTTGAAAAGCACCTTGATCAATCGTTTTACTTTTATCTGGAATCAGCAAATCTGGATCGACTACCATACGTATTCCTAGACCATCACATTCGGTACAAGCTCCAAACGGGCTGTTAAACGAAAACATACGAGGAGATAGTTCTTCCATACTGAATCCGCAGATCGGACAAGCAAAATTCGAACTAAAACGAAGTTCTTCTTTATCGATAATATCTACTAACAATTGACCGCCAGACATTTTCAAAGCCATTTCAATAGAATCTGCCAAACGAGCAGCTACATCTTCTTTAACTACGATACGGTCAACTACGACTTCGATCGTATGTTTTTTATTTTTTTCCAATTGAATATCTTCGGATACATCTCTAATCTCACCATTTACACGAGCACGTACAAAACCCTGCTTGGAGATTTCGGAGAAAATGCTTTTGTGTTCACCTTTACGTCCAGAAATAACAGGCGCCAAAATCTGTAAACGGGTACGTTCAGGATATTCCATAATACGATCGACCATTTGCTCTACCGTTTGTGAAGTGATCTCAACTCCATGCACAGGACAATGAGGATGACCTACACGCGCAAACAAAAGACGCAAGTAATCATAAATTTCAGTAACTGTACCTACTGTCGAACGCGGGTTACGACTGGTTGTTTTCTGATCAATCGATATAGCCGGTGATAATCCTTCAATCGAATCAACATCCGGTTTTTCCATTTGTCCCAAAAACTGACGAGCATATGCAGATAATGATTCGACATAACGACGTTGACCTTCTGCATAAATCGTATCAAATGCAAGTGAAGATTTCCCTGATCCACTTAACCCTGTCAATACAACAAAGCTGTCGCGAGGGATACTGATATCAATATTTTTGAGATTGTGCGCTCGTGCGCCTTTCACCTCGATAAATTTGTTTGCCAAATAATCCAACCTCCAAGTCCGGTGCTTCCGGAGTAATTGCTACACTTCTGTATCTAAACATCTCTAGCTGAACATGTATCGAAATTTATCTATAAGCTATGATAAAGGTTGCCAAACATCACTGTATACAGCACAGGATATTTAACAACCTTCATTATTTATCTATTAAATGATTGATGATAGTAAATGTCTACATCTATAATTGAACAAATTACTTTTATTCAGCTTTCAGTTCAAGCACAGCATCTCGAAGCTCAGCAGCACGTTCAAACTGTAGATTTTTCGCTGCTTCTTTCATTTCCAATTCAAGACGACTGATTAATGCTTGACGATCACGTTTGGAAAGTTTCGTTTTACCGATCTCTTCCATATAACTTGCTTTACCTTCAGCCACTTTGGTCGCTTCGATAACGTCACGTATTTTTTTACGGATCGTTTGCGGCGTAATACCATGTTCTTCATTGTAAGCAACCTGGATACTACGACGACGCTCTGTTTCGAAGATCGCTTTTTGCATCGAATCGGTTATACGATCACCATACATAATGACTCGACCATCCGAGTTACGTGCAGCACGACCGATCGTCTGGATCAATGAACGTTCAGAACGTAGGAATCCTTCCTTATCTGCATCAAGAATCGCTACCAAAGAAACTTCAGGTAAATCCAGCCCTTCCCGCAGCAAGTTGATGCCGACAAGCACATGGAATGTGCCCAGACGTAGATCACGTAAAATCGACATCCGTTCTAGTGTTTTGATATCAGAATGTAGATACCTGACTTTAATTCCTATTTCTTTAAGATAATCGGTTAAGTCTTCTGACATTTTCTTCGTCAGTGTCGTTAACAGTACCCGTTCATCACGCTCAATACGCAACCGAATTTCTCCAATAATATCATCGATCTGTCCTTTGGTTGGACGCACTTCAATAATAGGATCAAGTAGTCCGGTTGGACGAATAATCTGTTGTGTCATTTCTTGACAATGTTCCAGTTCATAAGGACCCGGTGTCGCAGAAACAAACACAATCTGATTAATTTTGTCTTCAAATTCTTCGAATTTCAATGGACGGTTATCAAGTGCAGATGGCAAACGGAATCCATGATCGACCAGTACATTTTTACGTGCTTGGTCACCATTGTACATTGCTCTAATCTGTGGCAATGTTACATGCGATTCATCGACAACGATCAACATATCGTCTGGAAAATAATCCATTAACGTATATGGTGTATCTCCACGTTCACGGAAAGTAAGAGGCCCGGAATAGTTCTCAATCCCGGAGCAGAATCCTACTTCTCTCATCATTTCAAGATCGTAATTCGTCCGTTGCTCTAAACGTTGTGCTTCTAGCAACTTCCCTTGTTCGTTTAATACTTTCAAGCGCTCTTCTAGTTCACGTTCGATATTTTTAAGCGCTACTTTGAGTGTCTCTTCTTTGGTAACAAAGTGAGATGCCGGGAAAATAGCAATATGTTCACGTTCACCGACTAATTCGCCTGTGAGTACATCGATCTCAGTGATTCGTTCAATCTCATCACCGAACAATTCAACACGTACCGCTTGTTCTCCACGTGAAGCAGGGAATATCTCAATTACATCACCACGTACGCGGAAAGTACCACGTACAAAGTTAATATCATTACGCTGATACTGAATATCGACTAGACGAGATAATATTTCATTACGTGACTTCTCCATACCTACACGTAACGATAATAACAAACCGCCGTAATCCTGCGGTGAACCCAGACCATAAATACAAGATACACTGGCCACGATAATCACATCACGACGTTCGAATAATGAACTGGTCGCCGAGTGACGTAATTTATCGATCTCTTCATTGACACTAGAATCTTTCTCAATATACGTATCTGAAGACGGAATATACGCTTCCGGTTGATAATAATCATAATAACTTACAAAATAATCGACTGAATTGTTCGGGAAAAAGTCTCTAAATTCCCCTGCTAATTGAGCCGCTAGTGTTTTGTTATGTGCAATAACCAGTGTAGGTCGTTGCAACTTGGCAATCACCTGTGCCATTGTAAATGTTTTACCTGTTCCGGTTGCCCCGAGAAGAGTCTGATACTTTTCTCCCCGTTCTATACCTTTGACTAATTCATCTATCGCTTGAGGCTGATCGCCTTGAGGAGAGAATTCCGACTGTATTTCAAATTTCTTGGAGCTGACAACAATATCATTCATTGCCCTGCATCACCCTATCGTCTAAAATATATATTACACATGCCCGATAATAACAAAAGAGACCGTTAATCAAAGTGCCGAATACATTATACTTTACCCAACATGTACGATGGTGGCACACCATGAATTGACGAATCTCATTTTTGGTTAATTATTCTATAATAAGTTGTCTGTAGATTATCAGCTCTATAGCACAGCAAAAATATACCGCTATAGGAATGTTTGTTCTTATATTATACTCCTCCTACTGCGTTTATGCAATTGAAACAAGACTGAAATTTTAACTTTTTTCATGTAAATCGTTATATTTACGGTTATTCCCCATACCCAGAACAGGAGATGAATGAATGGATTTAACAACGATTATCGGGATTATTGCAGGGCTTGCTGCATTGATTGGGGGCTTTTTATGGGAAGGCGGCGATGCCAGCGGGCTGATTCAAGGCGCTGCGGCATTGATCGTATTTGGAGGAACGGCTGCGGCTGTCGTCATCAGTTTTCCATTAGCACGATTAAAAAAAATTCCGCGTGCGATTGCTTTCACTTTTTCATCAGGTGGTACAGATAATGAGCAATTGATTGAAGATATTGTGAATATGTCTACCCATGCACGCCGGGCAGGAGTACTGGCTCTGGAGCCTCAAGCTTCTTCTTACGATAATCCTTTTCTACGAGAAGGTATTCAGCAAGTTGTGGATGGTACAGATCGTGAAGTTATTCAACAGATTCTTGAACTGGAAATGACCAAAACAGAATTAGAACATGAACAATACGCCAAAGTGTTCGATTCCGCTGGTGGATATGCGCCTACGATGGGAATTATCGGTACTGTTATGGGTCTTATTCAGGTGTTAGGCAGTCTTAGTGAACCTACAGGATTGGGTGGATCGATTGCGGTTGCTTTTACAGCGACTTTGTATGGTGTCGCTAGTGCCAATCTTATCTTTTTACCAATCGCTTCCAAAATCCGTTCGCGTAGCGAGCTTGATATTCAAACGATGGAAATGTTATTAGAAGGTGTATTATCGATTCAAAACGGAGAAAATCCTCAATTGGTACGTAAAAAGCTAGAAACGTTTCTACCTGAAAATAACGGGAATTTGATCCGCGAAGCTAGAACAGGGGAGGAATAACGATGGCACGTTATTCTCGGCGTAGCAAAAAAGGTAACGGGCATAATCAGCAAGATCGTTGGCTGATCACGTATGCGGATTTAATTACATTGTTGCTCATTTTCTTTGTAGTGATGTATTCAGTAAGTCATGTAGATACCGCCAAATATCAAGTGTTAACTGATTCGTTACAGCTTACTTTTCAAAGCGATAATTCGATTTTAGATGGTGGTAAAGGTATTACAGGAACAGCCGGCAAAAATACCAGTAATGGTGGTTCTACATCTACCAGTAATCAAGCAGGCAACGAAGGTGGCAAAGATACACAAAGTGGAGCGACTACACTGACCAATCGCGAAGAAGCTTTTCGCAAGCAGGAAAGTGAATTAGCGAATCTAATGAGTGTGATCGAAAAGTATGTCAAAACCAATAATCTAGGCAATCAAGTAGTGGTAGCTGACAAACCGCAAGGTATCTCTATTACACTTAGTGATCAATTTTTGTTTGATGAAGGTCAAGCTAATCTCAAATCTCGTTCACTAGCCACTCTTGCTCAATTGTCCAGCTTGTTCCAATCGATTGATACGACCGTAAGTATTGAAGGGCATACCGATAATCTACCTATTGTAAATGCTTCACGTTATCAAGATAACTGGGAGTTGTCCGGTGCTCGTGCCTTATCTGTACTGCGTTATTTTATTGATACCAAAGGGTTAGATAAATCCAAGTTCCAGTATGCAGGATATGGAGATACCCGTCCAAGTGCGGATAATTCTACAGCAACAGGTCGTCAAAAAAATCGACGTGTCGAAATCATTGTTTTACGTCAATTGCAAGAGTAATAGAAGTCACAAAGTTATTGTATTTATATTTTGAATATCGTGTAAAATGTAAGCTTGAATATAAGACTTACCTACATGTAAAAAAGCACCCGAGTGTACTCTCTATCCGTAGATGAGTAAATACACTTGGGTGCTTTTGATTTCTTATCACTTATCATTTATTGTAGTTCTGATATTACGTTCTACGATCAACCAGTACTTATTTTGTAAAACAATGACTCATTATCATACTGTAGTACTTACTTACGACGAGGTCGTTTGGGCAATCCGTGCTTTTCAATATACTCTGGAGTCAATTCAATAGGTTCCTCCGGCGGTTCTTGCTCAGCCGCGACATCACTTTCTGGTAACGCTAATATCTGAGTAGTCTCCTGATAACCGTTGTTCAACTTGTGTACACGCGGTTTGGTAAGTAGATTCCAGACGGATAAGCGCTGAATATCGGGAGAAATAACAGCTTGATCGTCCGGTGCAAAAATCATCCCTAGCTGATGATGATCTCCTGCATAGATCGCTCGTTGTAGAAATTTACTTTCGCCCTGAATATTTAAGATTTCCAATTTGCAAAAAGCAGGATTGATTCGCAATGCCGCATGCAGTGATTGAGGATCTTGAATAAGCTGTCCATTCACTTTATATACACTTTCCCCTGCTGTAATACCTAATTCTGCCGCAGGGCTAGCAGGAATCACATCTACTATTTTGAGACCTCGTAATCCGCGAATAAATAAGGGGCTGTGCTCTGTTTCTTCCCGTCGACTCACATACATAATCCATTCACGCAAAATCACAGCGATTACCAATGCAGGGATCGCAATAGGCGCCCACCAGAGTGCCAAAGCCGCCAGTACAATCATTATCAAGCTACTTTGCACTAATCGTTTAGCGATCACATTCACTTTGGCTTGTGGCAAATGTGTCTGTGTTAATATACTACAACCGATCATAACCGGTAATGCTGTTAACGATACACCATTGATCCAAGATTCTGCTTCATGAAGCGGTGTCCAGGGCAGCACTAGCCCACCTGTGGAAGGGATAAATAACCATAAAGGAATAGGCCAGAATGCTTCTATTGCATATGCTCCTACAGGCTTACCACGCTTGCCTTCGATCACAACCGGTGAAGCAAAGCGAGTCGCTTGTATACGAAATAATATGGCTTCAATCAATTGTAACAATACCGAGATTGCTAATAATCCAGGCAAATCGATATTACGGATACTCGCTATCACTTGCCCGAACAGACCTGTCGGTTGCCATGATGGTAAAGAAAGGAGCACCATATAAATGATTGTCAGTACAGCCAAAGCCATCGTGATATGAGCATAGCGTAGACGGAATAGAGATAATAGAATCAAAATCGTCCCTATACACCAGATCACTTCTGTCTGTATATGTATACCTATAAAAACCATTACAATCGATACAAGTAATCCTACAATAATCCCTGTGATTACAGTGCGTAATACACGACCTGCATACACATAAATACGAATATTAAATAGTTTACGTTCAAGGATACCTTGACGTCTGTAATGCAACAAAACACCGATCAAAAATATATAATAAAAAGGCTGTGTTAACAACGCCCCTAAAGCCCCGCCTATCATACGGAGTGCCTCACCTAACACGTTCAACGGTTGCCACTCTCCTTTGCTATCTATCTTGCTTTATAGAAATCGTATCATCAAATCCTACTTGGACTCAACTCTCTCTATTCTACATAAAAAAAGAAGGCTATAACAGCCTTCTTTTTAGAAATTCATATGAATATAGGAGTATTAGCTTTCAATTATTTGGTATTCGCTGTAGAAATCTGCTTTTCAACGCCTGCAATCGCTTTGTTCATTTGAACATCGTATTGCGGGTCTTGAATATGCTCGACCAATGCGATCTCAAGGGCAGTTGCTGTTTTCTCATCAATCGCACCTGTCACCGTCAGCTTTTGCTTGGTCTGGAATGATTTCACTGCATTCTCGGTCTCACGATCAAAATAACCGTCTTTACGATCTACACTGTAACCAAGACCATCTAACATAATTTGAGCACTCTTGATATCACTATTATTCATATCATATTTGAGTGTTTTTTCTTTGTTGATTGGAGTCACTGTAAAGTAATCGGGCGGAGCGATATTCACATCCGGTTTGATTCCTTTTTTATGAATCCAATCTCCATTTGGCGTTAACCATTTGGCAATTGTAATTTTGATTAGACTTCCATCGTTAAAGATATTGTCCATACTGGTCTGCACAGTACCTTTACCATACGTCGTCTCCCCGTATAATGTAGCCCCCGCAGATTGCTTCAAAGCACCTGCTAAAATCTCGGAAGCACTTGCGCTACCGCCATTCGTTACAACCGCAATCGGATATTTAACGCCTTTGCCTGTAGACTTGGTCTCATCACGTTTGCCTGCTTTGTCCTCTACTTGTACAATCAATTTGCCATTCGGAACAAATTGTTCAGCCATATTGATTACAACAGACAGAACGCCACCTGGATTGTTACGAACATCAATCACAAGCCCTTTCATACCTTGACCTTCAAGCTTTTTCACTTCAGCATCAAAGCGTTCGGCTGTATTCATTGAGAACTGAGTGACAGTAATCACGCCGATTTTGTCATCTGTCATTCTTGAAGTAACAGTCTCAACATCAATATCATCACGAACAATTTTGAATGTTAAATTATTTGAACTGCCTGAACGTTTAATTTCAATCGTAGCGGTTGTGCCTTTTTTACCACGAATCTTATTAACAGCATCATTTAAATCAACACCAGCTAGTGATTCGCCATTGATCGATACAATAATGTCTTTCGGGCGTAAGCCTGCTTTTTCCGCAGGTGACCCTTTGATCGGAGAAACGATCACGACATTGCCGTCTTCTTGTGATACTTCTGCACCGATTCCTGTAAATGACCCTGCAATCGATTCAGAAAATTGAGTTGCTGTCTCAGGAGCCATATAACTGGAATAAGGATCTCCTAACGCTTCCATCATCCCATTGATTGCACCATCTACAAGCTTGTTACTATCTACGTCTTGATAATAATTACTTTCAATCAATTTGGCTGCTGTACTTAGCTTGCTCTGTTGTTGGTCGCTTAGACCTCCACCACTAAGGGCAGCTAGCAACCCTTGTCCATTTGCAGCATTGCGAGCAATTCCTGGCAGACTGGTAAAAGCCAGTGTAAGCACGCTACTTAGCACCATCATGGCAATCACAAGCAGTGCTACGGTGCGTTTTCTCATCATGTGTTACCGCCTCTCTGAGCTTAACGCTATTACAGATAACCCATCGGATCGACAGGCGTATTATTCACACGTACTTCAAAGTGACAGTGAGGGCCTGTAGAGTTACCTGTAGAACCTACTTCTGCAATCTTCTGTCCTTGACTAACAGTCTGACCAACAGTAACTGCGATACCACCATCACGAATATGTCCGTATAATGTTTTGATTCCATTTCCATGATCGATAATTACAGTATTACCGTATCCATTTTGCCATTGAGCCACTACGACTGTTCCACCTTGAGCGGCATGAATATCGGTTCCTTGAGGAGCTGCAAAATCGACTCCTGTATGCATTTTGTATACTCCTTGAATCGGGTGATTACGATAACCGAATGGAGAAGAAATACGCGCGCCATTTACAGGTAGACCCATACTTCCATTGCCACTACCTTGATATCCGCCTGTAGTTGGTGGAGTATAACCTCCGTCTCCGCCATCATCTGAAGAATCATTGGCTGCTGCCGCTGCTCTAGCTTGAGCCTCTGCTGCTGCACGAGCCGCCGCGGCTGCTCTTTCTTGTGCTTCTAGTGCTGTTTTCTCCTGATATAGAGACGAACGTTGATCCGCTAGATCCCACAACGCTTGTTCTTGCTCGGATGTGATATCATCTGCATTTTCAATCTGTGTATTGTATTTAAAAATGAGTACTTGTTTTTCATTTTCTTTAGCATCGAGTTCACCTTTACGCTCTGCTTTTTCAGCGTATAGACTTTTCGCTTTCGCATACGAAGCGGTTAATTTTTTTTGCGTCACGATTACGAATTGCTTGTCTTTTTCATGTTGAGCCAAAATATCCTGATCTTGGTCTACAATCATACGCAAAGAATCAGCACGTTCTACAAAATCAGAAAAGTTGGTTGATGCCATTAACACATCCATATAGGAGATTAATCCATCGGTATACATCATTCGTACACGAGTATCAATCATACCTTCACGAGCATGAATCCGTTCTTTGGTTTCAGCCAAATCTTTTTTCGCCTGACGAAGACCTGATTCAGTTTGTGAAATATCACTAGAAACGCGAGCCAACTGACTGCTCACTTCATTGATCGCTTGCAATACTTTACCTAGATCTTTTTGTGTTCTAGCTTTTAGCATTTGCGATTTTTTCTTTTGAGCAGCAGCTTTTTTCTTCTGTTGGGCTGCTTCCTGTGCTTTTTTCTCCACAGCATTTAATTGACTCTGGATATCACTAACCGATTTGGCGGCGTGTACGTGTTGTGGTTGTATCACTGAGACTGCCAATAAAATAACAGCCATAACTGATGCGACTTTTTTCAACTTTTTCTCCCCATCCTTTTACCGTTTGTAGGTTTTTGAAACAGTCGTTTTCCGGCGTTCAGCACTTGCATCAAGTATGATTATCGGCAATGTTTTGCAGATATCTTAGCTTTTTTTGCATATTTACGAAAAAAATTATTTTATACTTTAAGAAAGCGACGAATTGAGAGTGTACTTCCCCATATTCCGATCAATACTCCAAGTCCTAGCAGTAGACTGCCTAGTAACGGCCAGATTTGCTGTAACGGAATTAAAGTGATCACAGACGCTATTCCAAATGATCGAACAGAAGCGGCTACCAATTGCTGATATCCGATAAATAAAATGCCGATCGTTACCAGTGAACCAATACCGCCTAACAATGCCCCTTCAATAAAGAAAGGCCAGCGTATAAACTGATTGGTCGCTCCAACTAGCTTCATAATACTAATTTCACGACGACGTGCTAGTATCGTCACTCGAATCGTATTTGCTATCAAGAACATTGCCATCAGACCAAGAGCAGCAACCAGAATCAGACCAATATTGCGAATCAATGCTGTGACTTTGAACAACGTCTGTACTGTATCTCCACCATACCGGACTTTAAGGATAGGTTTTTCAGGATGTTCTTTATTTAAAGCTTCTATCTTCTGAGCGACAAAAGGAACGGTAGTCGGCTCTATAACCTGGATACGTAAAGCATCAGGCAATGGATTGTTATCCTGCGCATATCCTTGCAAGAATGATTCTCCACCTTCACCTAGACGATCGCGTAATTCTTGTAATCCTTGCGCTTTGGGAATAAAAGTAACTGTGCTTACTTCTGTCATCGCGCTGATCTCTTGTTGTAACTCTTGTCTTAACGATTGATCAACATTGAGTTCCAAAAAGACGTTGATTTCTACTTCACTATCTGCCTGATCGGCAAGTTGATTTACATTTAGGACTAACAAAATAAATACACCCAAAATAAACAGAGACACAATAATAGAGGTGATCGATGCAACTGACATCCACCCGTTGCGGAATACGCTTCTAAAACCTTCCCGCAAGTGTCGCAAGAAGGTATTAAAATTCATAACCGTACTCCCCTCTAATCTGATCTCTGACGATCATACCGTCTTCGATCGCTAATACCCGACGACGCATTGAATTTACAATATCTCTATTATGAGTAGCCATAATAATAGTCGTTCCGCGGAAATTAATTTCATCTAGCAATTGCATAATGCCATAGGACGTCTCAGGATCGAGATTTCCTGTAGGTTCATCCGCTATAATCACAGCCGGATTATTGACGATTGCGCGTGCAATAGCGATCCGCTGTTGCTCACCACCGGACATTTGTTCAGGGTAACGTCCAGCTTTACTTTGAAGTCCGACTAGATCGAGTACTTCCATCACCCGTTTTTTCATTAATTTTCTCGGCGTTTCAATAACTTCCATTGCAAAAGCAACATTATCATAAGCTGTTAATTTCGGTAATAGACGAAAATCTTGAAAAATAACTCCGATATTACGGCGCAATAATGGAATCTTACGCTGCTTTAATTTGCCCAGATTAAATCCATTCACTGAAATTTGACCTTTTGTTGGTGTTTCTTCACGATACATTAATTTCATAAAGGTAGACTTACCCGCACCGGAAGGACCGACCACATATACAAATTCATTGCGATCAATCTTCACAGATACACCTTGCAGAGCATGAGCTCCATTCGGATACGTTTTCCAGACATCCTGCATTTCTATCAAATTATCACTTCCTAAATAATCAGATCATGTACCTTGTCAGAGATAACGTTTTTGTTATCAAAGATAATGTCTGAATGGTTTTGTTAATTGCATGTGGTACATGGTATTAGACGCACCATTTCTTCTTATACGATTACTATTCTTTTTTACAAACAACATTAAGTATAGGTAGGTTGGTTCTTATCAAGTAAACCAATATACGATGAGGTACTTTGTACTGGATGTAGCAAAACACCATATGTTTGAAAGACAGATTCAACAATCTCTATTGTAACAAATTCGTTACCATTTGAGTACTATAATAACTCGAAAATCACTCAGGAATCAAAAAAGCCTGAAATCAGCACAATGCTGAAATCAGACTTTCTTCTGCTAACGTCCTTAAAAAGTGGTTCTATCTCAAACTCTTTTGAATATTACCAATCTTTTTTGTATGGTTATAGATACATCGTACTGTTACTTTGTTTGATAATGCAGTGATTACTTACTTTTTAGTAGGGTTATTTGTTTGCAGAGCGCGTTCTTTACCCATACAAGAAACAGCGATAAGTGCTCCGATGGCTGGCAAAACCGCCCACATAAATGTACCTGCAATCGAACTGGTTAAGGCTACTTGAATCATCTCAATAACCTGAGCAGGTAAATGAGCTTTGATATCATCGGATAGCAAAGCACGCGGATCAAGCTGGGTTAGATCAAGCCCTGCGGGTAGCGCACTTTCACCACCACTTTGATCGATCCCTGACTGCAATTGATTGCTTAACAAGCTACGTTGAATCAATCCGAATATCGTAACACCTAGCGCCATCCCTAGTGAACGAACAAATGTTAATGTAGAAGTCGCTGCTCCACGTTGACGAAAATCAAAGTTCTGAATCCCACTAATATTCAGTACCGAGAAAGAGAATCCGATTCCGAAGCCTGCGGTAGCCAGATATAGATACAATAGTAATGCAGGTGTATCCGGTGTAATCCGGCTTAACAATGCCATTCCTAGTACAAATAAAAATCCAGAAATCATCATAATCCGGCGGAATGTTAATTTGTTCACCAGTATCCCGCCAAGCATCGCTGCAATAACCGATCCGATAGTCATCGGCATAAGAGTAAGCCCTGAATTGACTGCTGTGCCTCCACTTACGCCTTGAATATAGATAGGAATATATAGCGCCACAGTAATAAAAGCAGCCCCGTAGAAGAAAGCAGCTAATGTACTGCTACTGAACAGTCGATCTTTGAACATCGGAAATGAAATAATAGGCTCTGCGGCTTTCTTTTCTGCAAAGATAAATCCGATCAGTAATACAACAAAGCTTGCAAACAGTCCTAAAATCACACCTGAATTCCACGAATATGTATCTCCGCCCAATTCTAAAGCGAACATTAATGACACGACAGCCCCGATCAATAACGCTGCGCCCCACCAATCTATTTTTTGCTTTGAACGTTCCATCGATTCATGATAAAAAATCATAACCAACAGAAAAGATACAATTCCAAACGGAACATTGATATAAAAAACCCAGCGCCAGTTCATATATTGAGTAATATAAGCACCTAACAGCGGGCCAAATAAACTGGACATCCCAAATACAGCGCCTAATAACCCTGTCATTTTACCGCGTTTTTCCGGTGGAAATGTATCGAACACAATTGTAAAAGCAATCGGTACAAGTGCCCCGCCACCTATCCCTTGAATCGCTCGATAAATACTAAGTTGTACGATAGAGTCTGCGGTACCACATAAAATAGAACCAAGCATAAAGACAACGACACCGAAAATAAAAAATCGTTTACGACCGTACATATCTGACAATTTACCGAAAATAGGTGTTCCTGCAAGTGATGCGACCAAGTAGGCTGACGTTACCCATACAAATTGATCAAATCCTCCAAGATCACCTACAATCGTAGCAATCGCTGTAGCTACAATCGTATTATCAATCGCTGCAATAAAAATACCGAGCAACAACCCTGCAACGATCCAGCCTGTTTTTGAAGCTTTTTTACTTTTTGCAGCAAAAGACGCTGACATATACTCACTCCTTTTTCGTAATCATAACATGATCCTTCTCAGAAGAATTCATTAGTTACTGACCCGTTGGTCACAATGGAATGAGTATAGCATATATTGCGTTTAAGACCCAAACGCATATTTATATTTACAAAGTAACTCCGCTTTTAAAGATTGCCAATTCGCGGAATTTATTTTTCTCGTTATTCACCCAGCGACCACTAGCCACTTCAATAATATAATTGATAAAATCTTTTAACTCGTCTTCTATCGTTACATCTTCTACCAGTGTGCCAGCATTATAATCAATCCAATGCGGTTTATTCGCAAATAAAGGCGAATTGGTCGATACTTTCATCGTCGGTACAAAAGAACCAAAAGGCGTTCCCCGTCCGGTTGTAAAAATAACAAGCTGACATCCTGCCGCCGCTAACGCTGAAGAAGCCACCAGATCATTTCCCGGCGCACTGAGCAAATTCAGCCCACGTGTCTGCAATCGTTCTCCATATAATAAAACATCCTGTACAGGAGAAATGCCCGACTTTTGCGTACAACCGAGTGACTTATCTTCTAATGTTGTAATCCCACCTGCTTTGTTACCAGGAGAAGGGTTCTCATACACAGGCTGTTTGTAATCTATAAAGTATTGCTTAAAGTCATTGATCAGATGTACGATTTTACCAAATACCTGTTCATCTGAGGCACGCTCCATTAAAATCTGTTCTGCGCCGAACATTTCTGGTACTTCAGTCAAAACCGTTGTACCGCCTTGCGCCGCCATATAGTCTGATAATTTACCCAATAATGGATTCGCTGTAATGCCTGATAATCCATCAGAACCACCACATTTGAGTCCGATTTTGAGATCAGCTAATGGAATATCTTCCCGGTGATCACCCTGTACATGAGCAAATATATCTTTAAGCAGTTGTACCCCTGCTTCTACTTCGTCTGATACCATTTGCGAGACAAGAAATTTGACCCGATGTTCATCGTATTCACCAATCGCTAATTTAAATTGTTCCATTTCATTATTTTCACAGCCCAGTCCAAGCACAAGCACACCGCCTACATTCGGATGCTTGACAGCATCTGCCAGAATCGTACGCGTATATTGGTGATCATCTCCTAGCTGAGAACAACCATAGCTATGTTTGAGTACTAATGTATTTTCAAAAGGAGCGATATCTCCTACTTCACGCTGAAATTCACTTAAAATCAATTCGGCGATTCCATTTACACAGCCCACTGTAGGTACGATCCACAATTCATTTCGAATACCTACATCACCATTGAGACGTCGATATCCTTGAAAAGTACGATTCTCAAGCGAATATGGATTAAAAAAAGTTTTGGGATCATAATGGTATTCTTCAATGCCTGTGAGATTGGTTTTGGCATTATGCGTATGAATATGGCTACCGACTGTAATCGGTTGAATCGCATGTCCGATCGGATAGCCGTATTTGATAATATGTTGGTGGATTTCTATCGGTTGAAGTGCAATCTTATGCCCGCGAGCGATATCTTCTGTGACTGTAATCTGTTGCTGAAAAGCTGTGGAGGGATTCAGTGTAATCATTTCCCCCTGCTGATAATCACGTAACGCCACAACTACATTGTCATCGGGATGAATCTGTATATATTCAAGCATGATCAGTAATGCCTCCTCGTAAGATGTATCTATCCCTTCATGTGTACTTTTGATACATTAAGAAGTGGAAGCTACAGAATGATCCATCAACTCTTGCAAGGCAACGACTATGCCTTGATGTTGAATACGATACAAATCGTTCATCACTTGCTCGGTTAAGCCTGTATAAGTGTTCAAGTCTATTCCCCAGAAAGACACTTCTCCAAGAACAGCCGTAGCTAACTGATACAGACCCTGTTGGCTGTTATCGCATACTTTCCATAATTCGGCTAATTGTCGCAACACAGCGATATCATCGTTCAACGCAATCGGTTCTCCACTACGATCTCCTTTATAAAAGGTAATCAAAGCAGCCAATGAAAACACAAGTTTTGACGGTAATTTACCTGTCTGTTCGATATAAGTAGTTAATGTTGGCAGATCGCGCGTTTTAAATTTGGAAATACTATTTAGTGAAATGCTCATCAGAAAATGTTCTACATACGGGTTACGGAATCGTTCTATTACAGACGCAGCAAATTGCTCTAGCTCATCAGCAGGTAAATCTAAAGTCGGTATAATCTCATCCTGAATCAAAGAACGGACAAAAGCACCTGTAACTGGATGTTCTACTGCTTCTGCTACTGTATTCAGACCATACAGATAAGCAACAGGTGTCATAGCCGTATGAGCACCATTTAAAATGCGCACTTTACGTGTACGATAAGGAGCCATATCTTCAACCACTTTGATATGCAGACCTGCTTGTGCAAACGGCAATTCTTGCTCTATCCAAGAAGGCCCTTCGATTACAAGTAAGTGAAATGGTTCACCTACTACGACAAATGAATCTTCATATCCAAGCTCTGCTGTGATCTGAGGCATACGCTGTTTGGGATAACCGGGTACTATCCGATCGACCAGACTGCTACAAAATGTATTGGCTTGATGGATCCATGCACCAAATTCAGGTTCCAGGTTCCACAAGTCTGCATATTGCAACACGATTTTTTTTAGTTCATCTCCGTTATGATCGATCAATTCACAAGGAAGAATAATAAATCCTTTACTATTGTCTCCATGAAAATGACGGAATCGGCGATATAATAACGATGTTAATTTGCCCGGATAACTTTGCTGTGGGCGATCTGCTAACTGATCTGTGCTATTAAAAGCAATACCTGCTTCTGTCGTATTGGAAATAATCCAACGTAGTTCTGGTTGATAAGCTAATGCTTCATAAGATTCATAATGTTCATAAGGATTGATTGCGCGTGTCACACACTCGATCACTTCATGGGTCTGAGAAGGTTGTCCTTGTTCTATCCCTTCGAGGTAGACTGTATATAATCCATCTTGTTCATTGAGTCGTTCAGCCATCCCTGTAGCTAACGGTTGTACAATCACTACTCCTGCATCAAAGTTAGCTTTAGTATTCATCTGATGAATCTGCCAATCGGTAAAAGCTCGCAAAAAATTCCCTTCACCAAATTGCAGTACTTTTTCAGTATACATAGTAGCCGAATAAGTGGTTCGATTCAGTGTATTCATGATCATATCCTCCTAATCGTTCATTTTTGGAATATATATAACAAACGAATAATAAATGTATCTATCTGTGACTTACTAATCATTATAATTTTATGCACACGTTAACAAAGTGAACTAAATCACAATCTTATAATTTATTAAAAAGAGAATTCCTGCGCATAGTCGTAAGCTCTGGAATCCTCAATCTATAATGACGTTATTTAGCGACTTGAACGATTGGTAACTTCAATAATTTACTTCGAATAAACAGCCGTCGATTTACGCTGAATCAATTCAGTTTCTACAAAGATCAATTCTTGTTGTGTTTCTTTGTCACGAATCTGTTCTAAGATTTTCTCTGCTCCGCGTGCACTGATATCTTCGATCGGACGCTTCACTGTAGTTAATGCAGGATTGGTATACATAGAGAAATTAATATCATCAAAACCGATAATCGACAGATCTTGTGGCACTTTCAGCCCTTGTTCAAAAGCGGCATTCATCGCACCAATCGCCATATCATCATTAGAACAAAATACAGCGGTAGGCGGAGTGGATAAGGCTAGCAATTGTTGCATCGCTTGATAACCACTTTCTGTATCGTATTCTCCACTCACAATATATTCTGCTGGAATCGATAATTGACTTTCTTCCATCGCTTGTACAAATCCAGAGCGGCGTTGTTCAGTTGATTTGAAGCTTTTGATTCCTTCGATAATCGCAATCTGCGTATGACCTTGCTCAATTAGAAAATGCCCGGCATGATACGAGCCTTCTTTATCATTGGATACAATATTAACTAGATTGGCATCTGGCAGTAACCGGTTGAGTACAACAATTGGAATTTCTTGTTCTAGTACATGATGGATAAAGTCGTTATCCGCTTCGCTTTGACTCATCAAAATAATGCCATCAAACCGCTTATGATGAATCGAACTGTAATCTAAATAATCATCTATTCCACGTACAAATAAATTGTATTCAATCCCGATCACACGATTCACCCCGCGAATTGTAGCGGCAAAAAAACTACTACTGGTACCGTTTGAAATACTGGTAAAAAACAAACCGATCGTATGCGAACGCTGTAACACCAGACTTTTCGCATTATAGTTAGGAATATAATTAACTTCTTGCGCAATTTGCATAATTTTACGTTTGGTCACCTCTTTGATAAGAGGGCTATTATTAAGTGCACGAGAAACAGTCGTATGAGAAACATTCGCTAGCTTTGCGATATCTTTAATTGTGGCTGCCATATGCATACCTTCCTTTATTCCAGCTTGTCCGATAGAACAGCATAGAGGATACAGTTGTTCCTCTTCCTCTAAGAATAACATATTATGATCTACTCACCATAATACGGATGGTTACTAGGCGCTATGCGATTATTCTCACCTTTAGTTACTCTAATGGTTGATGGCGCAATTGTAATTCTTCGACGATCTGTTCATGCTTTTTATCTGTTAATTTGTACATTAATCCGATAATCAGCATCGCAATCGCTAGCGCAATCGCAGGATACAGACAAAGTAACGCTTTGATCCCGATTTGTGTACCTACTGTCTGTACTACATTCGGTACATAGCCGATTACAGCCAGCCCTACTCCTGATAAGAAACCGGATAGTGATTGTGCCAATTTACGCGAAAAGTTAAACAACGAATACGTAGTTCCTTCTTTACGTTCTCCAGAACTCCATTCTCCGTAATCGATAATATCAGATACAAATGCCCATGTGACACCGTTAGGAATACTAATACCGATAAATGCAATACTGGCTAGGATTGTGAAAAGATACACATTCGATGGCGCAATAAAATTGATCGTATCTGCTACGACACTGATACCAAGCCCGATCATTGCTGTTTTGCGTTTACCGAATCTTTTCACTAATTTAGGTAAAAACAATACGCCGATAAATGAAGATCCGATAATAATAAAGTTCATATACGCCATCAGTTCCACATTACCCAAATTATACTGCGCAAAATAAATCAACATCGCTGATTTGATATTATAAGCTGAAATCGTGAAAACCGTCATTAATACGAGCACTAGCAGTGGTTTGTTGCTGACAAATGTTTTGACTACACTGCCGACCGATAATTTTTCAGAAGGAGCGGCTTGACTGATAATCCGTTCTTTGGTTCCGCGGAAGCAGACAATAAAAGCAAGCACACCGACAATAGACATAATCCCCATCACAACAGGAAATCCTACAGATGGATTAGCGAAATGCACAATCAAAGGCATTACAATCACACTGGTCACAAATAGTGCTCCTAGCGAACCGGCTTGACGAAATGATGATAACGATGCCCGTTCTATCGTATTCTGAGTAATCGATGCACCGAGTGAACCATAAGGAATATTTACAAAGGAGTACCCGATTCCCCAGATCATATAAGAAGCATACGCATAAATTAATTTACCGGTTACCGATAGATTCGGTGAGATAAACGTAAATACGGTCAGGATAGCAAGAATAATACTTCCGTAGATCAGATACGGTCTAAATTTACCGTTTTTCCCGATATTTTTGCGATAATCAATCGACGAACCTACAATCGGATCACAGATCGCTGCAAATAATTTACTGACCAGAAAAATACCTGCGGCTGCCATAGCGGGAATACCGGCAACATCTGTAAAAAACTTCAACAGATACAATTGCCCCAGATCAAACATAAATCCGTTCCCAAAGTCCCCCATACCGTATGAAATTTTTTCTTTCAAACTGATCTTGCCGTCAATTACATTTTCTTCTGCTTTGACCCCTTTTAATGTAGCTACTCCCATGTGACACACCCCTTGATTTGATAAAATCAACCGCTTACAATACGGATACTACTTTAATGCTCTAGCACACATTGTTATACTTTTGGCATTTACAATAACTTTGCTACAACACACTATAATATTGTGAAAATTATCACTTAATCATTTTAAATAAAGATCGCTTTGACTGAATCTACTAGAACATCACTATATCTATCATTTATGTTCTATATCAGTCAAAGCGATACTTCTACATGATTACTTTACAGACACTACAGCAGGAAAATTAAAATACTGCTCTGCATTGGTATAACAGATGCCTTCGACGATACTGCTTAACAATTCCATATCTTCAGGTACTTCCCCTTGCTCTACCCATGTCCCTAACAGATCACACAACAGACGACGGAAATATTCATGACGGGTATACGATAAAAAGCTACGCGAATCGGTTAACATCCCTACAAAGCGAGCTAATACACCCATATTGGCTAACAATTTCATTTGCTCATGCATCCCATCACGATGATCGTTATACCACCATGCGGTACCGAACTGAATTTTGCCAGCGATACCACCGCTCTGGAAGCTACCTGCTGCACTTGCCAGAACAGGATAATCATTCGGATTGAGCGAATACAAAATCGTTTTCGGTAATGCTCCTGCGGATTCCATAGCATCAAGTAGTGATACCAACGGCTTCGCAATCAGTCCATCATTGACTGAATCGTAACCGGTATCCGGCCCTAATTGACGGAACATCGATGTACTGTTGTTGCGTAACGCATGAATATGGAACTGCATCGCCCAATCTAGCTCTGCATACAATTGACTCAAAAATACAAGCGTATACGATTTGTGCTTCGCTTCTTCTTCACTACTGACTTGCCCTTGCTCTAACGCTTTCGCAAAAATCTGATTGACTTCTGCTTGAGTCGCCTCTGCAAACACAACCGTATCCAGTGCATGATCGGACACCCGTCCACCTGCGGCATGGAAAAAGCGAACTCTTTGCTCAAGCGCTTTCAAAAAGTCATCATAGGTGCGGATATCTGATCCATAGACAGCAACTAATTGCTCTAACCACGGACGGAATGTAGCCCGATTGATTTCTAACGCTTTGTCCGGGCGGAAGCTTGGCAAGACGGCTGTCGAGAAATTTTTTAGCTCACGAATCTGTGCATGATAACCAAGATCATCAACAGGATCATCTGTCGTACAGACTACCGTTACTTTAGATTTGGTAATCAGATCGCGTGCTCCAAATCCTTCACCTTGTAATTGCTCATTTACTTTTTGCCAGATCTGCGGAGCTGTCTTTTCACTTAACAATTCTTCTACTCCAAAAAAGCGTTGTAATTCAAGATGTGTCCAGTGATACAGTGGATTACCAATTAATTGCGGTACTGTTCTTGACCACGCCAGAAATTTATCATAATCATCGGCATCGCCTGTAATATATTTTTCTTCTACACCATTAGCACGCATCACGCGCCATTTGTAATGATCTCCATATAACCAGGCTTCTGTAATATTTTTAAACGTTTTGTTCTCCAAAATTTCTTGCGGACTTAAATGACAATGGTAATCAATAATCGGCATATCTTTTGCTACTTGATGATACAGTTGGATCGCTGTATCACTATGTAACATAAAGTTTTGATCCAAAAATTTAGCAGTCATTGTATTCCTTCCTTTCGTTGATTCAGCTATGTTTATTCATTTTGTTAACGTGAACATTTACAGTCTTATTGTATCTCTTTTTACAGAATACGCAATAGAATTTCGCTATTTTTATTGTTACAGTTATATGAACTAAGAAGTGCTGTTATTGTAACAGATATCATAGCAAAGTCATAATCTAGGCAAGGAGTCATAGAATCACAGCTTGTTATTGATATACAATAATAAAGATCCCACTCAAGGAGGTACATCTACATATGTCTATCAAAATTCAAGCCCCCCAAATTCCTCAGCATTTAGAACATTTACATGAGCCTTTATATACATTGCAATCTAAAGACGAGTTCAGTCATGCCAAAATAGAACATTTTACAATTGATGGTCAGGAAGCAAAACGTGTTTCTTTTGAAAAAATGATCTTTGAACACGTAGATATTATCGAGTCCTATTTATCTGAAATCGAACTGACCGATGTGATATTTGAGCAATGCGATCTTTCCAATATTCAATTTCCTCGTTCTTTTGTACATCGGACTGAATTTCGCCAGTGTAAATTGATTGGCACTGATTTTGCTCAAAGCCGTTTGCAAAATGTTCGTTTTACCGATTGTGTGGCGGATTATTCGGTATTTCGCTTTTCTAATTTCAAAAATATCTCTTTTGAACATTGCTCATTGATCGGTGCAGATTATTGCTCCTCTACCTTCAAATCTGTTTTTTTCGATCAATGTCAATTAGACACTGCTATGATGTCAGGGACTTCATTACATGAAGTTGATCTCAGTACCTGCGAATTTACAAGCTTGCAGATTGAGATAGAAGATTTGCGTGGTTGTATTATTTCGCCGTATCAAGCTTCTTCGTTTGTCGGACTCATGGGGCTGGTAATCAAATCATAATAGCCAAATAGCAAAAAAAAGGACAACCATCATAATCATGGCTGTCCTTTTTGGGATTATAAGGGATACAAACAATAGAAATAGCAAAGATCAAAACAAAATATCATCTCAACCAAAGTGCTACTCTATCCAAACACTATAAAGCAATTGTTCTGCTGTATCTCTAGCTTATCGATTCTACTGTACATGACCTTCTAGCCATGTGACTGTATGTGTTAATTTATCTTCAGCACGCTCAATAGCTGCTGCCACTTGTACAGTTGCTGTACCGCCGTACACATTACGTGCATTCACTACAGCTTCTGGTTGCAACACAGCATAGATACTGTCATCGAACAATGGAGAGAAGTTTTGAAATTCTTCCAGTGTTAGATCAAGCAAGTATTTGCCTTCTTGAATACAGTACAACACTGTTTTACCGATCACTTCATGCGCTTGACGGAAAGGTAATCCTTTGCCTACTAAGAAATCTGCAATATCGGTCGCATTGGAAAAGTCTTTATTAACCGCTTCACGCATACGTCCTGTGTTCACTTTCATCGTAGCGATCATCGGAGCAAATAATTGAAGTGCACCTTCTAATGTAGCGACCGTATCGAACATACCTTCTTTGTCTTCTTGCATATCTTTGTTGTAGGCAAGTGGTAGCGATTTGAGTACAGTTAATAATCCGATCAGATTACCGTATACACGACCTGTTTTACCACGTACCAATTCAGCGACATCTGGATTTTTTTTCTGCGGCATAATACTACTACCTGTACAGAACGCATCATCCAATTCGATAAAGCTAAATTCAGTACTGCTCCACAATACCAGCTCTTCACATAGACGAGAAAGATGCGTCATAATTAGTGAAGCTCCTGCTAGAAATTCCACGATAAAGTCACGATCACTTACCGCATCCAGACTATTTTCGTATACGCCATCAAATCCTAATTGCTCTGCTACATAATGACGATCGATCGGGAACGTTGTTCCTGCGAGCGCACCTGCACCAAGTGGCAATACATTGATCCGTTTGTAACTGTCTTTCAGACGATCAATATCACGCTCAAACATCGACACATATGCCATCAGATGATGAGGAAAAAGAATCGGTTGAGCCCGTTGTAGATGCGTATAGCCCGGGATAATCGTATCCATATTGCTTTTCGCTTGAGTGATTAACGACTCTTGCAGAGCATGAAGCAATCCCGTCAACTCCACCACACGCTTGCGCAAATATAAATGCATATCTGTAGCTACCTGATCGTTACGGCTACGTCCAGTGTGTAATTTACCACCAACAGCGCCTATTTCTTCGATCAGATGTTTTTCAATATTCATATGAATATCTTCATCTGACACTGAAAATTGAATCTCACCTGCACGAATTTTATCGAGTACTTTGTTCAGACCATTTTTGATGGTTTCTACATCTTCGGCAGGAACAATTCCGCATTTGCCTAGCATACTGACATGTGCCAGACTGCCTTGAATATCTTCTTCTGCCAAAGCTTTATCGAAATTGATCGAAGCTGTATATTCTTCAACCAGATGATTCGTTTGTTTGGTAAAACGTCCGCCCCATAATTTACTCATATCTGTGACTCACTCTCCTTTATCCGCTTGCGCTGCTTGACGCACACCTGCGCCTACACGTAGACGAAGAGCATTCAATTGGATAAAGCCTGCTGCATCCCCTTGATCATAAGCATTCGTTGGATCAGCTTCCATCGTTGCAATTTCAGGATTATACAGACTGTACGGACTGCTTAGACCTGCTGCAATAATATTACCTTTGTATAATTTCACACGTACTGTACCTGTTACATTTTTTTGGCTTTCTGTAACCAATGCTTGCAAAGCAAGACGTTCCGGTGCGAACCAGAAGCCATTGTATACTAGATTGCTATAACGTGTAATCAGTGAATCACGTAGACTCATCACTTCACGATCCATTGTTAATGATTCTAATTTGCGATGAGCTGTAAATAGAATCGTTCCACCTGGTGTCTCGTATACGCCGCGGCTCTTCATACCGACAAAGCGGTTTTCCACCATATCGACACGACCGATACCATGTTTACCACCAAGCTCATTGAGTTTTTCCATCGCTGCGAGTGGAGTCAATTTTTCTCCATTTAGTGCGACACAATTTCCATTTTCAAATTCCAAATCTAACATTTCTGGTTGATCCGGTGCATCTTCTGGAGACACGCTCAGTAAAAACATATCTTTGTTGCTTTCTGCGCTTGCATCAAAGTTCGGATCTTCCAGCACACCACTTTCATAACTAATATGTAGCAAGTTACGGTCTGTTGAATAGGGCTTGGCTGCTGAAGCTGTGACGGTAATGCCATGTTTTTCAGCATATTCAATCATCTCTGCACGTCCCGGGAATTGATCACGGAATGTTTCTAAGCGCCAAGGAGCGATAACTTTAATCTCAGGAGCCAGTGCCGCTGCATTCAATTCAAAGCGAACCTGATCGTTTCCTTTACCTGTCGCACCATGAGCGATAGCCATAGCACCTTCAGCACGCGCAATTTCCACCATACGCTTGGCAATAAGTGGACGAGCAATACTTGTTCCTAACAGATATTGTCCTTCGTATAATGCTCCTGCTTGGAACATTGGATAGATAAAGTCTTCAGCAAATTCTGCACGTAAATCATCGATATAGACTTTAGAAGCCCCTGTAGCTAATGCTTTTTCTTCCAAACCATCCAGTTCATCAGCTTGCCCGATATCTGCGGTAAATGCGATAATTTCTGCATCGTATGTTTCTTTTAACCATTTCAAAATAATAGATGTATCCAGTCCACCCGAGTATGCAAGTACAATTTTATTTTTAGCCATGTTGTTGTATTCCCTCCACTTTCTTTATATCCAAATATCGAACTATTCCTTATTCTATCTTACTTTATCCGATCAAAGCCGCCATAATTGCTTTTTGTGCATGTAGACGATTTTCAGCTTCATCAAAAATCACACTGTTCGGCCCATCAATCACGCCTGCGCTTACTTCTTCACCACGGTGAGCAGGAAGGCAATGTAAGAAAATATAATCTGATTTCGCATGACTCACCAGTTCTTCATTAACCTGATAATCTTTGAATGCTTGTTCCCGAACTTTTTGTTCTTCTTCAAAGCCCATACTTGCCCATACATCTGTATAGATCACATCTGCATCTTGTACCGCTTCTTTCGGGTCACGTACGACTTTGATCGTTGCTCCACTTTCCGCTGCTAAGGCTTCGCATTGTTTCACTACTTCTGGATCAGGCTCATATCCTTCTGGAGTAGCTACATAGACGTCCAGACCTACACGCGCGCCACCGATCATTAGCGAGTGTGCCATATTGTTACCGTCTCCGATATAAGCAAGTTTTAATCCTTTAAGCTTTCCTTTGCTCTCAACAATCGTCTGGAAATCAGCAAGCACCTGACAAGGATGACCTAGATCGCTCAGTCCGTTGATCACAGGAATATCTGCATATTTTGCAAGTTCTGTTACATTTTCATGTCCAAATGTACGGATCATAATGCCATCCAGATAACGAGACATAACGCGTGCTGTATCTGCAATAATCTCTCCACGTCCCATTTGAATATCGTTTTTACTCAAGAACAATGCATGTCCTCCAAGTTGGAAAGTACCGACTTCAAAAGAAACACGCGTACGTGTCGAAGATTTTTCAAAAATCAATCCGACTGTTTTACCTTCGAGTGGACGATACGATTCTCCTGCTTTTTGCTTGCGTTTCAATTCGATCGCTAGATCAATCAGAAAATGAATTTCCTCTGCCGTATAATCGCTCAATTCTACAAAATCTTTGCCTTTAAAATGACTAAGCTCTAACGAATTACTTTTCGATACTACATCTGTCATTAGGTTGAACCTCCATCCGTCTATTTATTTACCATTTAGAGTCGTTTGACTATTTACAATCGGCGCATATGCCTCAATAATTTCTTTAATTCCGTTAACTGCTTGATCAACTTCTTCTTTGGTTACCAGTAGATTAGGTAATAGACGAATCACGTTAGGCCCTGCTGTTATAAATAACAACCCTTTTTCTTGTCCAACCACAACCAATTCTCCTACAGGCCCATCACATTCAATACCGATCAATAATCCTTTACCACGAATATCTTTTACAAATGGATGGTGACCGATCTTCGCTTGTAATTGTTCTTGTAAATACGTTCCCATCGTTGCCGCTTGTTCTACCACATTGTGTTCTTGCATCGTTTCGATCGTAGCGATAACAGCAGCTGTAGCTAGAGGTGTTCCTCCAAATGTAGAACCATGACTTCCTGCCACAAACGCTTCTTTAAGGAACGCTTTACCAACTAATGCGCCAATCGGGAACCCGCTTCCTAACCCTTTAGCTAATGTAAAAATATCCGGTTCAATACCATAATGTTCATAAGCAAACATTTTGCCTGTACGTCCCATACCTGTCTGCACTTCATCAATAATCAGCAACAATCCATGCTCATGACACAGATCTACAATATGCTGCATAAATTCAGGTTCTACTGGATAGACGCCACCTTCAGCCTGAATCATTTCGATCATAATAGCAGCTGTATGTTCATTAACGGCTGCTTGTAATGCATCCAGATCATGTAAAGGCACAGTAACAAACCCTGCCGGCAATGGATGGAATCCTTCTTTTACTTTATCTTGTCCGGTAGCTGTCAGTGTAGCCAGTGTCCGTCCGTGAAATGATTGCCCGAACGTGATAATTTCGTAGCGTTCTTCGCCTTTTACTTTTTGTTGATATTTACGTGCTAACTTGATTGCACCTTCATTCGCTTCTGCTCCGCTGTTACAGAAAAATACAGCATCCCCACAGCTATGATCAGTAATCAATTGCGCGGCTTGCTCTTGATTCGGAATTTGAAATAGATTCGATGTATGCCACAGTTGATCTAACTGGTTTTTGAGTTTATCTATTACAGCGTCCGGTGCATGACCTAGATTCGTCACAGCAATTCCGCACATAAAATCGAGATATTGTTTACCATCGGTATCCCACAGGTAACTTCCTTTTCCTTTAGCAAAAGCGATAGGATAACGCGCATACGTCGGAAATAAAGAACTTTCAGATTGCTCGGTTTTTGTTGGTTGTACAGATTGACTGCTGATCGGATTAGCCATGCTGGTCACGCTCCTTTAAGTTATTAGCTTGGTTTGTATTTTTAATTTTTACGTACAATACGTGTTCCTATCGTTTCGCCTTTGAGTACACGACTAAGCACTTGAGGTTCGGTGCCGTCTACGATGATGACTTCTTGTACTTCACCATGAATGCAGGCGATAGCTGCTTTGACTTTGGGAATCATTCCGCCGTAGATTTCTCCGGTAGTGATCATATCCTCGATATCTTGAATCGATACTTGAGGCAATACTTGTTTGTTGCCATCGATAGTTCGCATAATTCCAGGTACGTCAGTCACGACAATCATTTGTGGCACACCTAGAAAAGAAGCAACTGCACCTGCCGCAGTATCTGCATTGATATTGTAACGTTGTCCTGTCGCATCACTTCCGACCGGCGCAATAATAGGCATATAACCTAGATCGACAATTCCTTGAATAATCGAAGCTTCAACATAGGTTACATCACCCACCAGCCCGACTTCACTAGAATTGGCTACAGGCTTCGCTTGGATCAATGATCCGTCTACACCGGAGATACCGATCGCTTTGCCACCTGTACTTTGGATACGTCGTACAATCTGCTTATTGATACTGCCTGACAGAACCATTTCTACAACGTCTAATACTTCTTCTGTCGTTTTACGCAATCCACCTACAAATTCAGTTTCGATACCTAACTTGCTCAAATTTTCAGAGATCGCCGGCCCACCACCATGTACAATAACCGGTTGGATACCAGATAACTGAATCTCATTTAAATCGGTGAAAAAAGAATCAGGTAATGCTGCAAGTGTACTTCCTCCGCACTTCATTACAAAAGTACGTGTCGTTGATCCGCTCATTGTTTGTATCACCTGGCCTTTAATTTGAACTTAGAATAGAATTGTTTTCGATCCTATAGGATGAATATAGTACATCCTTTAAATACTCTTTAATTATAGCTATATATGATGTTGGCTAAATGATTATCATTATGTGCGATAAGCGGCATTAATACGTACATAGTCATACGTCAGATCACAACCCCATGCTACAGCCTGTCCTTCGCCGTAATGCAAATCAACAACGATTTCGACTTTATCTCCTTGCAAATAAGCAAGCGCGGCTTCTTCATCAAATGAGACCGGTCTAGAGCCTGTCAGTACCACGATATCGCCCAGGCGAATATCTACGGTCTCTACATTCAAAGGCTCGCCTGCACGCCCTACAGCGGCTATTACACGTCCCCAGTTCGCATCGGCTCCAAACATCGCTGATTTCACCAGACTTGATCCGATCACTGTTTTAGCAATAGCTCTTGCAGATAGTTCACTAATTGCTCCTGTCACGACCACTTCGACTAATTTGGTCGCTCCTTCACCATCACGTGCAATCGCTTGAGCTAGATATTCACAGACTTTACGGAATCCCGCAGCAAAATGATGCCAATCTGGATGTTCCGGTGTTAATTCGTTATGTTGTACAAATCCACTTGCCATAGCAACCAACATATCATTGGTACTTGTATCTCCATCCACCGTAATCATATTAAATGTCTGATCTGTTGTTTGACTTAGTAATTGGTGCAATGCACTGGAAGAGATCACAGCATCGGTAGTCATAAAAGCAAGCATTGTCGCCATATTCGGATGAATCATTCCAGACCCTTTGGCTGCTCCTGCAATATGCACTTCTTGCCCATCCACAATCACAGACACACAGATTTCTTTTTTAACCAAATCGGTTGTTAAAATCGATTGGCAAAATGCTTCGGCATGCTGTTCTGTTTTGCCGATATGTGCAGGAAGGCGAGTGATTCCAGCAGATAAACGATCCATTTTGAGCAATTCGCCGATCACACCTGTTGAGGCTACAGCTACTTCGTGTTCATTTACACCTAAATATTGCGCTGTCTGAGCACGCATCGTATAAGCATCTTGCTCACCTTGCTTGCCTGTACATGCATTTGCATTTCCACTATTTGCAACTACGGCACGCAATGTACCATGTGCTAGACTTTCACGAGTCACTTGCAGTGGTGCTGCTTGAAAAAGATTCGTTGTATAGACTGCTGCTGCATTTGCCAGTACATCACAGACGATTACACCCAGATCATTACGCTCTGTTTTTTTGAGACCACAATGCAATCCACCTACCTGAAATCCTTGAGGAGTTACAATAGAACCTCCCTCAACTACTTTGAATCCCTGATCTGCCATGATATCTCCTCTCACTTCCTGATCGACAATGACTACTATAGATACTATATATTGAATAGATAATTTGCTTTGCAAAATCTTTTTCTTAATTAAACTGTTTAACGCTTGTACTGCCAAGCGTTATGGATAAACAGGGATCATTTTTAGACCTAGTGTTTCTTCCCAACCCATCATACGATTTAGGTTTTGAATCGCTTGTCCTGCGGCGCCTTTGACGAGATTGTCAATCACAGACACAATTGTAATGCGTCCTGTGCGCTCGTCTACGGCGAATCCGATATCGCAATAATTGGAACCTGCTACTTCTTTGGTCGAAGGCCAATTGCCTTGTTTGCGAATACGTACAAAAGGGCGATCGCTGTAATACTGACGATAAAGATCGATCCAATCTTTCTCACTATGTTGCCCTTTTATCGTTGCATACATTGTAGACATAATCCCGCGTGTCATCGGTACTAATTGAGTACTGAATGTCACCATCACAGGCTCACCTGCTACACCGGACAATACTTGTTCTATTTCTGGAATATGCTGATGCTTATTTAATTTGTATGCTTTAAAATTCTCATTCATTTCTGCATAATGACTGGTTAGACTGGTTCCGCGCCCTGCACCGGATACACCAGACTTCGCATCGATAATAATTGAGCTATGATCGATCCAACCTGCTTCGACACCAGGCATTAATCCGAGCAATGTAGCGGTAGGATAACAACCCGGATTCGAGATCAGACGCTGATCTTGTACATCATTACCCTTTTGCTCACATAATCCGTACACTGCTTCTGCCAAATAATCAGCTTCAGGCGCGTCATGTTTATACCATTGTTCATAAGTACTGCTATCTTTGAGGCGAAAGTCACCGGATAAATCAATCACTTTTAAGCCTGCTTCTAAGTATTGTGGAACTAAAGTGCTACTCACTCCTGAAGGGGTAGCCGTAAATACAATATCTGCTTTGACAGCCGTTGCCGCTGCATCGACTCCATCTAACTCCATATCAATAATGCTATCTAAATGAGGAAATTGATCTGACATCGGTGCTCCACTGCTAGATGCAGAAATAACCGAAGTGATCTCGACATGCGGATGATGCTGTAAAAAACGAATCAGTTCCACCCCGCCATAGCCGGTGGAACCTACAATAGCTACTCTTTGTTTAGTTGGATTCAAGCTGAACTCCTCCTGTACTCAAATAAGATCATAAATCTAATGTATCCATGTATAAGCTATTTTCTATTTCGATGACGACAATTTCCATTTCAGTCCGAATAAATAAGATGTGTATTATTATACATCCATGTTAATATAAATACAACTTTATGAATAAATTTATTCCTTTTATGCATCGATACTCTCTGTTATCTATTTTAGCTGTATTATATACGAATAAAAGACCTTTATCTGATTAAATTTCAGAAAAGGTCTTTTTTACTTTTATTTTATACTTTTTACTGATATTGCTAATTATATCAGTCGGCTTAACTTACTCATCTATTCTCTTTATTTTGCATCTGTTTCATGCTACGATATCTATAGACCATTATTTACCATTTCATTTTACTATTGATCTATATTTGATAAAGGGAAAGGATTGGATGGATGAGGAATATAGCGATTAATTTAATTTCTGCTTTTCTCACCGGATTGCTTATCGGTTACTTATTAATTGGAACTATTACTATTTCGCTTGTACTTGCTTGTCTAGCCAGTGTAGCTATTTTAGCAATTGGTTATACCGTCATTTATCTTTTGAAAAGAAAACCCAACTAATACATACAACAAAAGTAGATTTAGCTTATATCGTTAAAAATGATTAGATATATACCCAACCGAGCATTTAAGACGTATTATCATCCAATACAATATATAAAAATCCTCTTGCTTCTCAGCTTCCAACTCACACATCATGAGTTCTAGCTGATACTGCTTAGAGGATTTTTTATACGTTAACTTATTATATTACCCAGTCATTTTGAATCCTTTACCTAATACTTCTTGCGCATTACTAATAATAACAAAAGCATCTGGATCAACAGAACGTACAATCGTTTTGAGACGGCTGGCTTCATTTTGCCCGATGACCACCATTAATACCGTTCGTTCATCACCTGTATATCCGCCTTCACCATTAAGCTTTGTTAATCCACGATCGAGATCGTTTAGAATCGCTGCCTGCATTTTTTCAATATCATTGGTAATAATATACGCAACTTTGGAATTACTGAATCCAAGCTCAACAGCATCGATCACTTTACTGGTAATATACAGACTGATTAACGCATACAATGCCTGTTCTGGCTTCAGTAATAAGCCTGCGAATACAATAACACTACCGTCTGTCAAAATCACGCAAAATGACATGCTGAATCCCGTATACTTTTGAATAATTTGCGCTAATATGGATAATCCACCGGTCGAACCACGTCCGCGAAAAACGATTCCTAGCCCTAATCCTACTCCAATTCCTCCATACAATGCTGCTAATAAAGCATTCGTTGTAGGCACAGGAAAGCTACTGGTCAGGTAAACAAATAAAGGTAATACAATCGTACCAACCAATGAACGCATGCCATATTGTCTACCCAGTAATATCACACCTGCGATAAACAAAGGAATATTAAGTAACCACTGAATATACGCCGGTTCAATGCCTAGTAATTGATTGACAATAATCGATATCCCGGAGACCCCTCCTGAAGCGATATGATTAGGTAATAAAAACAGGTTAAACGTCAGTGCCATAATAAAAGCGCCTACGATGATCAACAAAATATCCCAGCTATTGCGAAGAGGTCCTGTTAACGGAATCATTGGCGGTTTGCGTCTACGTTGCCCTGTACGAGGTTGCATCATCATTTCTAGATTCTCCTGTACTCATTATTTTGCATAAATTCTCATAGCTTTCTTATTCTAACGCAACCCTATTTATTTGAAAAGAACATACAGCACCGTAGTATAGCAGAGATGTTTTGCTTCACACCAATCTTTGTGATGAAATAAAGTAACACTTCGATCGTTATAGGCTAAAAGTAAATCTATTATCGCAATTACAAAACAAAAAAAGCCTGATATGAAAGATAACTTTCATACCAGACTTTAGAAGATATATTATTATTCAACTTCGATTTTGAGTTTACTACGTAAATAGCCATCGATAAATGGATCTAATTCTCCATCCATAACTGCACCGATATTCCCTGTTTCTACAGAAGTACGGTGATCTTTAACCATACTGTAAGGATGGAATACATACGAACGAATCTGGCTGCCCCAGGCAATATCCGATTGCTCTCCGCGAATCTCATCCAATTGTTTCTGCTCTTCTTCTATTTTACGTTCTACCAATTTGGAACGTAACATTGTCATCGCATGTTCTCTGTTTTTGATCTGAGAACGTTCACTTTGACAGGTTACAACAACACCAGAAGGTAAATGCGTAATCCGAACCGCAGAATCGGTTGTATTGATATGCTGACCACCGGCTCCACTAGCACGATACGTATCAATTTTCAAATCTTCTGTACGAATTTCAATCGTAGAATCATTCGTAATCTCAGGTACAACATCACAAGAAACGAACGAAGTATGACGGCGACCTGAGGAATCAAAAGGAGAAATCCGTACAAGGCGATGTACTCCTTTTTCAGCTTTGAGGTAACCATAAGCATTATGCCCTTTGATTAACAACGTAACACTTTTGATCCCTGCTTCATCACCAGCTAGATAATCCATCACTTCTACTTTAAAGCCACTTTTCTCTGCCCAACGTCTGTACATACGAAGCAACATCTCGCCCCAGTCTTGTGACTCGGTTCCGCCTGCACCCGGGTGAAGTTCCAAAATAGCATTCAAACTATCATACGGCTCGTCTAACAATAACTGTAGTTCAAAAGCTTCGATTTTGCGCACAAGCTTTTTCACACTTTCGGTTACTTCTTTTGCTAGCGAATCATCGTCTTCTTCATCTGCTAACTCAGCCATAAGACTTGCATCATCATGTTCTTGTTGAAGTTCAAGATAATCATCTACTGCACCTTTGACAGCATTCATTTCAGAAATGACTTCTTGAGCAGCTTCATTGTCATCCCAGAATCCAGGAGCAGACATTTTTTCTTCAAAGTTAGCAATCAATTCACGCTTGAGGTCTAAGTCAAAGAGACCCCCTAAGGTTAGATAATTTGGTAGCCATTTCGCGTAAATCATGTTTTATACTAGGATCGATCATTGTTACGCTCACCTCTTCATAATAAATAGATACTTTGCTTGGCAAAATCTTTCTCACAACTTCAACCATTCACATATATAACTATGCGTTAGACCCGATACAAGATGATTGATCCAACAAGAGACACCCACGATAATGGTGAGTGTCTCTTGGGATACAACAAATCTGCATATTCATTTCAAATCATTTACGTATTATTTACGTCTACGACGACGTTCTTCGCGAGACGGACGTTTTTCAGCAGTTTCGCCACCACTTGTGCTCATTTTGCTTTCATCCACGACCGCTTCACGTTCCTGGTTACTTGCAATTTGTGCTCTCATTACATAAGTAGCTACTTCTTCTTGAATTTCAGCGATCATTTGGTTAAACATTTCGAAGCCTTCGAATTGGTACTCACGCAAAGGATCTGTACCACCGTAAGCACGAAGATGAATACCTTGACGCAATTGTTCCATCGCATCAATATGATCCATCCATTTACGGTCAACTGCACGAAGAACAACGACTTTTTCAAATTCGCGAACCATTTCTTCGCCAATTTCTTTTTCACGTTGCAAGTAACGTAGTTCTACACGCTCGAACAGATAATTAACCATCTCTTCTTTTTCTTGCTCGTGTAGTTCTTGTTCTGTAACCGTACCTTCTTGCAAGAAGTTGTTGTTCACATAATCTGCAATCGCTTGAAGTTCCCAGTTCTCAGGGATATCGTCATTACAATGTACTTCTACAATGCGCTCAATACAAGGCTTGATCATTTGCAATACAACTTCGCGGATATTTTCAGATTCCAATACTTCACGACGTTGTTTGTAAATGATTTCACGTTGCTTGTTCATCACATCATCATATTGTAGAACGATTTTACGCATATCAAAGTTACTACCTTCAACGCGTTTTTGAGCAGATTCTACAGCACGTGTAATCATACGACTTTCAATCGGTTGGTCTTCTTCAAAGCCCAATTTTTCCATCATATTCATAACATTGTCTGCACCAAAACGTTTCATGAGTTCATCGCCTAGAGAAAGGTAGAACTGTGTAGAACCTGGATCACCTTGACGACCTGCACGACCACGAAGCTGATTATCAATACGGCGAGATTCATGACGCTCTGTACCAATAATATGCAAGCCACCTGACTCTTGTACACCTTCACCAAGTAAAATATCTGTACCACGTCCAGCCATGTTAGTAGCGATTGTTACTGTACCTGGTTGACCGGAACGTGCAATAATTTCTGCTTCTTCTGCATGGTATTTCGCATTCAGAACCTGATGCTTGATACCTTTGCGTTTTAGCATTTCAGAAAGACGTTCAGAGTTCTCAATCGATACTGTACCTACAAGAATCGGTTGGTTTTTCTCATGACGTACAACGATTTCGTCCACAACAGCGCGGAATTTACTTTCTTCGCTCTTATAAACAACATCAGCAAAGTCTTCACGTTGATTCACACGGTTCGTCGGTACTTGAAGTACTTCTAGACCGTAGATCTTTTTGAATTCTTCTTCTTCTGTTTTTGCTGTACCAGTCATACCGGCAAGCTTTTTGTACATACGGAAGTAGTTCTGGAACGTAATTGTTGCCAGTGTCATACTTTCATTTTGTACTTTCAAAGATTCTTTCGATTCAATCGCTTGGTGTAGACCATCGCTATAACGACGACCCGCCATTAAGCGACCTGTAAATTCATCTACAATCAATACTTCGCCATCAGCAACAACATAATCCACATCACGACGCATAATCGTGTTGGCTTTCAGCGCTTGTACTACATGGTGATTGATCGTTACATTTTTGTTGTCATATAGGTTTTCTAAGCCGAAGAAATTCTCAGCTTTTTCTACACCTTTTTCAGTCAAAGCTACCGATTTTACTTTGATATCGACATTGAAATCATCTTCGATTTTCAATGTTTTTACAAAGCGATCAGCTGCAAAATATAATTCAGTTGATTTCTGCGCTTGCCCTGAAATAATCAATGGTGTACGAGCTTCATCGATCAAGATCGAATCCACTTCATCAATAATACAGAAGTACAATGGACGTTGTACCATTTGTTCTTTGTACAGCACCATATTGTCACGCAAGTAGTCAAATCCGAATTCATTATTTGTACCATAAGTGATATCACAAGCATAAGCCGCTTGCTTCTCGTCATGTTGCATACCGTTCAGGTTAACCCCTACAGTCATGCCCAAGAAGTTATAAATGCGACCCATTTGTAGACTATCACGTTGAGCCAAATAATCATTAACCGTAACGACATGCACACCTTTGCCAGCAAGTGCATTTAGATATACAGGAAGTGTTCCTACAAGTGTTTTACCTTCACCTGTTTTCATCTCTGCGATTCTTCCTTCATGCAGAGCGACACCACCGATCAATTGTACGTCAAAATGACGCATGCCTAGCACACGTTTGGAAGCTTCACGTACAGTACAGAATGCTTCTGGCAATAGTTGATCCAGTGTTTCTCCTTTTTCCAGACGTTCGCGGAATTCAGCCGTTTTGGCTTGTACTTCCTCATGAGACAATGCCTCAAATTCCGGTTCCATTTTATTAATGATCTCGACGGTTTTCAATAGACGTTTAACATCACGTTCATTGGTATCGCCAAAAATTTTCTTCACAAGTCCTAGCATGGTTTACCCCTTTCGCGCAAAACAGAGATAGATTATTGAATAATGCAATTACCGTAACGCTTATGGGGGATTATTCAATAACCTCAGTTGCAATAAATTGTACCAGTTTCAGGGAAAAGCCGCAACAAAACAGCGCATTTCCTATACACTTTTGGTATATGATAAAATTTCAATAGGACACAAGATGACTATATCCCGTGCCTGACTATATCCATATGATGTTCGTCATCGTTTTTTGAGAACTCTTCTACCTTATTACGCAAAAGAACACAAAATGTTTCTTAAATCATTCAAGTCTTATTATACCGCACTGTAGAGCGGATTGTACAATTTTTGCAAGTAAAAAGAGCCTATCCCGAAGGATAAGGCTCTGATTGTATATCAATAACCACTTATTCTTGTTCAATCAATCCGTATTTACCATCATCACGACGATAAACAACGTTTACTTCTTGAGTGTCTACGTTGGAGAATACAAAGAATGTATGTCCAATCATATTCATTTGCAAGATGGCTTCTTCTACATCCATCGGTTTTAGGAGGAAGCGTTTGTTACGTACAACTTCCAATTCATCTAATTCATTTTCAATATCCGCATCCTCAGCAACAGCAAGTGCAGCAGCCGTAGGATCTTCTACGAAGAAGGATTTCAAGCTACCTTCTTGGCGGAATTTACGATTTAATTTAGTTTTATGTTTGCGAATCTGACGTTCTAACTTATCCACTACAGAGTCGATTGAAGAATACATATCTTCACTGCGATCTTCTGCGCGTAAAATAAGTCCAGGGAGAGGAATAGTAACCTCTACTGTGTGCTGTCCACGATTAACACTAAGTGTAACCGTTCCGTCAGAAACGGGAGGTGAATCAAAATATCTTTCAAGTCTGCCTAACTTTTTGTCCACATAATCTTTCATAGCATCTGTAACATCGATTTGTTGACCACGTATAACAAAGTTCATAAGGCACTCCTCCTTTAGGGAATTATAACATAGATGTTAACGGCATGTAAAAAGGATACTGGTGCAAATTAGCAGTGACATTACATTGTCAAATCTAGCCGTCAGAGTACCCGCGTCTGACTTTATATTTTAGCCTTACAAATATAAATAGAATACTGTCAAACGCTTGCAAAATCCTCAAAACTACTCTCTTCTACCTATGAAATGCATAGTCGAAAATAGTTCATCTATTATGCCGCCCTTGTGTTCCATTAACCAATCTATTGCATGTTAAATCGTTTACTCTGTGACAGATATCTGAAACTTATGATTGAGTAACTAAGTAAGATATTCATATTGTTGTCATAGAATAGAAAAAGGCCCCGGAGTACCGGAGCCTTAGCTGATTATTCAAATGTGTAACCATCAATAATACCTATGTAGGTCGGCAAATGCCAAAGGATGATTATAATTTGATAACGTTAGCTGCTTGTGGTCCACGCGCGCCTTCAACGATGTCGAATTCTACGGATTGACCTTCTTCTAACGTTTTGAAACCTTCAGTTTGAATCGCAGAAAAGTGTACAAATACGTCTCCGCCTTCTTCAGTCTCAATAAAACCATATCCTTTTTCTGCGTTAAACCATTTTACTTTACCATTCATGCAATAACATTCCCTTCGTTATCAAATAAGTAGAGTAAGACATTGCCTACGTCTCTAAATATACCAAATTTGGTGGGTAAATGTCAATTGGTAAAGTAAATACTTTCATGGTATTATATTACATTTTTATTGATTTGATTGTTATTTACGAATTTTTATAATTTGAATATACATGATTGCTTATTATTCGTAAATAGTTCTATTGCGCAAACCCTTTATTTTACCGAATAGTATTCAAATAATCGCTTAACTTTTCGAGGAAATAAGTGATATCTTGATGATCGATCTCGCCAATGTTAGCAATACGGAAAGAAGACAATTTGCCAATTTTGCCCGGATAGATTGTAATCCCATAGCGATATAAATAATCGTGCATTTGATCAAAATCATATCCATCTATTGTTGGCTCTTGAATAGTAGTAATAATTTTGGAATGATGCTCTAATGGCACTAAATATTGAAGTTCTAATTGATCTAAGCCTACGATTAACGTTTCCCATGAACGTGTATACCGTTGATATCGCTCTGCTATACCTTCTTGTTGTGTCTCGATAATAGCTTGCTTCAATGCATAAAAGGTCTGCACAGGTGGAGTAAAACGCATCTGACCTGTTTTTTCAAAATAGGCATATTGCTTATACAAATTCAGATAATAATTTTTAGGCTGATAATGTTGTAGTGCTTGAAGCTTGTCACGGTTAGCGATAACAAAGCTAATCCCCGCCATACCTTGAATATTTTTGTTAGAACTAGATATTAGAAAGGAGATATGACTCTGTGGCATATCTATAGGAATCGCTCCATATGAGCTCATCGCATCTACAATAAGATCTACATTGTAACGTGCACATAGTTGACCTAGACGATCAATATCATTCAACAGTCCACTGGTCGTCTCATGATGTACAACAGCAACATGGGTAAATTCTTTTTGTTGTTGCAAAACCTGTTCAATCTCATCAAGAGCTAACGGCATAATAGGAGAGCTAGAGAACACCTCATGATCGATTCCATAAGCGCCTACAATCTCAGCCATACGTTCACCATAAGCACCATTACTAATAATCAACAGTTTGCCTTCACCTACAACAGAACTCAGCACAGCTTCTACCGCAGCCGTTCCAGATCCGCCAAATAATACAGTCGTAAATTCATCTGTAGGTGCGACAAAAGAAGTCAATTGATCTGCTGTCCATTTCATCAACTGACCAAATTCGGTTTCACGCGGACAAATATCAGGGATCACTTGAGCTAGTTTTACAGTATCTGTTGTAGTTGCTGGTCCTGGATTGAGTAAAATATTTCGCCGAATAGGAAAAGATGGCTCTGTTGAACGTTGTAATTTAGGGTAAATGTCTTGCTTTGCACGTACTAGATGTTCTTCTGTATCAATTTCACACCATACATAATGCTCTATTTTTTGAACTAGCAATGGTTTCTCCTGACTGACAGCCACTAATGCTTGTTCGTAATCCCATTTCCAGTGCTCGGCAAATACTTTTGCTGACCATTGACACATACGCTTATACGTATCTATTGAAATTTTGCATATCCCTACAAGTTCAGCATCAGCACTTTTTAATGCAGATAACTGTTTAGACATATTGATAAGGAAATGGTTATGATCATATTCAATATAGACTTCATCGTTGGAATGCGTAGTACCACTAGCTAGAATAAGGTCTTTCGCAGAATCATCCAATAAATAGTTTAATCCTGACGGATCATATAACAAATCAGACTCTAACAATAAAAAATCTGATGTTAACGTCTCTCGCATCTGATATAACGTATACATGCTACCGCTATCCTGATAATCTTTGTTATGCACACAAGTGATTTGAGGATATTTCTCAGACAATGCTTCATAAAATACCGAAAGGTATCCTGTTCCGATAACAATTTTCTCTATTCCTGAAGCGATTATTTGTTGGATAGAACGTTCGACTATAGCAAGCCCATCGATTTCAACAAATCCTTTAGGTTGATGAGTTGTACGTTCTTTTAATCGGCTACCTAATCCTGCTGCTACAATAACGGCTGTATTTACCATTTCTCAATCACCACATTAAATCGAAATTTGTTATTACCGTAATTTTGAATCTGTTGATCACTGGATTGAACGCTAGCCTGTTTGCCTTGCATAAGCTGTTCTACAAAATTCCGATCGTAAAACAAATGATCCAAACCTTTATACTTCTCTTCATATTCGCCTTCAGATAGAGCGCCTTTACGAATAGCTAGTGCTTCCTCTTCAAAAGCAATATCATTGAGATCCAGTAAAATCACTTTTTTATTAGCTTTTTCATACATACGTTCAATCACTTCTGTAGCATACGTTAAAGAAGGAAAATACTGAAAAACGCTATTAGCGATAACAACATCATAAGAATCAGATACATCCAATTGTAAAGCTTCTTGAACATCAAAATTCATCGTTGGCATCACCATATTAGCAATTTCGATCAAATTAGCAGAATAATCGATTCCACCTACAGCATGTCCTTGTTGATAAAAAGGATACAAAAATGCTCCGCTACCACAACCAATTTCATAAATAGAATCATTGGAAGAAATTTGTGCTAATTGAGTAACGTATGAGCTATAAGCTAACCAATCAGGCGCAGCAATTTTGCCTGCACCTGAGTTGAAACCATCTGCTTCAATTAAAAATTGTAAATCTTGTTTTTCTGCTGGAAGTTGTCGGGTACGTGACCAAATCTCTTTCCAATCAGCCATTGATATACTTCACCAGCCTTTCTTTCACTTCATAAGGCTTAATACTCGGACGACTCAAATTATCTTTCGCTCCTTTGGTCGTTGGTATATAGATGAATGTAAGTTGTGGCTGTTGTTGCCATAATGTAATCGCCGCTTCTAATTGTTCGGCTGTATAGACCACTTCAATACGACGATATCCGCATCCAGCAGCGATTGTAGCAAAATCAATAGTCGCTGATACCGTATCTTGACCACCTGTAGAATCGTGACACTGATTATCTAATACAATGTGTAGCAAATTGGAAGGCCCGTATTGTCCATTAGTTGCTAGATTACCCATTCTCATTAATAAAGCGCCATCTCCATCGATTGCAATCACTTTTTTGGAAGGCTGTGCTAATGATACTCCCAATCCAAGTGAACTTATACAACCCATAGAACCGACCATATACAAATTTTGAGCGGAATCTTCCACTTCATACAACTCTCTACCTGTAAATCCAGTTGTCGCTAATAGAATCGAACTGGAATCTTTTAACCGATTAATAGTATCCAATACTTGAAATCTAGTTAGCAGTGAAGAGCCAGTATCAGTAGGGCGATTGATAGTACTCGGTTGATGCGCTAAATCATGAGTAGATTGTTGTAATGCTTCTTTATTAAACGTTCCTTTTTTAACTACAAAAAAGAACGTCTGGTTTTGAGCAATATATTCATCTGCTTGTTGTAATTGAGCTTGTGCTTCTTCCCATTCATCAGCAAGATACGCCCATTTTACTTGCATAAGATCTAGCATTTGAGTTGTAATCTGTCCCATCAATTCATGTTGAGGTTCATCTGCTACTCCTGCTTCTCCACGCAGACTCACAAATCCAAGCACAGGCAATTTAAATGTATAATTTAATGACGTAAGTGGCGACACTGCATTAGTTAAGCCTGAATTCTGCATCAATACGACAGCTTTGCGTCCTCCCAGATAAGCTCCACTAGCAATAGCCACAGCATCTCCTTCATTAGCAGCTCCTACATAATCACATTCATTAATCGCATAATTAATTAAATCTTTCAAAAAAGAACAAGGCACTCCTGTGAAAAAGTCGAACCCCAAACGCTTCAGTTCTGTACCAAAAGCTTTTGTTTCGATCACAGCAGTTCACCTGCTTTTTGTAAATCAACAATACTATCGATATTCAGCCAATCCCCTTTAATAAATTTAATAGCTATAGGGTACTCTTTAACTAATTCATTAAAAAGATCCACTACTGTTAATTGGTTAAAGTTTGATTGCTGTGCTAATTTTTCCAATATGGCTTTTACAGCTTCAGCACCTTGTTGTGAGACTTTCCATAAGCCGATAAACTCTCCATTAAATGAAGTATAATCGTTAGATTCACTAATGCTAACAAGCTTTACTGCGGTTGAATACATATTGCGTGAGTAAGGCTTTTCAGACACTATAAAATCTTGAGGCTTACCAGACAATTCAGGATCAGCATCGACTACAATCGTAATATCATTTTCATCATTCAATAGATCATTTAAAATGTAATTTTTGTAGATAATATCTCCGTAACTAATTAGAGTAGCACTACCCGCTAAGTTGTCTTTCGCAAGGTATAAAGAACTCAACTCTTGTGTAGAAGCATATTGATCATTATCTATTGTTGCGATATTATTCAAAGCGATTTGTTCTTTTGCAAATCCACGCACAACAGCAATATCTTTGATCCCTACTTTGTTAAGATCATCAATTTGTCTGCTTAGTATCGGCTTACCGTTCACTTTTAGCATCGTTTTAGGAGTATCTTGAGTCAGTTCACCCAGACTACCTTGACTCGCTGCCAAAATAACAGCATTAATTTTTTTACCGGATGTTGGCAAGTATCGTTTTTCTGCTTCTTTTAATTCATCTGCTCCTTGCAAACTGAACACTTCAGAAACAGTCGTAATTTTGCCTTCAACATTGATCAGCGATTGATCACGATAAATCTGTTGTACGGTTTGTTGCATCGATTGAATAGCAGAACGAAGCGTATGGTTTGCCCAGATCACCATATTGATGCCCATATCTCTAAATTGATCTGTAGGTGTAGAATAATATTTGGTCGGCACGATGACGATAGGATGACGATTGCCCCATTCTTTCATAAAGGCTTCAATGTCTGAACTATCTGCTTTTTTACTATGCACTAAGATAGCATCTGCTCCTGCTAACCGATAGGCTTCCGCACGCCGTAAAGCTTCATCCAATCCCCAACCAGCAATAAATGATTCCAAGCGTGCAACTACACAAAAATCATCATCCAATTGTGTTTCTTTTGCCGCTTGAATTTTGCCACAAAATTCTTCAATATCAGCTAGAGGTTGCGTTTCTCCTGAGATAAATGAGTTGGTTTTAGGGAATAATTTATCTTCGATACATACACCGGCTACACCGCGTTGTTCTAACTTACGCACCAATCTGCGCATATTGTTAAAGTTACCATAACCCGTATCTCCATCTAATAAAATAGGAAGAGTAGTAGCATCATTCATATATTCCATCACATCAAGTACTTGTGTCCATGAAGCTTCGTTATTGTCCCGTACACCTAATGAAGCTGAAATCGTCAGTCCACTGCCCCAGATCCCTTTAAATCCAGCTTCTTCTACAATTTTGGCAGATATCCCGTTATGAGCTTCCATAATAAAATCAAGTTCAGAGCTAGTAATCATCTGTTTGAGCATTTGCGTTTTTTTCATCTTTATTTCATCCTTGTCTTTAAGTTAGTGTTTTCTCAAACATGATTGCATTAAAATTTGGCATTGCTCTGAATATGTTCCCATATGATCTGTTCATAATAATCTGCTCGATCTGCAAGTGATTCTGTTTCATCTTCCCCTGTCACTTTGTTAATCAGTCTAAGAGTGTACTGATTAAGATCAATTAAGCCATCATTTTCAATAGCAGTTCCGTTCTCAAAATAAACATGATGCGTATCATCGGTCAAAGCTGCTTTATAGGTCTGATTCGGATGAATCGCTTCTGTATAAGTAAATGTTCTAGCACTATCGCCACCGAATACGACAGGCAATTGACCATCAATCTCTGTAGCAACCGGTAAGTTAGCCAGATGAAGCAGCGTTGGTAAAATATCTATTGTAGCCATCAATTCATTAGATGTTCCGACTGGTGTAGATCCACCTTTGATCATTAATGGAACTTTGCGTCTACTTTCGTTAAGTAAAAATGGATCTTCGCTCAAAAAGGATTGTCCATGGTCTGAATATAATACAACAAGAATATCCTCATTATTAAAGTTCTCATTGATATAGGTGTATAAAATATTTAAATAGAAATCAAGACGTGTAAGCTCAAGTCCATATTTATTATGTTTGTTCTGATCATAAGGTGTTAAAACAGTAGTACTGCCTTTTTTGTTCATATTTAAACGTTGACTGATATCGACTTTGGTCTGAATAGCTAGATTATGATTAATCTCATCTGGAACATGATGCAAATCGCTCAATGAAATACTCAAAAAATTATTCTGATCTTTAAATGCTTCAAGTTGTTCCATAGATTCCATAACTACTTGTCGACAATCCATTCCACCCGTAAAATTTTGATATAAAGTACGATCAAATCCTTTATGGTATCCGTGTGCTGGAGTCACACGCCAATCTCCACTAATTTGAGTAGTCATATAACCAGCTTCTTCAAAATGTTCCTGAATCATTTTACTATAATCTGCAAAATCATAATTAAATTCAGGATGATACAAATGATGGTTTGTTGTATATTTCCCCGTATATATGCTTGCGATACTAGGCAATGTCCATTCACTGGTAGCATAACAATTTTTAGCATACAAACCGTTCTCAAAAAATTGATGAGTATATGGCATTAATGTTTCCATATTATTTTCTTGTAAAAAGACTTCTGAAACTCCATCTATAAAAATATTGAAAACTAATCTTTTTTTATCCGACTCCCCTTTGATCGAGATAGGTTTACCTATAAATAAAGGATTGTTCATATCAATAGTAAGAGTTCCGGGTTCATTGAATCGTAAGTATTGAAAAGAATTATATTTTAGATCATTACTAGAAAAAGAATATGTTTTGTTATTTAATTCAAAATCAATATAAGTATCACTTCTCAAAGTAGATATCGGTAAGATTGAAGCTTGACTCAAAACAATTTGATGCTCCGAATCATAAACTTTTCCTTTTAAACTTTCTGTTATATACGCTTGTGAAGTCTGAAGTCCTACATCAGCTATTGTGATTGTTCTATACATATTAGTCATATATTCGTCTTTTGTTCCTACAGCTTTAGGAGAACGAATCGTACTTTCAAAATAAGAATCTAAAGGAAATTCACGATGATCTCTTTCATCTAATATACGACCACTATATTTTAAAATATCAATAAGTTCTTGTGGATGTTCTTGATAAATTTCTTCTAATAATAAATTCATTCGATTGATATACGTTTCAATCAATTCACGATCTTGATCTGTAAAAGCAAATTTTAGTGCTCTTATATACTGGTAGTAACTATCAGCCATTTGATATTTCAGTTCATAGACTATTCCTAAATTAAGGTGAAGATCAAAATGAAACGGATATACTTTAAGTCCATGTTTAATCAAAGCTTCTGCTGAATCATAATCCCCTTTTTGGAAAAAATAATTACTTTTAATAGATATCAGATTCGCATCTGAATTTATATCTTCGTAATTTTTTATATTGCTATCTAATGTAACAGGATCATTATTTTGAAAAGAAGCTTTAATCGCTTGATGTAATGACGCTAGTTTTTTAATGTTTCTTTTAATAGGATACGTTCTCATATAAGGTCATCTCGTTTCTTTTCAATTCGAACAGTAGTGTAATTATAAAACCTTTAACTTATTTAAAAAGTATTCTATCTATGCAAATGATTAAGAGTATCTGAATTTCAAATAAAAGTAATCTTCCTTTTTTTCTTTCTCTACCAACAAGAAATTTGCTTTCAAAAATGTACGAATAGAAGGGGCGTTTTCTTCTTTTATATAAGCATAAATATGCTCAATATATTTTATTTTTTTGATGTATTTAATACTCTCATTAATCATAAGGACTGCTAAACCTTTACCTCTTTGAGAACGGTTTATAGCTATACTAATAACAGCCTCGTCATTTGAAATATTAAATCTTACAAAACCAATAGGTTCATTATTAACTTCTGCAATGAGAAGAACAATATTAGGATTTTCCATAACATGTGCAAACCATTTCTCATGTTCTTCTTTAAGAATTGGTTCTGAACTAAATGACATTTGTCTGCTTAAAGGGTCATTAGACCAATTATAAAGAAGCCATATATCCTCATATATGACTTCTCTAAAGTTAACTTCTATTTCACTCATCTTATATTTCCTTTTTAATCCGATGAGAATATACACTTTTTACAGCAGTAATCACATCATCGATATCTTCATCTGTCATTTTTGGAAATACAGGTAATGTAATAGCGGAACTATAATACTGTTCTGCTATTGGACATAATCCTTTGGCATATCCTAGCTCTTGATAATAAGGTTGCAAGTAGACAGGAATATAGTGAACATGAACACCGATATTTAAATCTCTTAACTCTTCGAAAATTTCTTTACGTGTTCCATCAAAATATTCTGGAAGCCACCGCGTAACGTAGAGGTGCCAACTAGAATGCGCATCTGGATGTTGATACGGAAGTACTAAGCCCGGTAGATCTGCAAATGCTTGATTATATTTCCCGACAATTTCTCTGCGTCTATTAACAAAGCTATCAAGCTTATCCATTTGAGAAGCTCCAAGAGCAGCTTGCATATCTGTCATTCTATAGTTATAACCAAGGGATTGCATCTCATAATACCAGGGTCCCTCATCTTTCAGTAACTCGTTAGGATCTTTAGTCATTCCATGACTACGAAATTGAATGAGTTTACGATAATATTGTTCATTATCTGTAACAATCACTCCACCTTCTCCTGTAGTTACATGCTTCACTGGATGAAAGCTGAACATTGTCATATCAGCCCATGCACCAATCTTACGACCAGCATAATCAGCTCCTAATGAATGAGCAGCATCTTGAATAAGTACCAAATTATGCTGTTTTGCTATTTTTGCAATCCGTTCAATTTCTACAGGTTGACCTGTAAAATCTACAGCAATAATAGCTCTTGTATCAGCGTTAATCTTTTCTTCTATTTGGCTAGGATCAATATTATATGTGTTAGCATCAATATCTACAAAAACAGGAGTAGCATCTTGATAGAGAACACAATTACTACTTGCCAAAAAAGTAATAGGCGTTGTAATAACTTCATCGCCTTGCCCAATACCAGCAGCAAAACAAGCTGCATGAAGAGCAGCCGTACCATTGGTAAAGGCAACACTATATTTAGCTCCTACATACGTTGCTATTTTGTTCTCAAACTCTTGGATAGCGGGGCCTTGTGTTATAAAATCACCTTTTAATACTTTAACAACAGCTGCAATATCTTCATCATCTAACCATTGTTGCCCATAAGGTAGCATTGTTGTTCTTGTAGCATGTTGTATATCATTATTTGATGTCATCCAGTCATAACTCCCCTCAGTGTGGATCAGATGATGTTTAATTCAAACCGCCTTGCTTAATCCATTCTCTTGTACGAGCGATTCCTTCTTCTAAAGACACTTCTGCTTTCCATTCCATTAATTCTCCTGCTTTAGTTGAATTACAAAGCAGTTTAGGAATTTCACTTTGCGGATGAATATGTTCAACATGTTTAATTCTTGAGGAATCACCTGTGATTGTTAAAGCTAGATCATTGACTGTAATGTCACGACCTAAGCCAGCATTCACAATTTCTCCATCTACTTTACTATTAAAACCTGCGACTACTACAAAACGTGCACAGTCTTCAACATAAAGAAGATCACGAGTCTGAGTTCCATCACCGTAAATATTCAGATCTTTTCCATCCAAATCATTTTTAAGGAAAATGGCTACTACGCCGCCCTCACCACCTGTTTTCTGAAAAGGACCATACGTATTAAATGGACGAATCACCACCGTAGGTAGTTTATAAGCGTAATAATAAGAAAGAACCATATTCTCAGCAGCTACTTTAGCACCCGCATAGGGAGAAGCTGGCTTCGTAGGATGAAGTTCGTCGATTCCCTTAATATCACTGCAACGATCATACACCATACAAGTGCTCATAAATACGACTTTTGTATTGTATTTACGACATTGTTCTAAAATATAAAACGTTCCAATGGTATCATTGTTAAAAGTAGTACGAGGATCATCAATAGAATCCTGTACATTAATAGAAGCTCCTAGATGATAACAAACAGCAAAACGATTTTGTTCAAACAACTCATTAAGTAATGCTTCATCTAAAATAGTACCTTTAATAAATGCTTTTAAATTAGGGTGATCTCGAAATTCACTCAAATTAGATTCTTGTCCATTAGATAAGTCATCTAAAATCCATAATTGGTATCCATCATCTAACAACTTTTTAGCTACCCAGCGCCCTATAAATCCAGCACCACCAGTTAATAAAATATTCTTATTCAACATTTAAAAAACCTCCCAAGTCAGTGGTGTTCCTTTAGCTACATCTTTTGCAACAGTACGTCCTAATAAATGATCCATATATTTTGTCGGAAGTCCCAAACCTGGACGAATCGCTTTTACATTATCTTTTGTTAATATATCGCCAGCATGCAAATCTTGAGAAATGTATAATGAACGACGTAATTTAAGTGATGGCTGTTCACGTTCAGTCGCTCCATACGTAATTTGTCCAAGCGATTGCCATGCTCGTTCTGTTTCAATCACTAGAGATTGTAATTCTTCTGGTTCTAATGAAAATGCAGAATCTACACCACCATCTGCACGACGTAATGTAAAGTGCTTTTCAATCACTGTTGCTCCTAAAGCTATACTTGCAACTGATACACCTACACCCATCGTATGATCAGACATACCTACTAAACAATTAAAGAGCTGTTCCATATGAGGTAAAGTTACTATATTTGTATTTGAAGGAGTGGCAGGATACGTACTTGTACATTTCAGTAAGACTAGATTTTTACAACCAGCTAATCTAGCTTCCCGCACTGATTCATCAATTTCAGCAATAGATGCCATTCCTGTTGAAATAATCATAGGCTTACCTGTAGCAGCTACTTTGCGAATTAATTGAATATCAGTATTCTCAAAAGAAGCAATCTTATAAGCAGGTACATTTAAAGACTCCAAAAAATCAACTGCACTTTCATCAAATGGCGTACTAAAAGCTAGCATACCCAATTCAGCACAACGATCAAAAATAGGTTTGTGCCATTCCCAAGGTGTATAGGCTTCTTGATACAATTTATATAATGAATTTCCTTTCCAAAGACTGTTCTCATCCTCTATAAAAAATTCAGCATCATGAATATCCAATGTCATGGTATCTGCTGTATATGTCTGTAGCTTCAACGCATCAGCTCCTGCTTTTGCAGCAGCTTCTACAATACTTAAAGCACGTTCTAGGGATTGATTATGATTGCCTGACATCTCAGCAATAATAAAAGGTTTATGATTTTTACCAATCCAATGCGATCCTATCTGAAATTCCATATATAATTTATTCCTCCTATTCATTGATGAATCCTATCTAGAATTACTTTACAGTCTAATCAAATTTGATCCATTTTTTTCAGTATAATACTAGTTATAATATTTTGTTCTGATGATGTTTCATTTTCTAATACTTCTAAGGCATGCTTACTCATATTTATAAGATCTAGTGGTGAAGACATTGCTCTCAATAAGATATCGGTATAATGAGAAGAATTTATTTGCTCATGATTTCCCAAATTCCATATTATACCTAGACGTTCTGCCATAGAAACAGACGGATATTGATTGTTAGCTACTATGGTTACAGCAGAAGGCAATCCTAAAAAACAACGTTCCCACATTGCACTTCCTCCTGCACCTATGCAAAAATCAGATGTAGCAATAATCTCAGCCATGTTTTCTGTTTGAATATATAACTGAACATGTGCTAAAGTAGCACATTGTTGTACTATGCTTGTTTGATAAGCATAAGAATTTCCTATAATAAGATTAAAATGCAGATTAGAAAAGATATCATTTTGAATAGAATCCATAATTTTTTGCGTTTCGTTGGTTGGATCACTTCCGCCGAAAAATAACAATACTTCTTTTACTTTTCCCGATCGTTTTTTTACTACTTTTCGTTGTTTATAAAACGAAGATCTCAACAATAAGTATTGAGGTCCTACATACAATTCACATGTGCTAGGAACAAGGTTGTGATAGCGAGCTTCACCATTTTCAATCAAATTCTGGTCCATCAAAATATCAGCATTATGTTTGCGATTAGCAAGATCATCAATAACTAGAATGCGTTTAACATATTTTCTTAATGCTAATTCCCATGATTCATCGATTTCGTAATGATCTACAATTAGCCAAGATGGATCAAGATGTAAGTTCTGAATTTGATCAATAATAAAATCAATCTCTATATCTTGATTACTTATTGATAGATGCTCTTGCGTTGATATGCTCAAAACTCGAAACCCACGTTTTGTAATATATTCTGATAAATCACCTTGTAAAGTTCTGCATATAAAAATAACTTCTACTCCATGATTCTGTAATTCATCTGCCAAAACAAGACATCTCATAATATGACCAGAGCCAATTATTTCAGAAGCATCCGCGCGTATCATTACTGTCTTTTTCATTTTATATTACCGGCTTTTGTTCAATATGTGCATTCAGCTTAGCAATCTCAGGATGCTGTAATAAATAGTGAATATATTCTGACGAAGAAATATCTGTACGATCTCCAAAATGATCGGTTAGTGTTGTGCATAAGTTATAATCTTCTTCTGTATCTACAGTTAATCGTAATTCTGGATGTAACATAAATGAAGGTAAATCTAAAATAGTTTGTTTAAATTCTTCAGCATACTCATAAGCATAATAAGTGACATGTTCTCGATGTCTCTGTTCAGTAGAAATATGATAAATTTTCTCCAATGCTTTAAAGCTAATCATTTCAACAATCAATCCACGAGTCGCCTCAGATTGTTGTCGATTAATAAGGATGTCTGAAGGTTCTTTCTTCATAGCATCAATAGCGAGTGCGGCCGTTTCAAAATCTACAAAAGGACAATCTGATGTGACTCTAATAACATAATCAGGTTGATACTGAATAGCGCATTCATAATACCGAGATAGTACATCTGTTTCTGATCCTCGATAACAGTCCACATGTTTTTCTTGACACCATGCTTCAATTTGATCATCCTGCTGTAATGTTGATGTAGCAACAATTACATGTTGGACATCACTAATCTTTTGACATCTTGATACTACATATTCTAAAACTGTACTTTTTCCTAAAGGTAACAATATTTTTCCTGGAAGACGTGAAGACCCCATTCTGGCTTGGATAATAATAATATTTTTCATATAATGGGTTCCTTTCTACGTTGAAATCAAAATAGGTGTTACTCAAATCAAAATATTAAAATAGAACAACTTTATTTATAATTCTCCTCCTTTATATATAAAATATTGTATAGAACAAGTTATACTAATTCTTCTTTCAGTATCCATTCTTTAATTGTTTCCTTATTAATAGGTGTCATATCAAGGCTAGTGATCTCATTTTTTAAGGTAGCCGGTTTCGTATTAAATCCAGCCGGAATAATAAACATTTCTTCTGTTTCACTAGCAATCAAATGCTCATCCATAGTCATTAACTCTTCAAAACGTTTTTCTCCTGGACGAAGTCCTATTGATTGTATTTCAACACTTTCTTGTACATTATATTTTTGAGATACCGTTTCTACTAATACTTCTGCTAAATCTCCGATTCGAATAGTAGGCATTTTCAAAACAAATACTTCGCCACCTTCAGCAATTTCATTAGCTTTCATAATCAATTCAATTGCTTGAGTAGGTGTCATCATATACCGAAGCATATCTGGATCTGTAATCGTAATTTTTTGTTTATCTAAGATTTGTTGCTTGAACAATGGAATAACCGATCCACGAGAACCCATTACATTACCAAAACGAACAGATGAAAATACTGTTGATTTAGGACCCTTTTGATATTCCGCTGCTGAAATTAAACGTTCTGCTGTAAGTTTGGTCGCTCCATACGTGTTTGTAGGAGAGATAGCTTTATCTGTACTTGTAAATAATACTTTTTGTACACCATTTGCTACTGCGGCTTGGATAATATTTTGTGTACCAATCACATTTGTCTGAACAGCTTCAAATGGATTATATTCACAGAAAGGAACATGTTTCATAGCTGCTAAATGAAATACATAATCAATATCTTCCATAGCACGTACTAACCGCTGTTGATCACGAACATCTCCGATCAAAAAACGCAGTTTAGACGCGTGTTCTTGTAAAGCTATACTCATTTCATATTGCTTATATTCATCTCGACTAAAAATCCGAATCACTTGCGGATCTTCTTCTAATAGCTTTTTAATTAAGGTAATTCCAATCGTTCCAGTACCACCTGTCACCAAAATCTTTTTATTATGATACATCCGTTTTTCCATTTGCACCGATCCTTTGTCCATTAATTTCATCAATACGACGAATAGATTCTGTAAATAGTTCGATAAGACTTGGAATCTTCTCAATAATATCTTTCAGTACTTTTCCTAAATGTTTATAAATAAGATCCGATTTCAAAACCAAATTCTTTTCATTAACAATAATAGGCAATTGTTGATCAAATACTTTTATAGAAGTAGGCAATACTGTTTCTAAAATAGGATCAAACCATTCGCGATGAACCAGCTTACCCCAAGCAATTTCTATACTTTCCATCGTTCTTTGACCTTTAACAGGTTTAGTACGACTAAGCTCTTGAACTTTACTTAGCAATTTTTGAATATCTTTAATTTCATTTTTCATCATCATCATATCGTCTGTAGTAGCTTTAATTTTATTAGTTACATTTGTGACTTTTTGTTTATCTATTACATAATTAGCTTTATCACTCATTTTAATAATACATTCCTGATCTATTTGCTCGTTTTTAATCAAGTCATACACTTCTTCAATAGGCATCCAGACCGTTCCTTCAATAGATGCACCATTTCGCGTCGAATTAATAAATTCAACATCAGCAAAAGCTGTAACCAAATCTTCTAAAGAATCTTTCATAAACATAAAACTTTGGTTGGTTGTATTATACGTACCATTTACATTAAGAACCTCGGTTTTTGCTGTGTCTACATCAGATTGTATCTTTTCATTATTCATATGACTGACACCATCAGCATAATATTTGTTTCCAGGAAAAGATAAATCTTGCCCCATCATAATAATACGCTTTGCGCCTAAACGTATAGCTGCTTGCATTGCAGTACCAGCTACGGTCGGGGTAGAAGAAATAATAACTTCTTCTTCAGGCAATCCCATAAAGTATTGAGAAGCCACATCATTTTTCATAATGCTATGAATTAAATGATTTGGTTTGCGTGCAGATATTTCATAATAAGCAGATGAAGTGTGCAACAATGGAGATTCTAAAGTTCTAGGATCTTCAAAAACTTTATTATTGATAACACCGCCATCCATCACGACTGTTAAATGAGGTCTTATACCATTTTTAACCAAAGCTTGGATACTTGATCCAGCTGCAATAATTAGTGCATGTGGCTTCAAGCGCTGAACCCACTCTATATCTTTTTGCAAAGATGGCCCGGATGAGATAATAACTGCTGTAGTGCCTTTAACTTGTTCTTGCAATTCTTCGATTGAAGGTGTAGAAAACATACTTGCCATTTGATATAAACCGTTACGAAGCCAATCTTCTTGGAAAAATTGTTGTGTTTGTTTATTGGAATTAAACGTAATATTGTATTCTTTAAATTCTTCTTTAACTTCACGTAGTATATCCATATCGTTATCTAAATAATGTCGCAAAGCAACAAACGCCATTTCCTGATTCATATAGCTACAGACTAAATAAAACAACATATTTAACTGTGTTTCTCCAACAGAAACCCATTGTAAATTAGGATGACTTAATAAATCTCGAAAGTCATAGTTGCTCATCGTATTTAAGAAGGCTTGTTCATCCGGTTCATATACAAACAACCAACGATTAGGATACATTTCCAACAGATCTGCTATCCCTAATCCCTGTCCAAAGCCATAGACAAAAATAATATTCAAATCTCCAACAGAACCTTTTACAGCTTCTAACCAATTCTCATCTTTATCCCAAGGTTCTTGAACAAAATGTTTATCTGTTATATCTTCCGATTCAATCACAAGCATCTTTTGAGCTACGTGTTTAAAACGTTGATGTAGCACTTCCATATTCAGTTCCAAATTAGACACTATCATACCACCATTCGCTTGTGTATTTACTTTCTATATGTAGTATATCGGAATTACAGAGATTGAAGTGAACATTTACATACAAAAATCCACCTTGTCAGCATAGACAAAGGTGGATTTTTATGACATTTATTTAAGATGATCGATAAAAAAACTATCTGTCACATAACTTTGATGATAAGCAGTATGCTGGTTACGAATACTTCCTTGCTTTTCCAACCAATTACCAGCTTGATCTTTAAAAGAATTCAATTTGTTCATAATCAACGAATCACAGTCTAAAATCTTCTGGATGTCTACTCTATCTTGATCTGTAACAACATCGCGATAACTTTGTAGTTGTTCTACGATAGCTTCACGCTTATCTACAAAATCTAATATTTCTTCTTCAGTAATAAATTGAAGACGACTAATTATATCTTGTGTTAATTGATCCAGCTGATTTAAACTCTCTTTCAGATTCTGTACACTATTCATTATCACACACCATTTGCAGCTTCTGGAAGTCTACTTGCTTCTAACCATGTTTCACGTAAATCTGAAAGGTGAGTCAATACTTCCTCTGCAAGATCAACATTTTTCTTCACATTTGCCTCAATCAGACAGTGAAGCATATATTCATAAATGACGATTAATTCATTAGCAATTGCAAAATCAAAGTTTAATGATGATATTAATTCATGTACAATAGCTTGTGCTTTGCACAAATTATTATTTGCTTTTTCATAATTTCTCTCATTAATTCCTTCAACACCAGCTTTAACGAATCGAATTGCACCATCATATAACATAATGAGAAGTTTAGGTTTTGAAGCCGTCTGTGCCTGAGCTTGTTGATATTTTTGATAGGGTGATTTAATCACTCTATCACCTCCTTAGTTAAAGACTCGAAAGACTTGTCGACTGACTATTGTATTTACTGATAGCAGTTTCCATTGCAGTAAATTTCTTGTAATAATTAGTTTCAATCGTATTTAGACGACTGTTCCAATCAGAGATACGTCTGTCCATACCAGTTAACTGTGTTCCCATTAAACTATTAACGAGAAAAGTAGAGTTAGCATCACTACTTACTTTAGATGTACCTGCAGTACTAGCCAAGCTTTCTAAAGAAGATTTAGCTACTTTTTTCATTCTAGCCAAGATACCATCTTGATCTGTATATTTATTGGTATTAAGAGCATTGCTATCTTGTGAACCAAAAAAGTTATTTATAATATTAGGGTCTTTTTCTAAAGCAGTTTTCAACTTATCTGTATCTAGTGTAAGTTTACCACGTGTTTCATATGTTCCTGTTGTAATACCTAGTTGAGCAAAGCTTACTTTATTACCATCACTCAAAGTAACACCTTGAATCATTGCAGAACGCATACTAGAAATAGTGTTTTGCAACATATCATCGTTTTTAAGCATACCGCTTTTTGCTTTTTTATTCCAAAGAGTCTGTTCGTCATCACTCAAATCTTTTTTCTGATCATCTGTTAATGGAGCATACTTTGGATAACGCTCTTCGCCTACCTTAGTGTTCAAAGTAGATAAAACATCATTATATGCATCTACAAAAGATTGCACAGTTGCTACTAGCTTATCTGTATCTGCTGAGACACTAATTTGTGTAGATTGTCCGGCAGGTGTTGTTGAATTTAATGTCATTGTGACACCATTCATTGAGAAAGTGTTTGATTTCTGTGTAACAGACAACCCATTTACAGTTAGTTGTGCATCTGCACCTTGAGCTACTGTAGCTGTACTATCTAATCCAAATGCCGCTAGTGCACCACCGCTAAAGTTAAGATCAGTATTACCAGTAGATTTATTCGTCAGTGACATTTTGCCACTTGAAGGATCGAATACTGCTGTTACTCCAGCGTCTTTGTTAGAGTTTATTTTTTGCATAAATGAATCAATAGAATCTGAAGGACTAAATGAAATCGAAGTACCATTTAGCGTAATCGAAGTTTCACTTCCACTATAGACTGTGGATAAAGCATCTGTACTTGCATGAGCGCCTGCTCCAGTAGTTGATTTCACATTGGTAGCAGTAGCTAATCCTTGTACAGATACATTTAATACCCCCCCACTAGCAGCACCAGTCGCTGTAGCAGAAACAGCCGTTGTGTTCCCTGTGATTGTTGCTTTCTGAGCATTAATAGAACTACTCAGACTCAAATTACTTAATTTATCATTTAAAAAAGAAACAAGTTTAGTACTAACATCACGATAGCCTTCGCGCTTCCATTCAACCAATTGCTTTTGTTGAGTTAATTTAGTAAGAGGAGCTTTTTCGGCTGTCATTAACTTTTTAACTGTTGCATCAATATCCATTCCGCTGGCCAAACCAGTAATTCTTGTAACCATATCGTTTTCCTCCTACACCTTTTTATCGACAATAAGCCCTGTAACTTCCATTAATTTTGCTAAAGCATCCAATACTTTTTCGGAAGGAACTTCCCGGATCAGATCGCCTGTTTCTTTATTTTTCACTTTGATCATAATCGCATGTGTTTCTTGATGTACTGAGATTTCAAATGCTTTTTGTGGGCCTTGAATAGCATCAATTGTTTTTTGCAAATCTTTGATAGCTTGTTCCTGATTTTGTAATTTGGTCGCTTGTGTAGGTTGAGAAGCAGCTATAATAGCTTGTTCAATCGCCACATTAGGTTTAGGCTCATTACTTACTTCTTTTTTAACTATGGTAGGCTGAGTTGGTATAGTACTTCCCATATTTCCTGAAGATGTAATTGGATCCATGCAGAACCTCCTTATTCAATATGATTATGTGTAAGTTGTCATTTATTCTATTCGTGGTCTGTTTAGTCTGTTACTATCTATATCGGTCTTTACAAGCAATTGTTTAAGGTATATCACATAAATAAGTAAAAAGACCCTGCCAAAGGCAGAGTCTTGAGTACTTGTTTTTCGTATTAACGCAGTAAGGACAATACGCCCTGTGGTGAAGAGTTTGCTTGGGACAACATCGATTGAGAAGCCTGTACCAAAATATTGTTTTTGGACAATGCTACCATTTCCTTAGCCATATCTGTATCACGGATACGTGATTCAGATGCTGTTAAGTTTTCTACTGTTGTTCCTAAGTTATTAGAAGTGTATTCCAAACGGTTTTGCACAGCACCCAAGTTCGCACGTTGTGTTGCTACTTTTTCAATTGCTGTACTGATTGCAGATAATTTAGTACCCGCAGACAAACCTTTAAAACCACTCGTTTTGATACCAGAAACAGTAATACTGAAAGCTTTATCATCCGCTTGGATCTTAACGCCGCTACCAACAATACTAATTCCGTTAAATGTAGTATTACTAAGAATACTATCTACTTGTTTACCCAATTGATTCAACTCAGCGTTGATATTGGATTTATCGCCAGAGCTGTATGTTCCGTTTTCTTTCTGAACATTCAGTTCTTTCATACGTCCAAGCATTGAACTCACTTCGTTCATTGCACCCTCAGCCGTTTGAGCATAAGAGATACCATCTTGTACGTTACGTTGTGCTTGCTCAAGTCCACGAATCTGTCCACGCATTTTTTCAGAGATGGATAGTCCTGCTGCATCATCAGCCGCACGGTTGATCCGTAGTCCTGAAGATAGTTTTTCCATGTTTTTGCTTGCTGCCACGCTGTTCATACCCATGTTACGTTGTGTATTTAAAGCTGGAATATTGTGATTGATAATCATTATTG
>NZ_JBHUGF010000011.1:700710-703017 GCF_042681745.1 Paenibacillus nicotianae | reverse complement strand
TCCCAAGTTGTTAGAAGTGTATTCCAAACGGTTTTGTACAGCACCCAAGTTCGCACGTTGTGTTGCTACTTTTTCGATTGCTTTACTTACATCTGAAAGTGCAGTACTTGAACCTAGACTAGAGAAACCAGTTCTACTAACACCAGAAACAGTGATTTGGAATGCTTTATCATCTGCTTGAACTTTAACATTGCTAGTAATATGGATACCGTTAAAAGTTGTGTTACTCATGATGCTATCAATTTGTTTACCCAATTGATTCAACTCAGCGTTGATGTTTGCTTTATCGCCAGAGCTGTATGTTCCGTTAGCTTTCTGAACATTCAGTTCTTTCATACGTCCAAGCATTGAACTCACTTCGTTCATTGCACCCTCAGCTGTTTGCGCAAAAGAGATACCATCTTGTACGTTACGTTGTGCTTGCTCAAGTCCACGAATCTGTCCACGCATTTTTTCAGAGATGGATAGTCCTGCTGCATCATCAGCCGCACGGTTGATCCGTAGTCCTGAAGATAGTTTCTCCATGTTTTTGCTTGCTGCCACGCTGTTCATACCCATGTTGCGTTGTGTGTTTAAAGCTGGAATATTGTGATTGATAATCATTGTTATTTCCTCCTTGAATTCGGTTATCCCACATCCATGTGGTTTAATTTGGCTATTAAGCTCAAGGCCGTACGCTCCTCAAGTACTTCTTTCGCTCTACTATCTATATCGACATCTATTTTAACATTGTGTATAGCATATCCTCTTTTATATTTATTTAATTTATCTGATATGTATCTGAGCTTACTTAATGGCAATAAAAAAAGACTCTGCGAAAAGCAGAGCCTTTGAAACCAATGTTTACGATTAACGAAGCAAGGACAATACGCCCTGTGGTGAAGAGTTTGCTTGTGACAACATCGATTGAGAAGCCTGTACCAAAATGTTGTTTTTGGACAATGCTACCATTTCCTTAGCCATATCTGTATCACGAATACGTGATTCAGATGCAGTTAAGTTTTCTACTGTTGTTCCCAAGTTGTTAGAAGTGTATTCCAAACGGTTTTGTACAGCACCCAAATTCGCACGTTGTGTTGCTACTTTTTCGATTGCTGAACTGATAGAAGTAAGTGAAGTACCTGCAGACAGACCTTTAAATCCAGTTGTGTTAACACCAGAAATAGTAATTTGGAATGCTTTATCATCTGCTTGAACTTTAACATTACTTGTAATTTTAATACCATTGAAAGTTGTGTTACTCATAATGCTATCAATTTGAGTTCCCAATTGTTTCAACTCAGCGTTGATATTGGACTTATCACCAGTACTGTATGTTCCGTTAGCTTTCTGAACATTCAGTTCTTTCATACGTCCAAGCATTGAACTCACTTCGTTCATTGCACCCTCAGCTGTTTGCGCAAAAGAGATACCATCTTGTACGTTACGTTGTGCTTGCTCAAGTCCACGAATCTGTCCACGCATTTTTTCAGAGATGGATAGTCCTGCTGCATCATCAGCCGCACGGTTGATCCGTAGTCCTGAAGATAGTTTCTCCATGTTTTTGCTTGCTGCCACGCTGTTCATACCCATGTTACGTTGTGTGTTTAAAGCTGGAATATTATGATTGATAATCATTGTTACTTCCTCCTTGAATTCGGTTATCCCACATCCATGTGGTTTAGTTTGGCGAGTAAGCTTAAGGCCGTACGCTCCTCAAGTACTTCTTTCGCTCTATTCTTTATATCGACTTCTTACACTCACTTGTTTATAGCATTTTGATTATTCACAAATTATATTTTATCCAACTTCTATTTATAGACTTCAAAACATAGAAAAAAGACCTTGCCAGAGCAAGGTCTTTAAACCAACAGCTAATCTTAACGAAGCAAGGACAATACGCCCTGTGGTGAAGAGTTCGCTTGTGACAACATCGATTGAGAAGCCTGTACCAAAATGTTGTTTTTAGACAATGCTACCATTTCCTTAGCCATATCTGTATCACGGATACGTGATTCAGATGCAGTTAAGTTTTCTACTGTTGTTCCCAAGTTGTTAGAAGTGTATTCCAAACGGTTTTGTACAGCACCCAAGTTCGCACGTTGTGTTGCTACTTTTTCGATTGCTGTGCTAATAGAAGAAAGTGTACTACTCGCATTCAAACCTTTGAATCCACTTGTTTTAACACCAGAAACAGTAATTTTGAACGCTTTATCATCTGCTTGAACAGTAACATCAGATGTAATTTTGATACCATTGAAAGTTGTGTTACTCATAATGCTATCAATTTGAGTTCCCAATTGTTTCAACTCAGCATTGATATTGGAC
>NZ_JBHUGF010000011.1:361569-700460 GCF_042681745.1 Paenibacillus nicotianae | reverse complement strand
CATTGTTACTTCCTCCTTGAATTCGGTTATCCCACATCCATGTGGTTTAGTTTGGCGAGTAAGCTTAAGGCCGTACGCTCCTTAAGTACTTCTTTCGCTCTAATATTTATATCGGTATTTGATTTTATTTTTTTATAGATTTTAGAGTTATATTTAATTTTTTTAAAAATAATATTATTATTTCTTTTCTGTAGTTTCTTCACTTAACCAATCTTTCAAAAATTCAGATCCTACTGCTGCACTTTGGTTGCTTAACTGGATTGCTTCGTAAATTTCTTTACGATGAATATCAATATTTTTGGGAGCGGCTATACCTAACTTAATCGTGTCTCCATCAATAGATAGAATAGTCACTTCGATTTGGTCATCAATAATAATAGATTCACCTTTTTTACGTGATAATACTAGCATTAGGATTCGCCCCCTTTTGCTACATTTGGTTGCAATGGATGTCTAATCGTATATTGCGTGTTTTGTAAAATAATTTGTTTGGCTTGATGATTATCAATATTAAAAATGATAGGTGCTACTAAATTAACCGTACGATGCTCTGCTTTTTTATTCCATGAAACGATATTACGGATGACAACATGTTCTTCTTTAGTGATATCTAGTTCATCCAAAACTTCTTGCGGCAATTCAAATTCGTAATCAGGATAATATACAAATGGATCAATCATAATAAAACTCGTCTCTGGATATAAAGCAGATTGCAATAAGCTAAACGGTGTGATTTGTTGAACAACCATATATTCTGTAATTTCGTGAAAGCCAGGAATTCCTTTAGAAAAAGTATATACTCCTTCTTTTTCAGTAGTAGGTTGGTTAGTAGCAGTCTGTGAATCTGACATGTAAGTCTATTCCTCCTTTTTTTTGAGAAAAAGGCTACGGACAGGATGGTCCATAGCCTTTTGAATTATATATAAGTTTAGCCCATAAAATTAACTAAAGATAGTTGTAACGCTGAAGCTGAAGTTTTAAGTGCTGCTTGATACACTGTTTGCGCAGCTGTTGCTTTGATCAACGTTTCAGCTACATCAGCATCTTCAACTTTGGATTGCAATGTAGTTACATTAAGATCGCGATCTTCAAGTCGACTTTGAATTAATTCTATACGGTTAGTTTTGGCACCTACTTCTGAACGAAGAGCTGACATTTTTGTTGCTCTAGATTCAATGTTTGGTAGCTCTGCACTAATCGCTGCATGATCATTAGCATCCATTGCAGCTGTTAAGCGATCAATCGTAGCAAAAATATTGTCTTTATCTGCTTTAGAACCAAAAAAGTCGTTTCCAGAAGTACTTACCCCTAGTGAAACATTCTCACTCACTCCGTAAGTCACCTGACCTGTATCTGTTACTACATCAGTTAGACTTGTAACTGTATCCGATAATGCATAAGGTTCTTCGCCCAGTTGTTGTCCATTAAAAATATATTTCCCTGTAAGCTGACTATTACCAATATTAGCTAGTTGACCTTTAAGTTGCTCTAATTCATCTTTAACAGCTGTTAGTCCACTACTATCTGTTGTTCCTGTTCCAGCTTGAATAGTTAACTCTTTAATACGAGTCATCACATCGCCTGCTTGACCCATTACAGTATCTGAATAATCTAGCCAGCTTTTAGCTTCATCAGTATTACTTGTATATTGGGCATTAGCCGATAATTCTGCACGGTAACGAAGAGAATAGGTTGTACCTACAGGGTCATCGGAAGCTTTATTAATTTTGCGTCCTGTAGAAGACTCATTACTAAGCTTATCCATATTCAAAAGATTATTATTCAAATTCCGTACTGTCTGTGAAGACATCATGTTTGATGTTATACGCATTCCCATAGATTCTCTACTCCTTAATTATTAAAGTCCGACTCTACCTGTACTGTTAATCAATTTATCTAACAATTGATCAAAAGTAGTCATAAAACGGGAAGCAGCACTATAGGCATGTTGGAATTTAATTAAATCTGTCATTTCTTCATCTAGTGATACACCACTAACAGATTTTCGGCTTGCATCTACTTGATCCGTTAATGTTTTGGCATTAGCTGCTTGTCGTGTAGCTTCTTGAGAATCTACACCCATTTGACCTACAATACCGTTAAAATAATCTTGAACTGTTGTAGGTGTAGTGCCACCAAAATCCATTTTAGTGTTTTGAAGTTCAGTCATTAATAATGCAAGACCACCATTACCTGTAACCACTTTTTCATTAGTACCTGTTCCTGTTGTACGTAAAGAGAAAGCAATTTGACTTGCATCATCTTGCAATGTTTTGTTCATCGTAATATTTCCAGCAGTTACTGTACCACTTCCATCAGTTGTACCGAAGAAGTCTCCACCAGGTTTACCTGAACTGTTGTATCCTAATTGATGAAGCCCATTAATACCTTTAACGGTAACTGTGAGGTCAGATGTTAGAGTACGATTACCAGCCGCAGTAGAATAAGTCACTCCATTAAGAACAGTTCCTTCTGGAATCACAGATCCTGAAGGTAATTTTACCGTGAGATCACCATTTGCTAACGTGTTAGCTAGTTGATCCAATTGAGTTTTGTAATCAGCTACATACGTATCTCTAGAAAGAAGATATCCATGTACTTCACCACTTGAAAGTGTTCCACCTTCATAAGCAGCTTGCAAAGAAGCAGCTGTCACTTGAGTCACAGTTGTACCTGTTACCGCATTCTGTCCACCAAAGTTAACTTGGTATCCATCTGATAATTGCGTAACTTGTACATTTCCGTATTTGGATAATTGATCTATAGCATAGTCACGGCTATCCCGTAAGTCATTGGCATCATTGCCCTGAGATTCCACTGACATAATGCTTTTATTCAGACTCCCTACTGTAGATAGTAGAGAATTGATTGTAGTCGCATCTAAACTTACACTTGAAGTTAAGTTGTTGCTGAGTGCATCTAACTGCTTACTCATTTGATTCATAGCATCTGTAAGAGCTAGTGTGTTTTCTTTCAAAATCTTTTGGTTTGTTGTGCTTTGTGGATTATTGCTGAGGTCAGACCAAGAACTCCAGAAATTATTGATTACTTTTTGCAAACCTGTATCTGATGGTTCATTTACAATCGTTTCTAATTTGTTCAATGTATCTGAACGAATATCCCAACTACCTAATGAAGAATTTTCACCTTGAAATTGTGTATCTAAAAATAATGAACGTACACGTTGTACAGAAGTTGCTTCGACCCCGGTACCAATTTGTCCGGCAGAAGTAGAATTTTTGAAAGCGACTGCTTCTAAAGGATTGGTAGCACTTGTGTGTACGACTTGACGTGAATAACCAGCACTATCGGCATTAGCAATATTATGAGAAACTGTACTCAGCGAAGCTGTTGTTGTCACCAAACTCCGTTTGGACGTTTCTATTGAATGAAATGTAGATGTCATGTTTTCCTCCTAATCTTATCCACGCGTATCGAATAATCCAGAACGCGTAGCTCCATAAGCTTTATCGGCCGGATGTTGATAAGTTAAATCTTGTTCCGGTACAAGTGCCAACATTTCCAATGAGAAGTCCACATAATCCAAAGCTTGTTGAATCAGTTGCTTGTTGAGTTCATTGAGTTGTTGAAGAGTTTGCAGGGTGGCGGACAATCGAGAACGAGCTTCAAGAAGGAGTTGTTTTTCTTCCGGATCAAATACAAGACGCGCTAGTTCCGTAAGGTTTAAACGTAGTTTGGACTTGATACCACGTTCCAACAAAAAGGCATGTACGATCTCTTCACGCTCTTGTTCTTCACGGTCAATAAATTTAGCTAATTTAGATTCTTGATTCATAATAGCAATCATAGATTCTACTTCATTTTTGATAACAGCTTGCTTTTTGCGCTCACCGAGCTCGATCATTTGGATATGACAATCATTCATTTGATCGAGCTTTGCCACCAGTTGCTGCAAAGTCTCACTACTCATTGATTAATTCCCCGTTCCTTTTAGGAAAGGCAACAGCTTATCTGCAAGCGCGCCTGCATCCACATTGTACGTACCAGAAGATACTTGTTCTTTCAAACTTTGAATTTTTTGAGCACGTTCTGCATTAGCAGAAGCTTGAGTGCTATTTGCTTGTAACATTTCCATTGCCTCCGGCGAAATTGACACTTCATCTTTACGATTTGCTTTTTTATCATTAGTTACTGCTTTTGCCTCTGATGCTCTTTGGTATGGGTTAATTGCGCTTACGCGGTTAGTTTCGTTAATTTTCATGGTTGACACGCTCCTTAGTAATTTTAGTTGAGAAGAACTTCCTATTCAGTATAGGACGTTCTTTTTTGATATCAGGAAGCTTGGGTGATAAGCAAAAGGTTGTTTTCCTGATATCATATAGACAACCGATTTAGTATTTACTAAGATTATCGGACATTTTCGAGATAATTTTTATAGTTATAAAGTGGTTAATTATAAAACGACATTTGTCATTGCTTAAGTCCTAATCCTGCATACGTACGCAATTGAAACCACTCATATAGCACCAAATATTGTCGTTATTTGACTTGTATATGGTAAACCTCTTACATATTTCGGAATTTGTCGACTGCCCGATAGGTCCCTTGGGTTTTTTGTGCTTCTTCTTTTTTGGCTGATTGATCATCTTCATAAGCATGTTGAATGTCTTTATTAAGACGAGCCCGGCAAGAATCGCACATATTACTATCTCGAATAGGATTACCACACACTTCACAAGCATAAGACATATTAGGTGCATTAGCGATTGAAATGCGTCCTTCTCTGATAAACTGTGTGATTTGCTTCACAGGTACTTCCACTGCTTCGGATAATTCTGTAATTGTTGTTCCTTTATGTTCACGTAAGTACTTGATACAATCTTCATATTGGAATTCAATTTCTTTTATACAATTACCACAGATTCCTCTGAGATTCATAACATGTAATTTACCACAACGGGGACAATTAGCTAAGTTCATCCCGTACCGCCTCCTAATCATTACAATACATCTTATCATTTATGCTCTTATTTATATTATATCGTACAATAGGTCCTTATTTATTAATAATAAAGCTTAAAATAACGATTTATTTCATAGATTCTTTTAAATCTTTTACTAAATAGACGAAAGTTAGCCAAATGAATATGATATTGTATTCGCTTTTTAGGAACGAGCCCATGTTAAGCTAAATACCTGAATATTGATACCATGAAGGTGTCCGGCTTCCATTAATGCTTTTGCGCAATTATTAATAGTACTTCCTGTTGTATAGATATCATCTACCAATAGTATATTTAGGCTATGTGATCGATAAGCAGTCAACCATTGAGGGGTATCCAAAGCATATCCAAATACTTCTTTCATATTTATGATACGTGCTTGACGTCCTTGGGAGCTTTGTTTGACGGTATCTCGTTGTCTGACTAACAAAGATCGATAAGGCAACCGTTCATAGGTAGCCAAATGACTTGCTAAGACTGCTGCTTGATCAAACCCTCTTTGGATTAAGCGTGCTTCACTTACCGGTACAAATGTCACTACGTCGATAGTCCATGCTTTTTGATAAAATCTATTCATCTCTTGCTTCATCTTCTGATACGCTTCTATAATGATTTGACCGAATAAAGAAGCATAACGTTCTTGCCCGCGGTATTTATAATCAGCTAACCATGCTTTCATCGTATCGTTATAGGAAACAGCACTACGGTTGAACATAAAGTAACGTTGTGTTGCTGATTTACGTTGGCAATCAGGACAATATTGCTCTCGTCCACATACTTTACATATTATTTGAGTAATCCATGGGATATGTCTCGCACAGGTTTCGCAAATACCAGGATATCTTTTCATTAATGCTGCCTTTTTACCGCAAGACATACACGTATTATAGTGTGGCGATAGATAAGATAACCATGTATTCCAGAAGGTTTTGTTCAAGATACTCTAACTCCTTTGTAGTATTGACGATTTGGATGCATGTAGATAACCTTTACGTCTAGCAATTCGATTCATAAGCTTGATTTGCGAAACTGCTTTCTTCTGTTCAATCGTCCATTGTTTAGATGCAAAAATCACATTTCCTCTCGGATCTTCTTTAGATCTTCCTGCTCGTCCTGCCATTTGTACAAGAGAAGACGCATCAAACAATCCGCTATCAGCATCCAAAATATAAACATCACTATAAGGAATAGTGACTCCACGTTCCAAAATAGTAGTTGTAACTAATATTAGTATCTGTTGCTCACGAAACAGAATAACTTTATCCGCTCGTTCATGATCTTGAGAAGAAGTTCCTTCTATTGAAAGCTGTGGGAAATAGGAGCGTAGTAGTAACACTAACGATTCAATTAACGCTATTCGAGCAACAAATACAAAAATCTGTGCTCCGCGTGTGATCGAATAACGCAAATGATTTAACAAAGAATGAGGCAACTGCTTTCTTTTAAGCATATGATTCACAGTCGGTATAGTAATATACTTTGGTACTGGCAAAGGATGTCCATGAAAGCGAGCAGGTACTTTAGCATGCGCAAGTGTGCCTTGTTTGATCTCTTTTTGCAAATGTATAGGCGGAGTCGCAGATAAATACACAAAAGCTCCATCATATTTACAACAGACATTAGCAGCATAAGCTAACATCGGATCATTATGAAAAGGAAAAGCATCCAATTCATCCAAAATAACCAGATCAAATGCTTGCGAAAATCGTACTAATTGATGTGTAGTAGCTATCGTCAAATCTGCTCTTTGCCAGCGATCTTCACTTCCTCCGTACAATACAGAGATCGTTGTTGTCGGAAAAGCTTTGGCCATGCGAGGAGCTAATTCAAGGACTACGTCTCTTCTTGGGGTAGCTACCAGTACTTTCCCCTTATTTCGTAATACATGATCGATTAGTGGAAAGGTCATTTCCGTTTTACCTGCACCTGTTACTGCCCAAAGTAGGAAACGTTTATGTGTAAAATAGGAAGGACTAGGAATAGGCTTTTTATGTTTTAACCTATATAGAAGTTGTGTATAGAAAAAAGTCTTGCTTGAAGTTATAGTTTTATTCAAACGTTTTGTTGGATCTGTTAAGAAGCGCAGTGCACCGGTAGTAGCTTCAGTCTGTGCATCACTCAGTCCCCATCTGGTTTGAATATTTTCTTTATTATGATAAGTATCTATAGAAGAAACAGAATTTAGATATGATGGAGCTCTATATACAGATTGAATCATTAATGTACATTCACGACTTCTACCTAGATTAAGACAGGTCTCACAATAAGCACATGCAGAACTGCCACAACTAGCACAAGGTGTGACATTCATCTTATGGCTTCCACAGCGATTACATTGATAACTGGAAGCAGACTCTATATGTATAGCGGAATTTAATAACAATGATTTTGTTACATAGGCAAGTTGTGTATATGTTCTCCAATGGTTTAGAAGACTTACATTCTGATCGGTAATCATCATCATATATTCAGTCTCTAAAAGAGAACGACCTTGCATCATTTGAGTAAGTTCTGTTGTACCTAGCATTACTTTTCGTTTCCAAGCAGGTAATACCGAATGATCTATGTATTCGTCTGGTTGATCTTGCATAACTTGTATAGTAGATACTAACAAAGGTATATCTTTGATTGTGTTCAACGTATGATGCCACAACAACTTGATCTGATCTACTACAATAAAAGAATAACTAATTCTACCTTGATCGTCATACTGATTATAATTTGCAATACGATTAACTAACCATTCTTCTATATATTGTTTCCACTGATATGCACTCCAATGATTTGCACTGCTATCGAATTTCAAGTATTGCCTGCACTGCAAAGCCCAAACTAAAGGAATAGTCGATGAAATATATATCATTTGTTGCATCGTTTCTGTTTGTCGCTTATCTGAAGTCCACCATATAAGATCGATGCGAAGATCAAGGGATATGTCCAAAGACCACCCGCTTGTTGTTCTAATAGCGTACAATATAATTTGCATGTACATTCTCCTTTCTATTCTTGAAATAGCAAAAAAGCACACCTTCCCTATCTCTAGGAAAAGTGTGCTTCACTTTTACGTGTGTTATTTATGAGAATTACAGTGTAACCCAACCATGTTTGATAGCGTTGATTACTGCTTGTGTACGGTCATCAACTTCCATCTTCTGCAAAATACTACTTACATGATTTTTTACTGTTTTTTCACTGATAAATAGATATTCACCAATCATTTTGTTACTCTTACCTTCTGCCATTAGACGCAATACTTCTGCTTCACGACGTGTAAGAGGATTATCATCGCCAGCTACAAATTTAACACCTGTATCACCAGAACTATTATTGTCTGTTAATACACCGGATTCATTTGTATATGTCATACGACGAAGTTGTTGGATTAGCTTACCTGTTACTTTAGGATGGATATAAGCATGACCTTCCATAACAGAACGAATCGCATTTACCAAAGACTCCGCTTCCATATCTTTTAACAGATATCCTGAAGCGCCTTTGCGTAATGTTTCAAATACATAGCTTTCATCATCATGAATAGACAGAATGATAACTTTAATATCAGGGAATAGCTCACGCAACTTTTCAGTAGCTACTACTCCATTTTCGATCGGCATATTAATATCCATTAATACCACTTCTGGAGGATTGTGATTACAGAATTCTAATACTTGAATTCCGTCTCCACATTCACCAATAACCTCAAGGTCATCCTCCATATTCAGAATACGCTTTAGACCTTCACGAAAAAGCTGATGATCGTCGGCTAAGAGTATCTTAATTTTTTTAGTGCCGTAATCATGGTTTTCCATTCTGTTACTCCTTTCACTTTTCCACGTTCGTCGGAATATGGATTACGATTTTCGTACCCTGATTTTCGGCAGATTCGATTTCCATTCTTCCTTCAAGCAATTCTACTCGTTCCCGCATGCCGATCAATCCAAAATGAGTATGATCTTTGGTCTTCTGCTCTATCATATCCAACTTAAAACCGCGTCCGTTATCCTCCACAATCAACTTAACCATTTGTGACTGAAAAGTAATGATAACCGTTACATAAGTAGGATAAGCATGTTTAGACGCGTTAGTGAGTGCTTCTTGAACTAGTCGGTAAATCGCAGCTTCCATAGCAGAAGTGAGTCGATATTCCTTGCCTCTTGTTTCGAAAATCGTGCGGATTCGAGTTTTATTCTCAAAATCTTGCACATATTTCCTTAAAGTTGGAATGAGACCCAAATCGTCGAGGGCCATCGGTCTTAGATTAAAAATAACTTTCCGCATTTCTTCTAGGCTAGAGCGCACTTGTCCCTTCAAATCTACTATTTCGTCCTGGACCATCTTATATTCCTGCTTTGTAATCATTCTTTCTACAATTTCGGTCCGAAGAACTAGATTTGCGAGCAATTGAGCAGGACCATCGTGAATTTCCCGGGAAATTCGCTTACGTTCCTCTTCTTGTGCGAGAATGATTTTTAGCCCGATCAATTGACGGTTTTTGGCTGATTCCAAAATACGAGTGACTTGATTAAGTTCGCCAGATAGGTACTCTAACACAACTCCCATCTGCGAGCCGATCGTCTCAGCTCGCTCGATAGAGTTTTCTACATTTTTAACTCGTTTTTGCAAATCATCCCGTCTTGCTTTTAAATACATTTCTTTCTCGCGATAAATCATCAAATCCAATTGAAGTTGCGTTGCACGTTCATATGCTTGCTTGATATCTTCTTCATTATACCGTACAAAGTCCCGGCTGACTTCTGTCAGTCGAATCCGGGAACTACGATAGCTGACTTCAAGTTGGTCTACCTTTTCAATCGTATCTGTCGTTTCACGAAGTACCAATTCAAGTTCTGTATTGAGCGAAAGCAATTCACTTCGCGAAGTATCCAAAATCTCGAAGATTTGATATTTACTATTTTCCATAACACTTGTTGCATTCTTAATGACGTGATCTATTGCATCAGCGTGGAACTCCACTCGATCTTCTCCATTTCTGTAAGTCAATTATATGATGCATGTATTATCATATCATAACTTATCACGATTGGATGCTAACCGTCTTGGTTTTCTGATCCCATTTTACAGTCAAACCAAGCTGTTCTGACACCAATCTTAACGGGACTAAAGTCCTTCCTGATACGACTAAAGGTGCTACTGTAGAGTTTTGAAGCTTACCATTGGACACATAAGCTTTATTATTCACAGTTAAATCCAGTAATTGTCCAGCGCGTAAAATAGTTACTCGTTGACTACTAGCATTCCAGGTCGCCTGTCCACCAAACGCATCCATAATATATTTTACCGGTACGTAAGTTGCATTATTTTTGAGCATTGGAGAAACATCAATAGATTGTGATTTGCCATCTAGTGTTGAAGTCTTTTTACCCACTGTCATCGATAATGTACCTTTTGGTGTAGTATATGTTGGTGCTTGAGCTGCTCCAGTTAGACGAATATTGTCCATAGCGATCATTCCTGTAGCTGCACGCTCGTCTTGTCCTTCTGCTACATTAACTACATATACACGTTTTAATTTAGCCGGATAAGCGATGCCTGAACCAGAAAGATCGATATTTAATGTTTTCCAGCCGCTCCAATTGATACTTTTCGCAAAATCAATATATACCGTTTTACCACTAGCATCAGTTACTTCACCGCGTAACCAGTTATAACTCTTATCGCCATACACATCTACTGTTACACCTGTTGTTCCGGCTATAAGTGATTTACCAGCAGTACCGCCAAACTGAGCATAAGCATATTTTTTAGTTGTTCCTGCTGTCATATCATATGTTAATTGTAACACTTTAGAATTGGCATGATCGCCTGTTCCCTGCGTCACTTGAGCTGTTCCTTTAACTGTACCAGGATTTCCTAAGAAACTAATACCATAATTTACATTTTCAAAATCTTCCCATGTACTCGTTGCTCCGCCACCTGTAGTTAATACCATCATTGTACTAAATCCGTCGTAACGAGCAATAGCGTATCCCACCGTAGTACCACTATTTACAGAAGAAATATTCAATTGTCCATCTTTTACACTACCTTTAAATCCAACCAATTCCCATTTTAAAGTTTCTGGAGAAATAGTTAAGCTGGAGCCGTCTTTTAAGGTCGCAGTTACTGGAACAGCGACTGTAGTACCTGCTTGCAAAGTAGCTGTAGAGCTAGCAGTAGTTAAATTTTGAATCGCTTCTGCGCCTACAATATTTACATTCATACTTGTACTAACTCCACCACTAGAAGCAATGATTTTGGCTGTACCATTTTTAGTTGCTTTAAATTCGCTACCTGTCCATTGGATATTACTGCTTCCAGCTTTCCAAGAAGGATTAATGCCTGCTGTACTGATAGGATTATAATAAGTATCGTAGCCATTTGCTTCATATTTCGCTGTTTGCCCGATTAATAATTGTTTGGGTCCACTAATACTAAATCCTTGTACTTTGCCTTGTGGGGCTGTAGTATACACTCCTAGCCCGTTTACAACACTACGTTGAGTATTACCGCCATATTCTGTCGGGAACGTTAGACTCGCTTGTGTTTTCCCTAAAGGACGTGTAACTAACGTTGTAGAACCTCCACCATCTAGATTGATGCCTTTCCATACACCTATTGAAGCCATAAACGATTGTAGTTCGTACAAAGACATCCCTGCACTATTATCATTGTCTTGTACAGTAACAATATAAGCATAACGTCCATCTTGGGAGTACCCTACAGCTGTACGTGCACGATTACCACCGATCGCTGTAGTACTACGAGAAAATGAACTGGGTTTACCTTGATCAACCAAAATCGTATGACCACCAATCATCATTTGTAAAGTAGTTGGATCAATCGATTTGCCTGTCGATTTGGCTTGCAAACTATAATCAGTCGTTACTTTTTGTCCAACTTTCATATGTTGTTGTACAAATTGAGCAGCTTTACCATGCGTACGCAAAATATAAGCGCCTTTAGGTACTACTTTTTGAATAGTGGCATTAACTGATATTTGAGTGATCACTCCACCTTGTACAAGCACTTCTGTCGGTGTAGTTGAACTATTTGCCGGACGCTCTATCGCTTTCCAAGCATCAGTATAGATATACATTGTATTTGAGTGGCTGAAAGTACCATCAGGCTCTGTCATATAAGAGGCCTGATTGATTCCCGCTAGATCAAATGTAGAACCATCTTCTGCGGTCACTTTACCTTGAAATGTAAATTGATCAATCATAGGTGTACCATCTTTGGTCACACCAAATGCATACATTCCTTTTAATTCAGAAGGGCTAGACATTAATACACCTTCAGAAGCTTGCGCTCCCATCGGTACGCCTTCACTCGCAGTATTAAAATAATCACCATTTACGCCGGCAACTGCTTTGGTTTCTTGCGCCATTCCTTCAACAGATTGCTTGGTCGTAAATTGATTGCCTTTACCTGTCATCACATCCAAATTAACATACGGGTTTTTCAAATCTACTTTAACAACGTCTGCTAAAATAGAAACCGTTTTTCCAGAACGAGCTGTTTTGTAGCGATATTCCAAAAGCTTCGCTCCAGATGTTATGTAGCTTTCGTTCAATTGAGTAGTCTCAGCTGCACTTGCAGTATGTGTAGGCAACCAAGCGACCTGAGGAATACCTATTTGTAATACGGGTTGAATCCATAACGAGCCTGCAATCGTGAGAATCATCCATTTGCGTGCCGTTTTTGCTTTGCCTGTCATATGTTAAAACGCTCCTATTCGTTGAAAATTCTGTAATTATATTGATTTTTTATAATCGTTATCATGATATCCACTTTAATGATCATAACGTTAATTAGATATAGATGCCAATTTGGCAGAGTACACCACATAAGAATATAGACTACAATAGAAGCAAAAAGTTACGGTAAACCAATCATTTTTTTCTGTAATTCTATAAAAGTAGATCAAATACTCTATCTTTTAAAGGTTGAAATTGAGCTCAGACTCCAGTTCCAGTTCCAGTTCCAGTTCCAGTTCCAGTTCCAGTTCCAGTTCCAGTTCCAGTTCCAGTTCCAGTTCCAGTTCCAGTTCCGAATAATGGTATTGGTTTAGAGCATAAAAAAGAAGGCTTCCCGAAAAAAATCGAGTTGCCTTCTTTCATCAAACTATAATTGTAGATAATAAAAACTATTATAGTCCAGCTTGAGTTTTTAATAATTCTGCTTTGTCGGTTTGTTCCCAAGGCAATTCAACATCTGTACGACCGAAATGTCCGTATGCAGCTGTTTGACGGTACAAAGGACGACGAAGATCAAGCATACGAATAATACCAGTAGGACGCAAGTCAAAATTGTTACGAACCAATTCTACCATTTTTTCTTCGCTTACTTTACCTGTTCCGTACGTATCAACACTGATCGATACAGGGTTAGCTACACCAATAGCATAAGCCAATTGGATTTCGCATTTATCTGCTAATCCAGCAGCAACTAAGTTTTTAGCTACATAACGAGCAGCATAAGCAGCGGAACGGTCTACTTTAGTTGGATCTTTTCCTGAGAATGCACCGCCACCATGACGTGCATAGCCGCCATATGTATCTACGATGATTTTACGTCCAGTTAGTCCAGCATCACCTTGAGGTCCACCAATAACAAAGCGACCTGTTGGGTTAATAAAATATTTAGTATCCGCATCAAGCAATTCAGCAGGAACAACCGGAAGAATAACATGTTCACGAATATCTGCTTGAATTTGCTCCAATGTTGTTTCTTCAGCATGTTGAGTCGATACAACGATTGCATCAATACGAACAGGCTTACCATCTTCATATTCCACAGTCACTTGTGTTTTACCATCAGGACGCAAGTAGTTCAGTGTACCATCTTTACGTACTTCAGCCAAACGGCGTGCGATACGGTGAGACAATGCGATAGGCAAAGGCATCAATTCTGGAGTTTCATTCGTAGCAAAACCGAACATCAAACCTTGGTCACCTGCACCAATATTTTCTGTTTCTTTCTCCATTAATGCTATATCACGAGTTTCTAAGGCAGAGTTAACACCTTGAGCGATATCAGCAGATTGTTCATTTAATGAAGTAAGTACAGCACATGTATTATAATCAAAGCCATACTTGGCACGTGTATAACCAATTTCCTTGATTGTATTTCTTACGATAGATGGAATATCAACATACTCCGAATTTGTACTTACTTCCCCGATAACTAACACCAAACCTGTAGCCACTGCTACTTCACAAGCTACACGAGCATTGGGATCATTAGCTAAAAAAGCATCCAGTACCGCATCAGAAATTTGATCACAGATTTTATCTGGATGTCCTTCAGTTACAGACTCTGATGTAAATAAATGTCTCTTTAAAGTAGACAAGAGTTTTCAACCTCCCATATGGATATTAAGGTGTCAGCAATGTGCAACCAACTTTAAACATATAGCCAAAGTCCCCACACAAAAAATGAACCCTTTCCATAAGGAAAAGGTTGCTATACAAGCCTCAACAGTCATATTAACGTATTTAATACCAGGTGTCAAACGCTAATCACTAGATGCTGAAGTATATTTTTTATACGTAAAAGATTAGATAGTCTATTGTAAATAAAATAGATCTTATACAATAGTTCAAGATGTTAAGTGAACTTTTTTCTAGCTATCTTATATCAAAATCAATATATCTATTGCATGTAGAGCTGAATTTTTGAAAATACAAGCTTACTGAATTTTGTAATCCCCAATCACCAATACGGTAGCATTATATCCTTGAGTCAAAGCAACTTCAACCCCGCGCCCATCTCTTGGAAATAAAAGTAGATGGTTATTAGGAATAGCTTGCGATCCACCCATTTCACTTCCAGCCGTCAAATCCAAAATTCCATTTTTATCAGAACTGTATACGACCGCTTTCCCTGTACGTACAATCACTTCTGTACCAGCCGCTGCAATTAACTTTTTACCAGGACGAATTTCTACAACTTTTGTCGTCATTGTAGTAGAAGGTGTTACAGAAGGAGTTGTAGGAGTAGGAGCTGTAGATACAGGAGGTGCGACTGGAGCAGGTGTGTTATTTTTAGAACTACTATTGTTATTGCTAGTATTCCCTACAGAACTACTAGAGCTTCCCCCTAAGGCCTTTTGGATTTGTTGATCTACATAACTCTTGGTTACTACAGGATCATCAGCAGAACCTAATTGACTACTAGCATCACTAATCGTGATAAAAGAGCTACCTACCCAGATACCTATACCAATAGTAGCAGTAGCCATTAACCATGTAGCATATTTTTTCATATAATGTCCTCCTTAAATTAGGAAATAAAGATATAAAACAAAAATACCCCGGAGCAGTTGCCCGCTCCGAGGTACCTAAGCGAAAGTAGTTATACTTTCTATATGACAGTGTTCATATCAGAAGATATTACTTGCTGTTTACAGTTACAGTTTTAGCAGCTGCATCGTACATTACTGTAGCGTCAAGAGCTTTACCAACCCAAGCGATAGGCAATACAGTACGGTTAGCTTTAGTTACTGCTTTAACATCCATGTTGATTGTAGAACCGTTGATAGTCAATTGGTTAGTTTTAAGTTTCAATTGAACTACGCGGTCACCTTTGATCAAAGTAACCATAGAAGTTGCTTTGTCAAACAAGATGTTTGCAGGAGTTACACCCAATGCTTCAGCTACGTAACGAACTGGCAAGTAAGTGCGACCATTTTCTACATAAGGAGCAACTTCAGCAGTACGAGTTTCCCCGTTTACTTTGTAAGAAGTGCTTCCGATTGTGTAGATAGCTGTTACAGCATTGGTTTCAGCACCTGGAGCTTGTGTTCCGATAGTAGCGATAGTTGCTTGTGTAGCATAACGGTAGCTATCTTTCCAAGTTTGAGTAACATCACCGAAGCCATGGTAAGCAGTGTTAGCAGCTGCATCACCTTGTACTTTAGCAACAATGTTACCTTGTGGTACAGTACGGTCAATACGCAAGTTTACGCCGTTGATAGCAATAGTACTAGCAGTTGTACTTTCGCTGTCTACGTAGAAACGCAATACGCCTTGAGTAGCACTGTTGTTGTAAGTGTCGATAGACACGTTACGGATAGTCAAGTCACCAGAAGTTACAGATACAGTAGGAACTGAACCGAAAGTTACGCCTGCTGGAAGAAGAACTTCTACCAAACCGTTGTCGTCATCAGTCAATGCGCCTGCTGCGCCTTCTTTAAGAGTCAAGTTACCGATGTTTGCACTATCAGAACCGATTGAAGCACTATAAGTTGCGTCAGAAGCAGACAATGTCAAAGATGGAGTAGCTGTTGCTACTTTAACTGTACCAGTCAAACCTTGGCTACCAGCTACAGCAACATTCAAGTCACCAGTGAATCCTGGTTGTACTGCTACTTCAACATCTTTCAATGTGATAGAACCAGCATTGTTGTTAGAGTTGTTTACAGAACCAGCAGGGAAAGTCATACGCAATGTACGTCCATCAGTACCAGTATAAGTAATGTTTGGTTGTCCCAAACCGTTAGCAGTATCGATAGAACCAGTAGTACCAGTTACATCAGTACCGTCTTCATAAACAGACTGCCAACGAGCACCTTCAGGAAGTTGCAACGTTACTGTACGTCCAGCGATGAAAGATCCTGCAACAGATTCTTTAACAACGATGTCGCCCAATTGTTGCTCATCTTGGCCAGCGATTACAGTAGATGGAGAAGCTACAGTTACACCACCACCGTATTGTCCATAAGAACCTACTACCAATGAAGAAACATTAGCAGAAGAGTTACCACTTACAGTTGCAGTGATATCGCCTTCTTTAGCTTTATCTTCGTCTTCAACAGAGAAGCTAAGATCCAAGTTGAAAGAAGAAGCTGTACTTGACAATGCTGCAGTATTAGTAGCTGCAATAGTCAAAGTATCTCCATCAACAGAAGTAGTCAAATCTGCAGAAGTCAAATCTCCGTATAGAGGAGTGAAAGTTCCTACCGCATTCCATTCAAAGCCAGATGGCAATTTGAATTTCAAAGCGTTACCAGTTTTCAAAGATGCTGCAACAGACTCAGTTACTTTCAACGTGAAGTTGAAATCGTCACTGCTAGATTGTGTATCGTTAGCTTCAAGAGCTACTTGACCAGAAGATACTACTGTTGCTACTTTAACGTTACCAGTTGGCAAGCCGCTTGCAGTAGAAGCAGAGAAAGTCAAATTAACATCGCCTGTGTTAGGACCAGTTGCTTTAATGTTATTTAAGTTCAAGAACAATCCAGTATCATCAGTTCCGTTACTACCATTAAATACAATTTTAGCAGATTTGTTACTAGTACCAATTTTGTAAACATTAGCAGTAACGTTAGCTCCACCAGTATCAACTAGTTGGAAACCATTAACACCTGCAGTATTAGCAGTAGTATTTTCAAAGTCAGAAGCGAATTCAAAACCTTGTGGCAATGTTACTGTTAATTCTTTAGTAGTACCATCCAAAGTGTATTGATCAACGTTTACTTTAACGCGTCCCAATTGGATAGAGTTAGCAGAACCAGTGCTTAGCGTTGGTACGTTGTATACATCAAAACTACCAGATGCATGTGCAGCTGTTGGAGCAACGATACCTGCTACTGGAGCGATACCTGCTAGCATAGCAGCGCTTGCTGCTACGTTTAATACTTTTTTAGTAGACTTTTTCATAAACTTTTGTTCTCCTCCTTGAATATCATAAACATTTTTTTTGTTTTTTTGTTTGTTGTGGATTTTGTCACTCATCAGTCGTTACACCCCCTCTCCGAGTTTAAAGCAAATCCCTTTTTGTATGATGATATCTGTGACAAAATCACAGAAAATCGTAACCGGAATATTTGTCAATCGAAAAACCGCAGTGCACAGAAGTTATTATACATTGCGTCAATGATGCCGTAAAGACATTTTTTCACATTGAGATCGACTAAACATTCCAAAAGTTAATCTCAATTTAATAACCTGTCAGCAATTATGTTGCCTTGTTTTATCGGGTTCATATATGTAGACGCAGGTTTCTTCAAAAAGTTGCGGTTTTTCAAAAAAAGTTTTCTGTTTTTTTTGCGACATATATTATATCGCGAAACAGAGCCTTGATTATCATACTACACTTTGAGAAGATATGCCAGTTTTGCCTACAATACTTTTTCGTAACTATATTACTACTAAACACGTTTTAACCTATTTAAACCACTCTTATCACAATTATTTTTATAGACAAAAAAAGAGAGCTCTTAACAGAGCCCTCTCTAGTAACAAATTACATTTTAGGAAGTTTTTTATCACTGATCATTACTTTGGCTAAAATAACTGCTGTATCGGAACGTAGCATTTTTGCAGTAGGAGAATAGTTGAATCCTTTTTTAGAATCCCCATCAATAGCAGAACCATTAATAAATCCTTTTTTAGCTACAGCTAATACAGCTGCTCTAGCATAACGATCCACAGATGTAGCATCTTTAAAGATTTTTTGTAGACCTGCATCAATCTTCGTTTGATCTGTATCCATTTTTAGATTGAGTGCTTTGGCGATAATTACAGCTGCGTCCTGACGGCTAATACTATCTCCAGGACTAAATACTTGTGGCTGAGTACCACGTACAAAGCCTGCACGAGCTGCTGTTTCAATATAACGATAATCGTATAGTGCATTTTCTGCAATATTACTATCGCTGCTACTTACATCAATAAAGTGTTTGGTACCTTGGTAATCAAATGGCATTTGTTTTGCTTTGACAATAGCACGAGTAAATTCACCACGAGTGATATATTGATCTGCTCCAAAAGAAGTATCTGGATCTACAGCTTTCATAATACCTTTGGCAAATAAAGCTTCCATGTAGTCTCTTGCATAATCATGTTGAACAATATCTGTATACGAGTAACTTAATTTGGCAACAACATAATAACCAAACCGGTCAAACGGTACAGTTACAGTATGGCTCTTCGCGTTGACTACCCCACCTAAATTTTCCCACTGACCTGTACTATTACCAAGTGAGCGGTCAAAGAAGAATACAGTGATTGCTTTACCAGCATCTTCAGCTACATTATCAGAATAAGACAATGTTAATGTTCCGCGCTTCGATGGAACCAATTCGTTTTGCGGATTACGCTCGTAGAAACTCGGGATTTTAGAGTTAGAAGCTTGATAAGGATTCTGTCCTAATTTAGTAGGATCGTAAGCTGTTGTTGTAATATCATCAGCTAAACCTGGATCAATCCAATACACAGGACTACTTTTCACAAAGTGATTATTAAATTGACTTACGAAAATTTGTTGACCTACTTTAAATTTAGCATCCATGTTTGTTGGAATAGACTCAAAGTTATAACGATCAATAACTCCATCTTGACTATTACCAATTCCAAATAGAAGGCTATGCCCAGAGAATACTTCATTTTTCAATTTGTCATCAGCACTTGTACCGATATCACGACGGATAAGGTTAGTTCCAGATGGAAATTTCAAATTCAAGTCACCTTCAAAGACTTTAGCAGAAGTCTTCATATCCTGCATAAATTCTGCACCTGGAATATTTGTAGGTACATATTTAACAGTAATATCTGTTTTTACTTGCTCGCCATTAATAGTAACAATAATCGGAATCTTAGTATCCTTGTTAGGTTTCAAATCCCGAACCGTAACAAGATAAGCATCTGGATACTCAGGATTAGTTGTACTATTAGGATCTGTAAAGTAAGGAGCTTTAACAGCAGTTTCTTTATTGATTACAACAGAAGTTGCATTTTTAGAGTTAACAACTACATCGATAAAGTTGCTGTTTGTTAATTTTTCTGCTTCCAGTGGTCTTACAATTTGATAAGAGTCTGTTTGTTTACTGATTTCCATACGTGCAGAGGAGCTAGGTCCGCCTGTGCCTGTATTATATACAGTAAAGTTATATACAATTGGGCTTCCATCTTCTGCAACTGTTTGATTTCTAATGATAAAAGCAAAAGATTGTTTGCTGTAATCATAAAAAACACTTAGTCCACTGTCTTTACCCGATGTGTTAAATGCATCATTAGTAGTTGAAGTAAATTTATCTTCAAGTGTCCATGTTCCGACAGTAGTTCCATCCGATTTTTGAACTTTTAAAATATAATTTGATTTAGTAAGCGACTTATCACCAGCAAGTACACTTTCTACACTAGACTTGTTAGTACCTAAATCTACAAAATCAAATGTACCATAAATATTGAACTGTTTTTGTTTAGTTGTATACGCTGTTCCATTCATGATGAAATCTGCATCTTTAGCTGTTGGGATAGCATCACTACCACCTGAATATTTGAATGGGAAAACACCTAATGTAGTATCTACAGGAATCACAGGTACATCTGTAGGCACTAGATTAATTTTGATCGCATTCTCATAAGAGGTTTGGTTTGTTTTGAATACAATTTTGACCGTATTCTCTCCTGAGAAGAGTGCATTGTATGCTTTAGAGACAGCACTAGTAGGAATTTCAAAGTTTGTATCATTTGAGTTTTTGCTATCTACAGGAACGAGCGGAATAATTGTATTATTCACATAGAAAAATACAGTTTGTTTATTTGCTCCATCATCTGCGTAACGAATATCTGATTGATTTGTTACATTCTGCAATTTACCAGAAAAATCATCTAACGTATTCGTAATAATTCGCACGTCAGAGCCAGCAACGTTCTGACTATTCTGAATAACCATACCATCGTATGCTTTATTGAAGTTAGCATATGGTCCAAACAGTACATTCACTTTTGCTGATACTTCTGGTGTATCTACTCCACCTTTAGTTGCTTTAAAAGTTAATGTTTGCGTTCCACTGATTGGAAGTTTGGTAAGTTTGTAAAGCAATCTTTGCGTAGGTACAGCACTTCCACTGACAGGAGATGAATCAATAAGTGTATATGAAGCATCGCTTGCAGTCGCTGCTTTACCATTGCTATCTACAATTTTACTAATGCTAAGTGTTGTATTAGCGTCTCCGTTTACTACTAATACTTCTAAAGCTGTTGGTAAAGAGAAAATATTCGCTCCATCTAATGCTGTTCCGATCATTGCTTTAGCAGAAGCATCACTTGTATTAGCTGTATATCCAGATAAATAGTTTACTTTCGAAATATATGCTGCTGTACTATTACGTAAAGTTAAACCAAGTCCTTTACTTGAATCTCCTTTAGCTAGAACAGATAAGTTAATTCCTTTATCATAATCAAACGTACGACTATTATCTTGCGGAATGGTATACGCTAATGTTACATACGCAGAAGTACTTTCATCTTCAATAACAGTTGGTGTTACTGTTCCTGTATATTGACCTGAAGTTACTGTACTTGGTATAGCTGTACCACTAAAGGTGTATGAAATATAATCTGTGAAATTTGCAGGACGCGTATTGTTAGTCAAAGGAACAACGATTTTACCTGTAACTGCAAATTTATTATCAGAAACTGTGAAATCCGGGAATGTCGAAAGATCCGCAGAAGTCAAACTTCCACTTTGCGCATACGTATCATAGAAAGTAGTTAATCCATTATAAAATGTTACTTCACGTGTTGTTTCGAGTACTTGTGTTCCATTGATCGCTTGAATCGTTAAAATATTTTTACCAAGTTTCAAAGCTATAGGAGCTACTGTAAATTGATAATTATTTGAACTTGATACAAGAGAAGTTCTACTATTACCGCCATTTACCAAAACAGTAACTTTAGCAGCATTCGGTGCAGAACCACTCAAAGACATATTTGCTGTTTGCTGTCCATCGTTGATTCCGCCTTTGGCAGCTGTTAACACAACAGAAGAATTTTCTTTTAATGCTACTGTATCGTTATCTAATGTAGCATTCAGATTATAGATAGTTGGACCATCGCGATATTCTACATAAATAGATTCGGCTACTTGTGAAGCAACACCTTGTGTCGCTTTGAAAGTAATACGGTTTAACCCTGCATATAAAGGAATATCAGAAATTGTTAAGCTTGAACCACCAGAAGTACTAGCATTAATATTTCCAGTTAATCCTTTATTAGATTTGATTACTGTAACAGCATCACCATTTTTAGAAATTTGCTCTACATCATAACTGATCGAGTTCGCATTGATATTACTATAGCTACCCGTTACGGTAAGTTTGTCACTATTAGCAATTTTTGGTGTTCCAATATCGTACTGCTCATTAGGGAAAATAAAAAAGCTTCCTGTCGCAGCTTCGGCTGACTTCGCACCTAAACCTGGGGGTAGACTACTTACAATAAGAACTACCGCCATAAGCATCGATAGTATTTTCTTCAAAATGATGTTCCTCCTTTGATTTCGGTCGCTGCTCCAACTCACTAATGGCGGGCATAACCTGTCTACCCTTTTTATCGGCATCCTACAGATATATTTTAATAAGTTCAGAGAAATCGATACAAAAAAACCTCTCTTTCTATAGAAAGAGAGGTTTGGATATCGCTGAGATCCTTTGCTATCAAACGATCTACAACCGATTCATCATTTATATTATTTTTCTTACTTGATGTTCATTTAAGGCTTACTTCCACGTGTTGGATCCGGTTTGATCCGTAAGCGAGCAATGAGTCCAAGAAGTGGACGTTTTGTTTTGCCTACTAAACCAATCAGCTCTGCTCCAATTTGAAGAACAAACATCATGACACAAATCACTAAGAATGTAACCCAGTTGGCTTCATTGATTGCAGCGGATGATTGGATAATTGCCAATACACCGAAGAAAGCAGCAATTCCATAAATCAACAGTACCGTCTGACGATGACTTAATCCGAGTTCACGTAGACAATGATGCAAATGACCTTTGTCTGGTGCAAAAATCGGCTTCTTATGTACCCAACGGCGGATAATCGCGAAGAAGGTATCAGACAATGGTACACCGATAATGATCAAAGGAGTAATAAAAGAAACAACTGCGATTTGTTTAAATCCAAGTAAGGATAACATCGCAAGACTGAAACCTAGGAACAATGATCCTGTATCACCCATAAAGATTTTGGCTGGATGAAAGTTAAAATAAAGGAATCCAACAATCGCTCCTAACAGAAGTAAACATAAAAGCGCTACAGGGTAGTTACCCATAATCAATGACATTGTAAAAATACTACCAATTGCAATAGCAGATACGCCTGCTGCTAATCCATCCAAACCGTCAATCAAGTTGATTGCGTTGGTTACACCTACGATCCAGAAGATCGTTAAAGGAATAGCAATCCAGTTTTCAAGTGAAGAGTATGAATCTTGAAAAGGAATATTGACAAAATCGACTTTAATTCCATATCCGAATACTACTGTACATGCAGCGATAATTTGACCTAACAATTTAACACGAGCTGATAATTCAAAACGGTCATCCAGTACACCGATCAATACGATGATTGAACCGGCTGTAAAAAATGCTTTCATAAAATTAGCATCGCGTGCAGGTAGATCAAATGGCAAAAACGGAAGGACAGCAACAAAAGCAATCGTAAATGCTAAATAAATCCCCAGTCCGCCAAGCCTTGGCATGATTCTCGTATGCACTTTACGGGCATTAGGAACATCTACGGCTCCGATTCGAATTGCAAACTTTTTGACGAGCGGCGTTAGAACCAGTGCTAATGCCAGCGCCAGAACAAATCCGAGAATAAAAATGATTAACATTTTGCTTTTCGACCCCCAATTTATCTCACGGAGCCAATTATACTCCGTTCGAAATTAAACACCAAACTGCTTTTAAGCACATTTTAAGCGATATTCATCTAAATTCCATCTATTTATTGAACTTTTACTACGTTTTCCTTGTCCTTTAGCACTTTTAATGCGAATTTCGGAAGCGCAAGCATTCTTTTGTAACGAGTAGGCTCTTTCAGCAGGCGATAAAACCATTCTAAACGCAATTTTTGAAATAATTTTGGTGCACGTTTGGTCTTACCGGAGATCACATCAAAGCTTCCTCCTACGCCCATAATGATCGGAACACCCAATTCTTGCTTGTATGTACCAATCCACGGTTCTTGCGTATCTGCTCCTCTTGCCACAAACAAAAGGTCAGGTGAAAGACGACGAATTTCTGCAATAATTTCTGCATCTTGATCGGGGCCAAAAAAACCATCACGATATCCAACAATCGCAGTATGTGGATATAAACTTTTTAACCGGGTAGCTGTCGCCTGAATCACTTCAGGAGTGGAACCCAGTAAATATACTTTCCATTGAAGTGACTGACCTCTATCCATTAATCGATGCAATAAATCATATCCTGCGACACGTTCAGCTACAGGTTGACCACAAGTTGAAGCTGCCCATACTAGCCCTGCACCATCTGGAACCAATAATTCTGCATGTTTCATCACTTGCATATAAGCAGGTTGTTCGAGAGCTGTCATAATCATGATTGGATTCGCTGTAATGATCTGTTGCGGTTTACCCTTTTTGATACTTTGTTCCAGGTATTCAACAGTATCATCCATATTCATTTTGGATACTTGTAACCCGTAGATCGGAACAGTCGGTATAGTATTCCATTCTTTCATTATATATCACCTTTGCGCTAAATAATAATGAACAATAAAACGGGCAGGGCTAGCAGCATCTTGTTTGAGTGATTCGATTAAAGAAGCTTTGCTTGTGCGCCATCCTTCTTGATCATCTAGCAATACTTTCGTTTCTTGTGCTAATCGTAACGGTTCTACTTTGGTACTGGTTCCTGTCGCTTGAATCTGCAATCGATTTAGAAATTGATCGATTTTGGGATCATATGATATTCCGATTAAAGGTACTGATTGAGATGCTGCATAGATTAGACTGTGCAGTCTCATACCTATAATAGCATGACAGCGGCTAACTTCCACTAGCATTTGTTGTGGGTCTGTTACTTGTTCAGCGCTACTGATCACACTTCCATGTTCACTGATATCACCAATACGATCGATTACATATTGAGAAGCTTGTTCATCTTCAGGTAAATGAAAAGGTAAAAACCGAAGATGCACAGGTAATTCTTGACTAAGTAAACGCAAACCGTCTGCTATTCCATCCAATTCACGACGTTGCTTATCCCAAAAACGAACTGATATCCCGACAACAGGAAGCGAATCAATATTCGCTTCTGTCACATTATTCAAAGGATTAATATGAATCGGTTCTTGCTTCACAGGTAACGGTAATCCCATTACAGGGTCGGCTACAACTTCAATTTTGGAACGGGAAAGTCCCATTTTTTCTAGTAACAAAGCAGATTCTTGATCTCGTACAGATACATAAGCACTTTTTTTGAAGCTATTTCTGATCCAAGAAAAAAAGAATTTCTTTTGTACCGGCCCTACGCCTTGTGCGTAAATAAAGACAGGCTTACGTAACCAGTGAGCGATACGAACAATACCAAGATAATAAGGAATCGTCATGATCCCTGTAGAATCTTGAAGAAGACTGCCTCCGCCACTAATCAGACCATCACTTTCTTTGAGCAGTTGGCGAATTTCGCGAATCTTCAACCGTCCCACAGAACGTACTCCGTACATTTTAGAAGTCCATTCAGGATCACCTGACAATACGATAGGCTCGATATGAATACCTTGCTGTTTACCCTGATCTTCCAGTGAATTCAAAATCGATTTCAATACCGCTTCGTCTCCACTATTGCGGAATCCATAGTATCCAGAGATTACGATTTTCGCAGAAGCGGTAGCCATTTTTTCCAACACCTTTCAAGGATTTGCCATACGATCACAGCCACCAATCCAAGAATCAAACCAAGTCCCATTCCAAGTAACCCACGAATCAATGAAATATGAACAGGCGAATGAATATGAGCAAATGTATCAACCATTGATAATTGACCGATACAAGCAATAATCATAATGTAAATCGCATGACGATACTTCGCTGCAATAAAGACACCTAAAATAAATAATGGATGAGCCATTAAGAATTCTTTATTACGTGGACGAACCCCTAGCAAGCTTTCTAGTGCATTACGGAAATGCATTTCAAGCGGTGTAACTGTTCCTGCATTACCGGTACGAGAAAGATAATACATGCCTACGATTCCTACAATCCCCAATACAATAATCCAGGTTAATGTAATAGGCGTTGTTAATACTTTGCGAATACCACCTATACCAAAACTTTGCTTACCTCGATAAAAAGCGATATATATTGCGATCAAAGCAATAGGTGCAAAGTGTAGTAAGCTTACTCCGCGGAATTGGTTAATCACCAGTTGATACGTAATATCATTCAGAAGCCCAATAATAAAGAGTGCTCCTGTTAATGACCACAGCGATGTACGAATAAATAAGATAACCGCTTGGATCACACGTTGACTTACTGATAATTGATGTCTTGTTTCGTACAAGCGATCCACTTTACGTACAGCATAGATCATCGCAATCGTCGGTGCACTAATAGCCGCAAGCAAAGCAATACCTTGCTCTAAAATAAGTGCCTGATGAATAAGGATCAGCCCTGCACTACCGATCAGTCCAAGCACAAATACAATCAATGTTAAACGACGTACAAAATAAGAAACTAACAAAGCGATATATGCAATAGCTCCAATTAATACAATTAATTTAAAGTATTTGTTGAAAGCAGAATGACTGACATCCATAGCGGAAGCAGGGCCAATTTTGAAACCATGACTTTCGATATTTTGAATAGCCTGTCCTTCTGTTTGTAAACTTTTAATTACATTGTCAATAGAATTGGTCATTTGAGCTTTAGCGGTATCACGAGATACTGCCAAATTGATATACATCATCCGAATATTACGATCTTTTGCAGCTAAAGCAAAACGATCAGCTACTGTATACGGATCAAGCTTAGAATCAGATTCGCTTAGGGAATACAAACGAACCACATTATAATGCATAAGGTACGCTAATTTACTAAAACCAGTTTGTGGTTTTTTCAAGTTCTCAATCGCTGCAATCCCCATATGATATTGATTTAACAATGCAGCAAAGTTAGCGATACTTTTCTTCTCAATATCGTCATTAAAACCAGTAACAGATTCACCATCAAAAAGAATCGTTTTGACACCATACTCAGAAAATTGACTTAGCAATCCATTCATACGCGTTTGGTCATATGGTAACGAATCGTTAAGACGAGGAACAATCTGGAACCCCATATTATGAAGCATCCGCATTGTAATCGGATCAGGATCAAGTGGTTTTAGTCCAGCTTCATCCGTAGAAGTCTGAATAATAACACCGGGTAGTCCTTTAAAGCTCCAGGGTACAACAGCAATGCCCAATGAATTGTATACACGCTGAAGAACTGGCTCTAACAATTGTGCATTTTCTTCACTTGTAAATTGGACATATGTAAAATTTTCATTTTGTGGAATCACCTGATTTTGGAGATTAGCCACATCCACAGAATTATACACATTAAGACGTTGCGACTTTTGCAATTCACTTAAATTACTTTGGTATACAGCTACAGAACCTACGCCTGCATCCTTAAGCAATTGAAGCTGTTGCTTGATATAATCCTGGGGATGAGGCTGATACGATGCAATATCGATTAGATTACGATAATTAAAAACAAACTCCACATTTTTGGACGTTGACTCGGTTTTGGTACGATCAAAAGCAATCGGCAATGAAGCTACCAAACCAATAATCACCAATATCCATAACCATTTCACAGAAGAATTATTCCAATGCTGCCATTTCTGAACCACTCAAGTACCTCCTTAGTAAGTTCGTTATATTATTCTCAAGCAGTCGCCCAAAGAAGAACATAACGAATGGTTCCGCTGCTAAGACTAAGCTTCACAGCGGAACCCTTCATTCATCTGATCTATTATATACTGCCTATTGCGTCTATCCTACTAAAAATTGATGACAATCTACGATTTTCGTAAAATAAATCTAAAATTAACCATCAACACGTTGCATCACAGCAGCCGTTAACTTTTGAATACGATCTGTTGCATCTGCGCCTGAATCACCACGAACCGCAAAGTATACTTTGATTTTTGGTTCTGTACCGGATGGACGCAAGCAGAACCATGATCCATCTTCCAACAAAAATTTCAAAACGTTCTCTTTAGGAAGACCGTCTAGACCTTTAGAGTAATCTAAAGCTTCACTTACTTTCACGCCTGCAATCTCAGCAGGGCTTTCTGTACGCCATGATTCCATAATACCTTGAATCTGTGCTACTCCGTCTTTTCCTTTAAGCGTACGCGACTCCAAACTTTCTTGGAAATGCCCAAACTGTTCATACAACTCTTGTAATACATCATATAGCGTTTTACCTTGTTGTTTGTAATAAGCTGCTGCTTCACTAATTAACAATGCTGCAACGACTGCATCTTTGTCACGTGCATAGTTGCCTGCTAAATAACCATAACTTTCTTCATAACCGAACAGATACGTATGCTCGCCACTTTGTTCAAACTGATTCATTTTTTCACCGATATATTTGAATCCAGTCAATGTGTTGAATACTGTTGCTCCATAATGTTCAGCAATCGCTGCTCCCATTTCACTGGTTACGATCGTTTTGATCACTGCACCGTTAGAAGGAAGTTTGCCTTGCTCTTGAAGCTGGCTCAAATAATAATGAATCATAATGGCTCCAGATTGATTACCAGTCAGAACAAAGTATTTACCATCAGGGTCTTTAACAACAGCACCCATACGGTCACTATCTGGATCTGTACCGATTAGAATATCAGCATCTACTTCTTCACCAAGCTTAATCGCTAGTGTAAAAGCTTCGCGTTCTTCAGGGTTAGGAGACTTCACAGTTGTAAAGTTGCCATCAGGTGCTTCTTGCTCGGACACGATAGAAACATTTGTAAATCCAAGACGCTCAAGTCCTGCACGTACTGGAAGATTACCTGCTCCATGTAAAGGGGTATAGACGATTTTCAAAGCTTTACCGGCTTCACCTTGTAACAATTCGCGATTCACACTAATATCAGTAACGGCTTGGATAAAGTCTTCATCTTCTTCTTTACCTAACCATACTAGCAATCCTTGTTGCTCTGCTTCTTCGCGGCTAATCCGTTTGATCGCTGCAAAAGAAGAAACTTCGCGAATATTACTAATCACTTGTTCTGCTTCATGAGGAACCAATTGTCCACCGCTGTTGTTATATACTTTGTATCCATTATATTCAGGCGGGTTATGACTTGCTGTAATCACAATACCACCGGTTGCTTTCAGATTACGAACTGCAAAGGAAAGTTCTGGTGTTGAACGAAGCGAAGGAAATAGTTTGGCTACAATTCCATTTCCAGCAAGTACCAAAGCTGCTTCTAATGAGAACTCTGGTGAAAAGTGACGGGAATCATGAGCGATCACAACAGATGGTTTACCTTCTCCTGAATGAGCAGATACAATATATTCTGCTAATCCTTGTGTAGCTCTACCTACTGTATAAGAGTTCATGCGATTACTACCTGCACCAATAACTCCACGTAGTCCACCTGTACCAAACTCCAAATCACGATAAAAGCGATCTTCTAGTTCTTTATCTTGTCCTTGGAGCCCTTGCAATTCCTCTTTGGTTGCTGCATCGATCGATTCATCATTTAACCATTGATCTAGATTACGTTGAGCTTGTTCACTAAGTGTTGTCATCATATCCATCCCTTCTCCATCTATAATTTATCAATCATTAAAATCATTTCATATTCTGTCTGAACTATTACGCTTTATTCGGATCAGTCAGTGCAAACATAATTTCACCTTCAGCAACAACGTTACCATTCACTGTAGCTTTAGCCTGACCTTTACCAATTGATGCTTTCATACGGGTAATTTCTACTTCTAATTGAAGAGTATCACCGGGTACTACTTGTCCACGGAAACGAACACCATCAATTCCTGCAAACATCGCTAACTTATTACGATTAGCTTCCATTTGCAAAATGGCTACTGCACCGACTTGCGCTAACGCTTCAACAATCAGTACTCCCGGCATAACAGGATAACCCGGAAAATGACCTACAAAAAAAGGTTCATTGATCGTTACATTTTTGATCCCTACTGCACGTTTACCAACTTCCAATTCCAGTATGCGATCTACCAGTAAAAAAGGAGGACGATGCGGTATAATCTCCTGAATTTGTTGTACATCTAACACAACCAAAACCCCTCTCATTTTCAACAGTATAGGTTCACTTTTTCTTTCAACACCTCGTCGCATCTTCAGATGGCATGCGCAATGGTGTGAATCCGAATCGTTCACCTGCATTGTCCCATATAATATGTAAGCATTTTTTAGTCATTTTAAGCATTCCACATCATTATAACGGTTTCGACAACAAAAATAAAACTCCTGCATAAGCAGGAGCCTTTAAAAGTCATGGTGCAAAAACAAGTTGAAAAATATGTGCCCATGTCTCTGGATATAATACATCCGATATATTCTGTTTGCCAATCATAGCATAACCTACTGTTAAGCCTGCTAGCAAAGCTACAACAAATCCAACAATTACTAACAGTACACGTAGCGTTTTGATCCCTGCCGAAGAAGATGGAGTAGCTGGCTTCTTCTCCGGCTCTTTTCTCTCAGGTGCAGCAGGTTTTCTCACAATTTTTTTGTTAGGAGTTGCTTTCCTTTGAGCTTTAGCCGCTTCTTGTACGGCTGCACGTCTACTAGCCACGAATACTATTGGTAATACTCATCATATTGTCACTAGAAGATAATGTACGTGCTGCCAGCTGATATGCACGTTGCACTGTAATCAATTCAGACATTTCGGCACTCAAATCTACATTAGAACCTTCCAAAAATCCCTGACGGATTTGAGTCGTTGGTGACATTGTTCCTACAACATCATTCAAGTTCGCTCCGGTAGGTAACATGAATAAGTTGCCATCCATTTGTGTAAGACCTTCTGGATGAATCACACGATCAACCTGAACCGTTTGTGGAAGGACTGTAATTTTGCCTGCGGCATCTGTAGAACGAACAATACCTTTGTCATCGATCTGGATATTCGTTTTGGCTGGAACTTCTAAAGGAGCAGATACACCTCTAGCATTTTTCCCCATAAGTAAATAGCCTTGATCGGTTGCCATAAATGCTTTAGTCGGGTCAGTTGCTGACGGTACGAAGTGGAAAGAACCTTCGCGTGTCCAACCTTGCTTACCATCGGCACTCACTGCAAACATACCGTCACCTTGAATAGCCAAATCGGTTGGATTATTAGTCGTCTGCATTTCACCTTGAGCTGTATTCAGTGTCACATCGCTCATACGAGCACCAAATCCAAGATTGTACCCTGAGCCTGTTACACGACCTGGCAAAGCAGATGCTGCACCTGGTTGCTGTTTGACAGCCGTAAATACATCTTCAAATGTAGCTTGCTTCCCTTTATATCCAACAGTATCGGCATTGGCAATGTTATCAGATACTACACCCAGTTTTTGCTGGATACCGCTCATCGCTACCATTGCACTGATCATCGAATTATTCATTATTCTCCTCCTTTGCTAACCATCTATACTGCTATATTATACACGACCTACGTCATTTACTGTTTTGTCTAAGCTTTTATCATAAAATTGTACAATCTTCTGATTGGCTTCATAAGCACGAAGTGCTGCTGTTAAATCAACCATTGAAGCGGCTGCATCTACTGTAGAACCTTCCAAGTAACCTTGACGAACTTCTACATTATCGCCTGCTTGTAATTGTCTAACCCCTGCTGTAGCCGGATCGGTTACGCGAAACAGTCCATCACCTGCACGAGTCATCTGACCTGGTAGATTCACTACAGAAATACCTAATCGTCCTACTGTAGCGCCATTGAGTTTGGTTGTAATATTTCCTCTTGAATCAAAATTATAATCATCGATCGAACCACGTAGTGTAATTGGATTACCTGTTGCACCTAATACCTGATTACCTGTAGATGTTAATAATTGTCCTGCTGCATTCAATTGAAAATTACCATCACGAGTATAACCTGTTTCACCGCTCTTACTTTTCGCTGTAAAAAAAGCTTGCGGGCGATACGTTACGGTACCGTTTTCTGCTACATATTTACCTGAAGCATCGAAAGGAATGTTTTGCCGGGTTGTCGGGTCTGCCAGATTAATCTCTGACACCAAAGCAAAGTCATCCGCAGAATTCGTCTGACGCATATCCCCTTGTACATTCATAGAGATACTTTCTTCTGCCAGTACGCCTGTATTCAAACGACCAATATTTTGGTTGCTTGATCCTTGATCTCCATTATTCAGCGAGATCAACATTTCTGGAAAAGAACGTTCAATACTCTCTACTTGCTTGTATCCAGGGGTATTTACGTTTGCTATATTTTGCGTCACGGTATCATGGCGACGTTGCTGAGTAATCATACCTGAAGCAGCCGTATACAGACCTCTTAACATTACCGGACACTCCTTTCGTGTTCAATATATGGGTGATTCTGATTGTATATATCCAAGTTTCCGTCTCATCATTACATTCTATTACTTATATCGGTTAGACTAGAACTTTTTTTTAGAGACTTTGTCCAAATTATTTAACATAATTCCTGTTCCTTTAACAACACAGTGCATAGGATCTTCTGCAACCAGTACAGGAACATGCAATTCTTGAGATAATAATTCTTCTAACCCGTCTAACATCGCTCCGCCACCTGTCAAAATAACACCACGATCAATAATATCTGCGGATAATTCTGGAGGAGTCTGTTCCAAAACCGTTTTGGCTGCTGCTACAATTGATAAAATCGTATCGGATAGTGCTTCTTGTACTTCACCTGACGAAATAGTGATCGTTTTAGGCAATCCACTCACGATATCACGACCGCGAATATCCATTTCTCTTTGCATACCACCCGGACGTACGGTTGCAATATTGATTTTGATATCTTCTGCTGTACGTTCACCGATCAGCAATTTATATTTATTTTTGATATGTCTGATTATAGATTCATCGAATTTATCTCCAGCAACTTTTAGTGATGCTGAAGTTACAATATCACCCATCGATAATACAGCGATATCTGTTGTCCCTCCACCGATATCAATAACCATATTACCACTTGGTTCAAAAATATTCATACCTGCTCCGATGGCTGCTGCTTTAGGCTCTGCTTCTAAAAATACTTCTTTAGCACCGCTACGTTCTGCTGCTTCACGAATCGACTTTTGCTCCACAGAAGTAATATTCGTCGGTGCACAAATCAGAATACGAGGATGGCTATACCAGCTACGAGCGCCTACTTTGTTGATAAAGTGTTTGAGCATTGTTTCTGTTACTTCAAAATCTGCGATAACTCCATCACGAAGCGGACGAATAACAACAATATTTTCCGGTGCCCGACCGATCATACGTCTTGCTTCTTCACCGACAGCAAGTACACGTTTGGTTGTTGTTTCTATAGCGACTACTGAAGGTTCGTCTAACACGACACCTTTTCCTTTTACATGAATCAAAACATTTGCTGTACCTAAATCGATTCCAATATCCTTGCTGAACATATCAAGAGCCTCCAAAAGTTCGTATTTCCGGTAACAAAGCACCGTCCGTTATTTTATACTTTTACATCATCTGAGAGCCTATTCACTGGTTATGTTTGAAATGTTAACGAATCAACGTTCTCCGGCAACGATCAGTTCAGCGAAAAAATTATGTATATGGGCCCACTATAAAATGAATGCAAAAGGCTGACTTATTAAAATTAGCATAATTACCAAGGGTATTCAACGCCATTGTTCGTCATTTTTGGAAAAGAAACTGTCATATATAACAAAAGAGCCAGACTATGATCAGTCTGACTCTTTAATATACGTGAATTACGATATCAAAAGCGATCTAATGTTCGCCTATAGATACATTAAATTCATATACTTTTTTTTAAGCAAGTGTTGGTTGAACATTCAAAGTAGCTGTGTTTACTTTTTCGTTTTTGTCAGAAAAAGCAGCCATTTGTTCTTCTACCGCAGGTGTAGGTTCTTGAGAAGGTTCTGCTTCTTCCAAGCGCCAAATATCTGCTCCCAATCCAGACAACTTTTCAGCCAAATGCACATATCCACGATCGATATGGTGCGTTCCGCTCACTTCTGTTGTTCCTTCAGAGATCAACCCTGCACAAATCAATGCAGCTCCTGCGCGCAAATCAGTTGAGCATACTTTCGCGCCCACCAGACTTGCTCCGCCTGTCACGATCGATGTTCTACCTTCAATACGAATCCCCGCGTTCATCAGGTTGAACTCATCGACATGCATAAAGCGATTTTCAAATACAGTTTCACTAATAATACTGGTTCCTTCAGAAGCAAGCATTAAAGCCATCATCTGTGCTTGCATATCTGTAGGGAAACCAGGGTAAGGTAAAGTTTTTAAGTCGACAGCACGAAGTAGCTTATCTGCAATAACCTGCACTCCATTTTCGTCTGGAATGATTGTAATACCCATCTCTTCCATTTTAGAAATAACAGGACCCAAATGATCAGCGATAGCACCTTCCACGTACACGTTACCACCAGTGATAGCTGCGGCAACCATATATGTACCTGCCTCAATACGATCAGGTATAACTGTGTGTTCTGTACCGTTAAGAGATTCTACACCTTCAATACGAATAACACCTGTACCTGCTCCGCGAACAATAGCACCCATACTGTTAAGGTAGTTAGCCAAGTCTACAATTTCAGGTTCTTTAGCTGCATTCTCAATCGTTGTAGTACCTTCTGCAAGAGTAGCTGCCATCATAATGTTTTCAGTAGCGCCTACGCTAGCTACGTCAAGATAAATCTTCGCTCCACGAAGTCTACCATCACATTTTGCTTCGATGTAGCCTTGCCCCAAATTAATCTCTGCACCCATAGCTTCAAAGCCTTTAAGATGCTGATCAATAGGTCGTGTACCAATCGCGCAACCGCCTGGTAAAGAAATACGAGTTTTACCCAAGCGAGTCAACAATGGACCCATAACCAAGAAAGAGGCACGCATTTTGCTTACCCATTCATACGGTGCTTCACAAGAAGTTAATTCTTCTGCATTGACCTGAATAGTCTCATCTTGGTATGTAACAACCGCTCCTAGCGATTCTAATACCTTACTAATCGTCATTACATCGTCAAGAGAAGGTGCGTCATGAATAACACTTACACCATTTTCTCCAAGTAGTGAGGCAGCAATAATTGGAAGAACAGAATTCTTAGCTCCGCTAACTTTAACACTTCCTGTTAATCGCTTGCCACCGCGGACGATAAATTTGCTCATTAGGGTTCCCTCCGCGCGTCATTTTGCTTATCCGGCATTACACAATGACGAATCAGATCAAGCTGAACATAGTTGCATACAGACGATTGTATCTGTCTGTTATTTAGTCTAATTCATCTTTCAGATTCGTGTGATTGTACAATACCCTATTGCATAAATTTTAGTTTTTAATGTAGTAGGTGAGAATCATACAACTGTTTGGTTTCAAAAAAAATAGTCTAACACACTTATAACCACACTGTTCACATTCAAAACATAAATCGGATAGACTGTGTCCAGCGGATATAATCCAGCAGGAAGTTGGATACGAAATGCCCGAGTACAATCGACAATAACAAATGGAGCAATTTGCCGGCAGCACTTTTGGGATAACGAATCAGTAGATCAAGTTTTAAATTTTGTAATGCCCACCAGGACAGACCAATACAAAGGAGCGATATGAATATGGATAGTAAACCGTTCACACCGACAGCGGACACTGTATCTACCGTACTCATTTTTGAAATAGCTCCCTCCTTTATTGCTTACTCATTAATCATCCTTTTATACGGACTATTCTATAATACTTGCACAGCGTTAAAGAATCTAGTCCCAAATTTACAAAAATCAGCATTTTCTTGTCATATTGGTGTTATTTCAGAAAATAACTGCATTTTTGAAGCATTTTTCTCAGCAAATCAATAAATGTTACTGAAATAAAAATAGAAAAGATACGCCTAAAGACCTAACATCTGTTACTACACAATCATTCTCAAATATGTGAATCTCTAGTATATATTCAAAACGAACTTACCTATAATAGCATAAGCCATTTTTATAGACAAATTAAAAAATAAAAACCGGACCCTATATAGCGGCCCGGTTATATACATTTAACGGTTCTCACCAGCTGAAGATACTTTAAGACGATTCATTGCTCGTTGTAAAGCAAGTTCAGCGCGGCGGAAGTCAATGTGATCTTGAGTCGACTTGTTGTTGAGACGGCGCTCAGCACGTTCTTTTGCTGCTCTTGCACGTTCAATATCAATATTGTTCGGCAATTCTGCACTATCTGCCAACACTACTACTTTATCAGCACGAACTTCTAGAAATCCACTCTGAATAGCTACCACTGTTTCTTTCCCATTGACTTTGTACACCAATGGAGCGACTTCTAGTGGAGTAACCATCGGAATGTGACCTGCTAGAATCCCAAGTTGACCTTCTACACCTGTGGCTCTTAATTGATCCACCTGTTCGGAAAACACCAGACGTTCAGGTGTTACAATTTCCAATAGAAACGTGCTCACTTTCATCCCTCCTCACGTTTTGCAGGCATATAATTTACAGTGTTTTTGCTTTTTCCACTGCTTCTTCAATCGTGCCTACAAAGAGGAATGCTGCTTCTGGAAGATCATCATGTTTGCCATCCAAAATCTCTTTGAAGCTACGTACTGTTTCTTTAACAGGTACATAACGTCCTTTGATTCCAGTAAACTGTTCAGCAACATGGAACGGTTGAGACAAGAAACGTTGAATTTTACGCGCACGCGATACAGTCAACTTATCTTCTTCACTCAATTCATCCATACCCAGAATTGCAATAATATCTTGTAGCTCACGGTAACGTGCTAAGATTTGCTTAACACCTTGAGCGATATTGTAATGTTCTTCTCCTACAATTTCAGGATTCAAGATACGTGAACTGGAAGCAAGTGGATCTACTGCTGGGAAAATACCCATTTCAGAGATTTTACGTTCCAAGTTCGTTGTTGCATCCAAGTGAGCAAATGTAGTCGCAGGAGCTGGATCGGTATAATCATCCGCTGGTACATAGATCGCTTGAATCGAAGTAACTGAACCTTTTTTCGTAGAAGTGATACGCTCTTGCAATTGACCCATCTCTGTTGCAAGTGTAGGCTGGTAACCTACCGCAGATGGCATACGTCCTAGCAATGCAGATACTTCAGAACCTGCTTGTGTAAAGCGGAAAATATTATCAACGAACAACAATACGTCTTTTCCTTCTTCATCACGGAAATATTCAGCCATTGTCAAACCTGTCAAAGCAACACGAAGACGTGCACCTGGAGGCTCGTTCATTTGTCCAAATACCATTGCTGTTTTGTTGATAACGCCTGATTCTCTCATCTCGTGATAAAGGTCATTACCTTCACGAGTACGTTCACCAACACCAGCAAATACAGAAATACCGCCATGTTCTTGAGCAATATTATTGATCAATTCTTGAATCGTTACTGTTTTACCTACACCAGCACCACCAAACAGACCGATTTTACCACCTTTAGCATAAGGAGCTAGCAAATCGATAACTTTGATTCCTGTTTCAAGAATTTCAGCTTGTGTAGACAATTCGTCAAATTTAGGAGCTTGACGGTGAATCGGGTTTTTGATTTCAGCTACAACATCACCAGCTTCATCGATAGGTTGACCTAATACGTTAAATACACGACCTAACGTTACGTTACCTACAGGTACTGAAATAGGAGCACCTAGATCAAGAGCGTCTAGTCCACGTACTAGACCATCTGTGGAAGACATTGCGATACAACGGACAAGATTATCGCCCAGATGATTCGATACTTCAAGCGTCAAGTCGATTTTGTTACCGTTATCCAGCGTAGTTTCGACTTTGAGCGCGTGTAGGATTTCCGGAAGTTGACCACGTTCGAATTCTACGTCTACAACCGGTCCCATTACACTTACAACGCGACCTTTGTTCATTATCGTTTTCCCTCCTACTGACTTGCTGTATGCAGCGATGTCATCAAGCAATGCTATTGCACTTGCTTGTACATAATTATAGTAATAAGCCGTATTAGCCTTGTGCGTTAGCTCCAGCGACGATCTCGGTGATCTCTTGTGTAATCGATGCTTGACGAGCACGGTTATAGACAAGTCTTAGATCTTTGATCATTTGAGATGCGTTCTTCGTTGCGCTACCCATGGCTGTCATTCGAGCACCCTGTTCACTAGCTTTACCTTCAAGCAAAGCATTGTAGATCAGTGTTTGTGCATATTTTGGCAAAAGAACTTCCAATACACCTTCTGCTGAAGGCTCGTATTCATAGCTTGCTTTGAGTTTATCTTCTTCTGCAACTTCTACAGATTCCATTGGCAACAAACGAGTTGAACTTGGAACTTGTGTTAATGCATTGATAAACTGGTTATAACATAAGTAAAGCTCATCGTATCTGCCTTCTTCGTATCCTTTAACAGCCTCGTAGGCTAGGGATTTGATATCGGCATAGGTCGGAAAGTCGGTCAATTCTGTCACTTCTTCTGTGATAGGAAGATTACGGCGACGGAAATAATCGCGTCCTTTTCGTCCAATGATGAACAATTCGTACTGATCTGTCGATGTATGATTTTCCTTGATCTGATTGCTAACATATTTGAGCATGTTGGCATTATAACCACCCGCAAGTCCACGGTCGGAAGTCACTACGAGATAAGCGATCCGTTTAACAGGACGCTTCTCCAACATCGGATGATATACGCCTCTTGTTCCAGAAGCAATACTCGCAACCACTTCACGCAATTTATCGGAATATGGGCGTGCTGCTTGTGCCTTCTCTTGTGCTTTACGAAGTTTGGAAGCCGCAACCATTTCCATTGCTTTGGTGATTTGTTTTGTATTTTCTACACTTTTAATCTGACGTTTGATCTCGCGCATACCTTTAGCCATATGATTTCACCACCTTAACCCTCTGAAAACAAGTTCAAAGTTGTTTCCTGAATCATGGTTGACCACAGTCCGACAGATTAGCTATCGGAGCTGTAGCAACTTCATTACAGAACATCTATTTTCGATCAAATGAAATTAGTTGGAGGTAGCAAAACCTTTTTTGAAGGTATTGATTGCATCTACCAATGCTTTTTCATTATCAGCAGTCAAATCTTTTGTATCACGAATCGATTGTAAAACAGCATCTTGGCTGCTTGTCATATAAGCAAGGAATTCAGATTCAAAGCGGCGTACATCTGCAACCGGAATATCATCCAAATGACCTTTAACTGCTGTATACAAGCTTACTACCTGTTGTTCTACTAACAATGGTTGGTTAACACCTTGTTTTAGAATTTCCATCATACGTGCACCACGATTTAGACGGGACATTGTTGATTTATCAAGATCAGATCCGAACTGGGAGAACGCTTGAAGCTCACGATATTGAGCAAGATCTAGACGCAGTGTACCTGCAACCTTTTTCATTGCTTTGATCTGAGCGGAACCACCAACACGAGATACCGAGATACCAACGTTAATCGCTGGACGTTGACCCGCATAGAACAGATCAGCTTCCAAGAAAATTTGTCCATCTGTAATCGAGATTACGTTGGTAGGAATATAAGCAGATACGTCAGAAGCTTGCGTTTCAATAAATGGCAATGCTGTTAAAGAACCGCCACCTTTGGCATCACTAAGCTTAGCCGCACGCTCTAGCAAACGGGAGTGAAGATAGAACACGTCACCCGGGAATGCTTCACGACCTGGTGGACGACGAAGTAGCAAGGACAATTCACGATAAGCTGCCGCTTGTTTGGACAAATCATCATAAATAATCAAAGCATGCTCGCCTTTATACATAAAGTATTCACCCATTGCACAACCTGCATATGGAGCGATGTATAGTAGTGGTGAAGGATCAGAAGCAGCCGCTGTTACGATAATAGTGTATTCCAATGCGCCATGACGACGAAGTGTTTCTACTACTTGAGCAACAGTGGATTGTTTTTGACCAATCGCTACATAAATACATTTTACGTTTTGACCTTTTTGGTTAATGATTGCATCGATAGCAATCGCTGTTTTACCTGTTTGACGGTCACCGATAATCAACTCACGTTGACCACGACCGATAGGAACCATCGCGTCGATCGCTTTGATACCTGTTTGCATAGGCTCATGAACCGATTTACGGTCAATAACACCAGGTGCTCCGCCTTCAACAGGACGGAATTCTGTTGCAGCAATAGGTCCTTTACCATCTACAGGTTGACCCAAAGGATCGACAACGCGACCTAGAAGAGCTTCCCCTACAGGAACTTGCATAATACGTCCTGTGCGTTTTACTTGGTCGCCTTCACGAATTTGTGAATACTCCCCAAGAATAACAACACCGACATTATTGGATTCCAAGTTCAAAGCCATACCCATTACGCCGTTAGAGAACTCAAGAAGTTCGCCTGACATTGCATTTTGCAAACCGTATACACGGGCAATACCATCACTTACTTGGATAACTGTTCCAACTTCAACGACTTCAATATCGTTTTTGTATTGCTCGATTTGACTTTTAATCAATGTACTGATTTCTTCAGGTCTGATACTCAAGTCAGTCCCCCCTATCTACTGTGCTTGTCTTTGAAAAGACTTTTCCAGACGATTTAACTTGCCTGAAAGACTTCCATCGTACAGCATGTCTCCGATGACGACTTTAAGTCCGCCAAGAAGAGTTTTGTCTACAATATTTTGCACACGAATTCGTTTGCCTGATAGTTGTCCGAATCTAGCAGTCACTTCTGCTTCTTCACGCTCATCTAAAGGATAAGGTGTATACACAAAAGCATCGACTACTTTAAGTGTTCTACTGACGATTGCAGTATAACTATTCAATAACTCGCCAAATATGCCATATCGTCCACGCTCGATCAACAATGTAATGGTATGAACCAGCGGTTGTGATACTTTCCCTGCAAAAGCAGTTTCAATCACGCGACGTTTGTCTTCAAAAGATACATTTGGTGTTGCTATAAAATTGCGAAGATCTGCATCTTGTGCAAAAGCTTCAACGATTGCTTTTAGTTCTTGTTCTGTCTCTTCTACAGTGCCATGTTCAGATGCAGCTTCGAAAAGGGCTTTGGCATAACGCGTAGATACTACTGTATCGCGGCTCATTGTCTAATCCCTACTTCTTTCAGATAGTTGTCAACCAACTGATCTTGGGCTTTGGCATCCACTTCTCTTTCCAGTACTTTAGAAGCGATCTGTACAGAGACGGCACCGATTTCACTGCGAAGTGCAGCAACAGCTTTATTTTTCTCGCTTTCGATTTCACGAGCCGCTTCTTCTTTAAGACGCGTCGTTTCCTCTTTCGCTTGAGTAATCAATTGTTCCGCTTGACGATTGCTCGTCTGACGAGATTGCTCAATAATATCTTGAGCATCCTTACGTGCTTGTTGAAGTGCAGCTTTTTGGTCTTCGACATATTGAGCTGCTTGACTGCGTGTTAATGCAGCTTCATCCATTTGCTGTTTAACCAGCTCACGTCTTTTCTCCATAACAGAGAATAATGGACCGAATGCATAACGGCTTAATAACCAATATAAAATCAAGAAAGCAATAATTGTAACTACAAGACTGCTCCATACAAAATGCAAATCAGCTCACTCCTTCCTCAAAACATCTAAATAATTCTCAGGTACCCTACACGCTAAAAAGAAGGCGCGGATGGCTGTGGCCTTCCCCGCCAATGTGTGCTTGATTTACGCTGCTGCGTAGAAAATGAATGCCAATACTACACCGATGATTGGCAATGCTTCTACCAAACCTACACCGATAAACATAACTGTTTGCAATGTTGCTTTTGCTTCTGGTTGACGAGCGATACCTTCAACCGTTTTACTTACGATTAGACCGTTACCAATACCTGCGCCCAATGCGCCCAAACCTACTGCGATAGCAGCTGCTAGAAATGCTAATGCTCCCATTTAAAAATCCTCCTTAAAGATATGTGAGATAGTAAATTTATATTGAGCCCGGTATGAAGGTTATCCTACTTCCGAACTTTGAACCCTTACACAGTGACTGATGATACCAACTATTCAAAAGTTGCCGAAACGTGCCGATAGTATTTTAGTGATCTTCTTCCGTCTCTAGTGACTGTGATATGTATACCATAGCCAGGATCGTGAAGACAAAGGCTTGGATAGAGCCAACAAAGATACTAAATCCTTGCCATACAATAAGACCTACAACCGAAGCGATAGCTCCGTACCAGACGCCTGACATTTTAAGCAATACAGCAATAAGAACTTCGCCGGCAAAAATATTACCGAATAGCCGCATACCGTGTGTCAAAAGTTTGGAGAATTGTTCGATCAAGTTGATAGGGAAAAAGAAAAAGAACGGTTTGAAATAGTGTTTGAAGTATGACTTCGTATTTCTGACCATCCCTAAATAATGGACAAGAACGAATACGATTAGTGCCAGACCCATCGCTGCTCCAGCATCAGCTGTAGGTGATTTCCACCAAGCGACTTCCACACCATGACTTCCTTTTGCCAGTCCATCCACTACAGATGTTAATGGTTGACCAAAAGCAGTAGCTTTTTCTACGCTTGTATAATCGAACACTAAACCAAATGGAAGCCCAAGCATATTGCTAACAAAGATGAACATAATTAAAGTCAAACCAAGAGAAAGAAAAGGCTTTCCTTTTTTGTAGTCCATCGTGCTCGAAATTAGTCCTTGAACGAATTCTACGACCCATTCCATAAAGTTTTGCAACTTGCCTGGATTTTCTACCGATAGATTACGTGTTGCTAGTTTTACTAAAATAAACACTACAGCACAACTAACAATCAACGCAATAATGATAGATAAATCAAAATCGATCCCCCCGACTTTTATCATCGGTGATTCATGCATTTTTCTCACCCCTTTCATTATCGGAGTTATCACGCTCATGGCGAGAAAGGAAATAACCGATAACAATTAGCGCGAATGGTGCGAACACCAGACTGCCAGCTAGGGCATGAATTTCAAACAAATGCGGGAACTCAATAGCAAGTACTACCGCTCCGATCGAAATTGCTGCACGTTGTGCAAACCCTAAACCCTTCGGTCCTCTTCTACCTGTTGCTGCTGCTTCAGTCATCATACTTACTTTTTTAGCTAAATATTTGGTGTTGATATAACTGACTGCCGAACCAACGATCATCCCAAAAGCAATCGGACGAGATTGAGGCAGGAATGCAACTGCTAAAAAGCAAAGAGCTAGAAAAACAAAGGTAGTCCGGGTCAGCCAATAAATGTAACTTGGTATTTCATTCATTCGTTTCCCCCACTATTTTCTTAATGATAAGAACAATACCGAAAATACCTAGAATCATACCTGCAAGTACTCCGAGTCCGGTTCCTATTCCTGAGCTATGCCATACTTTATCAAGCCAAGAACCGAACCAGAATCCGGCGAGTGTACATACAGCTAAATCTATTCCAATCACACTAACAAGTCCAACCGCTTTCCACGGACTTGAACTTGAATTGCTTGATTTGGGTTCATCTGCCATTCTACACTCCACCCTCGGAATCCCAGTTCATTGTACTGAATCGGCTAAGCCTTTGTCAAACCATCTTCCTTTAGCACATTAACGCAAGACTTTCACAGAACATCGTTGATATGAAGCGTTTCATCACGCTAACCCTACAGTACCACTGTATACTGTGAAATCATTTTTCACAATACGGCTGTGGGACCTTTTTTGAACGTTGTGTGAAACTCTTCAGGACGATCCTCTAAAATACCATAATGATGCAAAATCGCATTGACAATCCGCGGCGATGCCTGACCATCACCATAAGGATTGGAAGCTTCACTCATCGAAGCATACAGTTCAGAGTCACTCAGCAATGCATGAGCACGCTCGTAGATCTTCTCTTCATCTGTACCTACCATTTCAAGTGTACCTGCTTCTATTCCTTCTGGACGCTCTGTGGTATCACGTAGCACCAGTACAGGAACACCGAATGAAGGCGCTTCTTCCTGAAGTCCACCTGAATCCGTTAAGATCAGATGGGTATGCGGATAAAAATTATGCAAATCGACAACATCCAGAGGATCGATCAACTGAATGCGCGGATGATTGCCTAATATTTCATGAGCAGGTTCTTTCACTGCTGGACTTGGATGAACTGGATACACGATCGCAATATCTTCAAATTCGTCAGCAATACGCTTGACCGCGCGGAAAATATTACGATGCGGTTCGCCTTGAGATTCACGACGATGTGCAGTCATCAAAATCAGACGTTTACCTGCTGCCCATTCCAAAACAGGATGATGATAATCAGGCTGTACAGTATATTGAAACACATCTGTAACAGTATTGCCTGTGATATACACGCTTGACGGCGATTTATTTTCTTTCAATAAATTACCTGCTGACCAGCTTGTAGGTGCAAAGTGTAAATCAGCAAGTACACCTGTCAATTGGCGATTCATTTCTTCAGGATACGGGGAAAGCTTGTTCCACGTACGTAATCCTGCTTCAACATGACCCACATTAATCTGCTGCATAAATGAAGCATAGCTCGCAAGAAATGTAGTCAACGTGTCTCCATGAACCAGAACAATATCAGGCTTCACTTCTTGCAGTACTGGCTCTAAACCACTAAGTACACGCATCGAAATTTCGTTCAGCGTCTGACGATCTTTCATTACATCTAGATCATAATCTGGAGTAATATTAAAAACTTCAAGCACTTGATCCAACATTTGACGATGTTGCGCAGTAACGCAAACGATTGACTCAATATGTTCAGGATGCTTTTGCAGTTCCAGAATCAATGGAGCCATTTTGATTGCTTCAGGACGTACACCGAAAATCGTCATTACTTTAATTTTTTTCATAAGTCTGAGATTACCTCGCTTTACTTGGTTCCGTACAAACGGTCTCCGGCATCGCCGAGTCCAGGTACGATATATCCATGCTCATCCAATTTCTCATCTAATGCAGCAACATAAATATCTACATCCGGGTGAGCGTCTTGAACAGCTTTGACTCCTTCAGGAGCAGCGATAAGATTCATCATTTTGATCTGAGTGCATCCACGCTTTTTGAGAACATCAATAGCAGCAATCGCAGAACCGCCTGTTGCTAACATCGGATCAATCACGATCAATTCACGTTCTTGCACGTCAGTAGGAAGCTTCACATAATATTCAACCGGTTGGAATGTTTCTGGATCGCGGAACAATCCTACATGTCCAACTTTAGCAGCCGGCAATAATTTAAGTACGCCATCTAGCATACCCAATCCTGCACGTAAAATAGGAATTAGACCCAACATACGTCCAGAAATAACTTTGCCTTCTGTTTTGATTACAGGTGTTTCTACCGGAATTGATTCAAGTGGAATATCACGTGTGATTTCGTAAGCCATCAATGTTGCTACTTCGTCAACAAGCTCGCGGAAATCTTTCGTGTTAGTCTGTACATCACGAATAAATGTTAATTTGTGTTGAATTAAAGGATGATCGCATATTACTAATTTTGCCATAGTTTTTCCCTCCGGTACTTTTCAATAATAAACATTAGCTACATCCTATTTGCTATCACATCAGGTTTTGTGGCCATTCCACAAAGCAAAAGGATCAGGGGAATTCTATGTTGCCCCACAAACCTCGTCTATTATATCATTCCCTGTGGGCAATTTCATCCGATATCCTGTCGAATTATTTCTTTTTACTAATGAACACTTTAAGCATCCCTCAGAGCGCTTCAAATACATATGATTTTTGACATAGTAAAATATATTAAACGTAATGAGTTTATCAATATAACGCTTACATTTACCAGATAAAAACAAATTCTACATCATTTCCACCCAGTCTTTTCTATTATAATGGTAAATTGCTTAAATGGGAGTAAATCTTTCAAATTTTTTTAAAAAAATAATGAAAAACCGACAGAAATAAGAATTTCTGCCGGCAAAGTACAAATTAATGATATATAAGTAACTGTTTATTCACTTTTAAATTAATAATTCATTTGTTGATACAAAGGAAATTGACTTGTAAGTTCAGCTACTTGTGCACTTGCTTTGGCAAGAACAGCTTCATCTTTAGGAGATTTGAGTGTCATCGCAATAATCTGACCGATCTTCACCATAGCTGCTTCATCCATACCGCGTGATGTTGCCGCAGGTGTTCCTAGACGAATACCACTTGTAATAAATGGACTTGTTGGATCGAAAGGAATAGCGTTTTTGTTCGTTGTAATGCCTACCGAATCAAGTACATGCTCTGCTTCTTTACCTGTGATATTTACGCTGCGTGTATCTACAAGCATCAAGTGATTATCTGTACCACCAGACACGATCGTCAATCCTTCGTCTACTAATGTTTGCGCAAGCACTTTTGCATTTTTAACTACATTTTGAGCATACGTTTTGAAAGAAGGATCTAAAGCTTCGCCAAATGCTACTGCTTTGGAAGCAATTACGTGCATCAATGGGCCACCTTGTGAACCTGGGAATACTGCTTTATCGATCGCTTGCGCCCATGCTTTGGTACACATAATCATACCGCCACGAGGTCCGCGAAGTGTTTTGTGTGTAGTCGTTGTTACAAAGTGCGCATGAGGTACAGGGCTTGGATGTTCTCCAGCCGCAACGAGACCAGCGATATGCGCCATATCCACCATAAATAGTGCTCCTACATCATTTGCAATCGCAGCTAATTTTTCAAAATCAATCGTACGCGGATATGCACTTGCACCAGCTACGATCATACGAGGACGGTGTTTGAATGCTGCTTTGCGAACTTCATCATAATCGATTAAGAATGTATCTTCTTGTACACCGTAAGCGACAAAGTTATATAACAATCCAGAAGCATTTACAGGGCTACCATGTGTTAAATGTCCGCCATGTGCAAGGTTCATCCCTAGCACTGTATCACCTGGTTTGAGCGCTGCTAGATACACTGCCATATTCGCTTGTGCACCCGAGTGAGGCTGTACGTTAACATGTTCTGCACCGAATAATTGCTTCGCACGATCACGAGCGATATCTTCAACTACATCGACATGTTCACAACCACCATAGTAGCGTTTGCCTGGATAGCCTTCTGCATATTTATTTGTCAAAACAGAACCTAACGCTTCGATAACCGCTTCACTAACAATGTTCTCAGAAGCGATCAATTCGATATTATCGCGTTGGCGCTTCAGTTCAAGTCCCATTGCTTCCAGTACTGCCGGATCATTCTTTCTTAATTGCTCCATCATTGTTTAATTCCTCCTAGAGATCGGTTGGATAACTGCTTTTGGATTGCTTATTTAAAAGTATAGATCACCTATTTGAGCTTATCGATCTGCGTGAACCATCGGTGTGTAGACTGCGCGTTCGCCACCAATTAAAGGAGGACGTGTACGAGCTGCATTGACTCTAGCTTCGCCTACAAACCGAATCGAAGGTCGATAAGGGACAGCTATTCTTTTCAAATGCATACCGATCAGAGTCTCCCCAAAATCGATACCTGCATGAGCTTCTATCTGTTCTGCCAAACAAGGATGAACAAATGTCTGATACGCATACGTTGCCATCGACCCACCAGCTTTGGGGATCGGTACTGCGGCGACTTCATTATAGTTGTAATGATCCAGTGTGTCTTGTTCCATCACTAGAGCTCGGTTCAAATGCTCGCAACATTGAAAAGCCAAACGAAATCCATATTCTGCTTGAACTTCACGAATGCCTTCTACTAAGGCTTCAGCTACATCTAATGTACCTGCTGTCCCGATATGCTTGCCTGCGATTTCACTTGTACTTCCACCGATCACCAGCAACTTGTTACTGCCTAGTCCAGCTTCTTCTGCTAGCTCGCGTACAATGGCTGCGGCATCCAGACGAATCTGTTGTATTTTTTCCTGTTTACTCATCGTTCAATCCTCCTTGTGCTTTCTTAGCTTATTCACTATCTGCAAAAGGTACGTGTACAATGCACTCGTTTTTTATTATAGCGTAAGCATAGGGCTAACTGCGACAACAAGATTGAAGAAAGAACGATAACATGCAAAGAACAAAAAAAGAGCACAACGTGCGCGAAAAATATCGCACGTCTGCTCTTTTGCCCAGGCGACCGGCCGTATGTTCCGATGCTCCATCGTGGTTCATCTCCACTCTCGTCGCCAGTTACATCGGATCTCTCTTATGATTTACATCATAAGACATGTTTTTCGTAAAATCAATATCTATTCTAAAATTAACGACTACCTTATTGTGTCCGGTACGCTTGAATTTTGTCGAGTAGCTTTTCTAAAGCATTACGAATATCGGCTGCTGCCACTTCATAATCATCACGACTACCACCAAAAGGATCAACAATATCAAAGCTTGGAATCCGCTGTTGAATCTCGATCAAACGCTGACGATCTGCCGGATTGACTTCTTCGCCTAATGAACGATTCATTTCGATCGTTGCATATAAGCTGTCCAGTTCTTTGAGATCGCGTAGCACTTTGTGATCATTTTCAGCGTATTCTTTCAACGTGTATACTTTGCCTGCCGACTCTGGAAAATTACGAATCACATGTTGCTTGTGACTCCCTGTTAGTGTGAGTATGAGATCTGCCCAATGAATAGTTGCTCCAGTCAAAGAGGAAGATAATAATTGTTCATGTATATTATGATCTTTGAGAACCGCGTCGGCATGACGGGATACAGACATTCCATCTACAGCAGCTACACCGGCTGAACGAACCTCCACATCGACACCGCGCTCGCTTGCAAGCTTACGCATAAAACCTTCCGCCATAGGACTTCGACAGGTGTTACCGGTACATACGAACAATATGTGATGCATTCTCTGTACCTCCCGTATCATTATAATGTGAGACTTGGATTACCGGAAATATAATCATTCCGTATCAATCATTATACCAAATTTGACGCATGTATTCACTATTTTCACACATAAATAATCTGACCGCCTGCAGCTTTGGATAAACGGTTCATTACCGCTACTCCCATACCCTGTTGATCACAACCTTGCGCCATAATAAATGTAACCCCTTCGCTATCGAGCGTACGTAAAGCTCCATACAATCGATTCGCTGCTTCAGCAAGAGAATCACGACTGCCTAGCGATAATATTACGGTATTCGTACTATTGATGTTAGTCTCATCAAACACAAGTACGCCTGTTTTCTCGCCACGTTCTTGAGCTTGTGCAATCTGTTGCTGTATATAGTGATTAACTGCTTCGTCTTGCTCTCCCATTACAATCGTCATCGATCCTTGAGGAGCATAATGTGTATATTTCATCCCTGGCGAACGCGGAGTAAGTTCAGATGAAGAATCTTGTAGTGCAGGATCACGTATCACTTGAGTAGCAAATGAGGACAATTGTTCTTCTGTCACACCACCCGGACGCAGAATCATAATGGTGTGATCATCTTGTACGTGAATAACAGTCGATTCAACCCCAATCCCTGCACTGCCTCCATCGACTACTCCATCGATAACAGCGGATAAATCTTCCATTACATGCGCGGCTGTGGTTGGACTAGGACGACCTGAGCGATTTGCACTAGGCGCCGCCAGAGGACATCCAGAAGCGCTAATCAATCCTAATGCTATTGGATGATCTGGCATACGAATAGCGACTGTACTTAATCCTGCTGTCACAAGCGGAGAAACCGTATTAGGACGTACAGGCATGACCAGTGTTAACGGCCCAGGCCAGAAATGATCCATCAATGTCTGCTCCAAAGGTCGAATCTCTGACACCAACGATCCCAATTGATCCGTATGCGAAATATGCACAATTAACGGATTATCTGACGGTCTTCCTTTGGCAGTAAAAACAGATGCTACCGCATCTGTATTGCGGGCATCTGCTCCAAGTCCATATACCGTTTCTGTAGGAAAAGCGACAATACCACCATCTGCCAAGATCTGACCGGCTTCGCTTAATTGTTGTTCTATATGCTCTGAATGACGCACATCCCAACATGTACACAGAGAATTGGCTTGAATCGCTTGAGGCTTTTCACTGCTATTCTCTGTCTGGTTGTTCATCATGTCATGCCTCCTTGCTCATTACATTTACATTATTTATTGAGTGCATAACGCTGAGTGACATTCACAGAAACTTCATCGTTATCTTCTTGATTATGAATTCGGATACTCATTACCAATCCCATACATGCCATATTCATTACTAGCGATGTACCACCAAAACTGATAAACGGTAATGTAATACCTGTTAATGGCATAATACCGATAAACATACCGATATTTTCAAAAATCTGATATAGCAACATCGCAACAATCCCTATAATAATATAAGGCCCTGCTCGTTCCCGACATTCTAACGATACCAGAATTAAGCGATGAATTAAGGTGAAATACAGCAACAACAAAATAGCTGCTCCTATAAATCCAAACTCTTCTGCCACCACCACAAAAATAGAATCTGAATATGTTAATGGAACACGATCGGATTGAACCGATGTTCCTTTCATATATCCTTCTCCACTTAGTCCACCGGAAGCGATAGCAAGCTTCGCATTACGTGTATGATAGATCGCTTTCTCTGTAGCTTGATCTGGCATTAACCACGGATCAAGACGTTCCATCCAGTGATCGCGCTTGATATCGGCTAGATACGTTTTGATATTATCGTGATATGCGACATAACTACGAATCCCAACAATCACCATCACTACAGCCAAAGAAGTAAATAAAATCGCTTGTGTGTATTTGATATTACCGATCCATAGTAGTGCCATCATAATAATCAGATAACTGAGCGCGTTACCCAGATCATTTTGAGCCATTACTAAAGCAAACGGAATAAATGTAATAGCGACTAATGGTGTAACATCACGCCAGAATAATAATTTTAATTGTTCTTTGCGAGCCAGCAATGTAGCCAAAAATAAAATCAATACCAATTTGAATAACTCGGCTGGTTGCAAACTAAGACCACCTATACTAAGCCAGCCTTGCGCATTGTTAAGCGTCTGTCCTACAACCATAACTAACAATAGCAATAGCAACCCTGCGCCATAAATATAAAGAGAATATTTAAGCCAGAACCGGTAATTAACCATCGACATGACGAAAAAGACCACAAATCCTGCAATATAGTAAAAAATCATCCGCTCTGTCGAATTGGCAAACTTGGGTGTACTATGAGTAGCACTGTAAATTACAGCAATACTGACTCCCATCATAACTAGCAGAATGGTAAATAAATTCCAATCTATTCTTTTAAGCTTGGCGATCATGTCTGCCCCCTTTTCCGGTTCAACCTTAACGTTCTTTTATACCTATAACATGCCGCTCGATACCTGCAAGGTCAGCAACAATCTCAATATGTTCGTAACCTGCACTTCTAACCATATCTGCTACGTCCTGTGCTTGTCCAATTCCTAGCTCAAACCCGATCACTTTCGGCAAAGTAGGCAACAAAGCTAATTGCGCCATCATGATGCGATAAGGGCCTAATCCATCCGGTCCTCCTGCGAGTGCAGTCATCGGCTCATAATCTTTCACTTCCGGTTGCAATGCCAAAATATCAGCATCTGGAATATAGGGCGGATTAGATACCAAAATATCAATATGCTGACCGGCAAAAGGCTCTAACAAATTACCTTCACGCCATAAGATTGGGGTCTGTTGCTGAATACTATTTTGCTTGGCGACTGCTAGTGCATCAGGCGAAATATCGCTTGCATATACTTGCCATGTAGGGCACATACGCGCAATCGTTAATGCTATTGCTCCACTGCCTGTCCCGATATCTGCACATACAAAAGGAGATTGATCTGCCTGTTCTTCCATCAATTGTTGACCGATCTTTACAACAGCTTCGACCAACAATTCCGTCTCAGGACGAGGGATCAATACAGCAGGAGTGACGATAAAACGTTCCCCATAAAACTCCTGCTCACCAATAATATACTGTGCTGGTTCTCCTGATACCTTACGCATAATGACTTCTTGCCATAGAGATTGCTTATCATAAGGAAAAGGTTCAAACATCGCCATATAAAAAGCAGTTCCTTCTAATCCAAGCACCCATTCAAGTAAAAGACGACTGTTCGATTCCGGTTCCATCACTTGATGAGCGCTTAAAAAAGAAGAAGCCTCAACATAGGCTTCCCGTATACTTTGTTCTGGCTTCATCGTAAATTGTTCTGTCTGTTGTACCAATAGATTATGCCTCTTTTTCCATCAAATCTGCTTGTTCTGCTAACGTCAATGCAGATACGATATCTTCGATCTCACCATTCATAATTTGATCCAGACGGTGCATCGTTAGACCAATACGGTGATCGGTTACACGACTTTGTGGGAAATTGTACGTACGGATACGTTCACTACGGTCACCTGTACCTACTTTGCTTTTACGTTCGCCTGCATATTTTGCTTCTTCTTCTTGACGCATCATATCCGAGATACGAGCACGAAGCACTTGCAATGCTTTATCTTTATTCGAGTTCTGAGATTTACCATCCTGACAAGTCGCTACAATCCCTGTAGGCACATGAGTTACACGTACAGCGGATTTGGTCGTATTTACAGACTGTCCACCTGCTCCACTTGAACAGAACGTATCGACACGAATATCACGATCATGGATTTCAATTTCTAACTCTTCAGCTTCTGGCATTACTGCTACTGTTGAAGTCGACGTATGGATACGTCCACCGGATTCAGTCGTAGGAATACGTTGCACACGATGTGCTCCACTTTCGAATTTCAGCTTGCTGTATGCTCCACGTCCATTAATCAAGAACGTGACTTCTTTAAATCCACCTAGATCACTTGTACTTGCGTCCATCATTTCAACACGCCAGCCTTGTGTATCTGCATAACGAGTGTACATACGATAAAGATCAGCCGCAAACAAAGCCGCTTCATCTCCACCGGCTGCTCCACGGATCTCAACAATAACGTTTTTATCATCGTTGGGGTCTTTAGGTAATAGTAAAATATGAATTTGAGATTCTAACTCATCTTTGCGAGCTGAAAGTTCCTCAATTTCCATTTTGACCATTTCACGCATCTCATCATCTAACTTCTCGCCTTGCATTACTTTAGCCGCATCTAATTCTTCTGTTACTTTACGGTATTCGATATATGCTTCATACGTTGGTTGTAGATCAGATTGCTCTTTGGATAAGTCTCTCAAACGCTTGGAATCACTTGCTACGTCAGGGTCACACAATAACTCGCTCAATTTATCATAGCGGTCCGCTAATGCTTGTAAACGATCTAACACGGAAATCCACCTCTTCTTTTATTCAATCTGCTGCATTCGCAGTTTCACTTTACATCGACTATTATCAAAACAAACATTTTATCTAATATCGTTGTCCATATAATATTGGGAAATATTAGTGGTTACGACTCTTAATTATAGCACAAGCAGTAAGCATTTCATATCCTTAATTACAGCGCTATAGCACTTTTTTTTCGTCTTGCTCTCCTGATTTGAATACGTAAGATGAATAAGCCTATAATAAAGAAAGTTATATGTCACAACATACACAATTTACATTTCGTGCACAGGTTATCATGGTAAGCGTTCGAGGGTGAAAATGGTTAAATACTAAAGGGCGTGCTTTTATCTATTACCATAGATAAAGACCGTTACTCTATCGATCACAAGGAGCTGTATTCATGGATCAACGAAAATTAGGTTCACAAGGATTGCAAGTCTCGACACTCGGTCTAGGTTGTATGGGTATGTCCGAATTTTACGGTGAGATCGATGAAAAAGAAGCACTACACACCTTGCAAGTAGCACTTGATCATGGAGTTACCTTTTTTGATACAGCCGATATGTACGGTGTAGGGGCAAATGAGAAATTGATTGGGCCTTTTATACAACAAAATCGAGATCAGGTTATTCTGGCAACCAAATTCGGCAATATCCGTAATGAAGACGGCTCGTATGCCGGTATTAGTGGTCGTCCTGAATATGTCAAAGAAGCTTGCGATAACAGTCTCAAACGTCTTGGCATCGATACGATCGATCTTTATTATCAGCATCGCGTAGATCCAGATGTGCCGATCGAAGAAACTGTCGGTGCGATGAGCGATCTAGTACAAGCCGGTAAAGTCCGCTATCTAGGTCTATCTGAAGCTGGCGCTGAAACGATTCGTCGTGCACATCAGACACATCCGATCTCTGCGTTGCAGACAGAATATTCACTTTGGAGTCGTGATGTAGAAGACGAGATTTTGCCAACTTGTCGTGAACTAGGTATTGGATTTGTGCCTTACAGTCCTTTAGGACGTGGCTTTTTGACAGGACAGATTACGTCATTTGAAGACTTGGCAGAAGATGATTACCGTCGTTATTCTCCCCGTTTTCAAGGTGATAATTTTCAGAAGAATCTAGATTTAGTCAAACGTATCCAGGAAATTGCCAAAACGAAAGATTGCTCGCCATCTCAATTGGCACTAGCATGGTTACTGGCGCAAGGCGAAGATATCGCTCCGATTCCTGGTACAAAAAGAACAAAATATTTACTTGAAAATATCGGTGCAACACAAGTGACATTAACCGAAGCTGAATTGAAAACGATTGATGAAGCCGCTCCTAAAGGTTCTGCTGTCGGTGAACGTTATGCACCTGAAAGTATGAAAATGTTAAATCGTTAAGATTTTAGGATAACGTCTGTACTTATCAATATATGAAATCAATAGGTTAAAGAAGCGCTCATTCTGCGGAATGGGTGCTTTTTTATGACGTTTTATTTGGAATAGATATTCACTATACATTTAATGAACATCTACCGATAATAAAAAGTGAAATACATACTAAACTTTGTTAGGAGGATTATTTTGAATTTGTATAGGAAATTATTTTGGAGTCGAGTCAAATTATATCTTACTCATTTATTTGTTTTTGTTGTAGTTACATTTATGGTTTACATCACTATGAGCGAACAAGATTATCGTGTTCTCATACTAATGTCAATTACTTGGGTATTAATGGTTGTAGCGTTTAGAGAGCATTATTTACATACTGTTGTAGCTAATCCATATCGTACAGGTAAAAAATTCATCTATTATAGACGTACACCTAAACAAATTAATGCTAGAATCTTATTTTTTCAAGTGTCACTGGGACTCTTTTTGATAGCTCTATTGCTGAATCAAATGTATAATATTTGGATTTTACTTATTCTTGCTGTAAGTATTTTTATTTTACATTTTTTCAAACAGAAAAAAGACAGTAGATTTAATGAGCAAAAAATGAAAATGATTAATAAGTTAAGCAGACACAATATTATTTTACCTGAAGAGGAGATTTGGGATATAGAAAGTAACTTTGAATCTTCAAAAATAAATATACATGTAAACGAAACTTTAAAACTGGTTACTGATTCCAAAAAAGAATTATATTTTTATGCAGTTACACCTGTAGAATTGATTGTCGGTATTCAAAAACCTGAAGAAGATTTCTTTTTTACAGCTATACCATTAAGTGAAATCAAGCAACTTGCAATTTTAGCAAATGAATTAGACCTTCAAAAATACACGTCTTTAGGAACCATGCTAGTGATAGGGTACGGGATAAATCGGCAATTCAATCGATATTCGAAAACTCGTTCATATAGGATTATTCAACAGTTTATCGGTTCATTGGTTCATGCATTAGATGCTCAGACATGGAAAGAACCTACGTTTAATGGAATTCCCCATCGGGATCATCCTGCTTTTGTGGAGTATGAATTTCATGGTGATCTGTCTTCTTATCCAGAGCCCTATCTTCCTTTTTTACGATAAACTAAAATCCACAAAAAAAAGAGTCTCGCTTTCCTTAATGGAAAACGGGACTCTTTGTTTATATCAATCTTACACGTTAAAGCGGAAATGCATAACATCGCCATCTTTAACCAAGTATTCTTTACCTTCCAAACGCAATTGTCCGCGCTCTTTAGCACCGTTCATCGAACCTGCATTGACAAGGTCTTCGTAGCCTACGACTTCTGCACGAATAAATCCGCGTTCAAAGTCAGTATGGATAACGCCTGCTGCTCCTGGAGCTTTGGTTCCTTTGCGAATTGTCCAAGCGCGTACTTCTTGTACACCTGCTGTAAAGTACGTGTATAGACCTAGCAACTGGTAAGCTGCTTTGATTAGACGGTTAAGACCAGATTCAGCTAGACCTAACTCTTCTAAGAACATTGCTTTGTCTTCGTCTTCTAGTTCAGAGATATCTGCTTCTACTTTGGCACTGATTGGTACAACCATTGCATTTTCAGCTTCTGCAAATTCTTTTACTTTTAATACATACGGATTGCTATCTGCTTCGGTTACGCCATCTTCACTAACGTTAGCTGCATACAATACAGGCTTCATCGTTAGCAAATGAAGATCACGAACCAATAGACGCTCATCTTCACTTAGCTCAATACTACGAGCTGGCATATCGTTATACAACGATTCTTTGATACGCTCTAATACTTCAACTTCTTGAGCGATTTGTTTGTTACCGCCTTTGATGTTTTTGCGAGAGCGCTCGATGCGTTTCTCTACACTATCCAAGTCAGCCAAAATTAACTCCAGATTAATCGTCTGGATATCGCTGATTGGATCGATTTTGCCATCAACATGCGTAATATTTTCATCTTCAAAACAACGAACTACATGCACAATCGCATCTACTTCACGGATATGAGCCAAAAATTTGTTACCCAATCCTTCGCCTTTACTTGCTCCACGTACCAAACCTGCGATATCTACAAATTCAAAAGCAGTCGGTACCGTTTTTTTAGGTACAACCAATTCTGTTAATTTGTCTAGACGCTCGTCTGGAACTTCTACAATACCGACATTGGGATCAATCGTACAGAACGGATAGTTCGCAGATTCTGCACCTGCTTGTGTAATTGCATTAAAAAGAGTAGATTTACCAACGTTCGGCAATCCGACAATACCTGCTTTCAAAGCCATTTATATGACAACTCCTATTGATTTGAATTTATAAATAAACGAACATGAATTTCCACACTCATTATATATGAGAACCTGCGGTGTGGCAAACAACTATACGATAAATTTATTCGTCAAAGTTTGAAGTTGACTCGACAGTGTGGTTAGATTTTGAGAGATTGTCGATAATTCCGTAACCGACTGTTCTTGTTCTTGCGCACTAGCCGATACTTCTTCTGTCATCGCAGACGTTTGTTCGGTAGCTGAAGCAATATAACTGAGTTGTTCTTCTACTTCATGACGCAGATTCTGCATATGTGCAGTGCGTTCTGTTAGATTGACAGCCAACCCTTGTACTTCATCAGATACTTGACTCACTTGTTCAAAAGTCTGCATACATTCTGTGATCTGCGATTCTTGTTGATCGACAGACTTCATCGTTAGATCAAAGCGATGACCCATACTGTTGATTTGCTCGACAAAGCTACCTAGAATGGTATCAATTTCACGAATTGAATCTTCTGACTGCTGTGCCAGACTACGCATTTCACTTGCTACCACAGCAAATCCTTTACCTGCTTCACCTGCACGCGAAGCTTCAATCGAAGCGTTAAGCGCTAGAATTTGTGTTTGTTTTACAATACTTTGTACTTGTCCACTGACGTTAGCTGCTTCTTGTGATTGCTCTGCTAGCGCGCGTGACATCAACTGCATCTGTTGCATTTGTTGTACATTTTGCTTCCCTTGTTGCAACAATTGTTGGTGTTCCTGTGTCACTTGTTCGCGCACTTGAGTAAGTTGACGAGCTGTATCTCCGAATCGATCTACATAACTTCGTACTTCATCTATAATCTGCCCTAATCGTTCCGAATGTTGTACAGCTTCTTCGGTCTGTTCTGCTTGTTGCGTTGAGCCTGTAGCAATCTCATGAATCGCACGCGATAATTCTTCGGTCTGACGTAATGTACCTGTGGAGACTTTGGAAATGTATTGTGACGATTCTTGCAATGTGTGTGAACCTTGCTGAATATTAGTAATCATATCGGTAATATGAGACACCATCGCATTATTCAAATCACTGATATCTCCTAATTGATCACCGGTAATCCGTTTGGAACTGACAGTAAGATCGCCTCTGGTCACATGTTCCATACTGGATTGAATCTCGCCCACCTGACGTAACATCCGGCGAATAAACGCCATCGCACACAAAATCGAAATCAATAACACGATTGCAAATACAGGAATAACCATTTGATAAGCTTGTTTTAAGGTATTGGAATAGACTGTATTGACAGCATTTGCTGAGATATCGATTCCCAAATATGCTACTGTCTGACCGCTTTGATCTTTGATTGGAGAAAAAGTTGAAAATAATTCGCCCCATGTCGGATCGGTCGCTACATCTGTCGTAATCATTTGTTGTGATAACGTATTTGCATCCAGCGCTGTACTAAACTCAAATTCGTCTCCGTATTTGCTATATCCTTCATCATCCCATGCCGCTCCGTCAACAGTGTAAAACCATTTACCGTCCACATAGTTAAACAAATAAATATATAATGATCCTGTTTCTTGACGTAACATCGTAAGCTGACTGCGAAGATCACGATATTCTTGAAGTTGCTCTGGATTTTGACTACTGTTTAACTTTTGAATAGCAGCTACATTAAGATTTGCAACCGTATTTTTAGTTAATGTTTGGTTGTTATATTGCATTGTAGATAAAGCAGCATCTTTGATAAGTATTTGTGTAATAAACATAGTTAATACAGCCATCACAATCAATGGCACAATAATCATAAGATACAGCTTTAATCGTAATCCCAACTTAACTTTTTTGCCCCTTTTCATCGATGTTGCCTCCTTCATACTCTATCTGTAGACCTCAAGATGCCTAACTACATATATATCGTACAAAGGATGTAAGTTATGAAGAGTAATTGCAAAAAAAGTAGTTATTTTATCCTATTTTCTGAAATTTTCATTACATTTTTCAACAATAAACGTAGAAATCCGCTATCTTATGGATTTCAAATTGTATTCTAGAGACGATTAGGATGAAGCAGAAGGAGGATATAATTCTAAAAAGCGCTTGGTGGTCAGACTAAACCGATCCCAATTTTTGCGATGAGGGAGAAATCCTTGCTTGGAGACTTCTTGTGAAAGAACTTCAATTTGTTCAAAGCGAGCAAAAAACGGCAATACGTATTCATCGATATAACGACAAATTTCTTCAATCACTCGCTCTCGCTCGCTGATGGTTATAACATGATAACTATCTATCTTTTTGTATTTACGCGTCAAATTCACAAGTGGACTGATAAAAATACAATTAGCATCTGGAGGGGCTATAGAAGTCTCTACACTTACAAACACGCGTAGTTCGCCATATTTAGAGCCTGTAAATGAAATATCAAATGTAAAATCGCCACTTTTCTGACGCAGACATTTTTTGCTTTTCAAATATTTAAAAAGAGGTTGATACCGTTCAGCAATGATTTGAATCGTTTGTTGACGTGCTTGTTCTGCTTCGGATACAGCCATATATCTACTCCTTTCTGCCACAAAGGATCAATATCTACTTTGATTTATAGCGAGTTATATGAACGAACACTATAGACACTTGTATTTTATATAAAATAAATGAATGATTTGAAATAAAGAAATCTTGTACTTAACGTCTGGAACGCAAACGAGTCGTGGATTGCAGTGCAGTGATATCTCCTGCTCCTACACCTAGCATAGCCGCAGACAATTCAAATTCTACCTGCGCAAGCACTTGTTCCAACGCTTCTGTCGATTCAACAGCCGCCCCTAATAATGATCTTCCGAATCCGGCAAAGTCTGCTCCTAGCGCAATCGCTTTGGCAGCATCAACTCCATTTTTGAGTCCACCACTACCGATCACTGTCATATCCGGCAATGCTTGACGCACATCGACAATACACTCTGCTGTAGGTGTCCCCCAACTGGCAAAAGCTTCTGCGGCTGCGCGGCGTACAGGATCGATACTACGAAACTTCTCTACCTGACTCCATGATGTTCCTCCAGCGCCAGCTACATCGATAAACGTTGCTCCTGCATCTACTAGCAAGCGCGCCGTTTCTCCATCAATACCCCAACCGACTTCTTTGATGCCTATAGGTACTTCTAACTGCCGGGCGATCTGTTCGATCTGCTGTAACAATCCTGCAAAATTCACATTACCTTCAGGCTGAAATACTTCTTGCAAGCTGTTCAAATGAAGCACCAGAGCGCTTGCTTCTGCAAGATCTACTGCACGTCGGCATTGATCGATCCCAAATCCGTAATTCAACTGTACTGCTCCTAGATTGGCTATAATCGGAATCGTCGGCGCTTGCTGACGCACATTGAATGTAGCCGCTAATTCGTCGTGCTCAATAGCCGCTCGTACAGAACCGAGCCCCATCGCCCAGCCACGCTTTTGTGCGGCGGTTGCTAATCGTTTGTTAATATCTCCTGTTGCTTGACTACCACCTGTCATCGAACTGATCAGTAGTGGTGTAGCAGTAGGGATACGCAGAAAAGAGGTATGCAGTGAAATTTGAGCAAAATCAAGCTCGGGTAATGCTTGATGACGAAAATGATAATTTTCAAAACCAGAAGTTACCCCTTCTCCTGCTACATTTTCTTCCAGACAAAGACGGACATGAGCACTTTTGCGGTCAGCAATCTGTCCTTCGGGTATGATTTCTTCAGAGTTCATTGTGTGCCCTCCTTTCAATTCCAATGTTGATTTGCAATATGTTTGGCAACCAGTTGACCGGATAATGTTACAATCGGTGTTCCTCCACCCGGATGAGTCGTTCCGCCAACATACCATAGTCCTTGTACATCACGACTGCGATTACCTGGACGAAAAAAAGTTTGTTTGACTGAATTGGATGAAATCCCGTAAATCGATCCTTGATGAGCATACGTATCTTGCTGAATATCAGCAGGTGTATAATGTTCCCACACTGGGCCCTGCGAGATATCTTCCAGCCCATACTGCTCCAGTAATGAAGCGATCTTATGCCCGTAGGCTTGACGTTGCAGTTCCCAATCCCATTGATCTGATAAATAGGGAGCATTCGCTAAAATAAACAGGTTACTGCTTTGAGGTGGCGCCATCGTTGCTTCTGAATAACCGGAATAACAAATATACAATGTCGGTAAAGCAGGCGGACGTTTTTGCCCAAAAATCGCTTGAAATTCAGGTTCATATTGTTCAGGAAAAAAAACAGTATGGTGAAGCAATTGATCATACTGACGGGCTACTCCTGCCAGTGTTACAAAACCGGATAACGAAGGTTCATAGCGATCAATTTGCCGATTAGTCAGCGAAGGGCGTTCACTTTCATCTAATAGCATTTGACTCATGCTTAATACATCGCCATTGATAATCACAATCGGTGCCAAATAATCGCCTAGACTACTTTCAACACCTATCGCTTTGCCTGATTGTACCAAAATGCGTGAGACTTCTATACCTGTTCGGATCGTTACACCAAGTTCAATCGCTAGCTTCTCTAATCCACGTATTAACTGATATGTACCTCCGCGTACTCCATATACACCAAGCTCTGCTTCTACATGACTAAGCATAGCAAAAATGGCGGGTGCTTGATAAGGTGAAGCACCAACATAGGTTGCGTACCGTCCGAATAACATCAATGTATTAGGGTGACGGAAATATTTGCGCAATAACGATTGTAATGTAGTTAAAGGATGTACACGAAGTAAGCTTTTGCCCATCGAAGGCTTTATTTTATCACGCCAGGACAATAATAAGGTATTCAAAAATTGATCATTCGCTTCAAGATACATCTGCTTCGCTTCAGCTAGAAAGCGCGGATATTGAAGCGCATCTTCAGGGCTATACAGCGCAATCTGAGCCGCTGTCGCTTCTGCATGACGACTAAGGTCTACCACCGAACCATCTGCAAAAACATTACGTGTACGTGGTTCCAAATCATACAATTCTACATAATCTTCGATCTGTCGTCCGGCTTGTTCAAATACACTTCGGAATACATGTGGCATCGTGATCGTACTTGGTCCGCGGTCGAATTGATAACCTGATTTTTCAATATGCTGTAATTTACCGCCAACTGTCAATTGCTTCTCTAAGATTGTTACATCATATCCGCGTGAAGCTAGACCAATCGCGCACGATAATCCGCCGAATCCAGCACCGATAATCAGCGCTTTGCGATCACTCATCCATAATTCCTTCCTTTCCAATTGTAACCTGTTCCATTGACTCCTGCACGCCAAGAATCAAGCATAATTCCGATTAGACAAGCCGCACTAACAGGCATATAGATTCCCATCCAGAAAGGCTTACCATGATAGAAATCGATAATACTTTTGGTAATCATACCGAGCAATATGCTTAGCAACGACCAGCCTATAAGCATCGTATCTACAGCCACAAGACTATAGAGCAATGTGAATACTGGCAAAATAAATAAAAGTCCATAATAGATAGAAATACCAACGGCTAACCAGGCACTACGCCCTGCACCGACAAAAATATTTTTCTTATATCCTTCCCACACTTGAGCAGCATTACGGTACATTCGAGCAGACGTATAATGCTGTACATTTGCTAATGTGACAGGATCACCGATTCGCTTGACAGCACGAGCCAATTCCATATCTTCTACAATCTGATTAGAAATGCCTTCGTGTCCACCTGAGCGAGCATAACTATCAGGATGAATCATTAACCATGCTCCTGTGACCGCCAAAAAGAGAGGGCTACGACTACGACGAACCATCATAATCGGCAAATGATAGGCAATCACAAAAGACATCATAGGCACAACTATTCTTTCTAACCATGTGCCTGTCTCCATACGTGGAAATCCACTGATAAGACCTTTTCCCTGTGACTGAGCAGTTACCATAGCTGCTTCTAATCCTTCGACTTCTAATCGAACATCAGCATCGATAAATAACCACCAATCTCCTTGAGCATGCTGGACTAATTGATGACAAGCATACGACTTGCCCATCCACCCTTCTGGTAAAGGATTGCTATGAAAAAGCCGTACTCGCTGATCTTGTTGCATTACTTTCTCAATCTCAGCTACTGTACGGTCTTCTGAGTGATCGTTTATGACTAATACTTCAATCTCTATCGAATCGGTACGACAGTTCAATACAGATAACAAACATTCACGAATATTGATCTCTTCATTACGTGCTGGAATCATAATCGATAACAACGGCTTAGCATGAAGAATCGTTGAACTGTAGGTATCTGTTAGTGAGCGATCTGTAGAAGCAGGCGGTTGATAATAACTGCTTTTGCTAGATAACAATGTGCCTAATCTGGGCATACGAGAAAGATTCCAAATCGTAAATACAAGCTGAATCAAAAGCCAGAACGTTATGATCTGTAGTATCCACAGCATGATTTCACCTTTTTCTTAGTTTGCGATATTGATCGAACTTGTCGTCTGTGGTGCGCTTGGGTGGAATAAGGTGAATCTCTTCAGATAAATAGCCTTCTTTAGACAATATCAATTGTTGACGATGTTGATCTAGCTGATCTGTCAGAATCGTCTCTAGCATTGCTGCACAGTCATTTGAACTAATCTGTTTCCAGTTGCGAGTAATCGGCTTCCCAATCTGTAAAGAAGCTTGCAGACGAGCTTGTTGATACAGACCATAATGTAGCGTAACTGGAATCACAGCGGTCTCCGGTGGAGCTTGTCGCAATAGTAATCCAATCCCCGGACGAAATATCAATGGACGTGTCTCCAAATGACGAATTTCTCCTTGTGGGAACAACCATACTCGCTTGCTTTGTCCAAGCAATCCAGCAGCATAACGCATACTTTGCCGAACATCACTAGCACTTTCTTTTTCGATAGAAAATGCCCCTGCTTTGCGAAAAAAATCATATCGCTTTAATTGTCGTTCTTCCATCATCATATAATGATCACCGATTGAAGCGCGGTTATAAGCATGGTATACCAGTAGTCCATCCCACCACGAACTATGATTCATAATATAAATAATCGATTGCTGAGGTGGCAAAGCATCAAGCGAACCGGTCATGGTGAAGGAATGAAAATGACGCCGAATCAGATACCATTCGTTATACTTGCGAAATACCATTTGAAAAGAAGAAGATTTACCTGCGGGTATCATAACGGTAATTCCCTTCTGCCAAGACTATTCCGATCAATGTAGCGATCATCGAACCGCCAATACCAGCTTGCCAAGCCAGCAAACCAAATAACAACAACATCCCTTGATACAAAAAAGTCGCATGGCGCAAAATTCGTACCGTCAGTATCAATCGTGGTAACACCATCGATAACAGCCCACCTACAACAAACCATGCGACAAAATTACTCCACGGTACACCATAAAATCCGCCTGTTTCTGCCCAGTGCCAGAACCCACGTGCATGAGCTACCGGATCAAGCACAAGGTCTAGCAAAATAATCCAGATGCCTACTTTGCAAGCACGCAGTAATTGATAGCTACCTTTGCTTGATATCGCTGACTTATACGCAGATTGATGCTTGGAAGAGCTGCTTAACAGTACGCCTCCTGCGACAACACCTATCCATGCAAATCCTAGCGTCCATGGTACACCATATATAAGAGCGCCTAGAACCGATGTATACTCGTATTCTCCAAACGGCCAACCACTATGTACTCCAAGCCATTCTAATGCCATACCACCGAACCAGATGATCACGCCAGATACGATAAGGCGTGACCATAAAGGTCTGGTAGCATTACTGACTGACTGGTCGGACATTCCATTAAAAAGTTCTGCCCTATGAATTAAATAGAGCGCATATAATGCATAAAAGACGAGAAAAAGTCCATTTGAGAAATCCAATACTTTCGGTACGCCTACAGTTAATAATAAGACAGCTCCGATACTATACCAGATCCAAAATAACCATCCCATATTAAGAAACCACCGATCGCTTGAGCATATCTGTAGTAAATCCATGTCTCATCGCAATTCCGATTAACATATCACGCTTTTGTTCATCTGTAACATAAGCACGCTGAGTGAATACATCGTATTTATTTTCTACAATGACATCCATAATCCCCGCATAAAAAGTAGCTGCTAACTCTACAGTAAATGCGCTGGTCTGAGGATATGCAGCCAGATCGCCAAGACCTGTTGCAAACCACTGCTCTGCTAAAAAGCGCAGTTCATCCATCAACGCGCGAAAACGATCATCGATCACACCGGCTTCCAGTTCTTCTTCTGTATAATGATGTCGTTGCAACAATTCAAGCGGAATATAACGTCTACCCCGTCTGCCATCTTCTCCAATATCACGCATAATATTGACAATCTGCATTCCTTTGCCAAGTGCGATACCTGAATGACGAATCTCATCACTATGTTCACCTTTCAGTACAGGCAGTAACATCTCGCCGACTGTTCCGGCTACCAGATAACAATAATGCTCTAATTCGCGCATCGTGGAATAACGAGTAAATGTTAGGTCATACGTTTGACCGTCCATTTGACGACGAAACGGGTCTTTGGATAATCCCGGAAATTCACTAAATAACCAACGTAAAGAAGGCCAAATAAAGTGTCCTTCTGCTGATTCCAATCGGTTAAACAACGCTTGCAGTTCATGAATACTGTATAACGATTGTTCGGGTTCATCTACACTATCATCGATCATTCGACAAAAAGCATAAATCACATGAACTGCTTCTTTTTGCGGACTTGGGAGCCAGCTAAATGCGTAATAAAACGATGACGATCCATGACGAATCATTTCCTCACAATTTTGCAAATCAGCTTTTCGGATGGATTTCAAATTCCCAACTCCTTTAACATTTGATGTGCAGCCATCCTTGCTCCTTGCATAACAATCGGTACGCCGCCGCCTGGATGAACCGAAGCGCCTGCTGCATACAATCCTCGAATATGTGGAAAAGGCTTGGGCTGTGGACGATATACACCGGACTGTCCAATAACTGGAGCAATCCCAAAACTTCCGCCTCCATACAATCCGCTACGTAATGCATCTGCGGGTGTACGTACTTTGGTCCATTGGATCGAAGAACGAAGTTCCGGGAATCCACGACGTTCTGCTGCTTCTAATACATGTTCGACAAGACGAGGAGTATCTCTTTCCCAATCGATCCCTGCTTCATCTGTCACCGGAATCAAGAAGTACAATACACTTTGTCCATCTGCCGCCGCATCTGGATCTACCGCTACCGGATTAAATACGTAAAAAGCCGGATCTTCTGGCAATTGTCGCTGACTAAACGCCTGTCTAAGACTGTCATTTAGACTTGGTGGTAAAAAGAATTGATGGGTTAGCATATCATCCCATCTACGATTTGTTCCCGCATAAATCAGTACACAACCAGACGATGGTTGGTATGGTGTACGACGAGGTTTGGTGATTTCTTTATCCATTAGTGCTGAAATATTAGGGAAGTCTCCATTATATAAGACTGCATCGAAATGGTGTCGTTCTCCATCTACTTGTACACCCAGACAGACTCCATTCTGGATTTCTAGCTTTTCTACAGTGCGATTCAACTGAATCTCAATCCCGCGCTCTGCTAATTCTTGCGCCAAAATCTCAGGCAATCTGCCATATCCACCTTTGATCATCCATATGCCAAAAGCATGTTCAGCATAAGGAAGCATCGTATACAGTCCCGGTGATTTTTCAGGAATACCGCCAATATATAGACTTTGTAAAGAATATGCTTCACGCAACTGATCGTTTTTGAAATACAATCCAGCAGCGCTACTTAGATTGCGATAAGCACGAAGATTAAGCATTAACGATAAATTATCCGGTGTGAAAAAGTGTTTCCAGTTTGGAAAATCACGTTCTAGAAATGAAGCTTGTCCTCTGCTAAACAATGGACTCATTTCGCGCATAAAGCGACTAAAATTAGCTCCCTGTCCTGGAAAAACGCGTTCTACTTCTTCCGCTTGAATCTCGGACTTGCGGTGTTTGGTAAGTACTTTGCCATCTGGATAATGAACCCGATAAAGTGGATCACATTCAATCAATGGAATTTTGTCACGAGATACACCTGCTTCTTCCATAATACCATGAAGCATTTCAGGTAGCAGTACAATTGTTGGCCCTTGATCGATCCGTTCGTCACCTTCGTATTCAAAAGCAATACGACCGCCTACACGATTACTTTTCTCAAATATCGTTACATTCACACCTTGCTTACTCAGCAGTAAAGCCGTTGTTAAGCCTCCTATACCGCTCCCTACAATCGCTACACGACGCTTCATGAATGAGTAACCTCGGTCATCACTTGATCGGCATGAATCTCATCGGTAATCACGATGCCATCCTGCTTAAAGATCATACTGGTACTGATACGTGCAGATTCAAAAATAGTCGGTAATCCACTACCCGGATGGGTTCCTCCGCCTACTAGCCACACACCGTCTAATTCTTCAAAACGATTATGCGGACGGAAAGTCATCATCTGATCCAAATGATGCGTTAGATTAAAAGTAGCCCCTTGATATACATCTAACTGCTGTTCCCAATCGAGTGGTGTGAAAAAGCTCATTTCTTCGATCCGTTCGCGCAAGTTCGCGAGTTCTGGAATCATTTCTGCTCGGGATAACATCTGTTCTTTTACCTGCTCACGCTTCGCTTCCCAATCGGTCTCACCGGTTAAGTTCGGAGTTGGCATCAAAATATATAGTGATGATTTGCCAGCAGGAGCTAACGTTGGATCTAATACCGATGGATTATGCACATAGATCGATGGATCTTCAGACAACGTTTTTTGCTTCATAATTTCATCGACATTGCGGTGATAATCTTCCGAGAAATGAACGGAATGATGAGGTAAATCTACAGCTCCGTCCACACCTAGATAAAGCATAGCCGCAGAACAAGAATACTTTTTAGCTGCTAACTTATCTGGAGCATATTTATGCAATACACCGGGTGCAAATAACTGATTCATCGCTGTCGAAAAATCAGCATTGATCACGATATGATCTGCATATACAGTCTCTCCGTTGTCCAGTACAACCCCCTTGGCTGTACGTCCTTCGGTAATGACTTGCTTCACGCCTATACCTGTATGTACGTGACCTCCATGCTCAGAGATTACTTTAGCCATACTTTCGAATATAGCGTTTATGCCGCCTTTGGGATGAAAAAGTCCATAACGATGTTCTAAATACGACAATATCGTAAATGTACCCGGACAATCCCAAGCAGACATTCCTAAATATTTCGCTTGAAAAGCAAAAGACATTTTTAAGCGCTCGTCTTTGAAATATTTAGATAACCGTCCATATACCGTATCATTGAGATGAAGCTTCGGTAAAGCACGAAAAACATCTGCACGCATATAATCGGTCAGATTTGAAAAAGGTCTGCGTAATAGTGGCATTACTTTTTCCAGCTTCACATCTTCTTCTTCTAAATAACGATAATACCCTGCTTCATCACCGGGGAAAAGTGTGGCGATCTGCGCTGCCGTATCTTCTCGATCACGAGAAGGTTGGAATACTTTATCGCCAAAATGCAAGCTGTACATCGGTGTTAACTCTTGCATTTCTACGTAATCGTATAATGAACGCTTGGATACGCTGAATAACTCTTCAATTAAATGAGGCATCATTAAAAACGTAGCTCCGCGATCAAAACGATACTCCCCTAACTTCAATTGGGAAGAACGCCCTCCGACAACAGACTGCTTCTCGTACATATTGACTTCATATCCTTGACTAGCAAGTAACATCCCTGCTGCAAGACCACCCGGGCCTGCTCCAATAACAATTGCTTTTCGAGTTGAATGATTGGCTTTCATCACAGTCCCCTTTGCTAAAATGAATTTTATAAGTACGTAAAGTTATATGATTTCTTTTACTATAATTAATATATAAACTTCCGAACCCCTGTTTGCAACTCAACCTGCGTCAAAATTAATGTTTTGTTGTTAATGAATAGGTGGAAGTGTATGAATTGCGCTTTCGGAAGGGGATCAAAAGAGATGAATTCTTTTTCAAATAATCAATCACCGATTCATGCTGCACAGCGTAAATCACCCCGTCGATTTCGACGTTCCCATTGGGTGCGTTATGTCCTCGGACTACTGATCGTCTGGCTTATCGCCGTTATGATCTATCAGACGAACAAACCTTTACCTCCCGGTGTGTCCTATGAGAGTCCTATTTACACTGTCGATCATGTGAACTTTTATTATGATCTGACCTATCCTGCACCTGGAACAGGAGATCGATTTACACAAAAACGACAAATTTATGACAGAATACTTAAAATGATCGATTCCGCTCAACAATATGTGATTATTGATATATTCTTATTTAACGATTATGTACATAAAGGGCAAAAGTATCCTAAATTAAGTGAAGGGTTAGCGAACAAGCTTATTGAACGTAAAAAGCAGGTGCCTAATCTCCAAGTCGTATTTATTACAGATGAAGTAAATACGAATTATAATTCAGGCCCCAATGGCTTACTGGAAAAGCTTAAACAAAATGGAATAGATGTCGTGCTCACAGATGTCGATCCATTACGTGATTCTACTCCGGTATACTCTGCGATCTGGCGTACCTTTTTCCAATGGTTCGGACAAGCAGGTAAAGGATGGGTTCCTAATATGATGGCGACCGATGGCCCTGATGTTACATTCCGTTCTTATCTAAAACTGATTAATGTCAAAGCCAACCATCGTAAAGTTGTAGCTACCGAAAATAGTGCACTTGTCTCCACAGGTAATGTTCATGATGCCAGTGCGTATCACTCTAATGTTGCTTTTGAAGTGCAAGGGCCGATTATCGGTGATATTTTAAAATCAGAACAAGCGGTTATTGATCTATCTGGTAGTTCAGTGCAATTGCCTACGTATCAAGAACCTGCGAGTAACGCTACCAAACCTAAAGGAGAAATACAGCTTCGTTATATTACCGAAGGTAAAGTATTTGATCGCTTGCTTGAAGCAATTGCTGACACGAAGCAAGGCGATACACTCTGGATGGGAATGTTCTACTTAGCAGATAAAGATGTCACCAGCGAATTGATGGAAGCATCCAAACGCGGTGTCAAAATCCAACTGATTCTCGATCCCAATCAAAATGCATTTGGACAAGATAAAATTGGTATCCCGAACCGTCCTGTAGCTGCTGAACTCAAAAATGCTTCCAGTGGCAAAATCGATGTACGCTGGTATAACACCACTGATGAACAGTACCATACCAAAATGATGTATATCGATAAAGCATCAGGGAACGATCTGATTGTTGGCGGTTCATCTAACTTTACGCCGCGTAATCTCAAAGATTATAATCTGGAAAATGATTTCTGGATCTCTGCACCAGGCGATAATAAGTTAATGACCAGTGTGAACAAATACTTTACGATGCTCTGGAACAACAAAGGGGAAGAATATACTTTACCTTTGAGCGCTTATCAAGAAGATAGTACATGGCTTAAAGATATCGCTTATCGCTTACAATTAATTCTGGGATTCACTACCTTCTAATGAATTCTATCCTAAAGCGATCATCGGATAAGATGATCTATATATAGATAACTTACAATAGAACGATACTTCTTTGTTTACAAATCCTGTAGAAAAGAAAGTATCGTTCTTTTTGTGATACCTAAAGTTAAAAATATCGAAAAGGGTTTACAACTCTTTGGTTTCATTATACAATAACTCATATTTTAGTAAATTTCTGTATTCATACAAACACAAAAGGGAGAATGATTATGAAAAAAATAAGTTTATCTTTTCGTTTGATGCTAACTGTATTGCTAGTATTGGTATGTAGTGTAGGCGCATTTGCACCTCATCAAGCAAATGCTGCTACAACACGTACACCGGTTATTTTTGTGCATGGACTCGGGGGAACTGCTAGTAACTTTACCTACATAGAAAGCTATTTAAGCCGTCAAGGATGGTCTTCTAACGAACTATATGCGATTGAACTGCCTAGTAAAAGTGGTAATCAACTGCTAAATGCAGCAACGATCAGCCGTAAAGTTGACGAAGTGTTGGCTCAAACAGGTAGCCAGAAAGTAAACATTGTAGCGCATAGTATGGGCGGTGCTAACAGTCTGTATTATATTTTGAACAACGGTGGTCTGTCGAAAGTAGATAAATTAGTTACCATCGGTGGTGCTAATCGCTTAACAACTAATAGAGCACCTGATGGAATCAAAGTCACTTCAATCTATACGATCAATGATCAGATCGTAGCCAATCAATTGTCTATGTTAGATGGAGCCAACAATATTCGTGTGTTCGGTATGGCTCATATCGGATTATTGTACAGCCCTTCTGTTAGTGGTCTAATCAAAACAGCGCTAGAAGAATAATCGCACATATCAAAAAGCTGACCTTTCTATTTAAGGTCAGCTTTTTTTGATACAGTACAGTTGTTATTGATCATTATTCATTTGAAAAGGAAGCGACGGTGAGATAAATAGAGCCATATCCTGCGACACAGCAGATACTATTGTATATTCCCCTTTTACAACATCGGAGAAATAAGACGTGCTGCCGATTCCACCAGACGTTGCATGACTTTACGACGGGCAAAACGATCTTGAATAATTAAGCTTGCAGAATTCAGATCACGTTCAAAATCTCCTACCATCTGATGTACACTTTCCGTCTCTACCAGTAAAGCATTCACTTCAAAATTCAGATGAAAACTACGCATATCCATATTCGCTGTTCCAATCGTGGCAATTTCGCCATCTACAATAAGCAATTTGGAATGTAAAAATCCTTTTTCATATTCATAAATACGGACACCTGCTTCAAGCAACGTTACAAAATACGAATGAGACGCATAAAAAGGAAGTCGTTTATCCGGCTTACCCGGGAAAAGAATACGTACATCTAATCCCGATAAAGCCGCCATTCGCAGTGCTGTCAGTATACTTTCATCCGGGATAAAATATGGAGTCGCTAACCAGACCGATTGTTTCGCCGAGGTAATCATTGAGAAAAAGACATGTTTGAGTACACGTAGATCATTATCCGGCCCACTTGCAATCATCTGCACTGCTCCATGTTGAGAAGCGATCAACCGCGGAGAAAAGTATACTTGATCGAGACACGTCTCTCCTGTCACATGCAACCAATCTTGTAAAAAGATAATCTGCAATGTGCGTACCCCTTCGCCTTTGATCTGCATATGAGTATCACGCCAGAATCCATAGGTCTGACTGCGACTCAAATATTCATCGCCTACATTGAGCCCACCTATAAAGCCAATATTGCCATCAATCACGACAATTTTGCGATGATTACGATAATTCACCTGACTGGATAATAGTAAAATACGCGCTTCGCCAAATATACCTACCTGCACTCCTGCTTCTCTCATCTCTTGTAGAAATAAACGGGGTAACTGCATACTTCCGACAGCATCTACCATAAAGCGAACTTCTATACCTGCTTGCGCTTTTTCGATTAAGATCTGTTGAATCCGGGTACCGATATCATCTGCACGATAAATATAATATTCCATATGAATATGATGTTCAGCTTCTTCTAGCGCTTCTAACAGGGCAGTAAATGTCTGTCCACCATTGGTCAAAATAGTCGTCTCGGTCGCTTGTGAGACAGGGGTAACAGCCAATCGTTGAGACAATTGTAGTAATCGCTGATGATCTTCGCGCAACGAAGACAGATCCAGTGCTGTTAGCATGCCTGCATTTTCAATCATCTGATACACTTGCCGATCTCGCTTGGCTTTCTTCTCATACTTGTGACGTTTAAATACATTTTGTCCAAACCAGAAGTAAAAAAAGACACCTACTACCGGCAACAAAGCCAACAGCAAAATCCATGCCATTGTGACCGCAGGCTGACGATTATCTATAAAAATAATAAATCCGATTGAGATGACGCTGAGTGTTGAAAATATACTAATAATCGTGCCTGTAGTTGGACCCAGTAGATCAAATCCTACATAATACAGACCAAATAACATAACGATAATTAATACCCCTAGCACGCTTTTACGCAATATCATCAACTCCTGTCTGTCTCTTCAAAGTATGTACGTAACTCCAGCACAGTATGTCGCATAACTTCGCTATAACTATATCCTTCTTGCACAAAAATAACACCTTTATTCCTCTGTCTTGACAAACATTCTGTAAAAGACAATAATATTACCTAACGACCGTTAGGAAGGTGTCTATATGACAACAAAGCCACAGTTATTAACGATAGCTCTTTCTCAGTTTGCACAACATGGATATGAAGGAACGTCTTTGGCTGATATTGCTAGTGAAGCAGGGATCAAAAAACCTTCGATCTATGCTCATTTTAAAAGTAAAGAAGATTTATTTCTGCATGTACTTCGTCAGACCTTACGTGAATTTAAGCGACGAATTATTCGTTATATGATTCGTCATGTGCATATTCCATTACAAGAGCGTTTGTATCAATTGATCGTATTTTTACAACAACAGTATTCAGATGATGCCATCATCAAATTCGTGATGCGAATGTGTTTTTTTCCACATATGGCTTCGGAAAAAGAAATTATCCCTCTGGTGTACGCTTTGATCGATGATTTGGAAGCAAGACTGTTGCGATTATTAGATGTGCATGTAGATCAGTATGATCTGCTGTTAGTTGTACCTACCATTGAAGCGGCAAAAGGATACATGACCGTAGTCGATGGAGTCATGATCGATATGTTGTACAGTGAACCTTCTCGATCGGTACAACGGTTACAGGTGATTTTCCCTATTTACTGGCGCGGGGTCACTCTCTCGGCGACCACAACTTGATTGAAATTGCTTAACGAGCAACAAAGGAGATTAGACTGATTATGAATCGCAATTGGTTATACGTATTAATAGGAGGATGTATCGAAGTCGTCTGGGTATCTGGACTAAAACACGCTGCAACTCCGCTGGAATGGCTACTCACTGCAATAGGGATAGCAATCAGCTTTTATCTTATTATCAAAGCTTCTACTCGCTTACCTGTAGGGACAGTCTATGCAGTCTTTACTGGAATCGGCACAGCCGGAACGGTCGCTGCTGAAATGATTATTTTCGGTGAACCTTTTCACTGGCTTAAAGTAATACTGATTCTTGTATTGATGATCGGTGTAGCGGGATTGAAATTAGTAACTGATAATGGCACCGACGATGAAGCTCAGTCTGCTACAGCGAAAGCAGGTGAAGCATAATGTCTTGGATAGCACTTGTTATGGCTGGTGGATTTGAAGTGGTTGGTGTAATTATGATGAACCGTATTGTTCGCCAGAAGTCCTTGCTAAATTATCTTTTGATGATTTTGACATTTGCAGGGAGCTTCTCTTGTCTAACGATTGCCATGAACGGTATTCCGATGGGAACTGCTTATGCCATCTGGACAGGAATCGGTACAGTCGGTGGTACATTAGTCGGTATGTTTATGTACGGCGAAGCCAAAAGTGGACTACGCATTTTATTTATCGCAATGATTATTGCATCAGCTATTGGACTTAAATTGATTGCGTAAGAGGTGAATCGTACTTGATAACAACAGTTACGTTGAATACAGCGCTAGATATTATTTATCGTGCTCCTGCTTTTCATATAGATCAGGTGCATCGCTTACCAGGGATTACGGTTCCTGGTGGCAAAGGAATCAATGCTGCGCGCGTGATCCATACTCTGGGTGAATCGGTTACAGCAACAGGCTTTATGGCAGGCTACAATGGACAGAAAATGCAATCTCTATTGCAACAAGAAGGCGTACACTGTGAATTTATCGAAGTACAAGGAGAAACAAGGCTAGCTATCACTGTACTGGATCAACAGCACAGCACACAGACTGAATTGATCGAGCAAGCTTCTTCCTATGTAACGTCTGAATCGTTGCTTCTTTTGGAACAGCAGATTGCACAAGTAGCTAGTACGTCAGCATGGGTATTATTTTCCGGTAGTATTCCTGAAGGTTGCCCTGCTGATCTGTATGCGACACTGATAGAGATTGCCAAAGCCAAAGGTGCCAAAACAGCACTGGATGCAAGTGGAGACGCGCTACGTTACGGATTACAAGCTGCTCCTGATCTGGTGAAGCCTAATGAAGATGAAGCTGGTGCATGGGCTGGTATCCCTTACGCTGATCACTATTCGGATCAGACATTAGATGATGTATTAACCGCTATGCTTGATCATGGTGTTCCGATGGCTACGATCTCTTTAGGCAAACATGGAGCGATAGCAGCTCAAGGTTCGGCACGTTATCGATTGCATGTGCCACAGCTAGATATTGTCAGTGCTCTTGGAAGCGGAGATGCCATGGCAGCAGGCATGGTAACAGCCGCTTATCGTGGTGGTGATCTTGCAGAAATGCTTCGATATGGCGCTGCTTGTGGTAGTGCTTGTGCACTTCAACCGATTGCTGGCAAAGTAGATCTACACGACGTACAACATATACTTCAGCAAATAAAAATAACCCCTGAGTCATAATGTACTCAGGGGATTTTGGTGTGCGAACCGAATCGAACATCCATATAAATTTGACCTGTATCTCCATCGCTTACCACAAAATTAATTTCTTGTGGTACTAATTCCTTTAACGCATACTGACGCGCCCAATCGAGCGATGGAAATTCCGCTTTTCTGTCTACTGCTTTTACGACAATACATTGTTTGAGGCAATGGTATTTATTCAAGGCAGTAAACCTCCCTTACCAATCATTAGACTGAAATGACTGATTTGACACACAGAATTGGAAAAAAATTCTTATTATTTTATAACATAAAAGGAAATCCCTATTTCAGATTATTCTTGTCATGAAATAGGGATTTCCTTTTATGCTAGGCGTGTCACAATGTGCTGAAGTTCTTTTAGATCATTTTGTAAATACGTCGGTAACATCTGAGCCCATTCGCGATACAACGGACTGCAAGTGGTTTTACCAAGTTCAGCGCAGAATGAAGGAACCCACGGAATTAAATAATGTTCCAAAAATTCGATCTGCATTTGGGCAATCATTTTACGGTTAGATGAATGCATATCTGTCTCGGCAGAGCGTTCAGCTAATAAAGCCATAAATTCTAATTCAATACCGATATGATCATCTGTTTCATGATCCATTTTTTTGAAAGCAATGCCTGCACGAGCATATACTGCATTAACAACAGCTTCATAAGCAGTACGCCCTTGCTCATTCGTTACATAATACGACGCTTGAGGTGGATAATTCACCTGTTGATCTTGCTCGAACAACTGGCTATATTCTGCACATTCTTGACGAGCATATTGCATAATATCATGTAGCTTTGTATTTTCCAGTGTATTCAGCAAAGCATAATCATTTGTAAATAGACGGTTGATTTTGGAAGCTTCTTTTTTCCATTCGATTAACTTGGATAAGGTAGGTTTGCGTTCTAACATTTCACTAAGCAGACGATACGTCATTACACGACTGTATAACCATTCTTGGCGAGATTGATGCGTTTCCGGTTCTGTATACATAGTCATCTTACATCACTCCTTGTGATAATATTCACATATTTAAATAATTGAATTCCGACATCAAAGGTTTGAAGCAATATATAGGTTTGATCGTTAGTAAACGTATACGTTGTGGTTCATCATTTGACTTGTTGATCTGTCTTTATTGTACTCTATTTTCTACGCATTAGGGGCAATTTACGTATACGTTCATAAAATAGTCATGTTTGTCACGCTTTCAAAAGGACTTATGCCACAGACTGGCTACAATAAAGAAGGATATTGCTTCAAAATTTGCAAAACCTGCTCATACGACTGCGGATCATTCATATTATACAAGCTATACTCCGATATACTTTGAAAAGAAGAGTGTAACGTGCTCTCGGGTTGATATAATGATTCGATCTCTACGTATTGTACCTGTTGCTGATCTAACCAATCTCGTACACGTAATTGATTGTGTTCTAATGCTAATTGAAGTGATGGCAATACACTTTGATGATAGACAGCATACAGTGGATGAATACGTCCAGCTTGCATCGGAATAATCGCCTGCACACCTTCGGTATTGGTTTGCGCTATCAGATGTTGCATAAGTAAAGTACTGGCAAAAGGCAGATCACAAGCACTGACTACATACCACTCGCTTCTAATCTGTGATAACGCTGTATGTAGACCGGCAAGCGGGCCTTGTCCGGGGTAAATATCAGGTACGCTCGGAATACGCAAAAATGAATAATCTGCTGTAGGATTACCTGCGATCCATAATGACGAAGTAACCGGTTGTAACGCTTGGGCTACACGTTCAATAATGGTATGATCAGCAATAAATAATAATGCTTTATTTTGACCCATACGGCTAGACTGACCACCTGCTAAAATAATACCTGTATATTTAAAAGTGGATAGCATCATGAATTATCCTTTCTACTCCAAAAATAAACAAAATTGGTTTGTATCCCTTTTCAACACATGCTACAGTGAATGAAATGTCCGATGAAAGGATTGGCTGGCTTTGCATCCGAATATAAACAACACTACTTTTACACCATTACGATGGTTTACCTTTTTTATATATGGAACACTGGTTATTTTTACGAGCTTTTTTCAATTATACCTGCAAGATATCGGAATGAGCCAGAGTGAGATTGGTGCTTTGATGGCGATTGGCCCACTAATCTCATTAATTGCTAATCCATTTTGGGGATTTTATGGTGATCGTCTACAAAATGTACGATTTGTACTACTGATTATGATGCTAGGTACGTTGCTGATGGTTCAGCTTGTTTTTCATGTGCACAATTATACGATTATTTATATTGTGATGACGGTATTTTTCTTTTTCCAGACACCGATGCTGGCACAAAGTAATACACTTATTCTTAGTTATATTGATGGTACACCCAAAAAGTTTGGCGGTTTTCGTTTATACGGTTCACTAGGTTGGGCATTAACGGCTGTTGCCGCAGGCCCTGTTATTGATCGATTAGGCGTATCCCAAATCGGTACGGTGTTTACAGTGCTGCTTCTTATTGCAATCGGTATCATTTTGTTATTGCCACCACAGAACAAGTTACCGGGTGGATCAGCAACGATGAATCGCTATGCGATGAAGAAATTACTCGGTAATTTATATTTTGTCGGCTTTATTGTATTTGGTATTCTGGTTGCGATTCCCAATGCGATGAACAGTACGTTTGTATCGCTGTATATCGTTGAACTCGGTGGAACCAAATCGATGGTCGGCTGGGCGGTGTTTGCTTCTTCTATTTTTGAAGCGGCTTTGTTTTTGTTATTTGATCGGTATTTGAAGCGTAATATTTCATTTATGATCGGTTGGTTAGCGATTGTAAGTCTGCTGTTCACGTTACGCTGGTTTTTGATGGCGGAAGCAACCAGCCCGTGGGAAATTATCGCGATTCAATTACTTCATGCGGTGACATTTGGTGGTTATTTCTATGTCGGTACACAGCTTACGATGATGTTTGTTCCCAAAGCATTCCGTAGCTCAGGGCAAGCGATCTATACGATGACATGGAGCGGTGTCTCCGGTGTAATTGCAGGTTTTCTCGGTGGATGGTTATTTCAGAACTTCGGTTCAGAACAAATGTATCTAGCCGGTGTAGCTCTTTCCTTTGTCGGAGCGATCGGATTCGCATCGATGTGGCTCAATGTGAAGCGCACGCAATACCGGATGGATGAAGAAGACGAACAGTATTAAAGCCGTTGATAAGCTTGAATAGGTTATACAATATCTATGCATGATATCAACGTTATCTTTTGCACCATATCCAATACTCTACAGTTTGATAATAGATCAAATAAAAACCGCCCTTCTCACTAATTGAGAACAGGCGGTTTTTTGATACTATTTATTCTTATTTGATTTGTTATAGAGGTAGATCACTCTTATGCTTTTGGCAATTTGAAAGAACTCTTCATTGATACAACAAGGTTAAAGACCGGATCACCTGGCATGGTGTATTTCGGATCAGCACTGAAATAACCATGACGGAAAAATTGATAGCGGTCATACGCTTTGGAATCTTTCAAACCAGGTTCTACAAATCCATGCACCACTTCAAGTGATTTTGGATTCAAATAATCCAAAAACGTTTTTTCAGTAGTTTCTTCGTTCTCATCGGTTAATTCTGCGTCTGCTTCTTCCGCTGTAATCAATGGCTCATACAGACGGAATTCCGCTGGAACTGCTTGGCTTGCTTCCACCCAGTGAATCGTTCCTTTAACTTTACGTCCGGTAAATCCGCTACCGCTTTTCGTTTCTACATCATACGTACAATGAATTTCTGTGACGTTGCCTTCTTCATCTTTGATGACATCATTACATTTGATAAAGTAAGCATGTTTCAAGCGAACTTCATTGCCCGGGAATAGACGGAAATATTTATTCGGTGGATTTTCCATAAAGTCATCTTGCTCGATATAAATTTCACGTGAAAATGGAATTTGGCGAATACCCATTTCTTCATTTTCAGTGTTATTTTCAGCATCTAACATTTCTACTTGTCCTTCAGGGTAGTTGGTAATTACCACTTTAAGTGGACGCAAAATACCCATTGTACGAGGCACACGCAATTTCAAGTCTTCACGTACAAAATGATCTAGTGTTTGTAGATCAACAACGCCTTGACTCTTAGAAATACCTGTCTCGTAGACAAAAGCACGAATACCTTCCGGTGTATATCCACGACGACGTAATCCTGAGATTGTCGGCATACGAGGATCATCCCAACCATCCACAATATTTTCATCGACCAGTTGCTTCAGCTTACGTTTACTTGTTAACGTCTGTGCTAAGTTCAAGCGACCAAATTCATATTGATGAGGTTCTGCTTCCACTTCACATTCACGAATCACCCAATCATAAAACGGGCGTTGATCTTCAAATTCAATCGAACAAAGCGAATGTGTAACATGTTCTATCGCATCTTCTAATGGATGAGCAAAAGTATACATTGGATAAATGCACCATTTGTCACCTGTATTATGATGCTCTAGATGAGCAATACGGTAGATTACCGGATCACGTAAATTGATATTCGGTGAAGCCATATCAATCTTCGCACGCAATACACGTTCACCATTACCGAACTCACCTGCACGCATACGGCGGAATAAATCCAAGTTTTCTTCAATACTACGTTCACGATACGGGCTGTTAGTACCCGGCTCGGTTAATGTTCCACGCATTTCACGAATTTGATCAGCCGATTGATCATCAACATAAGCCAATCCTTTTTGTATTAACAATTCTGCTTTTTCATACATCGTATCGAAATAATCGGAAGCAAAATATTTGCCTGTCCATTCATAACCTAACCATTTTACATCTTCTTCGATCGATTTTACGTATTCTACATCTTCTTTTGCCGGATTCGTATCATCAAAGCGTAAGTTCGTACTACCACCGAACTCTTTCGCAAGTTCAAAGTTAATCCAGATGGCTTTGGCATGACCAATATGGAGATAACCGTTAGGCTCTGGTGGGAAACGGGTAACGACCTTATTAACTTTACCGGACTGTAGGTCTTCCGCAATTACTGTTTTTATAAAATTAGGCGGGGTATTTGTATGCTCCACGTCAATCAACCTTTCATCGTTCAGTTTGTTTTACAGGAATAATCCAATACTTCCATTATAACTGTTCTGGCAAGTTAGACAAGGATATGACGATTTAGATAGAGACCTTTGTCCTGTTCTAACAACCGTATTTTTGATGCTAAATGGCTTTGACGCTAGAGGTTGAATACGGTAGCATGTAGTATAAACGTGTACAAAGGAGTAATGAAGCATGAAACCATTGACACTACCGAAAGAACAGCGTGAACATATGATTGCGCAAATCCAGCACTTTTTTGAAATCGAACGTGGCGAAAGCATAGGCGATTTGGCGGCTGATTCGGTACTTGATTTCTTTTTGCAGTCGGCAGGGCCTCTTATTTATAATCAAGCTTTAGCGGATTGTCGTACCACGTTAAATGAACGTATGGCTGGACTGGAAGAAGATATTTATGCTTTGGAACAACACCCTCCTCTTCGTCCGCGTCGTTAAATCATGAACTACTCTAATCTACACATCTTATCCGGTCCACTTCATTTCATATTCGATTAAGAAAGAGGGTATACTTTGATGTTTACATATAAATTGGATGAAGAAATCGAATTAAGGCCACTTGAACCCAGTCATGCTCGTCCTATTTATCAGTTGATCGATCAATCCCGTTCTTCATTACGTCAATGGTTAGCCTGGGTAGACGCGACCAACTCGGTAGCTGCTAGTGAAGAATATGTGCGTTCTTCGATGACCCAAGCGCTGGAAAATGGCGCTTTTAACGCGGGTATCTGGTATAAAGGTCAATTGGCGGGTATTATCGGATTTCATGAGATCAATTGGAATCATCGTTCGGTCGGTATCGGATACTGGCTCGGTTCTAATTATGAAGGCAAAGGACTGGTAACTTCTGCTCTTCGTGTATTTATCGACTACGCACTGATTGAACTGAATCTGCATCGGGTTGAGATTCGCTGTGCTACCGGTAATCATCGCAGTCGCGCTGTTCCTCAGCGTCTGGGCTTTATTTTAGAAGGCATTATTCGGGAAGCTGAATTGTTACCGATTGGTTATGTAGATCATGCTGTATACGGAATGCTTCAACAAGAATGGAAATTAAAACGATAATCTAGCTGATCTTTTTTTGCGCAAAATAGAATAGATCATCTAACTACAAAAAGCTACTTCCGCTCTGCATATTGCAGGTGAAGTAGCTTTTTATCATGAAAGGTACAAGCGTTTATTTTTTAGGTTGAATCAGCGGGCTTTCCGGTCGCATTTTGATTGTGTCTGAACTGCCACCGATCACATTCACACGGGTCATTTCGCCCCACTGAGCTTTTTTACCACGAATCGCTTGCGCAAGTCCAATTACTCTCCAGAGGGTGAGCATAGGACGATACCAGAATGATTCGGATAACGCATGAAGCACCAACCGGAATACATCCGATATGCGGTTATAATGATGGAATCGCCATTCTTCAAATAATACAGCACCTGTCGATAACAGCGAACCATACAAAATCATCATAAGTGATAATGAAGCACTAATTTCCCAGCCTGCTCCTGCTTTGAGAACCAGACCTAATACAATCATGATTAAGCCAATTAATTCGACCACAGGCCCAAATAGCTCTACAAACATAAATAATGGCATAGCCGCGAATCCAATGCGTCCATAACGCGGATTGAACAGCATGTCTTTGTTACGCCATAGACTTTCGAATAATCCACGTTGCCAGCGAATCCGTTGACGCCGTAAGATTTTGCGACTTTCCGGGGCTTCTGTCCAGCAGACAGGTTCAGGAATATAGATAATACGACCTTTGCTTTTTTTCTTCCGTAGCAGACGATGTAGACGAACAATCAGTTCCATATCTTCACCGATTGTCTCTGTCTCATAACCGCCTACTTCGATAACCCAGCTTTTTTTGAATACACCAAATGCTCCCGATACAAGGATCAACATATTAAAGCTACTGAGACCGATCCGTCCCATTAAGAAACCACGTAAATACTCGATCACTTGCATCACCACATACGGATTACGAGATAACAGTACATTTTCACTGCTCAGATAACCTGTATCTACGATACTTCCGTTCGCAATCCCTACACTCCCACCAGTAGCTACAATTTCTTCGCCCGGCTTCGCTTCCATAATAGGCTTCATCACTTTGATAAAAGCATCGGTATCCAGTACAGTATCTCCATCAAGCGAAGCAAAGTATGGATAACGCGAAACGTTAATGCCTGCATTAAGCGCATCTGCTTTACCACCGTTTTCTTTATCTACCAGTACCAAATTGGGATGTTGTAAAGAACGATAAATATTGCGAATCGGTGCTGTAGACTTGCCCAAAGCTGAAAAAGGAACACGGTTGGAAATCGGCGACATATCAAATTCATCGATCATCCGTTGTGCGGTATCGTCTTTGGAACCATCGTTAATTACGATCACTTCAAATTGCTTATAGTTAATACTCAGCAGTGAACGGGCACTGGATACGATATTACCACCTTCATTATAAGCAGGAACAAGAATCGATAAAGGAGCTAATTCGTTTTCAAGTGCTTTGCTATATTGAAGCCCGCTCACATCTTTGTCTTTACGCAAATCTTTGGCAGCAGCAAAATACATCAATAAATACGCTCCGGTTGAAAAAGCGACGTATAATATCGTGATCACAGCAACGATATGGTAAACAACCAATCCCAGGTCAGCCCACATTCCGCTCATAATTTCTCCTTTCCAGGATCTCTTGCGCCATTTCTTTTGCAAATCGGTCAGGATGATCGGTAGCAATTTGTTCTAATATCGCTACACCTTGACGATAGCGAAGTAACGCTTGCGCAGATTGCAGACGAACTTCGTATGAATCGTCACTAACCAATTGTTCCAAATACGGCAAAAAGCGCTCATCACGCGTACTATTTATAACTTTGACTCTCATCAATCGTTCTTGCCATGATACAGGTTGTTCTTCAGTCATTGCTTGTTCCATACGATCAGCTGCTTCAGGGCTCATATACCCAAAATTAGCGAGTGCTTTCATCGCACGAATACGCATTTCTTTATCTTTAGAGTCCATACATTTCTCTAACAATTGCAATACTTCTTGCGTACGAATATTGTTGATGCGCAGACTATCTATAATGATATATCGTAATTTGGGAGTATATTGATCGAACTGCTGAAGCATTTGTTCCAACAATTCTCCTCGTATTAACAACACCAGTTGCAATAATTGAATTTCTGAATATTGTATGGTTGCTGATTCTAGCTCATCCATAATTTCAGATGCTTGAAACACAGCCAGAATTCTCAAAATCAAAAAGCGCTCATCGCCTGTACAATTTTTGCGCTGTAACGCCTGTAAAAGTTCTGCTTGAAGACTCATCATCTGAAATTGTTCAATATACAGTAATGCATTAATTCGAGTACTCCAACGAGAACTACGCAAATCGCTTGCATACGACTCTGCAAAATAATACTCACTTAATTCTCTGATCCGCTCGGTTTCATCTTTGGAGCGACTCAGTGATAAGCGGTGAATCAACATTTCTTCAATCGCTTGTTGCTCTATATCACTTTTAGCCAGCATTTTACGAGAGCGTTCGCCTGTCAAAATATACTGATTTAGCGCAGAATCTGCTTTGGCAAGTTGCTCTGTAACACGTTCTATCGCCTGTAATCGCCGATTCCGTTGGTATTTACGAAACATCAGATACAGGAGCAATACGATAATCAATGATACAACCCCAACCGTTGCCCACCAGATCGTAATTAATATATTTTCAATACTCATAAGGCTGCCCCTACTTTACCAAGCAAACGTCGTACTCGCGCTTCCAATTCCATCATACTGAATGGCTTTGTCATATAATCATCAGCTCCTGCGCGTATAGCTTCTGTAATACCTTGTTCATCATCGACTCCTGTTAACATCAGTACCGTATAATTGGAGTTTGCTTCGCCACGTAGACGGGAAAGGACTTCCATGCCGTTGATTCGTGGCATCATCCGATCCAGAATCAGTACATATTGCGCAGACTCATCATGCCAGGGATCATTTAAAAATTCTTTACCATCTGTATAGACTCGAATATCCAGTAAGTATTCTTGTTCGAGATCGAACATTTGTCGTTCCAAAATATTACGTATTAATGGATCGTCATCAATAATCGCTAATCGTAAAGGTTCATTAGCAGATACCTTAGGTGCTAGAGCTGGACTGCTAGTAGATTCTGATACAACAGGCTCTGGAATAGCAGGTTCAGCATTTATAGATGCATTCATTCTGGACGATGTCTGTAACGGTATTGAGGTTACCGATGTCCCTTGCTCCAAAGACGCATGTAAATGTAACAATTGTTGATTCACCTGATCAAATAATTGTGATCGATCAGTTGTAGCAAATACCGGTACTACTCCATAGCGAATACGCATCATCCCTGCTGGTATCAAAGACGCTACTTTGGGTGAATACAGAATACGATCAATAAAAGCACTACTTTGAGCAGATGAGCTACCTGGTTGTAGCAAATAAAATCGTCCTGCACGTTCATGTGCCCAGATATCTTCTACACGTAGAGACGATTTAATCGTATCTGAGACTTGTCGTAGCAACTGGTCACCTTTAGCAAAATTATACGTTTTGTTGTAATTTCGCAGACCTTGCAGATCGATAACGATTAATGATACTTCTGTCGCATGCACTCTGGATTGTTCTTGATATCGTTCTAATTCACGTTCTAGAAAAGGCATACTGTATGCCCCGGTGACACTGTCTAACAACAGTAATTCTGTCAGCTTGATTCTTTTACTGGTTAAACGGCGTATATGCAACGAAAATTCGTCCAGATCAAACGGTTTTACCATAAAATCTTCGGCTCCCATCGCATAACCATGCATCCGGGTTTCTTTGTTGCCTGAAGCGCTGATAATCATAACCGGAATAAAATGACGTTCACACAAGTCTTGAATCTGTGCTAACAACTCAAATCCGTTCATACCCGGTAATACCAAATCCAACACTACACAATCAGGACGTTTATCATAAAACAACGCCAATCCTTCTTCAGGCTCTGTCGTTGCTAACACAGTGAAATTCTGATTAACCAGTTCATCTTTTAGTAATGTAAGTAGTCCGATATCATCATCAATAATCAAGACAGTGCGGGCTTTAGCCGTATTGACAGGAGATGTTATAGTAAAGGGTATTTTATGGATTGGCGGAGTCTCGCTTACTTCAGGCTCCAGATTCGACTGCTGTATAAGTTCATATAAAGGTTCTAATATAATAACCATTTGTTCATGGTCAAATACACGTTGACCGTCTTCTTTGAATGTCATGAGTAAACGTAATGCTTCGGAGTACCATTCAGGTAATTCTATTGTGCCTGCTGTTCCTTTAATCGAATGTGCTAGCCGATATAATTCCTGCTCTGGAATCTGTGCATGAGGTTCTAGCATTTTTTGCAATTTTTCTTGTAATTGAAGTTTGAAAAGAATCTGGTACTTCAACATACGATTCACAAATAACCCCCCTTTGCCTAAATTACTCTACTTTCTATTATCGGATATATCGATTCAAACTTTAACCATAAAGACACACCAATAGAAAATACTGGTACTAAATATGTAAAGAATCTGACACAAGGTTGAAACAAAAAATAGAGGTTTTAGCTTACCTTTACGTTTCTTTAAGTTTCTTTTAAGGCAACCTGTTTAAGATAACGATAGAGCCAATTACGTTAAAGGTTTGAGCTCTACTTTTAATCAATAGTATGAAATGAGGTATCCATGATGAAAAGCACGAAAAAAAACCACCGTTCACGTAAAGCGATGATCAGTACGTTGCTTCTAGGACTTGCGATCAGCAGCATGTTGCTAGGGGAAGAAGCAAATGCTCAAACGCCATCGAGTGCGTCTGGTTCTTCGTTGACGAGTGAGCAACAGGACACGTTCCTAAGTACACTTGGCGCTTCGTCGGATGAGGATGTCTATGAAGATTTATATGAAGGCAGATCACTTGCAGAAACGGCACGTCGACATAACAAAAACCCGCAAGCCGTAATCGACTTGCAGGTAGCACAGATGACAGAGATGTTAAATGAACGACTCCATAAAGGATTATTGTCACCGGATACATACCGGGCACAAAAAGAAGAATTGACCGATCTCATTACAAAGAGTGTATATGGTCAGACCTCCTACAGCCAGTAAGTCATCAAGATATCATCCACATATTGCCCGTTAATATAAAATTCTTCAGGAAGTCTTCCGTTTTCTACAAAGCCTAGTTTTTTGTAGAATTGGAAGGCTTCTTTGTTTGTAGACAGCACACGAAGAGTTAATTTACGAACGTGTTGCGACCGAGCAAATTCACCTAATGATTCGATCAATTTGCGTCCTACCCCTTTACCTTGATAATCAGGGTGAATCGCAATATGAATATCGTATACATGTTGATTGGTAAAGACGTGAGTAGGATATTGAAATCCTACATATCCGCAGATCTGTTCTCCTGCTATAGCAACCAGTTGCGTACCCGGTGGATGATCTTGCAAATATTGCTGACGTGATCCGTATTGCAATACACATGGAGTATTATTATCATTCCATACTAAATGATCAATCTCCATTAAATATTGAGCATCATTCATAATCGATAATCGAGTCACTAACTGATCAACAGGCTGAACCGACATGTATACGCACCTTCTCTTATCTATTTGGTCTTTTGTACTCTGAGTATAGTATATCATTCATTTTATGCTCAAGTATTAGCTAGCAGATGAAGAAAGCGATACGGCTTTTCGTTGTACATAATGATGAATCATAAAGAAAGCTAATGAAAGTATGCCTGCTAGTACAGCGACCCATGCTACAGGATGAAGTCCGCCGGAATCGTAAAATACACCCATAATATAAGGCCCAATTACACGTCCGACTGCACCGATTCCACCTGCAACCCCTAGATAAAATGGAGCATACAGACCTGTTTTTTCCGAGACATACGAAGGAATGGCTGGAGATAATAGCATTTCGCCAAATGTAATCAGAATCATCGCTACAATCATCGCCGGATAATTATGAAATCCGAGAATAACGATATAACCAAACAAATAAAACAAAGCACTTGCTGTCATTTGAGCTTCTGCGGTACGAGCAGCAACCCGACGAATGAAATTGACGAATGGCTGTCCTGCAAAGATCAATATCCCATTTAATGTCCATAATAGACTGTAATAACTGATCAACATACCTGAACTAACGATAAAAGGAGATACCCCTGTATTCCAGATCGAATTGCCTAACCATAGAAATAAAGAACCGATCCCCATATATAAGTAGACTCTCACTTGTGCCAACAACCATAATGGACGCTTTTCTGTATTTACTTGTGGTCGTCCCGGGTTATGTACATCTTCTTGCTCGGTTGGAGGACGTTCGCCTTCACCGATTTTGGTCAAATAGATCAAAAAGAAACCAGCAAAAAGCGCGCAACTTACGCCATTAAGCACAAATGTTAAATGATACGAAATATCTGCTAACACGCCACATAAAGCCGTTCCTAGCGCAACTCCAATATTGTTCGCAACATAGACAATATTGAATAATTGTCCGCGCCGATCAGCAAAGCGAAAGCCAATAAATGCTTGAATAGCTGGCAAAGACATTGCATTAAATAATCCTACAAAGATCATCGTAATCATATACAGATGCCAGTTCTGACTGACAAAAGGCAATGCAAACAAACACAAAGCATTCAATGACAATGAACCTACGATTAACTTTTTGACACCTAAACGATGATATAATGTACCTCCAAGCAATTGTCCACCAATACCACCTAGCGATTGTAAAAGGACAACAAACCCTGCATCGGTCATCGTGCGACCGAGTTCCTGATAGACATAAAGTGTAGTCAGTGGCCACATTAATGATCCACCTGCAGCACTGATCAGGCTCGCTAGCAAAAAAACTTGTATTTCGCGTGGATATGATCTAAGCCAATTCATAAGATGAAATTTCCTTTCTTGTTGAGCATGCACAGAATAAGCACAATATTTTTAGTATGATATAGAGAATAGAAATTCAGCAAGTGTCCCATGCAACGCTGTACATCGATAATCCCTATCGTATTACTGATCTTAATAAGGAGATAGACCCTATATGACTTCTTTATTTAGTACTCACATCGAATCTTTATATGTAGAATATCGGTCTTTGTTAACATCTGTTGCTTATCGTATCACAGGTATGCGTACCGAAGCAGAAGATATTGTACAAGACCTTTTTATCCATCTTAGTACAACTCAATGGAATCAAGACCACGTCCATAATGTACGTGCCTACCTGATTCAATCGACTGTCAATCGCAGTCTAAATGTACTGGAATCAGCACGTATAAAACGTGTAGATTATCCGGGGGTATGGTTGCCTGAACCACAAGTTACCGAAAGTTATTCATCTTCTCTCTCCAAACATACAGCTTTGTTAACAGAAAGTGCCGATACTTCGACTATTCTCAAAGACGATATTAGTTATGCCGTCATGGTCATGCTCGATCAATTAACACCTATCGAACGGGCTATCTTTGTGTTGCGAGAATCGTTTGATTTTCCTTATCGGGATATCGCGTTATGGCTGGATCGCTCGGAAGCGTCATGTCGCAAAATACTCAGTCGTGCGCTCCCCAAACTACAAGCCGCTCAACATTCTCAATCTGTTTCTTTTGAACAAAAATCAGCATTTACTCAAGCTTTTTTACAAGCCGCTCAAACTGGTAATTTCTCTTCTTTATTAGAATTACTTCAACAAGATATGCGTCTTTACACAGATGGCGGTGGTAAAGTCAAATCCGCTTTACGTCCTATTTTCGATCGTCGACGTGTGATTTCATTTTTCAATGGTATTGCGGCTAAAGGTTCACTTACAGGAGAATGGTCGATCATATCGATCAATGGAGATATCGGTCTACAACTTCAACGTGAAGGGGTAACGGTAGCGATTTATTCATTCAGATATAATGCATATGGACAAGTCGATCATATCTTTATGATCTCTAATCCAGATAAAATTCGCTAAGCTTGTCACAAATCGTGTTCCTCATTGGTCTAGTCTATATAAGCCTACATAAAGCTTATAACTATTCAATATCTCAGGAGGATCACACATGCAAACACGTATGGATTATTACAAAGTACATCCGAAAGTCTATTCCCTTATGGGACAAATGGAGAAATTTATCAAAGAACAAAATCTTGACCCTGTTTTGTATGAATTAATTAAAATTCGCGCTTCACAAATAAATGGCTGTGCCTTCTGTCTGGATGCTCATACACGCGACTTACGAAAAATGGGTGAAACGGAAGAACGTATCGCTTTGACCAGTGTATGGCGAGAATGTACGTATTATACAGATGCTGAAAAAGCAGTACTTCATCTTACAGAAGTAGTGACTGAAATTACAGTGCAAGGCGTGCCTAAAGATGTATACAATGAAGTGTTACAATACTTTAGTGAGAAACAATATATGGATCTAATTGTAGCCATTAACACGATTAATAATTGGAATCGAATCGCAATTTCAACCGGTATGTTTCCTGGTTGTAAAGATTAAAAAAAATTTATAAATCACCTGTTTCAATATTTGTGTCCGTGTTTAACAATAAGTAACGGCAATTGGCGAGAATGATGTCCCCTTCGTTCTCACTTCTGCTATATCATGGACCACTCCCGGAATCCGCCATATTACGGTTTCGTTCCCCCGAACCGCACTATGGCGGATTTCATTTGTTTGAACGTATTCTACCCCTATAGCATACATATATATGACCAAAGTGCCCTTATAACAAGGGCACTTTTTTTGTTCTCTTTTCTCCTGTTTCTGCTGTTCTATAAAATTAGATAAGATACTTAGTTTAATTTCTGGAAAATGTGTTTATACATTATTCGTGAGTATGCAAGTGAAAAAAGGTAAGTCCATTATTCTACTACAGTGGGGCTGGTGATCGGGCAGGCAAGGTCAAGAACGTATAACGGAAAAACAGTCGTCATGACTGCATGTGTAGCATGATATGACTTCGCTTCAGCCTCACTTTTGAAATAAAAAAATAAATAAAGTGATCCAAAAACAATTATCTTTCGTTCATCTGTGTATGGACAGCAACATTGCTTCACCAAAAAATGTAAACACAAAGGGAGCTTACTTATGAAAATTCAAAAACTAATTGTACCTGCATTAAGTCTTTCTTTACTTCTTCCAACAACAGGAGCATTCGCAGCAACACCAACAACAGCGACTCCTACAGTTAGCACAAAAGCTGCTGACCTTCGTGCAGGACTAGACTACTTACTTTCCGAGCATTTCGCATTAGCTGTTGTAGCGATGACTAAAGCATACGAAGGTGCACCTGATGCTAAACAAGCGTACGATGCATTGGATCAAAATGCACTAGACATGCAACCTGCTATCGAAGCGATCTACGGTAAAGCAGGCGCGGCTGAATTTGAAAGAATCTTCCGTGCTCACAACAAATACACAGACAACTTGGTAAAAGCAACGAAAATGGATAATAAAGCTGCTATCAAAAAAGCAGAAGCTCAAGTACAAAGCTTTGTAGATGAGTTCTCCAAATTCCTTGCAACAGCTACAGGTGGCAAATTACCACAAAAAGCAGCAGCTCAAGCTCTTCGTCTACATGAAGATCAAGTACAAGATGTATTTGAAAAATATGTAGCTGGCGATTACACAGGTGCTTACACTGAATATCGTGAAGGTTTCGCAACTATGTTCACTGTTAGTAAAGCGCTATCAGGAGCAATCGTTGCTCAAAACCCTGCTAAATTCAACAACGGTTCTGTAGACACACCAGCGGCTGATCTACGCTCTGCACTAAACCAATTGGCAGCAGAACACTTTGCATTGTCTGTATTGCAAATGCAAAAACAATACAGTGGCGAAGATAAAGATTCCGCAGCATTGATCAAAGCTGAAGCTAGCAACACAGCAGCATTCAAAAAAGCGATCACTTCGATATATGGTGCAGAAGGTGGTAACCAGTTCGAAAAAATCTGGGTCACTAACCATATCAAAGCACAAAGCGATTATGTAACAGCATTGAAAAAAGGTGACAAAACATCTCTACAAGCTGTAAAAGATCGTATTACTGATTTCACAACAGAATTCTCTACATTCTTAGGAACAGCAACAGCAAACAACTTGCCGGCTGCGGCTGCTAAAAAAGCATTGGTCGCTCATGAAGATCAAGTTCAAATGGTTATCGACAACTATGCTGCTAAGAAATATGAAGCTGCATACAAAGCAGATCGTGAAGGATTTAAAACAATGTTCGGTATCGGCGAAGCTTTGGGTGGCGCAATTGTAAAACAATACCCTGATAAATTCAAAATGGCTGCTGCTAAACCTATGCCAGCTAAACCAGCAACACCTGCTAAAGATGCTTCTATGATGACAGTATGGATGAAATTAAACAGCAAACAACTTAAAGTTGGCGACAAAATGACAACTATGGATACTATGCCTATGGTGAAAAATGGTACAACATACATTCCATTGCGTTACCTTGCAGAAGGTATTGGCGCTAAAGTAGCTTGGGATAAATCTGCTGGTCAAGTAACTGTAATGGCTGGTAAAGATACTATGAAATTCTGGGTTGGTAAAAACACTGTTGATGTTAACGGTAAAACTCAAAAAATCGAAGCGGTATCTATGGTAGATAGCAATGGTAGAACAATGGTTCCTTTACGCTCCATCACTGAATTGCTAGGTTGGGATGTTAAATGGAATAAATCTACTGGTGAAATCACACTAACTAAATCTATGTAATCTAGTCTTTTCTATACGCTAGATCATATCTGTTCATAAATACAATCAACGCAAAGGGCACTTTAGAGTTCATTCTCTAAAGTGCCCTTTCTATATAATGATTGCTTGAGCTTACCTACAAATCATTAGTGTTTTTTGATTTTTTGCAACGCTAGAATACTATTAAGTAAATGAAGCTTACGGATCGGCTTGGTAATCACCGTCTCAAATCGTCCTCTAAAATCTTCATCTATTTTGTTCCCCAAAGGTACCATTAATAACATACGCTGTTTTTTCAAATTGTCTAATTCCAAATCCCACTTTTCGAAGTCAATCGTCTGATGATCAATCAAGCAGATATCGTATGAATGTGTCGATACATTATGGATAAAATTATTGTCCATCATTGAAGCAGTCGCTACTCGTGCTCCCCATCCTTGAAGGGTATTGGTCATTAGCTCCAAGCTTGTTAAATTGCTGTCGAGCACCATAATATTCATATCTACTAATATATCTTTTTCAAAAGGAATTGAAGGCAAGTCGGTATACTTATCAAATCGGATTTCAACACTAAATTCAGTTCCAACATTAAATTCACTATTAACGTAGATTTCACCACCCATCAATTCAACCAGACTTTTGGTAATCGCAAGTCCTAGACCGGTTCCACCATAATGATGAGATTCATTGCTGTGCCCTTGAGCATAACTATCGAAAATAACACCCAGTTGCTTCTCTGACATTCCTATACCTGTGTCTCTAACTGCAATTTTGACATGAATATCTTCTTCTTTAACAGTAGACAGTAAAAATAAGGAGATTAAAATCTCTCCCGAGTGTGTAAATTTGATTGCATTTTGCAAAATATTCATAAAAATCTGCCGAATCTTGAGCGCGTCGCCAATTACAAATAACGGAATATCGGATTCTATATCAAGTATAACTTGTACTTGTTTTTCAAAAGCTGTTGGAGATAGCACATATGCCAAATCTTCAACGGTATTAATAAGATCAAATGGATGTTGTTCCAAAACCATTTTTCCAGCTTCCATTTTACTAATATCCAGCAAATTATCGACCAGATTCATCAAAGCTTCACTACTGGATTGAATAATCTCAGTATATCGAACCTGTTCTTCATCCAGTGAAGTCTGCTGTAATAAATCTGCCATTGCAATAATACCGTTCATCGGTGTACGAATCTCATGACTTAGCGTAGCGATAAAGGCAGATTTATTCCCATCTGCTTTCTCAGCTTTTACTTTCGCTTCCAAACGTTCTTCTGCTAAAAGTTGTAATCGTTCGATCTCTGCTTGCAATTTCTTTTCGTTCTCTGTAAGAGCATGTAAATTCTTATCAGTCATAGTCAGACACCTCTATTTCCGTACCTATATATTTTGTCGTTCATTCTGCGTCTATCCTCTACCTTATCATAAAGCAAACTGCTAGAAATAGCTTACTATATTTGAAAATAATGAACTTTCTCTAGCAAATAACAATACGTTATAATACATTTCACAACGCTAGAATGAAGATAATATCATTTATTTCAAAGTAGCTCAGCACAAAAACAGCTAGATCTATTCATAGCTTTGAATAGGTCTAGCTGTTCGTTAATTTTCTTCTATTTCTATCGCCAATACTCCATTTAACAAATGAAGCTTCCGTATAGGCTTCGTAATAACCGCTTTAAACATATCTGTAGATTCTTCTTCAACTTTATCGCCCAAAGGAGCCAGAACAGCCAGTGATTGCTTTTTCAAATTTTCTTTTTCCCGTTTCCACAGATCTTCATCTATAGTACGCAGATCAATAAGAATTAGATCGTAGGGGTACCCTTGAATATCTGTAAAAAATTCATCATTCATTTCTAAACGGTACGTTACATTAGCCCCCCACTCTGTCAGAAGATTACTGATTAATTCGCTACTGGTCTTATTCTGATCCAGTACCATCACATTCATTAGTGATAATATATCTTTTTTGAAAGGAATTGCAGGCACTTCTGTATACTTCTCAAAATCTAGCATTATATTTATCTCGGTTCCTACATCCACTTCACTTTTCACTTCGATCTTTCCATTCATCAATTCAATCAATTGCTTAATAATTGCTAGCCCTAACCCTGTTCCGCCATACATCTGATCACTCGACTCATGAACTTGACTATAATTACGAAATAATCGAGATACTTGTTTTTCAGACATCCCGATACCTGTATCACGAACTACGATTTTGACTGAAGTCAACTCTTCGGTTGATTCAAGCATTACCATTGAAATCTGTATTTCACCTTGATGGGTGAATTTGATCGCATTTTGAGCCAGATTCATTATGATCTGTCTGACTTTGAGTACGTCTCCCATCACAAATAAAGGAATCTCAGATTCCACGTCCAGAATGACTTCCACTTGCTTTTGAAAAGCTGAAGGAGCAAGAGAATACAACAAATCTTCTATCGTATTGATCACATCAAAAGGTTCTTTGGTTAATTTCATCTCGCCTGCTTCCATCTTACTCAAATCCAATATATCATTCACTAGCGACATCAGTGTGGAGTTACTGGTATCCATCAATTCTAGATAATATCGCTGTTCTTCATCAATAGACGTCTGTTCTAGCAGTTCAGTAAGTGATAAGATCGCATTCATCGATGTACGAATCTCATGACTAATCATAGCCAAAAATGTAGCGTTATGCTGTAACGTTTGCTCCGCCATTTTACAATATTCCATATGTTCATTCACCAAAGATTTTAAATGAGTATTTTCAGCTTCTAGCTCTTGTTGTTTCGCACTCCACTCGCTATTTTGCTTCATTTATACACTCCTGATGAATCAGTATAAGATCATCGTTCTTTCTCTATTACCCAATACCAATATCAATATACTACATATTTATAATTATATAATATATTACCATTTATAAATATCTATTATAGACGCTTTTGTAAGTATATTTTCGATTGTCCTTCGATCGGAATATCTTTAATTTCTCCAAAGATTACATATCCATATTTGATATAAAAATGTGGGGCTTGCCAGCTCATTGTCGTCAATTCACTTATTCTAGCACCCTGTTGCCTTGCTTGATCTTCAATCGCTTGTAACAGCTTCGCTCCAACGCCCTGCCCTCTGTATACAGGATCAACCGCCAGATAACGAATATAAAGTAGCCCCCATGCCATCGATCCTGTCACTCCACCGATGTACTGCTCACCTTCATAAGCAGCCAGTGAGAAAGGAATACTTTCATAAGCAGGAATTTGAAGATTGTTATTCATATTATGCTGATCTAGAAATGTTCCGATCTGTAGTAGATTTTCGTCTAAGGATAGTTCTTGAATAGGCAAAAGAAGTCACCTGCTCTTTCGGAGATAGTGGTGGAACAATTTTTTGATTATAGTTCGTTATCAGAAGATTATATGCTAAAACAATAAAGTATTAATACAGTACTTTGTTTATGTCTATTTATTCTTTCTATAATCTATTACTCTATAACATCAAAAAGACCTTCATCCACTTGAAGGTCTTTTTAATCATACTTGATTTGAATTAATGTGCTTGATCGCTATGTTGCAACGGTAATGTCGCTGTAGCCGATACTGCTGGCATCGTTGAAATGGTAGGTTCATTATGTTGAGTATGCCCTGAACCGTCTGGAGCAAGTTGGCTTTCTTTTTTGATATAAGCGGTGAAATAAATTCCTGCTACAAATACCGCTCCACCGGTTAGATTACCAAGCCATACCGGAATAAAGTTCATCAGATACATATCCCAGGAATAATACCCTGCAAAGATCGCTGCTGGAATCAAAAACATATTAGCGACAACGTGCTGAAATCCGATAGCGACAAATGCCATCGTTGGGAACCAGATACCGAGTATTTTACCGCTAATACTATCCGCACTATAAGATAACCAGACAGCTAGAGCTACCAACCAGTTACAACCGATCCCGGATAAAAACATCTGTGCAAAGCTTCCTTCTAATTTGTGCCCTGCCATTTCTACTGTTTTGGTCAAGTAAGGGCCGGTCTCGGTTAATCCCACCACATGCCCGAAGAAGTAAGCGACAAACAAAGCACCTAATAGATTAGCGACAGTAATAGCTAGTAAATTACGTGCCACTTCCAGCGTACTGATTCGCTTCGCCATCCGTGCTAATGGAACAGCCATCATATTACCGGTTAATAGTTCTCCACCTGCAACCAGTACCAGAATCAAGCCTACAGGGAACAACGCCGCTCCGATAAAGTTAGCAAAACTTCCCCATGATTCCGGTGTATTGGCGATCACTCGAATATCTAATAAAAATCCTAATGCAATAAAAGCTCCACCTAGAAAACCAAGCACAAGCATCTGTATCCAGGTCGACTTGGCTTTGATGATTCCTGTCTCAATCGTATTCATTGCAATTTGTTGTGGTTTGTAATAAGCCATGTGTTGCATCCCCCTTATAAGCATCTATATCCGCATAATTAAATTACCTTTTCATATTTCAATTTTAATACAACTACTTTGTGAAAAAAGTAACAAATGTCACTATGAAAAAGAATTTGTGAAATTAAGCACAAAAGCCTGTACAGTGGGGGACTGTACAGGCTTTGTTAGGGGTAGACTTTTGATAACGATAATTGGGAGCTTGAAATGATATAAAATGATTGAGTGTTAGTTCAATTAAGCGTGAACTTCTTGTTGTGTCTGAATCGGTGCTAATGCTTGCAAACCTACAGTATTCAAGTAGTTCCAAGGTTTGTTGTAATGTGGTTGGAAGAAGAAGTCGATAAAGGCCAGTTGATCGACTGTCATTTGATTTTGGATACAGACAGAGATCGTATTAATCGATTGAGTTAAATCGACTTTGGACATCAATTGTGCGCCTAAGATGCGACGTGTTTCTTTTTCATATACCACTTTCAATGTAACAGTCTCATGTGTCGGCATAAATTCTGGACGGTAATGATCGTGCATCGTGCTTGTTTCTACATTCAAGCCTGCTTCACGAGCGGCTGTCTCGGTCATCCCTGTACCTGCAATATTATCTTCATAAATTTTGATACCGGATGTGCCTTGAGTACCCATATATTCATTCGTAGGTTGAACAAGGTTACGTGCAACCAGTGTACCCATACGTACTGCATTCGTAGCTAACGGAATATAGGCATGTTTGCCTGTTGGGTTGTAGAAGATCGCACAGCTATCTCCAGCAGCGAACACATCTTTTTTGCTTGTTTGCATATATTTATCGACCAGGATCGCACCGTTAACTAGCATATCGACTTGCCCTTTAAGCAATTCAGTATTCGGACGGAAACCGATACACAAGATAACCATATCTGCTTCATGTGTTGCTTTGTCCGTAACGACATTGGTAACTTTACCATGTTCACCTGTGAATTTTACCACTTTCTCAGATAGCGCAAGTTCGATGCCATGCTCTTGTAGAGAAGCTTCTGTACGGTCTGTAAATTCAGGGTCAAGATATTTGCTCAAAATACGTTCTTCTGCATCGATCAAAGTCACTTGTTTGCCATTCATTTGGAACGCTTCAACCAGTTCCACACCGATATAACCTGCACCTACAACAACGATATTTTTAGCATGCTGTGCTTTTTCAATAATGGTATTGGAGTGATTGTAGTTTTTGCAAAGTAAAATGTTATCCAGTTCGATACCTTCAAATTTAGGAACGATGGGCCAAGAACCAGTAGTCATAATTAATTTGTCGTACGTATCTGTTAGTTCAATACCTGTAGTCAGGTCACGAGCTTGTAATGTTTTGTTATCGGTATCTATCGCTGTGACTTCATGCAACATTTTAGTCGTTACACCTAGATCAGCTAATTGATCTGGAGAAGAGTAAAACAGTCCGTCTGGATCATTCACTACTCCACCTACATATAACGCAATCCCACAAGATAAGAATGAGATATTATCGTTACGTTCATACACAGTGATCTCAGCATCCGGGTATAATTTAGCGGTATTAACAACAGCGGCAGTTCCTGCGTGAGTACATCCTATAACAGCTACTTTCATGGTTTCTTCCTCCTGATAAATCTATATTTTTATAATTTTTATCCAATGTTGTACAGTCTGAGCTGAATATCCGACAAGTAACATTCAGGTGAATTAAATGGTTAGGAGTAAGAGAAGTGTGTGGTTTCTCTATCTGCCCATCTTCTGGTTGACTGTTCTATTTTTTAATATGGTGTTTTTTGTTTTTTTTATGTTGTGAATTAATTCACCTTGTATTGCTATTATATTGTGATTTTTATCACATTACAAGGGGTTTACGATAAGTTCGCAATTTGTTCATATTTTCACAAAGTTATATAAGAATATGTTTCTTATATGGTATGTTTGATCATCGCGTTTATTTGCTCTACATTGTTTATGTTATAGTGAGAACAAATTATATAAAGGTGGTTGGTAAAATGAGTACACAATCAAGCAATATCTTGCGTGGTTTGAAAGCTTTATCTGGCCCTTTCCCTACCTGGGATACTCAATCATTACCGGAGAATCCGACTGAACTCTTTTTAGATTGGATGAAATTAGCGATCGAAATGAAAGTTAAAGAACCTCATGCAATGACGATTTCTACTGTAGATTCTGATGGTTTTCCAGATGCACGAGTACTGATTATCAAAGAAGCCAAAGACGATTCTTTTTATTTTGCAACCGGATTAGAAAGTCAAAAAGGTCAACATATCCAGCACAATCCAAAGGTAGCATTAACATTCTATTGGCCAGAGTTAGGTAGACAGATTCGTATTCGGGGTGTAGCCGAAGATATGGGACTAGAAGCAGGAGCGATCGATTTAAGAAGACGTTCCCCGATTGCACGCGCTGTAGCTATGACCGAACATCAAAGCCAACCTTTAGCAAGTGAAGAAGAATTGGAACGTTCGATCGCTATTCAAGAGCAAAAGATCGACCAAGATCCTGATATCGTTACACCCAATTGGCGACTATTTGCTGTTCATGCGCAACAGATCGAATTCTGGCAAGCTGATACTGATCGCAAACATACACGTTATCAGTATCTGCTCCATGATGGACAATGGACACATCAGCAGTTGTGGCCTTAAAGAGATCATAATTTTTTTCAGTAAAATTCTCTTTATCTCAGCTTCTATTGTAAAAGCAAAATCATTTATATCCGATTTTGCTTTTTTTATTTGGAATCAAAATATCGGTAGTTCTCTCCTTTTAAAAGAAGAAAACTACCGATTAGATGTATCTATTATTATTTAATGTATATTAGTTGTGTGCCATACGCATTGAATGTTGATGACGCACTTGATTGACCTGTTGTTCTTGTTGCACTGCTTCAGCAATATGACCTTCCAGTGCATAAGGCAGACACAAAGGCACGCCACTGCGAGGATCTGTTACGATATCTGCTTCGATACCAAATACGTTGCGAAGCACATCGCAAGAAACGACTTCTACTGGTGTTCCTTCTGCTACAGCTTTACCATTTTTGATCGCAATCATATGATGAGCATAACGGGAAGCATGATTCAGATCATGTACAACCATCACAATCGTGCGTTGAGAGTCAGCATTCAGCTTTTCTAACAATTGCAGTACTTCCAACTGATGCGCCATATCTAAAAAGGTCGTCGGCTCATCCAAAAATAAAATATCGGTATCTTGCGCAAGTGCCATCGCGATCCATGCACGTTGACGCTGACCACCGGATAACTGATCGATTGGACGATCATAGAAGTCTACCATACCTGTCGCTTCGATAGCCCATTCAACCATCGCTTTATCTTCTGCTTTCATCGAACCGAATCCTTTTTGATACGGGAAACGTCCATATGATACCAATTCAGTGACCGTCAATCCTTCAGGTGCTGTCGGATTCTGAGGCAAAATGGCTAATTGTTTGGCAATTTCACGAGTAGATTGTTTGTGGATCGATTTGCCGTCCAGTAATACTGCTCCCGATTTGGGTTGCATAATACGTGCCATCGTTTTCAGAATCGTTGATTTGCCTGAACCGTTGGCTCCGACTAATGCTGTAATCTGTCCTTGAGGAATCTGTACACTCAAGTCTTCTACAATCAACCGATCTTCATATGCAATATCAAGCTTAGACGTCATTAAACGAACCATTGTTATCCACCCTTTTCAGTGAACCCGATGCACAATACACCTGACTCCACTCTGTATTTTCAATCTTAGACTACACGATCAAGATTAATCATTAGCAACAGCGACACAACTTGTTAATTTTATATTTTGCTTGGAAGTATTACGCGATATCACTTACTGTTAGGCTTTGGAACGTGCCAATAAGTATAAGAAGTAGGGTGCGCCGATAATAGCGACCATTACCCCTGCGGGAATTTCAGAATTCTGTAACAACGACCGACCAACCATATCCGCTGTTAGCAACAGTACCGCGCCGATCAGTGCGGATACCGGAATCACATGTTCATAACGAGGGCCAACCAGACGACGAGCAATATGCGGGCCGAGTAGACCGATAAATCCAATTCCGCCACTCACTGCTACACAAGCCGCGCTAATCGCTACCGCAACGACCAACAATATCATGCGCTGTATATTGAGATGTGAACCAAGCCCTGTCGCTGTGTCATCTCCTAAAGAAAACACATCCAATTGTCTTGCTTTCCACAAAGCTATAGGTATCAGTACGATTAACCATGGTAATAAAGTAATTACAAATTTCCAGCTACTTCCCCAGATACTTCCGGCTTGCCAGGTTGCAATAAAGTTAAATTCATTCGGGTCTAATCGAATCGTAAGTACAATCATTAATGCGTTAATGCCGGCGGCAAGTGCTATACCTGATAAGACCAGACGTGCAGACGATATCCCTTTATGACGTTTGTATGCCATCAGATAAATAATAATCGCTGCTGCAAATGCTCCGATTAATGCTAGAAAAGGCAATAACATCGGCGAAGTAGATTCGCGTTGCGGATTAGTCACTACATATAATACGACTGCTAATCCTGCTCCCGAGTTAATACCAAGAATCCCCGGATCTGCTAATCCATTGCGAGATACTCCTTGCAGAATTGCTCCTGCTATCGCCAAGCCAATTCCAACCAATAGAGCAATCACAATCCGTGGTAAGCGAAATTCAAATAAAATCAAATGTTGCTTGGGTGTTCCGCCTCCAAATAACGTACGTAATACATCGAGTGGAGACATTTTACTAAATCCTGTATTCATACTTAGCAACAACACGCCAAAAGCGATTAGTGCTAATACAATTAATGTAATAGTCGTACGTATCGTGCGTTTGCGGTGAAACATCGCTTGATTCACAGATTATCCCTCACTTTCTTCCGAATAATATAGAAGAAGTAAGGTACGCCAATCACAGCGATCAACGCACTAACCGGCGTTTCATGAGGAGGATTACTCAGTCGTCCGATCGTATCTGCAAATACCATCAACAATGCACCTAGAATCGCAGACGTAGGAATCACCCATTTGTAATCGACACCCACCATCGCACGCGCGGCATGAGGAATCATCAAACCTAGAAAGCCGACAGCTCCTACTGTCGATACAGAAGCTCCTGCTAACACCATTACAGACAGTACAGCGCCCAAACGCACTAATGCGGTACGTTGTCCCAATCCAGAAGCAACATCATCCCCTAAATTGAGAATCGTTATCGAACGAGAAAGAAATAAAGAACCAATCAGTGCTAAAAGTATCCACGGCCATAAGATATTCACCTGCGACCATGTAACCCCTGCTACACCACCGGCATACCAGAACGCTATATCTTGTGAAATCCGAAAATATAAAGCAATTCCTTCCGATAATGCGACTAATAAAGCAGCTACTGCTGATCCTGCTAATGCTAGACGTACGGGACTGAGCCCACCTTTGGCAAGTGATCCGATCCCGTAGACCAGTCCTACACCAAGAGCAGCGCCAGCAAAAGAAAACAGAATTAACTGATTAAATGACAGCCCCGGAAAAAAAGCAAAACAAAGAGCTAATACAAATCCTGCTCCTGCATTGACCCCTAGTAATCCCGGGTCTGCAATCGGATTACGTGTCATTCCTTGCATTAGTGCGCCAGATACAGCAAAAGCCGCTCCAACCAGAGCACCTGCAATCGTGCGTGGTAAGCGAAGTTCCCATATGATCTGATGATCACTATTTGAAGGATTAAAAGCAACTAATGCTTGCCAGACTTCTTCAAGCGGAATATCTTTACTGCCTTTGGCGATAGAAAATGCACAACCTAATATCAACAGGACAAGCCCACCGATGATGATCGAAATTGCTGTGTAAGGACGCGACCATATCTGCTCTTTAGGTGAGGTCTGTCTGCCTTTCACAACATTGCTGCGATTCATAAGCAAGCCTCTTTCTACATCAAAATCTATTGTTTCATTTATAGTCGTTGTTATAAAAGTAATAATTGCATATGTTTAAAGATACTGATAATCATTATCATTTGTCAACACTTATCACAAAAAAACGCCTAAATTTCTCTGTTTTTAGAGGATTTAGACGTTTTGAACGATAGACTATTATTCTTTTTCTACTGAATTAGATAAGCAAATTCTAAATATACTTTATTTCATCTCAACTTATCCGTTTAAAACAAGCTCCAATCGAACTCTTTAGATAAACGTTCCAATAAATGCACACCTGCGATACTATTGCCTCTTTTGTTCAGCGAAGGCCCTACTAATCCGATTCCATACTGTCCGGGAACCATCGTTAAGATTCCGCCGGATACTCCACTTTTGGCAGGCAGACCTACATCGATTGCAAATTCGCCAGAAGCGTTATACATTCCGCAAGTAATCATAAATGTTTTAGCGATCTGTACATAACGGCGGGGAATCAATTCTTCACCAGAACAAGGATCTACCCCGTCAAAAGCAAGTACTAATGCCATCCGTGCCAGATCGGCACAATTGACTTCGATCGAACAATGACGGAAATACACTTCTAGTACATCATCTACCGGATCTTTGATAATCCCATTTTGCTTGAGGAAATAAGCCAGTGAACGATTCAAATGACCGGATTCCGTCTCTGATTCATAGACTGCCAGATTGTAATCGATTTTGTCATTCGCTGCGAGCTTGCGGAAAAATTGCAGCACACGCTCTGACTTTTCTTGCGGATTCTCACCGGAGATTAATGAAGATACAGTGATTGCTCCTGCATTAATCAACGGATTAAACGGAATCCCTGGCTCTACCAGTTCTAATTTGATCATTGAATCAAAATCATCACCCGTAGGTTCTTTTCCTACATTAAAGAATACAGCTTCTTCTCCATGATCCATTAGTGCCAGTATTAAAGTAAACACTTTAGATATACTTTGCATGGTAAAAGGAATTCCGCAATCGCCTGCTGAGATCACTTTCCCTTGCGAATCTGCGATAAAAATCCCTAATGCATCTTGTGAAGATTTGGCAAGCTCTGGAATATAAGAAGCTACCTTTCCCTGACTGGTATGCAGACGACTTGTTTCTAACCAATCGGGCAATAATGTTTTTAATCGTTCCATTTGTTCTTGACTCATCGACAATCCTCCTTCAAATCTATACTTATTTTCTATATTCAATGAGTGTGTATTTTCATCTCATGATTTCGAATTTATTTTCTACACCATCTTATACTAATCTTCATTGAAATTATACTGCTGTCTAATCGATGCTTTACGAATAATCTGCATATACGTTAACATAAACATATGTGTGTTTGACGCTTACATATTTGAAGATAGAAGGTGGATCTATGATTGCTTTACTAAAATATTTAAAGCCTTACCGTACCGCCGCACTACTTGCTCCTTTATTAATGATGGTCGAAGTGATCATGGACTTAATGCAACCCAAATTAGTCGCTAGCATTGTTGATCAAGGCATCATGCAAGGTGATCTTGGACATATTCAGCAGACCGGATTGTTGATGATTGGACTCTCTTTGATCGGGATGTTAGGCGGCATCGGTTGTACGATCTATGCCAGTATCGCTTCTCAGCATTTTGGAGCAGATATTCGAGCAGAGCTGTTCCAACATATTCAGCGCTTTTCTTTTCATAATCTAGACCACTTTTCCTCGGGTTCTTTAATTACACGTCTCACAAACGATGTTGTGCAATTGCAAAATTTAGTGTTAATGGCTTTGCGAATGTTAGTACGTTCCCCTCTATTATCTATCGGTAGTTTGATTATGGCATTTACGATTAGTTTTAAATTAGCGATTATTTTGTTGATTGCTATGCCTATTTTGCTGATTACATTGATATGGATTATGCGAACTGCTTTTCCTATTTTCAGCCGGGTACAAGCGGAATTAGATCAGGTGAATACAGTCACTCAAGAAAATCTGGCAGGTATTCGAGTGATCAAAGCTTTTGTACGGGCTATCCATGAAAATAAACGATATGATGTCGTCAATCAAGATTATACGAATATAGCGATCAAAGCCAATCGGGTAGTCGCTCTAATTGGGCCGATTATGATGTTAATTATGGATGTCTGTATAGTGGCTGTTCTCTGGTTCGGTGGTGGACTGACCAAAACAGGTGCTTTGCCTGTCGGTGATCTGATTGCTTTTATCAACTATGCAACACAAGTACTAATGTCTCTAATGATGTTAAGTATGACATTGGTGTCGGTGTCTAGAGCTACTGCTTCAGCAGAACGAATCAATGAAGTGTTACATACTGAACCTGATATAAATGCTCCGGATCAAGCAATCACACCTGATCCAGAGCAAGTAGGGAAACTTGAATTTCGCGATGTTTCTTTCGCTTATGATGATGATTCTCCTGCGGTATTGGATCAAATTAGCTTTGTGGCTACAGCAGGACAGACGATTGCGATTCTAGGAGCTACCGGTGCAGGGAAGTCTAGCCTTGTTCATCTGATTCCGCGTATGTATGATGTCACCGCTGGCGCTGTGTTGGTGCAAGATGTGAATGTACAACAGTGGAATCTAGATCAACTACGAAGTTCGATAGGAATTGTGTTGCAACAAGCATTGTTGTTTAGCGGTAGTATTCGCGATAATATTCGTTACGGTAGACCTCATGCTTCTCAAGCAGAAGTAGAATCAGCAGCTAAAGCGGCACAAGCGCACGAATTTATAGAGAAACTGCCTGAAGGATATGATACGTTACTCGGACAACGGGGAGTCAATCTATCAGGAGGTCAAAAACAGCGTCTTTCGATTGCACGTGCTTTACTGATTCAGCCTCCACTTCTTATCATGGATGATAGCACCAGCGCTGTCGATCTGCGTACAGAAGCGTTGATCCAAAAAGCGCTTGAAGAACGATTGTCTTCCAGTACACGCTTGATTATTGCACAGCGCATCACTTCTGTACTGGATGCTGACCTGATATTAATTATGGAAGATGGCAAAATTATCGATCGTGGCGATCATGCTTACTTGATCAAACATAGCGTAACTTATCAAGAAATATATCGTTCGCAATTAGGACAGGAGGTCGAAGCTCATGGGTAATCCGATGATGCCTGGTCGAGCCGGGCGATCAAATAGCGCTCCTGTCAAAGCCAAAAATGCTAAAGGAACTGTACGCCGTCTCTGGGATTATTTACGTCAACAACGCAAAGGTCTATTGCTTGTTTTTATATTGACGTTATTAGGAACAGCTTTCAATCTGATTACTCCCTATTTGCTCGGCACAGTAGCTTTTGACCGATACATTTTAACGGGTAATTATACAGGTTTAGCCCAGCTGTGTGTATGGTTGCTAGCTTTATATGTGATCTCTAGTCTGACCAGTTGGATACAAGCTTATATTATGACTGCTGTTTCTCAGCAAACGGTATTTCAAATTAGACGCGATCTTTTCAAACACTTACATGACTTGCCGTTACGCTTTTTCGATACACATAGCAGCGGGGATCTTATGAGTCGATCGACAAATGATATTGAAAATGTAACGACTACACTCAATCAAAGTGTTGTACAGATTATGACCAGTGCTCTTACTCTTATGGGTACGCTCACGATTATGGTATTGCTGAATATTTGGTTAACGTTGGTGACACTGGTGACTGTACCTATTATGTTCTGGCTCACACGCTTGATCACCCGTCATACCCGTCGTTATTTTGGAGCACAACAAAAAGAATTAGGCGGACTCAATGGATATATTGAAGAAACGGTATCCGGTCAAAAGGTTGTTAAAGCCTATGTTCAGGAATCTCGCAGTCTAACCGAATTTAAAGAGATTAACAATCGACTACTTCATGCCAGTATTCGTGCACAGAGCTGGTCTGGTAATATGGGACCAGTGATGAACTTGGTGAACAATATCAGTTATGCGTTGATTGCTTTGTCTGGTGGATGGTTATTTTTGCAAGGGTTGACCAGTGTCGGTGTGATCGTCAGTTTTCTTAGTTACTCCAAGCAATTCAGTCGTCCGATCAATGAACTGGCAAATCAATTCAATCTACTGCAATCGGCTATTGCTGGAGCAGAACGAGTTTTTGAAGTATTGGATGAACGCCCTGAAAGTACAGAAGATGAGAAAATAGCTGTACATCAACTCCCTGCTCAAGTACATGGTGAAGTCATTTTTGATCATGTCCAATTTAGCTACAAAGAAGGATCACCGATTTTACGAGATGTTTCTTTAACAGCTAAGCCTGGACAGACGATTGCGCTTGTGGGCCCTACAGGAGCAGGAAAAACAACAATTATTAATCTGCTTACCCGTTTCTATGAAATTGATAGCGGTATGATTACAATCGATGGTGAAGATATTCGTTTACTGGATAAAGAAAACTTGCGTAGTCGAATCGGGATTGTATTGCAAGATGCTTATTTATTTTCCGGTACTGTACGCGATAATATTCGGTATGGACGACTTGAAGCAACTGATCAGGAGATTGAAGAAGCGGCGAAGCTGGCGAATGCTCATTCTTTTATTCACAAATTACCGGAAGGGTATGATTCGCTTCTCTCTGCCGATGGAAGCAATCTAAGTCAAGGACAACGCCAATTGTTAACGATAGCGCGTGCGATTCTTGCTAATCCATCGGTTCTGATTCTGGATGAAGCTACAAGTAGTGTTGATACACGTACAGAAATGCATATTCAGACAGCGATGAAACAGTTAATGCAAGGACGTACTAGCTTTGTGATTGCTCATCGACTGAGCACTATACGTGAAGCCGATCAGATTCTCGTGATCCAGAGCGGCGAAGTCGTAGAGCGTGGAACTCATGATGAGTTACTGCAAGCAGGTGGATTCTATCATGATCTGTATCAAAGCCAATTCAATCGTGTGGTGTAATATAAATATACAATAAAATCTTTTTTATTAGCTTATATGATTTTAATGGAAAGAATTTTGATTAAAATCATATAAGCTCACCTGAAAAATCAAACTAACCTTACATATGTATTTTTTTACTGTTATTTGCATTAGTATTATTTGAATGTTAAGTTATTAAAGGTTAATTTCAAAAAATATTTGGAGGTATCAAAAATGAAAAAGAAATGGAATACTATTATTTTAAGTACAGTAACAGCAATATCTATAGCAACCCCCACTGTAGTGCAAGCTTCAAGTACAGAAAATGCACTATCTGCTACAACACAGGCCACAGAAAACATACAACAAAAAATAGAATTATATGGTTTAAAAGAAATACAAAGTACATTAATAGAAAATACAGTGACACAAGTTACATATACTTCTAGAGATGAATATGGTTTTGAAACTAGTACTAATTTAACTATTACTACAGATATTAATAAAAATATAACAAATATTATTTCAAGTCCTTCTATAGGATTAAATATTCCTAACCAAGGAATTGAAGAGCAAAAAAGAAAACCTGGTAAACCAACAAAACCAACAAAACCAGTCAAAACAAATACAGTTCCTTATAAGCTTAACGGAGGAACAAATAGAGCTAGTTTTATTAATCAGCATGCATATGACCGTCATAAGTATGATCCGACGGTGAAGTCAACATCGAGTAAAACTCAATATGGAAAAGATGTAGACGTTAAGAAATTAAGAGAAAGTACAATGCATGACTATGATAACAAATGGTCTCAAACTGATTTAAGTGGAGTTACCACCACCACTTACGCAAAACGTTTCAATGACAATATAAGTACTAAAGATACATCAACTAGAGATCATCGAGTAATCATCAATCAAAATAACTCTGCCAAGAGCACTCAGTTTCCTTTAGGATTTTAAGATGAATATACAAAAATTCCAGACTTATATAGACCTAACAGTTGCTAATTGGGAAAATACTTCCATGGCAGATACCCTTAGAGAAATTGTTCGTAGTCAAAGACAATATGAAAACGATTATGTTGAAATACATCAATTGATAGAAATTTTTAAATCGGACGAAGAATCGGACTTTACTATTATTATTAATATTTCACGTGATTTGGATGATTTAGGAGAATTAATTGGATAAAATTTTTAAGATAAGAAAAGACAAATCGATTTGTCTTTTCTTATCTTAATAAACATATATAATTTTAAAAAAAATCATAGCAAGTATTTAATTAGATTACATATTTGGAGTTTCTTTACGTCCACCGAATTTGAATACCAGTATGCCACCAATAATCACTAGAACTCCGATTAATTTAGCCGGGGTAAACGGAATCTTCTCTAAGCCTAACCAGCCCAGTGAATCCCACAATAATGCTGTTCCAAGCTGTGCAGTCAGTACGATCGAGATCGCGTATGTAGGGCCTAATCGTCTCATTCCTTGCACTAGACAGAACACAACACCGACACCGATCATTCCACTGAACCAGTACCATAATTGTACATGCTGAAGAGTAAATGTATTTTTCCCTTCAAAAATCAGACTTGCTAGCAAAGAAGCAACAAATCCCATAAATAATACTAACATCGTTGTTGTCCACGAACCTGTTCGTTCATTGACTTTATTATTAAATACAGTCTGCATACTTACCAATGCTCCTGCTATTGCCGCCAAAAGAATACCAAATAATATCATGTCATGTCTCCTACCTTTGTGATCTGTTATTACTCATAAATATTATGCCCTGCTAATGCTTCTAACCCTGCTCGATTCTGGATCACTAGATACTCTGATGTTCGCTTGACCAATCCATCACGAACTAACTTCTGAATTACACGGTTCAAATGTCGATAACTCGTGCCGATCAGATTCGCTACATCGACCAGACTGGAAATACGCAATTCTTCATAACAATCTGCCGGATCTTCATCACAAGCTACAGATAGCATATAACTAGCTAATCGAATTTCTACCGGATACATTAGATTAAAGCGAGAATAGTTAGAACTGTTATAAAATTTACGGGTCATCATTTGTAGCAAAAATTGCAACAACTTCACATCTTCCTGACCATACTGGATCAACCATTTACGATGGATACGTAGAAAATGGACAGAAGATACAGCTTCAACTGTATTGATTACTTTGTCATTGCCGTTAATATACTCAACATCGCCTATAAATTCTAATGGTGTTTTGAAGCAAAGAATTAATGTCTTGCCTTCTTGTGAAGTAGTATAAATTTTTATTTTTCCATGAACCAATATATCCAGATGCTCGATATCATCACCTTGCGTACACAAAATATCACCTTGTTCCAAATGAAAAACAGATAGATAAGGAAATAAGACTTGAGGAATATGCGCTCCCAAATCGTGTAAATTCCAGTAATACTCTACCTGCGCTTGATCCTGAATATCATGTATTATCATGGATTCACCTTTTTGATTAGAATTTCAAAATAATCACGCCTGCAATCATCATCGCCAGCCCTATAAATTGAGGCATCTTCATCTTCTGCTTTACGACACCGAACCAACCATTAATATCGATTATAAATGTTAAGCACAACTGAGCAATCAACAGCGCTGAGATCGTTAATGTAACTCCAATCTGCTGGATCGCGGTAACTTCAGTAAAAATAATAATCGCAGCAAATCCACCACCTGCTAGGTAAAGGGGTTTGACTTTTTTGTAATCGCCAAGCTTACCATCACGTACAAACAACCAGATCAGTGCAGCGATAATAAAGCCTGTTAACTGCGTAATCGTAGCGGCTTGCCATGTTCCAATATCTTGACTGATACGTGTATTCGCTACCCCTTGTAACGTAATACAAGCTCCTCCTAGTAAAGCAAATAAGATTCCTTTCATCGTTGCTAATTCTCCTTATGGTTTAGACATTTCCTTGTACTCTTATTAAAAACGATCTTCCTCTTCAAGATAAAGGACATATGTCCTAAACCTTCTCATAAAAAATCCCCTTTACTTTCAAAGGGGATAAGATATCACTATTAACGTTTGCCACCACGACGTGCATTATCTGACGGACGACCTGAAGAACGACCACCACTACTAGGTTTCCCTGTAGAAGGACGGTTGTTGCGTCCACCGTTACTACCACTATTTTTGCCATACGTACGTTCTGTGCGAGCACTACCTGTACCTTCGCTACGACGTCCACCAGCGTTGCTGTTACTTCCAGCTCCACCGTATTCGCGTTTGCGATCTGAATCGCCTGCGGAAATCGTACGACCTTTAGAAGCATCTCTGCGGAAAGAAGGAGCTTCATCGGTACGACGAGTTGGTCTTGGAGCAGAACCACTACCTGAACGTGCTTGATCTTTACGACCATAACTACGTTCCGGGCGCTCACTGCGAGCACTTTGCTCTTTTGCTTCTGGACGAGCAGTAGTACGTGCAGAAGGTGTAGATTCTCTGCGTTCTCCACGTTTACCTGTGCCACCTTTACTTGCAAAACGATCACGCTCTGAAGTAGAAGAAGAACGACCACGACCGCCTGAACGTCCACCTGAAGATTCTTCGCGGTAAGCACCACGACGTGCATCTCCACGTTTACCATCTTTTTTGCGATCTTGATCACGAGATTTATGATTAGCGCGTCTGCCTGCTTTGGCTTCTACATTTGATAACAATTCACCAGAATCATCCGATTCGATTGAAGTACGAGCAATTTGACGCTCTAATTTCTGTGAAGTACCTTGTTCGATTGCTTGCAATTCATCACGATCATGTGGAGTTACAAATGTAATAGCTTTCCCTGTTTCGCCAGCACGACCTGTACGTCCGATACGGTGAATATAATATTCAGCATCTTGCGGGATATCATAGTTGAATACATGTGTAATTCCTTCGACATCAATACCACGAGCCGCTACATCAGTCGCAACCAATAATTGCAATTTCGCTTCACGGAACGCACGCATTACTTGCTCACGTTTGTTTTGAGACAAATCGCCATGAAGTTCATCGGAAGAATAACCTAATTCTTTAAGCTGTTGATTGAGTTCAGCCGCCCGTTTTTTGGTACGACAGAAAATCACTGCTAGATACGGCTTTTCTTTTTCTAAATATTCACGTAATGCAGGAAGCTTACCACGAGGGGTACACTCCACCACTAATTGACGAATTAATTTCAACGGTACACTTTCAGCAGGGCCTACACGAATATCTTTTGGTGTACGCATATATTGCGCAGATAGACGACGAATACCGTCAGGAATTGTTGCAGAAAATAGCATCGTTTGACGTGCTGGAGAAGTAGCATTGATCATTTTTTCAACATCAGGTAAAAATCCCATGTGTAGCATTTGATCCGCTTCATCCAGTACCAGTGTACGAATTTTCGTTAGATCCAGTGTTCCTCTACCCATATGATCAATCAGACGACCCGGCGTACCAACAACAAGGTGACATCCACCTTCAAGCTTACGTAGCTGACGTTCTACATCTTGTCCACCATAAGCGGCTAGAATACGTACACCTTCATAAGCAGCGGCTAATTTGTTTGCTTCCGTTGCAATCTGTAGAGCCAACTCACGTGTTGGTGCTATAATCAGCGCTTGAGGTGCTCCAACGGCGTTCAAGTTTAACTTTTCAAAAATAGGTAGTAAAAACGCTAACGTTTTACCTGTACCTGTTTTGGCTTGAACGATAGCGTCTCCGCCTTTAAGTAATCCCGGAATCGACATCTGCTGTACTTCGGTAGGCTGTGTGATTCCACTGGAAGCCATAAGCTCTACGACATTCGGCGAGATGCCGAACTCATTAAAATTTTTCAACTCTATTCACCCATTCTTGTGATCTTTATTCAGCAGCATTTCAAAAAATGCTCTCGTAAAAAGAAGCACCGGTAGATACCGATGCTTACATCTATAACGTCATTTAAAAGTCCGTAGTATGCCATTTTGGATAAACTGCTCTAGCGTCAATATACCGCTTATTTCTAGTTACGTCAATGTCCTGAAGACAATGCAGTTGTTCCTAATTTTTCAAGCAGGAGACGACTTTCTTCATTTAAGCCGCGAATATGCACTTCTTTGTTCACTGCTTTGTACTTTTCTTTGACTTTCGTAATCCCGATTACAGCCGAATGATCCCAAATATGCGAACGAGTAAAATCGATCACAATCTGTGCTGGATCATCAGTCGGTACAAATTGATCTACAAAGTAACTCATCGTTCCGAAAAACATCGGGCCACTCACTTCATAGACTTTTACCTGTTCTAACTGTTGGGATTCTACTGTACTTTGTTCTATAGAAGAAGTTGTCGTCTGTTCTACCTTGTTCAATAGATCAGGATTAGAAATAATATTGCCTGATTGCGTTGTTGAAGTAATATGGATACGAGACATTTTCCATCCAAATAGTAATGCACTCATTACTACACCCACACCGACACCGATTGAGAGGTTGTCGGTAGCTACAACAATCGCCACTACGGTCACCATAATAACTGCTTCTGATAAAGGAATCTTATGAATCGTTACTAACGATCGCCAGCTAAATGTACCGATTGATACCATGACCATTACACCCACAAGAGCACCCATCGGTGCTTCACGTACAATATTACCAAGCACTAATAATAAGAATAGTAAAAACACACCAGCAGTTAATGTAGACAATCTTCCACGTCCACCTGATTTGATATTAATAACTGATTGTCCGATCATCGCACAACCTGCCATACCACCAAAAAATCCATTGACGATATTAGCAATCCCTTGTCCGCGCGCTTCCCGATTTTTGTCGCTTTTGCTATCTGTCATTTCATCTAATATCGTTGCCGTTAACAGCGATTCCAGTAGACCGACAAAAGCAAGCGAAATCGAATACGGTAAAATAATCAACAACATATCCAGAGATACATCGATCATTGGCAAATGGAAAACAGGTGGTTGGTTTGATAATTGCCCCATATCGCCTACTTTACGTACATCCAGATGAAGAAAATACGTTAATAATGACATGACAATAATCGCAACCAATGGTGCAGGTACTGCTTTTGTAAATCGTGGCAAAATATAAACAATCGCCAGCGTTCCTATGACCATTGCATACATTATCCAGTTCGCCCCAACAAACTGCGGCAATTGTGCCATAAAAATAACAATCGCCAGTGCGTTAACAAATCCAGTCATTACCGATTGAGGGATAAAGGTAATAAATCGCCCGATCTTAAACCAGCCGAGTAATACCTGAAAAATACCTGCCAAAATCGTGGCTGCGAATAAATACTCGACACCATGATCGCGTACAAGATCAACTACCAGTACTGCCATTGCACCTGTAGCCGCCGAGATCATCCCGCTGCGTCCACCTGCAATAGAAATAACGATTGCGATACAGATTGAAGCATATAATCCAACCATCGGATCAACACCAGCAATAATCGAGAATCCGATCGCTTCGGGAATAAGAGCCAAGGCTACCGTAATACCCGCAAGAAGATCTCCGCGAATATTACCAAACCATTGTTGTTGTAGATTCATGATCATCCTCTTTCCTTGTTTGGAACATAACGAATCTGCCCGGACGTTAACAAACTTTCCGAACGAATATCGCAGACAGTATTCATTATGATATTAAATTCAACTAAATAGATTGCTTTCCTCTCGCGGGAAAACAGGAGCCGTAGGTACAGATAGATTTTTATTATACAAAATTTTCTCTATAAAACCTACATCTTTTTTGCTGAATGTAAAATATCTTGTTAGAGGTTCATCTGTAGTTGAATCGATTAATGTGTTACCGAAGATTGGAAATCACTTCGACTTCCTTTATTGGCATGATAAAATAATACGTCTCCATCTTTTAACTGAAATTCAAATCCCCACGGATCCACAAATTGCTTTTGAAATCCTTCCAGTTGCCATTGGTTCATCAGTGGAGCATTAATATATTGCAAATGTGGTTTCTGCAAATCATTGTTTTGAATCGTTTCTATATTAAAGTTAACCACAATATAACCATCCTTCAGAAATATAGAAGAGTGTTCATCTAATCCTTTAGAGCTGCTATACGCTGGATTCGATTGAATATTAGTATCAGTAGAGTCGCCTTCTGCTGTCTGCTTCCGATTCGTACTCGTCGATCCTGCAAATTGTTCTAACGCTGTGCCTTGCTTCACCACTAGAATATCCGCAGGTAGACTATATTCTCCATACCATTTCTGTACCGCTGCTAATGAACGCATCGTATCATTTCCTTCTGGCAAGTCAGTCTGTGGCCCTATCAAAGTACGTAGTGGTTGAGTCAACAATAGTTGAGTAAACGTTCCTACATTTACTTTGCGTATACGACTAGCTTTTTGGAACATTTGAACAGCTTCTTCTGCATTACCAGGGGATACGATGTTATTTCCTGATGATGAAGCTGATACAGATACCGCAGAAGATCCGTTTGAATAGGAAACTCCGTTATCTTGGTACACTTTTTGTGCTAAAGCTTGTAACTGCTGTGCTGTTATTTCCCATGACATCCCCGTAAGATTTTGCCATAGCGAAGTGGTCGCACGTTCCAGAATAACTTTCCATATCGAAGAAGTAGATGAACTTGGAGAGCTTGTTGTAACACCAGTTGTCGTACTGGTATTGCTTGGCATCTGTTCATTCTGTTGAGAAGTTTGAGTTTGTTGTAGCAACAGATCATACATATAGAGCGCTGTATTTTTCAATTCATCCGCAGGTACATTTCGCAAAGGATCATTCAAAATAGTATATCGCTGTACTTTATCTTGTGGTGAACCGATCTTTATAATATTTTCTGTAGCTGTCGAATAATACAAATCCACTGGAAAAGGAGTTCCACCCTGCCGCGGAACATAGCTAAACGTTGGTGTAATCCGTATACTGTCTTGTGCTCCAAACATATTGCCTTTGGTTTTGAGATCGAATTTGAAATGATAGCCTGTTTTGACTGCTAGATTACGATAAAATGGATGACTACCCTGACGAACAGGAAGTACATAAGGTGTAGTATTTCCGCGTGGTGCACCATCAATTCCATTTGCACCTACCCAATAGGAAGCATGATCAGGTACATCTATATTTTCCCATGGACGGAAAACAATTTGCCATGAATAATCAGCAATATCTGTAATATGAAAATCGTACACTCGACCAATCACATCAACAGGTACACTTTCAACAGCAACATGATTGTCCAAAGTCACATTCGCATTGTGTTGTACTGTAAAAGAAGAAGGTGCATTTTCAGCTATCGTCCGAAACAGTATCTGATATTTCCCTTCATCTACCCATACCGGCAAAAAGAAAAAAGTATCTAACTGCGTCACTGGCACATCTACCCATGTGTTTTTCGGAATAAATGTCGTCTGTTCCTTGTTATACACATCGAATGGAAATTGTACTTGTTTGGTACGGATATACTTTGCATAATCCCGATTACCATAACCAGGATACGTAACATGCTGTCCGGTTGTAGGAATTCGTACAGAAAAAGGACGATCTAAAATTAAAGCAGAACTGTATAGATCCGGTATTGTTTTCTGATTATGCTTCTGGTCATCCGAGACAAGTGAGTAATTTACAACAGGTGTATGTACGGTTACTGTATTAATGCCTGTGATCGGAAAATTCTGATCTCCGCTACCATTTACATGCTGCTCTAACATCTTGTAAAAGATCGTTCCTGTTGCTGTTGTATTGGCTTTGTTGATAAGCTTGCTACTAATAAGCTGTGAACCTACATATAATACTTTTTCGCTGGAATCTTTGAATGATCGAATTTGACTTGGTACTGGGATTTCTTTAGGCGTAGGAGCTGTTTTTAGAATCCATTCCCCATTCATCACTTCGGTATCTTTGTTATTGAAAGAAAACTGAATAGCATCATTTCTTACTTCTGCATCATCTGTATTACCTTCGGCAATACGTTTTAATTTTGACTCATCATTTGGTACTCTTGGACGACCCTGTTTACCGCCATCTAATGTTGGTGGGCTGTATTTTACTGGAACGTTGTCATCGGGTTTAACATGGTCTTCCACTTTATCACTGTGTTCTTGCTTCAAGTTAGGTAGAGTATAACCAGTCGTAGGTATAGAGACTTTTCCACCAGGTAGAGCATAGTTAGACATTGTTGCTTTATCCAGACCAAGTACTTCAAGTACTTTAATTTTCCAGTAATCATAGTCTCTTGTGTACGAAAAATGATATGTCTTGATATCTGTATCTGATTTAGAAACCCAACGTTCATTATCTCCACTTCCGCGTTTTTCTTTCCACTTGAGCTTATACACTACTTTGACTTTACATTTGTATTCTACTTGTCCATCCATGTTATCAAAGGCATGCTGGAACAAATAATTATAGCCCCATGCATTGGCATATAAATGCTCAGAAGTCGGTATTGCCCGTGTCGCATCAAAATGGCGATCGTTAGTATTGTCATCTGCTAAAATATGACCTTGAGCTTGTGGATTTAATAGTGATTTATTGGTTGTCGTTTTCACAGACGGTGGCAAGATTGTATATTCGCAAAGACTATCTTCTTTTGGAGGCTCTGGAGGTACAGTACATCCTTCTGCATCAGGATCAAGCTCACATGGATCTGTAATTGCATCATAATACTGATAAGCAATATACTTCTCAAAAGAGCCTGTGTATTTGAATTTAGGTGGATCGCCTGTTAGCATTTCACCTGTAGGGTCTTCACCGGTAGTACTCTTTTTATAGCCGATATACTTGTACTTTTCATTTTCTGGATGAGTAAGATCATACTCAGTACCTGGTTTCATCTCTTCGATGCGAGGAGGGAAAACATCATTGAGAGATTTCCCATCCTTAGTTTTGTAGTAAACTTTTAATTCTGAATCCAGTTCGATTGTGAATAAAACGGGAGCATATATCCGATAACCTTTAACTCCCTCATTACAACGATCTCCACAATCTCCAGTAATATTTTTAGTCTTTCCAGAATCGGTATTCAATTTCATTTTAATTTTAAATGGGATTGAGGCAGTGTCTGTTCCAATTCCAGAGGTAGAAAATGATAGTTTGTTTTCTTCTCCTCCATTAGATACAACTTCCTCATAAGTTTTCCAAGAATCAGTACGAGAGGCATTAAAATAAACTAGGTTTTGAGTAGTAGGTTCAAATTGTTCCGCAGTTATACTTTTTATTTTACGATTAGGGAACTTAAAAATATAGTCCTGAGCGGCCTCTCCAAAGTCCCCTACTTGAGGTTGTTTGCCTAAATCCCAAGTATTTCCGAACCACATATCAAAGTACATCATACCTACAAAATAACGATAGTTTGCATCTGTTGCGTTATCTTCTTTATTTTTATAAAAACTAACTGGTGTAACAGCATTATTTGATTCAGCAGCAAAAGAATTATGATTCGCTGGGAATATTAAAGTTGGAATTGAGAATATAATTAATAAAACTACAGAAATAAAAGCGCGATATTTAAATAAGCTCGAAGCCATATTAGTTTCTCCAAGGATTAGTTATAAGAACCAAATTAGTATTAGAAGCATTAATCAAGTTAATATATTTAATATCTTCCATAGACAAATGTTTTTTATCAATGATTCCATCTAAGTCGACATCAGCTCTTGAATAGATTTCGTAAAAGTTGTACTCGGTACCATCCGCATTTTTTTTAGTCATGTCTTCTCTTGGCATACGATATCGACCATCTCCTTTTGCTGTAAGGAAAAGAATATTGTTAGTGCTTCCAGTCGAACGAACCTTTAAATATTCAACATCTCCTCTAGTATAGAGCTCCATGCTGTAAATAGAGACATCATCAATAGTTACGGCTGGTAAATCATCGAACTTGACATTAACAACACCAGTATAAGGGATCTTTCCATGGCTTTTCATAAAATAAAAATTATTTCTCATTGAAGAAAAATACGTTCTATAAGGTTCAATTGATTGTGGTTTTAAGTTTAACTCATCAACTGTTGGAGCTTTTTTACTTCCAATCCACACCCACTTGCCAATCTGATCCCAATTCACTGTCTGTCCTAATCCTTCACTTACCAGACGTAGCGGTACAAACGTGCGACTTTGCTTCAAAATAATCTTACTATCATACGTCTTACTCTCACCATCTACGACTGCTGTAGCTGAACCGACTGTCATCGCTACACTGTGTTTATCAGTTTTCAAAGTAACGATCTGTTTCCCTCCAGCTTTACTCCAGCCTACTTTAGCACCTAATTTTTCAGATACAAATCGAATAGGCACCATGACAGCATTGCTATCGTCTTGAAAAGGTTTGGCATCTGGAAATGCCATTTTTCTAGCATCCAGTAGCACTTCGATTTGTGGTTTATTGGTCGCCGCATCTACTTTAGGCATAGTTGCGCTTACTCCTGTAAATAACATCGTTGCCGCAAGTACAGTCATCATTTTCTTTTTCATTTTCTTTCCCCCTGAATAAAATATAGGCATTATAGACTAATATGTATCTTAAGAACTACAAATTTTATTATAAAAGATAATTCACTTTCTTCCAAGACCTAATCTTTATAGCTGAATTTGGAAAAATAATCACCTTTGTATTCGATACCTATAGAGAGCATATAAATAAATTACATAAAAAAAACGGACTACTCCCTAAAAAAAGGAGTAGCCCGTATGCTTTACGAACAAGTAGGTATTAAATTATATCTTTATAAGTATATCGACTCAGAAAGAATACCATACCATTTGAAATCTGTAAATCACAAATCATAAAGTTTCTTCTAAAACCGACCTGATTTGAAAATAGCATAAAACAGCCAAATAACCATTAATGTAGCTATCACAAACCCAATCTCGACTACAGGGAATCCCCATAGAATAGGTGTCTGATCCCGTAACGATGAACCGATAATCAGACCAACCATAATAATACTAAAAGCCAGCAAAACTATACTAAATGCCAATCGGTTACTGATCTGATCCATTTTTTGCATCATATCTTTAACTTCAGGCACGCTGACTTCTATACGCATTTTACCAGTCCGAATCATACGAGATAATTCTGACGCTTGCCTCGGCAGATCAGTTAGCATTTCTACTGCGTGCAATGCCCCGTCTGTAATACGTTGACGAACTTTACTAGGTGCATATTTATCTCGTAACAACTTACGTCCAAAAGGCTCTGCCATACTCAAAATACTAAGCGATGGATCTAATCGTTCGATGACACCTTCAAGTGTAATCAATGATTTGCCCAGTAACGTCAAATCCGGTGGAATCCCGATCCGGTAACGGCGCACAACATCAAACATTTCGTTCAATGCACTACCTAAATTAATACGAGAAAAAGGAACATCATAATACTGCTCTCGCATACGTTCAAAATCACTGCGCAATGCAGACATATTCACATCTTCCGGTACAAAACCTAGCCTCATCACCGCACGAATCATACTGTCTGTATTTTTACGTAACAACGCGATAATGAGGGCTGTCAGATGACTTTTCATTTCACTACTCAGTCGTCCCATCAATCCAAAATCAAGAAAAGCAATTCGTCCATCACGCAAAGCAAGCAGATTGCCTGGATGCGGATCGGCATGGAAAAAACCGTCGATAAAAATCTGTTGCAACATCGAATCGACCAGATGTTGCGCAACATTTCCCAAGTCTAATCCTTGCTCTATAATCTCTTCTCGTTTACCCAAAGCAATCCCGTCGATATATTCCATCGTCAATACACGCGCAGAAGTATAATTCCAGTATGTCACAGGAATATGGATATTCCGATCACGTTCAAATTGACTCGCTATCCGCTCCATATTACGTCCTTCAACACTGTAATCTAATTCTTCACGCATCGACTTGGCAAATTCTTCAACGATTTCTTCTAGTTGATATTGAGAAGCCCATTCCATATGCTTTTTGATTAACCCTGTCAGATCACGCAAAATTTCCAAATCACGATTGATGATGCGTGATACGCCAGGACGCTGTACTTTAATCGCTACTTTTTCACCCGAATGTAACGTACCCAAATGAACCTGTCCGATAGAAGCTGCCGCTACAGGTACATCTTCAAATGATTCAAATACTTCTTCGATCGGCAATCCTAGCTCTAACTCGATAATCTTGCGTGCTTCGGTGGCAGGAAATGGAGGGACTTGTTCTTGTAACTTGGTTAATTCTTTAACAATATTTTCAGGTAAAAGATCAGAGCGTGTACTAGCAAGCTGACCTAACTTTACAAAAGTAGGGCCTAGTTCTTCAAGTACCAGACGGATACGTTCTCCTAGCGTGCGAATACCGTGTACTTCACGACGTGCCAGTCGAAGCGGAATCGCTAGCATCTGGTGTAATCCGAGTTCCTCGACCATATAACCAAAGCCATGACGCATGAGCGCCATGGCTATTTCTCTATACCTTCCGGCATGCCGGATATGAAGAGCCATCTTATTCCGGTTGTTGCGGTGATTCCAGTTCGGCAACACGCTTCTCTAGAACCGTAATCCGCTCATTCAATTGTTCTGTTGTTTCCTTTGTTGGCACTTCCAGTTCAGTTAGCACTTTCTGAACTTGTCCACGAATCCATGTTTTCACTTGGTTCTGTTCTTCTTCTCCACGATCCATTAGCTTGTTCACCAATGCACGGGATTCAGAAGGAGCCAATTCTCCACGTTTTACTAAATCTTCTACCGTTTTTTCTACTTTTTCTTTACTTACAATCGTAAGTCCAAGACCTAACGAGACTGCTCTTTTGAATAAATCGCTCATTTTCATTCCTCCTGTTGTATACTTTCATTCATTAATACAAGTATTCTTTACCAAACAGAAGCCCTGCACATTGCCATAGTCCGGTCACTTGTTTATGACCGACTCATGGCAACATGCCCATGTCTTTTTCGATCTGTTATTAGTATAACGTCTAAAAGCAGATATGCCTAATTTCTGTATATACTCTATGATTGATATGGCTAAATAGGTTGCTCTACAGATCTGTAAAGATATATTCTAATGTTCAGTATCCAGACCAGCACCCCAAAGCATACTTTGCACTACAATTTTGCGATACTCGGGATACTCAAAAGAAGCTGCATGATGTCCTGGCATCAAATACACTATTCGACCTAAACCATACTGAGAACACCATGCTGCTGGCCATGTGGTTCCATCCAGATTATACTCCATTAATATCGTACGTTCTGCTGCCGATAGTAACGAAAACTCATAGGGTTCTTCATCCATCGAAAAAGAAGAAATACCTTTCATAATCGGATGACTTGGTGAAGATACACACATATCCAACTGCTGATAATCGGTATGTCCGCGGTAGACTGCCCCCATTAACAACTTCATCTCATGACGCTGTTCTTGCATTGATACGCCTGCATGGATAATTAATAATCCGCCACCATTCACAACATATGAGATAATGCCTGCGGTATGTTCAACACTGAACTTTTTGTCAAACGTATCTGTATACGAAATACACAGATCATAAGCTTCCAAACGTTCAGCAGTGAACATATCGTAGTCATCAGTTACATGTAATTCCCAGCCTTCAGGCATCAGCTTACGAATCTCTTTTTCAATTGGTTCTAGTGGGTGATATGGTGCTTCTTGATGATAATCTCCAATTAAAATAGCTTGCTTGATGTAAGTTTTGCGATCAGGTTGTACTTTCATAAGACAAGTAATCTCCTTTACATAGAGTGTCGACAGAAATTCCGCTTCTTATGTATGATTACCCTTTTCTTGCAAAAATCCGACAAACAAATATATTTAATTACATTTTATTTGTATTCAAGTACGAGAAAAGAGAAACGATAGATAGAATCAGGTATTCGCTTATTTGATATTAACGCGGACTATCGTACAACGGAATATGACTAAGCGCGAATGCATCAGACTTGGGAGCATAATGCACTTTCTTTTTGGTATCTTCTAGATTCAGACGCTTAAACCGATTATCCGAGATGCCATGAAGGATCGTAAAAGGCTCAAGATCAGTAGCTATCATCGATTTATAAAATAGATCACACATATCTGCTGGACTAAGATAAGCGCTCATATCACGTGCTTCAAGTGTCGGCCCCTCTTCCTTGAAATCATCATAGGCTCCAATACGAATCGCTATACTCTGTAGCCCTTCGGTATAGGCAAAATACGAAGCTAACGATTCGCCAAAACATTTGCTGACTCCATACAGATTACGTGGTCTTGTCGGTGTATCGGGATAAATCTGTGCATCGATGGGATAGCCTTCGATCGTCTGTGCGCTACTTGCTAGAATCACTCGCTGTACCCCTTGATCTTTGGCGGCACGGAAGATATTAAATGTACCTTTGATATTGTTATCTAATAATGATTCGTAGAATCCTGAATCTGGCAAAGGATCACCTGCTAAATGGATGATAGTATGAATTCCTTTACATGCTTGCTGACAGGCTTCTGGATCAGTGATATTGAGGGTGATGATCTCGTGCTTCGTATTCTGGTAATTCTGTAATCGATCGATATACAGATCAGCCAGACGTAATTGGAATTTATCTTGTAAATAAGCGGTCAGTTCACTGCCAATTTTGCCAGCCGCTCCAGTGATAAGGATATTCATAATTCAGCTCCGATTCTGTATCCAAGTGATGTAACTTACCAAACTATATAATTTGTTCGTAAACTTAATATAAACAAATTTTTTGACTTATTAAAAAAACACTTTAGATTTAACTTGCTTTTCAAAAAATTGACTAATTATAAGGTGAATCAAGTTCTTCTATAAATAGACCCAAATTTTCAATATCGTTAAATCTATTAAAATCATTCTTCTCTAATCCAATATACATATAATAATCATAGCCGAAATGAACAAACATTTTAGAATTACTCAATTTTCCCCATAAATAACCACGAAGAATCAACTTACATAGATCAAAAACTTTTGATTCCTTAATAATTTCTTTTTCTTCTACTGAACGAAAAATTTCTATCATACTAGGTGTCGAATAAGGATCTTCTAAAATAGAATTTATATCACTTTTTTCTACATCAACTATTTTAAAACAAGACACTTCAGATTCTTCCATGAAAACTTTTATAGCTTTAGTGTAATTATTTTCTACTTCTAAATAGTTGCTCAAAGTAAATTCTTTTGCATTATATATCTTATTAATATCTGAATAAGCTGTCCATTCTTCATCTTGATAATATCCCTTATCATTTCTTTTTGTAGGGTTGTATTTTGTGACCCTCCAGCTGTTCATATCAATCAATCTCCCATTCTGTTTAATTCAGCATCATAAGTTCCCATGCGACTTTCTTTGTTTCTTAAACCTTCGACAGACGTAGCCATTTTCCAATAACCTCCTATATGACCATCTACATCAAACGAAATAAACACTTTCTTCCCCTCATTTTGGCCTTTATAAACAGCTTGACCGTGCGACCTATAATTCGTTTTTACAAACCCGAGCTTTTCAGCTTTATATTGATGACTTATTTGTGTTTGTTCTTCATTGCTGTCTTTTGTAGTATTGGATTCATTTTTTTCACCTAATCTATCTTTCTTTGTAGACATATTTCTCACATAATTATTTGTTAATGCATAGTTGTTTGTTAATGGATAGTTGTTTGTTAATGGATAGTTGTTTAGTAATTTAGTTGAATTTGTATAAATTCTTGGAAAAAATCTTCTAAACATTCCTTGAAAGACACTGCTATTATTAATATTTTTATTTGTCACAAAATTCGAATATGATTGTGAATTAATCTCCATGCGCTGTATAGCCAAGTCTTCTGAAATAGTATTTGATTTTTTTTCTATATCAGTTCTTTGCAAAGCCTGATTCCCCAGTTCTGTCGCTTCACGTTCTAGACCTTCATCATCGTTCACAGGTAATCCTTGCATCAACTGCATCGTTGGTTGAACACGTCCTTGTTTTTGTTGTACGACATGCCATGCTTCATGAGGGAGATGCTGTTCTTGTCCGGGACCTAGATGAATATCGGTTCCCTGTGCATAGGCAAGTGCATTGATCTGTGCAGGTGCAGACGAGTTGCGATGGACACGTACATCAGACATATCTAAGCCTGACATACTTTCAATACCTTGCTTGAGAGTGTCTGACATACCAGTCTCATTAGGAGTCAGAGCAGGTTCTTGTACTCGTTGAACAACAGCCTCATTTTGTATGATAGATTCATTCGCTAGTGACTTCATCTGTTGTATAACTGCTTGGTTGCCTATCGTCTGTTGCATCTGCATCAATTGAGCAGGAGATAGATTAGATACTGCTGTGTTAGAAGATAATTCTAATGGAATAGACTGACGTTCTGGATAAGCTTTTACTGTAGGAGAATCAGTGTAAGACTTAGAAACGCTGCTTAATGAATCGTTCGATTTGGATGAACGCATTGTAATTCCTCCTTATATTTAAAAATGAATGATCACCCGATCATTAGGCTGTCCCCAACATTTTCAACTGTCCATGCCAGCCTTCGTCTGCACCTCGACTATAGTATTCATCACTTAGATAAAAGTATAATTTGGCTGCTTCATCTTTAGCATTTTGCCGAATAATCTGGAGAAAGGCAGTACGAGCTTCCAAAAATCTTCCATCTCTGAAATAAGTTAGTCCTTGCTCAAACGTCTCTAATGTTCTTGCTTTTAAACGGCGTTGATCTTCCGCATCTCCATCATAGACCTCATATAGACGCATCGTATGTTCATCTACACTTGGCTGGATATCTCCTAGATCACGAATACCGTAATGATGCTTTTGTTCTAACGCTTCGTACACTTCAGCAGTGATTAAGATACTCACACCTAATTGCTGACTCAACCGCTCTAATTCAAAAACAGTATTTACATCTTCGGAAATAACTGCATTTGCCATTCGTTCTTCTTCACCCACTACACCCAATAATAGATTACCACGATGAATAACGATACCTACATCCAGAGTACGACCACCAACCGCTAATTGCTCTAGATTATATTCATTCAAGCGTCCACGAATCGATAAAGCTGCTTCCATTGCATCTTCTGTCCATCTAGGAAAAAGACTGAATAGACTGGCATCCGCATAATCGTTAATAATTCCACCAGCATGACGAATGCGGGGTCCTGCACTACCTAGAAATAGATTGATCAAATCGAAGATTTCGGTCGTCTCCATCCCTTTAGTATGCTGGTAAAAAGAACGAATACTGCATATCATCATACACATTTCTTTTTCTACTTGATTACCCAACGCTACTTCGGTCATATCTTTTTTACCAAGAAAGTCAAGAAAAGGCTTCGGTACAAAGCGATAATAGGAATGACTCAGTAACTGAATATTACTGATATATTGTTCAATCTGAGATGCCATCGTATTGAATTGATCTCCAAGTTCGTTGATCTCATCTCTTACACCTCCAATATGAACCCTCGTCCCCCAATGACCCGCTGCCATTTCAGCTGCACTAGCTCGTAGCTTACGAATCGAAGACATAATAAACATAGTTAATATTGAAAACAAAATAGCTGTGATCGGTGCTGATATCGCAATCAATTTGAACATTTGATTATAAAGGAGGTCTGTTTTGGCATGTAGACTTTCTGCAGATACGCCAATTTCATGCATACCAATAATATTGCGATTTTGATCGTAAATCGGTCCTACTGCTTCTAGCCAAGAGCCATCTCGATCCGTTTCTTCATTATAAATCGTTTCTCCTTGTAGTACTTTTTGATATTGATCGTTTAGAGCTACAGGATAAAAGGGACCTACAGGATCACCATAGTCTGTCAAAATATACAATTTACCTGCTCGATAAGTGTATAACTCGCTGTAGAATTCTTTCATTGTTGTATTATCTGTACCCGATAAGATGCGTTCGTTTTGCATACTCATGGCTAAGTAAGTCTGACTTTTAAAATCTTGTGGTTCTTGCAGAGCTTGCATCTCTGATAACGGTAGTTGATTGGTACTCAGGTAAATAGCTAGATTAAGCTTTTCCCGAATCTGCGACTGTAAATCTTGAGTAATTCGCTCTGTCACTTTACTGGAAAAATAATTAAGTAAAATGGTTAATACTATTAGAAAAGCAAGCAACTGCTTAATCAGAATTGAAACTTTACGGTTCATCATGTGAATATAAATATGCCTAACAATCCATAGAAGTGAAATTACAATCAGTAATGCACATAACCGTACTCCCCATAATTTCAGCAACATATATCCTGACATTTCAGGCTGGTAAATCACTCTTACGTTTTCTCCATTTTCATTGGCTTGAATCACCGCATCAACAGCACCGATAGTTACTGTCCCATCTCTACCTACGCCCATGCTACTAATGTCGTTAAGAACGGTATCATGACCAAATTCCTTTAATTGGGATTCATCCAACCAGACAGCAGGTATGTTTTGCTCTACATTTTTATTACCTATCGGAAAGCGGATAATTTTTTGCTGTCCTATATCGCCTACATATAATTGTTGATTCGAAGATACACCTATACGGTAAGGGTATTTACCTACTCCATCGCTTTGGGGTAATTTAATAATGTTAGAAGTTATTTTGGATAGATCATTAGAAGTGCCTACCTGGTAGACGGCTCCACTTTTACTTGTGAAATAAATATGACCAGATTGCCAACCAGATACGTTTTGAATTCCGATCGTTTGAGGAATTTTAATTTGAAGCACTTCTGTCATTGTATTATTTTTAAGCTCAAGCTGACGTAATAATAAGCCTATTTCATTCATTTCGTAAAAGTATAGACTATCGCCTGAGATCATCAGCGCAGTTAATTGACCTGCTGTATGTTCTAAAGGAGGATCATAAGTACGAGTATATAACGGCTCACCTTCTGGCTTACCACTAGGAGTATAACGAATAATATCTTCTGATTGTAAAAAGACTCGATTACGTGAAAAGTGGCTTCGAGATACATACATATTACCTTGCTCATCTATTGTAATTTTACGTAGTTGAGTAAATTCTTGTTCGTCCCTCAGTAGTACATTTCGTTGTAACCAATTATCATGGGCATCTACAATTAAGTCGATTTTCCCACTAGGATTCCATTCTAAAATACGTTGCTGTTTATCAAGTACATATGTGTTTCCTTCTTGATCGGTAACAACACTATTAATATTTTCAAGATCAATTCGATTTGAAAACAAAGGCAATTCTAGCAGATGCATGTAGGTGTACGTAATCAAACTACTCGTTAACAGGATCACACATAAACCTGTAAGTACAAGCCATCTGCGGATAGGATTCATCCTTATATCACTCCTATAAATGAAATAACCTCTTCAATTATATCCATCTGCTAACTTCTTATTGCCGATTATCACCTATTCATAGTACCATATAAAAAGGAAAATTTTACATCTAAAGGCATATCACTTTTTGAAAAAATAAAAATTTACTTAAATCAATAATGAATGTCTATTCTGATTGATCAGGAGGTCATATAATGAGTTTAGGTGTATGTCACGGTGCCACATTACAATGTTCATTCGGTGTCGCTCCTTCTGTTCTGAGTGTTATTCCTACCAGTGCTGTATTCGCCAATTCTATGCCGATGGCTACCATTATGGATAATAAACCGATTCTAAATATTGCGCCTTTTGCAATGTGTACCTCTCCTAGCAATCCTCAAGTCGCTGCCGCTACAGCTGCTGCATTGGGTGTTCTTACGCCTATGCCATGTATGCCAGTTATTTCAGTTCCGTGGTCTCCTGGCTCTCCTACTGTTCAAGTCGCTAATATGCCTGCTCTTAGCAATAATTCCAAATGTTTATGCAATTGGGGTGGAATGATCTCTATTATTCAACCTGCCCAAACCACAGTTATGATTCCATAAATAGGAGGTTGCGATATTGGAACTCTCTTTTGAACCTGTAAAAAAATGGACGAAAGAAACAGCAACTAAAACAGGGGAATGGGTAAAAGGCGCTTGGGAAAGTGATCCCCGCAGTATCCGTCAGTATACTAAGATTGGTCATTATTTTGTAAGTAAAAAATGGCTCTTAGCTGCTATTCTTCTACTTATTGTATTGATTCTATTATTAATCTTTTTCCCCTATAGCCGATTTGGACGTTGGCAAGATCTTTATGAAAATACCAATAAAGCCAAAACATTTACAGGCAATGCACAATTGTATGATAATCCTAAAAATAAAGAATTACTGTATCGCGGTGCATTTGTAGATGGACAATATGATGGCGATGGTAAGATTTTTTTAGATCAACAAGTCATTTACGATGGGCAATTTGTTAAAGGGCAAAAACAAGGGACAGGTAGTCAATTTAATGATCAAGGGAAGTTGATTTATAAAGGTCAATTTGCAGAAGGGCGTTATAGTGGTACAGGAATTCAATACTATGATGACGGTAGTATAAAATATGAAGGTACATTTATTAATCAATTACGTGATGGTACAGGGAAACTATACAATGATCGCTCTATGCTTATTTATGAAGGGCAATTCAACAATAACGTTTTTAATGGCACCGGCACTAAATATAACAACAACGGTAAAATGATCTATACTGGTGCTTTTCAAAATGGATTATATGATGGTGCTGGCGTTGATTACAATGATAAAGGAGTGGCTCTGTATAAAGGTAACTTTGCTCTTGGAAAACGTCAGGGACAAGGAATACTATATACCTCTCAAGGGATCAATTTATATGAAGGTACATTTCTTCAAGGTCAATATAATGGACAAGGAAAACTTAACAATTCACAAGGCGAAGCTTTGTATGAAGGGCAATTTCGTAATAACAAATACGATGGTATTGGTACTTTATATGGTAAAGATAAGCTGATTCGATACAAAGGTTTTTTTGCTAAAGGTCAAATCGATCCTAAACAATTTCTCGGACTTTCTCGTAAAGAAGTTCAAAATATACTAGGTGATCCAGCGACTATTCGTCCTATTTTGAAACAACCACAAGCAATCGGCACTACCAATGCTAATACTGTACCCGTAACACCCGCTGCAGGAACGATCCCACCTAGTATATCTAATGACACTTATGCAGCTATAACTACAGGAGGAACAGCAGCTCCGATTACACCCGAAGGGTTACTACCTGCTTATCTCGACTATCCAGATTTACATTTAATTTTTCAGATTGGTGTCAAAGGAACAAATGCAACAGTCTCTGCTGTCACACTCAATGATCCTGATATGGCAATGATATTGTATGAGAATAATGTAGATGAAGAAAATCGCAAACTTACCGATCGTCAAAGAACCCAAGATGTAAGCAAAAAATCCTTTTATTTTATAGAGGATGATATTATTTATGGTTTCCACTTTGGCGAAAAACAGAAAGAGCAGGAAGGCTTACAAAGTGCAGATGTTACACAAGTTCCACCAAATTCTTAAAATAGAGCTAAAAAATACGATTTGCACTACTCTATATTTGGGCTGTTCAAGCCTGCTTAAAGTATTTTTTGCATACAGCAGGCTTTTTAAGCTCGTATTATATCAACCCTCTCGTCTAAACTTCCACTGCTTTGACTGCCCACCACTGAATACGTAATGTAGCAGCGCCTGAAGGCACAAAAACTTTAGCTCCGATTCGAAATGTACCTTTTTCAGGATATTGAACTGTCCCTAATTTAACTTGTGGCAAAGAAGATTCATAAGGTGTATGATCAAATACGTCTTGATTTCCCGCAAAAATTTTACCAGCTTCTTCTTCCCACAGTCCAACAGTCAAATACACACTTCCTGCTCCCAAACCATGTTCAATTTCTTCTGAAACTACATTTTCTCCTTTAGAAAAAAGAACATTATGCGATCGATTACCGGAAAAAGCTAATTCAATCACACCTGAACGTACTTGTTGAACATTGTGTTCACTGGCACGATCCTGTAGGAATTCGGGTTCCTCTTCTTGATCTACATGAGGATCTATTTCCGAGACAGGAGATTCGAACGTTGGTAAAGGGACTGTATTGGCTTGTACAACTGGACTATCTAGTAATTCATTGGTGCCTTTTAGTAAACCCAAACGATATAAATCGGAGGTATTACGTACAAAGTCGCCAAAAGGAACAGGATCTACCTGATCAATAGAATACGTCGAGCGACTACGAATGAGACTAATTTTGGCAAGACAAATCATCGCAGGATGATTATCCAGTGCATCTTCTAGCGAACGTTCACTATAATTTTGCCATAATTTTTGATCAGGCTGTTCAATCACTTCAATTGGAAATTTGATTTCTTCTCGGATCGAAATAGCTTGTCCATCTACTCGAATCGTAGCATCAACGATTCGGATCATTGCTTGATCTCCATTTTTGCGAGCAATGAACTGACTATCAATTCGATACTCTTTGCGTATGCTATTACCAGAATCATTATAGGTTAATCGGTCACTTCCACTTTGAAGTTGCACTCCATCCGTTTCAAGTCTAGAGTCAAGAATAACTTGAGCTTCTGCATTGGCTTTTACTACATAAATATGCAAATCAAATGGAATCCCTGCTTGTACATATTTAGGTCCCTTCATAAACATTTTGACATACTCATCTTGATAAAAATGAACTCTTTGTTCCTTCAATTGCATAGTTCCGTACTGTTCAAATTCAGTTGGATCATCTTTAAGAACCAACTGATACGCTTCTTGTACACGATTATGCTCACTGAGTTCCCCTATACTTTCATTGTTACGTTCCAATGTATGTACAGGTTCTCGACCTCGTTCACTATATGCCAGACAAAGATACAATTCACGATTAGAATCATTTTGAGCAAATCCATCAAGTAATGATAATCGTGTGGTTATTGGCGCTGGTACAATAATTTCTCTGCCCAAGTTGTCTAATGCTGCTCCAGATTGAATTGATATAGTATGAAAATCAATTTTATCTACTTTCAACCCCGTAATAATACCTGAACCGAAAAGCAATCGGTTCATTAATCTACGTTTATCCATAACATAATTTTGCTCAGCTTCAAAATCCCTTACCGTTAGCAATTTGCCATAGAAATAACGATTACGCTCAAACGGATAGTATCTTGAATTCTGCATCATTACGCGCTCCTTTGTTGGCTCATTCATCAATGATTCAGTTGGATTACATTATTTAATCGGAATGGAAATACTGCTGCATCTTTTTCTTCACCTTCGGTTAATATCGTATCGTATGAAACAACAGATTGATTATCAATTGCTAATCGTGATGGAGAAGCTAAAATTGAATTCACTTCCAAATACGTATGTCCTCCGAGTCTTATTCTTGGTTCAAGTACAATCAGTTCAGCCTCTGTCATTGCAGGTTGATCCCGAGCAATCATACGCTGTATCATTTCTTTTTGCTGTTCAGATGCAATACTATGAGGGGGAAGGATAACAAGAAAGTGGTATGGCATATCTGTATACAAAATTGATAATGCTTTTTCCCAATCAGGATCATGTAATAAATGTTTATATTGAAAGTGTTCTAAAATATGGGGCGTATATCCAATCAATAGCTTGACCATTTGTTGCATTGCTTGGCGTGTTCCACGAATTTGATACAACTTGGGAGCGATTTGAATATAAGCGCGTAATCGTTCATCTGACCAACTATCATCTGCTACAATGTCCAGCCAACTAGCAAGCCATTTTAAAAATGCACCATCCACTTGTTCTGAATCAAAAACAGCCGAAATCCCTGCAATTTGCTCATGATGTTGCCTTAAAAAATGACCAAATAATGAAATGAAGCGTTCTAAAAAAGAGTCTGGCGGACCTTCTTGATAAATAGAAGGTAGATAAGAAAGTAACGACGATCTTGGATAAAATAACTGTAATTTTGTTATCAAAGGCGACTGACTTCCACTACCTACTAGTTCTATAGCTATCCATAAATATCTCCCTTTAGCTGATGTAAAAAAAGCATTGTGCGGATTAGGTGGTAATACTGTCCAATGCTCTTGTATATACTTTAACTTTTGAGAAGTAGGAATATGTTCACTTCGGAGCCATTCATCAAAATCATAAGATTTATTTTGCCAGAGAAATCTTTTGTGATCTGAAGCAGTATAACGAACAATCACTCTCGTCTCTGCAGGAATTTGCGCTTCAAGCACCATATTATGCCATACTGTAGCTTCATTCCCGCTATCTGCTGAAGGTAAAATAAGTGTTCCTCTAGGCAGCCCTCCATATTCAGGAGCTGTACGTGTATTTCTTTTCTTTTCCAAAATGGTGACTGAAGCATTTTGTTGATTATAGATCAGAATCTGACCGTATTGACCATAAAACATCTTATCTAATCTGTCATTGTAGCCTGCTACTCGCTCGACAAATCCATTGGTTAGAACAGCTAAAATGAAAGGATTCTTTTCACTCTCGGGTGTATTCCAATAATAAGCGCCTATATATAATGTTCCATCAACATCTGCTAAAATATGCCCTGTCAGTCCAAATGATACAATCGAGACTCCTTCCAATTTACCTTGTTGATCTAATTTCCAAATGGTTCGTGTCTGAGATTCTGTGATATAAATAAATCCGTTTGCTGCGGCTATTTGCCAGTTGTACGTAGAACTAGGATTGATCTCTTCTATTTGGTTTTGCCAGAGTATAGGTAAACAGAGCACCTGTTGTAATATTCCACGTTGGTTATAACAATGAATCTCATATCTTTGTACATAGACTGGCGGTATTTCTGAAATTGCATTTTTATTTGAATAATCTTCTTCAACATAACGAACAAATTGAAATAGATTATGCTGTTCATCATGTGTAAATGCGAGTACTTCGCCGGATTGCCCTTCTTTGTCTGTACGACTTTCCATACTCCATATCTGTTGTCCATTGCGAATAGAATAAGCTGAAGTAGTTAAACTTGTTCCATTCTTTTGAGCAATAATCCAACGATCTGATTGGCCTGACAATTGTGCATCTACACTAAACATCTGGTGTCCTACAGGAAACAATGGTTCCAATGATTGAGTAGCAGGGTCCAATAACAGTAATGAACCTTTCGTGTCTAATAGATATAGTTTCCCTTCTCCATTAGATGCTAAATCTGCAATAGGAATATGAAGAGGAATAAAGAAATGCCCATCTATGTTATATTTTAATTCTTTTTGCAAATGAACACCGGCATCACCAATCTGTATATTAATCGCTGTTCCAGCTTCCCAATCAGCAGGTTTATTTAGCGATAAATGAGGGATTCTTAACATTAATGTCCTCTCCTCTCCATTCCTTTGACAAACTTAGCGAATTTCATTAGGTGTAAATAACTCAATGTTATAATCTCCACCTGCTGCTAACCCATTAGGAGGAATACTTACATTTCCGCTCTCATCTCTCTTAGCACCTGTACCTTCCACATGAATCCATACATCCTGAACATAAATCACGCCCGGTACACGAGATAAAAGATTATGCAATTGACTACTACGAATACTTTTTCCAAATTCACCTTGTTGACGCAAAGGATCAAAATATTTCTCTAATACATCGGTAAATAATGATATTTTATTTTTGCAATAAGGCTCTACTACTAATTGAGCTTGTATATTAACTGTCATATATTGAGGTCCAATAACATGAAGTTGTGTACCTAATAAGCGATATTGCTCCATATGTTGTTTGACCGCATGGAGATAAGCTGGACTTGGTTCGGGTCTACCTTTTCCATAAGGAACAACAACTAAAGTGATTTGACCTGCTGCTTTACGATTAGGATAGTCTACAAGTCCGCTAACATATAGAGGTAACGCTTTGACACTTGCTACTCGTAACCCTGGTGTACGTAAAGCAATCTGTTCATAATCTGAAGCTGTAACTGCACGGTTTATTTGGTGCAAATCAGATGATAATCTCCGCTTCGCCTGATCTAAAGTCTCTGCATCTTGTCCTCCGTATCCATGTCTGTAATTAGTCGCTTGTAGAGAAGAAGATTCCACTTGAGGTAACAACGTAAGCGTATTATTTTTGATATTGCCACGCTCTCCACCACCTGATGTATAAGCAATTAAACAGATATTGTTTGTAGGCGCTGGAGCAGGAATCATCCCTTTCTCATTATCTCCAAATCGAATTTCACCGTTATACTCATCGTATTGAAAGTGACGATCTTCTGAACCCGAACTATCCAGATCCTCAACTTGTTGCCAATGATGCCATACCATTTCGTTCGATGATGGGTCACTAGTACCCACCTGAATTCGAAGATGAGCCAGTTTTTCTCCCGGAGAAGCAACGCGATAATGTTGGACAGGCATTCCGTTACTTTGACCGATATAACGTCGTTCTCGAAAAGAAGGTTCCCATGCAATCAACATTATTTTACGTTTGCCTATAGATGGAACCTTTCCTTTATTCCCATCGCCAAAATGAATACATACACTGCCATCTTGCATTTTTTTCACTACATAACAACGTTCTTCCGAATGAGCATGTTCCATATCATCAATTCTATGCCAGATATGCCAGCCATTTTGTTCACGAATACGTACTTCAATTTCATCTTCTTGTGCTAAGCGATGAAGCCATTGTACTTTAGCTCCAATAGACCCATCATAATCAAAACGTTCTAAGGCTATCGCTGTATGACCTTCTCTAGCTTGAATTGTATTTAACAATAAGTGTTTTAATATAGGCGGCGTTTCGTAGCCCGATTGATGTAATACACAACGTATCCAATAACGCGGTGTATCCACCGCTGGATAGACCGCATGAGCGACCATAGGCTCTGTGAGTTGAAAATAGAGACTACCGTCAAAAGTAAGTTCCCTTGTATAGTCTGCTAGAATCGTTAATGGGTTCCATCCATACTGACCTTCACTCCACTCTCCAAAATAAGACCATTCTAATTGAACAGGAGGTTTAATATGCTCCTGATCTTGATTTACAGTATTCCTTGAAAATTGAGCATCTTCTACAAGATCAAAAGTGATATGCAACGGTATATCTGAAGGTAAAGCTGAATCAAGTCCAATATAAAATCGACTATCTTGTTTGGCTTCGTTACCAAACAAATAAAATTCAGGAGAATGTATCCCTTCCCATGCATGCATCGTGGAGTCTGCATCTTCTTGTACAACAACACGTTCAATCTTCTGCGGCAACAAGTAAAGATTTTGCGTTGTCTCAAAATCAATACGATCTGCTGATAGTATCGTTCCTTCCGGTAACCATCTAGACCGCTCTACTCCAGAAACCTGAATTTCTGCATATGCTTGCTTAGTAGGCTCAGGAATAACACCTAATAATTTAAGGAATTTGAATTCATTACGTGCTGTAACTCGATTGATATAGTACTGTTGTGCTTCAGTAATATAAGCAAATAATTCGATCATAGTGATTCCAGGATCATGTGTATTCTCATCGGTCCAACCAGGGTCAAGACGATGGATAGACTGTCTCGCACGATCTAAAATCTCTTGATATGTTCGGTCATCCAAATTCAGATTAGGTAGCATGATATCCTCCTTTGATCTCTTTATTTACTCCAATCCGTATGCACACTCAAATTATGCTTTCCACCATGAACAATGCTATGGTCAATCATTGCAGCTTGTTGTGCTGTTAATTCTTTACGATGATCTGAAGTTCGCTGAAAAATCTCAATCGTTAGCTTGTTGACATATTTAACACCTGAAACGGATTGTAACAATGGATAAAATACAGATGGCTGTGGTTGCTCTCCGATATCCCAGCCTTGACCATCATGCTGTCCAGTAATTGCATTTAAAAATCGATCCAACCTATTTATACATTCTTCTTCCACTGGAACCAAATCTTCCATGCTACGCACATATACTTCTGCTGTAACATCAATCTCAAGATATATCGGTTCAATAATAAATAAAGATTCTGGAAAAATCATAGCCGACATTCGAGGAATCATGTGCTGACGTACACGTTTGCGTAACTCAGGAAAATAGCGTCTACCCCAATCAGCATCTTTGACCATAATGACAAGTGTAATACTACCTGCTTCTCGAACTAGCTGTGCATTTCGACCGGAGAAACATTTCACTTTGGCAACATGTGCATCTGCTTCATAAGCGAGTGATTCATAATCTTCTATCGTCACTGCACGATTACGATGTTTTAACTGTGCGGGTCCACGTTGAACAGCTTCAATAGTCTGCTCACGATCATGACCTCCATAAGCGGGTAAAGGATTCCACACTTTATCAATAAATGCTTTGGCATAACGCAAACGGTTAATTGTATTCTGTTCTACATTGCCTAGATCACCTGCTGATAAGCGATAATTCACTTTAATTCTACCCGTTCCTACCGTTGTCGGTACTTTACCGTATCGACCATTACCAAAATAAACTTCGCCCTGTGCGCGATCAATTCGGTAGTGGCGATCCAATGCTCCAGAACCTTGGAGACTTACAACAGCTTTCCATTTACGCCAGACTTGTTGAGAACCGTCAGGTAAAATCACACTTTGGATATCATCAGGTTCTTCTTGCTGTACTCGAAGCCATTCATTATGTTCTTGCAAATGGGTTTCATTTACCCACACCTCTTCTGCATGTACAGGCGTGCGTAACAATTTAAAATATACACCCTCTACTCCTTGAGTAACATCTGGTTTTTCCTCTGTAATACTCTGTTGCTGAATCGCTGGTACTGTATTCCAGTGAATACTTTTCACAACAGGATAGGGTATATTCTTTTGCCCGAATCGACGTTGACGATCTACAAGACGAATCCAATAACCTTTTTGTCCAAAACGAGAATACCTGCCGAAATCGTTGGGAGCAGACCATTGTATACCTCCGCTTCCTGTTAAACCTTCAGTAAAATCATATATTTCTAATGCCGCCCATCCCTGATGTCCTTGATGATCTTGCCAATATTCCCAATCAATCGTTACAGGATCATTATTCATCAATTCACTTAGGGGCTCTAACTCTATATACATATGAAGAGGCCCGCCTGAAGGTGCTTGGTCAAATACGATATAACAAGCAGGCTGGGTGTGGTCTAATACTTCAAAAGGAAAAAAATTAGTAGGGATCGTACTATTCCATGTTTTACTTTCACCATGATTAGCAGCTATACACTGTTGAACAGGAAAAGAATCACGGTAGCTATATTGAAGTCGCAATTGTTGTATCCATGGCGAGCGATAAATAGCATACGGTGCATACGCATTATCTAATTCAATAATACGCGCGCGAATCCAATATCCTTCTAATCCATTGACCATGGTCGGGACAAGATCAGCAGGACACTCGAATTCCCACTTTTGGTCATGCAGATGTTCAGGCTGTCCATCCAATTCTATAGAAGAAGCTTTTGTCGTTACTGAATTTATTTGCCCGCGTTCACTACGAGTAGTTGTTATTATGTCTGGTGCACGAAATTGATAGTCCATCTCACGCGCTGTATTTATAAGCCGTACCCAGGACTGACCATTCCAATATTCCCAGATCACCCGTTCGATACAGGCATAGACTGCATGACGTGTATCAAATTCTGAAGTACGCATGACTGGACGCCAGCGTGGTTCTATATCCGGTTCTGGCAGCGCTCTTTGATTGACAAAGCCACTTTGATAACGCAGAGTGATCCAACTACCAGATTTGCTAAAGATCTCAGTTGATTCCATATAAAAACAACCATATGTATAAAACAATTTACCAAATGGATAAAATTGCTCTTGATCCAATTCTTGATCGTCCAAAAATAAACGTGTTGGGGCAATACCAATTTCGTCTATACGTTGTCCTCCCCCTAAAAGTGGTTGCATTACGGGTCTGATGGTAAGACGATTCAATCGTATTGTAGATAACCATTGAAGATCTTCTTGTGATATAGAAGATGGATGATTTTGTTCTAAAGAATGTACAATACGGCAACGTATCCATAGTTGTTCATTCCCTTCGATCAAACAACGTTCTAGACGCGACCCTGCGGCTTTACTCAAACGTATTTTTCCTTTTACTGCTTGTACATGATTAAATACTTTCCACTGACCTTGAGACCAATATGTCCATTCTGCATAGGCAGGATCGGCTAATAAACGGCACCAATCTGTGGCTGCATACGCAGGTTCCAACCAGGGAATCCATTCAATTCGAGTAGCTCCTTCTAAATAATCCAGTATCGGATGAGCAGTATATAAGATATGTTCCTGAATATTCTCGTCACTGTTATTAGCATCAAACAAACGATAAGGGATAGACACGTCTTTTGAGATCTTGGAGTCTTTTGTCAGTAATGATTGACCTATGGGAACAATATGATCGCGTTGACCATCGACTTGATAGATTCCTATCATTTGAGCCGTTGTGACTAACATAGACGATGTCGTTTCAAAAGTAACTTCTTGACCTTCAGACTCTGCCAGTACAGGTGTGCGTGCTGGAATAAATACAGGCTGGGTTGATCCTTGACTTAATTGAAATGTTAAGCAGGCAGAAGCTGCGCGCGAATGAATAGGTTCAACACCGATTAGATTGAGAAAAGAGAGGTAGTTATTCAAAGGAGCTTGATTGAGTCGCTTAATATTTTCAAGCAACATATCAGCAAAAATATAAAAAAGAGTAGTTCCTGCGTCAGGATCATCTGGTGTAAATCGCCATTCTGGTGTATAAAAAGGAACCAATTCCTTCATCTCACGTACCAAGTCAGCAAGCTCCCTTGAATCGATCGCTGGTGAAGCTAGATTGCTGATCTGTTCCCATGATAAGCCCATCTCTCAATCCTCCTTTTTAAATAGTTATGTATTGTCTCAACCTGTTCCTTCATAGATATAAAACGGATAAACTTGATTGGTTACATGATTAGTAGAGCGCTCACGGTACTCAACTTCTAGTTGAACTAAACCATTCTCCTGTTGATCTGATAATGCAGTCACTCTTACAGCAGTGACTCTCGGCTCCCAACGTTCAATGGCATCTTTCACACTACTTGCCATCAGATGAAGTGTTGTTACATCAATCGAATCAAATTGATAGCGGCGAATACGACAACCATAATCAGGATTCATAACTCGTTCGCCTGGAGAAGTACGAATCAGAATACGAATAGCTTCACGAATATCATCGCTGTACTCTGACATTTTTATTTTGCCTGTTGCAGTATCCACTTGAATGGGAAAAGACCAGCCTCTACCTAGAAAATCACGATTCATATGTCTCCCTCCTAAATATGAAAGTCAGCAAGGTTATCACGTTCAATCTTATTTCGATTACTTTCAAATAGAGTTTAATTGACTTTGACTAATGTTCCTTTAATTGAGACAATAGCATCTGACTTGATCGTAAGCGGGCCGGATGATTTGAGATCTAGTGTTCCTTTCGCCTCCAAAGAAATCTGTGATGAACTGATACTTACAGATTTGTTACTAGTCAGTGTAATATCTCCTTGATCATTAAGAGTGATTTTGGTATCTCCGCTTACAATCGTAACCGCGCCAGAGGTGCCTCCAGCTAATGTGATTTTGTGTTTAGCAGCTGCATCAGTAAATTCTACTGTATTTTCGCCATCATCCATTGCGATTTGATGCCCTTTAGCACTTTTAAATGTCATTTTCCCTTTATCTTGAGCTTCATCAAAAGTAATTTCATGGCCCCCTTTTGTTTTTATTTTTTTACGGTTATTCTCATCTTCCATTGGTTCCGGTACAGCTAATTTACTCCACAACAATCCGATAACATAAGGACGGGTGATATCTCCCAAATGAAAAGCAACAAGCACCTCATCATCTACTTCTGGAATAAATAAGCTTCCTCTTGCACTGCCTGCCATCGAACTGGCGACTCGTACCCAATCCGTTTCAAAATCACCATGATGCATCTCTAACATCAGTTTGACACGAGCTAGCTTTTCAGGATCTGTATTGTTAGTTACCTTACCAATAGTCACACCAGAAATTCGTGCGTCTTGTCGTCGACGTGAATCATAATAGGAATCTGGAAAAATCATATTGCATTCCCCTTTGTTTCGAATTGAATAATATATCCGTTATCATCAATCGTATGATTCACTTCACTGAGATACGTGACACTTCCCGCTCGCTTACCTACACCTTCAAATGCAATATAAAGTCCAGCACGTAGATCAGGAATACCGATACACTCCCCATAACCATGAAGCAATTCCATGGAGCGAGATTGCATAATACCATCTGCAACACTTTGAACATCTGTTTGTGATTCTCCATCCATATCTACATATTCTTCATAAGTTCCTAATGCAGCCACAATTTGACTTCCCGTTTGTGTACCGCTACCTATTTTAACTATGGTATAACTAGAAGAAGCTATCAACTCACGATTCAGCTGATCCCAACTACGTACATTTATTCCACTTAATTGAGAAGCAATATTCATTTCTAATCGTAAAGATAGTAGCCCCTGACCCCATGTTAGTGTTATAAATGGTGTTTTACGTTCAACTACTTTGCGAAAATAAATAGACTTTCCTGCAATCAGTAATTGACGATTGCTGCGTTGAGCCAATTCACGTAGAAATAGATAATCTGCTTGTTTATTTTGATAAATATTTTCGATTATCGTATCTGTTGTATCTATAAATAATTGACTTGAATAAGAGGAAGCAACATCTTGTACTACTTCACTATGCTTTTTCTTTTGCCATACTTTTTCACTATAGGTTTTCATCATGAGAAAAGTCATGTCCATACAACGAACTGTCATTAATGGCTCACTATCGCTTGGAAATTCGTAAGTAACTGATACGATATAACCGATAAAAACAGTCTTTAGCTGATTACCATATCCCATATCAATCTCTATGGTCTGCGCCAATTCGAAAGAAGATTCATATGTAAATTCAGTCTGCTGAGAATCAAATCCCTCTTCGATACTGAAAGAAGCTGAATCTGCCATTGGCTCTGTTGTTGTATATACAGACAAATGTTGTATAGGAAGTGTATCAGTATCGAAGGTTTGACCTCCGCATGTTATTTTGAATCGTGGAGCCAAAAATTCATCATAACTTTTGTATAACGTTTCGTAATCCATAGGTGAATCTGCTAATGTAATAGTTCCCATTTATTTTTTCCCCGGTACATTGAACATTACATTAGTCATATCTTGTAGAGGATCATCTATTCCGCTCGCTTGAGCGATTGGCCGCCACTCGGTAGGGTCATTGTATTGTTTATTAGCAGCTTCACTTAAAGACTCGCCCTGCCCAGCTACAATTTGTCCAGATGCTTGAGTCGAACTACTAGTCGATGTAGTTGCTGTTGATTCATCACGTTGATCAAATGTGACACCTACTCTAGCACGTAAAGGAATACCATTTTCCATAAAAAGAGTGAACTTTTGAGATTTGATTTCCATATACCCTGCATATTGAAAAGTTCCCCAAGCAAAAGTATATTTGCGCGGACGCTTTTTCTGAGTATCCTCTTGCAGCAAATTGTTTAATTGATTAATATACATTCTTACATCGCTACCTTCTATCGAGGTATCGAAAAAAAGTTCCATATTCAAATTTCCTGATACTTTAGGTAAATATTGATTAGGTGTACCATTATTATCGTCTGTCCAACCCATATTAGACTGGATAGAATACTCGGTCGGATTAAATAGTACATGAACAGTAGAAGAGGAATCATCCTCTGGTACAATACGTGCTTTTTCCAAAGCCATTACTGTTCCTCCTTCATCTATCATCGCTACATACCACGACGTTGATAATCGAATTTTAATTTACGTTGTAATTCTCGATATACTCTATCTACTAAACGATTAAATTCATTAGGCTGAATTCCGCCACGACCAGAATAGCGGAATTGATGCTCTAGATCAGTACGAATATCTTGCATTTCCGCTGCTGTAACTGTCCCAGATGGCGAAATCGTTGAAACTGAGGTCGATTGACGCCAATTTATAGATGTTGGTGTTCTATCTTCAATATAATCTTCTGTAGCAGCTAGCAATGGTGATTGTGTAGGTAAAATAGTCGGTAATCGTTTAGTGATCATTTGCAATACTTTTCCTGTTTCTTGCTCTGTCTCTTCATCAATAATAGTAGGATGGGCACGTTGTCGAGTTGGAAGTGGATGCAATATTGACTGTCGATAGTTAGAACCTATGCTGATCGGTGACAGCGGCAATTCAGATAAGCCTAAAGATTGACTTGAATCAGCTGAAGCGGATGTATTCCACCGAAATAGAGAAGCATTTGATATGTCATTAACTCCTGTATTAGATGATTGTATGAATGTCATAGGATTCCAGTTGTATGGATTATGATTTGAATAAAAAGGGATCTTGGCTGTGATTATGTGAGATAGATATTGTTGAGCAAATCGGTCAGCTTCAATATTTATATACTGATTAATGGTGTTGTACATATGATCTTGCCAGACAGGCATATCTCCGTTGCTTCCACGACCCCACTGTTCTGGGTTGCTCAAATAACGACGAATCATCCATGGATGATATAGATGTTGATGAATCGTCTGATCACTTGGTCTATCTCTGAGCCAGGGAATAGAAACTAGAGAATTCCACGCTTCGTTACGACTTTCTAATAAGGAGAACACAGTTTGTGGATCAAATATCCATTTTCCATCTTTACGAATAAAAGGACTATTTATCGATAGGTGAGCTGGACTGGTTCGGCTCATCTCATGCCAGACAGTTGATAATACCGTCTGACTCCACTGGCGTGCATTCTGATGAAGAGATCGTTCAGATGCTTTGATGTATAATTTGCGGATATTCTGTTCAATGACTGCCCGACGTTCAGAGGGATTAAATAAACGGACAATATGATATAGCCAATCTTCAGAATCTCGAATAGGTTCTGTTCTACGTTGTGGCCATATTGATGGTATTCCTATAGGTGATATCCACTCTACTGGTGGCAAAATCGTCAACAAATTAATCGTATGATTCTTTCCTAATACCTGATCTATATCCTTTAGTTCAGTCACATTAAATATTCGTGCAAGCCTCTCCATCTCTTCAGAACGTCGTTGCCATTGATTGCGTATGGGTGAAGGAACAGGTAATGCAAGTCTTAGTAGAGGTAAACGCTTTGATAACAAAGCAGGTATAGATAGTATCATTTTACGAGAAATACGATTAGAACTTGTCTGCCTTGAAAAAGAACGCAGTATAGCAAATTGTTGTTGTTCTACATTTTGAAATTCTCGATACTCATGAAGTATTTGATGATCGTCAATTACAATATTATAAGGATATTCTTCATTATCAGTATTCTGCACTATAGTTGAAGGATCATTCCACCATTCATGTATGCCTAGACTTTGTAGAATTCGTTCTGGAGTCACCACGATAGCAGATGACGGTTGTTGTCGATCATAAATTTGACGAATAAGTGGATGCTGTTGATAGGTTACAGAATGTATCGGTACAGTCATCCATTCACTATTAGTGAGCATACGATAATTTGGAAATGGTAGATCTGAAACAGGCTGTCGTACTCCCGGTATTGCTAATGTTCGTAAAAAATAGTGCTGTCGAATCATTAATGGACGTACAACCGTCATCTGTGTAATATTAGTCCATTGTACATTCATCGAATGATGATGTATTTCTTCGCTTTGAATCGCATCTGCTTGCTTACGATAGATCAATCGAGAGATAGGAAAACCTGATAGCGATAGAGCTTGATATTTACTTATCAGACGGTCGGCAAAATGCTGATGCTGACGCATATGACCGATACGATCTGATAATAACTTCATCACTCATCGCTCCCTTTATCATCTGTCCACTCACTCGATCCGTACTTATAATTTGGCACGACTTCGCTGATCTAACGATAATCCTTGATGCACAATTTCAATAGATTCAAATGCAATATCATTTTGCTTGGCGTTTAATTGAGGACCCATCCATTTCACTGGATAAGCATCTTTGAAATGCCAGATCATAAAGTCATTATAATTATCATTACTCATGATAATAGAACCATTGAGCTTGACGATACTCCCTGTTTTGAAACCGTCATACCAATTCCAAAGACTCTGCGAAAAAACGATTCCTCGTTTAAATACAAGTGGCGGGTACTCTCTACGTGTCGGCAGATAATGTACATAGCCATTTTCGCCACCTTCAATATACGTTTCATACTTGGTCTCAGCTTGCAAACCACTAATTTCTGAAAAACCAGCGACTTGTAATTGATCGATTTGAACCATAAATCGAAAAGCAGCTAAAGGATCTTTACGAACAGGAGCTGCATTACCTGGCATAGATTTCCCCGGCATTAAGCATTATCCTTTCCCAAATACATCAAATAGATTTTCTTTTTTTTCTGATCCTTCATCATTCAGATTGCGATTAATTCGGGAAATTTCTTCGCACCATCGCTGACGTTCACGATGCTCCATACTCATTAATGCTTCATGCGACCAATGAAAATAATAAGCGATAAATCCCATTTCTTCATATAATTTGTCTACAGGATAACTCAAACTCAGACCTGACTCTGAGACAAAAAATCCATTTTCATCTCATATTCATGTCCACATTTTGGACAAGCAACCTGTACAGATGGTTCATCCATTTCATTAATACTACGATAAAAATTTTGCAAATAGGCCAGGTCTGCTGTAAACATGCCTTCAATAGTATGAGTATCTATCATACTTAGTTCACCAAGTTTTGTAATAACACGCGCCAGTAAAATAATCGTAAGGTAACTAGGATTCTGTTGTACACGTGGATCACGCATAGGCAAAATTTCATCACTCGCTGTAGCTAAACGCATCACTCCACGTCGATGTAAATTTCCCTCCATGTCTACATAACCACGCGGTAATTCAAAGCTATGCTCTGTCGTCAACACCATAATGTAATAACCTCCAGATTTATTTTCACTTGTATTTTTGTTAAACAATAACAGGCGGGTATTTCCTTCCGCCTGTGACAGCAATACCGCTTCAGTTTTAACTTTTATTTAGAACGCTTCATACCCTCATGGGCTAATTCAATCGTTTCGATTGCTACTTCTTTCCCGGAACCGTTAAAGTTAGGTGCAGTGTATTTGGTGGGCCATGCTTGAATAATCTGCCATGCTGCTTTATCTTGTCCTGTCTCATCAATTGCTGTAATAGTTACATCTTGACGAGTAATCGTTCCATTAGAACAATCTTCTAACCATTTGTATAAGTCGGTTGAATCTGTCACACCCCATTTGAGTGTGATATTACCGTATTTTGTTAACCCAGGTAATTTGCGCGGTGTTGTCACCTCATTACCTTCTCGGTATTCGACAACTTCTACTGTCGAATCATACCCAGATACTTCGGTAAATCCAGCTTGAGTAATACTTCCCACTTCCATTTTGAATCTAAAATTACGATATGGATCTTTGCGATCTCCCATAGGTTCTACCCCTTCTCTAATGAAAATAGAATATAACGCAGGTCAACTAGACATTCATTTGTTGTATATACTCATTTTTATTCGGTAGCTGTTTTCTGTGTTACACGGAAAATGACAAACTCCGCTGGCTTCACAGCAGCAATACCAATAATACAAATCAAACGACCATTGTCGATATCATCTTGAGTCATCGTACTTCGTCCAATCTGTACATAAAAGGCTTCCGCTGGAGTTGCTCCCATCAATGCCCCATCTCTCCATACTGTTGTCAGGAAAGAATCAATTGTTCGTTGTACTCGAGACCAGAGGGGTTCATCGTTTGGTTCAAAAACGACCCAGTTTGTGTTACGACGAATGGACTCTTCTACAAAAATAAATAAACGGCGTACGTTAATATATTTCCATAATCCGTTAGAAGAACATGTTCGTGCACCCCATACACGGATACCTTGCCCTGTAAATTGACGGATTAAATTTACACCTTTAGGATTCAAAATATCCTGTTCTCCCATGTTGTACTGGCAGTATAGTCCAGTCACGCCACGTACCACTTCATTAGCTGGTGCTTTGTGCACACCACGAGTATTATCTGAGCGAGCATAGATGCCTGCCATTGATCCTGAAGGTGGAATCGCTACACTACGCTTTTCAAAAGCATCATAGACAAGTAGCCATGGAGAATACAATGCTGCATAAGAACTATCAAAATAGTTGCGGTGCTCTAGTACGTCAGGAACTTTAGTGGTTTCTTTGGGCGCATCCAGAATTGCAAAACGATTAGTAGCATTCTCACAATGAGCAACTAAGGCTAACTGTACATTTGGATCAGTGACTCCTGGAACTGCCATAATACTCACTTCATCATTATCAATAAAAGATTGAATTCCTGTACGTTTGCCTGGTCCTAGATCTTTGCCCATAAAATCACCAGCGCCTAGATCATCTGAACTTCCATCACTACCACCGCTAAGTGCTAGATTTGCTGATCCTTTATCTTCAGTCTCACCACTAACAACTTCAAAAGGAGATACTACCTTAGCTGCTTTATCTGCTTCTGGTTCAATCCACTGCACACTAATCAGTGAAGAACGTGACGCTACAATTCCAATAAAATTTGGCGCTGTTGCATTAAGAGAAGCATTTTCAAATCGTTCTGCTTCTAGTCCATAACGTACTTCAACATCGAACTCGCGTGTTGATAACACTTTAGTAGGTACAAGTTCAGGATCTACAACATCCCCTGTTAAAGGCTCTTCTAATTCAATCAAGTTATCCAATGCTGACCGAACTCGATTGTACGTAATATTTTCTCCTTCAACAAAAGATACAACATCTCCGGCACGAAATCCTGATGTACTTTTAACTAAATACTTACCTTCTCCTAAATCTTCTGTAATCTGAGTTTTAGCTTTGCTTGCAGGGATAAATGTAATGACGATACGATTACCCCATTGCCCAGGATTACGTGCATGAATGACTAGACCTGTGGCTTTTTCCAAATCCTCAGCTTTGATATTAGCAGCTGTTTTGGCTGTTTCAGGAGCTACTCTCATGACATAACATCTAGAACCACCATTACCAAAAAAATGTTCTACCGCATAAGCAAGATAACGGTACTGACCAAATGCATTTTCCGATAGATAACCACCATAACTACGCTGAAAATCAGCAATCCCTGTAATCAGTACAGGTAATCCTTCTACAGCTCCACGCTCAGCAACTCCTAGAAATCCTGCTGTGCTTGTGCTTACTCCTGCCATTGGAACTGGACCACTATCGAATTCCTCTACATATACTCCCGGAGACAAATATTCAGGCATGTGCGCCTTCTCCCTTCTCATTATCAAATTTAATTTCTAGTAATCTTGTCTTATCAGCATGAGTCAGAGATTGTCAGTTGTAGGGATATTACTTCAGATTCTTGAATAGTAAGCATTTTTGATATATATGGCTTTTGATCGGAATAACCAGCAACCAGTTCAAATTGTCCTTTACTCGAAGGGAGACTGCGAATAACGAGTACAGCTTCGCCACGATGATCTGTAGTGGCACGTACAATCGGTAACAATAAAGCTCCTGCTGTATAGCTATGAGATAACGGTGATATCAGTTGCCATACTTGATCGTTAAGCTGAGGAAAGGATTTAATTTCAATCGGTTCATTGTGTTCTATATCTTCGTGTATTGAACACAAGAGATAGGATTCTCCTGCTAATGAACGTACGCCAGTTGTTGCTACTTCAAGGGTTTGATCTTCTACATTTGTTTTTTTTCTCAATCGTGCACGACTATTTTCAGGCGAACGGCTGTATAGTGTTAAAGGTACGTCAGTTATAGGAGCACCAACTACATCTACACAACGACAATAGATTCTAGTTATTTTTGTGGCAAATAAATAGGCAGGAGATGGCTGTAATAGCAATTGAAATACTGGTGGATCTTTCTGCTGGGGATTCCATTCCCATTGTCTTATCACTATTCCATAATCCAGTGAATGAACAATTAATCGGTAGATACCAGCAGGCAAATTACTATAAACATAGTAGCCTTCATTCTTATAAATAGGTGTAGTTCCTGTGGGTTCTAACATAAAAGTCAGACGTTGATGATCTACTGCACGGCCAGTAATCATATCAGTCACATAGATAACAGCTGATAATTGATGCCGTATCGAAATCGATTGCTGGATCATGAATATCCCTCCCGCGTTTGTGTACGAATATCGCTTTCCAATATGCGGGTGACTTTTTTAGTGCGTTTGGATTCTAGTAATACGGGACTTACACTATAACCGAGTGATAATTTATAAGGTTTTTGTGGGAAAAAGTTAAATAATTTTTCACTCGGGATATCTTCAAAAATGATTCGTAATTCTTCATTATGATCACGTAATGTTCCGACTAGATCATTTCCGCTTAATATTGCATGATCATGCATGGTTTGAAGAATATGACCCATTAGTCGATTATTATCCCAAGCTCTTACTCCAGCATCAGCAGCAGAATGAACTGTAATGAGATAAGATAACTCTAGTGATAACGGTGGGTATTGCAAAAGATCATTCCCTTGTGAGATCATATCGTAGATTTGATATTCTTTACTTTGACGTATCTCATAAAGATAAACACTGACCACTAATTCGTTATCTTCTATTGGAGAAGATAGTCCAATACTTGCTGATTCTATAATAGGATCAGGTGTAAGTTGCTCTCGCAATAATTTAACAATCGATAATCCGGTATCTGCAATTACTTGGCTGTTACCGATAGGCTTCTCCTCCTTTCCCATAATCATTAGATTCCAATATCATGATTGCCAGAGGTCACTATACAATCCAAGAGAAGCCGCTGAAGGAGTCATGCCACTTTTATTTAGCTCTTGCTGTAAAGCTACAAAAATCATTTTCATTGATATAGGAGCCTGTTCTGATGCAGCAAGAAAAGCGGCAGACAGTAATACATTTTTGATTTGTCCACCTGAGATTTCAAACGTATCTCCTAGAAAATTGAAATCTATTCCCTGTTCTCTTGGCACTTGATCCGGTAATAAAGTACGCCAAATCTGCTTACGACTTTCTTTGTTAGGGAAAGGAAATCGAATAACAAAACTGATTCTACGCATAAAGGCTTCATCTAAATTCTGCTTATAGTTAGTAGCTAGAACTGTTATCCCCTCATATTCCTCCATCTTTTGTAATAAAAAAGAAGTTTCCATATTAGCAAATTTGTCATGCGAATCGCTTACTTCAGAACGTTTACCGAATAGGGCATCTGCTTCATCGAAAAACAAAATGCTGCTGCTATACTTAGCTTCATCAAATACTTCTTGTAAATGCTTTTCAGTCTCTCCGATGTACTTACTCACTACTTGTGAAAGATTTATCTGATACATTTGCATCTGCAATTCATTGGCAATTACACGCGCTGACATGGTTTTGCCTGTACCGGGCGGGCCGGTAAATAATAGACTTAATCCTTTACCATAAGCTAGCTTTTGACCAAATCCCCATTCTTCGTACACTTTACTTCGATACTTGATCTGATTACAGGCATAACGCATACTTTGTTTCTGTGCCGCAGGCAAAATCAAATCATCCCATGTTGATGTCATCGATAACCGAGTCGCCTGAGTATTCAATCGAGTCTGGATCTGCCTGTAACAACTATGATTGAGATTTTCTTGTGTTAATTGAGTAGCTATTTCACTATCTACATCTTCTGAAGTGTATAAAGTCGCCAGATGACTTAATGCTTTTACGATCTGTCCTGGTGTCATCTGAAAAGTAGAAGCGACTTGCTGCCAATCTAATCTATGATCAACAAATTTCGGTTCACCATAATGTTTCCAGAGTACTAAAGACTCCTGAATCGTAGGTAGCGGAAGGTGAATTTCCTGTTCCAATGACCACAAAGTGCTGGTTAGATAGAGATCTTGCATCGTATGCGCTGTTAGAAATAAAATTCCTCGATATCGCTTTAATTCCTGAATTAAAGCTTGAATTTCTCTAGGAGGACGTTGAATCCAACGATCCCATCCAGTACATACAAGAACTGCATTTCGTATCAAAGCCTGACGGACGGCTTGCTTTGCCCATTGCTGAATGTTTTCACTAGATAAAGATTCCGTTTGTTCTAACTCAGCAACCAATAGAGGTCGGTTGTAATACTGACAGAGATGTCTAAGCTGATGTTTTTTACCACTTCCAGCATGACCGTGAAGAAGAATAACTGTCTGATCGGATTGATGTTGCCAAATAACTTTCAATTTTTGCTGAATAGAATGCTGAATAACGAGTGGCGATAATTCATCATTGGATTGATATATCGTCAATCCTTTAGTTAGTGATAATTGAGGTTGGACATTGTCCTCTAACAAAAATTGAAGCACTTCAGGCTCAACAATCCATGCTTTGGATAAGGAGGACTTGGGCTCAGATTCTAAAAAAGGACAGATCAACCAATCGGTTAAAGGGTGATACATACCAAAAGACTGGCGAATACGCTGAGCTTGTTCAGGCTGATCCGCAATCAGTTTTAATATGAGCTGTAGTGTTGGTGATTTACAAGTGATATCGTCTTGCAAATAAGCATATAACTTCTCATATTTGCGATCGATTTCAATAGCAAGTACAATCAAAAAACACAAATAACTTTGATATTCTAAACTCATTTGCTGACGAATCTGATCCAAAGGTGTATGTATCTCATGTTGTCTACTTAAGACTAAACGTTTAGCGATGTACTGCTCCCATACGGTTAACATATGTAGCAGTTCTTCTATAGTCTCCGATTGCTCAGGCGCATTAGAAACTGCTAGCAAAGACCATACTTCTTCTTCACTAATAAATAGTCCCTTATATTGTTCAATCTCAGCAGATACTTGAGGAGGATAACGAATCAAGGCAATCCGTATCAGTAGATCGATTCTGCGAATTTCATGTTCAATATGCTCCCATCCAGAAGCAAACGGCATCACCTGATGATCTTTGATCCATTGATCCACTTCATGTGGTGGCGAAGACACATTCAATATGCTAACCTTCCTTTCCAGGGATAGGTGATAAGGAACTTTTAAAAAAGCTATGTTGTTGTAAAAATAAATACAGTAAATGAATAGAAAAATGATAGAAGTGGAGAGTCTGTATAAGCGATACTTTTAAAATTCATACATCGATCTATTTTGGGTAATAGCGATACATATACATTATGAATTTGACTAGATCATTTTTGAGATATATGGGGTGGGTGGATATAATTACTAATAATGTTAATCTATATCTTTGCATTTTTCAATATAAAAAAACCTCCTCTATATGATCTATAGAGAAGGTTTAATAAAATACAAAATTATATTATTCTAAATACTCTGACGGCAAATACACAATCTCTGATGCGGCTTCAATCACCAGTTGATTTTGGTCTGCTTGATACTGCACACCATGTTCTTTGACATAATACCAGTGCTTGATCTGTGGAGCATCTTCTGGCAATTCAAAGCGGAATAGATTGAGTTCATGTTGCAAAGTAATAATATCTTGTACAATCTCTTCAGGTGCACCGACAAAAGTCATTCGAAATCCGCCTGCTGGCAAATTGATAAACTCGTAGGTGAACGAGTGTTTATTGTTATTTAATAATTCTCGACCTGTTACTGCATGCTTGACCATAACGGTTTCTTTCATCAGCTATGTTCCTCCTAAGGCAAGTCGATCAGCAGGAAAAAGACCGGTTCTTCTGCTGTCATCTGCAAATGAGTTTCTTGTTCAATACGTACCGCATCATGCTTGGATAACAGATGCTCTTGATTCATTGTCAGACTGCCTTGAATAACAAATACATACGTACGACGGTCTGGATGCTGAACAAATTTGATTTCTTGTCCTTTTTCCAGACGACTGAGATAGATGGTCATGTCTTGATGAATCGTCGCTTGATTCTCGCCACCCTGACGGCTAACAATCGGCAATAATTGACCGTTTAAAGAAGCTGGATTATACGATGAACTCATATAAGAAGGCTTGAGTCCACGCGCTTCTGGCTCAAACCATAACTGCAATAAATTGCAATGAGTCTCATCAGAAGCATTATGCTCTGTATGCACAACCCCTGTACCTGCAGACATCCGTTGCACACCGCCAAAAGAACTAACTGCTACATTTCCCAGATTGTCTTCGTGACGTAATTGTCCTTCCAGTATAATAGAGACAATTTCCATATCACTATGCGGATGAGCACCGAATCCACGTGAAGGAGCAATCACATCATCGTTAAATACACGAAGAGGGCCAAAGCTCACATTATTCGGATCTTGATATTCACTAAATGAAAAGCTATGACTGCCTTGTAGCCAACCTCGATCAAAGCTAAAACGCTCTGCTGATGGATATACTGTAAACATATTTATTCCTCCCTGGGTAGTCTATCTGCTGTACATTAATAATGTATTTACTGAATTATTGTAACAAACTTACGAATATAATGTAAAATATAAAATAATAAAAACCGCTGTCTCAATATATATGGGACAACGGTTGATTTATTGAAACTTTTTTCTGCTAATCGTTATACTTTTTATACTTTAAAACGAGATACCAATTGTTGTAACTGCTCTGCAAGACGAGTCAAATCGGTAGCGGCACTGGATACTTCTTGCATCGAAGCCAGTTGTTCTTCGGCTGCTGCTGAAATTGTCTCGGTATTGCTTGCCGCTTGTTCGGAAATGCTAGCGATATCTTCTATCGCTTCCACCACTGCATCTGCATCACTATTCAAATGATCTGTAGTTCCTGTGACATCGTTCATTTTGCGAGAAACAGCTTTGATCGCGCGGTTGATTCTAGAGAATGAACGTCCTGAGGTATCTACAGCTAGAATACCTCCGTTTACATTTTCTTTCGCCTGATCCATTACTTCTAGCGATTGAGCTACAATGCCCTGCATACCTGTAATAAGGCTACCAATACGCTCTGCAGATTCACCTGATTCCGACGCAAGCTTACGCACTTCATCAGCAACGACCGCAAATCCTTTACCATGCTCTCCTGCTCTTGCCGCTTCAATTGAAGCATTTAAGGCTAGCAAATTAGTCTGCTTGGCTATATTACGGATCAAATCAACAATACCACCAATTTCACTAGATTGCGTATTTAGACTTGCAATAATTTCGCTTAATCGATCTACTGTTAATTGAATCTCAAAAATCTGTTGAGTCACATTAATAACCGACTCATTTCCTTTGGCAGAAGCTGTGGCTGCATCGCTCATGCTTTGGCTTACTTCAGTTACGTGACCGGAAATCTCAGCAACACGTTCTGACATACGATGTATCGCATCCGCACCTACTTTAACTCCATCCACCTGACGCTCACTACCTGTAGATACTTCTTGAATCGCCATAGTCACATGTTCAACAGAACGACTGGTTTCTTCTGCTCCGGCTGCTAGTTCTTCTGAAGCCGAAGATACATTGTCTGTGGTGTCTCTTACTTTCTCGATCATCTCACGTAGACTGCTCACCATTATTGTAAAGTCACGCGCTAGATCACCGATCTCATTATTTTTGCGCTGATCGATCTGGATCGTTAGATCGCCATCGCTGATTTGTTGAGTCGTTTTGCGTAGACCAAGTAAAGGCTTCATAATCATATTGATACAGAATGCTACAATGACCGCTGCGATTACAATAGCGATAATAATAATCAACAACGCTTGATTACGAATCGGTTGCACTGCTGCATCGATTTCGCTTGTATACATAGTACCTGCGATTTTCCAACCTGTTTCTTTGTTAGTAAGAAAAACCATCTTTTTCGGTTCGCCTTTAAAATTATAATCAATAGTACCATTATCTTGGGCATACATCGTAGCCAAGTATTCCCCTTCTGCTTGCTCCCCTGTCACACCATTACGAGTCACAATATATTTCTTTTCTGTATCTAAAATAACCACATAGCCTTCACTACCTACATTAATATCAGCTAATTTAGAAATACTTTCTAGATTTAATGAAATACCTAATACTCCTGAATTATCAGGTAAGGTATGCGCCAGAATAACAACAGGAAGTTTGCTGGAGTTGATAACAACAGGTGTCATAATCGTTTGACCTGGAGAAGCTTCAGCTAATTTGTACCAATCCCGTTCACGCGGATCGTATCCATTCTCATCTTCTTTAGGTACGCCGCGAATCATTGTTCCATCCGGTGTACCGACAAATGTATCAATAGCTTCAGGATGTTCCCCCAGATACTGTGCTAATTTAGGCACAATTTCTGGGCTTAATCGACCATCAATCATCGAACTATTAAATACACTTGATAAATATTCAGCATCATGCATTTTAGTTGCGATTGCATTACTGATAAATAAATTAGCGGTTTGTACACTTTGTGTTGCACTAGCAATCAAATGATTTTGTACTTCTTCTTTTGCTTTATTATACATACTTGCACCAATAACTAAGCTTGGGCCTAGCAAAATCAAAGCAAATGCTACAATAAGTTGATTGCGAATCGACCATCGAAAAGAAGATGGTTTATTGGGTTTTTTGCTTAGTTTGGGCAATTTCATTCTTTTTTTCATAAACCCCACTCTTTCTATAAATGAATATAGATGATTTGATGTCTGTTGCTTTTCATCTACAATTTGTTACTACTGTATATATCGCCTAAACGCTGTTATTTTTGTAGGTTCAAAACAAAAAACCGACAATATCTTAAAGATATTTTGTCGGTTTTTGTTTGTTTTATATTTTTATGCAAATATTTTGATAGCTTTTATGCAAATATTTTTTGTATTATTTAGTTTTCAGCTAATCTGCTATTGTATTTATTTTTGAAAAGCAGACTATCCACAGATAATAGAGCACTACCAGCCAATGCTAATTGAAGAGAAGTGAATAATAGCAAGTAATCAAACTCTGTCCCCATCATAAAAGGTTGACCTGCTTTGGCAGTTAGTAATACTCCAACCATAATTACGGTTAAAGCTACCCCGGCAATTCGAGTAAGCAAACCTAGAATTAACAATAAGCCTCCTAAAATTTCAATAATAGCTACGACTGGAGCCAAAAATCCAGGTAACCCTATACTTTGGAAAAATCCTGTTGTACCACCAATCCCACCTTGAAATTTAGAAAACCCGTGTAATAAAAAGATAACACCTGTTAATACGCGAACAATAAACAATCCTAATTCAACATTACGTTTAAGCAACATCATTATTCCTCCTTTTATTCATTTCATGTAATATACACTACATAGCATAGTGTACTGTTATAAAAATAGCCGCTTATACATAAATTATATAAGTGACCATAATAACAAAACGCTTAGTGCTGTTAACACAAATAACGAAAGTAGCACAGGCCATACTGGCAACCGCAGAGATTTCTCTTGATCCGGTTCAATAATGCGATGAATACGATAATTGAGTGACGTTTCGGCAAAAGAAGAATAGATCATTCGAAAAGGTTGAGGGGAACGAGCATGCTGACGATGAATCAGTTTCAACAAGGCACCGCCCAAGCCAACAGGAGTTCCTAGACGATGAACAGCATGACTGTCTGCTAGAATTTCGCGCGATATTTTGTAATGCAAAGTGATATTTTTCAAAATCGGTAAAAACCACAACGCCAGCGCAAACTGCCCTAACAAAAATGTAGTTAACGGATCACGTTGCTGATAATGGAACATCTCATGATACACTACCGCTTCTTGCTCTTGCTTATCTAACATACGAAGCAGTCCATCTGATAAAATAATCCGGCGACGAAAAATGCCCATCGTTAATGCAACAGGTTGTGCACAATGAATAATAATCAATAACTCTTTGTTGTCGCTATAAAGAGCATTATATTGCGCGGATTGCTTCACATCTTGTAGGGAGCGAAAGTAGCGATAAGCTCGGTGAGAACCTGCCCACTGATCTAATCCATAACCGATATACAATACAAATGTGCAAAGAACAAGCGCCCTTAACAAATGGGCTACTGAAAACCAACCTTGTGCTTCCATCCAACGGTTACAGATGCGTAGCAGATCAAATGGAATATTCCAACCGAATATTGTATGCAGCGCATAAATAAACATCAGCCCTATAGTAAATAAAGAAAGACCGAAACCGATACGAAATAGTGTTCCTGAACGACGTTGCCAGTGATTTACGTTTCTTTTTTCCATTGTTTGATTTTATCCTCCAAGGCGCGAATAAGTTGAGGATCTACTTCCTCCAGCACATCTACCATATGATTTACGGCGAGTGACCCGAATTCTTCCATCAATTCATGCGTCAATTCCCTGGACTGATTGTTCAAAAATTGTTCCCGACTTTCTGTAGGTGTGTAATGAAAACTACGACTTTCACCTGTTTTCGTTAACGCTCCTTTTTCCACCAATCGATTCATTACTGTCATAATCGTGTTGAAACTAAGTGATTTGGTTGTTTGGAGCGAAGAAAGGACTTCTTTGATCGTCATCGGATGATCCATATCCCACAGAATATTCATCACTTGAGCTTCTAGCGGACCGAAAAAGCGATCCATCCCTGTAGCGCCTACTTTAAAGTTTTGTATTTTCATATGCTTATGCCACCTCACACTACATATAGTAGTGTATAGTCAAAGCACTCGTCAAATTTTCACTTTGAAGTAGAAGCGATTCTTTTTTCGATGTTTACAATATATAAGGATACATTATACAAATAATACCAGAATAATATCATTTTGCGAAGCTATTTTTTTGAAAAAAGAGAGACTTGTTGTATCGCTATACATCAGCTTATTGTCCAAATATCGCTTAGTGTCACAGTCATGTTATAATTTAGATTGAATACTAAGCTGAATGTGTATAAATCACTATAGTTTGTTAGCAACCCATTTTATAAGAAACAGGAGGAATCATGAATGAAAAAAGTATATCATTTAGTACTATGTGGCATATTGCTTATCACTGTTATGAGTGCGTGCAGTAACGCAGCCGCACCTGCTAACCCTTCCACTGAAACCAATCAAGAAACGAATACGACGACAGATAACACGAATGAAGCAACACCATCAACCCCTGCAACAACAGATACCGAATCATCGGAACCATCGGCAGAGTCTTCTTCTACTACAGACTCTTCTACAGGAACGACCGCACCAGCAACTGAAAATAGCGATTCTACGACAACCAATACAGGTTCGATTGATGAGAAAGGGCCGATTGCTGCGGATAGCGTAGAAAAGCGCCCAACATATCTACCAACCGATTTCCCGATTCCAGATGATGCGGTAATCTCTACCTCTCATCAAGAAGAAAATGATGGTAAAAAATCTGTCTTACTCATATTCACAACCAAAGGTAGCATGGAGACATTATCGCAAACGTACAAACAATATTTCGATGCCAAATCTTTAACTAATGCAGGTTCAACGATTGATGAAAATAATCTTATTATTCAAGGAACTGATCCCAAAACCAAGCAAGTTTGGTCTTTAATCGGCAGTCCTCAAGCCGGCAAAGATGTTGTCCAATTGACACTGACCTGGTCTGAAAAGTAATACGTTCACTAATTTTAATTAATTATCTTAGACGCTGTTGCTGTACTTAATTATTTAATCAACATACCAAAAAGCCTGAATACATCATCTATTCAGGCTTTTTTATATGCTCTTATTCATGGATATCTATTCATTCCTATCGGTCTCTTTTCAGTTAACTACTTATCTTTATTGAGTTTTTATCACTTTCACAGTCACTTCTACTGTATCTTTAGTCAGAGGAGCGCCTGTTAATAACCATTGTTGCGTTGTCGCAGGGTCTGTGCCTTTGACACTCAATTGTTGTTCATTTAATGTCTGAATCGCTTGATCCATATTGATAATGCGGAAATACTCATTGTACGTTTTGGCGAGGGTTTCCATACTGCTTTTCGTGTGGAAACCAAGCAAGATGCTATTCTGTCCATCTATATACGTTTGTTGGGAAGTGTCGATAACAGCATCATCGGGAATAGGAAAATCGGCAGGTAGCATGTCTATAGTTGGTCGCTTGGTTAAAATATCAGGAGTAACAACAGTATAAGATCCGTTTTCAGTGGCCGCAAATGCAGGTGTAACGAACGAACTGGACGTTCCGACTACAAAGATGAACAACACACCTATCATGCCAACGCTCCATGACTTTCTCATGACTCACATCTCCTTCAACCTTTTGGAATAGTAAGCACCTAACCTATCTGTTGAACTTCCTGTACGCTATTCATATAAACAGACCACTTCTACCTGTATCCCCCCTTTTTTAGAGTATACAAAAGAGCGCACAACTAGAAAGTGTGTAGCGCTCCTTTGCGTCATAACAGCGGTCAATAGTGACCTTATTGTACTAAGCTATCTTTATCTGAGATCGATGAAGGTCTCTACCAACAGCTTATATATAAAAGCGTTCTGCTTTACTACATCTAACAATACCCCTTTAATATAAAGCGGAACGCTGAATATCTCAAGTTAATCCTTTGTTGATGTATCACAAGTGAAGATTATGATCTCATTTGCCCCATAAATTCACTAATATCGATCCCTAATCCTTGAGCTAAACGCATTCCATATTCGCGGTCAGCGCGGATAAAGTTGCAAATCGCCAGCAATTGAGTATCTTTTTTAACCTCTTTTAAATCATTAACCAAATTTTGCAATAAATTCTCTTTTTCTTGTGCAGTATATGAACGATATTGTTCTCCAGCTTGAGCAAAATCATCAGTTTTGGCAATTTTTTGACGGGTCACATGCCCTTGTTCCAATTCTACTTCAGAATCTCGATAATGAGGATCTTCTGTAGGACCATCGGTATAGCTGTTCGGCTCATAATTGTATGTCGATGTATCTTGCTTGGTATTCATCTGTCCATCTCGTTGTTGATTACGAACAGGTGCATACGGGCAGTTGATCGGAATTTGCAAATAATTGGTTCCCAAACGATGACGTTGTGTATCTGGATAAGAGAATAAACGTCCTTGAAGCAATTTATCTTCAGAAGGTTCGATGCCAGGCACTAGAGCGCTTGGTGAAAAAGCAGATTGCTCTACTTCTGCAAAGAAATTATCTGGATTGCGATTGAGTGTCATTGTGCCAACGGTATGGAAAGGAAATTGATCTTCCGGCCATACTTTAGTCGGATCTAATGGATCAAACGCATAATTGTCTATATGTTCGGGTTGAATAAATTGGACTTTTAATGTCCATTCCGGGAATTCTCCTTTTTCGATATGCTCGAATAGATCGCGTGTCGCATGATTGAAGTCTTTACCTTGTTGCTTTTCAGCGTCGTCAGCAGAGAACGTTCTTACACCTTGCACACTTTCCCATTTGTATTTGATATAAGTTACTTTGCCTTCAGCATTAATCCATTTGAACGCATGAACACTGAATCCATCCATTTCACGATAATTCGCAGGTGTACCATGATCTGAAAATAACCATGTCATCATATGCGTCGATTCTGGAGTAAGTGTCATAAAGTCCCAATAACGTGCTGGTGTTTGTAAATTGGTCTGCGGATCAGGTTTGAGTGAATGTACCATATCCGGGAATTTGATCGCATCTCGGATAAAAAATACAGGTAAATGGTTACCTACGATATCGTAGTTACCTTCATTCGTATAAAATTTAACAGCAAAACCGCGCGGATCGCGTGCTGTCTCTGGTGAACCTACACCATGAATAACAGTCGAAAAGCGGACAAAAACAGGCGTTTCTGTTCCTACTTCTTGTAAAAAGTTAGCTTTGGTATATTCTTTCATACTTTGATCAACACGAAATACACCATGAGCGCCTGCTCCACGAGCATGAACCACACGTTCTGGAATACGTTCGCGGTCAAAGTGAGCGATTTTTTCTAGCAAATGATAGTCTTCTAATAAAGTAGGTCCTCTACGACCTGCAGTACGGGAATTTTGGTTATCCCCTACAGGTGCACCCTGGTTGGTCGTTAGGCGGTGGTCGTTGTTTGTCATCGTTAGAAATCATCCTCTCATCATAAATGGTCATCAATCTAATGTATAAATAAATTTATAATTAGACTCATTCCAAAGATTAGATTCATTCTAACATCTTCACTTACCGTCATTCATGAGTTACCTATGAGCCTTCGATGAAGAAATGATGAAGAGGTTCTTAATCTGCCAATCGATAACCTACGCCACGTACTGTTTCTACATATTGTGGTGCAGAAGCATTATCACCGATTTTTTTGCGCAAACTTTTTACATGGACATCGACAACATTACTTCCTCCAAAAAATTGAGTGCCCCAAATTTCGCTCATCAAATCTTCACGAGATAATACGCCGCCTTCGCCTTCGATCAGCATAAGTAGTAGATCATACTCTGTTTTGGTGAGTTCTATTCGTTGTTGAGCACGATGAACAGTCATTTTTTTACGATCTATCCACAGGTCTTTGAAAACAGTACGGTGTTCAGTATCTCCTGTTGCAGGTGCCGCAGGACGATTACTTCCGGCACGAATCACGCGTTCTACATGATATAGTCCTTCTTGTGGACGTGCAGGCCAGACTAACAATTCTTCTTCTGCCCATTCGTTCAGTCCGGTAGACAACATATCTTCACGCACTAAGAACAACGTTGGTAAATGAGAATTTTTCTCACTAAATTGCAACTTGGCAGATTCGATATCTTGACTACCGGATGAAGAGATCAGATCAAAAATAAACAAATCGGCGCTGATCGCTCCTGCACCATTACTTTCCCAACGATGAAATACCATCACATCAAAACAACTATCTGATAAAGTACGAGTTAATTCATGCACTCGACTTGGCGCTGGGCTGATAATTACAACACGTCTTGTAATCGGGCAAGAGTGAGCAATTAGATCTGCTGTATTACGCATATTTCGTTCAGCTACAGACCAGTTCAATAAGGTATCTTTTGCACCTAAATGATAATCATTATCAATTATTTTCGTGATTTGTTTCGACATTCTGTGCACACTCCTCTAAATACGACATGAGCATGGTGTACATCATACCCCGTTTCTTCAGCTACTGCGGCATACCATTCTACAGGTGCATCTGTCATCACTTCATCTACAGCGCCACAGTTTTCACACACAATATGTTGGTGATCATCCATTTTGCCATCATAGCGACTTGCCGCTTCGCCTAACTTTAATTCGCGAATCAAGTCTTTATCTGATAAATATCGTAAAGAGTTATATACGGTTCCATAAGCAAAATTATGACCACGCTCTACTAACCGATTCATAACATCGGCAGCAGTCGGGTGATCCGCAGCTTCGCAGACGATTTCGTATACAGCTTTGCGCTGTGTCGTCAAGTTGATTGTTTTCATTTGGATCATTCCCTTAATTTGATTTTAGAATAAGTATAAATCCATTTAAAATTATGGTCAATAGTTTTGCAGACAATTCTGAGAATCATTATCATAAATTGGGCGGATTTGAGGCTTAAAGAGGTACATTTAGATGATATTAGGTACATGACGCTACAGCAATCGTTATTCTTGTCGTCGCTGGTAGAACGGAATCCCTTGATGTACCGCTTTGCGGTGGGGATTACGTTCTAAAGGCGAACTTAGTATTTGCTTCCGAAGCAGCTTTCGTTAGAAAGCTTTTAGCTCTTTCAGAATAATGATTGCCTCCGCTGGCGTAGGATATCAAATTGCACATTGAAATGAGTTAGAGCAAAACCTAAAATCTTGGGTGGGAGAGGGTAGGGTAGGAATTTTAAAGATGATATTAGTTTAAATTATCTTCATTACTCTTACCTCTTTATTATATTATCGGTACAAATAGGTGAATTATTTTGATAGTGAGATATTTGAAATTAGGATATTGATGGTTATGTATATAGTTAAACTAAAAAGCCTTCCATAACGCTGGAAGGCTTGAAAGAGTAATACATTCTATTTATTTTCGACAGTTAATACGTTTTCGATCGCTTCGATCACGTCTGAACTCAGTTGAATACCGGATGCGCTGGCGTTTTGTTTGACTTGTTCAGGACGACTGGCTCCGACTAAAGCGCTGGATACATTTTTTTGACGTAAAATCCATGCTAGTGCCAGATGTGTTAACGGGATGCCCGCTTCATCAGCAATTTTTTGTAGTTGTCCGATTTGAGAAAGTTTGTCATCGCTGAAGCGATCGTCGTCCCATTTGAGCTTAGCTGCGCGACTATCGGCTGGAATATCGGTTTTGGATGTGTATTTACCTGTTAATAATCCTTGTGCAAGCGGTGAATAGACCACTTGTCCGATACCATATTTTTCACCAAGTGGAATGACTTCTTCTTCTATATAACGGTTGAACATATTATAGACCGGTTGATTGACGACAATACGATCGAGCAAGTAACGATCTGCTACACCAACAGCAGCTTGCATCTGAGCGGCTGTCCACTGACTTACACCTACATATAATACTTTGCCCTGACGTACCAGATCATCGAGTGCACGTAATGTTTCTTCGATCGGTGTCTCTGGTGAAAAACGGTGGCAATAATAAAGATCAATATAATCATGTCCAAGACGCTTTAGACTGGCATGACATTGTTCGGTAATATGTTTGCGAGATAGCCCTTTATCGTTCGGCCCGTCTCCCATATCGCCAAATACTTTGGTCGCCAGTACATAAGATTCGCGGGGATAATCATTCAGTGTAGCACCGACAACTTTTTCCGCTTCTCCACGTTCGTAGACATTAGCTGTATCAAAAAAGTTAATTCCCAAATCATAAGCTTCACGAATCGATTGAACCGCATTTTCCTTTTCCACATATCCTCCGTAAGTGAGCCAACTGCCCAGACTAATTTCACTTACTTTCAGCCCACTACCACCTAATCTGCGATAATTCATTGTCATTATAGATACGCCTCCCTGGATATGTAGCTATTTAATAACGCTTACAAATGATTCCTTTTTTATTTTACCTCTCTGTGAAGATTAAGCAAGCATATTGAGGTTTATATAGTAACATAGACCCAAAGAAGAATTTTGATCGCACTTCTATTGATGCATCCAACTCACTACTTTGTACGTATGAGTAAATAGAGATATACTACATTTCTACATAATGACCATTTAAGATTTTGGAGGAGGATTTTTTTATGCTACAAAGACGCTTTTTTCGTATAGGTGCGGGTATTGCGCTTATACTCCTGATTGTCTATTTGGGGACGCTGGTTGATTTTATTTTCACACCAATTGCTTCCTTGATTAGTCTTACGATTGTTCCACTTTTAATCACAGCTTTTCTCTACTATCCACTACGTCCACTCGTTAACTATTTGGAAAAGAAAAAGTTGAAACGTTCGTATTCGATTTTACTAATGTATCTGGTCGTTATTATCGTTTTAGCGATTTTCTCGATTATCGGCTGGCCTACATTACGTGATCAGGTGACAAGCTTTATTGAGAATGCACCTAGATTTACACAAAGTATTATTACTCAGATTCAGCTATTACAACAGAATCCAACGATTCAACAATATATTCCTGCTGAAAATAATCAGGATATGATTGCGAAATTAACAGAATATTTAAATACTATTTTTGATTGGTTATCTGTTCATATTTCAAGTATGTTCTCATTTATCTCCAACTTTGTATTGGTTGTCGCTACTGTGCCTATTATGTTGTACTACTTGCTTAAAGATGACAAACGTTTGTCACCTCAATTGCTCAAACTTTTCCCTGCTGGACACAAAGAAGATGGAAAAGCGATGCTAGATGAGATGGACGATTCGTTAAGTAGCTTTATTGCAGGTCGAGTACTGGTTAACCTGGCATTATGTGTACTGCTTTATATTGGATTTTTGATTATTGATTTACCTTATTCTTTATTGCTTGTATTTTTGGCTTTCTTCCTTAACTTTATTCCTTATATCGGTGCGATTTTGTCTGCTGTTCCGGTAGCTATTGTAGGATTAATTGAATCTCCTGCAATGGGAATCTGGGCGATCGTAATCGTCATTATCGCGCAAATGATCCAAAATAACTTGTTAGAACCTATTATTTTCGGAAAACAATTGGATATCCATCCATTTACGATCGTCGTTCTGCTACTGGTCGGTGGCGATATGGGCGGTATTCTCGGAATGTTGCTTGTTATCCCGTTGTATATGGTTGTAAAAATCGGAATCGTGCATATTTACGGTATGTATTTGAAAGACAAAATGAATCATAGTTTTGATGATACACCGAACAAACCAAATAACGATTCTATTTTCAAATTATAAAATTGCGAAGCTTACCATAAAGCTGTAGCAATGAAAGTTATATGAAGCAAAAAAACGAGCCTCCTATTTAATAAGGAGCTCGTTTTTTTATTTCTATATTAGCTCTATAACCTATTTGGGTTAGACCTAGTATTTTTTAGTTATTAAAAGCAGTCGTTACTGTTTCTTCAACTTGACGCAATACTGCTTCTAGTTGAGCTTCCTCTGCATATGGTGCATTACCAAATAACAAATGCCCTACACTTTCAATGCCTACAAATCCAAAAATACCAGTTGTTGAAGTGATTTTCAAACCGTCTGTCATTCCAACTTGATCGTAAATTTCGTTAGATTGACCATGTGTGTTAATAATTAATCCTTTTTTACCAGTAAGTAATTGAGCAATCCCTGTTTCTCCATATCCATAAGCAAATCCGTAAGCAAACACGCGATCTACATATCCTTTCAAAATAGCAGGCAGACCTGTCCACCAGATTGGATAAATAAACGTGATTGCTTCAGCCGCAGTAATGTATTCTTGTTCTGCTTTGATATCTGCTGGTGTATTACCAACTTTCATTGCTTCTGTATCGGCTTCTGTTAGTACCGGTTGAAAATTCAATGCATACAGATCACGAACAACAACTTCATGTCCTTGAGATTCTAAAGTCTGTACCATTCTTTTTAAAATAGCTTGATTGGTTCCTTCTTGATGTGGATGAGCAAATACGATTAGATGTTTCATGAATAACATTCTCCTCATTAGATAGATATCTATATATTTTTATAAAAAAAGGCTCTCACTAACTCAAAGCCCGGAATACACACGTTCTAACAAATACTCAAATTGTTCTTGTTCTTCTTTATTAAGATGACCGTAGACTTTCTGATTGATCGCCTCAGATACATGATTAAAGATCGGCTCTAACTCCCAACCTTTATCTGTTAAATGAACCATTGTTATACGATGATCATGATCATCTTTGATACGCTTTACATAACCAAGCTTCTCTAATTTGTTGACCAACACTGTAACCGTTGGCTGAGTACGATGTACTTTTTGTGCTAATGTATTAACAGACAAGCTACATCGTTCACTGTACAAAAAGCAAAGAATATCCCCATGAGAAGGAACAACATCTGTAATATTGTTCTTTTCTAACTCTGTGATAATCAGTTTGTTCACGTCATCACGAATCTTCGAGATCATTGCACAAGCGTTATAATTTAGCATATTTTTATAATACATAGATATCTATATAATTACAAGTATTATTTTTTCTGATTTTATATTATAAAGAATAAGTGTGATATCCGTCAGATTGGGTAATAATACATTAAATACTAAATTGTTAAGATGAGGGGTCGACGATAATGGATAACGAATCTACAAAGTCAATTATTACAGGAGCAATAGCAGGAGCACTTATTGGTGCAGGAGCAGCCCTTTTGTTCTCTACTCCACAAGGTGACAAAATTCGTACTCGTGTTGCAGAATTGACTGATCTTGTTGTTGAGAACGCTCCAATGTTGAACGAACGCGGACATGTTCTTGCTGAAAAAGGTCAAGAAGTTGTAGGCATGGTCAAAGATTCTTTAGACACTGTCAAAGATTTCAAAGACGAAGCACAATCTGCTACGAAAGAAGTTAAAGGTGAAATTCAAGGTTTTAAAGACTCACATACAAGCTAAGTGTAACTTATACATTTCAATACGAAAAAACTCTTCTATGTTAACGTAGAAGAGTTTTTTTGATCGTCAAAAAGTGTAGCAAGCTGTTGAATAAATTTAGAAGTATACTTTCCTTCTTGATCTAAATGAGGATCAAGTACTGTAATTTCAAGTCCAACCACTTGAGGATGAGCGACTAACGGTGCCAGTATCTGAATCAATTCTACATAATCCAGTCCATCCGGTTGCCTACTATCAACAGCAGGCATAAGATCATCATTCAAGACATCCACATCAAAATGAATAAAAAAACCATCCAATTGTTGCTGATCGACCATCTCTAGAAATTGCTTCACAATATGTTCTATGCCTGTCTTACGTAGTGTAGGTAGATCAATATAATGAATAGCAGAATCTAATATAGGCTGAACATAAGAATCGTCCAACTCTCGATTGCCCACACAAAATACATGTTCTTCAAGAACATAAGGTTTGAGATTATTTATATTCGTTACTCGCTCATCTCCTAGCCCCGTTACAATAGCTAGATCAAGCCCTGCTACTGCACCGCCGGTATGAGAAGATAAAGTAGGTAAATAATCGGTATGACCATCCAAAAAGAACAGTCCATAAGTACCTTTTTGCTTTAATGCCATCATATTGCCAACCAAAATACTGCAATCTCCACCGATAATTAATTTAAATGTTTTTTCTTCAAGCGCACCTGCTAATAGCTCTGCTTGTTGGACTGCATAATGAGCAACAGCTTCTATATTAAGTATGCCGGATACTGTATCTTTTTTTATCTCGTAAGACGGAGCTATTAAGGTGTATCTATTTTGTATAGGTAGATGATCGTATAACCCATATGTTTTGAAATGATCTGGTAATAAATAAACACCTGGTTGTTGATCTTCTTCTTTCTTAGTCAGACCTAAGTTCGTAGGAAATTCAAAAACATCTATTAGATCAATAGCCATATGTTATTCTCCTTCTTGCTCCTATTAGATATTGAAGATCATACACTTTAAAAATGATCACTGGTTTCACTTCTCTATTTTAACAAACAAACTCCCCTTCTAGTATATAGAAGAGGAGTTAATGGTATATATGAGTTGTTATCTGTCATTAGCTAAAATAATGCCCTTGCTCTAAATCGGCAAGCAAAGAAGGATGTATTGGTTGCCATCCCAGTTGTTGTTGAGTAGATTGACTCGATCGTGGAATATCTAAAGCTGCCAGTGCTCCCAGAAAGCCGAAGTGATCTTGTGCTTGATCCTGTGAAATACTAACAATAGGCACATTTAGATGCCGACCTATCACTGTAGCGATATCACGAAATGCGACACCTTCGTCTGCAACTCCATCTAGTCTTGATCCTGCTGTTGCTTTTTCTAATGCCATGCAATATAAATGGGCAGCATCTAAGCGATGAACAGCAGGCCAACGATTAGTGCCTTCTTCGATATAAGCTGCCACACCTTTTGCTTTGGCGATTGCAATTAATTGAGGAATAAAACCAGTATCTCCTTCTCCATGTACAGACGGACAAAGTTCTATAATAGATGTACGTACTCCGCGCTGAGCTAGTGACAATGCTACTTCTTCAGAAGCTACTCCATTAAAATGAGCTGTAGTCACAAACGGCTTATCCGTACCTTCCAGTACTGCCCCTATCGTCTTTATCACCTGCAAATCTGTCGCAAGCGAACCTTCAAAATCTGAAAAATCGTGTTTGAATGCTAAATGAATAACACCGTCTGCTTGAGCAACACCTTGTTGAAGGCTGATCACATGATCTATATCACCTCGATAAGCTTCTGCCCCTAGCTTTTGCAACCACTCCGCACTGCGATCTGAGCGAGCCAGCCCTACAACAGTGTGCCCTGAATCTATAAGTTCACGAACGACAGCAGAACCGATATAACCTGTTGCTCCTGTTACAAATACACGCATTATTAAAGCTCACCTTATCCTATCTATAAATGAATTTATTTGACTACTATTACCAGGCTACTGTCCCGTTCTCATCTGAAAATGTTCCTGTTGGACCATCTGGGCCAATCATAGCAAGACGAACTGCTTCACGTGCACCTTCTTCTACACTACGGGTACCTGCAAAGTTGTTAAGAGCTGTCGAGGTGAAGCCAGGACAAGCAATATTGACTTTGATCGGAGTCGATTCCAGAGCAAATGCAAACGCAAGTGTAATCGCATGAAGTGCAGATTTGGAAGAAGAATACGTTCCAAACATAGCACGATGAGGGTTATCGGGATTGGAATTCCATGTTAACGATCCGCCAGAACTTCCTATATTCACGATACGCCCTGCTGGAGCTTGATGCAGAAGTGGTAACATCGATTGAGTAAGAGCAATTACGCCGAACACATTTGTTTCAAAAACAGCACGTATATCTTCCATAGGAGCTACTGTTAATAGACCGGATTGAACACTTTCTGGAAAATTCCCATCTGATTTGCCTGGATGGGAGATGCCTGCATTATTAATCAATACATCCAGACGACCATATTCTTTCTCAATATATTCTGCTGCGGCTACAATAGAATGTTGATTGGTGACATCTAGTTGTACAGCCTGAGCGCCTTCACCTATATCATTCACAGCCATCTTACCCTTTTCCAAATTACGCGATCCTACCAGTACAGTAAATCCTTTTGCGACAAGATCTTTTGCAATCTGTAGACCTATTCCTTTATTCGCTCCACTGACCAAAGCAACCTGTTTGTTATGCATAATGATCTCCTTTGATAATAATAGAAGTATTTTTCTAAGGTTGACGTGTCAACCTAAATACAATTTAACACGTTGAAGTTGACGTGTCAACCATGCTATTATACGTTTATGGATAATCATGAGATCAATCAAGAAGAAATGAAAATATGGCATATGTGGAAAGGTACGTTCCACACGATTTTTGGTCGTATTGTCAAAGAAATGTCGGATCATACGGGATTATCAGAAAGTGATTTTGGAATACTAGATCGGTTGGTTCTTTTTGGAGAAGGCAAACTTCGTCAGCAGGAATTGGCAGACTCTATGAATTGGGATAAAAGTCGACTTTCTCATCATCTCAAGCGTATGGAAAAGCGTGGATTGGTGATGCGAACTCCTTTAGATACTGATCGCGGAGTTCAGGTAGAGATCACATCTGAAGGACAATTAGCATTAGATAATGCTCGTCCTTTTCTTTCGCAAGCGATACGCCAACATTTTTTGGAACAATTGACCGATCAAGATATTGAATTAATTACCAGATTAGCAGAAAGAACCAAATAACAATTAGAGTACATCCAAAAAGAGCAAGCAGAAGCACATCAACTACCCGCTTTTGCTTGCTCTTTTGATATTTGATTTGTTGTAATTAGAGCTATATAGATGATATGGAAAGGACTATGTGATGAGTATTAATCCCAATATTGCTGAAGTGGTTTCTTTATTAGCTGAGCCTTCACGAGCTACTATTTTGACCCATCTAATGGATGGACGTTTTCATACTGCTAGTGAACTGGCATTGATGACAGGCATTACACCGCAGACTGCTAGTTTTCATTTATCCAAATTAATCGAAGGACGACTGATCACTTTTGAAAAAAATGGGCGACATCGTTATTATCAGTTAGCCAGTACAGATATCGCCTCTCTTTTAGAATCATTTCTAGCTATCTCTGCGCCACCAAAAGTACGCTCGTTAAGGCAATCGACTCAAGTTCAGCTATTGCGCGAAGCCCGTACTTGTTACGATCATTTAGCTGGCAAATTAGGGGTAGATCTGACCGATGCGCTGCTGGCTAACCAATACATCACTACAGGAGATACTGAATTTTTTATCACGCCTAAAGGGGAAACCTTTTTTACTCATTTCGGACTAGACTTACCTACCCTCAAGCGCAAACGTCGTTCGTTTTCTCATGCTTGTCTGGATTGGAGTGAACGTCGACATCATTTAGGCGGTGCATTAGGGCAAGGGCTGATGAATCATTTGTTCGATATCGGGTGGATTGTAAGAGTGCCTTCGATTCGAGCGATTAAAGTAACTGAACTAGGAACAAGCGGTTTGCACACTGTATTCGATCTTAAACGATAGATCATATAGCTGTACGTATCACATTTCGCGTATATATTTTATTTTTTAGTGCATGTATGAGGAAATATCAACAACGTACAGTGTATATGATGATCTATTGGAGTGTGCTGACCGATCCCTTTTTAGACTGAAATTGCCGGTTCACCAGATAAATTCCTACTATAATACATAATCCCCCTACAATACTCGAAACATATAACGTTTCTCCTAGCAGTAACCAACCGGATAACACTCCAAAAAAAGGTGCTAAAAATAAAAACGAACTCGTTTTCCCCGGATCGCCATGTTGTAACACATAATACCAGACAGCAAACTGAATAATAGAAGAGAATATACTTAACCATAGCAAAATTAATATCGACTCATGGTTCCAGATAAAAAAGGGCTGTTCCAATGTCACACTAAGCAGCAATAAAATGATTCCTCCGCACAACATCTGATACGCAGACAATACCCATGTATCAAATAGCACACCCCACTTTTTCACTAACAATGTAGCGGTCGCCCAGAATATCGCTGAACATAACCCCCATACGATGCCTATTTTCCATTCTACTTGTGCTCCTACTGTGATAGACACACCAATCACTCCCAATAACACACCGATCCATTGATACCATTTATAGCGTATTCCTGAAAAAATCGTACCTAGTACTACCACCAGCAATGGATTGGTAAATGTTAAAATGGACGATTCACTTGCTGTAATCGTACGGAGGCTTATAAAAATGCATCCCATCACACCTGCTGTCTGTAAAGCACCGATCACACCTATTTTCAGCCAGTTTCTTTTTCCGGTTGGATGTGGTCTTCGTAACAGAAGCACAACGATTAACATCACTACCCCTGCCACTATAAAACGTAAAGCTACCAAATATAAAGGCGAAGCATACATGAGCCCTATTTTACCTACAGCAAAAGAAGAACCCATCAAAAAAGTCGTTAACACAATCAATACTATAAACGTCCAAGTCTTCATCTCAAATCTCCCTATCTTGTTCTTTTCGCTACGCTGTCCTGATTATAATCGTAAAATAGTTCAATACTGATCGAAGTATGGAATACAATATTTCGTATAATTTTAATACAGAGTTTACAAAACTCGGACTTACACCTAACATTGCCCCCCTACAATAAGTGAGTAGTCAAAAATAAAACATAAACGTATGGTCCTTTAATTAGGGGGAGGAGATTTAAACGATGTCTAGAAAACTGCCAATTTTATTATTTACACTGACGATGATTCTTGTGCTTGCTGCTTGTGGGTCTAACACAGGTACTACAGGATCAGGGTCAACAACGGGTACTACAGGAGAAGCTTCCACAGGTACAGAACTTAGCGGATCGGTACTTGCTGTAGGATCGACTGCATTACAACCATTGGTTGATCAAGTCGCTCAGAAATTCATGGCAGATTCAAAATATGCTAACATCTCCGTTCAAGTACAAGGCGGCGGTAGCGGTACAGGATTGACTCAAGTATCTGAAGGTCAAGCAAACATTGGTAACTCTGATGTATTTGCAGAAGAAAAATTAGATGCTGATAAAGCAAAAGAATTGGTTGATCATCAAGTAGCGGTTGTGGCTATTGCAACAGTAGCTAACGAAGCGGCTGGTGTAACTAACTTAACAAAACAACAATTAATCGATATTTTCACTGGTAAAGTGAAAAACTGGAAAGATGTTGGCGGTAAAGATCAAGCTATCGTTATCGTTAACCGTCCAAGTAGCTCAGGTACTCGTGCAACTTATGAGAAATTTGCTCTAGGACAAAAAGTAGAAGATTTGGCAGGTTCGATCCAAGAAGATTCTTCAGGAACAGTTAAGAAATTGGTAACTGAAACTCCAGGTGCTATTGGTTACTTGGCTCTTTCTTACCTTGATGATAGCCTTAAAGCGATTCAATACGATGGTGTTGATGCTAACGTAGAGAACGTTGAAAGTGGTAAATACCCTGTCTGGGCTTATGAGCACATGTATACAAAAGGCGAGCCTGATGCAGCAACTAAAGCTTTGCTTGATTACATGTTGACTGATGAAGTACAAAACAGTGATGTAAAAGATCTTGGGTATATCTCGATCTCTGGTATGCAAGTAAAACGTGATGTTGATGGTAAAATCACGAAGTAATGAATAATCATACTGTGAAAAGAGGAAACTCACGTTTCCAAGGCAATAGCTGGAAGAGGCGGACTATCCGCCTCTCTTTTCACGTTTACTATAGTCCGAAATTTTCTAATCATTACCATTTAAGTTGAAGAAAAGAGGTTTTAACGTATGGAGCAATCCAACACAACTCCAAGAGAAGCACGGAGGCGCGCCTGGCCTATGGAAAAGCATCGCGTAGAAGACTGGATCGGTAAAATTTACACGTCTATCTGTGTCGTATTTCTGATTGCTGTTATTATATCGATTGTTTATTTTGTAACATCGAAAGGTGTCGCTACGTTTGCTGTTAATGGCGTCAGTCTCAAAGAATTTTTCTTAGGCACCAATTGGAATCCTCAAGCAGATACGCCTTCTTTTGGAGCATTACCGTTTATTACAGGTTCATTTATGGTTACTCTGCTTGCGGCATTAATCGCTAGCCCACTGAGTATCTCGGCTGCTTTATTTATGACAGAAATTGTACCTAGCTTTGGTAAACGTATCCTTCAACCCGCGATTGAATTACTATCAGGTATTCCTTCGGTAGTGTACGGATTTATTGGTTTGAGTGTCATTGTACCGTTTCTACGTGAACATGTAGGCGGACAAGGAATTGGGATCGGCGCAGGAGCACTGGTATTGTCTATTATGATTTTGCCAACGATTACGAGTGTTGCTGCGGACGCTCTCGCTTCTCTTCCACGCGGATTACGTGAAGCTTCATATGCGCTAGGTGCTACACGCTGGCAAACGATTTATCGTGTTGTTTTGCCAACGGTTATGCCTGCATTGTTAACAGGTATTGTACTGGGTATGGCTCGTGCTTTTGGTGAAGCGTTAGCTGTACAGATGGTTATTGGTAACTCACCACATATCCCTACATCCTTACTGGAATCTGCTTCGACTCTGACCAGCGTAATCACACTGGGTATGGGTAACACAGCGATGGGATCAATTCAGAATAATGCGTTGTGGAGTATGGCGCTTGTCTTGATGTTGATGACATTTGTCTTCGTCTTGATTATTCGTCTACTTGAAAGGAGAAACCGGTTATGAGCACAGTAAAAGTCAATCACAAAGCAAGAAAACGCGCAAAAGTTACGGATAAAGTGGCAACTGTGCTCATCGTTACATTTGCAATGGCGATTGTAGCGATTCTACTCGGTTTACTTGGATTTATTTTATTCCGTGGACTCGGGCATATCAGTTGGAGCTTTTTAACAACTGTTCCACAAACGATGCGAGCTGGCGGAGGCATTGGTCCTCAGTTATTTAACTCTTTATTCTTATTATTCTTAACGATGTTGATTACTGTTCCACTTGGTCTTGGAGCAGGTATCTATATGTCTGAATATGCGAAGCCAGGTAAGTTAACGAACTTTATTCGTTTGGTGGTAGAAGTACTATCTTCTTTCCCCTCTATCGTTATCGGTTTGTTCGGTTTGTTGTTAATTGTCAATACGTTTAATCTTGGATTCTCTTTATTATCCGGTGCACTAGCATTGACGATCTTTAACTTACCGTTAATGGTGCGGATTACAGAGCAAGCTTTTGCAGGGGTTCCTAAAGAGCAAAAAGAAGCAGGCTTAGCATTAGGTCTATCCAAATGGAAAATCATCACTTCCATTATGCTACCGGTTGCTATTCCTTCTTTAATTACAGGTACTATTTTGGCATCTGGTCGTGTATTTGGTGAAGCGGCAGCCCTATTATTTACAGCAGGTATGAGTACACCACCACTTGATTTTTCGAACTGGAATCCACTAAGTCCACGTTCACCAATCAATCCGCTTCGTCCGGCTGAGACCTTAGCAGTCTATATTTGGAAAGTAAACAGTGAAGGTATTGCTCCAGATGCGACGCAGATTGCAGCAGGCGCTTCAGCGGTACTTGTGATTATGGTGTTAATCTTCAATCTATTAGCTCGTTTCTTAGGACGCACTCTTTATCGTTATATGACCGCTTTAAGACGAATGAGTTAATATCCGATCTGCTTTTGGAGTGAATTTAAGGAGGAATTTCTCAATGGCATTACCTTTTAGTACAGAAGATTTGAGCATCTATTATGGTGAGTATCAAGCCGTTAAAAATATAAGTATGTCTTTCCCGGCACAAAGTGTGACTGCACTTATCGGGCCTTCCGGTTGTGGTAAATCTACATTTCTTCGTTCATTGAATCGTATGAATGATGAGATCGCTGGTTCTCGTACAACAGGGCATATCTGGATGGATGGCGTCGATCTTACTGCCTCTTCTACCGATGTGATTAAGCTGCGTCAACGTATTGGTATGGTATGGCAACGTCCTAATCCATTTTTCAAATCGATCTATGAAAATATTGCATTTGGCCCTCGTTATTATGGCACCAAAAATCGCAAGCAACTAGATGAAATTGTAGAGTCTAGCCTACGTAAAGCGGCACTCTGGGATGAAGTCAAAGACAGACTAAAAGAATCTGCTCTCTCTTTATCCGGTGGACAGCAACAACGTCTATGTATAGCACGTGCATTATCAGTAACACCACAGATTCTATTACTGGATGAACCAGCGTCAGCACTTGATCCGGTGTCTACAGGCAAAGTAGAAGAATTGATTAGTGAACTGAAAGATGAACTACGTATCGTTATCGTGACTCATAATATGCAACAAGCAGCACGGGTATCGAATTATACAGCTTACTTCTATTTAGGTAAATTGATGGAACATGGTGAAACCGATACAATTTTCACTAATCCAACTCAACAATCCACACAAGATTATATTATGGGACGCTTCGGATGAAGCGTCTTTTTTATATTCACAGTATAAAATTAACTTTTTTACGCTATTTTTAGTAGTCGATTATTCGTACAGATGATATAATGAACAACGACAGCTTACCCGGTGGGTTGATGCGGTGTGAACGTCCCGAAAGGGGGTGACGCCGTGTCATTTCTGGAATGGATTTTCAAGATATTGAATGCCAGTGATAATGTGATCAGTATTCTGATTAGCTTATATACATTGTATTCGATCTCGAAAAAATCCAAAGACAAGAAAAACCACCGGGACTAGGTTAACGGCCTCTTTTCCGGTGGTTTTTCTTTAGCAATATTAAAGGAATTCATACCGTGGTCGCCCACCAACTGTCGTGTAACCTGTTATGATGTTGACGCATCATAACAGGTTATTTCTTTCTGCCTACAAGTAGGTTTTGTATAAAGCAATTATACCATAATGTACTGCATACATTACAGTCTAAATTAGCAAAAAATACGTTTTTTTTATAGTACAGCTTATTTTTTTTAGATAGATTATCGAATTATTATAGCGTTTTTAAGTTTTTAAATAAAATTAGCTATCTTTTCATCGTATTCTTATGCATACGAACAGAACCTTAAACGGTATGTAAGGAAAGTTTAAGGTAAATCGATAGTTGATTATAGGCTTGTCCTTTATGCTTGAGTCATCTACTAAAGGACGGTGACTGATATTGTCTACGCTCACACTTCATAAAGGAATAACACTCAATCATTTTCAGCTTAAAGTACTCGGGATCCTATTGATGGTTTTTGATCATGTTCATCAATTTTTCTATATTGACGGTATACCGATGTGGTTTACATGGTTAGGTCGAATTGTTGCACCTATCTTTTTATTTTTGAGTGCGGAAGGATTTCATTATACCCGTAATCGATTCAAGTATTTACTGCATCTATATATTGGTTTTGTCGGGATGAATTTCGTCAGTCAAGAATTGCAAACAGCATTTCCTTCAGACAATGTGCTAATTAATAATATTTTCGGGACGTTATTCCTAGCTGTACTGTACATGTTATTGATTGACCAATTGATTCAAAGTATCCTTCAACATCACTGGTGGAAAATGTTAGGTACGATCGGACTGATGATCGTTCCTGTTCTTTTGAGTTTTTTAGCGATCAGTCTATTATCACAAGAACATATTCCATCATGGAGCCTTTATCTCATATATGTATTACCTATACCTATGTTGGTTGAAGGTAGTTACTTATTTGTTTTGGTGGGCGTGATGTTCTATCTACTACGCAAGCATCGTATAGGGCAAATAGCTTTTTTCATTTTATTTTCGTTGATAATAGGCTTCATGTCTGGACCTTCTCTGCTTGATTTAGATACTAATTTTCAATGGCTGATGATCTTTGCAGTGATTCCGATCTGGTTATATAACGGGGAAAAAGGACGTAATATGAAATATTTCTTTTATCTATTCTATCCTGCTCATATTTATTTTCTGTATCTATTAGCTTATTGGATACAACAGTAAAAAAAGAAGATGCAAAAAACAGATATCGTTCGTCTTCTAATTAAGAACGATATCTGTTAAATGCAGTGACTTATCTTTATATTCGATGAATTACATTTCTATTTATAACGTAGGAGATGATCTTATGGCTGATCGCTTTATTTTTGCAGGTGTTATTATTGTCGTTGTTGTTATTGCCTTTGTAGTGGTTGCTGAACTACCTATTTATCAATTTAATCATGTACCACGATAACTACTTTTGGTAGACATTTACTTTGACTAATTTCTCTATAATAACAATTATGATCCAAATTGGAAGGTAGCGATGCGAACCTCTTTTGAAAGTTTGAGATAGACATCATGCTTACCTGTAACGCCTGTGATTGATGTATGCTCGGTACTCCAATGCTGTTCTCCAGATGCACTTCCAAGCACAATTACACCTACACTGGCCTGATCTACTTGATCCAATACAATCTCAATCTTCGCTTGATCTTCGGTAGTCGCGATTCGAGCTTCAAAGTGTTCTACCCCTGTACCAAAGTCTACATCTTGGAATAGTATCCATGCTCCGTCTGTAATTGCTTCTACGACAGCGCCACCTTCTTTGGATTCGCCAAGCTGTACATGATGATAGTTATCATAATTTTCTGCTACTGTAGTAACCGTAAGATTACGCGCAGGAATCACCTCTCCATTCACCTTGATACCGATATGCTGGACAATATCTGCTGAAGAACGTCCGATCATCAACGTATAAGTACCACTCTCTACACAATACTGATTACGTGTAACATCCCAGAATGCTAATTCTTTCACCGGTATTGTAAAATGTACTGTCTGCGACTCTCCAGCTACAACGTGGATACGACGGAAAGCTTGTAACGTTTTGAGCGGACGCTTCACACGAGAATGATCAGCACGAGTATATAACTGTACTACTTCTTCGCTGTCAGTCTCACCGATATTGGCTACATTGACAGATAATTCGATCACTTCATCTGCTTCTACTTCAGACGAGACCACCTGAATATTGTTGTATTGGAAATTTCCATAAGTTAGACCATGACCGAACGGATATAATACATCGCCTTCAAAGTACTGATACGTTCTACCTGTACGAATAATATCGTAATCTCGAATATCACTTAGCTGTTCTTCAGAACGATACCATGTCATATTCAGACGGCCTGCTGGAGCATAATCTCCGTATAATACATCAGCTACCGCATTACCTAACTCTTGCCCTACATGAGAAAGATAGATAATCGCTGGAATATGTTCTTCCACCCATTCCATTGCAAATGGATAACTTCCTACAACGACAACTACTGTATTTGGATTAACATTGTATACTTCCTGTACCAGTTTGAGTTGAGATGCTGCTAATTCTAGGCTTGGACGATCAATCTCTTCTTTCCCATTAATCAATGGATTGTTGCCTACAAATACGATAGCGGTTTCTGCTTCTTTGGCTGCTGCGATCGCTTGCTCTAGTCCATTTTCAATCACTGTCTTTTCAAAAGAAGCCTGTTCGTCTAGCGATTCCGGTATGTCTACGATCGTTAGTTGCCCGGAAGTCGGATCTACTGAAACGGTTTTGCCATTCCATGTTGTGATCGCTGTTTTGCCATCTGCTTGAGGTTGAAGTCCAAACACTTCTTTGACAAACCAACCGTAAGCTTCATCGGCAGATGCTGTGACGATGCCTTGCTCATCATTGCTTGTCCAATATTTCTGCTCGGGAGAACGTAACGTATAACTGCCGAATCCCCAATCCGACAATTCAAATACTGTCTGCTTTGTTGTAGACTCGCTAGCAGCACTGAGTACACCTGTAATCGGTTTGTTCGACTGAATTTCATTAGGATTACCTGATGTGGCTGGAGCTGTTGCTGAATCTTGTACAGCATCAGGTTGGATCGACAATGGTGCACCTGTTGCTGTTGACGTTAAAGTGACTCGATCATTACCATCTTGATAGAGTACTTTTCCAGTCGTTTTACCTTGAATTCCTTCTAACGCTGTAATCGCATAAGGCAAAGTGCCCGAATACCAATCTCGATACACCACATTACCAAGTTCTCCAATTACCGCTACATTTCCAGTAGACGTTTTGGATAATGGTAAAGTCTGATTGTCATTTTTGAGCAATACAATCGATTTACGTGCGGCTTCTAGTGATAGTGCTGTAGCTTCTGGTGTCATCATCGCTTCTTCCCCGATATGAGCATAAGGGTTCAGTTCCGCAGGATCGAATTCACCTAGTAGAAAACGAACACGAAACGTATTGAACAATGCCTGATCAATCTCTTCAAATGTTAACTGACCATTAGCCAAAGCTTCCCGCAAAGCTATTTTGGATAATTCTGCATCATCGGTAATACTATCTATTCCGGCTTTGACAGATTCAGCAACACCCGGTGTATGGGAATCATAATAAAGATGATCGTTCTTGATTCCCATCACATCGCCTGCATCACTCACAATAAATCCATCCATTCCCCATTCGCCTTTGACCACTTCATTTACCAGTGGATGAAGAATAGCTGGCGTCCCATTGATCGAGTTATATGCTGTCATCATCGATTTCGCTCCGCCTTCTACAAAAGGCTGTTCAAACGCTTTTAAATAATATTCACGCATATTCCGCGGATCAATACTGGATGAACCACTGCCCCGTTCTACTTCATTATTGTTACCAAGAAAATGTTTTAGTGTCGCTACTGCTTTGAGGTATGTAGGATGATCGCCTTGAATTCCTTGTACAAGATGGCTGGTCAACTCACCGGTTAATTTGGGATCTTCCCCATAAGCTTCTTCATTACGTCCCCAACGTGGATCACGCTCCATATCTACTGTAGGCGCCCATAATGTTAATCCATTCACTTCTGGATTACGCTTATACACTACTCGAGCTTCATCTGAAATCACATTCCCGATTTTCTTCATCAAGTCTGCATCCCATGTACAAGCCAACCCTGTCGGTTGCGGGAAAAAAGTAGCTTTGCCTAACCAGGCTATACCATGTGCCGCTTCTGTCCCATGCTTATATCCGCCTAGTCCTAAACGCTCAACAGCAGGCTGATACTGCAACATCGATTCGATCTTTTCTTCGTCTGTTAAATGCGATACCAAATCGCGTACACGAGTATCTGTATCTACTGTATGGTCTTGAAATAAGTATTTTTGATTTTGTTCCATATTGTTATATCTCCTTTAAGTTTATCGTCATTTTATTAATATTTGGAAGGTTATTATTCTATTAATGTCACTTCTACTTCGTACCTCATTGTTATATTAAAACAATACATATTCAAAAGAAAGCCCTTACATACCAAAACACCCATCACTAATTAGCGTAATAATTAGTGATCGAAATAAACAAAAAGAACAGTATCCTCTATAAAGGAACACTGTTCTTCAGCCTATCGTTTTTATTTTAATAAATCTGCTAACGGATCGCGTGAAGGCGATGTGTTTGGTGTCGATGATGGCGCAGAGCCGGATGTAGAACCTGTAATAGATGCAATCGGATCGTTTTTCGCATCTGCGCTATCTAATCCTAGACGCTTGGTCATCATATCGTTAATACCGGATAATTTGACAGTGTAGTCTTTACAACTAGCAATAATATCGCGGTTCGATTGTTCCGAGTTATCTAGCGCAGACATCAGATCGTTGATCGCCTGATTAACCGATTCCAAAGACATCGCTGGCTTTTTGAGTAATTCTGCGGAACGTTCACTGTTGACTTTTAGCATTTCAGCATTGCGCTTGAATTGATCTTCAATCGTCTGATTCACACTTTCAACAGCGTTAGCCACACGTTCTTGATCTTCAATAGCAAGTGCAATCATCGCTGAAATTTTGATTAAATTCGCTGCTTTGTAGACCGAATCATTGACCGAATCAATCAATTTATCATTCGTATCATTCACGATATCTGTTGCCGCGATAGCTTGGTTAAATAGCATAATATTTTCAGTCATCGATTGAATCCGAGTGACCACTTTGCGTAGACCACGTTCTAAGTATACTTTTCGCGGGGCATTTTCAGGCTTCTGGATTTCTTTTTCAAATAAATCTTTCAGCTTGTTGCCCATTTCAATCTTATATTGGAGTTGATAAATTTCTTCTAATGAATTGCGTTTGAGTGTACGCATACTAATCATATTTTCTTCGAGGTTGTCTTTGCCATCACGAAGCCCGATTACAATCGCATCTACATTCGTTTTGACCGATTGGTATTTGTATACGTAATTTTTGATCGGTGATTTGCGTAACAATTTACCGAATAGTCCCACATTTTTGCTTTGCTGTAATTCTTCACATTCGTTACGAAGCGATAGGATTAAGTTAGACACTTCTTTGGACTTGCCACTCATAAGATCATTCACTGGACGGTCTAGCATCTGTAGCGTCTGTCCTGCGCGCTCCTGTGTCTGCATTCCAAGCTTACCGACTTCATCCATCAACGTATCTAACTGCATCTGATCAGCTTGTGATACCCGCTGAATAATCATCGATGCTTCTTGCATCACTTTGTGTTCATCTTCTTTTTTTAACGTAATAGGTTGACTTGCCATAAGTTCTTCCTCCTTATTATCAATAAACATCTTCTTCATACTGAAATAGATATTGTACCGTCAATCAGGAGTAGCGTTGGTGAAGAAGTTCTGCTCTTGTCTGTAACTCCATCAAGTCTTTATGTTCTATCGTTTTGACGATATGCGTAATCCGGCTATCTACATCTCTAATCCCATCCAACAATACACGTCTATTTTTGGATTTGGCTTCGCCACTCAGTCTTAGAAATGGATTGATAATACTATTCAAATCTTTCAGCACCAGCCGCTTGACTGTATGATTGATCTCATCGTTGTGAAGCTCGCCTAACATCGGCAATACTCGTTGTAATCGTAAAAACAAAGAACAGGACTTTTCAACAATCTCATTATCCAGATTGTTTTTCTGTCCTTCTGAGATCACCATATCTTCCAGTACAGCCAGATACTCAAGCACAGGCTGGAAAATAGGAGGTACAGCTTCTTGTTCCACAACAGGAGCAGGGCTGGATGAAGATAGACGATTGGCAGGACGTTCTTCGCTAATCGTTGACACAAGAGGTCGATCGGTAGTGAGCGTATCTTGTATATGAACAGGTTCTGCCAGAGGTTTGTCTAGATTAGCGGTAGAACGGCTACTAAGCTTCGCCCAGATTACCCCGGCTAATGTTCCGACAACTGGAAAGATCAGTGTGATATAGTCTTCTGTAAACCAAAATCCTGCTAATATGCCTGCCAGATATCCTACGATACCACCTACGGTCGATTTTCCAAATGTTTTCCAAAACGTCATTAAGGTTCGCCTGCCTTTCGTCTAAAATCATACTACTCTATTCTTATAACCTATCTAATAACATACGGTTTATAGTCAAGATTGTTCCAATTTACGAATGAGTACCGGTTGTTCTACATAACTTGCTAGAATACCGAACTCTGGATGTTGCTTTTCTACTGGATATCCTAAAGCTAATTTTACTGCCAGATAAGGGAAGTCGACACCACTGAGACAAGAAATATGCAATCCGCCAGACATGCGAGGATTAATCTCTAATACTTTCGGAGTATCACCTTGATATTTCAGTTGTAAATTATAATTATACGGAATCTTATAGAACTGCGCCACTTCCTCTGCAATTCGGATCAATTCCGGTACATTCTCAAGTAAACGGGCACGTCCACCATCAGCTTTGCGGCGAGGAACGGCTGCTAACAATTCTCCTGTCGGTGAAGCCAGACAATCAATGCTATATTCATGCCCTTCTAGTACTTCCATAACCATAAGCTCAGGGAAAGACTCAACCGAAGACAAAATTTGAACCGTTTGCTCATAAGAAATATTTACATTAGGCACATCCAACAATTCTTGCAAAGCATTATAATTCGATTGGATCACGCGGAATCCAAGCCCACCTTCAGAACGTGTTGGCTTAAAGCATACCCCTAATCCTTTGCTACTCAGATCATGATACGCTTTTTTAAATTCTTCCACATTGTGCACCAGATGATATTCAGGCACAACCATCAGACCATTTTGCTCCACAGACCGATAAAAGTTCCCTTTATCTTCGATTACATCAAGCAATTCTAGATTCGTACAAGCGACGACTTTGACACCGATCGCTTCAAAAGAATGAATGGCTCTTACAATATTGATCATCCGCCAGCGTGGAACAAATACATCGATTTTATGACGCTTACAGAAATCCAGGCAATACGCTACATACTCATCACCCGGCAATGCCGGTTCAATCTCAGTGTAATCACATGCTTGAAATGAAACATGTTCAGCATCACGATGTGTACCATAAATTTCAAATTCTAGTCCATCTGGATTATGACGAATATTGTTCATATAATGATATCCGACAGCAAACCAACGATTGAACCAGACACGTACCTTATGACTCATAGCTGACTTTCCCTTCTTGATCTAACGTAGCCACTACATATTGCAAAATCTCATCTGCCGCAAAAATACCAGAAGTTGATGTAAATGAATAATGACGCAGTGCAGGTTCTGCTATCGATTCACGATACAATTCACCATGTGCCGGAGCTATCGAATAATCTGCTACATCCAGCAAGCCACGATCCAAAATTGAATCACCAGAAGCGATCACTTTTGAAGCGCCTACTCTTTGTTTTACTTCTGCAATTGCGCGATTTTTACTCACTGTAAAAGGAACTAGATAGACTTTGCGACCTTGCACAGACATTCCCCAACCGAATGCTTCTAATTGTGGTTGCAAAGCAAGCACTTGATCCAAAGGCATCTGTTCGCGATCAACAACGATCGAATAAAACGTATTTTCCCAGAAATGTTCAGCCACGATCCAACTTGGATCAGACACAGTGTGAAACAAAGCTAATGCTTCTGCCGCAGGTGCGGACTTGGAATACACATCTGCCAAAATGTGTTGGTGCCACTCTTGATCCACGACACCATCAACTAGAATATTCGCCCCGTTACTGGTAATCGCATACTGAGGAATTACGTTATTTTGAAAAATATGAATACGCGCATATTGATCCAGTGTACGAGTCGTTACAGGTACAAACGTAATCTGCTGAGCAACTGTCTGTAGTTGCTCAAGCGTAGCTATCGAAATATAAGAAATAATCCGTTCTTTGTACGTTTCCGCAGGTTGCATTACAGATAGATCAACATCCATACCCATCGAACGTACCGAATAAATTAACGTCTGATCCAGATCACTGGCATAGATCATTCGCTTTCCCCCTGCCTCGGCTTAATAATGCCACAGCAAGAATACGTCAGATTCGGATAGACTTCGACAGGAACACCGCGATCTTGAGCGAGTAGCAAAATATGACGCAGATTCGGATTGTCTTCACGATCGACAAGAATTTTCCAGGGTACACGACGTAACAAGACGCGTGTTGTCTCACCAACGCCCGGTTTCACTAGATTGATATCTTCGATCCCATACTGATCTTGAATCGAACGAATATCAGCTAGACCTTGCCAGCTTATCGCTACAGGAGAGTCTAATAACTCCTGTGCTTGCTGCTTCGCTTGTTCAGCAATCGCCGGGAAATACGAACATACTTGATCGACAAACACATTAGATAGATCGCTATCTAACCATTCTTTATAAAACTTTGCTCCATGAAAATCATGCTCATCAATCAGATCATCACGTAATACCGTTCTACTCATCAATCCAGATACCGTCGAGTTCAGACAAGCACTTGGAATAAGGAAATCTTCGCGTGTGCCATACGTATCCGAACAGAATCCCGGATCAGCCAGTACCGCTAGATCATCATTCAGACGAATACCGTAATCTTTTTCAAATTGATCACAAGCTTGAATCAACACCTGACGAATAGCGCCTTTTCCTGTCCAACCATCGACAAATTGCAATTGTTGATCTGCACCATGTTGTTGGAAGATGTATTTTAGTGCATTCTCATCGATCCCTTTACCACGAATAATTGAGATACTATAATGCGGAACATCCAAACCGTATTGTTGCATTAAATAACGCTTCATCAATATACCGATAGGAGTACCTGCTCTTGCTAATGAAGCTAAGACTAAGTTCTTCCCACGCTTATGCAAAATCAGTTCACTCACAACACCTGCTGCCAGAGCCACTTTTTCAGCAGATTCGGCAAGCGTTTCGTGAAATAACTGAATATATTCAGGAGTTGGTTGGTATTCTACAGGTAACATTTCAGAATAATGCGTTCCGGTCTGGATCGCTTCTTCGCGTTCTTCTGTTCCGCGCTCTAAATTAACATTGCTCAGATCTTTCAGTAGAAAAATCACATCGGATGGATTGTAGCTTCCAAGAGGTTCTGGATGTGGTAAGGGGAATGCTAGCAATTGCTCTTGTTTATGTTGATTCATGTTATATCCCTTTCTCTTGCACCATTTGAGGCCCACAGATCACGATATGAATCTGCTGGAACAGCTTGGAGCGCAATACATCGATTAATGGTTGGATACGTTCTTGAGGGATATCCCGTTCTAAAAACACAAATACATCGTCATAGTGTTCTTCTGGAATATTATATACAAAATTAGTTACACTACTATCTTCGGGGGACGGGAAGGTATCTCCTGTCTGAATACTGTAATGCGGCATAAGAGAACGATAAATAGGACTACGTGTAGTAGAATGGAAAAGAATACCTTCACCCATTTCACTGCTAATCCGCATCGGAATATACATAAATTCTTCCGTACCCAGACACAATGTACGTTGACCTGCTCTTTGCTTACCAAGTAATTGGGCAGCTTTGGCGATACTAAGATCATTAGATAGATTGTCATGGGCTCCAATACCGAACCGACCTGTACCTGTCATAAATGAAGCTTGATTCTGTTGACCATTTCCATCAATAGACGCATAACCTTCTTGCTGTGCGAATAAATGATTCAGATAGATAGTATCTACAGGAATATCTGCTAATTGCTCATGCAAAGTCATCGGATCATGAGTAAGGCTAGGTTGTCCATGAACAGTAATCTGACCTTTGATCAGAGATAGCGCTGTTATCGTTATATTCAGTTCTTGTTCCAAATCTGCAAACCGCTGTACATGTGCATCTTCTCGCCAATCGAGTAAGGAAGCAACATAATACGTATCACGAGGATACTCTGCATGGATTTCACGAATAATATTAAGGGCTGTTTTGCCAGTAGTGATCTCATCGTCCACAAGAATAATAGGATCATTGCCTGTGATCATACCTTCTGATTGGGCATAACAGCGATGTGCTGTAGCATGGGAATGTTCTTCTTCAAATGTAATTACCGAGGAAAGACCGGCGATATCATGCCTGGTCGTATGTACATATTGAGCTCCCCGATCAAACACTTGATACATACTATGACCTAACGCTGTCGCTGTCTCGGCAAAGCCGATAAACGATACAGGCGCAGGTAAAACAAGCTTTAGATTCATCAATTCATGATAGGCTTCTGCCAAGCCTTCACCTGATGACATCGCTTGTAAAATGCGAGGAAGTAACGCTGTTATCTTGGGATCGGATTGTTCCCGCATATCATTGTAAAGTAATAACGATAATACTGCTCCACTCAGCAATGACAAATAAGGATCAACCGCCAGATGTTTGCCCAGTACTTTGCTGACAAATAAAAACGAGCGCTTGGGATTAATACGTGCTGCCATTGTAAATAAGTGATCTAATTCTAATTGAAAAGGATTCTGTTGTACTTCGACGTCTACCGTTAAATTTTCTAAAATCTTATACGTATATACGTTGTTCCTGCTCTGAGAGAAGGGAGATGAAATGTTGTTGTTCATGTAGCACCCCATAAATTTGTGATCTTGCTATAATTTTTTGCGCCCAATTTAAATGAGGTTTGATTTCATTCATTTTGTTAGCATAGCCACTTTTAAATACACCAAGTTCGCCGTTATTGTTGCGAATAATACTTTCCGCATCTTCAAATTCTTCGCGAGTCACTGTATATAATGATTGTACCAGACCGATATGTGTAGGATGAATAATCGTTTTGCCTACGATTCCGTTTTCTTTATCCATCACCACTTCACGAATCAAGCCATCTACATGACGGTTAATATATTCTTTGCGCAATTTGCGTCCATCATCACCCAATGCTTCTTCAAAAGGAGACTGACGTAACATCGGTTTGAGTACCCGTTCTCCATTAGCAAAGTATTCCCACACTGGCCCTGAAATCACATATGGTGAATCCATACGACCGAATAAGTTAATAATATCAGACATGCAGTCACGAATAGGAGCAATATCGTAAATCGTCATATCAGGGCTACGACGTAATCCAAATAAACTTGAAAAGTCGGTTGCACCAATACGTACATTCAGCACATAGGGCTTATACATATCCAGTATTTTTTTGATCGCTAATAGATGTTCTATACGTGTTTCCCGATAGATAACAGCAGCCGTCTCCAAAATAGGCAATCCGTACAAGACAGGCGCATTGGTATCTTTCTCTTGATTATAACGTGCAATCGCTTGAAAATACTGCAATCCCTGTTCAGGGTCGAATTTGGGCAACATAAAGCCGGTAATCAATTTCATTTTTTCACCTAACTGCTCAATCATTCGCTCTAACTGCCCGATACTACGCACACGAATAAATAACAGTGGTAATTGATCTCGGTGTATTTGCTCTTGCTGTAATTGAACATACAATTGGGTCAGTTGTTGGACTAATGATGCTTCAGCCATCTCTACCTGATGATCTCCAACCGCATCTTCCAGATCCAACACCCATGAAGTTAGACCTTGATGTCGCTCTGTCAAAATATCTCTAGCAATCGTGGGACGTGTTGCAGGACAATAGAGTGCTGCGCCTACGGCATACGCCAATAGTTCCTGTTCGGAAGAGTTATTGTAATGAATCGGTGCCGAATAGAACAATTCTTGTTCTTCTTCAAGCGATAAATAGTTAAAGTAACGCATAAGTCTCCTCCTTTGATGCACCGAAACTTTGGCTTGCAAGCCGCCGTATAATAAATAAATCCCTCCTATTGTGCAGGCAGGAGGGATCATCCAATCTGTTGTAGCAGCAATTCTGATTAAGACTGTTCTTTTTTACGACGGATCGAACTAATGACCATCGTTCCTACAAACACCACAATAAGAATTGCAAAAAACAACACTTGAGAAATTTCAAAACCAAATGCGCCGACAATCATTTTCACTGCAATAATCGCAATTAAAATAAATGCTGTTTTCTCGAGTTCAGGGAACTTATTAATCAGTTTCAAGAACAATTGAGCGACGCCGCGCATCATTAAGATCCCGATAATACCACCCAGGAATAATACCCACACTTCGTTACTGATACCAAAAGCCGCTACAACGCTATCAATACTAAAGGCAATATCCATCATTTCAACCATCAAAACGGTTTTCCAGAAAGACATTGGCTTGTTCTGTACTTCGTCTTCGTCTCCGCCTTTGAATAATCCTTTGTACGCAATATAGAACAGATACAATCCGCCAATGACTTTGACTGCTGTAAATGTAACCAGATACGTTCCAAGACCAATCGCCAGAAAGCGGAAAAGATAAGCTCCAAGAATACCGTAGAACAAAGCTTTTTTCTGCTGTTTCGGTGGCAAATGTCTGACCATAACGGCTAACACAAGCGCATTGTCAGCGGACAATAATCCCTCTAATAGTACAAGACTTGCAATAACTCCCCAGCTCACTGGATCGGATAGAGTTGCAGCAATCTCACTCCATGAGAAGAAGTGACCGTAGTTATCAGCAATACTTTGAAAAAAATTACTGAACCAGTCCATACATCGTCCTCCATATACACTTCGTGTGTTAAGCGTGATGTCCACATTCTAATTATTTTAGAGGTGTATCAACACTTATAATACCGAGTTTTGTAAATTCTGTGTATGTTCAAGATCATCGTATGCATCAGTAGCCTAATCTTTGCTACCTGCTTTCCACCGCATGCCCCAATTGAAAGCACGATCCATATCTGAATGACCTTTGAAATACTGAACCAACTTTTCGATACTAAAAGTTTCATTACCCACATTTTGGATCATTGCAATCGCACACATCGGACTACGGTTATCCGCTTCGTCCAGACGCACGATAATATCAGGGCCATTTTGTTGGGAGATCGTCACGACACCATCGGCATCTGTCCAACGTGTAATACCTTCATAGATAAACGAAAAGACCAGAATACGCTTAATTTCGGATATTTTATTACCGTTAATCCGCATATTTTCGCCACCTGCTACAGCACCGGTTCGATCATCACCGTCTAGTGCTACAAACGGCCAATTTGTCAAAGAACCAAACGAATTACCAAGTGCTTGTACAACACCTTTATCACCATCTTGTAATTCATACAGACAACCTAGATCCAGATCGACTCCTGAACTACGTTTGAATAATCCTTTTTTCTCCTGCCGATTCCAGTTCAGATTAATCAATAGTTCACCCAGTGAACCACCTGTTTTTTTCTGAAGATTGATGACATCGCCTTTTTTCTTCAGTTCAATCTTGGACAGATTTAAGTTTACTGAAGGTGTAGGAGCCGGTGTTGGCGCTGGAGGAGCAGGAGGTGGAGTCGATGGTCGATTAAGATTCATCGGCTTCGCTGGTGTTGGAGCAGGCGTTGGCGGCGGTGTTGGTATTGGAGCAGGTGTAGGAGGTACTGGCGGCGCTGGTGTTGGTACTGGCGTATCTTCTACCTCTACGCCATAACTGCCGCATAATTCTTTCAATCCGCCAAAATAACCTGCTCCGACTGCCGCAAATTTCCATTCGGTCTGATATCTGTAGAGTTCCCCTACAACAATCGCAGTTTCCGATGAAAACTTGGAATCCAGATCATAGCGGAAAATCTCTGCGCCTGTCGCTTCATTAGTACAACGTAAGTATGTGCGATTCACCTGACTAAAATTTTCTGTCGGCTTCTCGCTGTTATAGATCGTAAGTGTAATCGCAATTTTTTGAATATCTTGCGGAATTGCTCCTACATTCACTTTGAATTGACGGGCATCACTACCTGTCGCATTTTCAATATAACTAATAAAAGTATTGCTAGGATTACCGTAAAAAATAAGATCGTTATCGCTTTTCACTTTGCCATTTTGCTGTAGTAAAAAAGCAGAAGTATCTAATTCTAACGAAGCTGGTGCTTGCCATCCCAGTGAAATAATAAGTTGTTGAAGTCCTGGCGTTGTTTTGGTTACGTCTGTTTTTTGACCTTTCACAATAGCTACACTCATAATGATTTAACCCCGTAATGTATGACGTAAAAGATTCACTGTTCTTCTTTATTTTAGCATTAAATCTATGCGACGAGTTAAAAAAAATAGGGCAGGAAACCCACCCTATTCATGTATAGTTCATGCTTTTGCCTTATTTGTTGAAACAAGCGGATTATACTGGTAATCCGTAGTTCTGACACAATGCAGCTAGACCGCCTGAGAATCCACTACCGATCGCTTGGAACTTCCAATCAGTACCTTGACGGTAAAATTCGCAGAATACGACTGCTGTTTCGGTAGAGAACTCTTCACCTAGATCAAAGCGCAAAATCTCACTGCTGTTATCTTCATTGACTACCCGTACAAAAGCAGCACTCACCTGTCCAAAATTCTGTCCACGCGCGTCTGCATCATGAATAGTTACAGTGATACCAATACGTGAAATGCTAGCAGGGACTTTGCTAAAATCTATAACGATCTGCTCGTCATCTCCATCGCCTTCACCGGTACGGTTATCTCCTGTATGTGTTACAGCACCATTATAAGTAGTCAGATTATTGTAGAATACAAAATCTGCTTCTGTTTTGGCTTTTCCATCTTCATACAATAAAAATGCAGAAGCGTCCAAGTCAAAATCACTACCACCGCTGTATTTGTTCGTATCCCAGCCTAGACCTACCACAACACGTGTAAGTCCTGGGTTCGTTTTCGTGAGGTCGATGCGTTGCCCCTTGGATAAATTAATAGTCATCCTCTGTTCACTCCTTACCATCACTAGATTTAGTAGTTGGTGTCTATTGTATCGAGCGTGTACTGCAACAAAACGGAGCTATATTTTCCGCTCCGCTTTGTTAACAGTATATTTTGAAAAGATATGAAACTAGATATTTTGCTTTGCAAAAATCATGTTTTGATTGAACTTGGTCGCACTTATATTGCCAAGTGCTTGATCGCGTTTATATTGTCAAACGCTAGATACCAAGCGTTTATTGCAAGCCGTAGTCGCGTGTCAAACCTGCAAGACCGTCTTTGTAACCATTACCGATAGCGTTAAATTTCCACTCTGCGCCATGACGGTACAATTCACCTACAACTACACCTGCTTCGATAGAGAAATCTTCTCCTAGATCGAAACGGATCAATTCTTCGTTGTTATCATCGTTTACGATACGAACGTAAGCGTTAGATACTTGACCGAAGTTTTGGTTACGAGCTGCTGCTTCATAAATTGTGATTGTAAATGCAATTTTGTCTACATCAGCAGGTACGTTAGGGATGTCTACTTTGATTTGCTCATCGTCGCCATCGCCTGCGCCTGTACGGTTGTCGCCTGTATGTACGACAGAACCATTTTCATTTTGAGGATTGTTGAAGAAAATAAAGTTTTTCTCGCTAGCTACTTTACCTTCAGCATTCGCGCAAAATACAGATACGTCCAAATCGAACTCTCCGCCGCCATCATATTTATTCGTATCCCAACCAAGACCTACAGTGATTTTGGATAATCCTGGATTACTTTTCGTTAAATCTACTTTTTGTCCTTTAGATAAGTTAATTCCCATGTTCTATTCCTTCTTTCCATGTGTATGATTTGGTGTTGCTTTGGAAGATAACGCTTACCGATTATGAATATTGGCGAGCCAAAATATCGATATGTGCAGCCTGTTTTCCTTGACCAATTGCGTTAAATTTCCATTCTGATCCATTACGATAAATTTCACCTGTAATCAATGCCGTCATACCGGAATAATCATCGGTCAGATTAAAGCGAACCAATTCCTGTTGATTCTGTCCATTTACAATACGAATGTATGCAGACGAAATCATACCGAAATCTTGTTTGCGTTGTTCTGCTTGATAAATATTAACCACAACGAGCACTTTATGCACATCAGCAGGCACTTTAGAAAGATCGATATGGATTTGCTCATCGTCTCCTGCACCTTCACCTGTCAGGTTATCCCCGCTGTGTTTCACAGAACCGCAACCACTTGTCAAGTTATGAAAGCAGACCAGATTCGTAGCTTTGGTCAATTTATCATTTGCGTCCAATAGAATCGCTGAAGCATCACAGTCGATATCTGCTTTGGCTTTTTTCATACCAAAGAATCCTTTAGACTTTGTCTCTGCGGGATCCCAACCCAAACCAACTACCAGTTGATTCAGACCGCTATTGCCTTTGGTTAAATCAATTTTTTGACCTTTGACTAAGCTGATACTCATAAAATGATATGACCTCCTTTGTAATACTGATATGTAATACTGTGATTACCGGAGAATCGTTTCAACTTTTTTGAAACTGTCTTTATTTTTGTCCGAATTACAGTCCAAACTCAGAAGCATTCAAGCCTAGAACTGTAGCAATTTCACGTACAACGGCTTGCTCTTGAGGATCAAAATCACCATCAGCTGAACCGATTGCACTACATACGCCGATCAACAATCGACCTTCTTCTGGTTTGCTTTTGAATTTGCTGATCGCTTTAAGCGCTTCTTGCTTACCAATGATCGCATCAAATTCAAAATTTTCGACATAATGATTAAAGCGAGCGATAACCAGACTCATATCAAACACTTTTAATTGTTCGTTGCGTCCGATATAACCTGCCATTTTTTGCTTCTCATCTGCACTGATATTTCCATCTGCTGCCGCTACAAGAGCACAACCTGCTACAATCGCTTCTAAAAAGTCCTTATTTTTGAACTTTTTCATCTGATCATTCAAGTTGTTTTTTGTACTGTTTAACCATGATTTGAATGCACTCATATCGATCACCTCCTATTTATCATAAACCAATTTGAAGCAGACCTCTAGTTTTGCAAATTTACAGAGAATACAGAGCTTTCTCTATGCCTATATTTTCCCACAAGTTATCAAAAAAACCAAATTTCCCTTTTGAGTTTGCAGGTCGATCTCAGCAGAAAAATAGTCTCTTCTCTCATAATAAGCTACAGTGCACTTACTGAAACAAAAAGCACCTCAATCTGGAATATTTCCGAGATCAAGGTGCTTCTGTAATCATGCTATTTATGGTTCCTACCTTTACGTTACACAGTTCTACGTGGGGCGCATCACTGGGCAGAGTACCATGTTGCTTGGCTACTCTTGCCCCTGATTATGACACATGTTTGTAAAACAACGATTTTTGTTTTTTTGTAAACAACGATTTATTTTAAATCTATACAAAGATATAACAGATCTATACGATTAATGAGTAGGATGATTTGATTTGGTGGCATTGAAGGAATCGCCAAAAAAATAACTGGAAATCATATCACCAACGGTAAGTACAACGACTGCAATTACAGCAGATGCCACAGCTTCATATACATTCACATGAATACCATACATCCACACCAGAAAGATAATCATCGCCGGGATCAAATTCCAAATCATTTTCTTTTTGACACAATCCGTAAACACAATGCTGACTTTGCTCATTCATAAGCCTCCATATTAGAAATATAAAACAACAACTTATAGAATATACCACAAAGATATCCAATATAAACCATTTCACCTTTAATTTTTTGGAAATATTTTGAAATCATTATAGACGGTCAGTAAACACCAGAAAAGAGCGTGATCTGTAGGCGATCATGCTCTTTTCTGGTCTTCTCTATTCATTTAGGGAATGTTGGGTGTTCTATGATATAAACTAATTTACTACTTATGTGGTATGTTGCTAAAGAATTCTTCGGACTCACTACGTTTACTTGCTAAGGTATTGCTAGTTATTTCTATATTTCTATAGGACAGCTAGTTACATCTACAAGCTACTTTACTATGGGTATTGCTATAAAGCTTATAAGCTATTGGTATATTAGGATTGTAGTGAGATCCTGCCAGCCAACATTTGTACTTCGACGTGTCCGTTTATATGACAGTAGTGAAGTAACTTGTATCTTTATTATTACAGGAGTTTTCAAAAAACGGATTCTTTTATTTTGTAATCATAACCTTTTTTTGTAATCTGTGAGTGTTTACTCCCAAATTCTATAGGTCAATAGAACCCTTATACCAAGTTACTAAAAAAGCTACTCTGACATTTTAAGTAACTTATATAATAATAAAAACTATCATTTTCTGGAATCGTAAAAGGAATATTGTATTTTTCGGAGGTGCTTACCGTTTATGAGCACACTGGATACAGTACGCTCTCATATTGAGCAAGAACTTCAAAACAGACAAATCAATTTGACTCAGTTTGAAAAGATGTCTGGTATTAATCGTGGTGTACTCAGCGCAACATTGAATAGTAATCCACCCCGATCGATATCGATCAACCAGCTAGATCGTATGGCCGCTGCTCTCGATCGACCGGAAGGCTGGTTATATGAACAATATATAGAAGAATGTTTTGCAAGTAGTAAAGTGAACTGGCGACGTATTCGGGCTTTATTTCTGCGCTGTATTGAATTAGATCGAAACGTTTTGATTGAACATACATTGAATTTGCTGATGGAAGATTATCGGTATGTACCTTATGTGTTTGATTTAGCAGAAGAATTGGTGCTTAACGGTCAACAGGAACACAGTGTTCCGTTCTATATCTGTGTTATCGAAAACGAACGTCAGCAACATGCAGAGCGCCTAGCAATCAGTCAATATCGGCTATTTCGCGCTCAGTTGAGTGAAGATATAGAGCGTAACAAATCAGCAGTGACTTTGTTCTATCCTTATCGTGATCGTATCCCTGACCATTTGAGATTGGATGCCTTATTACAAATGGCAAACGTGTATTATACCGTACAGGAATGGGATCTAATGGAGCAAGTGACCGATGAAATGAGTGTGCTCGTTCACCGGGTCTATGAGGAAGAATGCAAAAAAATGGATCAGCAAGGTCAGAATTATGTCCCTCTGTCAACCGAAAGACATTTGGTCTGGTATTACGGACAAAGTTATTTAATAAAATCTATTTTTTTCGAATATACAGGTAGATATGAAGAAGGCTTGAAGTATGTTGATGGATATAAAGACTTGAGTTGGTTCAAATCACTTGATGAAGTTGGACATCTTGAAGTTTATAAATTAAAAATAGCAGCCGAAGCTAATTTGTATAATCTACAGCTAATGCTTGGTAAGACAGAATGTTTAGAAAATTATATTACTTTTTTAAAAGAAAATCCGTTTGAAAAATTACCTAGTTTATTAACTATTTTAAAAGCCGCTAATATTAATCATTTTTGTATTGATTCTGTTCTTAATACATTTTTACCTTATCCTGATAATAATATTAAATTTGAAATTGGCTATTACAAAATTAATACTACTTTTAATACTATGTTGACTGATTTTTACTATGAATTAGCCATTTATCAAGCTAAAAGAGGCTATCCTTTAGAAGATTTTAAAAATACGTTGAATACATTTGATATGTCATTACGTAGATATAATATGAGTCGTACAATGGACTATACGTCTTTGATACAACATTTTATTCGTTCGATGCCTTAATACAACAGTCAAGAGGTGATCTGTATGGACAACCGAATAGCCTTATGTACGGAGTTAGAAAATGAGATTTCTAAGCAAGGTTATTCTCTTAGTCGTTTCAGTCAAGTTTCTGGAATCAATCGTGGCATTTTAAGTGCCACTTTGAACGGAACTCCTCCCAAACCGATGTCAATTAATCAATTAGATAGTATGAATGCTGCTCTGGGCAAGCCAGAAGGTTGGCTATATGAGCTATTTGTAGAACAATGCTTTGACGAACAAGGTAAAACGAATTGGCGACGTGTGAGCGCACTTCTAATCCGTTGTATTGAACTGAATCGAAACGTTTTGATTGACCGCATTTTGTGCTTGTTGCTTGAAGATATATCATATCTCAATCATGTTTTTGAATTGGCTGAAGAACTAATTGGAGACAACCCGAGTGACAGTGTCATGCAGTTGTATGAATGTGTCGTAAGCAATGAGCGCAACTACCAAGCGGAACGGCTGGCAATCAGTCATTACCGCATTTTCCGCTATTCGATTAAACGGGATATTAAACAGAATTTTATAGCTGCTGTCACTTTTCAAGTTTTTTGTGATCGTTTGCCTGATAATTTAAAGTTAGAAGGTTGGACACAGTTAGCAATTATTTATTATACCGTTCAAGAATGGGAAATGATGAATCAATACGCTGATATTTTAATCAAATATACAAAGAATTTGTACGATACAAATCGTTATCTTCATATCGAAGCTGAACGCCCTTTTATAAAATATTATGGTCAAGGTTACTTATTTAAAGCTACTTTTTATGAAAAAACAGAAGACTACGACAAAGCAATTATGTACACATCAATCTATGCTGATTTAAGCTGGTTTATTTGCAATGATCTTGAGTCTAAACAAGAAATTAAAAATTTCAAAATGTTTGCTGAAGGTAATATGTATTGTTTTGAGTTGTATAAAGGTAATTTCGAGGTAATAGAAGATTACGTGTGCTACCTTCAAAATTACAAAGGAGAAATTATTCCCGGCATGCTGACTATTCTTACAGTAGCTAATAAGTTCGATATGAATATTGATCATATACTCAAAACCTTTCATTCCTATATTACTAGCAATCCGTACGTTAATTCATATCAAAACAAATATATTATGGATAACCAGTATACAAATGTTTGCTATCAACTTGCTTTATATCAATCGAAACATCAAAAGGAACCTTTAGAATTGAATAAAACGATTGAACATTTAAAAAAATCGTTGCGAAAATGCAATATGAGTCTGACATTAGATTATACCTCTTTAATCCAAAATGTACTTCGTTCCATGCTTTAAAAATACTCTAATATATCGAGGTGAACTGCATGAAACATCGAATAACCCTAATCACTGAACTAGAGTCCGAAATGTATAAGCAGGGTTATTCGCTTAGTCATTTTAGCAAAATTTCTGGAATCAATCGGGGGATTTTAAGTGCGACTTTGAATGGAAACCCTCCCAAAATCATGTCTATTACTCAATTGGATTCTATGGCTAAAGCTCTTGGCAAACCTGAAAGCTGGCTGTATGAATTATTTATAGAACAATGCTTCTCAGAAGAAAACAAAGCTAACTGGCGACGTGTTCGTGCGCTTTTACTTCGCTGTATAGAACTTAATCGGGATGATCTGATTGGCGATATTTTAAATTTGTTGATGGAAGATCCTACTCATGTTGCTCATGTATTTAATCTAGCAGAAGAATTAGTGGAGCAAAACCAGACTGTAGTAGCTATGCCTTTTTATGAATGTGTGATTGAAAATGAGCGGAATTATCATTCTGAGCGATTAGCAATTAGTCATTATCGTTTATTTAGAGCCCGGATTAGTCCAATTATCGAAAACAATCTCAGACTTGCGATGGTATTTCATCCTTTTCGTAATCGCTTACCCGATCATTTTCGGCTTGAAGCTTTATTAGAATTGGCGAATATCTATTACACTGTGCAGGATTGGAATATGCTTATAACATCTGCAGACGAACTGAATCTATTATCTAATATTATTTACAAACAAGAGTGTAAACGAAGAAAAAAGAATATAGCGAATTCAGCGCCTATCTTCACAAGACCTCTCGTTACTTATTATGCTCAAAGTCATCTGATGAAATTTGTAGCTTTAGAACATATGGAGAAGTATGATGAAGCTCGTCCTTACTTAAAAGAGTTCTCGGATTTGAGCTGGTTTGAAGGTCTAGACGATCTAGGAAAAGAACATGTGGAAAAATTTAAAATATATGCGCGGTTCAATGAATTGAATTTGGAACTGTTAACTGGACATACGGATAAATTAGTAGACTATTTTGAATTATTAAAAGCTAATCCTAGCGAAGCGTTACCTAGCTTACTTATTATCTCAAAAGCAGCCAACAAATATGATATGAAGATAGATCATATTCTCGCATACTTTGACGATATTATTTATCCAAATGATATTTTAGATTATATTCATCAAGCTAGATTTCTACGAGATCACTATCAAAATATCCCCATCGGAATTAGTCGCTATATCAATATTTATTATCAATTGGCTCTTTATCAATGTAATCGTAACGTCTATGATGAAAAACTTGAAAAAATTCTATTGGCTCTAGAAACATCTGTAGAAAAATATAATCGTGGACGCATTATGGATTGTCTGGAGTTATTTAAAAAATTACGTGAAATGCCTAGAGAAAACAAAGAATAATTGACGAACTATGCTAACTATTTAACTTCATATCGTTGACCTATAAACTGAGGTGAAATCGATGAATCATCGAATAACTGTACGGGACGAATTAGAAAAGGAACTTGATCTTCAAGGACATTCACTGAGCCATTTTAGTAAAATATCAGGAATTAATCGAGGGATATTAAGTGCGACTCTGAACGGAAACCCTCCTAAACCCATATCGATCAAACAGTTGGATCAAATGACTCATGCCTTAGGAAAAGAAGAAGGCTGGTTGTACGAGCAATTTATGAATGAATGTTTTGAAGATGGTAAAGCCAATTGGAGACGTGTCCGTTCTTTGCTAGTTCGTTGTGTAGAATTAGAAAATCAAAAATTAATTGTACAAACACTATATCTTTTAATGGAAGACGTATCATATCTTGCAAATATATTTGAATTTGCAGAAGATCTAACTCAAGAAGGAAGAACATTATCTGCGCTACCCTTTTACCAATGTATTATAGAACATGAAAGGCAATCATATAGTGAAAGAATGGCTGTTAGTCAGTATCGCATATTTAGACAATCAATCGATAAAAATATTGAGAACAATCTACTTTTAGCTATACAATTCAGTCCTTATCGAGACAAACTTCCTTTAGCTTTGACGATAGACGCTCTATTACAGCTTATTATTATTTGTTATGGTACTCAAGATTGGATATTAGGCGAACACTATGCGGATGAATTGATTTCCTTAATTCAAATGATAATCAAACAACAAAAAAAGAAAAATACTTTCAACTCTTTAGATACTCCATTTACTTTAGTCTATTATTATGCTCATTCGTATTCTATGAAATTTGTTGCCAAAGAGTATACAGCAAAATACGACGAAGCCCTTCTATTTATAAATGAGTTTGCTGATTTAAGTTGGTTTCCAGGTCTAGATGAAGCAGGTCTTCACGAAGTAGAACGATTTAAGCTGTTTGCTATTTTCAATAGGCATAACATTGAATTATTACAAGGAGATTTTTCAAGATTAGATCAATATATTGAGTTAACGGAAAAACATCCTAAAGAAACGCTAGCAAGCTTGCATATGGCACTTAAAGCTGCAAATATGCATAATTATACCGTTGATCTGGTCATTAATAAATTTAGTGAAATTATTTATCCTGATGATCTTATTCAATATATTAATCAATATACTGAATATACAGAGCAGACAGGAGTTAGTCGTTATATTAATCTTTATTACCAATTAGCACTTTATCAATGCAATAAAGGAACATATGACGATAAGCTTGAAAGAATTCTGCTAGCTCTGGAATCGACTGTAACCAAATATAACAAAAGCCGAATATTAGATTGTCTTGAGCTATTTAAAAAGCTTCGACTGATTTCTAAAAATGGAAAATGAGTACCCAATAAGACATAGAAACCATAACTTCCCTTGTATGGTAACTATGTCTTTTGTGATTCCTAAATTTTAAAGATTTAATTAAAAGTAATTGACCCTTGTTCAAAGCGTAATGTATAATGTAATAAATTTGAATTTCATGGGGTTACTGGGGCGCAACAACGGGAAACTTTCAACATAAAGGGGTGTGTTCGGTTATGATTACCAACACCACAACCATACGGCTTGAGATTGAAAAAGGAATTCGACAAAAAGGACATTCATTAAGCAGCTTCGGTAAACAGGCTGGAATCAACCGTGGTATCATCAGCGGAATCTTGAATGGTAATCCTCCAAAGTCGATTTCTATTCGGCAGTTAGACTTAATGGCAGAAGCTTTGGGTCATGCGGAAGGCTGGATGTATGAGTATTATGTGGACGAATGTTTTATTAATGAAAAAGCAGACTGGCGTCGGATAAAAGCATTTTTATTGCGTTGTACAGAGATTGGTCGGTATGACTGTATTAAAGAAGTTCTTGATCGTCTGATGGAGGATTTGAATAATACGATTTCGATCTTTGGATTGGCTGAAGAATTGTATGATGAAGGCAAGGTACAAGAGTCGTTGCCATTCTATGAATGTGTGATTGAAAATGAGAAACATCAACATTCTGAGCGACTAGCTATTTCGCACTATCGAGTATTTAGAGCTTCAATTGGAGAAAATACAGAAGATAATTTTAGAGCTGCAATCCGCTTTGAACCATTTAGAGACCGATTGCCTGAGAACCTTATTTTAGATGGTCTTTTAAATTTAGCTATAATTTATTACACTCTTCAAAACTGGAGTATTATGGAAAGATTTTCAGATGAATTACGTTCAGTTATTAAGACAGTATACGCTATTGAAGAAAAGAAATTAGAAGATACTAAAAATTATGAGTCTTTAGATACAGAGAAGCCTTTAGTAGTATATTATGGTCAATCGTATTTAATTAAAGGTGCAGCGTTAGAACATCAGGGGAAATATAAGGAAGCCAAAACTTATATAGAACAATACATGGATTTAAGTTGGTTTAAAATTCTTGACGATAATGGAAAAGAAGAAGTTTTGAGACTTTCACATTTTGCTACTGCTAATATGTATCTTATTGAAGTATTAATGGGTAATACAGCTGTTCTTGATGATTACGTAAATTTTTTAGATAAACACCCAGATGAAATTTTATCTGCAATGTCAAATATTTTAAAAGCTGCAAATGACTACAATTTTGATATTGATGATTTACTAATAAAGTTTAAAGATTCTCTTGATTTTGATAATTTGTCAGAAAATTCTTATAGCAAAGTAGCAATTATAATAAGTAGATATATTAATTTTCATTATCAATTAGCTATTTATTTAGCTAAAAAATCTAAATATTATGACGCTATTGAGAATTTATTAAAGAGTTTAAAATTATCTATTAAGATATACAATAAGAATAAAATATTAGATATTATAGCTTCAATAGAAAAAGCTAAAAATCTTGCGAAACCTGCTCAATTAATTGAATATGAAACTATGTTGAAAGGAGTTGGCAATAATGAAAAAATTATTGATTTCAATAACCTTACTAGTGAGCTTAACTAGTGTAACTTTAATATCTTCTGGCTTATCTCATACTCAGTTCCAAACAACGGATCATGGAGTAGGAGGATAGTAGTAAAATTTAATCTTGTATTATATAAAAGCTTTTAAAGATCTATCAATTTAAATTGATAGATTATTTAAAAGCTTTTCTTATTAATTGCTATTTATAGTTTTTTACTTTCCATTCCTCATAATTCCCCAAATTCACACTCAATGCCCCACCATCCAGACTCCAAATCTGACCAGCTATCCTATTAATAAAATACCGATCATGCGATACGGTCAGTATCGTTCCTGGAAATTCTTCTAATGCTTCTTCCAGTGCTTCTCGCGCAGAAATATCCAGATGGTTGGTCGGTTCATCCAGAATCAGCAGATTCGGGCGTTCGTGCATAAGGATGGCTAGACGGAGACGGCTCCATTCGCCACCGGATAGACCGGAGACTTTTTTGAACACGTCTGATCCATAAAATAAGAACTTCGCTAACTGTCCTCTAGCTTCGCCTTCTTCCATCTTCGCCGCCAGCTTGAACCATTGCAGTACTGTTTCCCCTAGATCAGGTGGAGCAGCTTCTTGTGCCAGATAACCTACTTCAGTACGCGATCCGAGTGACAATGTGCCACTATCGATGGCTTCTTGCTCTAGTATCATGCGTAATAAGGTTGTTTTGCCTGCTCCATTGCCACCGATAATCGCAGCATTTTCCCCATACCGTAATAGCGCAGATGCTTGATCTAGCAGTACTTTTTCTCCATAACGCTTACTCACTCGATCCAGTACCAATACACGATCTCCTGAACGATCTTTCTGTCTCAAATCCAATTCGATCTGCGCACGATCCATGATCGGACGTTTAACTTTTTCCATCCGATCTAATGCTTTCTGCATCGAAGCGGCTTTGCGGTGGAATGATGGGTTAGGTGGATTGGAACGGTTGCCCCACTCAATTAGACGTTTGATTGACTCTTTGATGCGTTTAATCTCTTTTTGCTGATCTTTATAATCTTCGAATTGTCTGACCAGCCGGCGCTGTTTCTCGTCTCGATATGCCGAATAGCTCATCGGGTACGCGGTTGCTTCTCCGTCCTCTAGTTCTACAATTTGATGGACTACTTTATCTAAAAAATAACGATCATGCGAGATCACGACTACCGTTGCTGTCGATTGGCTGATAAATTGCTCCAACCAGACGACAGCATCCATATCCAGATGGTTGGTTGGTTCATCTAATAATAAGATATCTGGATCGGTCAGCAACAATCTAGCAAGACCGACTTTGGTCTTTTCTCCACCAGATAGTCCTTCGAACAAGCGATCATAATGTTCGGTAGGAATCCCCAGCCCATTCGCTATCCGGTCGATTCGAGCAGACATTTCATAACCACCGCCACGCTCGAAGGTATCCAATGCTTCTCCGTACTGTTGCAATACACGTTGCATTTGCTCTTCTCCCAGATGTTCGTCTGACATCTGTATACTTAATTGCTCCATTCGCTCTTGCAATTGGGTGAGATGAACAAAGCTTTCTTGCAGAACTTCTAAGATTGTAATATGTGGAGCATAGACAGGCATCTGTTGCAGATAGCCCACTCTGGCTCCTTTTTGTATATGGACTTCACCTTGAAAAGGTTTGTCTTGACCCGATAAAATACGAAATAGCGTTGTTTTGCCTGCTCCATTCATTCCGATCAGACCGACTTTGGCTCCACTCTGAATTTCAAAAGTAACATTCGTTAACACATGCTCGGCACCATAATATTGTTGAACCTGCTGACAGGCGATCATAATAGACATATTGTTCATTCTCCTCTGAGTGTATAAAGTAGAGGGAAATGCGCTTCTGCCTTGCGACTGCTTGATATCCATAAGATGAATAATGAATAGCACAAAAAAAGCCGCAGGGAAATGTCCCAGCGACTTCTCTGTTTTTGCTTGCATCAGAGCAGACGCTTTATATGCCAGCAGGTATAGAGTGTTACATGTGGCTTGCTAGAAAATACGAAGTAATTGTACCGGAAGTGCTTTCCGTTGCACCGATCAATCATCGTTTCGTATCTAGACAAGCTTACGCTCTGTATCCGTCTGGAGATAAAGGCAGGAGCGACATTTCGCCATAATAAAGATATTCATTTTTGGACAGACTTCTCCCGTCGTCGCCAAATGAATGAACAATACTACAGCTACCAAGCGGTCTGCGCTCAAGCGTAATAGATAATGGGAAATACAACATCCTGCCTCACCTCCTTCTCCTATTCAAGTCGTTGAATCTTCCTGCTTCTATCCCATAGATTACAGGTTCAACAGACTCGGGTATAATTAATATATTTTTAACATAGATCGCTAGTTGATAGCAACCTATTTTTTAGAAACGGATGTGAATACGTATGAATACCGTCACTCTTTCTTCTACACTATTAGAACTATTTAGTGGACAACAATTACATGAAAAACAGCAATTGGCGATGCCTCTGCTTACGGTTAATGAAGATGGTTATCCGCATCAAGCGATGGTCAGTGTAGGCGAAGTGATCGCTACAGATAGCAAGCATCTCCGACTCGCTCTATGGGAAGGTACAACGACTACTGGCAATATTACACGCACAGGGCAAGCATTATTGACATTTGTCTGGCAAGGGGTATCGTATGCTTTGCGTTTATCGCTTATGCCTTTGCCAGCGTTACCACATGCTACATACGCTAGAGCGCGATTTGTTGCTACCGTTGAACATATTCGTGAAGATACTGCCAAATATGCTACCCTTACTTCCGGTATCACGATTGAGCTTCATCAAGCAGATGACGTACTGGAACGCTGGCAACAGACTTTAAAAGAATTACTCCAATAATAGCGATCACTGTATTTATGATCTATCTTGGCAAATGTGTTTACGCTTTATGATTTGGCTTTGATAATGTTAAATAAGTCGTTATGATTAAACACATCATAGCTAACTTCCCATGTATCTGCGGTAGGCTGTAATTGTAATTCGCCCTCAACAGGAATACTTGGTTCCCCGTTCGCAAAAGCGATCTTCATCGTATAAGAAAGTTGCAGAACTCCTTGTTTCGTTTGGGGTTCTTTTTTGTGTATTTCTAGATCTTGAGGGCTTAACGTACTTTGCTTTTTAACAGCTAACTGCATAGGTAAAGTGAGCGTTCTGGATACAGTCTGATATTGTAATTGTTTTTCTGTAAGATAAGATTCATTTTTCTTCATTTCTAGTTCGATCATTTCTTCTAGTGAAGTGTTTTTCTTGTATTCCTCGCCTACTGTATATTGATCTTTTTTGTAATTAGAAGCGAATTGGATAGCTTGCTCTACTTGCTCTTCTGTAAATGTAGTTGTATCTGCTGTGGAACTTGTCGAGGTGCTATTTGTATTGTTATTGCTAGTATTGTCGGTGGTCTGGGTTGAAGTTGAAGCTGTTGTAGATGGTTGTTCACTGGTTGCTGGTGCAGCAGAATTACTTTGTTGGCACCCTGTCATCATCGCTAATAATAAAGCGATACTTCCTAGTACAACTACACGTGATGGTCTACTTTTCGTTGCTTTAGTCATATGTATCTCTCCTTTATAGTTGATGAAGTATTCTATTTTACCATGAAATTCCTGCTTATACATTATATCACCTATAACTAGGCGCTTAGTGTTACCCATACGGTGGTAATAATGAAAATGGAAAATAACCGATTACACATTACGGGGTTCTGACTACAGAATCGGACGGAGGACAACTATGCAAGAACCATCTCATGAAGAAACAACTCCAAATCTATCGCCTCAAAATCTACCTGAATATCCATCTTCCTTGTGGAGAGCTACTGTCGACTTGCCTACTTTTCCTGCTTTACAAGGAGAATTAGATACAGAGATCGTGGTTGTAGGAGCAGGTATCACAGGTATTACAACCGCTTATTTGCTTGCTCAAGAAGGCAAAAAAGTAGTGTTAGTAGAAAGTGGCAAAGTGTTAGACGGAACAACAGGATATACCACTGCCAAAGTCAGTTCACAGCATGGTCTGATCTATGATGAGTTGATTAGCAATTTTAGCGAAGAAGAAGCGATTCTTTATTATGAAGGTGCACAAGAAGCACTACACTATATGCGTCGTCTAGTTGAAGAAAATAATATCGATTGTGATTGGCAACAAGAGACATCTTATATTTATGTAGAGTCAGATGATTCGGTACTCAAAAAGTTAGAAAAAGAAATGGATGCTTACCGTAAATTAGGAATTCCTGGTGAATGGATCGATTCGTTGCCTATTCCGTTAAGTATTAAAGGAGCCATTGCTTTGCCCGATCAAGCGCGCTTTCATCCTCTTCAATATCTTGTATTCTTGTTACAACAATTTTTGTTACTTGGCGGTACTGTCTATGAAGATACAATTATTGAAGAAGTGGAATCAGGAGATCGTCCACGTCTGTTGATACAAGATCAGGAATTTGGGATTACTTGCGACAAAGTGGTATCGGCATCACATTATCCGGTCACAGATCAGAACGGATTTTACTTTGCTCGTCTACATGCTGAGCGTTCTTACACATTAGCTGTACGTGCAGAAACGACTTTTGCCGGTGGAATGTATCTGAGTGTCGATGAACCGAAGCATTCTCTTCGTTCGGCTACAATCGATGGACAAGAAATGCTAATCGTTGGTGGTAATGGTCACAAAACAGGGCAAGAAGATGAGACGATTACCCATTATGAAGGGTTAGAGAAATTTGTAGGAATGTTACTCGGAATTAAAGAAATTCCGTATCGCTGGTCTGCTCAAGATTTATTTTCGCTGGATGATATCCCTTGTATCGGTTATATCACAGAAGATGAACCGAATATTCTAGTCGGTACTGCTTTTGCTAAATGGGGCATGACTTCAGGTACACTTGCTGCTCATATGATGACCGATATGATTATGGGTCGGGATAACCGGTATGCAGAACTATTTAATCCGTCTCGCAAACAACCGCTTTTGACAAAAATCAAAACAGCCGTTGTGCAAAATGCGAATGTCGCTAAAGAAATGATTACTGGTAAATTAGACTTTAACCGTCGCAAAGCAGATGATCTGGACAATGATGAAGGCGGAGTGATCTGGCATCATGGCAAGCGTACAGGTGCTTATCGTGATCCACAAGGAGCACTGCACATGGTCGATACAACGTGTACCCATATGGGTTGTGAAGTTGGTTGGAATGAAGCTGAACGTTCTTGGGATTGTCCTTGTCATGGCGCACGATTTGCTTATAATGGTGAAGTGATCGAAGGCCCGGCAACTAAAGCTTTGAAAAAAGTAAATCGTTAATTCAATCTATGCTGTTGATTATTCTCTTGTGATTATCGTATAGACATATACCAAAAAAACTCGCCAATTATCGTTGAGGTTTTTTGGTATATTGTTTATCTACTTTATTTAACAATGACCACTTTATAAATTCATACTATTTTTATAGGAATTATAAAATTAAGATTGAATATTACATCAGATCATGCGAAAATAGGTAAAATTGAGAATGAATAACACCTCTGATTCGACAGCCTCTATTCACCTATTCTATTTGATTAAAGGAGATTTGAGCTTATGTCTGAACATCAACCTTTTTCATTCGAGACACTTGCTATTCATGCAGGACAAGAAATCGATCCGACTACTTTTTCAAGAGCAGTACCGCTATATCAGACGTCTTCTTATGGATTCCGTGATAGTGAACATGCGGCTGATCTATTTGCGCTGAAAGAATCCGGCAATATTTATACTCGCCTGATGAACCCAACCACAGATGTATTTGAACAACGAATAGCTGCTCTCGAAGGCGGTGCAGGTGCATTGGCTACCGCATCAGGTCAAGCAGCAATCACTTTCTCTATTCTTAATATTGCAAGCGCTGGCGATCATATTGTATCTGCCGCTAGCATCTATGGAGGTACATATAATTTATTTGCAAATACATTACCGAAGCTTGGTATCCAGGTGACTTTTGTCGATTCGGATGATCCTGAGACGTTCCGAGCAGCGATTACCGAAAATACCAAAGCACTCTATGCTGAAACGGTAGGCAATCCACTTGGTAATGTACTGGATATCGAAGCAGTCGCTGCGATTGCACATGAACATGGTATTCCACTAATTGTCGATAATACATTTCCAAGCCCTTATTTACTGCGTCCGATTGAACATGGAGCTGATATTGTAGTGCATTCAGCAACCAAGTTTATCGGAGGTCATGGTACATCGATTGGTGGTGTGATTGTAGATAGTGGGAAGTTCGATTGGACAGCCCATGGTAAATTTCCAGGGTTAACAGAGCCTGATCCTAGTTACCACGGATTGGTGTACACAGAAGCGGTAGGTGCAGTTGCGTATATTATCAAAGCTCGCGTGCAACTGATGCGTGATCTAGGCGCTCCGATTGCTCCATTTAACTCATGGTTATTGTTGCAAGGATTGGAAACGCTCCATTTACGGATGGAACGTCATAGTGAAAATGCTAGTCAAGTGGCTGCTTTTCTAGAGCAACATCCGCAAGTCGAATGGGTCAGCTATCCCGGTCTAGCCAGTCATCCTTCGTATCATTTAGCGCAGAAATATTTGCCTAAAGGTCAAGGAGCAATTCTAACATTCGGAATTCGTGGTGGAGCTGAAGCTGGGCAGAAATTGATTGAGCACGTGCAATTATTTTCGCATCTAGCTAATGTGGGTGATTCCAAGTCACTTATTATTCATCCTGCCAGTACAACCCATCAGCAGTTGACCGAAGAGCAACAACTGGCTGCGGGCGTACGTCCAGAATTAATTCGTTTGTCGGTAGGAACAGAACATATTGCAGATATTATCGCCGATCTGGAGCAAGCGGTTACAGCAAGTCAGGCTTAATATAATGTAGTGTGACTAATTGTCCATAGGAACGCGTTTCTTTCAATACCCATGATGAGGTCGGGAATCCTTCTCGGAAAAGGGGGATTCCTGCACCTAACATCACAGGCGCTATCGTAATCATCATTTCATCGATCCAATGATGTTGCAAAAATTCATGAACAAGCTGACCGCCACCCATTAACCAGATATGCTTACCTGATTGTTCTAATTGCTGTGGTATCCATGATGTTAATTCTTCTTGAATATGAGTAACATACTCATCTGCCTGCTGAGATGAACGAGAAAATACATAACACTGCTTATCCTGATATGGAAAAGGCATATCAAACCCTTGAATAACTTCATATGTATGTCTACCCATAAAAATTGTATCGATCTGGTCTATAAAATCGGTATACCCGTTATCACCTTCCCCTTCAATCTGTTCTAACCACTCTACACTCCCTTGTTCATCTGCTATATATCCATCTAAAGACATCGCTATAAACAAAATAACACGACGCTTGGATTGATCTTTGAACTTCATAAATACACCTCCTCATTTGCATTTAGTGTAACAAAAAAAGATAAATCAGTACACATGTTCGTGTCTCTAATTTATCTTTTTATAATGGTATGTTGATAATAAGTTAGCCATAAGATCATGCGATATTCCCCGTCTGATGAACAGTCAACGCATCATAATACGCTTCAAGCGAACGATCTAGAATCGTCTGGAAAATAAAAGGTTCTACTTCTGGTAATAGATCACGTGCATATTCCCACGCATTTTCTTCGATCCGTAAAGAAATACGAGCAGATTGTAAAGAATCCGAACAGCGTTCTAATTCATCCGCGAGCATCTCTAACATTGGGTCATGAGCATGACCTAATTCGTGAGCAAATATAATCTGAAAATACTGCTCTATATACTGTAATGATCCAAATAATTCAGTGCACTGCTCCTGAATCTCCTGAATATATAAAGTAATCGTACGGCTATTCATTCCGAACTTTCCACCTACCGAACGATCTCCTGGAAAATGTTCTTTGGTCAGAACATGTACATTACTATGCGCGCGCTGTAGCAACTTTTCGATAACAAGCTGGACATGGTATTGATTCAAAAGGCATCCCTTCACTTTCTAGGAATTAAATTCCACAATATATCAGTATATAGGAGTTGTCGGAATTTGTAACTGATTTTATTACATTTTCTCAAAAGTAATATGTTTAATTTTGCCCGTATGTGTCTAGAAGAGTATAATAAGTACGCAATCTATCATACGATTATTTGGGAGGATTTCATCTATGGATATTCATCATAAAACAGCTATTATCACAGGAGCAGGTAAAGGAATCGGTAAAGCGATTGCTGAAGCTCTTGCGAAAGAAGGTGTGCAATTAGGATTACTTGCACGTACAGCTTCTGATCTAGAACAGTTAAAAGCTGAATTGACTTCTACTTATGATATTCAAGTATTTACAGCGACAGCAGATATCGGGAACTCGGAAGAAGCACGTCAAGCGGTTGCTTCGCTTGCGGCTTCTTTGGGACGTGTAGATATTCTAATTAACAATGCAGGTATCGGTAGCTTTGGCAAAATGGTGGATATGGACCCGGCAGAATGGGAACAGATTCTACGCGTGAACCTGATGGGTACGTATTATGTGACTCATGAATTGTTACCAGGTATGATCGCACAAGAAAGCGGAGATATTATCAATATTGCTTCAACCGCAGGTGAACGTGGATTCGCTACAGGTTCCGCTTATTGCGCTTCTAAATTTGCTGTACTCGGTATGACTGAATCGTTAATGCAAGAAGTACGCAAATTTAATATTCGTGTGACTGCGTTAACACCAAGTACTGTAAATACTCCACTTGCTGTAAATGCTGGTCTACCGATCGGTGACGAAGATCGCATGATGCAACCGGAAGATTTGGCTGAATTGGTTGTAGCTGCACTTAAATTACCTTCTCGTGTCTTGCTGAAAAGTGCTGGTCTGTGGACGAATAATCCGCAATAACACACACTTTGTTATCTAGAAGTGAATAAGATATCTTTTTTACAATAAAGCCTTGGATACATTCAAGGCTTTTTCTTATATTGTGTTGATAAAGGGTATATATAATAGACAGAGGTATACCTTGCATAAGGAGTGAATATTATGAGATCAATATGTGTATTTGCAGGTTCAGGCACAGGTTACAATAGTGATTATTTGCAATATGCCTCATGGTTAGGTCAACGTATTGCTGAACATCAGATTCATTTGATTTATGGAGGTTCACGACTGGGATTGATGGGAGCTATGGCAGATGCTGCTTTACAAGCAGGAGGTAAAGTTACGGGGATAATGCCTGCCGGATTGCTACATGGCGAACGAGGACATCAAGGACTAACACAATTAATTCGAGTCGATAGTATGCATGAACGCAAAGCGATGATGCAAGAAATGGCAGATGCTTTTATTGCTTTACCAGGTGGGCTTGGTACACTGGAAGAATTATTTGAAGTGTTATGCTGGTCACAGATTGGGATTCATCACAAGCCACTAGGATTATACAATATCAATCGTTATTATGAACCTCTGCTCCAATTGATCCAACATACAGTACATGAAGGATTTTCAGAAGCGTCTTCGTTAAGTCGTCTCGTCTACTCTGATGATGCCGATACATTGTTAGAACAAGTAAGTCATGATATGCCGATCACTTCTGATCTACGCTGGGACCCTTCTGCCTGGACATAAATCAAATACAACTCATATAAATACCCGTAGAAAAAGATAGATCATTGTCTGTCTTTTCTACGGGTATTGTATTGTATCATCCTGTTATATTATTCCGAATATTCTAGTAGGTAATAGTATATCAAGCACATCTGATAGACAAACTGTTCATGAGCATCATTGAGATCGAATCCGGTAATATCACGAATACGTTCTAACCGATATTTGACAGAATTGCGATGAATAGATAATTGACGGGCTGTTTCGATTAAGCTACTTCGGCTTTCCAGATAGAAAAAAAGGGTACGTAATAAATCAGTCGTGTGTTCTTCATCATACTGTTTTAGCTTACCAAGCTTACGGTCGAACAATAGACCAAATCCTTTTTCATCCATAGTACCGCGTAGTAAATGATACACTTCGATATCTTTGTACGCTGTCAAAGCGGTCTCTCCACTTAATCTTCTCGAAATAGTCAGTGCATTACGTGCTTCACTAAATCCTTCATGGATATCCCATAATGCTTTGGGTCGTCCAATCCCCGAGCGATAACCTGCTAATTTGCCGTCCTGATCATTTAACCAGGATAATACAATCGTTGCCCAGGGAATCGAAGACTGTTCTGTATCGATAGATGAAGTCACTTTCCCTTGAGGAGTAGGCAAAAACAAAATCGCTCGATTGCTACGAAATTCGATATGAGGACGAATATTATACTTCGCCGCTTCTTGATACAGTAGCCTTGTCATCCATTCTTCATCCGGTGCTACACTTCCTTCAATCACTGCCACTTCCCATAAATGCAAAGGATTCATTCCTAATTGCTGTCCACGTTGTTCTACTTCATGACGGGGTGGTGCAGGAGGAGTCATCAATTCATCAATAAAATTACCACGCAATCGATTTTCGGTGTCCTCGATAATTTTATTACGCATCAATTCAAGAGCTAATACTAATCGTGCTTGTTCAATCCCTACTTCTTCCATCGCATTCCATTGTTCTTTATCTATTAATAAATAAGCTACACTTCGCTGATCGATATTGATATTGCGCTGTACCGGATAACGCGCCTGACGAAAATCCCAACCGATCGGAGACGAGACAATCAAGGCTTCACTATGATCAATAATAGCCACCGGGGCTTTTAATAAGCCTGCTACATGATCACTGACAGCCTGGATACCTATATTTTCAAGAACCATTGCTGTTAATGTACGATAAGCTTCTTCAGACCGATGTAGTAATTTTTCTTGTCGATATAAGGTCTGCTCTATAGCGGCATACGTGATATCCATATAGGAAATATGTTCCGGTATCATAATGATGGGTAATTCATAAGCATTACTTTGTAATCTAGCTTCTTCTATCATAGAATCTATTTTCTGTGAAGATTTGATCATTACTCCTACAGCTTCACTTGTATACAGTTGCTCTATGATAGTGGTTAGCACTTCAGGCTGTTGTTGAATCGTATAAGCATGGATAAAGATCAATGCTCCTGTGGCATAATCTTTTATAGTATAAGGCTCTTCGAGCATATCAATTTGCTTTACGTATCGCTCTACACCTTTGGCTCCGCTTATCACTTGCGCCTCTTGCAATAAAGGCATATTCAGTAACTCTTTGATTGTGATTTCTACTGTTCTCATTTTGCTCACCGCCGTATTTATCATGGTTGCTATTCTATGCATTTTCAATATATAGGCTATATTGTACTTTCTATTATAAGATATTATCTAACCTAAAAAAGTAGCACTATTTCTTTGGATACATCAAAGAAATAGCGCTCTTTCAGGATACATTATGCCAACAATTCGCCAGCACGCATAATGAGAATATCATCCAGATACACATCTGGCTTTTGGACAACAGCGTCAATATGTACACCAGCGGCAACGGTTCCACCAAATGTATTGTTACTACCAAAAGCTACATGGATCGTCCCATATACTTTTTCATCTTCTAATACGATTCCTGTAATACGTGCTTTGTCATTAGTCCCGATTCCAAATTCCCCTAATATGCGTCCATCACCATCACCTAGCATTAGCAATAGTTCAGCGCCAGTATCCCCTTCTGCTGCGACTAGACGACCTTCACTAATATTAAGTAATAATGGAGAATCTAATGCTCCTATGCCAGCGATCGAACCATCAATAACGATCTGACCTTGAGCGGTTCCTTCCATTGGAGCAATATATGCTTCTCCAGAAGGTAAGTTACCCGACTCCCCAGGATTCAGATACAATCCAGTGCTCGGTACACCTTCACGTTCTTCTATAGAAAACGATAGACTGTATCCTTCTTTTTCGATACGTACTGTCGATGCTTTTGTAAGTAAGCCCGTCACATGTTCGGTTAATTCTTTGACTTTGCCATACTCTGCTGTAATCGCTCCATGTGTAAACATATCTTCTGTAATGCCCGGCATTGTTGCAACGCGTGTGCCTGCGGCAGCAGCTTGTTTGCGTGCAGCCGTATGAGTTAACGAATAGCGTGTCACGCAGATCGCTACAGAAGCATTCATCATCGCTGTAGCGATCGATGCTGGTGGTTCTTCTCCTGATTTGCTACGCTCTTGCATTACCATCAGCATCGATTCGGCTCCTAATCGCTTGCCTGCTTCATACAGAGATTCAGCGAGATGTTTACGGCTATCGTCTGCTACCACAACCAGCGATTCACCTGCTTTCAGTCCAAGACAATCGATCAATACATTTTTGCTAATTTCGATACGTTCTTCACTCATTCTTATATCCACCTTTTGATTATTAGATTATAAATAAAAGATTCACTTGCTGTATGTATTATATTGTTCCATAACTCTGTATAAAATACCAATGAGATTTATACGATATACATCCTTTTCAAGGTATACTATAAGTGCAAATGATGCCCAAGAGAGCGGAGGAATCTGAATGAAACAAGCATTACTTATTATTGATATGCAAGAAATCTTTTTTGATCTACCTGAAAATGCGCTGTATGGGCGTGATCAATTAACCAAAAAGGTTAACCAACTGATTGCCCAAGCTCGGACGGTCGATTGTCCGGTGATCTTTATTCAACATACCAGTTATACCGCAGGTGAAGATTTATATGTCGATACACCTGAATGGGAAATACATCATAAGCTAGATCGTCAGTCAGAAGATCCTGTATTCCGCAAAACCAAATGGGATACTTTTTACAAGACTGATCTATTGACATGGCTTCAAAACAATCAGATCGAACAGATCATTTTCGCCGGTGCACAGACTGAGTTTTGTATCGATACCTCATTACGAGCGGCTTACAGTCTAGGATATCAGCACAATATTGTTATCCAAAACGGGACAAGTACACTGGATAGTCAAGTATTACGTGCCGATCAGATTATCGCGCATCATGAAAACGTATGGAATAAACGCTTTGCTACTGTAACGCCTGTAGAAGAGGTTGTATTTCAACCGACCACCACTAGCTAATTAGCAGATATAGAAGGTTGTGATTTATCCTTTTCATTTATCTCAAAATATAGATTGATTATACGATCCCCATGTAATCTATTCTTTCTTTTTAGTTAATATTTGTATTTTCTAAAAAGGATAGAATAGATTTTTTTATTATAATGTAACTTTATATAACAATTAATGATTTATTTATTGAGATATTACATTATTATTGTTAATATACTTATCATATAAAGTAAATTAATAGGGGGTTATGATTTGAAAAAGACTCATTTATTACCTGTGATCGCATTAATAATGGTTATTATGTTAGCTGCTTGCGGTACACCGCCTGCAAAAGACCCTGTACCTGCGGCTTCAACCGATTCAGGCACAGCAACGTCTACAGGAGATGAGACGATCAAAGTAGCTACAGATGCTTCATATGCTCCAATGGAATTTATGGATTTGGATAAAGTGTCAGGATTTGATATCGATTTTCTAGCGGCTGTTATGGCAGAAGCTGGAGTGAAATACGAAGTTACTAATATTGGATGGGATACTTTACTGGAAAGTGTCAAACAAGGAACCGAGTACAAAGCAGGTATCTCTGCTGTCTCAATCACCGATGAACGTAAAGAAACGTACTCCTTCTCTATCCCTTATTTTGAATCGACTAATATGATTATGGTCAAAGAAGGAAGCCCGATCAAAAGTGCAACCGATCTGAAAGACAAAACGGTCGCTGTGCAAAACGGAACTACTGCGGATATTTTGATGTCCAAAATCATGGGACAAAACAGTACTAATCTTAAAAAATTCGATAGTAATACATTAGCTTTGCTCGAACTGGATAATGGTGGTGCAGATGCTGTAGTCGCCGATATTGCTGTCGTACGCGAATATATCAAAAACAATCCAAATAACAAATTAGTCGGTATCACAGATAATACCAATTTCAATTCAGAATACTATGGATTGATCTACCCTAAAAATAGTGAGCTCAAAGCCAAAATCGATCCTGCGATTCAAACAGTGATCGAAAATGGAAAATATGCTGAAATCTATCAAAAATGGTTCGGCACAGCGCCTGATCTGACCAATCTAAAAGCGGAAATTACCAAAGCAGGTACGTCTTAAACATGATCTGTCTATAAATACACGGTTAGTCTATATATCACTATAAAAAAAGAAAGTATGCGTTATCCAACTATTGCGCATACTTTCTCGGTTATCACAACCTTTTTGAATAGGAAGGGACTCTTCATGACAGACTTTAGATTCGATATTATCGCTTATTATCTCCCGATCTTATTAAAAGGAACTTTATTAACGATTGGTATTTCATTTGCAGGGATTCTTTTCGGTTCCATCCTTGGTCTGATTATGGGATTTGGACGCATGTCTTCCAAAGCCTACTTTCATTTACCGACAGCTTGTTATATCAACTTTTTCCGCGGCACACCGTTATTGGTACAAGTACTTATGGTGCATTTTGGATTAATTCCATTGCTGTTAGATCGAAGTGATCCGATTTTAGCGGCTATCGTAGCATTGACCCTTAATTCAGCCGCGTACACTGCCGAGATTTTCCGCGCTGGTATTCAATCTGTCGAAAAAGGGCAAACGGAAGCGGCGTTATCTCTAGGGATGACACGCCGCCAAACGATGCGTTATATTATTTTGCCTCAAGCGATCAAGCGAATGATTCCTGCTTTTGGTAATGAATTTATTGTACTGATTAAAGACTCTTCCTTAGTCGCTATTATTGCCGCTCCTGAACTGATGTATTATGCCAACAGTATGCGTGGACAATATATGCGTGTATGGGAGCCCTATATCACCGCTTCAATCATCTACTTTATTCTTACTTATTCGTTAAGTAAATTATTGAATTGGTTGGAAAAAAGAATTAATTAGTCAGTGCTACAGAACATCAGCCAATCAGTACCTTTTCTTCCGGGTAACTGAACTTGGCTTCTTTGTTTTTCTGTGCGAGTGCGTACGCTAGAGCAAGCGGGCCCAGACGACCGATATACATTGTAATAATAATGATGATTTTGCCAGCAGGTGTTAAATGAGGGGTTAAGCCCATCGACGAACCTACCGTACCAAAAGCAGAAACAGTTTCATAAAAAATACTTAGAAATTGAGCGCCTGTTCCACTTTCGGTCAGTGTCAGTAAAATCGTCATCGTAAACACAATCCCGAGCGAGATCATAATAACAGCCAGTGCGCGGAATGCCGTATCAAAGCTAATTCTACGATGAAATGCACGAATCTCACTACGACCACGTACTACGCTGTAAAGCGCAAGCATTAAAATCGCAAACGTATTCGTTTTGATCCCGCCACCGGTTGAACCACTGGCAGCTCCAATAAACATCAGAATAATAAAAACAAATTGTGTTGCCGCCATCAGACCACCGATATCGACCGTATTATAACCTGATGAACGAGGCATAACGCCTTGGAATAGCGATGCCCATATTTTCTCAGCGATACTCAAATGTCCAAGTGTGGCTGGATTGCCCCATTCCACTACAAGTACAAATAATACCCCGAATACGGTGGCGATCGCTGAAGTCATCAGTACAAGCTTCGTATTTAATGAAAATCTGCGCCATCTGCGCTTTTGTAATATATCGGTCACGACAATAAATCCAAGTCCACCGATTACAAATAGTGAAATAACGACCGTATTGACTACCGGATCACCGACATGACTGGATAAGCTATCTGGAGATAACGAGAACCCTGCATTATTAAAAGAAGAGATCGCGTAAAATGCACCTTGATACAGAGCAGGTGCCCAACCCATTGTTGGCCCCCAGTGTAACGTTAACGTGATCATCGCCACAAATTCAAGTACAAAAGCGATCAAAAAGATGTTAAGTGATAATTTTACTAATCCCTGTGTAGAAAAAGCATTAGTCGCTTGCTGAATCATTAAGCGATGCTTGAGACCAATCTGCTTGCCTAGTAATACTGCAAACAGCACCCCGAACGTCATAAATCCAAGCCCACCGATCTGGATCAGTACCATAATTACCAGCTCACCGAATAGTGAAAAGCTCGCTCCTGTATCGATAACAGCAAGCCCTGTCACACAGACAGCCGAAGTCGAAGTGAAAAAAGCATTCAATAACCCTACGCTGTGACCATTTGTACCTGCTATCGGGAGACTCAGTAATATCGTCCCGATCAAGATCATCCCTGCGAATCCTAATGGAATTAAGCGTGCCGGATGAACAAATCCCTTCATATGCCTTGCCATTTTATTCAAAATAATATTCCTCTCATGTTAATGAAACGGACAGCCTCCTTGCGAAGCAGAAGCTTTCTGTTCATATGGTTTATCCTGATAAAAGAAATTAGGGGTAACAACCCGATTATCATACGATTGATGGAAAATATGCGTAGTCGCAGGCGACATCGGCGGAATTAGCCATGTCCAATTGCCTGTTACAGCTCGCCCGGCTTCTGCTTCTCGCTCTTCAAAGCGCTGAAATTGGGAAGCCGCTGTATGATGATCGACTATACTAACGCCTGCTTCTTTGAACGAATACAATACCGCTAAATTCAGCTCCACTAATGCACGATCTTTCCATAATGTGGCTTTGCTACTGGTATCGAGTCCCATGATTTTTGCCATTTGTGGTAACAAATTATATCGCTGTTCATCTGCAAAGTTACGCGCACCGATCTCTGTACCCATATACCAGCCATTGAAAGGGGCTGCTGTATAATGAATACCGCCAATATTTAAGCGCATTTCAGAAACGATGGGAACAGCGTACCACTTTAATTCCATTTCTGTAAATCCCGGAAAATCAGGATGGATCATCGGTACTTCCATGATATCAGCTTGCGGAATCTCAAACCAACGTGGTGCACCATTATATTCACTAATCACCAAAGGAAGCACATCAAACGAAGTTCCTGCCCCACTCCAACCTAACTTTTCACAAAATTGCGTAAAATCAAGTGAAGCAGGATCACCAACGATACCGTCTTCCGTCTGATAACCTGCATAACGAATCAATTGATGATTCCAAATTCTTAGCTCTGATCCGTCAATCGCACGCGGTCTAAAAATAGTGATCGTCGGACGAACTTTACCTCCATTTGTAGCATATCGGATATGCTCAAGTAAAGAGTCTGCGATCTGCTCTGTGCCTTGAATATGACGTTGATCGCGTACTTTGAGATTATCCCAAAATAAACGTCCAATACAGCGATTGCTATTACGCCATGCCATCTTAGCTCCATGCTCTAATTCTTCAAATGTATGTTCATAACTGCCATTGTTTTGAATATCACACTCTACCTGTTGTAGACGTGCTTCTAGCTCTTCTTCACTTTTGCCAAGTTCTTGATAACATTGGCGCAAAAATAATGTTGCTTCCTGTACTAGCGGATGTGTAATGGCCATGTATTCCACCTCATTTTATCTTATCAATTACAATCACTTCTACTACCATATAAAAACAGACGACGCTCTGGTGGGAGCCCGCCTGATTGGTCTGCTTATCGTTATTAGGATTGTCCATATTATACGGTACAACACAACGCTTCGGCAGTCTTATGACACAATTGTCACAGAACGTGCACATCCTTGCTGTATAAGGGCTGAGAGACTTTCCATATCGTTCCATAAATAGCGGGTACACTCTAAAATACGTATCCATATTACATTTGGATGACTGAATTATACAAACAATTTTATCTTGTAAAAGGGACAGTATGATTAACTGTAAGCTTTATCTATTACTTTCTATTTTATCGACAGCAAAAGCCCTCCAGATAATAGTCTGAAGGGCTTCAAGATAAGACAATATTATGAATAATATTGATGGAATAATTACAATAGATAGAAGATGATCTTAACGACCAAGATAAGCGTTCAACATCCATGCTGCTTTTTCAATTTCGCCGCGAATACCGATCAATAGATCAGCAGTCGGTTGGTCACTGACTTGCTCTGCAAGCACGATCGTTTCTGTTAATTCGGTAGATACGGTTGCAATATCTTCTACCAGTGAACTTACCATTTGGTTCGCTTGCTCTGTGCCTGTTGCTTCAAGCAATGTAGACAATTCCAATTGCTCACGAAGTGTAGCGACAGGTTGACCACCGATTGCAAGCAAACGTTCAGCAATATCGTCCATATATACAGTAGCTTGATCATATAATTCTTCAAATTTAGCATGTAATGTAAAGAAGTTTTCACCTTTGACGTACCAGTGGAAATTGTGAAGTTTAGTATAAAGCAAAGACCAGTTTGCAATTTGTACATTCAAAGCGTTATATAATGCAGTTGTTTGTGTAGTCTCAGTTGTAGTAGAAGTGTTTTGTAGAGATGTCATAGATAATTCCTCTTTTCGTTTTATATTTTTAAATTTAGACTTATTCTAATTCCTGAATTAATCATAACAGATGGTGTGCGATTTGGCTAGTGTTATCTGTAAAAAATATTTTTTATGATCGACAAATTGCGAGTTTATATTTCACTCCTTTTGTCTATTACCTATCAAGCAAACGCTTACTTTATCAATAACCTTTACATCTCTAGTTCTTTTCGTTCAGTTTTCTGAAGATGCCATAAATGCACAGAAATAACATAGGCTATCTAGCAAATTGACGGAGTGCTGTCTTATCTCATACTATGGAGTAAGCGTAAATTACATTCATAACTATGCTCACATTAAAAGGAGGTCCATTCGTGGATATTATTTCAGCGATTATTATGGGTATTATTGAAGGCTTGACCGAGTTCTTGCCTGTATCCAGTACCGGGCATATGATTTTGACCAGTTATCTACTGGGACTTGATCAGAATGCAGAACAGGTCAAAACATTTGAGATTGTTGTACAGCTAGGAGCGGTACTTGCAGTTGTTGTATTGTACTGGCGTAAGTTTATTGATATTTTGATGACAATTCCTGATTTATTTAACGGTCGTCTCAAAAGTAAAAATGGCGTTGCTCCTCAGCGTCGTCTAAACATTTTGCATATTATTTTAGCGATGCTTCCTGCTGTTGTGGTTGGACTGGTTTTGCATGACTTCATTAAAGCTCACCTTTTCGGCCCTATGACGGTAGTCTACAGCCTTGTTGTCGGTGGTTTGCTAATGATCTATGCCGAATGGCGTAAAGGTCGCTCAGCGGGTAATATGACGGTTGATGATATTACATACAAGCAGGCATTTGGCGTAGGATTGTTCCAGTGTCTTGCTCTATGGCCAGGATTCTCTCGTTCAGGTTCTACGATCTCCGGTGGACTATTACTTGGAATATCCCATACAGCCGCTGCTGAATTTACATTCCTTGTGTCTGTACCTGTGATGTTCGGAGCAACAGGATTAGATCTGGTCAAAAGTGCTCAGTATCTAAGTATGGATGATTTTGGATTTTTCGCTGCTGGATTTATCGCGGCTTTCCTTGTAGCGCTTGTAGCTATCAAAACATTCTTAAATTTGCTTAAACGTCTTCCGCTTTATGTATTTGCGTACTACCGTTTTGCACTTGCTATTATTTTCTTTATTTTGCTTACTCGCTAAACGAAAAGTTGTGGCGTGTAACAGATATAGATGCTGATTCAATATTCGATATTCAGAGTTAATATATTTGTAATAATATGAATATATATAACTATAAATGAGGGCGGCTTGTCCGTCCTATTCAAATGGGAGATGCTACTTGGATACTTTACCCGCGCGAAGGCGAATGATGAGTGCTGTACTGATGAGTCTAATCATGCTGTTGTTCTGTATGCCATTTCAATCAGCAGATGAAGAAGATTACGACTTTGCAGTCACGACTGGAATCTATCCAGGCAAAATGACATATGGATCAGCGCGATATGCTGGTAATGTAGATGGCGGTTCTAATGTACCGACATTACCACCAGTGATGACACTGGCTGCTTACTTTGCAATTCTGATTCGGTATGTGAATAGATTCTTCTGTCCCACTCATCTTCTTTCTGTTATTCCTCTCTTGCTCAAGCGCTTGTTGCTAGCAGCGCTCAAGTACCGATCCAATTATATGGATATGGCTTCCGTACGACCTTAATCATGTATAACACACTTGCTGATGGTAAGTGTGACTCATTCACATTAATGGATCGCGGATGCTGACCCTTGTAGGATCGGCACGCATGAAGGGAGAGAGTTTGTTGTCTGACAGTATTAATATAGGGCTTAATTTAACGTTATTTGTTATTTTGATTGTGTTTACTGCTTTTTTTGTTGTGGTGGAATTTGCGATTGTGAAAGTACGAGGTAGTCGGATCGATCAGTTGATCGCTGAAGGAAATAAAAATGCTCGTTATGCCAAAGAAGTCATTTCTAATCTGGACGGCTATTTATCGACCTGTCAATTGGGGATTACGATCACTGCATTAGGACTAGGTATGTTGGGAGAGCCTACAGTGGAATATATGTTATCTCCGCTGTTCGCTAATGTAGGCGTACCTGAATCACTAAGTCATATTTTGTCTTATGCGATTGCACTGATTTTGGTTACTTATTTCCACGTGGTTGTCGGCGAATTAACACCGAAGACAGTGGCTTTACGTAAAGCAGAGCTGGTGACATTGTATACAGCTCGTCCGATTATCTGGTTTAACCGTATCATGTATCCTTTTATTTTTGTTTTGAATGGATCAGCTAACTTCTTGACTCGCTTAATTGGTCTACAACCTGCAAGTGAACATGAAGAAGCTCATTCGGAAGAAGAATTGCATATTATTTTGAATGAAAGCTACGAAAGTGGCAAAATCAATCAAAGTGAATATGGTTATGTTAGTCGTATTTTTGCTTTTGATGAAATGCTTGCCAAAGAACTTATGGTTCCGCGTACAGATATGGTGTGCTTATTTACCGAAAAGTCTCCTGAGGAAAACCGGATGATTATTCGTAAAGAGCAATATACCCGTTTCCCGGTTGCAGAAGGAAGTAAAGATAATATTATCGGGATGATTAATACGAAGCAATTCTTTCTGGCTGCTGAGGAAACACCGGATTTGAATGTGGCTCCTTTAATCCATCCGGTGATGTCTTTATCTGAGACTACTCCTGTAAAACATCTGCTCAAACGGATGCAACGCGAAGGTACTCATATTGCGATTCTGGTCGATGAATACGGTGGTACATCCGGTATGATTACGATCGAAGACATTTTGGAAGAGATCGTAGGCGAGATTCGTGATGAATTCGATGCTGATGAAGAAGACGAAATTCAACAGATTGCACCACATCATCTAATTGTTGATGGTAAAGTATTTATCAATCGTGTTAACGATCTGCTAGGTACAGATCTGGATGATGAAGAGTTGGATACAATCAGCGGTTGGTTATACGGTCAACGTCCTGATCTAGCCATTGGAGCGGTCTATGAATTTGAGGATCTGACATTCAAAGTATTGCGTCGTAGCGCTCGTCGTTATCGCAAGCTTGAGATCGTCAAAAAAGTAGTTGAACCTGAAGAATTAGATGAGAACGAATCGTAAAATCAATCATTTTAACGTTTTACCATAACAATGACAGCTTTTCTTCTAAATATACATTTATAAAAAATTGATGTTGAGCAACATCAAAAAGCCGTTTCTCCAGTAACTTTGGGGAAACGGCTTTTATATTTTTTAGCGTAGTTTTAGTATATCTGTTGAGTACATCATTTTTTAGCATCCACTTTTTTAATTTTGAGTATAGGCTGATTATCGAATATTCTTTGTTTTTAAAATGATATATTAGGTATATCTTTAGTTACACCGGTAAATAAAGGAACCACTTTCCCCTGATTGACATCAATCAGACCATAATCGGTAATTTTGAGTGCAGGGCTAACGGGTAGTGAATGTGTACTGATCGACATAATCGGATTGTAATGTTTGTATCCTAACTCACGCATCGCGGTCACCAGTTGATCAACAGCAACTGCTGTTTCTTCTAGCGGAGCTTCTGTTAAAATACCACCTACAGGCAAATGAAGGGACGCGATCACTTTGCCGTCTAAAACAACACAGAAGCCGCCCTGCTTGCTAATGACTTCATTGGCTGCTATCGCCATATCTTGTGGATTACGACCGACGACAAGCAAGTTATGATTGTCATGGGAATAGGTTGTCGCTATCGCACCGCGTGTAATCGTATCACCGCCAATTAGACCATGCGCGTAGTTCCCATTTTTTCCATAGCGCTCAAAAGTAGCAATCAATCCATATCCGCTTTCTTCCCACTTCAACTGTTGATTACGCACACTCACATCAGTTAGACGTTCTTCGGTAAAGGTCGATCCGTCTTTGACCATCATGACCCGACATTCATACAGACCGTCAGTTTTCTCGGTAGTTACTTGAAAATGTTGCTCGTTCAGTAATTCTAACTTTACACTCTGATAAAAGTGGGCTGGAAATTGTGGTAGTGAAGCTTCTTGTACATAGAGCTGATCTTGCTGATATACACACAATCCTTTTTTGTACACTTCATCAATCTGGAACTTCTCAATATCGGTTAGCAAAATAAAATCGGCTAACTTACCAGGTGCGATTGCTCCACGATCACTCATATTCATCCGTCGTGCAGGGGTAAATGTAGCTGCATAGATAGCTGCTTCAGGTGTCATCCCCATCTGGATCGCTTTACGAACGATATAATCCAGATGCCCACGCCACGCAAGACTATCTGTCATCACATCATCTGTTACAAAGCAAAAATGCTCTGCTACATCGTGCTCAATCATATAATCGATAATTTCCGGTGTCATCGATTTCTCTTGCAGTTCAATAAACATTCCTGCTGCGATACGTTCAGTCATTCCTTCGATACTCTGATGGGTATGATCAGAATCGATACCTGCTGTGATCAATTGATGAAGATCCAGATCAAGTAATTTGGGCGTATGCCCTTCAATCACAAGATGAGGATAATGGGTCTTCATATGACGCAAAATCTGATTGGTTTTACATTCAGGATCACGTATCACATCGACATAGTTCATAATTTCGCCCAGACAAATAATCGACTCGGTGCGCATCAACTCGTCAATATCCGCAATCTCGATAGAACCGCCTGTTGTTTCAAGCGGTGTTGCGGGTACAGAGCTAGGAATACTGTACATCATATCGCAGGTCACCTCTTGACTGGCGGCGATCATTTCTTTGACCCCTTCCAGTCCGAATACATTTGCCATTTCATGCGGTTCCGGTACAATCGTCGTCACTCCACGGCGCAGAATCCCGTGAGAGAACGTTGCAGGCGTAACCATTGAACTTTCAATATGCAAATGAATATCGATCAGACCGGGAATCATATATCGTCTATTGCCTTCGATGATCTGCTTAGCATCAAACCGATCACTACTTTGTTGACCGATATATAGAAATTGTTCTCCTTTGACTGCTACATCGCCTGTACGAAATTTTTTATAATAGCTATTGTAGACCTGCACATTGGTGATCAATAGATCAACAGCGATAGGCGGCAATGTGGATGTATTGGCTTCATGACTGTAGGTCGTGGATGTATTTACACTACTCATTGTCCCACCATCACAATCTTATCCGCTGGAAAAGTAATCATCACCTGTTGACCCGGTGCGATCGGGATATCCATTTCTTGATTCACTGTAAATGCTCCCAGTGCTGTCTGTACTTCAAATTGATAACTACGTCCTAGATACGTACTCACTTTGACCGTTCCTGGCACTTGATTAGACAAAGACTTTTGCAGATCAGTCAATTCATCTAACCGCGTAATACGTAAGTCTTCTGGACGAATTGCGCCTTTGTACGTGTCCGCTGTGGATTGTCCTGTCTGTAATTGCACAGCAAATCCATAATCGCCAATTGTCCACTCTACACCTGTATTCCCTTGGCGTGTACCATCAAATACCAAAAAGTTATTAAACCCGATAAAACGAGCCACATATTCGGTTTTGGGATACTGGTAAATCTCTGTCGGTGCGCCTAATTGCTCGATTTTGCCAGCGTTCATAATTGCTACTTGATCCGAGATCGAAAAACATTCTTCCTGATCGTGAGAGACATACACCGCAGTCATTCCTAATTCTTGTTGTAAACGGCGAATCTCTACACGCATTGTCACTCTTAAATTGGCATCCAGATTACTTAACGGCTCATCGAATAGTAGCAGATCAGGTTCAATTACCAGTGCGCGGGCAATCGCTACACGTTGACGTTGTCCACCGGATAATTCTTGTGGGAACCGCTTTTCAAAACCGTTCAGACTGACAATATCCAGCATCCGCAATACTTTCTCTTTCACCTGCGCTTCTTTCACTTTACGCAAACGTAAGCCGAACGCTACATTATCGTAAACCGATAAATGCGGAAATAACGCATAACTTTGAAACACAAATCCGAAATTACGTTTGTTCACAGGTAGATTCGTATAATCTCGCCCATCGAACATAAATTTGCCACCTTTAGCTTCCAAAAAACCTGCAATCAGACGCAATGTGGTTGTTTTGCCACAGCCGCTTGGGCCGAGTAATGAGAGTAATTTGCCTTCTTCTAATTTGAGATCGAAATTCTCCAAAATCAGGTGGTTATCATACGCCACCGATACCTGTTCTAAGCTGAGTAATGTCATCGTCGTATGCCTCCCCTTATCGTTTGGTAAAGTAAGCTAGTCCACCCATCAGACGCTCAATCACGAACATCAATAGACCGGTTAATATCATCAATACGACCGAAATCGCGGCTATCGTTGGATCAAAATAATTCTGTACATACGTCAACATCTGAATCGGCAATGTACTGATTCCCGGCCCTGTCATAAATACCGAGATATCAACATTATTAAATGACTCCAGAAAAGCGATTAATACCGCTGCCATAATGCCTGAGCGGATATTCGGTAACACCACTCTAAAGAAAGCTTGTAACCGCCCTGCGCCAAGACTGACTGCCGCTTCTTCGATAGAGAAGTCAAAGTTCGATAGACTGGAACCAATCACCCGAATAATAAACGGCAACATAATTACTGTATGTCCGACCAATAACCCGGTATAGATCGGCAAATGATACATGACCAACACATATTTGAGCATCGTAAAACCAAGCACAATCCCCGGAATCAATACCGGTGATAAAAAGATCGCATTGAGCAAATCACGTCCGCGAAAATGATATCGACTTAGCGCATACGCCGCAGGTACGCCGAGAATCAAAGCAAGCAGATTACCGAGTAGCGAAATAATAATCGATGTCACAAACGTTTTCGGAAACATATCGACTGCCCATATATTTTGATACCATTTGAGTGAAAATCCATCCGGTGGGAATTTCAATACTGTACCCGGCCCGAATGAGGTGACCGAGATGATCACCAGTGGCCCTAGCAGAAAAATAAAGACTAACGTGCTAAATATCGCCAGCCCGTAATGTTTTTCTTTCATCTTCGTCTCACCCCTTCGGATTCAATTTCGTAGCTACTTTGTTCATCAGTCCTACAACAACCAGCGTAATCACAATCATAATCGTCGCAATCACTGAAGCCAGATACCAATCATTCAACGTCATCGCATTCTGATACAGAAATGTAGAGATCACCCGTTCTTTGCCTCCAAGCAAAGCTGGCGTGGTATAGGCGGTCAGACTACCGACAAATACAAGTACACTTCCGATAATCAGACCCGGAATCGTTAATGGAAACAGCACTTTACGCAACGCGGTAAACCGAGAAGCACCCAGACTTTCTGCTGCACGAATCAGTTCACTATCTACATTTTCCATTACACCGACAAGCGTAATAATGATCAATGGTAAAAACAGATGTACCAGTCCGATAATCATCGCTATTGGTGTATACAAAATTTCTATCGGCTTATCGACAATGCCTGTCGCCACCAGTGCATTATTTACCAGACCTTTACGTCCCAAAATAATCATCCAGCTAAACGAGCGCACAACAGGGCTGGTCAACAATGGGAAAATAGATAATGCTAGCAAAATCCCTTTTTTCCGTGTGCCCAAGCGTGAAATGTAGTAAGCCACCGGATAACCAAGCGCAATACAGATCACTGTTGTAAATACACTGACTCGTAGCGTAGTCAGTAGAATCCGATTGAAATACGCATCTCTAAAAAAGTACAGATACCCTTCCAGAGTAGGCTTGCCTTCTTGCACAAATGTGGAGCCAATCGTCAAAATAATTGGGATTAGCATAAATACGGTAAGGAACAGCAGCCCGGGTAGGAGCAGCCAGTACATCTTATTGATTTTCATAGGTGGATACGCTCCTATCTGAGCAGAATTAAGGTGATTCTTAGGGACAGCGCAATTGGTATTACTTTTTAAAAGAATGTTTTCATAAGATTAACTTTGAAAGATAGATATAGTTAGGTTTGCTCTAGTGAATGTCGCTGCGAAAACAGGATATTCTTACCGTCGCTTGTTGTAATCGGCTCCTTTGATTAACCGCTTTGCGGTAAGGAGTCGACTACAAAGGCGAGCGCTTCGCTCTTTCAGAATATTCTGTTTTCTCCGCTTGGAGGAGACAGCAACGATTGGATTTGTTTAGTACAATTAAAATCTTAAATACGCATCAAAATATCTTAATTATGATTTTTTAATTCTGTAATTTTTAAAATATCAGTCTATTTTTTTCGGTAAAAGGATTGCTTAATTACAAAATGACTAAGCGCACGATTTTAGATCATGCGAGGGATACAGAATAGTCGCGTTAAGGGTTGGAGTAGCAGTATAAAAGCAATGTTACTTTTAAAAATCTATTGTGATGATATTTAGTTAGTCTGATTTATCTTTCATGCTTCTAGTTCTACACTTACTACAGATTCAGTTGCTTTGAAGTTACTTTAAGCTTACTAAGTGATTCTAAAAAGATGTTAAAAAAAGCGATATGATCGACAGTTAAAGCGACTTGTACGTTAGGTTGTTTGCCCAGACGATTTTGAAAATCGCATACAGTTTGTCCGTCGCATAAATCACTATTGGTCTCGACATCGACGTGGTATAAGGTTGTGCTGATCACGTCTGGATAGAGAGCGGCGGCTACAGCAAGTGGGTCGTGCATTGCACATGCTTTGACGCCATTACGTTGTTCGTAGCGCTCCATATACGCTGATGTACTCTGACGTACATACCCTGCGATTTCAGGTTGAGCCGTACGGTTTAGCGCACCAAGATGATTATTGTTTAGTAGCACTTTGCGTGTCACATCTAATGGTACAAGTACCAGATGGGCGAAGCCTGCACGTAATACTTGCTTGGCGGCTTCAGGATCGACATACATATTGTATTCAGCGGTTGGTGTGATATTGCCGTATTCATTGACGGCTCCACCCATAATAATGATTTCTTTGACGTTAGCGACAATTTCCGGTTGTTGTTGAATCGCCAAGGCTAGATTGGTCAGTGGTGCTGTGAGAATCAACGTGATCTCACCGGGATAGTTCATAATTTGCTCAATCATAAATTCGTGCGCAGCTTGAGGTTGTACCTGCTGATCTACTTGCATCTCGGTTAATGCGCCACCGATCCCATCATTGCCATGAACCGAATGTTCAAATCTAGGCTCACGAACTAACGGAGTATCTGCTCCTGCAAAAACAGGAATATCGGTACGGTCGATCAACTGTAGAATTTTGAATGTATTGATCGTTGCTTGTTGCATTGATACATTACCATTCACAGTCGTAATCCCTAGAATATCGCAACTGCCACTACCTACAGCTAGCATAATACCAAGCGCATCATCGATCCCTGTATCGACATCCATAATGACTTTCCGTTGCAATCCACTCACAGTACATCCTCCTTCGACCTTCAACATGTGATTGTACAGAACGTACTTGGTTCGAGCTTAACCCCCGATTTCGCGGTTCCAACGATCTGTCCATGCTGGCATATTTTTATTTACAAATTCCATATCTAACTTACGCAGATTTTCAATAATATCTGCACCATACGTAATCCCTTGTGCTTCTTCGTCTGTCAGTACCACATCTTTATTAACAGGAGAATCGACTTTGGCTTTCGCAGATTTCTCTTGTACTTCTTTGCTTAACTGCCAGTCGATAAATTCTTCAGCCAGTTCTTTGTTATCGCTACCCTTTACAATGTTAACGGTATTAATAACCGCATATGCGCCTTCTGATGGAGTGACGAACTTCGCACCCGGTACAGCAGCTTGAATATCTTTGAAATACATTTCCATGATCGGGCCACCGGCAATCTCTTCTTGTCCGATCATATTCACGTATTCTGACGTTTGGCTATAGTATTTGACCACACTCGGGTCTAATGTTTTCAATTGAGTAAATGCTGCATCTTCGTTAAATTCTTTGTTGCCTGCTACACGCGAAGCCGCATCGATCATCATCGGGCCTGCCGTTGCTGTAATCGCTGGCATCGTTACATTATTGGCAAATTCAGGCTTCCATAGATCGCTCCATGATGTTACTTCACCACTAACCAAAGCTGGATTATAAGCGATACCAAGCTGGGCTACTGTATAAGCCGGTCCATATTTTTCGCCATTTGGAGCTTTGGCAATATCGTAAATGTGATCTAAATTCGTTAATTTTGTACGATCAATCGGTTCTAGTAAATTATCGTCTATCGCTTGTTGTGCATAATAATCAGAGAGGTAGATAAGATCCACATTGGTACTGCCCTGACGAATTTTGTTTAACCGTTCTGCATTGTTGCCTGTTTCGAGTACGATTTTGACATTATGTTCTTTTTCAAACGGTTGGAAGACCGATTCTTGTAGAAAATCTTCGGAAAATCCCCATGTCGAGATAACCAGTTCTTTTTGTCCATCTGCACTACCACCTGTGCTTGTATTACCGTTCTGATCAATCGTTGTTCCACAACCTGCAAGCCCTACACCTGCTAATGTTAATGCCAGTAATCCACTCATCCACTTTTTACTCATGTTTGGTTTCCCCTCTCAAATGGTTGATTCTGAATAACAATGTTGCAACAATTACCTGTAAACAAACAAAAAAGAAAAGTATCCTTGTAAGAACAAGAACACTTTTCTTCGATAAACAAAGCAAAGCGGTACCCGTTACAAACTGATCTGTATCCGGTCACCTTTTGAGATAGATCAAAAAAGGAAATCCGCCAGTCAGGTTGGCGTGTTAGTTGAAACCAGCTTGTGTTATTGATTCTCCGCCAGTACCACATTGGTAAAAGCCCATTGGGTAGGCGCATCATAATCGCGCAAAATAGCTTCAATATTCAATTGTAATTCCTGCTCTAACTTTTCACGAAATTTACGCTTATAGACGGTGGATAAACGAAAATCGACTTCCTGCTTGAGTGCAGGGTCTTCGCCTTCCAATGCCGCCGACCGCGGAGAACGTCGGTGTCTCGCTTGAAACGTAATAATATGATCTTCGACCGAAACTCGTAGCAACGTCGTTCCATAGCCAAATAGTTCTTTGGATACTTCGTTATATAACTGTGCCATTTTCTTTTTGGACTCATTGTGATCCAGAAGATTCATCTTATCACCTTCACTGGTAAATGTCGTACATTGAGTTCGTCCGACCTCGTTATTATACATAAATTAATAGAATGGAGCAACATAATTACGACTTTTAAAATAAATTTTGTTCTATAAGCGAACATTGCGTGTAAGTATATTCCAAATCGTCCGTTTTATTGAGCTTCAATTTCTGCTCTTTTTCCTGTCTCATGCCACCATTGTGCATAGATGCCACCAATCGCATCGAATATACTCGTCTGATCTGTATGCCATTCTTGAGTCAGATCATCATCATAGGTGAGAAAAGACGTTTTGTTATCGACTCCATATTTCCGAAGCAAATGAATATGCGTTACGATTTCTATTGTATAGGCTAAAATCCAGTACAGCATCGCTTCTTCATCATAGATCATTTTGGTAAAAACTGTTTGACCCCGTTCATACATTTTCAACCGATATCCGGTAGCGGTTAGCTCTACAAAAGGAACAAAGTCATCTTGAAAAAATTGTACAAACGGATTCGTAATATAATCCAGATATTCTTCTTCCTGTAACGAAGTACGTTGTAATAAAGAACGTAACTGCTCTATATACTGTTCTTTTGTTCTCATAAATAGTCTCCTTGATGATCTATACTACTGAATCCATACACTTGCCGGGATCATAACTAAAATCTGACCATGTACCCAAAGTGGTATACATTAGATGTTCTTCATCATAACAACCGATGACTTTTTTAGTCGGATTCCAGACAATACATAGATCCGAATATAGATTAATCTCTGCGGACAGTCGTAGATATCGCTGTCGCCCAACCTTCATCTCTACTGTATCCAGTAAAGACAAAAATTCAATGTGATGTGTTTGCTGGTCTGAATCTATCCACTGTAGTATACGCTCGCTTGTACTTAGAAAGTCGATTAATGCTTTAGGAAGTTTGTAACTTTGCAAGGTATATAATTTGTTTTGTTCGTTATGAAATGCAGCAGGCTCTAGACTTTTTAACAGTTGTGCTAATGATTCATTTTTATTAATAACCGCTATGGTGTATGCACGTTCTCCATTTTTTTCAGCTATCGTGACATCTGCTCCACGCTGAATCAAATACTCTACCATTGCCACATTTTCATTACGGGTAGCTACAGTAAGTGGAGTCGCATTATACGGATAGACCATATCTGGCTTATTGTAATTGATATCTACCCCATGATCTAACAAGAAATCAATCGTTTGTAGATCATGATTTGCTACTGCTTTACGCAAAACAGATCCTCCATATTTTTGGATATCTAATCCCAATTCATAGACAAGCGCTATATTCTTTTTTTTGCCAAAATAAGCGGTATCATAAGCACTTGATTTAACTCTGTTCAATCGATTAATCTGCGCACCATGCTCATACAAATACCGAATCAGTGGTTCTTCCCCGTATCGTACTGCTAATAAGAAAGCAGGATTATCTTTGGTATTCAAATTTACCCCATGCTCCACTAACCAATGTACTACTTTATCGTGTTCTAACCTGATTGCCATATCTAACGGAGTAATTGTAGTATGTTCGCTTAAAACAAAAGGCTCTTCAATATCCCAACCTTCTGTTAACGATTGCTCCAAAGCAAACATATCCTTATTGTATATATGTAAAGCAATTGGTGGCAATGCAGTAAACTTGCCGATATTTGCAATCACGTACATAAATAGACCTCCTGCATACTTATAATCATCTAATCTATCTTCTCTTTATCTATCATACAAATTATTCAATATAATCAAAAATCCGTCTGTGGTTGACCTAGTATATAGGTTTGGACAGACGGATCGTATACCATTTTGTATTTATTTGATCTGAAAATAGGTTTCTTGCTATACGGAACAACTACTTTACAGATCAGTTATATTAGTAACGAGCCGGTGCTGATTTCTTGGCAAGTTCGATCATATAATCAAAAAACGCCGTCGGATTCGTATCATACACAAAATTCACCGGACGACCATCTGCTTGTTCTACCGTTCTACCTTGTGACGGGCCATCTGGAATGACCACGCAATTGACTACTTTTTTCTGTACAATATCTGGACGACCGATCGATAATGTTGTCAGTACATCCCAGAAATAATACGTTGAATTGTTCTCCATATGTACAAGTGGTGGACAACAAGCATAACAGTTACCTAAGAAATCGACACCTTCATAACGACGATCAGTTGACCAGCGTTTGCGGATATGTAGATCTAAAGGCACTTTGATCGTACTTTCCAAAGCAACCAGATCAATCACGATATTACTTTGCCATACCCGGTGTGCCGCTTCAGGGTCCCAGAATACATTCCATTCTGCACTTCCATCATGTTCAGGCTCATCTACATTCCCATGTGCAAATCCGCCACCCATCCAGACTAATTTTTCAATTTTGTCTTCGATTTCGGGAGCTTCATCTAAAGCGCGAGCAAGATCGGTCAGAGGCCCGGTAAATAGCAATGTTGTTTTACCTTCAGTCTGTAACAATTGTTGAATCATATGACGGTGAGCAGGCAATTCAGCCAGTGGCGCTTCCATTGTACCGGATTCATTCAGAATCGGTAACGCGTCTACATAAAACGTATGCATACGCCATGCCGCAGGAAAAGGATTTTTACCGCGTGAATTGGAACGAGCGACTTCTGGTGCATAGTTGCCAAAGCGGTCGATAATTTTGCGACTAGCTGCTGCACCAGGTTCCAAATAACCATCTGCTGGAATAACGGATACCCCTGTTAATTTCACATTTTCCATCTGTAATAACATAAATAGAGATACTAGATCATCGACTCCAGCATCATGGTTAAAATAAACCGATTGAACTTGTGACATGATTACTTGTTCCCCCTGTAATGCATCTCAATATAACGATGCTTGAATTTCACGTTCTCTCTATTCATATCATAATGACCCCAAGAATACCAGACAGCCCTTATCCAGATCATCGTCAATCTTTGGCTGATCATCATCACTTGAGATGTCTTGGGCTATCATTTCATATTGGATTTATTGTATATCAGAGACAGGTTCTCCAATCAGAAATGTTAATTTGCCTGATAACACCCCTAGCTCCGCAGGTGTCTCCAAATAAATTTCACCATCCATATCCGCAGGCATCGGTTGAGCAGTCGTTAACGTTACTTTGGTTGTTCGTATATAGTCAATATTGCTGTATTGCGGGTTCCAGATTTCTTCAGTTTTGCGACTCATCAGTTCACGTAATAAAGGTAAACCTGCTTCGCGAATAATCAATACATCCAATAACCCGTCTTCAAGCGAACTTGCTGGAAAGGGTAACGGATTCGTTCCCAAAAACCGCCCATTGGCTATATAGATCATAATTGCTTCTCCATCGCTTTCCCCTTCATCATGGGTCATATGAAAGGTAAACGGTTCAGCAGTACGCACTGTCTGTAATGTGCTAAGAAAATAACTGATTTTGCCCAAAGCACCTTTTAGATCAGGATTAATATTTTGTGAAGTCTCTGCGATTAACCCGATCCCGTAAAAATTAGTAAAATATTGTCCGTTCACTGTTCCAATATCAAGCGTGCGTGTATGACGTTCATTGAGTACTTCTGCGGCTCTTGCCATCTGCTGGGGCATCATCAATGCACGCGAGAAATCATTACACGTTCCACCTGGCAATACCCCGATCACTGGAGGATGATCCAACAATGCTAATCCATTTACACATTCATGGACAGTGCCGTCTCCACCTAAAATATAGACAACATCATATTGTTCTCCTAATTCTTTGCAAAGTTGTTGTGCTTCACCCGGTTGGTTCGTTCGGCGTACATTCAGTTCAGACAATTCTAATGACAAAATACTTAAAGCGGTTCCTAGTAATTCTGGAGTGAGAGAACCTGCATTTCCATTATAAATAAGTAGCCCTTTGTTATACATAAAAGTACCCCCGTAATTGGAGCATAAGATACTTATTCATACCCTTATTTGGCTACCTTTTAAACGATTAACAGACAAATACGTACATTTCTCTTGCTTGGCTACGATAATATGCGAAAAGCTTGAGAATTCTGCCTTTTTTGCAGTTTATTGATTAAATTTTACGTTTTATTAGGATTGAAAAGAAATGTATGATATTATTTATATAGGTAACTTATCTTTTTTAGTGCAATAGTGCTCTTTAGATATTGTTGAATAGTTCGATAGGTTCGCTTGTTTATGAAATAATATTCATAACGTGTAGCGCTTATGGAATTACTCAATAATCTTACCTAATAATTTGAGAAAGAGGATTGTGTATGCCGAGAAAACACCGCAAATTAACTCCCGTCCAATTGCTCGCCAAATTCATTTTCATTACAACTGGTGCTGTAATGATGGCAGTAGCCCTCGAAATTTTCCTTATTCCTAACAGCGTGATCGATGGAGGAATCACAGGTATTTCAATCATTTTATCTGAAGTAACACCTGTTGCATTAGGTCTCTTTATCTTTATTATCAACGTCCCCTTTCTGATTATCGGGTATAAACAGATCGGTAAAACGTTTGCTTTTTCTACATTATACGGGATTACAGTCATGTCGTTGATGACTGCATTTTTACATCATGTTGATCCGCTTACCAACGATAAAATTCTAGCCAGTATGTTTGGCGGAGTCATTCTTGGATTCGGGATTGGTCTGGTTATTCGCTTTGGTGGATCACTGGATGGTACAGAGATTGTAGCGATTTTACTTTCCAAACGTTTTCATATGCCTGTAGGACAAATCGTTATGATTATTAACGTATTTATCTTTGCAGTTGCTGGTTTTGTATTTGGTTGGGATTCAGCGATGTTCTCGATCTTTACGTATTATATCGCAGCTAAAGTCATGGATATTGTTGTCGAAGGTTTGGAAGAATCCAAATCGGTTACGATCATTTCTTCCGAATACGAAGAAATCTCGCAAGCGATTGTGGACCGTCTGGGACGCAGTACAACCTTTATGTATGCTAAAGGCGGTTATTCCAAAGAAGATACGCAGATGATCTATTGCGTTGTAACTCGTCTCGAACTTGCCAAGTTACGCACGATTGTACAAGATATCGATCCTTCTGCTTTCCTAGCCATTGAGCATGTGTCAGAAGTTATCGGTGGTAACTTTGAGAAGAAAAATATTCACTAATTGATGATATCAAAAGCCTCTCTGCACTACGACAGAGAGGCTTTTTTTGTTATTTCTACCTTATCTACTATTGTATCCAAACTTAAAAAGAACGATCTATATCCCTACAACTAGGAATGCAGATCGTTCTTTTATTTTAATTATTTCTTTGTTGTTCTAATTGCTGAACTTTTTCTTCTAACTATACGGATTCGCTTGTGATGACGATAAGCAATAGGAGTAACCGCTACAATACAGATCAAAATCACGCCTAAGATCATAACAATATCCTCCGTATTATTGAAATTAATTCGCTATTTTCACCTGTCCGGCAAATTGGCTATTATACAAGTCTGCATAGAATCCTTCTTGTTCTAACAATTCAATATGCGTTCCGGTCTCAATCACTTTACCATGATTCATCACTAGAATCAGATCGGCTTCACGAATCGTAGATAGACGGTGGGCAATAACAAAGTTCGTCCGCCCTTCCATCAATGTATTCATCGCTTGTTGGATCAATACTTCTGTACGGGTATCAACACTACTGGTCGCTTCATCCAGAATCAGAATCGCAGGATCAGCTAGAATCGCACGCGCAATCGTCAGCAATTGCTTTTGACCCTGTGAAATATTAGAAGCTTCTTCATTAAGCACCGTATCATAACCATCCGGCAAGGTACGGATAAAATGATCCGCACGCGCGGCTTCAGAAGCTCGTATAATCTCTTCTTCTGTCGCATCTTCACGTCCGTAGGCAATATTATCACGAATACTTCCACCGAACAGCCAGGTGTCTTGCAACACCATTCCAAATAGACTGTGTAGTTCGGCACGCGATAATTCGCGGATATTTTGACCATCTATCGTAATCTGTCCGTTATTCAATTCATAGAAGCGCATTAACAGATTGATCAGCGTCGTTTTCCCTGCTCCTGTCGGCCCTACAATTGCAACCGTCTGTCCGGCACGCACCTCAATATTCATATCTTCGATCAGCAACTCATCTTTTTTATAACCAAAAGCTACATGTTCAAAGGTCACATCACCACGTACAGGTCGAGCAATTGTAGTCGTCGCTTGATCTTCTTCTTCCTGCTCATCCATGATTTCAAATACGCGCTCTGCTGAAGCTATTGTCGATTGAATAATATTAGAAATATTCGCAAGCTGTGTGATCGGTTGTGAGAATTGACGCGCATACTGGATAAACGCTTGTACTCCACCGATACCGACTGTACCGCGGGTCACCATAATACCACCTACTACACAGATCAACACATACCCAATATTACTGATAAACGACATCAACGGCATAATCGTACCGGAAATATATTGAGCTTTCCAACCTGATTCATAAAGCTTTTCATTCAACTCATCGAATTGAGCCAATGACTGCTTCTCACGTCCAAAAGCTTTGACTACCCGGTGTCCGGTATACATTTCTTCGACATGACCATTCAGATCACCCAGTGATGCTTGTTGTCCGGCAAAATGTTTTTGCGAACGCTTAGCGACGACAATCGTAACCAATAAACTGAGTGGAATTGTGAGTATTGTAATCAGTGTTAACAATGGACTGATCGTTAACATCATTACGATTACACCGACCAGTGTTACGATTGATGTGATCAACTGGGTTAGACTTTGTTGTAACGTATTACTGATATTATCTACATCATTCGTTACCCGGCTCAACACTTCACCATGAGACTGTTGATCATAATAACGTAACGGTAAACGAGATAATTTGCTTTTGACATCTTTACGCATCTCATAGACAGTATTTTGAGCAACACCAGACATAAAGTATTGCTGAAAATAAGCAAATAACGAACTGAATAAATACAGACCTCCAAGAATCATCAACAGATCTACAATATATCTAAAGTTAATCGCTGTTCCTCCGGTGACGCTGTTAAATAATTCATCTGTCGCCATTCCCATAATACGCGGAGCCACAATACTGAATAAGGTGCTGAGTACCGCAGCAATTAGCACAACAAGTAATTGCATCCGATAAGGCTTCAGGTAAGAAAGTAATCTGCGTAATGTCCCTTTAAAGTCTTTCGGCTTTTCACCCGGCAAAGACATCCGTGGTGGGCCGCCCATCTGTCCGGCTTGTGGTCGTTGTGGAGGTTTTGGTTTTTGCTCTTCACTCATGCGATCTCCTCCTCCGACAGTTGCGAAGATACAATCTCACGATAGACTTCGCTACTTTCTAGCAATTCACGATGTGTGCCTTGACCGACAATTTTGCCATCTTCCAATACAATAATTTGATCGGCATCCATCACTGTACTCACGCGCTGTGCAATCATCAATACAGCCGCATCGGTTGTTTCGGCTTTGAGTGCTGCCCGTAATTTAGAATCCGTTTTGAAATCAAGTGCTGAGAAACTATCATCAAAAATATACAATTCAGGCTTACGTACCAGAGCACGAGCTATCGACAACCGTTGCTTTTGTCCACCCGATACATTCGATCCACCTTGTGCGATAACAGAATTATATCCATCTTTCATTTCACTAATAAAATCAGATGCTTGCGCAATCGTCGCCGCATGCTTCATTTCTTCATCAGTAGCTTGTTCATATCCATAACGAATATTTTCAGCTATTGTACCTGTAAACAATAATGCTTTTTGCGGAACATAGCCGATCTTCGCACGTAGTGACGCTTGATCCCGTTCACGAATATCGATACCATCAACCAAAATCTGTCCACTTTCTACATCATAAAAACGAGGAATCAGATTGACCAATGTTGATTTTCCTGATCCTGTTCCACCGATAATAGCTGTGACTTCACCGCTTTTGGCTTGAAATGAAATCTGTTCTAATGCGGGCTGTTCTGCTCCAGGATAACGGAAAGTGACATTATCAAAAATCACACTTCCCCGGCGCTCTTGCATAGTAGAACTTACAGGTTGTTCAGGATCTTCAATTTCTGGCTTCATTTGCAATACTTCATTAATACGTGTTGCGGAAGCTGACGCTCTCGGTACCATCACGAAGATCACAGATAACATTAAGAATGAGAATAAAATCTGAGTGGCATACTGAATAAATGCCATTAGATCACCGACCTGCATATCTCCATAGCTAATCCGTACACTACCGAATCCGATAATTGCAATAATTGAAAAGTTTAATACCAGCATCATAACAGGCATCATCAATGCCATTAGTTTATTAACGGAAATCGCTGTATCTGCTAGATCACGACTGGCTCCGTCAAACCGTTTACTTTCATACGTATCTCGATTAAAAGCACGAATAACACGTAGTCCGGTCAGATTTTCACGCATAACCATATTTAAGCGATCTAATTTACTTTGTAATGCTTTGAACAGTGGCATTCCTTTGCGAGCAATACTGAAAATAGCCAGCCCTAACAATGGAATCACAATAACAAAAATAAGCGATAACTCTGCATCTTTAGAGATCGCCATAATCAGACCGCCAAGCATCATAAGCGGAGCCATCACCATCATCCGTAACATCATCGTTAGCACTTGTTGAAGTTGTGTAATATCATTGGTCGTACGGGTAATCAAAGAAGCCGTACCGATACGATCAAATTCTTGTAATGAAAAATTTTCGACATGCGAGAACACGCGACTACGTAGATCGCGACCAAACCCAATCGAAATTTTGGCTGAAAAGTAACTAGCCGCGATGGAACATAACATTCCACCTGCGGCAAAGAGTAACATATATAAGCCAATGCGCAAAATATAAGCTGTATTCCCTGCCGCAATACCTGTATCGACAATATCAGCCATTAATGTCGGCAGGAACAACTCTGACATCGTTTGCAAAAATACCAACAGCAGAACCAGACCGATTCCACCGTAATACGGTCGAAGCTGTCCTAGCAGTTTGGTCATTACTCTGCATCCCCTTTATGTTCTGGCTCCGCAGGTTCAAACACTCGTTCTTGGAAATAAGAAAAAACGCGACCTAACAATTCGGTTAATTTGCGACTATCTTCTTCTCCTAGATAATCGACCAAACCTTCAAATGACGTTTTGAACACAGCAAGTGACTGCTCCATAATCGCTGCGCCTTTATCAGTCAATGTTACACGAACAGCACGACGGTCGCTTTGATCCATATTGCGCTCGACCAATCCGTCGTTTTCCATACCTTTGATCAATTGAGTAACTGTTGGAGATGTTACTCGAAGTAAGCGACTCAGTTCAGAGACTTGCATCCCACAACCAGCCGAATCTGATTTGTTACCGATACAGATCAAAGCCATAATTTCACTTGGTTTATATCCCGCTACTGGCTTTTGACGCCAATCTGCTTTGCGAAAAAGACGAAATGCACGTAATAACTCTTCACCCATCGGTGATATTCCTTCAAACTTCAAATCTTCTTCCACCGTTTATTCACCTCAACGTAAAATCCTATTATTTAGCCATACTAATTATTAGGTTAACTAATTTTAAATCTGTATGCAAACCTTGTCAATGTTTATAACCATATACTTTTAATTATATACACTTTTCGTAATAATCCTACATTTAATTCTTTATTTTAAGGTAATTTAGCTCATTTATATTAATATGGTAAATAATGTTATATTTCAAGTTGACTACTTACTTCAAACCCTGCTCGCAATTTGGAGATTAGTTCTTGCATTTTTACAAAATCCTCTTCCTCAAACTTGGAAGTCAGTGCAATCATAAGTCCTACATATCCTTCTACATTTTGCTCTACAAATCGCATTCCTTTTTCTGTGAGTTGTACCGAGGTACGACGGCGATCTTTTTCATTATGAATACGTTTGACCCAACCTTCGGATTCTAATCCATCGACCAAACCCGTTATTGTGCCCCGGGTTACCTGCGCTCGATCTGCTAATTCCGATGGTAACAGACTACGATTCGTATCTGCATACAAAATACATAGCATCATAATTTTACCGCGGGACAATCCCATACCGGCAAAACGTGCATCCATACTTTTAAAAATCTCTTCAGCCGTACGAATAAATTGAATCGTTGTTTTTACGGATTGAGCAGCCGGGGTATGTTCAGATATCCCTGTTAATTTCATAAAAGTCTGGCTTAATACTTCTGAAATCTCCAACTTCACGATTACCTCTCCTTATTCTTAACAATTTTTTAATCTTTTTTGCATAAAAATGTAAAGTTAAATGATTTGATTACGATAAACAGTAGTATAGGTTTGCAAATATTTGTATTTGCGAACTATTCATAGATAAAGGAGGACTATAACTGATGAGCAGTAATCCGTTTGACCAACGCCGCCTGCTACAAACTGGAATCTGTAGCTTGATGGCTGTCTTGTTACTACTACCACCGCTTCCTACACACGCATCTGAGTTAGCAAGACATGCGCAGAACGGTCAGGATACATTTCTAGGTGGAACGTATATCGAACTAGGGATTTCAAGCAGTGGTACACTTGGCACAGCTAGCGATAACCCATCCGGTTTTCATCCCGGAGAAATAAGACGTAACATCGGTATGAATGTAGACAAAGACGGTTATGATTTTGGCAAAGACATGACCAGTGGTGATTATGTTTTACCTGGAAGCCCTTCAGAAGGTTTTGTAGTAGGTTACAAACCAGCCGTAACTTCAAAATCTCCGCTGACGTTTGTAAATGAAGAACAAAGTGGAAGTATTGATATTCCAAGTACCACTCAAGATTTATCTACAGATGAACAATTAATCGCTCAAACATCTGGTAACACATCTGATCAAGCTATCGCCGTACAACAAAACATTTCCTTCAAACCAGGAGATGCTTTCTTCAAAACAACGATCACACTCAAAAATAACAGCGTTACAGATTCCGTATACGATGTTCATTATATGCGCTTTCTTGATCCCGATATCGATGCTGATCTTCACGAAGATAACAGCACGATTAACTGGGTTCCTTCTAATCCACCTCAAGATGCTGAAGCGATTGCTGCGGCAATTGGTAATGCCAGCGACAATATATTCATGTACGTAGCGCAAGATCCGCGCGCTCAAGCATCTGTTGGGTTCAGCCGTAATCCTTATATGGAACCTGCATTTCACGAAGATGGCGGGAAGCATATTGCCGCCGCTTTAACCGATGATTGGCTAACACTGACATTCAATGCAGGCGATCTAGAGCCGGGTGGCACTACCGAGTTAGTCTTTTATAGTAGTCTTGATTCTGATATGAATGGTGCACTATCCAAAATCAGAGAAGATTATGCAGCCAATACACTAGCTGTGCCTTCTGAAATCACGTTGACCGGTGATACGATTGCATGGAATGTTGATGCTGGAACAACAGCAGGCTTACTAAACACTTCTACGCAAAATCCAAAAGTACAAGATACGTTTACGTACAGTCTGGTTAGTGGCGAGGGAAGTAGTGCTAATGATTATTTCACTATTCAAGATAATCAAGTGAAAACCACCAAAGCACTTACACGCGGAGTTACCAGTTATCCGATTCGTGTATTAGCAACAGGCAGTAATGGAAGCACGTTAGAGCAGTCATTTGTAATTCACGCGACTGCGCCTGATATGGGCACAGATCTTGCTTCATTATCTATTGAAAATGGAGCATTAACACCTTCATTCTCACCTGAAAATACAGCGTATGCTGTAACATTACCTGATGGAACTACACAGACTACAGTCAAAGCAAGTGTGTATGATCCAGATGCATCACTGATTATTAATGGCGTAACCGTCACAGATAGTGTGTATGCAGAAGAACCGGTATCACTCGATCCAGGTCTGACGACGATTACACTCGAAGTCCGTGGGACAAATGGAATTTCCAAATTTTATAAGGTTCAGGTATCTTCTAATTCGACACTTCCACCTGTAGTACCTGTTGATTCTACAGAACCTGTTCCAAACGTTCCTACAACAGAAATACCAGCACAGACGCCGACAACAGACACGTATACAGGGTTACCTGTATCTCCACCACTGGTGATTACAGCCCCATTTGTACCTGTTGCTCCGACAGAACCAATACCTGATCCTACTATGGTTACTGGTAGCGGAGGTGGTGGAGCAAGTGGCGCATCAGCGTTAGATGATAATCCCATCTATGATGAATTAGCTAATGCGGCTACAGGCACATCAACAACAAAAAACACAGATGCAGCTACTAAAACGCCGACCAAGTCGACAACTAATGTCAAAGCAAGTAGTTATATTCAAGGTTATCCTGATGGTACATTCCGTCCCGATCAGAAAGTCACTCGTGCAGAATTATCTGTCATGTTAGAACGCGCGCTTGCGATACAAAATGCAACCACGCCGACAACAACAAGCAATACAGACTTTAAAGATGTCCCTGCTTCATATTGGGCAGCTTCCAGTATCCAAAGTATTGAAGGAAGCGGTTGGTTACAAGGATATCCTGGTGGCAATTTCAAACCTGCTCAACCGATGACACGTGCAGAACTAGCGACATTAATTGCTCGCTGGCAAGGACTTAATACAACGTCTACAGCATCATTACCAGCAGATGTGCAAGGACATTGGGCAGCAAATACCATCAGCGAAGTGATTCAATCCGGATGGATGAAAGGTTATCCTGACGGTCAATTTTACCCGAATCAAGCAGTGAGTCGAGCTGAAATTGTAACGGTATTGAATCGTGTACTTGGCGAGGACACGTCTTCTACGTCTACTACACCAAGTAGCTGGAAAGATGTAACCCCTGGACACTGGGCGTATAGCGAAATTACCAAAGCTTCACAGAAATAAGTATTTAAGGGTTACAATATAAAGTTGTACGCGAATACCCCTGTACAGTTGCGAAATCAACTATACAGGGGTATTTTTTTGTACTGATATAACTATGGATATGCCTATAGATAAGATCACTATACTTTATCCGCTGTTGCTAGATATAAAAGTTCAGATCAGTGAGGCTCTATTCTGCTATTTTTTTACTGCGGATCACTGCGCCATTCTGTTGGTAGCAATTGATAATAAGGACGTTGCAAAAAGCGATCATCTACTAGCATCAACAGGCCTCGATCTTCTTCTGTCCGAATCAGGCGTCCACCTGCTTGTAGTACTTTGTTCATTCCCGGATAGACATACGCATAATCGAATCCATTGAATCCTGCCTGACTGAAATGCTCACGAATCAATTCTCGCTCGGGGCCAATCTGTGGCAGTCCTACACCAACGATAATTACACCCGTCAGACGATCACCGGCTAGATCGATCCCTTCACTGAATATTCCACCCATTACTGCAAATCCTGTTAATGTACGTGGATTATCACTTTGAAAAGCATTTAGAAAACGATCTCGTTCATCTTCCGCCATCCCCGACTGCTGAATCAATACATCTGTATCTACATCTAATGTCTCAAAAATATCAATCACATCTTGCATATATTGATAAGAAGGGAAAAAAGCTAAATAATTGCCTGGACGCTCATTAATCAATTGAGCCAGCACATTGGCAAGTTCGGTTCGAGTGCGCTCCCGATCCCTATAACGCGTCGATAACGGTACAATCTGCACTTCCAATTGTTCGCGCGAAAAAGGAGAAGAAATCGAAATATTATAATCATCCTCTTCGGCTCCTAACATATCGCGGTAATACCGAATCGGCGATAATGTCGCAGAAAAATGAATCACCGAGCGATATCCTTTAGCCGTCTGCCGAAGTTGTAGTGAAGGATCGATACAGAACATTCGCAAATACACATCACTACCCTGCACTTCTGCATACGTCATATGGCTCTCCATATCATACAGTCGCCCGATTCGTAGAAAAGCTTGCACTGCAAAATACGTTTCCAATAGCAACTGGATATCCGCTTGCTCCCCTTGTTCTAGCAACGTCACTTCCGCTCGAATCACAAACTCTTCTAATAAAGGAAAAATCTCTTCCGGTGCTTGTTGACGCTGGATCAACTTGCCATCTTCACCTTGCTTCCTTAACCGAATAAAATACGCATTGATCGCACTGGAGATTTTGGACAACGATTCCGCCGAATCTTTATAATCTCTTTTCAAATCTAGAAAAGCAGCCTTATTCAATGCCGCCGAAAACATATTGCGTCCGCGATCAACCAGATTATGTGCTTCATCAACTAATAAAATCGTTTTTTTACGCATATCATCAGATAGACGTTTGAAAGATACTTTCGGATCAAATACATAGTTATAATCGCAAATGACTGCATCTGACGCATACGAAGCATCAATAGATAATTCAAAAGGACACAGATGATGCTTTTGCGCATATTGTTCGATCACAGAGCGAGTCATCAGCGTCTCATTGCTCATCATATCGAGAATCGCACCATTAATTCGATCATAATACCCTTCCGTATATTCGCAGTTATCCCGTCCACCTGTACTATTCGCAGAGCAGAAGCAGACTTTGTCTTTGGCGGTAATGGTTACGCCATGTAGATTCAAGCCGCTGTTTTCCATTCGTTGCAATGCTTCTTCGGCATTGGCTCGGGTGACTGTTTTGGCAGTCACATACATCAGTCGCTCTGCTTGTTCGCTTCCGATCGACTTGATCGCAGGAAATAACGTCGAAATCGTTTTCCCTGTGCCTGTCGGCGCTTCAGCAAATAGATTCAGCTTTTCCCCGATCGTTTTGTAGACAGCTCCTGCAAATTTACGCTGACCGGATCTATACCCGGCAAAAGGAAATGCTAACTGCTCAATACTATGGTTACGCTTCTGACGATGCTTGGCGATCATTTCTGCATAAGGTGCATATTCAGCTACCGTATATTCAGCAAACTGTTGTAGTTGTTCGCGGGTTTGGATGCGTTCAAGCTTGGTTTCTTTGCCACTGCTTTTGTGTACATACGTTAATTGGACTCGCACCTGATCAAGCTTTCGATCTTGTGCAAGGATATAGCCGTACATCTGTGCTTGCGCCCAGTGCACCTCACGCCCGTCTCCAATATCCTCTGCTGAAATTGAAGTCGACTTGATCTCATCGACAGTGAGTAGCCCTTGTTCATCAACCCATAATCCATCGCAACGCCCTTCGATCCGAAAAAGCAGATCATGATAAGGAATTTCCGTTTTGAGATGGACTTCTTTTTCCCCGTGTTCTCCGTATCCTTCTTGAATCTGTTTGTGAATACGTGTTCCTTCTTGCATCGACTGAGCGACACGGAAGCCTGATTCGATACTGCCTGTCCGATACACATATTCAACTAAAGTCCGTACTGAAATATCGATAACGGTCGTCACCTTCCGCACCTTCTCTCTCTATTTGCTGTTTCTTTGGTTTGTTGAGTTTTTTTGGGTAAGCATCATTTCTATTGTACTGCAATCTCTCTATTTTACCAAAAGCTTGGAATAGTTTTATACATATAGGTATGAGTCTAAATTAAGCTTATAAAATAGCTTTTTTAGATTACAAGTATTAATAGCATATATAGTATTTATAAAAGATAGAAATCTGTATATTAATGTCATAAAACAATATAAAAATGAAGTATAGCAAAGGTACTAGGTTAAACAAAAAAGGAAGATTCAAAGTAAATTTCTTCTTTGAGCCTTCCCTTTAAATTACATATATATTTAAGCTTTTAAAATAACACTATCTTTATCTATTATTTTAATTTAATACACACACTTTCTCTTTTGAAAGAAGTACTATCGTAATAAAACTTTTGCATATACTTTTTATCTGGAGTTTTAGCCATCGTGATAACATTATCACAAAGGGATAGATACCGTGCCATCCACAAAGAAAGATCATACATATTATTATCAAATAACTCTTGGAAAGAATCTGTTGTAAAAGCTTCCAGAATAAATTGATAATCTTGTGAGCAGTCTCTACTTTGAATATATGTTAATTCAATTTCAAAACCAAAAACTTCAGAGTATCCTATTAAATCATACGGTTCTTCTTCTCTATACTCATATCTGAAATTTGAGATATCAAGGTAATGTTGTAATGTCGAGCCTAACTTTTTTAAATCATCTTCATACTGAATAAATACCTCTAATCTAGCACCAGTTACATTCTGCAAATTATGCATAGTTACCTCCTAATTACCTAGTGGTTTAAATTTGATAGAGAATCCTTGCTTGTTAGGCTTTAATCCTTCAAATCCAGGAGTGTTAGATAATATAGCCCTAAATTCTTTATCCGCTTTCAAACTATTACCATATCTGCTATTTAATATATCGCTTTTTATATAATAATCGATATCATAATTATTTAAGTCAATGCTTGACCATAAGTCGATTTATTTGGGTTACCTACTGTACCTGTTTTAAATGCACCTGTGTATCCAGACTCAAGCGGTTGAGGGCATCATAAGTAAAGCTTTCTTTGAGCGTACTACTTCTTACACTTTTAGTTTGTACATGAACTCTTGCATTGGAACAATTTCTCCAAGATCATTATCAATATAGATGTTTGCAAGATACTTTTCATTTTCTAAAAAGAAGTCTCTCATTATTTCGTTCGATGTATACAACATCGCTATAAAACGAGGAGATCGGAAAGGTAAGTGTAGTAATTCACTTTTTTCATAATCTAGTATACCTTCTGGCAAATAGTCACAATAGATTCGATCATTTACATATTCTAAAACGTACCTTGAATTATCCGGCTCATGTGAACATGTATCTACTGATTTAGGAAGATTTTTAATAAAATCAAGATTGAATGGCTCGTCTCCAATCAAAATAATAGATTGCACAGTCATCACCTCTTTATTTTGATTTAATAAATGTTAAAAGATCATTAATATTTTTAGAAATAAAAATAGATACCTGTTTGTTTTAGTATAGCCAAGTCTATTAGTTGTAAAAGTAAAGAAACTTCATTCATCTCATTATTTCCAAAAACGTTTTTAATTTCTTTTTGTGCATGTAATAAATTCTTATACGGAATAACTTCAGATTCAAAATCATCTATGATTACATTACATAACCTATTTAACGAATCAAATATACCCGTTTCATATAATTTATGAAATTGCTGCTCATTAAGCTTAATTTCTTGGACATGAATTGAATGATCTGAATCAAACTCCATATCCTTCATTCCTTGATCATTTAAAGGGACAGTAATCATCCTCATCTTCTCCAATATTATCAATCCTTATTTATAAATATTTAGTAAAATTGAAGATAATAAATCCCCAAATTTAAATGCGTTTCCGATTGATCATTATTGATTACCAATGATTTCTCGTAATAATCTTTGTTTATTATTCATATATCTCTCTTAAATTTCACTTATGTACTCTCCAATCATTTATATTATCCATAATGTATAACATTTCTTTTACACTCAATTTTAACGTTCTTATATTAAATCCTTCTCCGACCTCTTCCATTTCTATAAGCATGTCAAAAATTAAAATGTCCTCATTATTTACTTTCCTTAAAATATATTGGTTACCCTCATATTCTCCATTTCAAAAGTTTGGAACTTCCAAAAAACTATAAATTAAATCAAATGAATCTTCATGTATTTCTAAATATAAGAAATCAATTAATAATCTGTATAAAAAATCGCTGTTTCTTTCAATGATTTCTTCTTCAGTAATTAAATTTCTCATACGTCCTCCTTTATATGTTGAATCTTTTTCAATTCTTTTAATAATTATAGAATTATCATTTTTACATCTTTATTTTATTCTCAACTTCATAACCGTTCTTTAACTTTTTTTCAATCAAATATACTGTTTCATTAACTAACTTCAAAAAATCTTCTCTATCTTGTTGCTCAGTGAATCCTACAAACTCAAAACTAATATTATTATCTTTAAATAAACTGTCATAAACCTCTTGAATTTTATCTAGAGCTTCAACAATCAAAGTCTGATTCATAAGCTCACTAACTGTACAGTTGTCGATCAATGTATCATCTTCATCATAAATCCACATAGGATAACAGCGATATTCCAAATAAAATTTTATTTTTTTCATTGTTTCTCCTGTTTTACTGTATTGTAAAAACGATTTTTTTGATGACTTCAACATATTTTATTCACTAAATAACTATATAATTTCGAGATCAAAATCTCTGCAATAAAATGAGAATGTACAATTTTCTTCTTCAACAATTTTGTAATTAATATCTTCCATTTGGTCTTTGGATACATCATTTATTTTAATCATTAATGCTAGTATTCCTTCCAAGCTACCTATGTTAATATCTCTTGCCTCTAGAAAGGTTATTCGCATTCTAGTATTTTCTTCAACAAAAGTATTACACAAAATAATCTCTACATTGTATCCTGAACGATTCTCTTTACTCAGGTCACGATAAACATGTAGAGATTCTAGATTTCGAAACTCTTTATGATGTTGACCAAATTGAGCTATATGTTCTTTTGATATTCTCATACTCTCTATTCTCCAATGCTATAACAATATTATGATATCTTCTCTTTTCTTGATATAAATCTATAGCTACTACTGATTTGGTTGTTTTTATTCAATCCTAGTCTGTATAAATGTAGTCAGAAGAATTACATTGTGATTGTAGCGATCGACTTCAATATCTAAGATGATATGACCATTCATAAGTACTTTATAGAAGTTTTCTGTTTGATCCCTTTAAATTTTCTAGTTCGTAATAAGGATTATCAATATGATCTCCTGCTTCATCAATCACTTGCAATATTTCAGCGAGTATTAACTTATCCATTTCCGCTTTTTTCTCTATAGCAGACTGTTTAATCTTCTTAAAACAACATTCTAAACCTAAGTTAATTACAATTGATAGAATTACGTCTACATCTTCATAAGAATCAGTATTCCATAATCCTGATAAAATATGATCTATCTCTTTTCGTATACTATGTTCTAAGATCTCATAAGTCATAACTTGGCGATCAGTCAATTCAATAAGTAAAGAAAAGAACATACTTTTTTCTAGGTTTTTATGATTAAATTCATCTATTAGATTTTGAAATAAATCTATTAACAGCTCAGTGGATACGCTGTCAGGCAGACTATTTATTGATTCCCAATTCATTGTTTTCTCCTTTAATATAATCTTTTATAACCAAGCTACTCATACTTCATCTGATGATTTATTTTCTCAATATAGCCTTCTTGAATAGTTTGTAATTCTAATAACGGAATGTCTGTATATTGTTCGATTTTCTCAATCGCTAATCCATCTTGAAACATCGCTTCAGCTACAAATAGTTTAGTATCTTTTTCACCAAGAGCCATACCTATACTTCCTCCATCATCTCTAGCCTTATAAACTTCTGGAGCGATTATCGTTTCTATACATGTATTTAAGTCAATATAGAATTGATACCATTCTGGTAAATGAGATTGAGATTCTATCATTCCTTCCCATTCTTGATCATCTTGATATCCAATAATTCTATCACCTGTAGTGATTTCAAAATATCTTATATGATTTAAAAAAATAGTTGGTTTATCCGGTCCTAGATAATTTGAATTGGTATCTATTGATATTTTTAATATTTCTTTTCGAGTTTCTCGGATATAAGTTCGATATTTGTTTTTTAATGCTTCCATAGAAAAATTTAAATATTGTTGAATAGTATACTGATTCATATTGTCATCAGTCATAGCTTTTAGTAGTTCTCTTTTGCTAAAGCCGTACCCTACTGGCAATCCTGAATCCAATCCCTCTTTTCTGCCTAGATTGATATCAGGTGGAACGTCTCTTTGTACACTTTTATTTAAATCAATATAGTATCTGGATGCTATAGGCCAATCAGATTGATACTCTACAATTCCTTCCCACTCTTGATCATCTTGATAAGCAATCACCCTACCACCAACTGAAATATTAAAATATTCAATCAATGCTGTCCTAATAGTTACTTTATTTGGTTCTAAATAAAAATGATTCGTATTTATTAATAATTTATATATTGTCATTTTTTCCCTCTTTTATTTTAGATATTTGCTAATTGTATCATCTGTATCTTGAGCATTTATTGACTGTATTCCATCTCATTCAATAAAGTTTCTCATAATTCTAGTAGAGTATATAAGATGGCTATAAAATACGCTTTTTAAAAGTTAACAAATGCTGCAAGTATTCTTCACGATCTTCATTTGAAAAGCGATCTTCATCTTCTGGAAATGTTAATTGATTGGCATGAAACAAAGCTATGAACTCTTCTAAGAATACAAGAACAGTATGCTTTATTTCAGAAGCGTCTTTCCATGTATCACTTTCTACACTCAATAGTGATTCTAATAATTCTCCGTCACCTAAATAGCCTGCGATAGGATTTACTTTTAGTCTTTTTAATGCCTCTGGAGTAACTGATTTTATGTATATTTGTTGCCTTATCATTTTAGCTAAATCGCCGTCGCTCAAATCTTTTAGCTTGGTAGCTAGAATAGTTTCAAACCAAATTGAAAGAGGGATTCGTTCGTCTACTTCATGAGGTTCTGTGAATCCTTCTAATGTACCTATCTCATCAATAGTTAATTCGCTTACGTTAGATATCATATATCCTCCTTAACTGTTAACAAACGATATGAAATCTCTTGTGCTACAATTAAAAGTTCTACCTCTTCAGAATATGCTTCAGCCAAAAATTTAAAAATGAAATGCGACTGCTCTACTTTTAATTTCAAATTCATTTGTTTTGCTTCTTCTCCATTTAGTAAAAATAGAGAGCTTTGACTTGTATTTGTCTTCCAGTCCATTAATAAAGAAGTAAAGAAAATCCCTTTGAATTGGATCTCGATGTCTGGATAACTAAGACTGAGTCCACCGTGGATAATAATTTTATCTTGAAGCAAGCGTATGACTGTAAAATCAAACCATAGCTCTTTTTCAATATATTTATTCAACTCTTTAACTACTTGTTCTACTTCATATCTTTGCACACCTAAAGCTCCTCTAATATTATTTTGCTACTAACTTCAAACGTTTTTATACGTATCAAAACCTTCAATAAAAGCGCGTATACGAATATTTTTGAGGAGAATGAGTATACTCATTTAAGCTGATGCAATCTTCTATATCAAAATTAATAATGACTTTTCCTGTTGCATATAATTGTAATTCGTACCATCCATTCGGCCAATCTAATTCTCCAGCAAAATAATAGCAACTAGAAGCAGTTTTAGGATTAGCTGACCATTGTCGTTTTATAGAAATAGTTTCGCCCTTAGAATTGTAAAGAAACCTGCTATCATTTTTAGCATAGAGACCTACATCTATATCTCCACCGATCACTCCTTCAATCCTAACCTTTGTCATTCCAGCTATATAAAAATCTTCTTTAGGCCATCTTGAATCTATAATGATTTGAGATTTAGAATCTGAGAATTTATTTAATAGAGAAGGTGTAATCACTAAACCCCAAATATTAAAATCAACGGTAGATGACAAACAAGAAGTGGCATGAAAATCACTCCATGTTTCTGAAGTACCTACAAGGTTCTCAAATAATTCGCCGGTCATATCAAAATCATATCTCATGAATTATCCTCCTAACTTTCGTAAATTAATCTGCTTCATTTTCTCAGACTTCATTTATTTTCTATTACTTGTAAAATTATTATATGTATAATTCCTTTTGCTTCGCGTGTATTAGGATTAGAACTCTTTAAGAAATAAATGGTAACTCAACTGTACCTCCTCTTTGTACTTAGATATGTTTAACAAATTTTTGAAATAATCCTCCAAAAAACTTTTGATAACTTTAATGAAGATATCCACTTCAATATGTTCTATTCCTCTTGAATTTGAAAATCGGATTCCGTCTGTATGATACGTTAATATATTATCCCAGCTTATTTCGATAGTATTCTCTACTCTTCTAAAAAATACTTCTGGCAAATATGATCCATCTCTACTAGAAAACCAACTATGTTTAAATTCCCAATCTTGTAGTCGTGAAAACCATTCTTCGATTTCCCCTTCATCATCTGAATCGAATTGTCTTGCTAGTTGTATCAATTCTAGTGAATTGTGACCATCAACAGGTACAGGAAATTTATGGTTATTTGTAATATACTTAAAATTTTTAACTATCCATTCAATAAGATGATTTAAATTCCATTCATAATTCAATAAACTATGCACTTTCTTATACTCACATACATTTTTATCTTTGACCCATAATTCAAAAGTTCCCCAAGTCTCTTTTTCTATCCCTTCTAATTCCCATGGTGTCTTTCGGAAACTATAACCAACTGCCAATTCGTTTTTCTGACCAAAATAATTCATCATTCACCTCAGTCTTATTTTCAGTATTCATCTGATTTTTTTCATATTTAAATATATTTATTTACATATACTAATTCTCTTTATATTAGATGCCGATGCTTTAATTTCATACTCTATGATTTAAAAATCACTATAATAATTTTTTACATATAATTATTGGTTTCTATATAGAAAAACTAGCCACCATAATCAAAGTATGAGTAGCTAGTTTTTAATGCGTTTTATTGTTTATTCATATTTATCACTTAGAAGTGTGTATACAAAAAACTATTGGTTTATACATAGCTATCTCAGCTCACTTTTTTTGGATATATTTTAACTCTGTCAAGGACAGGTCTGTATATTGTTGAATTTTCTCAATATCCAATCCATCCTGAAACATCGCTTGGGCTATAATTGTCTTTGTTTCTATCTCTCCTATACCTTTTCCTAATATAGCTCCATCACTTCTGGCTTTATATACTTCTTCAGGAAGTATAGTTTCTATACACTTATCTACATCAAGATAATAGCGATATTCTTCAGGCAAATCGGCTTGATATTCTACAATTCCTTCCCACTCCTGATCATCTTGATATCCAACAATTCGATCACCTTCAACAATACCAAAATATCTCATCTCCTCTGAAAAAATAATTGGTTTGTTAAAACCTAAATAATTTGAATTTGTATCTATTTCTATTTTCAGTATTTTATTTGTAGATTTTTGAGCATATGATTTATATTTTTCTTTCAATAATTCAATAGCGTAATTTGAATATTTTTCTATACTTTCACTATTCACATTGTTAATCTCTAAAGCTTTTATTATTTGATTTTGTGCAGTACTATAACCGAATCGCCATCCTGAATGTATACCTTCTTCTCGTGCTAGGATGATATCCGACGGAACGCTTCGTTGGATGCATTTATTTAAATCTATATAGTATCTAGATTCTATAGGCCAATCAGGTTGATATTCAATAATACCTTCCCACTCCTGATCATCTTGATAAGCAATAATTTGATCACCAGTAGAAAGTTCAAAGTAATTAATAAATGGTATCATGATCGTAGGTTTAGTGATTTTTGAATAGTAGACAGTTGTATCTATTATTTATTTTATTTTTTTTCAAATGATTCCCTCCTATTTCCCCAAAAATTCTCTTGTAAATCGAAGCCATTCGCGTGCGGCGAAAGATAAATAGCGGTCTTGGTGCCAGATCATGCCGAGTTGCCAGGGGATAGAGGGATTCACCAGGGGCAGGATATGGACATGATCCCTGCTAATCTGCTGACAGATTGTTTCTGGTAATAGTGCCACTCCTAAGCCCGCTCCAACCATTTCACTAATCAAATCCCATTGCGAACTTTCATAGATCACTTTCGGTTGAAATCCTGCCCGGATACACGCATCTATAATCCGACCATGCAAAGTAAAATCCTCGCTAAAAATAATAAATGAATCTTCTGCCAGTGCGCTCAGTTCAGCGCAATCTTGCTGTGCCAATCGATGCTGGCTGGGAACCAATAGATTCAACTTTTCCTCGGTAAACGAAAAATGGTTCAATACATTTTCAGTCACAGGCAATACGGTAACACCGATATCCAGTGCACCGTTTGCAACATCTTGCTCGACCTTTTTCCCACCATTTTCAAAAAGCTGGATCGTTACATCGGGGTACAATTGATGAAACTTTCCGATAATCTGTGGAAAAAATCGTGAACCGATCATTGGCGGTAATCCAATGCGCAGATGCCCTGTTTTGAGATTACGCAGATCGTCTAACTCGGACGATAGATTTTGAAAAGATTTTACAATAATACGAGCCTGCTGCTGGATTACTTTGCCGGCATCGGTTAATTCGACGGTGCGTCCAATCCGATTGAACAATTTGGCGCCTAACTCATCTTCTAAGGAACGAATCGTTTTGCTGATCGTCGGTTGTGTGATAAATAATGCTTCTGCCGCTTTGGTAAAACTCCCTAACCGGGCGACTTCCATAAAATATTGCAAATGCCGAATATCCACGTCACTTTCCTCCTATAGACAGATGGAATACATTTCATGCCATATATGAATTTTACCTATGAAAGAAACAGATGTAAAATTTTCATATAAACAATCATTCGGAGCCAATAAGAGAGAAGGTTTACTATAGATGAGAAATATCATGAAAGGAATACTTCAGGTTGCTGTGCTGATGGGATTTTCTGAATTGTTAAATGCATTGGTGCGCTGGTTGCATCTTCCTGTACCGGGTAGCATTATCGGTATTGCAGTTGTTTTTATATTGTTACAGACCAAAGTGATTAAGCTGGAATGGGTAGAGATTGGAGCCAACTGGTTGCTTGCTGAACTGTTGTTGTTCTTTATCCCTTCCGCGGTCGGTATTATGAATTATATCCCGATGTTAGAACATGATGGGGTACGGATTGTTGCGATTGTTATTTTGAGTACGATATTAGTAATGGTCAGTTCAGGCTTACTTGCCGGAATGATGGCTAAGCGGAAGGAGCGTCATGCAGGATGAACACTATACTTTTTTTGGTATTAACTTTATTAATCTATATCGGAACCAAACGAATCTATCGCCGTTTCCCGCGTGTCTATCTGTCTCCACTGCTGATTACGCCATTGATTCTGGTGATTCTTTTGCTGACGATTCATGTTCCTTATACCGCTTATAATCAAGGTGGACAATGGTTATCTCGATTGCTACAGCCAGCGACAATTGCTTTTGCTATTCCATTGTACAAAAATATCCAAACACTTAAAAAGCATGCAGTTGAGATTGTATCCAGTGTTTTGTTCGGTTCGATTGTGGCTGTGACGTCTTCTGCATTATTAGCGAAGCTGTTACATCTGGATAGCGGTCTAATGAGTAGTATTATTCCGCGCTCGATTACAACACCGATTGCGATGAATGTATCTCAAGCAATTGGTGGTGTGCCTACAGTCACTGCCGTATTTGTAATTATGACAGGATTGATCGGTACGATTGTTGGGCCTTTTATTGTAAAATGGTTACGGATCGATGGCGAGATTGCACGAGGTATTTTGTTCGGTACAGCCGCACATGGAACAGGAACTTCCAAAGCATTTGAGCTTAGTTCTTTAACCGGTACAATCTCTAGTATTTCAATGATTTTGGCAGCACTATTTACACTGGCTGCTACGCCGGTCTTAATGATGATGATGCTACCCTAAAAGGTAGCTTTTTTTATTTTCAATATGATGATAATGATATACCTATTCTACAAATTTGAATGTATGCACAGATCGGTGTATGATAAAAAAGTAGAAGTTACATATTTTTTTATACTGTTCCTGTCAATCGATAAGCAGGCTAAATTGTCTTAAAATGATTCCTAATATTGCAAAAAACAATTATATATTTAAATGAATTTTTATACAAATTATTCAAATTTTATATTTTAATGTGTATTCAGTTTTATGTTTGAACTACTCTATTTCACTGTGAATGACTATGAAAAATATTATTTTCAAGCTAGAAAATAAGCATCTTAAACTGTTTTAATGAATAATTATGTAATTAACTAAATATCCGAACTATATTTTTTGCGTTAAATTTGTTCCTTATCTGTACATTCGATGTTACTATTACTTTATGCAAATCAGTTGTTAGAAAGTAAATACATTTACTTTTCTAATTACTTTTATATTTCTCTTTTATAAATTTGACCAAGCGGAGGAACTTCTCATGAAAAAAACCGGTATGGTCCGTCAGTTGGACAGTCTAGGACGAATCGTTATTCCGAAAGAAATACGAGACACAATGGAAATTGGTGTAAGCGATCCTATGGAATTCTTTATAACAGAAAAAGAAATTATTTTTCGCAAACATAAAGGAATTCAATGTATCTTTTGCGGAACATTTGACGATCTAATCTATTACAAAGATCAATTTATTTGCGGAGATTGCACAGAACAAATGGGTGATGAATCTCAACATATCGCGCTTGAAGATATGCCTGCGCCAGTCCCTAATCGTAACCTGCAATCTTCTTTACGCAAATCACGAAGTAAACGGGGGGAAATGCTGACCAAGGTTGAAGATACGATGAAAGCCAATCCAGAAGCGACTCAAAATGAATTGGCTCGTATTCTAGGTATTTCTCAAAGCCGTATATGTCAGATTCAAAAAGAACTACGTGCTAAATAAATACCAAAAACCTCTCTGTGATCTAGAATACAGAGAGGTTTTTTATTGTGTTATATCGCTTATTGCAAGTCTAACTACTACAAGGCTTAACTTGATATCTAGATGAGTAACAAGCACTTATTGCTTCACCCAATACTGACTTCCATCATCTAATCGATCCATAAATCCATACTCAATCATATAACGGCGTAACGTTACATAGTCAGCATATGAACGCTTTAGAATCTCGTTCACTTCTTTTTCTGTATACTTTATGCCAAGATCGAATCCATTCATGAGATGACGTAAAATCACAATTTTGCGCTTTTCTTTACGTGGGAATTCAGATAACGGCCCATCTAATCCTTCTTTGAAATATTGATTCAGAATATCTTTACTTTCTTTCTCGGTCACAGCATAGCGCTCATCTACCATCGTTGCTGTACGATGTACAGATACCAATGGAGCTGGATCATTTTGCTGTTCTTCTAACAACTCCATAATCGCTAAAAACACTTTGGCTTGTTTTGTTTTCTCCCGTAATGCAAATCGATGATTACGAATCGTGGATTTACTACCTCCCACTTCTGCTACAATTTCAGTATCTGAACGTCCTTGATAAAAAGATTGTACCATCCCGCTTTGAATCTCGGTCATCCCTGTCCACTTTTTATCCAATTCTACCAAATACGAAAACATCGACGTATGGTGTTGTTGAATATAATGTTGCATATAGCGCTCTGCTTCGTAAAATACTCCTTCTTCTTGATAAATAACTCCTTTCTCACATATCTTCCCATCAATCAGACAGATAAAACGACCTAATGAATGATTATCTTCTTCTAACACATACCCTCGCTTCAAATCGGCTAGTGAAGCTTGCCAGAACCGATCTGATATTTCCTGATTTTTGTCCATACTATTATCTCCCTCTAGATAAATAAATTTTTATCTACATATTTCATAGATATTATATAATTTTGTTTATTTAAAAGCAAACAATATTTAATAATGTCTATTTTTTATTTAGATATAATAACCATATAATCATCATTCAGATCTATTTGTATAACAAAAAAAGCCACCTATATACATTAGGTAGCTTAAATCAGATATATCAAAAGAATTATTTTGAAATGATACACAGTATAATCATAAAATCTATTTATTATTTGCCCATTCTAATATTTTTGACTGTTCGTTGTTCTAACGAAAAATGCGAGTATGTTCGTTCTCCGCCTTGACCTGTAGGAGCTTGGGGCAACAATCCGACTTTCACTTGTTGCTCAACAGGTAAATAAAAGAAGCGAACCATATCAAAGCGAACACCATCTAATGAATAATGAAAAGCAAAAGACTGCCCCACACGCGCTATTTGAAGCCATGCGGTATTACCTTCTACATTATTTCCGTTAGCATCATCCGAAAATGTATTGGTAATTACACTTACAATCGAATGTGTATAAAAATCGGTATATTCAAAACACAATTTCGCCCATAGATCATTTTCTTGCATTACCATAATCGAAGCAGAATCATATACGTCTTTGAAATCATGCTCTACTTGAACACGCATTACAAAATCTCCAGATACCTCTGTAAAAAAGAACGGAGCATTAGTCAGCGATTCAGGGGTAATCCCTTCTTCTGATACGCCGCCATGATTACAAAAGAAATCACTTTGTGCAGGTGCATGCAAAATGACTTTGTCTTCTTCAAAACGTATACTACTTTCATTCAGCCAGTGGAAGTTAGCGAAATCTGTTTTTGGCATCGTAGTCTCCTTTGATATGTATTGTTTTTTCATTGCATAAGATAGCACTATCTGTAGTTGATGTCACTGTAATTTTGTATACAAACAGCCTTTAATTAATATCTTTACGCATCAAAAAACACCGACATGATCATAGAAGTAGATCATGTCGGTGTTTGTATATACATCAGATACATTATTAGAGATAAAGATGCTATATCGCGATAATGATATTAGCGAGTGATTGTATTGGCTACACTGCGAGATCTTACAGGTTTGGATAGCAGATAGAACAATGCAATTCCAAAAGCAACTACGATAATTCCGCCACCTACCCAAGCATTAATAGCGATATTGCCTGTATTTTTGATCAATACTCCACCCATCGCTGAACCGATAGCAATACCAATTTGTAATGCTGAAAAGTTAAAGCTTTGTTGGATATCCGAAGATTCCGGTGCATATTGGATCAAGTAACTTTGTTGCGCTGGAGCCAATGCCCAGCTTAATGCTCCCCAGATAAATAGTGCAATCGGGAAGATATACACGTATTGACTAGCCATTGGTAAAGTAAACATAATCACAGCGAACACGCTGACAACGAGCAAAATACTTTTTTTACTACCTAGACGATCGGATAATGCTCCGCCGATCATACCGCCACTTACTGCTGCAATACCGAATACGAAGTATACGATACTAATCCAGTTCGAGTTAAGACCCATCATCGTTTCAAGGAAAGGTGTAAGGTACGCATATAATGTGTAATGCCCTGCTAAAGTAAGCATCGTTACTAGATGAGCACTAATGATTTTGATATCTTTAAGTGAAGCCAATTGTTGCTTGAGTGTCTGCATACGTTCTAAAGGAACATGATCCATAAACAGATGCACAACCACCATAGCAATCAGTGTTAACACAGCAATTGCCAGGAACAATACGCGCCAGCCGAAAGCTTCTTCAGCCAATACCCCGAAAGGTAATCCCAATACGATCGAAGAACTAATACCCATCGAAATAATACCGATCACGCGCGCCCGATATTCAGGAGCAACGATTTTTACTGCTATCGTTAGTGATAAGGTTACAATCAGCGAACCACTTGCCGCTGTAATAATACGAGATAAGAACAAGACTGCATATGTCGGGCTCCAAAAAGCAACCAGACTACCCAGTGTAAATACTAACATTGACCAGAGGTATAACTTTTTCCGTTCCACCTTAGCCGTTAATGCCAGTAAGGTTGGGCCAGAGATCGCGTAGACCAAAGCATAGATCATAATCAATTGCCCTGCTGTACTTACAGATACATTCAAGTCAGAAGCAATCTGTGGCAATACACCACCGATAATCAATTCAATCAGACCGACTGTAAATGTAGCAATCGTCAATATTAAAACTTTGAAATTCATATCTATCTTCTCCTTTGTTCTTGATGTCAGCAAGTGACTTGCGTCTATTCCATCAGTGTCCATAGAAGTTGATGCTCGTAAAGACGCAAAAAAATCCTGACTACAAAAGATGGGTGCGACGAGCACACTTAATTTTGTAATCAGGATTGTTCGGTTCCTGGTAGAGACCCTCAAACCATATTATTGAGGTTATACATTATACATCAATGAGTTTTATTTAATTAGTGTAAACCTTACAAACCTATAACAACGTCTATTACTGTAATTGATTATGGAAGAAATTTCAACCCCTATTCTTCAAAATCGGAGCATTTTTCAAGCTTTTTATGCAAAATAAGATGAATAAACTTTATTTTATTGAATAATCCTGTACTTCTGGAAAATATTCGAGATTTTCCGTAAAATATAACCTTGACGATCAATTGTGATCGTTATATGCTACATGATGAAATCGCATTCAAAACTTGATAACGTTATCGGCGTGTTACCATATAATGGGCATGAGCCAAGCAACGAATTTTAGTAGGTGTAGAACTTTCTATACGTCTATTCTTCGTGACTTGGCTCTTTTTTGCGTGTTCGCTGTTGCTAGATGAAATGGATAAGCGAATAGGGATGTAAAGGAGGCTCACCACTTTGAGTAAAGAAAGTATATTGCTATCGATCCAGCGAGTCGTTGGCAACAATATTGTGATGGCTTTTGATGAATCTACAGATATCGAATATGTATTGCTAGGTAAAGGGCTTGGTTTTGCCGCCAAAAATATAACGACTCTTTCTACAGATGATGATCGTATTGAAAAGCGCTTTCGATTGGAAGATCGGGAACAACTGATGAATCACCCTAGCTTTTTTGAAGATATTGATCATAAAGCGATGGAAATCTCTGACCAGATTATTCAAATGATCGAAAAGCGGTTCAACAAAACATTGCATAACAAAATCTATCTGGCATTGCCAAGTCATATCCAGTTTACTGTGTATCGAGTGCGCCATCAGATGGAGATTACCAATCCTTTTCTGTATGAGACGCAGGTTTGTTTTCCACAAGAATACGAAGTGGCTTTGCAAGCGTTGCAGATGATCTGTAGAGCTTTTGATATTACGATTCCTGAAGATGAAGCAGGCTTTCTCACTTATCATATCCATTCGGCTGTTAGTCATGTACCTGTTGGACAATTGGTCAAAATGTCTACATTACTCGGTAAATTGCAAGCGATGATCGAGCAGGAAAAACAGATTACTTTTCAGCAAGGCAGTATGAATCAAGTGCGCTTAATGATCCATCTACGCTTTTCGTTAGAACGGATTGTACAAGGATCATTAGTCGAAAATCTTCTAATCCAGCCGATACGAGAACAGTATGCTGAAGAATATATACTGGCGAATAAAATGAAAATCGTTATGGAAAAAGAACTGAATGTCTCGATACCTGAAGATGAAGTCTGCTTTTTGACGATGCATCTGTACCGGTTATTTCGTACGTATCAGCCTTAATCTGTCTAGCTACCAATCAATTATAGGTCACACACTTGCACAGCGAAGATATAGAATCCTTTTTCTATTTTGGTTGTGCAGTCTGTATACATGATACATCTATCATATCTATTTAAGGGGGATTATCTATGTTAGGATTTTTGCAAAAGATTGGGCGTTCGTTAATGCTCCCAGTCGCTACACTTCCAGCCGCCGCTATTTTACAAGGGTTGGGATTGTTGAATTATGAGACTGATATTCCGCTAGGATCAACAGTCGGAGGATTTATTAATCACTATATCACTCCATTTTTGACAGCAGGCGCAGGTGCGATCTTTGGTAATCTGGCTTTGATCTTTGCTATTGGGGTAGCCATCGGAATTGCTCGTGATGCTGTAGCCGCTTTATCCGCAGTGATCTCGTATCTGATCTTAGTCAAAATATTAAGTATTGTGCCTACGATATTCGGCTATATTGGCGATGATGTAAAATTAGATATGGGCGTACTCGGCGGGATACTGGTCGGATTATGGTCGGCGTATCTGTACCAACGCTTTTACAATATCAAATTACCCGATTGGTTAGGGTTCTTCGCAGGTAAACGTTTTGTACCGATGATTACTGCTTTTACAACGATCATCCTTGCTACATTATTTGGTATGATTTGGAGCCCTATTCAAGATGGGATCGCGATTTTTGGTACATGGGTTGTAGGGCTTGGAGGTATTGGTGCTTTTATATTCGGGATGGCGAACCGTTTGCTTGTTCCGATCGGACTTCATCATGTATTGAACTCAATCGCGTGGTTCCAGATTGGCGATTATACTAACGCTGCTGGCGAAGTCGTACATGGCGATCTTACACGCTTTTTCGCAGGCGATCCATCCGCAGGGATGTTTATGTCCGGGTTCTTCCCGATTATGATGTTTGCTTTACCGGCGGCGGCATTTGCTATTATTCACACCGCTCGTCCTGAAAAGCGTAAAGCGGTAGCTTCGATCTTTATCGGTTCTGCGATCGCTTCATTTTTGACAGGGATTACCGAGCCGTTAGAATTTGCTTTTATGTTTGTTGCACCCGGATTGTATCTAGTACATGCTATTTTGACAGGTGTATCCGGTCTGGTGATGTACTTATTGAATGTTAAATTAGGATTCGGTTTCTCAGCAGGTCTGATCGATTACCTTGTAAATATGAAATTAGCGACTCATCCACTGATTATGATTCCAGTAGGGCTTGCTTTTGCAGTCGTTTATTATACATTGTTCCGCTTCTTGATCGTGAAGTTCAATCTCAAAACGCCTGGTCGTGAAGATGATGAACCTGTTGCTAATCTTGAAAAAACACCTTCGGATGTGTTAACACCATCTGTGGCAATCAGTGCACAACCTGAGATTAATGCGAATGATAGTCAAGCGGCTCAAGTGTTGCATCAACTAGGCGGATCACCGAATATCGAGAGTATTGATGCTTGTATTACCCGTCTACGTCTGGTGGTCAAAGATGATCGTCAAGTCAATGATGCTGAATTGCGCAAGCTTGGAGCAGCAGGTATCATGCGACTCGGACAAGGCGCTGTACAGGTCATTTTCGGAACCAAATCGGATGCGCTTAAAGATGAAATTAAAGATATCATGGGTGATCATTCATAATATATTGATCCAAATACAGTACAACAAAAAGCAGATATTCTCTTTTATAGAGTATCTGCTTTTGTTATTTTATATTACTTATTTATTTCCGTATTAATTCGAAGAATTTAGCTTTTTCCCTTGAATTGCTGTGACTTCACCTTTTACTTTTTGGATCGAAATCGTTCCAAACATACGACTATCTAGACTATTCGAACGGTTATCTCCTAATACAAAAAACTGATGTTGTGGAATCTTCTTATTTCCACCATTATAATCAGTGATATTATACGCATATCCTTCTGCTTTTGCTTTTTTCACAGCTTCTTTTATGTAAGGCTCTTTAATGACTTTGCTGTTAATATACACCTGATTTCCTTTGATTTTGATCTTTTCGCCGGGTAATCCCACAACACGTTTCACAAACATCTTGTTATTTTCAGGCGATTGAAAAACAATAATATCTCCGCGCTCAATATCTTTTTCAGTCGCTTTAACAACAGTTAAGCGATCTTCTGCATAAATATTTGGTTGCATCGCTGGCCCTTCTGCGATATAAGACTGGCTTCCTCCTTGTAACAACATAGTAGATACTACAATATTCCATAACAATGAGCTCATATCCAACACCTTCCTTTTGTCTTATTCTGTCTGAAAATATCCTTTTCGTAAATACATATTCACTGCAAACTGACATAAAAAACAACAAATCGGGTAATAGAGAGTTACTTATCTATACAAAGGAGTTCTTATCATGCCTGAGAAATTTGATTATACGTTAGACTATACGAAGCTAGATCTACGCAAACAGCCTGAATTATATCGAGTCGGTAAAGGCGAGCAAGGTGTGTTAATGGTAGAGCCATACAAAGGTGAAATCTTACCGCACTGGCGCTTCAAAACACCGGAGATTGCTACCGAGTCGTCCGAAAAAATCTATGCGATGTTTCTGGAATATAAAGAAAAAGATGACTTTATCGGCATGGATATGGCTCGTAAATTTCTACAAATGGGTTATACACGTGCACGTCGTTATACCAATCACAAAGGTGGTCGCAAATATGATGAGAATGGTGAGATTCTCCCTTACACCGATGATCCTATCAAAGCGGAAGCGGCTCGTATTTTCAAAGTAAAATGGGATGAAGCCAAAGTCGATCCCGATTATATCCGTATGAAAAAAGAACATCAGCAAAAATACGGCTGATGTTCTTCATTACATTCATGATATGCTTTAGTATAATTTCACACTAAAGGAAGCTGATATTTTGAAAATTAATGAACTGTCTAAGCGTCTCGGTATCTCTACGCGCACAATCCGCTTTTACGAACAAAACGGTCTGTTGCCTTCTGTTGAGCGGGAACACAATCAGTACCGTATCTTTGGAGAAGAAGATATCTGGCGCTTGCAGACCATTATAGCGCTTCGCGAAGCAGGTATGGCGATCAAAGAGATCAAGAAAGCGCTAGAACCACAAGCATTACCGGATAGTCAGCGATTACGTTATTATCTTGAACTACAACGTTCTCTGCTTACCACACAATGGTTAGAAATGAAACGCATGGCTGAAACGACCGAGCAAATGATTGAGCTGTTACAGACTCAGCAGACGTTGCCGATCCAAGAGATTTACCATCTGGCTGATCAAGCCAAACATTTACGTGAATTGCGTCAGAACTGGCAAGATCAGTGGAATTTCGATCAGCGTGCTATGACTCATGATCAAGATGTACAGACCCGTAGCGAAGAGTATCCTCATTACGAGCAAGCACTGACATTCACAGCAGAGTTAATTCATGCTACAGCCGGTGAACATGGGCTTGATCTAGGCATTGGTACAGGGAATCTTGCTGGCAAATTGGTAACATCCGAAGTACATATGTCCGGTATCGATCAATCGCAAGAAATGCTGAAGCAATGTCAGCACAAATTCCCTATGATCGATACACGCATAGGCAATATGCTAGCGATCCCTTATCCAGATCATCATTTCCAGTTTGTCGTATCTAGCTTTACATTCAGACATTTGAATCATCAACAGCAATTGCTTGCACTGGCTGAGATTCATCGTGTCCTCAAGCCACATGGACGACTTTGTCTAACAGACCGTATTGTTGTTCATTCTGCTATTACTGATGATGTATTAAGTACACCGTCTGTAAGCGATCTTGGACTGCAATCTACATATCATGAATTACAACATCCTGCTGTTCTACAATGGTTGGAAGAACATTTCTATATCACCAAGTATTATACGATAGAGCAAGAAGTAGGCTGTTTGCTGGCTGTTTCTTTACATTAAGAAAGCATATCGGCCATATCTGTCGCGGCATCTCCGATCAATTTCAATCCAAATGTTGATTGCAAAACTTCCATGACACCGTCTGAAATAAATTCAGGTGGTTTCGGCCCAATCCGAATATCTTGGATGCCTAGACTGAATAAGCCAAGCAAAATTGCGACTGCTTTTTGTTCAAACCATGATAGTACAATACTGACAGGCAATTCTGCCATCGTACAACCGAATGCTTCTGCTAGTGCCATCGCTATTTTGACAGTAGAGCCTGAATTGTTGCATTGCCCCAAGTCCATATAACGTGGAATATCTGTACCCGGCACAGTGCCATAATCGATATCATTAAAGCGGAATTTACCACAAGAAGTCGTTAAGATAACAGTGTCTTGGGGAAGCGAAGTTGCAAGCTCCCGATAATAATCTCCACCTTTACCGGGTGCATCACAACCTGCGATCACGAAGAAATGACGAATCTTTTTACTTTGCACAGCTTCAATAATCTCCGGTGCTAATCCCAGTACATTAGCATGGTGATACCCTGTCGTCATAACAGCATCAGACTGCATATGTGCTTCAGGTAAAGATAAGGCTCTCGCAATGACTTCGCTAAAGTCCTCTGTCTCTATCTTGGTAACTCCTTCTAAGCCTGTTACCCCATAAGTGAAAAAGCGATCTGCATAACTGCCTTTGATCGGCATTACACAATTGGTGGTTGCTAAGATGGCTCCGGGGAAATTCTCAAATAAACGGCGCTGATCGTACCATGCTTTACCAATATTGCCTTTAAGATGAGTGTACTTTTTGAGATGAGGATACCCATGAGCAGGCAACATTTCAGAGTGAGTATAAATGTTAATCCCTAACCCTTCAGTCTGTTGCAACAGCGCTTCTAATGCAAATAGATTATGTCCGGTAACTACGATACATTTCCCTTCAACTTGATTCGAGCTTACTGTCACCGGTTGAGGAATCCCAAAGCGGTCGGTATGGGCTTGATCCAGTGTATCCATAATATGAAGAGTGGCTTGTCCGACTTGCAATGCCATATCGATATGTTCTTGTACATTAAAGTTAGAATTCGTTAACGTCAGATAAAGTGCTTCATGTGTAATACGATCCACTTCTGGATGGGTATATCCCAATTGACGAGCATGTGTCGCATAAGCGGCCACTCCTTTGAGTCCGAAAATGATTGTATCTTGAAGACTCGCTACCGTCTCATTTTTGCCGCATACACCGATCACTTTGCATCCACCTGCTGGTGTCTGTTCACATTGATAACAAAACATCATGAATCTCTCCCTTACTTGTATATTCGCTTGATTCAAGCATAGCGGGATACTGAAAGAGGCAGGGTGATTGTAATCACTTTTTGCAAAATAATAACAAGATGTGACCGAGTGTATCTCTCCATTATAAAAGCAAATACAAAAAAACCGTTCTAGCACTTTCTACACAGCGTAGAAAAAGCACTAAAACGGTTTGTACGATATCTTGATCTTTTAGCGATAAGTCATAGTAATACTATTATACCGATGCTACAGCCGGAACATTTTCTAACGATTCCGGTTCATCATGCTGAATAAGAGAATGTTTCTCCCACGCTCTGCTCTTCCAGCGGAAGTACATAATAATAGCACGTACCCATTCATCTGCGGCAATCGCTAACCAGATTCCAGCAAGCCCTAGATTCATTTTGAAAACAAATAGATATCCAAGTGGCAAGCTCATGCAGACCATTGAGATCAGTCCCATATAGACAGGGAACTTGGCATCTCCTGACGCACGAAGCGAGTTAATAATTACAATATTACAGGTTCGTCCAGTCTCCAGTAAGAAACTGAGCAGTATGACTTGAGATGCCATACGAATAATTTCAGGATTGTCAGTGAACATACCGATCAATGGTACGCGGAAAATGATAATCAAAATATCCATCACCAGTGTAGCCGCCATTGCCCATTTCACACTAGACCATACCCGTTTGTACGCTTGATCTTTCAGATTCGCTCCCACTAAGCGACCCACAATAATCGCTGTTCCCATACCAATTGCAATACTGAACAGATAGATAAAGGTTGAGATATTGTTAGCATACTGACGGGAAGCCATCGCTTCACTACCTAGATATGTCACATAGAATACAAATACAAGCTGACATAATTGATAAGTGACTTGTTCTACAGCAGAAGGTACGCCGATTTTCAAAATTTGCATAATATATTTCTTCGTCATACGGAAGTAATCTTTAATCTGAATACGTACTTCCATGACACGATACAATAACCAGAAGAAAATTACTGCGCAGATCAGACGACTCACAATCGTCGAGATCGCTGCACCTTGTACACCCATTTGTGGTAGACCCCAGTGACCGAAGATCAACAGATAGTTACCCACTACGTGGATCACGTTCATAAATACCGATACAAACATCGTTTCTTTAGTAAAACCATACGTACGAATAACGGCTGCAAGTGTATTGATAAGTGCTTGTAAGAAAATCGCTCCACCAACAATCGCTATATAACTTTCAGCAAGAGCAAGAATCTCACCTTGCAAATGCATTTTCTCCATTAAATGTCCGCCAAACAAAAGGAATGTACCACTAAGCAACAATCCTACTGTTAAATTAAGCGTAATCGCTACAGCGGTAATCCGACTAGCTTCTAATACTTTACGAGAACCTATATATTGTGCGACAACGATTGCGGCTCCATTCCCGATCACTTCTAATACTAATATGGCGATAGAGATAACTTGGTTCGATGTTCCGACAGCCGCTACTGCGTTATCCGATACATCACTTAACATTAAAGTATCTACAATTCCCATTAACATAAACAGAAATACTTCTAAAAAGATCGGCCATGTTAACCGGAAAAGATTAAATTGTTTGTTAATGACTGTGTTGCTTTCATTGGTGGATGTCATAGCGCTCATGAAATCACCTTCCTTTTGTTCGTATTCGGGTGTTGCTTATACAGGCCATCAGCCTATTTATTTTCACGTTTTTGCATACATGTTTCAAAACGATTCCGACGAGTTCCTCTTAAACTCTTGGTATCTTAGCACACTATTTTTGCGAATGCACTACCTATTTTGAAATTTTCTGAAAATTTTACATGTTTTTTGATTCTAACATGCCTAATGTGGGTATTGTGAAGCTTTTCTCATGAAAAGAGCTCATTTGCAATCATTTTACAGTATCGTTTTCACGCTATGATCAACAAAAAAGCATACGATCCCTTGTATGATGATAGGGGTCGTATGCTTGATTATTTATGTCTATTATTGTTGTACTAAAGTGACTCGAATCTGATTGTAACCTGGAGCTACAGAACGTGGATTTCCTTGAATAGACACTCCAAACGCATCGTCTTTGGTTCCAACAAGACTAAGAGCATCCGGTTGAATACGATTGTTGGATTCTACTACACCTTGCGCACCATAATAAGCTTGATACGCATTGCCGAGCGTGACCAGATCCATTTGAGTGGCATAGATCATTAACAATTGCTTTTTATCCCCTGCTACCGATTCACGTAGACTGATTGATGTCGCATCCGATGGGAAAGGGAAATCAAGTGGTAGATATTTGGTAGTAATCAACGGTGTATTCACGATACTGAGTGCTGGATTCACAGGTACAACATTGGTGACTACTTCTGGAGCTGTGCCTGCGGCATCGATACGACCGCTATCGTTAGGATTCAAAGTCTCGATAGCAGGCGGTGGTGTCGTAGCAGATGGTGTTGATGTATTGATCGTATTTTTGTCAGTTACAGTTGGAGTAGTCGTTGCGGCATTGGGAGTTGTAGAAGTGCCTGCTGAAGTGCTAGCAGGTTTGCTTGTAGCACCAGACTTGGGTGTGATCAAAATTTTGTTATTACTTGAATCATAATTTACATCTGTATTTAGGGCTTCACTGATTGAACGCACTGGTAAATAAGTCGTTCCTTGATACACAATAGGAGACAGCGATTCTCCATTGGGGCCGGTCGGCTTATACGCTTTACCACTGATTTCAATATTAAGATTATGATTAAGCGAAGCTGTAATACTTTCGAGTGAAGAACTGGCATACACACCTGCTGATCCTGTTAATGCCATAGCTGCTATATAAATAGGAATAATCCACTTCTTTTTAGACATAATTGTTCCCCTCCTGCTGATTACTAATGAAGTTAGTATTAGTAATATCGGTCAGTAGAAGAGAAACAATTATATGTTATAACTGGATTAAATTAGTTTTTATTAATATTATAGCTTCCAGATACTTTGGAGACGATAAACATTCAGACTTATGATGTTTAGTTCGCCATTTTTGCTATACAAACGCATTCCGGTATCTTGTGAATCAGGCAAAATCAAATCAGAAAAAACGACCTGCCCATCATTAGCAAATACTTCAACAGAAGAATTGTCGACAAAGATACGTAAGTGAACTCGCCGATTGATCGGTTGTAACGTTGCTGTTTGCCTTTTTGAAAATAACTCGGCAAAGCTGGTATTGCCTGACAAGGATCGATCGATAAAGAGCGACTGTTCTGCACCGATATAGCCAATATCTGTTTTGTGCTGATTGCCTTTACGTACTTCAAATCCCCAGGCTTGTGCAGGATTGGTTACCGGCAATTCGATTTCGGCTTCAATCTCATAGCTACCTGCTTGTAGATCAGCTAACACATTAGGCGACTGCTCTGAGATCACTTGATTGTTAATCGTTCGCAACGGAGTTCGTAAAGACGACAATTCAGTTAGCGGTTTTTGAAATAAACGTAATCCTTCGGCTGTATTGCATAATGATAACTCTCTTGGAATCGTCATTTCGCCTTTCCACGCTGTTGTTGGAAAAGCAAACGGGTAATCCCAATTGGTCATCCATGCCATAGTAATCCGTCGTCCATCCGGTACTTGAGCAAATGACATCGCCGCATAAAATTCTTTCCCCCAGTCTACTTTTAATACGTTGCCGACTGGATTGTTATTGATAAATGTACCTTTGGCAGTGAGATCGCCAATAAAGTATTCTGCATCTGAACCTGCTGTTTTGGGATTGGCTCCTGTGCTGATCATCAATACCCATTTGATATGTCCTTGATTATCAGGTAAAGGAAATAAATCAGGACATTCCCATACTCCACCCCTTATATAATCACCGTATCCAAAATTATCAGTCCATGTCCAGTCGATCAAATTAGTGGAAGTAAAAAAGCGAATATGATCTCCACCGGACACAACCATCACCCAACGTTGATTGGCTTCATCTCTCACTACTTTGGGATCACGAAAATCCCATCCACCAGCTTCAGTAGCAGTCTGACCTGGATTTTGGATAACGATCGGATGGTCTTGTGAATATTGCCATGTGCGTCCTTTATCGGTGCTATAAGCTAATCCTATTTTCTGATTCCCATTCGGCGCATCAGGATCATAAGAAGTATAGTAAGCAATCAAGCCTTTGCCACCTGAAGAACCGAATAAACCAGAAGCATTTGTAGTATCAGCGATTGCCGATCCAGACCAAATATGCCCTAGATCATTCCATTTCAGAGCAAACGGAAGCCTTTTCCAGTGAACAAGGTCTGTACTGACCGAATGTCCCCATTGTCCTCCATCTTGATAAAACAAATGATATTCACCTTCAAAATAAACCATTCCATTTGGATCGCTGATCCAGTTACGTGAAGCAGCATAATGATATTGTGGACGATATTGTTCGGTATAATAATCGGCTGGTGCTGTAACAAAAACATCTTGAAAAATAATCTGACCGCCTTGTGCAATCATACCGGTATACCCTTGGGCATAACTGTTATCTGTGACCGTAATTGCGGCTGGCGTATATCCATCGACAAAGACCTGAATACGATTTTGAATCATTCGAACTTCAAGATGATGATTGCTGTTCGGCTGATGGATGTACGTTTGCGTTGATTTGGCTATCAGTGTGCCATCTCTTTTTCTCAACTCGACACTGATGGTATTTCCTTGATTGCGCAGATAAGCGATATATCCTGTAGTCGCTTTATCATTGGCATGAAATATCAGACCTGCCGCGCTACCTTTTACATTGTCTGCAAAAGAAATATCTGCTTCTGCAATCAAATCGGTTGAACGCAAATTGTATATATTGACAGACTCTTGCGTTGCAGTAACGATCTTGCCAGCGATATGAGGCATCCATATTCCTGTGGTAAATACAGGCGTTTTTAGATTGGTGTTGAGATCACTGACGATAACATTTTGAAAGGTTACACTTCCATCCCATACATGCAAGCCCAGATAACCTGAACGATAGGTGTTATCTGTCACTTGCATTACAGGACGATACTGCTTATCCCAATACACATGGAGCTGAGAACCACTAGCTTTCACTTTCAAATGATACGTCTGTCCTACTTGAAAATCGACAGGATACGATTGTTGCAAACTACTATTCGTCCCTAAAGCATTACGAAGCTGGATCTGTCCTGACGTTGGCTTAATCTGTAACCAGTAACCAGCTCCTCCTTCAGCATCAGAGCGGAACATAAGTGAAGCATCTGTACGCATATCTTGAATAGTTATATCGGCTTCATAGACAAAATCAGCCGATAATGTCGCTGATATAGCACTGACATTTTCTTTAGTATCTGAAGTCAATACAATTCCTGCTGTACTGTCTTTCATTGTTCCTTTTCCTTTGAGCATCCATGAGGATATATTGGTCTTGGCTTGTATTATCGTGGTCAAGGCACTGCTTGATACCACAGTGGAATCTATTGTTGCTGTTGCCTGTGCAGAAGTCACTTCTACCAGACTTAGACTACATACGATCAGCATAATGACTGCTATCGATCTATACATGGAGATAGACAAGATATCTGTATGCTTCATCTATTCTTTCCTCTCTGTACGTCCATGATGATAATGCCTGATATTGTTAATTAAGAGGATATGAGCTGATAGATATGAAATGATGTCAGTAGCAGATCGTGATCCAATGATTGAATATCCAATCCCTGTGCATCGTAATCGGGAAAAATCAGATCGGTGATGACTGCTTGCCCGTCATTAGCAAACACTTCAATAGAAGAACGATCCACATAGATACGTAGCTCTATCGTCTGACTATCTTGATACACGTTGGCTATATGTTTTCCGGCAAAGTCAGGATGGAAATGATGATCTCCTGAATCGGTGCGATCGATATAGACTTCACCTTGATCTCCTTCATAACCTACAATCGTCGCTTGATGCTCTGATGCACGTAATTTCAACGCAAATCTACTATCGATATCAGCGGTCATATGAATCTCATAGCTGTCCAATTGTAAAGTGTTTAGCTTGCTTTGCACATCTGCGATAGTAACATGTTCCAACGACAGTATCGGGCTACGCATCGGGATCAACTCTTGTACAGGTCGCTGAATCAGTGTTATTCCTTGTGTTCGCTGCTCCAATGTTAGTTCGCGTGGTAAAGACATTGCTCCACGCCACAACTCGGTAGGTGTTAGATTGGCATATTTCCAGTTGCTCATCCAACCGATACAGATACGCCGACCATCTTCAGCCGGAATATCTGACCAGCATACACCTGCATAATGATCTCGCCCATAATCAAGCCAGCGCACTTCATACGAAGACGAATCCGGTGTAAAAGTCGTTCCATCAAAGTCTCCGATAAAATATTGAGTTCGTGAGCCTTCTACATATTCATCACTGCTTCCAATACTGACTAACATCACCCATTTGGTCATGTCCGAATAACCATCGACGACTAATGGAAACAGATCAGGGCATTCCCACACCCCATCATGCGAACCAATGCCTTCTCCAAATTCGCTTAGAAATGTCCATTCTTTCAAATTCGGTGAACGATATAAATGAACCGTTTGCCCGCAAGCCAGAATCATAATCCACTGCTCTGTTGCTTGATGCCAGAATACTTTGGGATCACGAAAATCGATTAGTTCATCATGCTCCAGCACTGGGTTACCCTGATATTTGATCCATGTTCGACCTGCATCTACGCTATAGGCTAGACTTTGTCGTTGCTGAATACGATCCAGTTCATGGTTATGATCATGATGGGTAAAGATAGCGACTAATCCAGATTTCCCATCAAAAAATCCGGTAGAATCATGCCAATCGACCACTGCACTTCCCGAAAAAATAGTACCGTACTCATCAGGTGCCAGTGCAATAGGTTGTTCTTGCCAGTTCACCAGATCTGAACTGATTGCATGACCCCAATGCATAGGGCCCCATGTCGTTCCATCTGGATGATATTGAAAAAAGAGATGATACTCTTCATTAAAGTACACTAATCCATTCGGGTCATTAATCCACCCTTGTTGAGGGGTGAAATGATATAGTGGTCGGTATTTTTCTTGCGATTGAATAATCATCATAACCAAGCTCCTTCGGTATCGGTATCGTTACTATCTACTTTATTGTTGATTACGGTCATATCCAGATTGTTTGATTTGTAGCCATTCTTGTAATCCCAGACGATCCAACTCTTGTAGATATGCCGGCCATTCTTCATTCACTTTCCCATTTTGATACCATTCTGTACGTTTGCGTTGCACATAAGCGAACAGATCGGTTTCTATCGTCGACAAGCGATCTAACTCTTCTATAGAAAAGAATACTTTAGGATAAATATGATCTGCTTGCATATGTGGAACCATGACTTTCTTCATTAACTTTAATCGGGCTGCTGCATCATCAGGCATCGTTGTATATTTGCCGTAATATTCATTCAGAACTGCTAATGGCCCTGCGATATTGGTTTTTTGACGTACTTCAACAGGTGCTGATCCTTCTAAAGAAAGATGTTCTAACATGCCTTTTTTTGGATCAAATTTGAAAATATTTTGCTCTTTGGTATCCCCGTACGTTCCCCAGTTATCTTGTACCGATTGCAATGGTTCATATAATTGATCGATCCATTTGGCTGTGGCTTCTACCTGTTGATTCGTACTGGTAATAACCATTTTACCGCGATCAAATCCCATTCCATTAGTACGGGTTACATTAATCTGTCCATTTGGGCCAGCCAACGGATTCATCAATTCATAATCATCATTAGAACCGGTAATATTGGCTTTGTCCCATGTGAAATACAATCCGTAACGCTTGTCTTTGCCTTTGGCTAGATACGTATTCCAGTCTTGCTGAGAAGACTCTACATCAATCAGACCTTCTTGATACAAGCTATGAATATAATTGATCGCATCTTTGTATCCGTTGTCTGATGCGGTAAAGACCACTTTGCCATCATTGGTCACAACTGTATGATCCCAGTTATCGCCAAGTCCAAATGATCCATATAAAAAGGTCAAATCTTCGCCACCTGGCTTATCGATAAAAGATAATGGAATTTCATCAGCTTCTCCGTTACCGTTCGGATCTTGCGTTTTGAAAGCGATCAATACTTGTTTTAACTCTTCAGTTGTTGTAGGCATTTTGAGCCCTAACTTTTTGAGCCAAGCTTGATTAATCCATGGGAAATCATCTACCGATTGAATCGCTCCTTTACCTGTACCTAGTTCTTCGATCCACGGGAACGAATAGATATGTCCATCTGGCGCTGTAATCATCTTTTTGTACTCAGGTGCTTTTTTTAATACTTTTTGAAAATTAGGCATATAGTTATTGATCAGATCATCTACCGGAATAATCACGCCATCTTTAGCTAATTTGAGCAGATCATAATCGGTATAACCAGCATCAAAAATACCGTCTGGAAGATCGCCACTAGCGACGGCTAGATTACGCTTTTCTATAAATTGATCTGTCGTATAATTTTTCCAGTTGATATGAATTCCTGTTTTTTCTTCTAATCGCTTATTGATTAATTTATCATTCGGATCAGCAGGCGCAAGCGCAGAACTTTGCGTCAAAAAATTCAAAGTCACTTTACCATTAGGATCGGTATTTTGCTCTGATGCACCTGAATTACAACCTGTTAATAGCAGTGCTATTGTCAAACCGGAAATAGACACTTTTTGGATCATTTTCATTAGATTTGCCTCCATGAATATATTGAAATGCCCTGCTTTATTTAAGCGAACCGACCATAACACCTTTTTCAAAGTACTTCTGGAAAAATGGATACATGACTAACAACGGTAGACTTGAAATCACAATCGAAGAATATTTGATCATTTCAGAAAGACGCTTCAGTTCTGCCATCGCCAATTGGTCACCGATCATACCAGGCATTGTCTGGTTCTGAATCAAAATCGAACGCAAAACCAATTGCAACGGATACAGCTTCGCATTATCCAGATAGATCATCGCATCAAAATAAGAATTCCATTGTCCGACAAACGCATAAAGAGCGATAACAAAAATAATCGGCTTGGAGAGTGGCAAGACAATGCGGAAAAAGATCGTCCAATCGTTCGCCCCATCCACATTAGCGGCTTCTTTTAATTCATGCGGAATACCTTTGAAAAAAGTACGTGCTAGAATAATATCCCAGACATTCACAATTCCCGGTAACAGGATCGCCCAGACGGTATCCAACATCCCTAGATTTTTGACTAACAAATACGTAGGAATCAATCCACCGCCGAAAAACATCGTTACAATAAACATAGTCATAAATAGATTGCGACCTTTTAATTCATTTACAGATAACGCATAACCTGCAAATACAGATACAATTACTGTTAAAATCGAAAAGCTAACCGAGTAAAATACAGAATTGAAAAATCCGCGAGTCATCGCTTCATTGCCCAAAATTTTGCGATACCCTTCCAAGCTCCAACTGGATATGTTAAACGAAAGCCCTTTGTTGAGGAGAGCGATCGGGTCCATAAAGGAAGCGATTACAATATAGATAAGCGGTACGACAATAATCAGGACTGAGAACGTCAGCAGAATATAATTTAAAATAATAATGACCCGATCCATACGAGAGGATGCGATATTCATCCGGTACACCTTCCTTAATAGAGGCCTTCGCCTTCATTGAGTTTTTTCACTACAAAGTTAACAGCTACTAATAAAAAGACGTTGATCACAGAATTAAATAATCCAACTGCCGCAGAATATGAATAATCGCCTGCTTGTAGCCCTACTTTGTACACATAGGTTGCAATAATCTCAGAAGAAGGTAAGTTCATAGATGTCTGCATTAAGTACGCTTTTTCAAAGCCTATCGACATAATGCCACCTGCCGCTAAAATAAACACAATCGCCATAATCGGTCGGATCGTTGGTAGGTCGATATGCAGAATACGTTGTAGTAGATTGGCTCCATCCAGACTTGCCGCATGATGTAGTTCTGGATCAACACCTGCCAAAGCCGCCACATAAATAATAGAAGACCATCCTGCACCCTGCCAGATTCCAGACAAAATATAGATCCATCTAAAATATTCAGGTTCAGACATAAACATCAGCGGTTGACCAAAGATCGCACTAACCAGTTGGTTAATAGGACCGACAGGTGATAAGAAAATAAATAACATTCCGACAATCACAACTACAGAGATAAAATTCGGTGCATACAACACCAACTGTATATTTTTCTTTATTTTGGCTTGCCGGACTTGATTAAGCATTAGCGCCAGTACGATAGGAATGGGAAAGCTACATATAAGGCCGAGCAAGCTTAATGAAATCGTATTGGTAAAAATATCTGTAAAATTGGGTGAATGTAAAAACTTTTCAAAGTATTTAAGCCCGACCCAATCACTTCGCAAAATACCTTTAAGTGGACTGAAGTCTTTAAAAGCAATAATCGCTCCGTACATCGGAATATATTTAAATACGATAGTCAATATAAGCGCCGGGGCTAACAAAGCATAAAGAAAATAATGATTTTGCCTTTTTTTCAATGTTTTCCTCTGTACATTTTCACCTTTTCCTGCTTTTATTTTCTGTCCTACTCCATCCACATGATTTCACTCCTTTAAGTCCTACTCTGTTTTAGAAAGGGCTTACATTTTGTTGTACATGATTATGATAACCAATTTAACAAACAAATTGTTCATTCGTCAATACGTTTTGTAAAAATATAATTTTACATTTGCATTTTATAAATTGACATTAATATATCTAAAAACATAAAAATAGATACATTATGCACAAATTTAAGTTTACATTTGTAAACATAAGTTGCTATTCAATGCGAATTATTATACATTTAATACAAATAACGAATACAATCTATAGACCGAATAACCAATCGTTTCTTTTGAAAATATGTGATGATTAAAGGTGGACAACCGATTATGAAGAAAGAAAAAGTGACTATTCAGGATATTGCAGATGCTTTGAATATATCCCGTAATACCGCTTCTAAAGCTATTAATGGTAATACAACGATCCCTATTGAAACACGAAATAAAGTTATTCAAAAAGCAGCCGAATTAAAATATAAACAATTTGCTTATGTAGAATCTGATTATTTAGTGCCCAAGTCTACTGGTAATGTAGCTCTGTTAACTTCAAGTCTGCCTAACAATTCGCATTTTGGTTCTTTGCTAATTAGTGGATTTGAAAAGCGGATGAGTATGGAAGGGTATACGATCTCTATTCATATTTTGCGTGAAGCTGATATTCAGTCGCTTACTTTACCTAACAATTTTGAAGCTTCCAAAGTCGATGGTATTATTTGTATCGAATTATTTGATAGCGATTACAGTAAAAAGATCACCAATCTGGGCTTACCGACTATTTTTATTGATTGTGCAGTTGATCTGCCTTCTCCTTCTTTACAAGCTGATCTGTTGCTTATGGAAAATGAGTACAGTGTCTACGAAATGACCAAAACGTTAATCCAACAAGGGCATCAACGAATAGGATTTGTAGGCGATTATAATCACTGTAAAAGCTTTAACGAACGCTGGATGGGCTTTAATCGAGCTTTGGTAGAAGCTGATATTTCATTGGATCGTTCTTATTGTATTTTGGGTAAAGACAAAGAGTTTTTCGAGGAAAAAGATTGGATTGATCGTCATTTCAAAGCCATGTCTCACAAACCTTCTGCTTTTGTATGTACAAATGATTTTATCGCTGTTCATCTTATACAGGTGCTCAAAGCCAATCAAATCAAAATACCGGAAGACATATCAGTCTGTGCTTTTGATGATGCTTCAGCATCGCGAATTGTCGATCCGCCTTTAACGACTGTTCATATTTTTAGTAATGATATGGGGATTACTGCCGCAGAAACATTGTTAGCTCGTATCAAAAACCCTAATCGACCGTATCAAATCTCACACGTACAGACGCATCCTATTTTTCGCGAATCTTCGGCTGTATTACATCAGTCCTCTTTTCCAGCGCAATCATAACAAAAAGCTTGCAACGACCCTTTTGAACAAGGATCACTGCAAGCTTTTTATTTACGATTTTATATTAAAAAATAAACTGCATTATCAATCGATCGAAGCCGGTTGTTCTGTCCATGTGAAATTGATTTGATTATAATTCGGTTGATTCGGTAATGGATTACCTTGAATCGAAATTCCGTAACTTCCTTCGACTTCGCCTACAATACTTAACGAATCAGGATCAATAATCGAATTGGTTTCATTTAATCCTTGTGCTTCAAAATAGCTCTGATAAGCATTGCCTAACGTGACCAGATCTTCTTGTGTGGTATAAATAATAAACGATTGCTTTTCCCCGTCACCTGCAAGATCTTCAGTGATACTTGTAGCATGTGCATCTGATGGAAAAGGAATATCTTCAGGCAGATACTTTGTTGGAAATACCTGTGTAGTCATTGTAATCGGTGCATTACTGGTGCTACTGCTTGGAGAAGTCGAACTGGTCGCTCCATTCGTAGCACTGCTTGGCGGCATTGAATTGATAATGACTTGATTAGCAGTAGCATCATATTTGACTCCAACTTGAAGGGCATCTGCTATAGAGCGCACAGGAAGATAGGTTGTTCCTTGATACGTAATCGGTGCTAATGTCTGTCCATTCGCTGTTGGCGTATACGCACTCCCGTTAACTTGAATAGAAAGACCATTGTTAAGATAAGCACTTATCGATTGCAAATTAGCTCCAGCATACACTCCTGTTGATCCAATCAGTGTAGCTCCTGCTATGCAGGCAGTAACTATCCATTTACGTGGAATCATCTTTATCCTCCTAATGATAATAACGTTATATATCATATCGGAAAATAAACGATGCCTTATTATATGTTATATATGGTTTTTTTAACCATTTCTCAAAAAGCTTATTGCTCTTTCCAAACGATACTGATCTCATAAGCACCTGTCTGATTAGCAATCGGCGTACTATTGATCGATACAACAAAATCATTATCTTTGGAACTTACAATACTCAATTCATTGGCTTCAATCGTCTCACTATTTTGAGTTACATTTTTGCCCAAATAGTAATTTTTATATGTATTGCCCAGTTCAAGTAGATTCGATTTGGTCGAATACAACAGAGAAACTTGTTTTTTGTTACCTGCTACATTTTCGACTAGACTGACTTGTTTCGCATCTGTAGGAAAAGGAAAATCAGTTGGTAAATACTTCGTTTTGATAACAGCAGTTGAGGCTGCTGGTGTAGCTGGTGTTCCTGTAGAAGTAGAAGAACCACTGCCAATAATGACTTTGTTACTGGCTGCATCAAAGCTAACGGATGTATTTAAAGCTTCGCCAATCGAACGTACAGGAAGATACGTTGTTCCTTGATATGAAATAGGAGCTAGCGTTTTACCATTAGCTGTCGGTGTATACGCTGAACCATTCACTTGAATCCCCAGACCATGATTAAGCGAAGCTTTGATACTTTCCAAATTCGTACCTGCATATACCCCTGCTGATCCGGTCAAAGCCATACCTACAACTGCTGCTGTTACTAACCAGTGCTTCTTCTTCATATAACAACCTCCTGAATATAGTAGTAACTCTATGTTATCAGGTAATGTTAGATTTTAAACCTTCTATAGCCCTATAAATGAATGCAATTTGAACTAAATTAACTAACCTGTAGCTTATTCTTCCCGATTACGCTGTTGTCGCTCGATCTGTTCTCTGATATGACGGTCGTATCCATTTTGGTGCATCCACACACTATTATTGACCTGTGCAATCTGCCCGATTCCAAATAAAATACTGATGACCAAAAAGATTAAACCATAGGCATACATAAAGTACCCCATATAAAAACACATAATTATTCCGATAAAAATAATAATCGATAATCCCCACAATATGCGGCGCATGACTTTTTTCATATAGTTCTCCTTGCTATTTTTGTATGATCTCTTAATGTCTTATATACGAAGATAGAAGTAGGATTGGTTCAAAATATCACTTTGTCTATTTTTACTTATCAAATTTGTTTAAAATAGGTGATGACTTTTTACAAAGCTAGAGTATAATGATATACGCTTGCCTAAAAAGTTAGCTTAAACAAGCATGATTTGTTGTGCTTGATTCGTAGGAAATGCGTGTATATAAAACGTAAATTGATTAGCCTTTCTTACATTCTAAATTTCAAGAAATGAAGGTGTGCACAAGATGTTGGGTAAGTTCAAGCGTATATTAATCGGAAGGCCGATGAAGTCAGCAGAACTTGAAGCTGAAAAATTAGGTCGGCTTAAAGCACTAGCGATTCTTTCTTCCGATGCGCTATCCTCGGTGGCATACGGAACAGAGCAAATTTTGCTAGTCCTCATGGTTGCTGGATTTGCGGCTTTGTGGTATTCGGTTCCAATCTCTATCGCGGTGCTTGGTTTGTTGGTTATTTTAATTATTTCGTATCGCCAAACGATTTTTGCGTATCCAGCAGGTGGTGGTGCGTACATTGTAGCCAAGGATAATATCGGTAAAGCCCCTAGCTTAATAGCAGGCGGATCTTTACTTGTTGATTATATCCTAACTGTAGCCGTAAGTTCATCCGCAGGAACAGATGCAATTACTTCTGCTTTTCCAGTATTACATGATCACCGGGTTCTAATCGCGCTAGTCATGATCGTATTTTTAACGATTATGAATCTACGTGGTGTAACTGAATCTGCATCTGTACTCGCTATTCCTATTTATTTATTCGTTATCGCTATTTTTGTTTTGATTATTACAGGAGTGATTCGTTACTTCACAGGCGGGATTGAAGCGGCGGCTCCGCAGTTTGATAGTACCGTCTCGAATGTCAGTCTGTTTTTATTACTCAAAGCATTTAGCTCGGGTTGTTCGGCACTAACAGGGGTAGAAGCCGTCTCTAATGCTATTCCTAACTTCCGTAAGCCTGCTGAGAAAAATGCAGCCGCTACGCTTCTGATGATGGGTATTATTTTGGGAGCGATGTTTATCGGAATCACATTGCTTGCTTACTGGTATGGGATTCATCCAAGTGCAACCGAAACAGTTATTTCTCAGATCGCACGCATGACTTTTGGTCATGGAGTTCTCTATTATGTGATTCAGGGTGTTACGGCACTGATTCTATTCCTTGCCGCGAATACTGCTTACTCTGCATTTCCACTGCTTGCGTTTATGTTAGCAAAAGATAAATATATGCCTCATATGTTTATGGTACGTGGAGATCGTCTAGGGTTCTCTAACGGTATTATTATTTTGAGTCTATTATCTGCTTTGTTAGTGATTGTATTTAAAGGGGATACGGAAAATCTAATTCCACTATATGCGGTTGGTGTATTTATTCCGTTTACTTTATCGCAATTAGGCATGATGATTCGCTGGATTCGCTTGAAGCCATCCAATTGGGGATTAAAGTTAACGATTAACACTGTCGGTATGTTAACTACATTGTCGATCACATTGATCTTTATTTTCACTAAGTTCTCACAAGTATGGGTGATCTTTTTGTTCTTACCGCTTGTGGTTTATATTTTCTACAAAATCTATACGCATTACGAAAATACAGCCGAACAATTACGTATCGATATCAAAGTCGATAAGCCTGAGGTCAAAGGAAACACGATTATTATTCCTGTTGCAGGGATTACACGCGTAGTGATGAACACGATCAGTTATGCGAAGACGTTATCGCCTAATGTCGTTGCTGTCTATGTTGGTTTCGATGATGAAGCTATTCATAAGATGGAGCAGAAATGGGAAGAATGGAACCCTGGTGTGCGTCTAATTGTACTAAAATCACGTTACCGCAGTATTTTAGGCCCTTTACGTCGCTTTATTGATACCGTCGAATGGAAAACATCAGCAACCGATCATATTACAGTACTGATTCCGCAGTTTGTCACTCATCACTGGTGGGAAACGATTTTGCATAATCAGACCAGTCTATTGATGCGTGCTTATCTGATTAATTACAAAGACGTAGTTGTTGCGACTGTTCCGTATCATTTGAATAAATAGAATCAAAAGAGGTAGATCCTTTATACAGGGTCTACCTCTTTTTTGAGATTGATAGAAGTTTCAATTAATTAGAAAGATAACCTACTAACTACAGATCGTAAAATGGCTGCAAAAAGTAGATATTATTCAACATATGGCTATTCTGTTACTTTATTTTGTCACTTTGTTTAGCAGTATTTTGGGTGTTGTCTATCTTCTCCACCCATACCATATACCAATTCGGCTTGGCTTCATAATCGATATCGGTATAGATGCGATGAGTAGCTTCTTTGATTGTCTGTAGTTGAGGATGTTGATCCGATGGTTTCATCGCTATCTCCTTTCTAGTAATATATCGTTGGATTTGAATATTATGGCATTTTACTATGACTATCCTGTTACTTTGCCATTACTATATTGTTGTTTTACAAATGACCACCTTCTATTGAATAATGTCTCTAGGCGATTCATTCCCGTCTATTCAATATCTACATTTTCTGGAGGTAATCAATTATGAAGAATACAAAAACAATCAAAATCATGCTCACTTCTGTTCTAGCTTTATCTCTTACTATCCCTGCATTATCTGTATCTGCACAAGCTACTACTACTTCAAAAGATAGTTCTACTCAAGCGACAACCCAGGCTAAAGTAGACCAATTAACACCCAAGCAAGAAAAAAGTCTTGTTGAGATTGCTGGATTTGATAATGTAAAACAATTTACTGGATTCTATACCAATCTGCGTCGTGCGGTAGCTAAAAATGATAAAGAAGCAGTAGCCAAACGTATTTCGTACCCTTTGTCTGTTTATAGCGATAAAAAACAACGCAAAATTTTGAATCAAAAACAATTTGTTGCTGCATACGATACAATCATCACTGCGGAAATTAAAAAAGCACTAGCTAATCAACGTTTAGATGATTTATTTATTCGTGATCAAGGTGTGATGGTGGGTAGTGGCGAAATATGGATGGCTATTCTAAATAACAAATTAGGTGTGTATACCATTAATCAAAAATTACATGATTAATCATTTATAAAAAAAGCGGTATCGATACAAAGCTATCCCTATACTTAATGCAGTCATTTATAGCTTTATCATAACGATCCTTCTTTTACTTTGTTATTATTTTACGGTATTGTTATTTTATAAGTCATTTTCATGTATCCTATCCTAAAGTCAGAGTATGATCATGATCTTTACAATCTATCAATCTCTAGGAGGTATGAATAATGAATATGAAAAAAGGAATAACTATCGTAATGACTTCTGTATTAGCTGGATCGATTGCTCTCCCTGCACTGTCTGTATCTGCACAAGCTGATACAACCGCATCTACTGTCTCTACCGTAGCTTCTACAGAATCGACGTCTACCGCCAAAGCCAAAGTAGACAAGCTCACAGCAGAGCAAGAAAAACGACTGGTGAGCGTAGCTGGATTTGATAACGTCAAACAGTTCACTGGATTTTATGCTAATCTGCGTCGTGCTGTAGCAAATGGCAACAAAGAAGCGGTCGCCAAACGTATTTCATATCCGCTAGTCATCAATAGCAATAACAAAAAAAGAAGTATTCTTAAAGAGTCTCAATTTATTACAGAATACAATACTATTATGACAGCTAAAGTTAAAAAAGCATTAGCAAATCAGCGTCTAGATGAATTGTTTATACGTGATATGGGTGTGATGATTGGCGATGGCGAACTTTGGATCGCGCCGATCAATAATAAGCCTGGTATTTATGCGATTAATCAATAATATTCTAATATAATCTACAAACAGAAAGACCTCCTAACTGAACGGAGGTCTTTTCTTTATATCCTATTTAATTTTTATATACTTTCACAATAGAAGCGTTTTTGCTTTTAATTGCTTTGGTAGATCGATTTGCAAATAACGAACGTAATGTCTCGATATTGGTCAAAATCACGCCGATTAGAATAACGAAAGCGCCCAGCCCCATGATCCAATTGAGTGGTTCTTTATAGATCAACCATCCAAGTACCAGTGCTATAACAGGCGAAATGTATAACCATGTCGATGGAAATACAGGATTCGTTCGTGAGATTAACCAGTAAAATAGCGTATGTCCACCCATTGAGCCCAGTACGATCAAGTACAGCAACGAACCGATAGCTGCGGAATTGAACATCGTTTCAATATGTATTTGACCCCGTTCGGTAATCAAAGACAGTACCAATAACATCCATCCTCCATGCATCATCTGAGCGGCATTTTGAGCAATCGGTGAACTGCCCTGTAATGTATTAACGACTTGTTTGGAATAGACTGCTGCTGCTGAGTAGCCAAATTCCCCTAAGACAACAACAAGACAAGCAATGACCCATAGTGCATGATACTGACCGGATAACCCTGGCAATATTAACAACGCAACCCCTATTAACCCAATCATGGCACCGATAAATGAAATACTAGGCACTTTATCTTTCAAGACCACTGCTCTTATCAATAAAATAAAAGCTGGCCCGGTTGCAGACAGAACAGCACCTACTCCAGAAGTAATATATTGTTCAGCCCAATATAAGGCTGCAAATGTAAAAAAGGTTAATCCTGAGCCGATAAACAACGTTTCTTTGCGTAACAATAAAGAAAAGCTTACCTTTTTACGTGCATACATCCAGATCATCAAGATCAATCCAGCTACAAAAAAGCGAATTCCTGCGGAAAAGAAAGGCGGTAACCCTGCATCGACCCCAATCTTAATCGCTAGAAATGTGGTTCCAAAAATCAAGCACATGATTGCATACCCCAGTAATACCATCTTCCATTCCTCCTCTGTGTTCTGTTATTGTAAAGGAAGCACAACAGAACAGATGGAATACCATAGAACAGATGGTACAGGAAAAGGTCTGCATAAGCGTTACACTGAGTACAATTTCTATGTTTGATTTCATATAATCATTCACGATCTGCTATAGATCAGAAAGGAATGCGAACATGACAAATAAACCGCTGATTGAACCGCAAAAAAAACAGGCTCATCTTACAGTAGATTCATCATCGGCTCAGCCACAAAGTAAACATTCTTTTCAAACGGTTTATACTTATATCCAGACACGTATCCAGCGCGGAGACTGGCAAGCTCATGCCAAATTGCCTTCTGTACGTCAGCTAGCAGAAGATACCGGCATGCACCGCTTAACGATTTTCAAAGCTTATCAACATCTCAAAGAAGATGGTCATGTCTATGCTCGCGATAAATCCGGTTATTATGTGCAACCGCCTGCTTTGCAAGTGCTGACCAATGAAGCTGAATTAGGTCTGCCTTTGTTTCAAGGAAATTTAGGCGAACTGCACCGTATAGAAGCTAACTATCAATTTTCCAAAGCATTAATAACACCGAATCTACTACCTAATCATTATTTTGCCGAATATGTGAAACAAGTATTCGATCTGTATCCCAAGTTGCTAGGCACTTATGCTACAGCGCAAGGCGATCTGGAGCTCAGAGAGATGCTTCAACGCTACTTTACTAAGACTTCACAGTTCCATGTACATGCTGATGAAATCTTAATTACAACAGGCGCTCAACAAGCGATATCGTTAATCGCAGAAGTATGGATACGTCCGGGAGATCATGTGCTCATCGAGTCGCCTGCTTATGCCAGTGCTTTGGATGTGTTTGAGCAAAAAGGAGCCAAGCTCGTTCTTGTAAACATCGATGCCAACGGCTACGATCTCGTTCAAATTGAACAAGCGATGCAGAAATATAAACCACGGTTCTTTTACCTTAATCCTACGTTTCACAATCCGACAGGCGTCTGTATATCGGCAGAACAACGCAAACAATTAGTTGATCTAGCTGCTCAGTATAAATGCTTATTGATTGAAGACGATACCTGTCAGGATATTTATTTTGATCAAAAGCCGCCGCTTCCTTTGTTTGCTTATGATACAGAAGGATATACGATCTATATTCGTAGCTTTAGCAAATACGTTTCGCCCGGACTGCGAATGGCTTGTATTGTAGCCAGGCCAGAGTGGTTTACCCCATTACTTGCTGCCAAGTCACTTGCAGATGGTGGTACCCCTTTGCTCAATCAGAAAGTATTTTTGCTGTATTTCACATCTAATCGGCTACAACAACATATTGAAAAGCTACGAATCGCTTTACGGATTCGCTTAGAAATTATGGAAGAAGAACTATCTTCCACCGGCTGGTATTATGAATCGCCTCAAGGCGGATTTAACCTCTGGGTTCGGTTACCTGATCATATCTCTGTTCCTGAACTACTGGCTCGCTGTCTCAAGCAATCGATTTCGTTTGTGCCTGGATCGTTATTTGATCGTCACGAAACGTCACAGCAATATATCCGTCTTTGCTTTTCGTTTGCCAGTGAACAAGAAATTCGTACCGGGATTCAGCAGTTAGTCGCCATCGCTAAAGATATGGAATCTAATTCTTCTGAATAGCAGAACGATACGGCTCATCCAGTTGCAGACTTGAAGACTTGGCCTGTAAGATGCCTTGCTGATACTGATATACAGTAGTGAGCTCACCCAACACGTTCATCATGCCAATTTGCACAGAAACAGCCACAACCAATTGTCCATCGACTATTTTATATTGTTGAACAGATCCAACTTCTACCGCTGTATCTTCTGAAATACTATCATCTTGAAGAATCGAAGTCGGCAAAGTCATCGTTTGCTTATTCAATAAAAGTTCAATCTGTTTCCCTTTGATTTGTGCCTGAAAATGTTTAGACCAGGCATGTTGTGCATCTTCTACCCCAATAGCTGTACCGTCTTGGTGGTATACTTGGACTTCGGTTCGGTCAACTCCAGTTCCATAACCGTTCGTTAGTATTACAATAATTTCAGGCTGACCGTCACCATCCACATCGGATGAGATGATCTGCGGGGCGTACTCTGGATTAACAACTTGAACGCCTTCTAACATGCGATTAAAAGTAGGTGTATGGATAGACATATTTTTATACGTACCATCTGATTTTTCTTCGCCACGAATTGTAATATTTAGCGTAGGGTCAGTTGCAATTACTTTAGAATCTTTTGTAATGGTAAATACGTTCGCTTGATGAATTGGAACATCGGATTGTTCTATATTAACGGTGTTTGCTGTCAAAGGCTCACCGTTTGAAGTCAATTGTTGATTAGCATGGAACTTGGCTGCCGATACGGTTTCTATCGAAAGAGCACATAAAATAATAGTGATCATCAACCATTTTGTAGCGTTTTTCTTTATATTCAAAAGGAGTGCCTCCTTGATCGTTCGATATTCATTTTTATCGTAAACGTAAATTCAATTCCAACGTGTGTCATGCTAGCTTCTATTACATGCTAAGCCTTAATCGATGTAATTACCAGAAAAAAATGCTGTTCACAGCAAGTTCCTTACAAATAAGTCGTAAATCATCACTTTTACTTTAGATTACCTACAATACCGGAGGAATAAACATGATTACACTCAGAGAAATGAAAATTGAAGATTATAATGAAATTATTGCGCTTTGGGAGCATACTGAAGGTATGTGGTTAAGCGAAGCTGATTCATTACCTCATATTCAGAGATATTTAGAACGTAATCCTGATTGTTCGTTTGTAGCGGAGAAGCAGCTAGATGATCAGACTACTGTGTTAGCAGGAACATTACTTGCCGGTCATGATGGCAGGCGTGGATATATGTATCATCTGGCAGTCAATCCTACATACCGGGGACAAAAGATCGCGACACAATTGATTGAAAAAGCGATGAACGGCTTAACCAATGCCGGAATCGATAAATGCCATATTTTCGTCATGGCAACTAATGTGGAAGGTCAACAATTCTGGGCAGCTAACGGTTGGGAAAAACGGGATAGTTTTTACGTTTTTTCTAAAGATGTTCCACAATATTAGAATGTTCCACATGAAACATTTTGCAAAACAGCGCTATTTTTGACTGATTTGCAGGAAATATATGTAGCCAAACTGGCTTAAAGGATGGACGACGATTGGATCAACAATATGCAAATCCGCAATATATTTATACGTACTCTCACCGTCAAGACGAACATTCTCTTTGTTATCTAGAAATGAGAGCTTTTTTTGGACAGGAAACCGATCAATTTATTCTTAAAAGTAATATCGCTGTTATGCCTAGCCGTAGCCCTTTTATTAAAGAACGAATCGAAGTCTTGTATGAAGGCGATACGTTAGAAGAAATATATGCTCAAGCCGAACAGATCGATATGCTTGATCAGACATTCAAAGTAGTTTTTGTCAAAATCAACGATCTGGATCAAGAGCACAAAATAGAATATCAAGAACGATTAGGAATTGAACGTGAAATAGGCATGCGTATTCATGGAGAAGCCGATGTGAAACATCCTCAACATACGTATGGAATTGTTCCTTTTGGTGGACGCTGGTATTTGGGTCATTACTTTAAAAATGAAGCGGTCTGGTTCCACAATATGCGCAAACCACAAAATTATTCGATTGCTCTTAATACCCGTCTTGCTAGAGCAGCTGCGAATATTTTGGTTCCCAATCCTGTAGGGATCAAAGCAATTGATCCTTGCTGTGGCATCGGTACTGTACTGGTAGAAGCATTATCTATGGATATCGATATTGTCGGACGCGATATCAATCCGCATATTGCTCAGGGAGCACGCGCCAATATTAAGCATTTTGGCTTAAAAGGAGAAGTAACGTTAGGTGATATTGCTGATATTACAGAACATTATGATGCAGCTATTATCGATATGCCGTACAACTTATTTTCAACCACTACCCCTGAAGAACAATTAAGTATTCTACAACATGCTCGCCGAATCGCTGACAAAGTGGTCGTGATTACGATTGAGAATATCGATGATATGGTAGCTACCGCTGGATTCTCGATTACCGATCGTGGAGAAGCTAAAAAAGGAGCAAAAGGTGTCTTTTCCCGCCAGATTCTGGTTTGCCATTGATGAGTGAGAATAAAGTACAATTAAAAAAAAGCATCTGTAGCAGACATGCCTACAGATGCTTTTGTTGTTTTCAAATGAGGTCTGATATCCATGAGATTCTCCTCACTATTCATTTACATTGTGTTCATTAGCTACTTCATTCGTTTTACGTTCAATATGTTCATCTTCACCTAGATAAAAGCGTCGAATCGGATTGATATCATCGTCTAATTCATAGACGAGTGGAATACCTGTCGGAATATTAAGCTCGGTTAATGTTTTCTCATCAATATCTTCTAAATATTTGATCAACGCGCGCAATGTATTGCCATGAGCAGAGATCAAAAGATGTTCTTTTTGCTGAATTAACGGCACAATATGATCATGCCAGAACTCTCCAACACGTTCTACTGTATCTTTGAGACTTTCGCCGTAAGGAATCTGCTCATCAGGAATAGCATCATATCGATGTTCATGACGAGGACTACGCGGATCATTCTTTTCCAATAAAGGAGGACGAACGGTAAGACTTCTCCGCCAGAGTTGAAGTTGTTCTTCTCCATATTTCTCAGCGGTATCGATTTTGCTTAATCCTTGCAGAGCACCATAATGACGTTCATTTAATCTCCATGATTTCTGTTCAGGAATCCATAGTAAATCCAGTTCGTCTAGTATGTAATGCAACGTCTGAATCGAACGTTTGAGTACAGAAGCAAAAGCGTGATCAACTGTATATCCTGCTTCTTTGATTAATTTACCTGCTATGCGTGCTTCTTCGATCCCACGATCACTAAGCGCTACATCAGTCCACCCTGTAAATAAATTTTGTTGATTGTATACACTTTCTCCATGACGAACGAGAATGATTTTGTACATTAGTCTCTACTCCTTTTCCTCTACTTCTTCTAATGGAGAAGTATCTATACTCTTTAACCCACATTATGCTTTTACTTAACCATTTGCAACTAACGCTAGGTGGTCGAGATTTTACAGTACACCCTAGTAAGGAGAAAGTGCTAAAATACAACTGATGTACGATGTATACAAGATATTGTGAGATGAGGAGGCACTACAATATGATACTGCCCAATATGACAGAGCAAGTGATACATACGCGTACTAAATTACGCAAAGAAACATTGATATCGGTACTGGATGAATTTGATAGCAAGATTATGCATTTGAGCCCGCCCAAAAGAGCTGAGAAATATCGCAAAATGAGCGCTTCTGCTTTTTCTTTTTTCCGCGGAAGTTCGTATTTGTTTTATTTTGATGCGACACGCCATTACTTTCCTTACCATACTTCTACAGAGCGCCCTACATGGATTCAAGGAGATTTACATTTTGAAAATTTTGGAGCTTTTCGCAATGAGTCCAAGCAGATTGTGTATGATGTGAATGATTTTGATGAAGGTTATATCGGTTCATATCTGTATGATGTACTACGAATGTCAGTCAGTATCGCACTGGTTGGACGACAGCTTCAATATACGGATGAGCAACAACTTCAGCTACTAGAACATTATAGTAAAGGATATTACAAACAAATTTCTTGTTTTGTCGAAGACAAAGACGATCCAGCCAAATTCATCATGAACGAAAACAAAGCAAAAGGCCCTGTACGCAAATTGTTACGTAAATTAGAAAAACGCCGTAACGGACATTTTCTCGAAAAAGTCACAGCTGTTATGCAAAGTGATCGTGTTTTTCAAGAAACCGCAGAATTGTTGACTCCTTCTGACAAAGAGCAAACGTTGTTAGAGCAAGCATGGGGATTTTATCAGCAGACTTTAGTATGTCATCAAGGTGAAGAGGATCATTATCGGATCAAAGATATTGCGATTAAGCATGGTTCAGGTACAGCTTCAATCGGACTGGATCGGTATTATGTATTAATCGAAGGTGGACTCCGTGCAACAGGTGAAGATGATGCTGTATTGGAAGTAAAAGAAGTACGGACACCTGTGCCTGCTTATTTTCTACCGTATGCTGATTCATTCTGGCAGACCTTTAGTCATCAAGGCAAGCGCGTAACAACAACGCAACAAGCGATGCATCACAAAGCTGATCCTTATCTTGGTTTTCTTACGTTAGACGGGCGGGATTTCTATGTACGTGAACGTTCGCCTTACAAAAAGCGTCTCAAATTAGAAGATATCCAAACGATAGAAGACATGGAAAGTGTGCTCAGTACGATGGCTAAATTAACGGCCAAAATGCATGCACGCGCAGATGCAGATGTGAACAAAGGTATTCTTCCCTATCATAGTGAAAAAGAAATTCTAAAAGCGATGGGACGCAAACCAGAAGCATTTGTACAACATATTTCGCGTTGGGCTTTCGCTTATGCCGATCAGGTGGAGAAAGATTATGCGATTTTCTGCGAATGGGCTCAGACATTTCAGACGCAATAAGAAGCAACTTTAGTCAACAATAACAGGGACAGTTCATCATCATGATGGATCTGTCCCTGTTTTCTTTTGTGTATTCTTTTCATCTATATCATCAGAGCCATTAGGAATAGATGACCCGACCTGCATCGCTCAGTACATATTGAGTATCCAGATACTCTCTACTTTCTGATACAAGACGACGTACACGTTCTATATCTACACCTACAAGCTGACCATGTTGCTTCATCAGACGACCACCGACAAATACAGTGTCTACATTGGATGGATGACAGAATTGTACAACTGCACCAATAGGATCAATCACCGGAAATACATTCAAATCTGTATTGAGATTAGAAGTGCTGACCATAATGATATCCGCTTGTTTGCCCGGTGTTAATTGACCCATTTGGTGATCTAATTTCAATGCTTTGGCTCCACCTACTGTAGCAAATTCAAGCACCTGCTGAGATAACAGATTCAATTCTCCTGGCATATTGCCACTGTTCAAAATCTCTTCATTGACTCGTGCTCGTTCTGCTTGCAGCATAAATTTCATTTGAGCAAATAAATCGCCACCAGTTGAAGTAACTACATCTACACCCAGTGAAGGCATACCGCCCTGCTCTAAGAAAAATCCAGTGGCAGGATATCCATGTCCCATCATCATTTCTACTTCAGGTGTCACCGATAATGATGCTCCTGCATCGACTAGCATTTTGTATTCTTCTGTCTGCATTTTGTTGCCATGTACCATATTCAAATCTGATCCGAGCAAGCCTGCTTCATACAGCTTGGTCACTGAACGATCGACAGCTCCCCAGTTGCCAAATCCAATATGCATCGAACAGATCGCTTCTAATTTACGGGCAATACCGATTTCGGTCACTGTCGTATCCCAATGGCTAAATTCAGGTCCACGTATTGCAAGCCCCATCGTTAACAATTGATCCTGGGAAGTAAAGTATTGCTTTTTGACCCGTTCTGCATCAGAAATTACTAATCGACTATCTCGATTCCAGTATTCAGTCTCGCCCGATACACCAAGCGCAAATACAGAGCGTATCCCTGATTCTTGTAGCCCACGAATCAATTCATCGGTATGTTCTGGAGAATAAGGCATACTCCAATCCAGTACTGTTGTTACACCCGAATGGAGCGCTTCTAAAGCACCTAATAGATTGGCGATATAACTGTCTTGAGGTCGCAAGCGACTTCCCAAACCGCCATAGTATAAATTTTGCAAATAGACAGGCAGAGACCAGTTGGTTCCTGCGGTACGTACTAGCGATTCCCACATATGACGATGTGTATCTACTAAGCCAGGCATTATAATATGTTCTGATGCATCAATGATATGATAAGCGGATTCATCCAGTTGTAGATCGTTTCCTATCGCTTCAATCGTTGAACCGTTAATCACCACATCGGCTTGCTTTACATTCCCTATCGTATGATCCATAGACAAGACTGTTCCATTTTTCAAAATATAACCTTTTTTATTCATTGCTAATTCCTCCTTTTTCCTTTTTTAAGAATAAATAGATGTTACTGTTTTATCATACCTCTTTCTATCATTTAACTCAACAAAAGGTAGTAGCTTTATTTTTTAAAGTCTTATAATTTTGAATTATTTTAAACGAATACAAAAAACTGCTACAACTCCTACGGTAAGCAATAATGCACTATATATAAATGACTGCGTATGCTGTAAAGAGAGTGCATATACTGACCAGATTGGGGCTATACTTGTGCCTGCAAACAGAAAAAAAGTGTATACCGAAACAGCAATGCCGCGATATTTCCCTCCTAGTTGCCCGACCAAAGCCACTAAAGAAGGTACAGCAATCGCAATACCTGCGACAAAAACTACACTGCATGCGATGAGCAATCCTAAATGATTTATCCATCCCATCATAAACAGACTGATTATCGCTAGTCCAAGCCCCAAAAGTAAGGTGTTGCGTATACTTATTTTACGAGCAATGTTTCCTGCAAATGGTGAACACATCATTCCCAAAATACCGATCAATCGAATCGATAAGATTTGTACAGATGTTAATGCAAAAATATGGCTTTGTAGCTTATTTTCTAGCAATATATACATCACAATAAAAGAAAATAACAAAAGGAATGCGATTAGATAAGCAAGCATCAGATTTTTTTGCTTAATGACTAATGTTAACTGTTTAAGATAAGACCAGATATGGAGATCAGGTTGTTGAACATGATCTTGAATTAATCCGACTTTAAGCCAAATGATGGTAATTACATAAAGGACTCCAAATATAATAAATACCAAATTCCATCCATAATAAGTGCTGATCCAACTTGAAGCGACCTGTCCTACAATACCTGCGATCAGGAATCCTGTGCTAACAAATCCAATCGTTGTCACTTTACGATGATTAGGAAATATAGCGACAATATAGGCAAGCGCTACCGGGGAAAAAGAAGCTGCTGCTACTCCTTGCATACTTCGTAATAGCAATAAAATCGCAAAGTGATGAGTACACCCGATCAAAATCGTAATGATTGCTAATGCAGACAACCCTATCGTCATCACCTTTTTACGACCATATTTATCTGCCAGAGCACCGTAAAATAAACAGCCTATTGCAAAACCTAATGAGAATAGACTACCCGTCAATCCTGCTTGAGTAGAATCAATATTGAATTGTGTGGTAAATATAGAACTCAAAGGAATAGTAAGATACAGACTACACATAATAATCATGCCTGCCCAACATAATAAGACAGTCATTTTGGAATAACTTCCTTCTGAAAGAGTTGAATTGTTTTCGTTAATTTGCATATCTAAATCTCCATTCTTTTTATATAGTTAGATAATCTAATCATATATCCAAAAAAAATTTATCTTCCGATTTGGAATCGTTGCTCTATTTGTGTATGCAACTTCTCTATAACTTTGGATAATAGTTGCTGTTCCTCTTCGCTTAAACCTTCCACTAATGAAGCACAGGCAGACCAAAATACAGGCAAAATACGTTGAACAAATGCTGTACCTGTAGCGGATAACTTAACATAAATTTTCCGACCATCTTCCAAACTGGACTCGCGTATAATCCAACCTTTTTTTTCTACACTATTCAACAGCGCTGTTACAGATGCTCTACGAATATTTAGACGTTCGGCAATAGCAGATGGAGTCACTTTCTCACTATTTTCATGTAACTGAATTAGCAATAATAGATCAAGCTTACTTTCTGTAATATCATAATCAGCAATTGCATTATCGACGATATCGAGTATATGATCACTTGTCCAAAGCATTAACAGACCTAATTGAGCAGAAGCAATCGAAGTATTTGGCGCAGATGTTTGCTTACACAGCTCATCGTAAGGTACTTTGCCTAACTTGGGTAGTTGATGATTATGTAAAGATTGTTCATTAAAATGTTTGCGAACCATATAAAATACCTACTTTCATATATAATTAGATTATCTAACTATATTATACATAAAAAAATAATTTGAGCAATCCTCCATATGAAATAAAAGTAGCCAATCGCTAGATAACCTAGAGATACACTAACAAAAATCCTTAAAAGTATACCTGTAATATCAGGATACTTTTAAGGATTTTTGCCAATCTTTATTTCACCGAACCTCGTGTTACACCACTAATAATCCATTTTTGAGCAAACAGATAAATAATAATCATCGGCAACATCGCTAATAGATACGAAGCAAATGCTAGATTATAATCGGTATTGAATTGCCCCTGGAAAATGTACTGCACTAACGGTAATGTGTACATATTCTGATCGCTAATAATGATCAATGGTAATAGGAAATCATTATAGGTCGACAAACATACCAGTATTCCGACAGTAGCGTTAATTGGAGCCATAAGCGGGAAAATAATCCGCCAGAACGTTCCCCATGTCGTTGCTCCATCTACGGTTGCCGCTTCTTCAAGCACTGCTGGAATCGAACGGATATATCCGACATAGACAAAGACGTTAAAAGCAAGAGCATATACCGTATGCAAGATAGTCAATCCGACCAGATTGGTCATATGTAGCGCAGACGTTAATTTAACAATCGGCAACATAATAATCGGAAAAGGAATAAACATCGCACTGACAAAGTAAAAGTATAATCCTTTAAAAAATTTACGATCCATATTGCGTCCAATCGCATAAGCAACCATAGAGTTGGTCAACAAGGTAAGGACTACTGTCGCTGTTGTAACGAGTGCACTGTTCCGAAAAGCTTGGAAAAAGTTAGTCAGCTCTATCGCACTGGCAAAGTTATCAAACCGCCACGTTGTTGGTAATCCAAACAGCGATTGCGACATTTGTTGCGGATCTTTCAAAGCAATCGTAATCGCCATATATAAAGGGAACAGAACGATAATAGTGCCGATCGCTACCAGAATATTGACTGTCCAGTTGGTACGTTTATGTGTTTCCATTACATATCCATCTCCCTTCTTTGCAGGAATCGAATTTGCAGAATAGAGATAACAGCGATCACGATAAAGTAAATAACCGAGTTCGCAGATTGATAAGCAAATTCTCCACCTTCAAATCCACCTGTATAGATCAAGAATGAGATCGATTGTGTCGCACGTCCAGGCCCACCATTGGTCAAAGCAACGATTTGGTCAAAGACCATCAATGCATTTTTCATTGCTAATACCATATTGATCGTAAAAAATGGAGCGATCAACGGGAATGTAATACTCCAAAATTCGCGCCATTTGCCTGCGCCATCCAGACTGGACGCTTCATACAGATCATGAGAAATAGTCTGCAAGCCTGCTAGATACAGAATCGTATTCAGTGCGATTCCTTGCCATACCGCAACAATCACGATACCGATCCAAGCCAGACTTTCATTTCCAAGAATATTTGTAGATAACCAGTTAATCCCGAGTGTCTGCCCCCATACAGTAAATACATTAGAGAACAAATAATTAAAGATGTAACCTACAATCAATACGCTAAGAATATTAGGCAAGAAATATACGCCTCTAAAAAAATTGCGGAATCTGATACGAGAATTGAGTCCCACCGCAATCAACAAGCTAAAAATATTAATAAAAATCGTAACTACAACAGCGTATTTAATCGTAAACCAGTAAGCTTCACCGACTACATTATCGGTAAACAAACTGACGTAATTACGAAATCCTACAAAATCATATTCTTTACCAAAACCATTCCAGTTCGTAAATGAATAAAAAATCCCTTGAATCGCAGGTAAAGTTAGAAATAAGAAAAATAACAATACTGCCGGAATCGTCATCCAATAATAAGTTGCCATGCGTTTGCTAGACATCATATCACTCCTTCCATCGATCGATTAGCTTGCTCTGCGTGCCGCTACTTTATCCCATTCTTTATCCAGTGTACTCAGGAACCCGTTGATATCTTTATTTTGCAAAAAGGCTTGTACGGTTGGGTTCAATTGCACAGCACTTGGAATATAATGATCGACAAAATCGACAATTTTACCCTGTTCAAAATACGGCAATAATTCCGCTACACTGCTGTCTTTTTGCTGTACTCCGTTCACAGCAGAGAATAAATTTTGCTGGTCGATATATTGTTGGCTATTTGCCGGTTGCAACAAGAACGCGATAAATTCTTTCGCTTGTTCTGGGTATTCTGTCTGACTGGAAATCGCCAGTAATGTATCGATCCCTGCGGTTAATTTATTTTTGGATTCATCGTTACTACCAGGTAGCGGGAAAAATCCTAATTGAATATCTGGATTAACTTTACGAATCTCAGAGATCGCCCAGCTTCCTTGAATATACATCGCTGCTTCTCCATTAGCGAACGCACGATTTCCATCCGAGTAAGCTTTACCAAAATTATCACTGTGACCGTAATTAAGTAATTCTAATTGCTTTTTGGCTACTTCTTGATACGCTTGAACAAAAGTCGTTTTATTTTCACGACGCTCTTTGTAAAAGTCTGTACCGACTAATGTACCGCCCATCGCATTGAAAGGTAGATTGGTCTGCCAGTCGTCTTTATAAGTGAAATAGAACGGAATAGTTCCTTCTGCTTTCGCTTTTTTGGCTGTTGCTATCAATTGATCCCATGTTTTGGGTACCGATAAGCCCAGCTTTTTAAAAATCTCTTTATTATAAATGATACCGTTTGCATTTAGAGCAAAAGGAACTCCAGTAACTTGATCCATACCTGTAACGTCTTTCAGCATTTGAGCATATTTAGGGTCAATATTTTGCAATAGTTTATCGCCGGTTAGATCCAGAAAAATATCACTTTGCGCAAGCAACGAATATGTATCTGTAGCCCCGAGGCCTACAATATCAGGAATATCGTTTTTGACCACTCGTGTTTTGAGCACTGTCTCTGCGTCCGGTGGATTTACTTGAGAGACATGAATATTTGGATGTTCTTGATTGAACTTGGCAATCAATTCATCGAAGCTAGCTTTGGCTTCTGGCTTGTTCTGGAAAAATTCTAATTGCACTACGCCATCTTTGCCGCCGCTAGTACTCGTACTGCAAGCCGACAATAAACCAACCAACAACAGCGCGATCAGCACTATACTCCCCCATCTTTTCATCTAACCATCCCCTCCATCAATCCTTTTACTTGTATAAACAACATAAACAAAAAATACCCTATTCCGACAAAAAGGAAACGATTACAACAAATTTTTACGTTGCGTTTATAGTGAAAAGCTAAAAATCTATCATTTCTAAAAAATATTTTTCCATTTTTGACACCTTTTTTTATCAAATACAGTATGTAGATATATAAAAATAGTTATAAAGATGGAGTATATTTCAAAAATAATCCGAATTGAAGTTGTATTTTCCTCCATTTTTTAAACTTTATAGATAAAAAGATATAGATTTGTACTTTTTAGGTACCTATCTTTTTATGTAAATAGATTTGTACTGATGCTATACAGTGCAGGAGGTCATACGTATGAATATAACAACCGAGCAAAACCCGATTATCCACTCATTTTTGAGTATACAAAGCAATAAGCAACTTTTGGAACAAGCTATGTATCATCCAACAACGCAAAATAAGCAAAAACTTAATCAAGCGTTTCAGCTTTTCTTTTTAGAAGCTCGTTTTACGTCTTATATCGCTTCTCTTATTCATTTTAGCGCAATCAATTATGATAAGAAAAACCGTCTATACAAAGATCGATATCAACTAATCGTAGACCAAAATAGAGATCAAGATCATACCTCTCCTTCTATTTTTCCTGCTGATACAGATACATATCATTTTGTAGAACAAAGCTGGCAACAAGTGGTGACTGAAAAACGGATGTATGAAGCGATTGAGCAACTTACCGATCGCGAGCAATCTATTCTTTGTTATCTGTATATTCATGAAATGACCGAAAAAGAAGTGTCTGCTAAGCTTCAAGTCACACAACAAGCTATTTCCAAAACCAAACGATTAGCACTTAAAAAATTACAAACGTATCTTCAGTATGTAGATGAACCGAGATAAAATAAAAGATACGTAAGGAGGAACCACGATGGCACATGCTCTACACTCATTAATTCAAAAAGCTAAAAATGAAGACGAAGAAGCTATTTTATTTTTAATCCATAAATTCGCACCCAAAATTATGCGTTCATTACAGCAAACGACCTATCAAGAACAAGAAGATTTGCGCCAAGAAATTCATCTCAAAATTATTGAAGCTGTCCGCAAATATGATCTGGAGCAGATACCGGATATTTGGAATTTTATTAATCCTGATGATTTTTCAGCGCGCACGCTGTCTTTGTAAATAATCTATTACACAACAAAAAAGCCAGAGTAAACTCTACTCTAGCTTGTTGTTTATACCTATCATTCCCTTTAGCCGATAGAGGTAGGTGAAAGGGGCTCCTGGTAAAATGTAAGGCGATTTTTACCTGCACGTTTGGATTGATATAATGCCTGATCTGCCATACGAATAATTTCGATCGGATTATCACTATCATATGGATAGACAGCTCCGCCGATACTACAACCGATATTTACTTTTTCATATTCTACAATAAATGGTTTGTTCAGATTGCAAATAATATCGTTAGCATAAGCTTCCGTATCTTTCTGTATATCCAATTGAGCAGGATCGATATTCAGCACGACTAGAAATTCATCTCCACCTAGACGTACAGTAATATCATGTTCACGAGTCAGATAACATAGACGTTGGGCTACTTTTTGCAAAAGAATATCGCCGCTCTGGTGCCCTAATGTATCATTGACCTTTTTGAATCCATCCAAATCGATATACAGAAACGATAGACAGGGCTGGTGCTCGGGATTCTCAAACGCTTCTTCTAAATACGTCTCCAATGCATTTCGATTCGGCAGACCTGTTAGGTGATCATAATGCGCTAGACTTTGCATCGTATCCAGCTCTACTTCTTTTTGACTCAGCGATGTTACCATCGTCTGCAAAGAAGCAGACAGTAGTTCAATATCACTAAAACTTTTATCATTCGGTATTTCAATCGTTTCTCCACAAGCTAACCGATCAGCAGTGCGTGTTAATGCGCGAATCGGTAACGAGATACGTTCTGCCAACCACCAACCTATCAGAGCAAACAAGATCGCCGCGGCAACTGTAATCCAGATATTAAAATGCATCAATTCAGACACAGATGCTAATGCTGTTGATTCAGGTTGTCGTACAATAACAGTCCAACCTAGCCCTGGATAATCCAAATACCCATCTCCATAGGCATACCCTGTTAAGTATGTATTGCCATCCGGCCACTTTTCAAGTTCCCAACCATCTTTTTGTGATTGCGCTTTTTCTATACTTTTCAAAGGTAAAGGCTTGCCTACCATATCGCGTGGACCCAATAAAACAGTCTGGTCTTTTTTACTTACAATAAGCATATCGACATTTTGATCTGCCCATTTGTTCGGCAATAAGACACTTTCTTGTACTTCTTTCGCCCATGCCCAACTCATATGTGCAGCCAGTACACCAATCGTTTGGTTTTGGCTATTTTGAATCGGTAGACTGACATCGACAAACTGTAACGGTTCTCCACTCGGATTCGGTAACAATTTGGCTAGCAATACTGCATCATGTACATCACCGATAAATTTACCCTGAATCCCCTGTTGAAATACAGGACGCTCGGACAAGTCTTTTCCTAACAAAATTCCATCTGTAGCTGCTAACACTTTACCTTTCGTATCGGTATACCCGATCCATGAAAACGATGGAAAATGAGATTGTAATTGATCTAACATTTCTTGAATATTTTGAACATTTTGATTATTATCAAAAACAGGCAAGCTCCCCAATAATTCTACTTCCCCTGATCTGGACCACATAAAGTTATCCAACTTATCTGCTGTCTGATAAGCTGTTCCTGCTAGAGATTCCCCAATCTCATTTTTAATACTTTTAGAAGAATAATAATTAATAGTTGTGCTCAGTACAAAAGATAGCAATAACGACAATGCAATAAAGGTAACAATTAACGCAGTTCTTAATTTGACAGACACCGACATTTCCCCCGAAAATTCGACTTTTATTTTAATATCGGTTTCTTTTAAGAGAGAGATTAATTATTTTTTAAACCTATTAAATGTTGGAACAATTATATAGTTAAAAATACATATATAAAAAAGACTAACATTTGAAGTTAGCCTTTTTTAGTAGCACTTATATTCTTTTTTGTCGTCTAGCTTCGGCTGTTCTAAATACTTTTCCTTCATCTCTTGCTCCAATAACAACAATCTCTACGATTTCAATTTGCTCATTCTGCGAAACTTTAAATATAAGACGAATTCCTAATTTATCATACTTTAACTCTTTCATACCTGCTAGATTCGAATAATTGTTATTATGTAGAGGCTTTCCAATCTCAGCACCTCTTTCTTCTAAGCGTTTTGTCGCTACATCTACCCACTGTTGTAGATTTCCAGCTAAACGACGATAATCTTTTGCAGCTTCTTCCCAGAATTCTACCCTAGCCATTAATCAAATAACTCCTCATCGCTTCGATCTGCATAAGGATTATTTGTTACATCTGTATTTACAACTTCGTCAGCAGGTATTAATGTTGAATTCCCATTTTGCACACGTTGAGAAGTATAAGCATATAATAATTCACTTTCAAGTTGTTGATTTCGTTCCACAATTTCTTGATAACTTTGAGCATCTAGAATAACTGCACTTGGTTCATTATTGGATAAAATATATATAGGTTCATGGGTTTCTCTTACTTCTTTAATTACTTTATTAAAATTAGCACGAGCTTTAGTGATTGATTCTGTACGCACATTCAAGACTTTATACATTAGCACAACCTCCTTTTATTAATATCATACCTTTTAGAACGCTTCTATTCAAGCTTTAATAAAAGCTCTTTTAAATTTATATACCAAAAAGGCCGATCTAAAAGATCAGCCTTTTCTTTAGATAATACATTTGCATATGCTATACCTATCTTTTACTTTATCGCATTGAGCACATCCAGTAACATCTGCTTAAATACAGGACGATCCACCTGCTCGCATACTCTTACGTTTGGCGTCTGTCCCAGTCGTCCGTTGATATCAACAACACTGTAGCCGCGTGTCCATTCGCCTTTGGTTTCTACATCGACAAAGTACGTATGGCTTTCCGTCATGACTGCTTCATTTGCCGCTACCGCCATTAGTAATGTATCCGGGTGTGTTGTTCCATTTAGGCGATGTACTTCTTTGTTAAATGTCATAACGACTTGATTCACTGCTTTGAAAAAGTCTGCGCCAGCAGTACCCAGTTGTGCAATTTCTGCATGATCTTCATCGTCCATCAACGAATAACGGGTACACATTTCCCAACCAACCATCGTGGTTGGAATCCCTGAACGTAGAACGATATGAGCGGCTTCTGGATCGACATAGAAATTATATTCAGCCGCTGGCGTAATATTGCCCAGTGCATTATTCGTTCCGCCCATTACATATAAATGAGGGATTTTCGGCACAATGGTTGGATCTTTTTGAATAGCCATCGCGATATTGGTTAGTGGCGCAATCGCAAGCAAATGAATTTCGCCGGGATATTTATGTACACTTTCGATCAGAAAATCAACAGCATGTCCATCGGCTGGACGTTGGATCGCTGGTGGAAAGTTGGAACCGCCCATTCCATCGCTACCATGTACATCTTCTACGGTGCGATGTTGTTCTTGATTCCATGTAGTCATCAGCGGGCGTTCACAACCTTTGTAGACAGGAATCTGTCCGTCTGCTCCGCCTTTACCTGCAACTTGAATCGTATACAGAGCATTTTCGACTTCCTGATCGAATTGCACATTGCCACCTGTCATCATAATGCCTTGCACATCAAAATGGTGAAGTGCTGTCAAAATAGCGATTGTATCGTCTCCGGCGGTGTCAGTATCTATAATCGCTTTGCGTAATGTTGTCATGGTTGTTCCACATCCTTACTGTTTCTTTGAATAATCCTTTTAAAAGCATAGCAATCCTATACACATTTGACTACTACTTTATTGATACTGTTCAGGTGGAATACTTAGGATTAGACATAACTGTATGGGTTGTAGATTCACCATTGGTTTCTGTACCGACAGCTTCTAATAACGGTTCTCCTTGAGTCACTACTGTCTGCTGAAGAGGTACAATATCTGTATAATCAAATGTATTTGTGACGATCACAGGAGTAATAGTGGAATAACCAGCCTCACGAATACGGGCAATATCAAATTCGAGCAAAAGCTGACCTACACTTACCCGATCGCCTTCTTGGATATAGGAAGTAAAATGTTCTCCGTCTAGCTTCACTGTATCCATACCGACATGCACCAGAATTTCCAGTCCATCATCAGATACTACTGCTAGCGCATGTTTCTTTTTAAAAGCAACAGTGACTGTTCCGGCAAATGGTGCAACGATGCGACCTTCAGAAGGTTCAACAGCGATTCCTTTGCCCATAGCTTCTGCTGCAAAAGCAGGGTCAGGTACATCACTCAAAGCTACTACTGTACCACTTAGCGGACTAAGTACTGTATCGCTTGCCCGTACTGTACGGTGAAGAGAAGCAGGAGAAGCTGTTGTTGTCGATACAGCATCTTGCTGTTCTTCTTCTACAGGATCTTCAAATCCAAGAATATACGTCAACACAACAGATGTAACAAAAGAAGCGGTAATACCGATAATCAATCCTGAAAATCCTTGTCCACCTGGCCCATAAAAAATAGGTAACGTCAGTAACCCTGGTGCACCGGAAGCAAAAGCTTGTGTTCCTGCTTGCCCGATAATAGCTCCACCCACTGCCCCACCAATAATACCGGCAATAAATGGACGTTTAAGTGGCAATGTCACACCGTATACCGCCGGTTCTGTAATACCAAATAACGCTGATAATGTGGCTGAACCTGCAAGTGTTTTAAGTTTTTTATTTTTGGTTTTTAACATTACTCCTAATGAAGCCCCTGTCTGTGCAAATACAGACGCTGTTGCTGCCGGCTTGATGCCATCACGACCATAGACAGCAATATTATTAATAAATACAGGCACAAGTCCCCAATGCACACCGAAAATAACAAACAACTGCCAGCCTGCTCCCAAAAGCGCACCAGCAATCAATGGACTGAATAAAAAAGCAGCGATTAATATATCTGCGATACCATTACCTACATACACACCGAATGGCCCGAACACCATAAGTGTTAAAGGCACCATAATCACAAGCAAAATCAGCGGCGTAATAAAGTTTTTGACACTTTCATGAATACGACGGTTACAAAATTTCTCTAGCTTGCTCATCACAATAATAGCAATAATAATCGGAATCACTGTAGAAGAATAACTCATCATCACAACCGGTATACCGAAAAAGGTAACTGCGCTTTCAGCTCCATTCAGCGCAGTAATTGAAGGAATCAACAATGCTCCTGCAATCGTTAAAGCGACAAATATATTACCGCCAAATTTGCGTGCTGTTGTAACGGCAAGCAGTAAAGGAAGAAAATAAAACAAACTATCTGCGGCACCAAATAAAATAATATATGTACTGCTTTTCGCTTCTAACCATCCAAAATTGCTACAGATCAATAGCAATCCTTTGAGAATACCCGCTCCTGCCATTACACCAAGCAAAGGAGCAAATATACTGGAAATCACATCAATAACAGCTCCAAATCCTTTTTTACTTTTGGATTCTCCAGCCTGCTGATCATTGTCTGAAGAATCAATAATAGTCGATACTTTACCTATAGCTTCATACACTTCAGGAACTGTATTGCCAATCACCACTTGATACTGTCCGCCACTTTCTTTGACTGCAATCACACCTGGATTTTTTTCCAATAATGCGGTGTCTGCTTGAGCATTGTCTTTTAATGTAAATCGTAAGCGTGTAGCACAGTGAACCAGCGAAATCACATTCTTTTCTCCGCCGACTCCGGTAACAATTTCTTTCGCTAATTTCTCAAAATCCATACTGTTCACTCCTCATTTTGATTGATATAACCTGCTGATTTCTGTTTTTGAGCACACAAAAAACCTAAGCCCTGAAAAATAGCGGATCAATCGATCGCACTACTTTTCAGAACTTAGGTTTTGCCTGCATCACCAGTAACAACCCCGGATGTACTTATTTAGTTGTGTTGTTACCTGTTTCGATTATTTCAATGTGCTTAGAATATACTGATTTTGTATTTTTGTCAACGCTTACAAGCATATATAAATAAGCAAGTATTAGCGATTGATAACACGTTCTAAATGAACGGTTAAATATAATAACTCTTCGTTAGTCGATTGATAATTGTATTCCTTTGCTACAAACTTTTGAATTTTTTCAGCACAGGCTGCCGCTTCGTGATGCTTTTCTTTGATCATCATATATAAATGATCATAATTATCGTTATAATGGGTGCCTTTCAATACACGTTGTGCAAAAAATTTCAAATGCGTCACAAAGCGAAAATAACTGAGTGAATCTTCATCAAACTCTTTTTTAAAATGATATTTTACGATATTTAGTGTCTGTTGAATAAACTTGGTGATCGACATCGTCGTGGAGACTTCTTCATTCATTTCTGCATTAATCATATGAATAGCGATAAATGCTGCTTCATCTTCTGGCAATTCGATGCCGAGCTTATGCTTAATCTGCTCTAATGTTTTGAGTCCTATACCAAATTCTTCTCTATAAATTTGTTTGATTTCCCAGAGCAGTACATTTTTGATCTCTAATCCTTCTCGGTAACGCTCAATAGCAAAATTTATATGATCGGTTAGTGAAACATACAGATTTTCATTTAACTTTTTGCCTAGCGTTTCTTTGGTATAGACTATTATATTTTCTACAATTTCGATCAATTCAATCGGCACTTCTCGCAACAGCATTTTAAAGTTATCGGATGTCTGTTTGTTTTTCAAAGCAAATACTTTTTGGATTTTGCTTTCGTCGATCTTATCATCCGGTTTCTTTTTAAAAGCAATGCCACGCCCCATGACCACTAACTCTGATCCATCGGCTTGATAAATACTAACTACATTATTATTAATGACTTTGGCAATTCGCATAGCTTGCCCCCTTGATTTCTTTACCTCACATCTCTAACAGACAACAGATTCCACAGCCTATACATATGTGTATTATGGTTCATCTGGTTGTCGTTGATCAGTGTACTCTTGATCTTATCTATAAAGTTACGTCTAGTGTATGCAGGTGATAGATACTTGTCAACGCTTGGACAAAGGATAGATCACCAGATGGAAATCAGCTTTCCACTGGACTTCCATCCGGCATCACTCTACCCTGATTCAAGCGATTATAAATAAAGATGTCAGACATCTGCTCCATTAGATTGAATCACTTGTTGATACCATGCAAAACTTTTTTTCTTTATCCGCTGAAGCGTACCATTTCCTTCATTATCACGATCGACATAAATATAACCGTACCGTTTGCGCATTTCACCTGAAGAAGCACTCACAATATCAATCGGAGCCCAGCATGTATATCCAATAATAGGCACACCATCTTGGATTGCTTCACTCATCGCTACAATATGTTTTTGCAAATAATCGATCCGGTAATCATCATCAATAGCTTGATCTGCAAGCATTTCATCATGTGCGCCCAGACCATTTTCAACTACAAATAAAGGCTTTTGATAACGATCATGTAATTGATTGGCTGTAATACGCATACCTAACGGATCAATCGTCCAGCCCCATTCGGATTTGGCAAGATAAGGATTCGCTACAGAACCGAATACGTTACCGCTGGTCATCTTTTGGTTTACTTCAGGATCTGTACTTGTTGTACGGCTCGAATAATAGCTAAATCCAATATAATCGACAGTATGTTGCTTCAAAATCTCTGCGTCTTCTGCTTCCATCTGAATATCTAATCCACGATCCCGGAAAAAGCGTTTTGCATATCCCGGATATTCTCCGCGTGATTGGACATCGATAAAGAAATACGATTCACGATCTTTTTCCATCCCTTGATAGACATCTTCTGGATTACATGTAAATGGATAAAAACTACCTGCGGCAAGCATACAACCAATTTGAGCATCTGGAATAATCTCGTGGCATGCTTTGACAGCTAAAGCACTCGCCACAAGCTGATGATGAGCGGCTTGATACTTGATCTGCTCAATATCGTCCCCTTCTTCAAATACAAGACCTGCTCCTAAAAACGGCAAGTGTAATAACATATTGATCTCATTAAAGGTCATCCAGTATTTTACTTTATGCTGATAACGTGTAAAAACAGTAATCGCATACTTTTCAAACAAAGTGATTAATTGACGATGACGCCAGCTACCGTATTTCTCAATCAGATGAATAGGTACATCAAAGTGAGCAAGGGTAACAACCGGTTGAATACCATAGCGTAATAATTCATCGAATAACCGATCATAAAATAATAACCCTGCTTCATTAGGTACTTCTTCTTCGCCTGTAGGAAAAATCCGCGCCCAAGCGATAGAGACACGCAAAACTTTAAAACCCATTTCAGCAAGTAACGCAATATCTTCAGGATAACGATGATAAAAATCGATTGCTTCATGAGAAGGGTAAAATTCTCCTTCTAGCGGCGTTAACGAAGGCACATTGCCTTTCATAATCGCACGTCGCTTTTCTCCTGTAGGTAATAGATCAACAATACTTAACCCTTTTCCATCTTCTAAATAAGCTCCTTCTGCTTGATTGGCAGCGATTGCTCCTCCCCATAAAAAGCCTTGTGGAAATGTTGTTGTCATTGTATTTCTCCTCCTGTATGTGAGTTTAAAAGCAGATGCCTCCATCGAACCAGAAAATAAAAAAACCTGAACTCACCTGTTTACACTATATGTGCAATCAGGTTGGTTCAGGTTATGCCCGAATGGTAACATCCCATGAGAAGTCTATTCTGTTCATCAAAACTGTATCAAGGATACGAAGGGATGTCAATCAACATCACGATAGAGACGAGACCTGCTGTTATTTTAACCATTCAGAAAAGAACTGACGATACCCTTCTCTCATAATCGAACTGGAAAATGTATCAAACGCATAATCTCGATTGTCCTGTGAAAAGGAACGCGGAGAAGCCGCCGCCATATTCACCAGTTCAAACCAGTTACGTTCATTACCAGCAAAAGCATGGGTCGAGCTGATATGGTCATAACAAGGATGCTCTGGTTTGACTACAATTTTACCCATTGCCAATGCTTCAGTAAGTGGCATCGCAAACGTATCGAATTTGGAGCAACTCCAGTACACTTTACTGGAATTCATCAACTGGAAAATCTCATCTTGCGATAAAGCAAATCGTAAATGAATATTGGAAGGAATATCGTACTTCTGCATACTCTCCCGATAACGTTCTCCCCCGAACACCATAAATACTTCTTTGTCTGGATTCTGGCGAGCATACTTGAGCACCAGATCAGGACGGCGATTTTCTTCATCTCGTCCAATCCATAAGATACGATTATCCACTACTTGAGATGGATCAAAATGTTTGTTCGCTAACGTCTCACTAAAGCCAATGGGAATCACATCAACATCATGAATATTGAATTGCGAAGCCAGTTGCCGTTTGAGAAAAGGAGTCTGTACGACCGCTTTGTCGACCATATTATAAAAAGGCTTCATCATCTCATATCCTGTCAGTGCCGGATCAGGGAAACTATGCGGGAACAGCACACTTTTGGGCAAAAACATTTTCAAATACGTAAATCCAGAAACCGTATAAATAACATGTTCTATCTGTTCTTTATGAATCTGATCCAATACGATATCGTAGTTAACCAGATCGCTTTTCTCATGTTCATATCCAGGTAACCAATCATATCCGCTCACATGACGTTCTGGTGAAATAAATACAATATCTACCCCTAATTCTCGTCCCAATGTCTGTAATCGTTCAGCAAATACACGTGGGCCTTGATTTTCAGTAAATTGAATTTTGCGCATAAGAAGTCCAACTTTTTGCATAATGTTCCTCCACCAGTAGTTCTATTATTATTTTTAATTATTGCGTCAATCCATGTATAGCGTGTATATACTAAATATACCGTTAAACGAAAAAAAGAGGAACCTTCACCACTGGACATGCGTATGTAATATCATAAGTAACACACTTTGGAGGGAACATTATGTATAGTCGTAAAAGTAATCTAGTCAGCTTATTATTGTGTATCTTTTTTGGATATTTAGGAATACATCGTTTTTATGTAGGTAAAGTAGGAACAGGATTATTGATGTTATTTACAGCCGGTCTAGGCGGTGTCTGGGTTATTGTTGATATTATCATTATTATTTTAGGTAAATTCCGTGATAAAGAAGGATATGAATTGAAATTCTAAGCTCATTCTTCAAAAGAATAAGATACAAGATTCGAAATATATAAGATTTGAAATATCCAAAAAACCTCGTTGGCTACTCAATAGCTTTCGAGGTTTTTTTGGATTGTCTATTGATCATTCGATCTTATCTATACGATTGCCATAACAGGATACACTGCTCTAGATGCTCCCATACTTCTGCTTGTTGCACATATAATTGAGCATGTGACCAGATCGGTTGCTCTAGCTGTAAATCTCGCTCGATCAATAACAACATCCAGCTAGAAAAGATAATAGCAAATACACTGTACTGCTTTATCATATCTGACTTTGATTGTACCGGATTGACCTGTTGTTCCCAGTATCGTGATAACAATCGTATCCGCAAATTCATATCCATAGCCCGCGGGAATAAAGGATGAGATAGATCGATTACATGATACAAATCCCAAAACGGTATATTGAGATGACAATGTTCCCAGTCTAAGATAATCAATCGCCCTGTTGGCGTAAGACCGTAATTGCCTGCATGCAGATCACCATGACACAGAACAGTAGATTGTATCCATTCCCTTTGCTGAATATCCTGCTTTAACTCGGAGATCAAAGATATCCAATCTGTATGAGTATTACCTTGTTGCACCCGATCTTGTATTAATGTATAGAAATCATCCCATTGGGATAACAATTGTTGTTGTAGCACTGTGATCGATGGCTTTTGCCCTTCAGTCGGCATGTTGGGAATCGACGAAGTATCACTACTATGGTAAATTGCTATCTGATCGATCATCTCTATTAAAGTCTGTTCTTGATGGATATGCTGAATCTCTCCTACATCTTCCAAAACGATCCATGAAGACGTATACCTTTTATACTGTTGAGCAGCATTATTATACCCGGATAGATCATCGTTCCAGTCATTAGCGGCATAAGCGATTAATTTCGGATAGTGTTCTGGCAACAGTGGCATAATATGCTTGTATACCCATAATTCTCGATATGGCTCCTGATCGGCAGGTAATCTTTTTAAAATATAAGATTGTTGATTCGCCTTCAAACGAAATCGTTCGATATGATCTCCATACAGACTGGTATAGATCACTTCTTGTTCACTGACATAATAATCATCTAATAAAACACTCGTAGTAATCGCTTGTTGGACTATTTGTTCTAGATGTGATTGTTCCATCTATATTCCACCTATCGTTGGTAAAGATGCGTGATGTATTGCTATTCATTATACGGTAAAGTGTTTGGAGTCAAAGATCAAGCGAACCCCTTTATGTTGCTGTTATCGGTTACACTTATGATGTGATTCGCTGTAAGCTCCTGGCTATCACTAATCATCAATTGACAGCCTTTTGCAAAAAAATTAGTATTAATCTGTTACAGCTTTTTTTGATGAATTGGAATCAGCGAACGTTCATATCTATAGTAATAAGCTACCGATAAACCTTCACATATAGATGCAATAGATCCAGTACAAAGGGGTGCGCTTGTGAATCATAAAGTAACGATGAAAGATATCGCAGATCGCTTGAATATCAGTAGTGTAACCGTCTCCAAAGCGCTTGGAGATAAAGATGGTGTGAGCGATAGTCTAAAAGAAAAGATTAAACAAGTTGCCGAAGAAATGGGCTATCGGTATAACACCGCCGCCAAATCGATGAAAGACGGCTTATCGTACAATATCGGGGTGATGATCCCGGAGCGATTTACTGGCACCAATCATTCTTTTTATTTTCGCATGTATAAATATATTGCCAAAATTCTAGAGCAAGGTGGTTATTACGGCATTATGACCACTTTGGGAGAACAAGAAGAATCGACACTGACGTTGCCGCGATTGTACTATGAGCAAAAAATAGACGGTTTGATTATTTTGGGGCAGATAGGCAAGCCTTATATTGAAGCAATGCAAGAAATGCAGTTACCTAAGATTTTTCTCGACTTCTATGATGAGCATGTCGATATGGATGCTGTGGTTACGGATAATTTCTATGGAGCCTATGAATTGACTAATCTGTTGATTCGTGGTGGTCATCGAGATATTGCTTATGTAGGTACACTTTATTCAACGAGCAGTATTCAAGATCGCTTTTTAGGTTATTACAAATCGTTGTTGGAACATCGAATCCCTTTACAATCTCAATGGATATTAGATGATCGTGATGAAGATGGAACGTATATCGATATTCAATTACCTGATCCTATGCCGAGTGCATTTGTATGTAATTGTGATCAAGTCGCTCATAATCTGATTACTAAATTACAAGATCTAGGCTATACTGTTCCTCACGATTATTCAGTTACAGGATTTGATAATGATATTTATGCGACCCTCACCAGACCACCACTTACTACTGTTGAAGTCGATGTGGAACGAATGGCGAAGCTTGCTGTGCAATCTATTTTGAAAAAAGTAAGTAATCCTTATTATACTTTTGGACGTGCACTTGTTCCTGGACGTGTGATCGAGCGTGAATCGGTTATTCCACTGCATACAGCGACGTAATCATTTGCAGGAATTTAATTTGTAGAAAAAAATAAAAGGAGCGTCATCGCGACGTTCCTTTTTGCTGTATTGATTATAGATAAACCTTATTACGGTCATAATGTGTATTATACAAATTTTATTTGAATTTACCTGCGCGAATATCGTCTGTCATTCCTGGATACGGTGCTTTGGCAACGACTTGTTCATTGTCTACTCCGGCATTTTCGATAAATGTAATATCTGCAAATTCAGGTACTACATATTTAGGATAGGTTTCGTATTTTTCGCGGGATTCTTCCATCAAAGCGATATGGTCATTCTGGTAACAAACAGTAATTTCAGGATGTTCATGTACCCATTTCGGGAAGAAAATAATACCATGCATACGTTTTTCAAGAGGCATAAAGTTCAGCGCTACATCTGTACCTGTAGGTTCTGTCCATGCTACTTTGTATACACCTTCTGTCAATTTCACCAAATCCACTTCTTGATCGCGTACCCAACGTCCAGCTACCATACCACTATGAATACGGTAATCGATCGTATGATCATTTTTGATATAAATCTCATATTCCCAACCATTCTCATACGTATAAATCATGTGACTTCCTACAAAGTTTTCCATTGTACAGCACCTGCTTTCTAGAATTTGAATTCAATTATCATTCACTCTGTCTTGCAAACTGTTTTGTAAAACATGTAAATATCAACATGTTTATTTTAACACTATGATATGCTATGGTCAAATATACGAATGATGATGTAAAGGGGATGGAAAAAGTGAGGGTATTAAAATTTGCGATTCTCGGTCTACTGTATCGTCAAGAATACAGTGGTTACGATATAACCAGCCAATTTAAAAAAGAAATCGGGCAGTTCTGGAGTGCCAAGCATAGTCAGATTTACCCGGAGTTACGCAAGCTGGTAGAAGAAGGGCTTCTTCATTTCCGTACTCAGATTCAAGGCGAAAAGTTAGAAAAAAAAATGTATACCATTACAGATGCCGGGCGAAAAGAACTGTTAGCATGGGCGGTATCTCCAGAACCTTTACCGGAAACAGAAAAAGATGCTTTTATGCTCAAAATGTATTTTATCCATACATTATCACGAGAAGAAGCACACACATTATTTGAACATCAACTACATCAGCGCCAAGAAAAGTTAGTTCATTTAGAAGAGGAATATCAGCAATTATTGCCTGTATTCGGTATAGAGCGTACTGAAGGGAAGATGATGAACTTTGATCATCCTCATCTTGGACATTATCTAGTGCTGACCAAAGCAATCGCACGCGAACAAAGTTATGTACAATGGTTAACCCAACATATGCAGTTGTTTGTGCAATAAATAAGAATAGACTATGACATACAAAAAAAGCATCCTCATTTGGATGCTTTTTTGTATGTTATATGCTCAACTATAGACGATATAAAGTGAATCTATTGTTTGTTTAAAATTCTTGATACTCTGCTGGATCTTGATCCCATAAGCGTTTGTTGTCTTTACTAAATGCGGAAATAGTACTCATTTGCTCAGGTGTCAGCTCGAAGTCGAAAATGTTTAAGTTTTCTTGTTGATGCTCTAGCGATCCTGCTTTGGGAATCGGTACAGCACCTAATTGAGTATGCCAGCGTAAAATCACCTGTGTCCGTGTTTTTCCATGAGCATCTGCTATAGCTTTTACTCCAGCGTCTTCCAATACACTTTCTCCGCGACCACGACCGAGTGGACTCCAAGATTCAGTGATGATTTGATGCTTGTCATTGGCTGCTCGTTGCTCTGCCTGTTCAAAATACGGATGCAACTCCACCTGATTAAGACTAGGTGCTACTCCTGTCTCTGCAATAATGCGTTCTAGATGCTCAGGTAAAAAGTTACTAACTCCGATCGAACGTACATAACCGCGCTTTTGCGCTTCAATCATCGCTTGCCATGCTTCTACATATTTATCTACTTTTGGATTAGGCCAGTGAATAATATACAAATCGAAATAATCAAGTCCTGTGCGAAGCAGTGATTCTTCAATTGTTACTAATGCTTCATCATACGCATGATGTCGTCCCGGTAATTTGGAGCAGACACGTAACTGATCGCGTGGCACTGAACTTTCACGTACTGCTTTGCCTACAGCACCTTCATTTTCATAGTTAAAAGCAGAGTCAATCAGACGATAACCTGCTTCAATCCCTTGCTTGATCGATTCAGCACCTTTATAACCATTAAGCGAATAAGTACCCAGCCCGATTGCTGGAATATCCAGTCCATCATTTAGTTTTTTTGTTGGAACGTTCGTGTGCATATCAAAAGCCCTCCTCTTATTTTGCTTCAATCATTATTTAAACCATTGAACCATTGGTAAACATGGATAGCTTGGGATCCGCTCAATATAGAGGAGTACCTTTTCAAATATGCTACTAAATTATATTGCTGTATGATTTAACGCTTAATTGCTTTCGTCCAGAAGCCACCATGAAATTCACGCGGTTCCACCATAATGACAAACGCTTTGGGATCGACAGACAGGATGGTCTTATACAGACTATCCTGATTTTTGCGTTTGGCTAAAATCTCCATCACAATTCGATCACCATCGCGTCCTTGTCCAAGCCATGATGTAACACCATATCCTTTGTCCCGCAATACTTCTGCTAGTCGTTGATTCGGCACATCGCTAATCACTTTGACTGTAATATACCCGAGCGCAATTTTTTCTTCGATCCATGAGCCGAGCAGGATACCGAGTCCATATCCTATCGCATATACGGTTAGACTTAGCGGTTGATCCAGATATTTGAGCACCAGATTCAGTCCCATCACATAGATAACGACTTCGACAATACTGATTGCAGATGCTACATATTTTTGTCCTTTGAGTGTAAGTATCGTTCGTAACGTATACGCTGTTACATATACAATCTGAATCAGAAAAATAAACATTAGAATTTTAAGCATAACGTGCAAAAACACCTTTCTTTTTCAACATAATCGTGTATGTCATTAGTGATCTATAGATATTCAACCTCTACACTATCTCTTTCTACACATGGGATCAAGTATCAATTAAGGTTTTTCCATAACGACCATCTTTTTCCTCGCTTTAAATCAGCTTATAAATCGCTATAAATTACTCTTATCTCCAACCTCATCATTTCTTTTTTATTATAAAATAAGAACATAAGTTCCCTAAAGTAACAAAATAAGGAAATCTATTTAAAGGAGATATGATGATGGAACAGACTCTTTCGTTATCCGAGCAATATCGTAAACAACTCAAGCAGATCGCGTGGCGTATCCAGTATCGCAATAAAGTACGGATTCGTTCTGAATACCAGTCGTTCAATACACTGACCGAAGCCAATACGTATACACCTTACCATATGGAAGAATCGTATTCCGATATCCTTCTTCAGGAGCTTATCAATACATTACCTTTTGCTCAAGGTAAGCAAATTATTGAAGGATTATATCTACATCAACAGACCGAAGCGCAATTAGCAGAACAACTACAAATTAGTCAACAGGCGGTGAACCGATGGAAGCGCAAAAGCTTGCATTACCTCTCTCAGAAGATCAGTTCGTGAATCTTTTACAATTGGTTCAGCAACAGCAGGATCAAGCAGCAATGTTAGCGTTACTTGATTACTATGAAGAAGATATGAAGCATTTGAGTAAATATCTGCGGATGCCATATGAAGATGCGATGCAGACATTACGTACCGAATTGTTAGAACTGGTGACAGCAGGCTTAACAGAATGATCTTCATATTCAATCATAACGATAGCTGGCGTTCTACATGCTATAGTACTGTATATTTTATACAAAAATAGCCTTCTGTCCGTATGATCTATGGACACAAGGCTATTTCATGTATGGGTGACTAGCACAAGAAAAAGACGATATTACTGTGGATTCAATACTTCTTGTTCTACATCTTCCGGCCAGTGAATCACTACGCCTGCTTCGATCAACATGTCTTGATAACGACTCACATGTTCTGTAGATTCGTAGACTTCACGCGGTGTAATACCTTGCTGAATAGCATAAGCAACCAGATATCCTGCCGACTCTCCAATATTCCATTCTACCGGATGCAGACGATAGCAACCGCCAGCAATCTGGGTCATGCCAATATTTTTACAAGCAGGCAATAAATTTTTGACCCGTACCGGAATCAACGAACCTAATGGAATTTCAAATGGATAGTTAGGAATATAGAATGTACGATGTGTTTTGACGGTTGGATGTAGATCGAGTGAATAACTGCCTACTCCTACACTATCTTCATATCGCTTGATTCCTTCAGCTCCGCGTAACTCTTTACTCACATCATGTTCAGTAATCGTATATAGTGCTTTGATTCGGCGAGACTCCCGAATATAAGGTGCTTTGGCAAGCCCATCTGCTGTACCTAGAATATCTCCACGCAAACGAATACCAGGGAAGCCTTTGCCACCATCCAGACGCGGTGCTTCTGTCTGTAGCCAGTACACTAATGAAAACGTAAGCTGGCGTGCACTTTCTAGATTTTGGGTACGTTCATAGATCGGTACACCTGTCACCGCTCCTGCATAGTAATCATTTTGCGCCCAGTTCAGTAGACTGACTTCTTGAATCTGTTCGCGAAGCGGCTGTTGCCAGATAGCTGGATCAATAATACGGCGATAATCCCATAAAGAAGTTACCCCTTGATCATTTGGAAAAAGAGTAAATTCTTTTAACTTGGTCGTATCATTCGCATCTGATGCATACCAGCTCAAAATTGGAAAACGAGAAAACGAAGGCATATACTCACGCCAGTACTCATATTCTGCTGGCTTGTCGATTGTAAAATCTTCACCTTCTACATAATCGACAGCAGCGACATGAGTGATCGACTGCATATCCAGTGGATCTGCATGTTCTAGTGCATGCGGTTCATTCGTATCGGATTTGGATTCAGCTCCACTTACAAATTCTGTTCCCGATTGTGCTAACAGGTCGCCTTCTTCCGTAGCATCCAGATAGTATTGACCAATCAATTGCGTATATTCATTTACTGTGCCGACAGCTTGCGTATGACTTACTGTGACCGATACGATACGATCGTATTCTGTAGCTACTTCCACAGGCACTGTATGATACAACACTTGAATACGCTGTGTGTGGAGATAAGGAGACAGCATTTCATGCAGTACATCAAGTGCAATCTTAGGCTCATGCGCTAAGCGACTCACCCAGCCGTTACCTGGATTCAGAATCGGATTGTTCATAGCTTCATCCGTTAATGGATAGTTACGACGATAATAATCGCGTACACGTTCACGAAATTCACGAAATGTAGCAGTTGCTCCGGTACGTTCGATCCAGCGATGTTCATCCGGTGGAACCGCTTGTGATGTAAGCTGTCCACCTAACCAGTCAGTCGGTTCCGTTAACGTGACTGTTAATCCTTGCTTGGCGGCGGCGAGAGCTGCCATACAGCCTCCTAGACCGCCACCTATTACAACAACATCTGTTTGTCTGATTTGTTCTGTCATAATTGTTCTCCTTTGCGATCTGGTCACGATTGATGCGTACGAATCGATAACCCTACTTCAAACATACGATTCCATGGCATATAACAATCTTGAATATCTATACGAACTCCATTTTCTTGCAAATGCTCCTGAATAAATTGCTCCAAATGGCTACGTACCATTTCGGCAACATATCCTCGTTCACCATCTAATTGAAATTTATCCAGACCTAATTCTTGGATCGGCCCATTGCTCAAATACTTACGCACGACCGAATCGTAGCCTAGATCTTCTACATATCGTAGCGCTAGAAAATCGATATGTTCTTGAGTCGAACCATAGATACGATAAATCATCGCTTGCGCAATGACTGTACCTAACGTATTGGAGCTGGTATTCCACCCTGCATAGCCTGCCAGTTGATATAAAATGCCTCGCTGACGAAGCAAATCCAGTAATTCCAGATCGCCACCATTGGCATAAGCGATATCTCCTATCGCTACTACAGCGTCAGGATTACGATCCAATAGGTAACCTGCATACTCGACCAATTCTACAGTGGTTCGTTCTGTATCATAGTTAGCAGAAGGTGATCCTTGATAGACTGCTTCGCCCATTTTTTCGCCCGCGGTATTAAGCAGTAACAGGATATCTGCGCTCTGTTCATCTGAAGCAACCATACCTCCTGCGGCAATAATCTGGTACTTCAACGTTTCATATAAGCGGCGATCTTCATACGCAGGAATAATGAATGCTCCGTTCACCGAGCTAAAGCGAACATAGACTTGTGGAATCTTGTTACTTAGTTGATTGATCATACGAGCCACCAGTGTACAACCGACTTCATCTGCACCCGGATACATATAGACGCGTAAACCTAGACGCAATGATCGAATACGAGCTCTCACTTCTTGCTGATCACGTGCCGTATAGCCATAAGGTGCTGAATCGTCTTGCGGGAAAATCAGAAAATCGATCACATCTTGTTCTACATAGTTTAGTGCTAAACGATTGATCTCTCGATTAACGGCACGACGACCTAGATAATCATCCAGTACTTCTTGTGGCAAACGGCTATTGATATCATCCAGTTCTTGCTGTTCTTCCGTTGTTAAGGTGTGCTCTTCCGCATAATGTTCTAGATATCCTTTGCGAAAAATTTCTCGTCCCCAATCGGCATAATAATCCGGTTCTTCATCGGAAGAAGAATATTGCGGGCATCGCATAATCAGTTGAAAAGCAAACAATTTGAGCGACGGATTCTGCTCTTTCAATTGTTTTAATTGATCAAGACGACGAGTCAGTTCATCGATATCCAGTTCGTGCAGACGGGAAGGAACAATTCCACCATACAGCAATGTATCTAACGCAATCACTGCTCCGTCAGCCGATTGACATTCCAGTTGTGTCCATGTCCACAATCGCTGCGTATCTGCGGCAATCTTTTTGCGACCCATCCATTCATGAGGTGGACGAACAGCCTGATAGGAAGTACCTCGTGTTAATTCATATGGAAAGTTGTAATTACAAGGTCTTTCGTCTAACGGTACAATCACCAATTTCATTGGGAATATGACTCCTTTGAGGTTACACCGCTTTGGGAACGATATCTTGCTTGTCGTCGCTGGTAAGATTGGATATCTTGATTTGACTGCTAAGCAGTCGATATCCAACCTTAAAGGCGAGCGCTTCGCTCTTTCAGCATGATATCGTTCCCTTCGCTCAGAGTAAGCTCGGCAATTTTCTATTTGGTGGGGCAGTAAAAGATCAACTGCTCGCTGTAAAGGTAATGCTATTTTGTTTTAAGCAATACTTGTTGTAAACGTGTAAAAGAAAAGAGATAGAGAATTGTTTATGGGAAAAGCTTGTTGTGAATATGGTAGTAAGAAAGTGGTAGTTGGAAATTTTTAATACTTTTTTGTAAAGTCCTGCCCGAAATGTGGGACGGGTTATAATGCGTATTGCTTCTGTTATCCTTTGACGGCTCCTGCCAAGCCTTCCATGTAGTAGCGTTGGGTGAACAGGAAAACGACGATGATGGGAATAACGGAAATGATCGTTCCGGCGGCGATCCAGCCGAAGTTGTAGGAAAATTGTCCGTTAAGATACGTGAGTGCAGATGCTAATGGGTATTTTTCGGGATCATCTAGCACAACGATTGGCCACAGGAAATTGTTCCAGAATGCCATTACTTCAAGTAGCATGATGACTGCAATCCCCGGTTTGACAAGTGGTAATACCAGTTGCCACCAGATGCGTAATTCGGATGCGCCGTCCATTTTACCGGAATCGCGAATTTCGCCGGGAATCGTTAAGAACGTCTGGCGCATCAAGAAAATATTAAATACCGATACTGCCGCAGGTAAGACTACACCTAGATACGTATTGCCTAGATTCATCCATTGAATGGTTAAGTAATGCACGATCATTGCTGTAGATGATGGAATAATCATTGTAGCAATCAGCATTGTAAAGACTACATCTCTTCCTTTAAAACGAAATACAGCTAACGGATAAGCAGTCATACAGGACAAAATAATATTAAAAACTACACCCATCACTGTAATAATCACAGTATTCATAATGTATTTTGGAAAATTCATAAAGTTCCACACTTGCGCATAATTGCTGAAATTAATAAATGTCGGGAAAATAGCAGGTGGATTGGAAAATACATTGCGCCCTGGCATCAGCGATACACTGAGCAACCATAGAAAAGGGCCGGTCATAAAAAAAGCTAAAGCAATCAGCAAAATATACGTAATCGTATACCGCAATCCTTTTTTCCATTTACGTGCTTGTGGACTGGGTGTTTTGTAATTGGGTTTGGTATTTATCGTTGGATTGTTCATCAGTACGTTTGCACACCGCCTTTCTTGTTCAGACGGAACACCAGTATACTCAAAATGCCGACGATCACACTTACGATCAGACCGAGTGCTGATGCGTAACCAAAGTTAAATTGTACCAATCCTTTTTGATAAATATATAGACTGGATGTGAGTGTTGCTGTACCCGGCCCACCTTTACCATTGGTTAATACAAATACTTCATCAAATACACGAATAGCCCCCATTAACGAGATTAATGTACAAAATAAAATATGCGGACGCAGTAAAGGGATCGTAATCCGGTAAATAGTCTGCCAGCGACTTGCTCCATCAATCATAGATGCTTCATAGAGATCGGTTGGAATCGATTGAAGTCCAGCCAGATACAGCATCATATAATAGCCAAGCCCTTTCCACATCGTAATAAACATAATCACATACAATGCTGTGTTACTACTGGACAGCCAGCCGACCTGCTCTTGAATCACACCTAATTGAATCAAGGCATAGTTGATCACACCATTACTGCTGAACAACCAGCTCCACATCAGCGCGACCGCCACCATAGAGGTGACGACCGGGATATAGTAAGCGGCGCGAAAAGCTTTGATTAATGGGATTCGGCTATTTACCAGAATCGCCATTAATATCGAAATAATCTGAATAATCGGTACAATCAACACATAGACCATCGAATTCCATAACGACGCCAAAAAGCTTTTATCTTGAAAAGCTGTTACATAATTGTCTAGACCGACATAGTGCGTTTCTCCAATCACCGAATAATCGGTTAACGATAATGGAAGTCCGTATACAATTGGCCATAACACGAATACAGCGACAATTAGCAGTCCAGGAGCCATAAATGCCCATGCGGCAAATGTTTCTGTTCTTATCCATTTCTTCATGTTCGTCCACCGCCTTCAAAGGGTCTTTCTTTGGTTAGGTTGCTGATCTGTTTGCAGAGCCCCTTAGTTTTGCGACAGAATTTGGTTTACTTCTTGTTCAGCTTCTGTCAATCCTTGTTGAGGGTCTTTCCCATTCATAAAGATTTCTTGCAATTGACGGGCAATCGCTGAGTTCACATCCCCTGCATTCGGTACACCTACCATATAATCGACTGCTTTATCCAAACTTTCGGCAGATACGACTTTGGCTTCAGATTCCAGTGTGCCATCATTTTGAGTGAAGAAAGGATCTTTAATCGATTCTTTGGTACTTGGTAATGTATTTGCTGCTTTGGCAAATGCGGTCTGATTGGTTGCATTGGTCAAAAATTTCGCAAATTCAGCCGCTTGTTCGGCATTCGCTGATTTTAAAGGTACAACAACATTCATCGTATTCGACAAACGCACATCGGCTTTGCCTGTAGGTAGCGGAACAGCAATCGTATTTTTATATACATCTGGTGCAGATGTTTTGATAAAATTAATAAAAGTAGGACCTGCAATTTCAAAAGCTGTCTGTTCACTGGAATAGTATTGAATCTGCTTATCAAAGTTAGCATCTTCTTTCACCAGTACACCTTCTTGGATCAATCCTTGCATTTTCTGAATTAAAGCTAGTGTAGCTGGCGTATTAAACGCTGCTGCGGTTTTGTCTTCATTCAAGATCGAGATACCTTCAACCGGGAACATTCTCGCTGCAAACGTAGTCGCATAACCAGTCGCTCCTGTTTTGGCTTTGATCTGACGAGACCATTCATTTAGCTCATCACGCGTTTTCGGCGGATTTTTGGGATCAAGCCCTGCTTGTTTTACCAGACGAGTGTTCATAAATAACACTTCTGTTCCGGTATACCACGGTAAAGCATAAGCTTTGTTATCAAAAACAGTCGAATTAAAAATACCATCAAAATATGATTTTTTCTCATCAGCGCTCATCCATTGTCCTAGATCAGCAAGTGCGCCTTTCGAAGCCATTTGATTAGCAAATTCTGTATTTAAATTCACTACATCAGGTACATTACCACTCGCGATTCCGGTTAATAACTTATTGGAAATAGCATCATATGGATAATCGCTCCATTCTACAGTTACCCCGGGATGACTTTTTTGGTATTCTGATATTAAGCCATTAAAATAATCATTGAACGTAGGTTGAAGAGCAATCGTCCAGAATTTCAAGGTGACTTTGCCATCTTTTGCCTCATTATCTTTGGCGTCTGAACCACATGCACTGAGTAGAGATACGCATAATGTAGCGATTAGACATAATGACATCCAACTTCTAAATTTCTTTTTCACAATCTTCATTCCTCTCGTGTGGCAGTTATACTTTCTACGACCATCATGTAATATGTAAGATATCGCGGTGTTGATGCCAGACACAGGCACCGTTCTACCTATGACACGAATTATAGCAAAACTAAATGTAACAAAAAAGGGATAGATAGGAATTAAAAGGGAATCGCTTTGTAATTATTTGTTTTTTTCTTACTAAATATGTGTAAAAGAAAGGAAATGTCTATGCAACCAGGATCGATTATTTTGACCAGTATTATTGTAGTAGCCATGGTTGCTGTTGCTGTTGTTCTCTGGATTGTGTTCCCTCTCAAAAAGGTAACGATCCATCCGGCAGATCCTATATTGCCTGTTCAAGAATCTCAACCAGATCACACAACACAAGAGCACCCAACGTCCAATTCCAACCCCAATATCGTAGATTTATCTGCTTTTCGTGAACGTAAACATCTAACATCTGAACAAAAATACGCTGCTAACTCTGCTGATATTCAACTCAAAGATACAACGGTACCACCGGTATCTACCCCTCCCAAATTAGCAACTGTTCGCAATTTACATCAACCCAAGCAAGTCCAATCTTTTTCCAGTGGACGCCTTCAAAAATGCTCGTATTGCAAAAAAGAGGTCAAACATCTCACTTTTTATGCTAATGATAATGGTGGATTAGTCGGAGTCTGCAAAGATTGTGAACATATCGCCAAAAGACAAGACTTGCTCCCTTTGTAAAGCGTAGAAATTACTCTGACGGCATGTAAATATGCAACTGGGATAGCATTACAAGTAGATATGATATTCTTCCGATTGTATTTATTTTCCAATTATGCAGGAATAGTCTTGCGACTCTTTTATGAATGCGCTATTATTTAGAAATAGTTGTCATGTTCGGATAGATGTAGGTATTGTCGTACATTGATTTTAATACCGTTACTAATGTGGAGGTCATGATGAGTAAGTATCAATTTATATGGAGCGAAGGTGTATTAGGCTACGGTGGGACAACATCTCTCGGCATGATCGCCATGCATTATATAGATCATCGTTTTGTACTGACTTTTCATAGTATTCTCGAAGAAATCACAGATACGGTTCCTTTGTTTTTGTTGTGCGGATATTTGTTCGGAGAAATGATGTGGCGCTGGAAAGCTCGCAAGACCGAGCAGAAAGAGTAGTATAGCCGTTGATATTGATGGCATAAAATAAAAAGCATGTATGCTCTAATTCAGATAGAGTATACATGCTTTTATTGTTATTCCCAGGGATATTCAGTGGTTAAATAGTCAGCAAATTCTTTACTTTCTTCTCTGCGCTGACGACGCATCGCTGCTCGTGAAGGAGCGGTTTCGTGCAATTTCTTTTCTTCTTCGGTTTCTGGAATGACTGTCGGTACTTGGACTTTATGATTGTCTTCACCAATCGCTACGAAGGTAAGAAAGGCAGTTGCTGCAATACGTTTTTCTCCTGTTTTGAGGTCTTCGCGTATGACTTTCACAAAAATCTCCATCGAACTACGACCTGTCCATGTGACAAACGATTCCAGTGTCACCGAATCGGTCGGATTGATCGGATATAGAAAATCGACAGAGTCTGTAGAAGCTGTAACTGTATCGACACGACATAATTTGGACGCAGTAATCGAAGCGATATCATCGATATAGGACATCAATTTACCACCAAATAAGGTATTGTGATTGTTAACATCGGTCGGGAACACGCGGGATGTTTTGAAGCAACGTGTTTCTCTAACATATTTACTTTCGACGGGTAGCGGTTTGGATGATGCTGGTTGTCCCGGTTGATCTGAAGAGTGCTGATCCATTGTTCTACCTCCCTATATTGATACAATCGTCTTTAGACTTGCTAGCTATTCTTATCATAGTCTTCTCAATGACGTGTTTGCAAATATAGCTTTCAGAAAATATACAATAAATCAGCAAATCATTTACCATTTCGATGAACCGGATGAACGGCTACTGCTTCCACTCCAACTGGAACTGCTAGATGAGCGACTTCCTCCACCGGATGATGAACCTCCTGAACCTCCGCCTGATGAACGTTGACGACGCTTGCGCTCTTGCTCCTGATCATAGATAGCTTTGTATTCGAGAGCAATCAATTGCAATATACTTTCGCCTTCCTGCGCTTGTTGCTGTGCTTGTACAAAATAACCCTGACTAACCAGTTGCTGTAACTCTTCGATCAGTCGATGAAGCATCGGAACATGCGTAGTGATTGCTGTTGTAAAATAACGAGCCGACAAATTCCGGTGTTCTTGCAGTAGTCCTTCGATCGCTTCCACAGCTTCTTGACGTTGTCTGGTCAGTTCTTCTACACGTTCTACAAAACTCTTTGTAGCGCTTGCCGCATGATCTACTGCTTCTTTTACTTTCAACATATTGAGCAAACTTCCGCTAATCATCTGCTCTGCTTGTTCCAGAGCGTCATAACTTATCGCTTGCACTTGTTGTGTATCGTCAGGATGAACGCTAATTGCCACTTGCTGGTTATTTGCACGCTGGTAGTCTTCTTGTAGATGGAGTAATCGTTGCTGTTCACTTTGCTTCTGATTGTCTAACAGGTCTTTGTAACTTGTAATCTCGGTACGTAATTGCTCCATACGAGATAAAGACTCTCTTACTTGTTCACTCCACGTATTGGCTTGACGATACTGTTGTATCTGATCATGTAGTGCATTCACAATTTGCGGAGTCAGTATATTCACTTCGCCCTGTCTTTTCTGAATTTCTTGATAACGTGCCCCTTGTTCTTGAATATGAACGCTCGCATACTCTGCTTGCAGACGACTCACTTCTTGATTGTATACTTCAGGCATATTGCGAAAATCTGTCATTTGCTGTTGCGCCATTGCCAATGTCTTGTTGGACTCATCCCGGAAACGAATCAGATCACTGACTACCTGACGAGCTTCTGCAATATCTTGCTCGATTATAGTCATACTTTGACGGATCAATTCTACGTTCCCACCCGCCAGCAATTGAGTCAGCCTGATCTCTTCTGCTCGTGCATGTTCTAATATACGGAAAGGATCGTCGACAGTTAATTTAAGCTTTTCCCGTTCGACAACCGGACGTAATTCTTGTTCGGTATTGTCGATCTCAGCGGTATACCTTTGACTGCGCTGTACCCATTCTCCATATAGACGAATATCTTCCAATAGAACATCTAACCATTGATCTGCACGTTCAGCCGGTTCTTTGGCTTTGATAAAATCAAATTCATCCAGTTGATCAGCTTCTTGCAAAATATGCTCAATCGTAGCGATTCGATCTTTCATCGCTGTCAGTGGATACTGGTATTGCTTTTCCAAATTCGTAACAGTTTGTTTGACTTGTTCCAGATTTACTTTGGACGCTTCCACTATGCCACGTACTGTACGTGATAACTCGTCAATTTCTTGATGATGTTGTTGTACATTTGCCATATCAGTCGCCCACTGTGTCTGCTGTTGTTCGATATGTTCGAGATCGGTAGCCGACTTTTTGACAGTGCCTATGGAGATAGTCACAGCATCTATTTGTTGCTGAGAAGTAGCAATACGCGCATGTTCTTGCATCAATTGTGCTTGCAATTGCTCAATCATTTCTTTGGTTTGTCCGGTGACAAATCCCATTTCTAATTCTTTGAACAGATCAGATACAATCAAGCTATTCAGTGAGGTCGCAATCTGATCATGCTGTACTTGTATCTGCTGACGACGAGCACGAAGCTTACCCACCCGGTTCAGTCGAATAATCAACCATATGACCAGCCAGATCAGAGCGATTCCACCGATCAATAAGGCAATCGCCGACCCCCAGTTCAGACCAACTTGTGCTAACTTTTGTGAAATAACAGTCGTTAATGGCACATGATTGATATATTTATTGACTGCCAGCACACCGCCTACAATATCGCCATCCTGTGCTGAAGGGACAAATTCGTTATCAGTTACTCCTTGTACAGTACGCTCATTGCTATTTGCAATTTTGTTAGCAAGCACTGCATTTTGAAATACCAGATGGACATAATTCGGATTGGTTGTAATAACAAGTACAATATCGTTTTTGCCCAAATTGGAACGATCATAAATCTGATTCGCATACGCTAATCCCTGCGCTTCATCCATGCCTGTAGCTGTATTCACATACATCTGGTACTCTTGTCCGCTTAGCTCTGTATTAAGCTTGTCAATCTCACTACTGCTGAATAGCCCTGCGTCATCCCGTACAAATCCTTGTTGCTGTGCACTATACACTATCCCTGTCATACTTTGCGAGATCAACCAGCATACGAACAATAGTGGAAGCCATATTTTGAGTGTGCGTTTGTCTATGTTCATCGATCATTTCCTTTCTTCCCTGCTCCACAGGGCGCCTTTAACAAAAAGGATATTTTGGTGAAAAAGATGTTTTAATAAATAGGCTTATATTATGATAGAACTTATAACAATATTTGTAATCTTAATTCAATCTGGAGGAAATGATCTTATGGTAAACCCTACTACATCTATGTTACCAAAATTATGTTCGTTAAACACAGCATTACCTGTAAATGTAGAATGGAATAACAAATCCGTCTATACCGGATTTATCAAACGTCCTTCTACCAAATCATTACCCATTAGTTCGCAAGGCATCGAGGGCGATGGTCAAGGCGATCTCAAAAATCATGGCGGGCCGGACAAAGCCGCTTGTGTCTACTCACAAGATCATTATGATTGGTGGGCAAAAGAAATGGATCGTCCTTTTGAAGCAGGCGCTTTTGGCGAAAATTTTACCGTTACTGGATTGACTGAAGATGTGGTATGTATCGGAGATGTGTACCGGATCGGAACCGCTGTTGTACAGGTTAGCCAACCCCGTCAACCTTGTTTTAAATTATCCGCTCATCTGGAACGTAAAGAAATGATTATGCGTGTACGGGAAACTGGATATTCTGGATTTTATTTTCGGGTATTGGAAGATGGAGTCGTGCAAGCAGGGGATGAATTTGAAATGATCCGTCAGGAAGGTAATGGAAGTACAATCGCTGCATGTAATCGGATTTTGTATGATGAACGTGGCGACACACCGGCTTTGCGCCAATTATTAGCAGAACCTGCGCTTACCGAATCACTTCGCAAGCATTTGAGCAAGCGGTTGGCTGATTGAACAGATATTAAATACCCTATGAGTACAAAGTCTAATTATTAACTTCTTAATTTGAAGAAACAAATAATTTTTTCAAAAAGTAATAAATCAATAATCAAATTATTAGATAAATAAGCTATAATAGTTTATGAATTCGATAAAAGAAAATATATAGTACTATAAATTATATTATTTTTATTTAATATGTTTTGATTCCAAAATAGATCATCTAAAGTTTACAAAATAAAAATTTTCTATTATGATTATTTCAAGAAAAAGGAAATAATCATAATAGAAAATTTGCATTTTTGTAAATGACTCTGCTAGTACTAGCAGAGTCATTTTTATGATATATAGATAATATTGAGGTGTAGATAATGAAAACTAGAGATATTGATATTAGAACATCACTTCATTTCATGTTAAATCAAGAACATAATAATGAACCAGATACATTGATACTTGATGAGCTTTCTGTTTGTCAAGGTGATGCAAGAATTGATGTCGCTGTTGTAAACGGAGAAATAAGCGGATATGAAATTAAGAGTGAGAGCGATACTTTAGTTAGATTGCCTTTACAAACAGAATACTACAATAAGGTGTTTGACAAAGTAACTATTTTGTCTGCAGCAAAATATTTAGAGGATATAAAAGATATTGTTCCAGATTGGTGGGGTATTATTCAAGCTGAGAAAGACGATGAAGGTATTATTCATTTTTTTACAATTAGACATCCAAAAAAAAATAATGATATTGAAGCTTATGCTCTTGCCCAATTGCTGTGGAGAGATGAAGCAATAAATATTTTAAAAGAACGGGGTTTACAAAAAGGACTTTTAAGCAAACCCCGACCTGTGTTGTGGGATGCACTTGCTAAAAAAATTCCTATAACCGAATTACAAGAGGAAATAAGAATTAGACTTAAGGCAAGATCAAATTGGAAAGCTCATTAACAACAACTGTAAGATGATGGTTGGTTCCTGCTTTGCGCCAAGAGGTTGCATTTCCAGGACCTTCATTTTGGTTTGCAACTTCATTTATATAATTGTCTCCATTACTATAACTTGCTCCATAGTATTCAAGATGTCTAACTACTTCTGCAGCAATTCTAAAATATTGAGAAGCTCCTGTTTTTCTAATTGATTTTCCTTTGAAAATAATATACTTATCAGTAGCTGTATATCTAATATTGGCACTCATGTTAATAAAACGAGGATCAGCATCAAATGGTACAGGATTAGAAATTACGTAATCACCAAACTGAATAGTTTTGTATAAATCATTTGTTTGAATTATAGATTTCCATATTAACCATTCACTGCGTTCTATTGTATCTATAGAATTAGAACCGATTTTAGAAAGATCTGGCGGAAAAGATGTTCCAATTAAAATAACACTTCTAAAATGTTGAATTAAAGTAATATTACTTAGTAAACCTTCCAAAAAAAATAAAGTTCTTACTTGATTTTCAGGATCAGAATACTCGTAATCTATAATTAAATCAACCTCCGAAAAACCCACATTCAGATTGGAAACTAAATTAGTAATATTATGTTCTAAATTTGAAAAATCATGTTCTTTGAGTCTAATGCAAATACCGTTTTGATCATGCTGATGAGCTAATCTAACTTCGTTTTGATACGCAGTATCACGATCAGGACTTGTAACTGGAATTAGATTAATATTTCTGTTTCTTGCTTCTTGCATTACATAGGACACAGGATGTTGACTATTGTAAAGCCTCTCATTTGGATCAATATAAATCAAATCCATAAATAAAGGAGCTTCGATAGCCCAAGAAGCAGATAGTGTTTCTCCAATTCTTAATATATGTTCATCTATTGTCTTTTTTGGACATTCATTTTCATAATCCCAATCAATAGGAGGTAGTTCAAGTAATGGAGACATTCTCTCTTTAATACTATGGGGTAGTACTTCGACTGCTCTTTGTTCCCCTTGCTTCCATTTTAAAACTGGTACATATTTCCCTGGATTTATTAACATTCTCATTCCTCCTAAAGTTATGTATTCATCGGCTGAATGTATTTTCTAGTGACTTCCAGACTATTACATTGTACACTTTATTTTCTAATTTTGTAGTCCTTTTTGTTTATTTATAAAAATAATATATATTTATAAATAGGTACAAAGAACTTTTTAGAGAAATTTTACGATAAATATACTTAGTATAGATTCGATTATGTATAGTAAATAATTTCTTTTAAAATTTTTTTCTCATATAAATTGTTTTTTCAATCATAAAAAATCCCCTTTTGGTTTTTAGTGTTGATCTTATTTTAATCTAAAGATCTTTTCACATTTTCCCAAGAGGGGACAAAATTAATACTATATATGTGATTCTAGTCTTTACCTACGTCAGTCTGTATTTATTTCACTATTCCTTGCATCACATAACTATACGTATACGAACGATTCGCATACAGACGATATTGTTCATGTGGTTCGGAACCCCAGCTATCATCGCCACCGACACCGGTTTGCTTATCATTGATACGCACAACGGTATGTCCGCTGACAGGCAACTGGTAATGATGTGGAGCGGCTTCCAGTTCTGCTGGTGTATATGGAAGAACATTCAGTTCCACCAGTGGCAGACCTGTAATTTGTAAGCCTACTCCATCGCTATTGGTAATCGTCGCTAAGCGTACATCTACTTTATTTCCACATTCCTGTGGTTTGAGATACGGAGCCATTTGTTCAGCTACCGTTCCATTGTAGATGCCTACTTTGCCGCTAGATTGACGATCCCAATATGTCTCATGCGGGCCTAATCCATACCATGATAATTGATCAAAAGAAGCATCCATCATCAATAGCATACCGATCTCTGGAATTTCAGGTAAGTCTTTGCCCGGATTCAATCGTTGAGTCACTTCGACCCGTCCATCGGCAAAAATATGATAATCTACAAAACACTGCGAATACCCTGCGGTCGGCAGTAAATATTCTACTTTGATAATGATGATATCTTGTGCTCGTGCCAGATCGACTTCAAAATGAACCAATTCTCGCTCATCTGAAGCACTACGCCATACCTCGCTACGCTGATCCAGATGATTCCCGCGATCATTGTCTGTCATCGCACGCCAGAAATGCGGAGCAGGTGCTTGAGCCAACAATTGTACTTTGTTGATCTGATAAGACAGCATCTCGCCATTGGTTGAATCGAAAATGATCGAGAATCCTTCACCATTGATCATAATCATACCTGCATGTTGTACAGCGACAAGGCTAGATTCGCTAATCGGCTCTGGATCGTGCAATTCAGCATCATGATGCGAACCGAACGACAATACCACAGGCAATGTAAATTGGGAAAAGGCTACTTCATGACCGGCTTGCGCCCATAATTGATCCGCGCGAAGCACGATCGATAATGTCAAAATATACTCCACCCCTGGTGCACGTTGAATCTGCTTCAACTCTGGTAAAGTGACGGTCACATTCTGCCCTGGCGCACAACTTACATCGCTTAGTACACCCTGATCAACAGGTTGACCATTCGCTGTTAATATCCATTTGAAATCAAATTCTTCTAACGATGTAAACAAATACTGATTTGTTAATTCAACCTCTATCACTGCTTCGCCTGCGGATAAATGCTTAGTTGTAATGACCGCATTCGATTCCAGCCCATCATCGACAGGATGATCTTCACCTAATCGCCAGTTGAACTTCACCTGCTCATAACATTTTTTCACTTCATCCAGCTTCGCAGATACCGTACGATCAGCAAAAATCAGACCATCTCCGCAGAAATTACCGTCATGAGGAGTCTCACCAAAGTCACCACCGTATGCTAAATATGTGGTTCCGTCTTCAGTCTGTGTCTGAATCGCTTGATCGATCCAATCCCAGATAAATCCACCTTGTAATACTTCATAACGATCGAACAATTTCCAGTATTCTGCTAAACCACCACAGGAATTCCCCATCGCATGGCTGTATTCACACAGGATAAACGGCTTCGTTGGATTATGTTGAGCATATTTCTCAATCTCCCGAATATGGGTGTACATCTGACTTTCGATATCCGAAGCATCTTCAGAAGGACGATAATGAAATACACCTTCATAATGTACTACTCGCGATGGATCTGCTTTGCGTAAAAAGTCTGCCATATGCAAGAAATTATCGCCACCAAACGATTCATTACCAAGCGACCAGATTACGATAGATGGATGATTTTTATCCCGCTGGAACATTGAGTTCGTACGATCTAACACATTATATGTCCAATCTGGATTGCTACCTGGCACTGTATTGAGCAGTTCTTTTTGCCCGTATGTCCAAGCGCCATGACTTTCCAGATTCACTTCATCGATCACATACAATCCATATTGATTGCATAGTTCATACCAGAGCGGATGATTCGGATAATGAGAAGTCCGTACTGCATTGATATTGTATGATTTCATGAGCTGAATATCTGCGATCATATCGTCACGTGTAATTGCACGTCCGGTCACCGCATTGAACTCATGCCGGTTAACTCCTTTAAAGACTACTGTTTTCCCGTTGATCTTCATCACATTGCCTTCAATTGCAAACGTACGGAAGCCTACCTGACAGCCTGTATGATGAATAATATGACCGTTGGTATCTTTAAGCGTCAACACCAGATGATAGAGGTGTGGCGCTTCTGCACTCCATTTCAAAGGGTTAATAACATCGGTCGACAACTGAATCTGTGTGCGATGAATATCTCCGCCTTCTAATCCTTCAGTTGCATTAAAAGGAAACGAAACCGGGCTACTTAACGGAAGATCCCAGAGTGGATTGCGGTCTGCATCATACAGTTGGGCATGTACACTGTAAGACTCCTTATCCACATCAGTAAATCGTAGGCTGTCTGTAGGATCAGGATAAGCTAGTGCTGAACCGGAATGATGCAATGTAAGATCGACGGTGAATTGTGCGTCCTGACACTGTGCATCCAGATCAGTATGTACAAAGAAGTCTTGGATATGTGTATCCGGCAACGCATATAGATACACATCTCTAAAAATACCGCTCAATCGCCAAAAGTCTTGATCTTCTAACCAGCTACTATCACACCAACGATAGACTTCTACTGCTAATTTATTTTCACCTGCTTGTAAATAAGGTGTCAGATCAAATTCTGCCGGAGTAAATGAGTCTTCACTATAACCGACAAGATCGCCATTCACCCAGATATAAAAAGCAGATTCTACACCTGCAAAATGGATATAGACCGAACCTTTATCCTGCCATTCTTGAGGGACAGAAAACGTGCGTACATAGGAACCGACAGGATTGAACTTGGTCGGTGCTTCCGGTGGTTGAATATCTTCATGCCCATCCCACGGATAACGTACATTGGTATAATGAGGAGCATCATAACCATGCATTTGCCAGTGTGCAGGTACAGGGATCGTTTGCCATGTACTGGTGTCATACTCTTTTGTATAAAAATCAACAATACGCTGATCTGGATTTTCAGCCCATGCGAATTGCCATGTTCCATTTAGGGATTGGTAATAAGGTGAATCTGTAATTTCTCCATGTAAAGTCTGTTCTACCGAATCATACGGAATAACAGACGCATGAGCATCTAGACGATTAAGACGGAAAATACCGGGATTGCGGTTCCATTCAGGAAACCCGTTCGGTGGAGCGGTATACGTATACTTTTGGTTACGCAAATCAATCACCTCTTTAGTCGACATAGTTGTAGATGTATATAGATTCAATCATACATCGGTACCGGATAAGAAACGAATCCCTATTCTATGCACAAAAGGAGTCATTACATTCACAAGTAATGTCTGACAATCGCGTGGATACGATGCTTCTCGTACACTGCTAGCGGTATGTTGTAGACATCCACCTGTTAATTCCATCATGTCATTTCCTTGCTGAACAACAACCGTTCCTGCTGACCATAAATGAGATTCAGGAGTGATCTGCTCCAATTGCCCATCGACGGCTGTAATCATCGCTTGCTGGTCAAACACAAACGATAGCTGTGTCATTACATCGGTAGGCTCGTTAGAGATAATCTCTAGATCAAATCCATGTTCCAATTCACTTATACGCACTTCCAGTTGATAGGTCTGCGTATGCGTAGCTGTACGGTGTTGATGAGGAAGTAAATACCATGGACTCACTGTTGCTTGTGCAGAATCAGGTAATTCATGCTCGGGCACACAACTATTGTAACCCTTTTCATACGTCGCTGTCATTGTGAACCCATCTGCTGTTGGTGTTAAAGATTGCATCGGTACAAAGCCCGGGCCGAAATAAGAAGCAATCTGTAGACCAAGCAATCGCACTTGACCGTATCGGATAGCTAGCAATGAAGATGTTTCTGTCATCATTGTAATGCTGGTATCTCCTTTACGAATACGCATTACCGGTGCACCGAAATCCAAATGAGGGCGACTGTATTGAATCTGATGATAGCCTACTTCGGCAATCTGCTTGATATACTGGTGACGATTAAAAGAAAGATTGATCATTTTGCGATAATGGGTCGGTAAAGCTGTCGCCAGTACAGCCTCACCTTCATCAGGATATAACAACATGCCTACCAGTGGATTGTTCGCACTGCTTGGTGGACGAGCAGTATTCTGTAAAGCTTGCTGAGCTAATCCTGTCATTGCCGCAAATTGAGAATTCTGATCGATAATCGTCATTAGATAGTAAGACAGCATATAACTATCCAGTGTAAAATTCTGTCCAAAATCTTGACGACCTGAATAATCAGTCACAATCTCGCCTGACGGATGGATCAGATAGATCATCATCTCTAGATTCGCTCGCACAGGCTCTAGCAATTCGGGCTTGTCTAATAAGCGAGCCGTATGAATAAACATCACATCGCTCACCGCATTGTAAATACCGTTACTACGCTCTGTCCATTCTCCATCTGGAGTGATATCAATCCCTTCTGCTAACCATTGTTCTGCTCGCTCTAGCAGTCTAACATCACCGAATAATCGATACAGATAACTAAGTGCCGCCGATAATACCCAGCGATGATTAGGCGTATGACAACCGCCTGTTACCATGACCGGAATGGTTTGCTTGAGAAATAATAATATACGACTAGCGACCGGAGCACTTTTACTCCAATCATCCTGTTCTAACAATAGATACAATTGCGAATACCCGACTACGACAAAAGCGGTATCTGGAGGCGAATGAAAATTAGTCCACCCCGGAGAGATGGACCCATCGTCATGTTGAAAAGCAAGCATATATTGAGCCGCATATTCAAGTCGCTCTAACACTTGTTCGCTATGGTAATAGGCTGAAGAAGGGTTGACTAATGCCGCTCCCCAGACCGCCATCCAGACTGGCGTTCCTGCATGATGATTCGGCCAGGCAATGCCATTTTCAGGATCAATCACTCCACCAAACGATCGGTGATTTTGATCTAGAATCTGTCCCGCCAGACCTTGTTCTACCCAACGATCATTCAATTTCACCAGTTGCTCGCTCACAGCCATAGAGATTCCTCCTTGCTTGTTATTGGTTTGATATCGACTTGTCTGTATATGATATCTCGTCATATGAATAGGATGTTTTATTTGCGATGTCGTTCTTGAATTTTACTTATCAATAACTGATGACTATCTTCAATCTCTTGAGGCTGACAGGCGGCTTTCAATTCATATACTTTGACAGGAGCCGCATCAATAATATCGAGAAAACGATCAAAAAACGTCATATCTTTACTATGAATATAAGGACACCAATGATCTGATAATCCTAATGTCTCATGAATATGCACACCGATAATATCATCTTTCATCGCGTTCGCTTCTTCGGCATTCTGATACAATCCCATCCGATCCATCATCATCCCATGTCCGATATCGTACCAGAGATAGACAGGCGCACCTTGCATACGATCACGTATCTTTTTCGCTTCAGATAGGGTAGGCATTTGATAACAACGGGAACGGGTTTCGATGCCAAAAGCTACATCATATCCTTTGGATAACACACGATCACATACTTCTTCCAGACTGTGCTGAATCCTTTGTAAATAATGCTCGGATAGACTTTCCCGACGCTCGATCATTTCTGACCATAGCTGTTGATACGCAGGCGAGTCTTTGCCTTGTTCATGATAAATGCCTTTTAACGTCTCATCTATATTGGTAGCAAAAGGGACTTCTCCGGGATGCACGACAACTGCTCTAGCTCCATAACGATAAGCATATTCCGCGGACTTTACCAGTAAATCGATCGCTTTTTGCCGTTTCACTTTATCATCGAACCCGAGCAATACCGAATCGGTTCCATAATCAGGATCAGGGGTGTGAGGAAATGTATTATGCACACTGGAGATACCGATTAAGCCACGTTCAATCATCGGCTCAATCGTCTGCAACATCTCGGTGGTCACATTGTAATTCAGTTCTACTTGCTGAAATCCCAATTCTTGAATCTCAGCGATCATCTCTGCTCCACTGGTATGACGCTTAATATTCCAGCATGTTGAAAAAGAATATTCTCCTTTGGATGTAAGCATATAGACTCCTTTCATGACCTCTTTAGACGTGCTATAACCTTATCCTTTGACTGCACCTAACATCACTCCACTGACAAAATAACGTTGCAACCACGGATAGACAATTAGAATCGGAATCGTTGCAAAAATAACACTAGCGGCTTTGAGACTTTCCGGCATCATTTGTGCAGAACCAACCACTTCATTGCGCATCAATTCGCTTGCCATATTATTTTGGATCAATTGATATAATTTGAGCTGTAACGGGTATAATTCCGGGCTATTAATATACATCAGCGTATCCATAAATCCATTCCAGCGTCCGACCGCATAAAACAGACTTAATGTAGCAATCACCGGTAACGATAATGGTAAAATAATTCGCCATAATGTATAAAAGTGACTGCTTCCATCCATTTCAGCCGCTTCTTCCAGACTCTCAGGAATATTACGGAAAAAGGAAATCATAATAATAAGATAAAAAGGGCTAATCAATCCCGGTAAAATCAATGCCCACATCGTATCCAGCAAATGCAGATTACGCACCAGAATATACTCAGGAATAATACCGCCACTGAAAAACATCGTAATAATAATCAATACCATAAAAAATCCGCGTCCTTTAAGGTTAGACTTGGACAATGGATACCCTGCCGCAATCGTCATCGCCATACAAAGGATCGTAAAAATAACAGTCAGCATCACAGTAAATCCAAGCGAACGAATCATCGACATATCGCTAAATACTTTGACATACGCTTCTGTTGTCCACTCGACTGGAAAAAGCGATACTTCGCCTGACATAATCGGACGCGCCGAGCTAAGAGAGATTGCCAGAATATGAATAAAAGGAATCAGACAGACTAACACGACAATAGTCAGTAAAGTGATATTCACAATATCAAAAATACGATCACCTTTGCTGGTCGTTGTTTTGGCTTTTACCGCAGTGGTTTTGCTGATATCGGCTATTTTCTCCATTAGAGTATCCCCTCTCCTGTCGATTTCTTAGATGCATAGTTCGCACCGAGTACAAATATCAATCCAACGACTGCCTGAAAAAGTCCAACCACTGTAGCCAGCGTGTATTGACCGGATTCTAGACCAATCCGATAGACAAATGTACTAAGCACATCCGAGTAATCTTGTACCGCTACATTACCAATTACAAATGGACGTTCAAATCCGATCGTTACCATATTACCTAGATTGATAATTAGCAATGTAATAATCGTTGTTTTGAGTCCCGGTAATGTAATATGCCAGATCCGCTTGAGTCGTCCTGCTCCATCCATATCTGCGGCTTCATACAGTTCTTTGTTGATACCTGTCAAAGCAGCTAAGTATAAAATCGTACCCCAACCTGCACTTTGCCATACTCCTGTTAGCAAGTACGTTACCAACCAATAATTCGGATCGGTAAGAAAAGGAATCGGCTGAAAGCCAAGAGCCATCCACATATTGTTGACGAATCCAGATTGCGTACCGAACACTTGATACACAATGCCTCCGATAATTACCCATGAAATAAAATGCGGAATATACAGAATAGTCTGCGATAACTTTTTGAACCAGACCGCTTTGACTTCATACAACATGATCGCTAATAATAACGGTGCTGGAAAAGAAACCAACAGATCTAGAAAGTTCAGCATTAATGTATTACGCAATGTTTTGTAGAAATCCTGATTTTGAAAAACTTCGCGGAACGCATCCCAACCGATCCATTCACTATCATTAATTCCTTGAAAAAAGTTAAAGTCTTTAAAAGCAATTTGAATACCGTACATCGGCCCGTATTTAAATGTTAGAAAGTAAGCAAGCGGTAAAATGAGCAGGAAATACAACTGCCAGTATCTGCGGAGGTAAGTAGACATTCTCACGTTGGTACTCCCCTTTCATTAAAATGGTTGTGGAAAAACCTTCACTCTGGTCTGGGTGGAAATGTGCTGGATTGATGGGAAAGCGCTTC
>NZ_JBHUGF010000011.1:0-361505 GCF_042681745.1 Paenibacillus nicotianae | reverse complement strand
GTAAGACTCGGATATCTTGATTTGACCGCTAGGCGGTCGATATCCGAGTCTTACCAGCGACTTTCAGAAAGAATCTGTTCACTACGCTTGGTGGTGGGAGCACATTTCTTTTAAAGATGGCGTTGCGGTTTTTGCACATTGGGTGGAGCAAGTTTTGGTTTTGGATTAGGAAGTGAATTGAAACGGTTATATGGCTGATTTGATTGCATAGATTCGATTGGTGAAATGATTTGGTTTTGAAGCAGTGAATTGAGTTCATTTAATGTAGAGAAATTTTAAAACCCTTGTTTATCTAACCTTTTTACTTCGCGCCTTGTTCTTGGAAGACTTTGGTACGTTCGTCTAGGATCGCTTGACCGCCGCTACTCATATAGTCTTTGAGTAATGAATCGTAGACAGTATCGAATTGAGCAGTTGGAGCCATCGTTGCTTTGACGATCAGTTGGTTGTATTTGTCTTGCAATCCACTACCGTATTTGGCTTCGGCTTTGATCGGTACGGTGAAGTTTACCGGTGGAATCGTATCGGTATTAGAGATTTCAACCGATTTACGCATAGCGGCTTGGTATTCTTCCGGTGTCTGCATAATATAAGCATCGTTGTTTTGTTCTTCGGTGCCTACAATTTTGCCGTTAGCGATAATCGCCATATCGCCGTAGTTGTACAAGCGATTCGTAGCTTCTTCGGTCGCATCTTCTTTGGCAACAGGAACGCCGTCTTTGAGTGTATAGTTTTCACCTTCTACACCATTTTGCATATCAAATAAGTTTTTGCCAGAAGCCATCCAGTCTAAATATTTGATTGCTTCGACTGCTTTGGCGCTTGATTTGGGGATCATAATGTACAGACCATTGGATGCATATTCAGGTTTGGCATGTTTGCCTTCATTATTAGTAAATACATCGGTAGGCGTTAATTCTGCACCTTTTACATTGGTTTGTAGATTTTTGTATGTTCCGTTATAAGTGAAATACAATTCACCAGCATCTTCGGTATAAAAGCCTACTTTACCGTTTTGCACATCTTGCCATAATTGCTTTTTATCTTCGTCCAGACCAAAGTCGGTACTGATTAGTTTTTCGTTATACAATTTGTTCATAAATTGCAGACCTTCTTTGAAGCCTGGCAATAATGTAGGATAATCACTGGAACCTAACTTTTGCGTTAATGTATATTTTTGCTCATCACTTAACGGTTGTTGAACAAAAGACCATAACAATGGATCATATTGAGCAGGCGCAATCGTCATACCAAAAGGAATCAGACCGCTACCCACTTTACCCGGGTCTTTTTCTTGAAACGCTTTGAGTGTGGTGTATAGCTCATCAGTTGTCTGTGGCATCGGTAATTTCAGTTCATCTAACCAATCTTGACGGATATACGAAGCATATTTACCAAGTACAGATCGTTTGCCTGGAATCGCAAATTGTTTGCCTTCGATTTGTCCGTAAGCCAGTGTGTCATCGCCTAAAAACTTTTTGAGATTAGGGCCGTATTGATTGAGCAAATCTGTCAGATCAGTCAGACCGCCTTGTTCGGCATACCGATTAAATGTCCCTTGATCGTAAGTAAATACGATATCCGGTACATCGCCACCGCTTGCCATTAAGACGTTCAACTTCTGCAATTCATCCGAACGAGGAACCGGTACATATTGCACATCAATTTTATTAGGTGTGCCAAAACGTTCATCGACTAACTTGGTCATATAGTTATTACTGATGGTATAACCAGATGGAGAATTACCACGATCAAAAACTTCTACTTTTAAAATAGAACTTCCGTCTTCACTTGTGGCACCGCTGCTACTTTCATTGGAAGAACATCCCGCCAAAATGGTAATGCCTGCTAACACTATTGCTAACATAGAACTGGTTACACGTGTGCCCATTTTTCGATTTGGATCTTTTTTCATCTTCTCAACCCCTTTGTCAGCTTTGCTCCCTCAGAACGTTTCTCTTTGTACAAAAAAGTCAGCATAATTATCATGTTCACCTTTTGGGATGTTCCCAGTATGGCATTTATAGCGATATTCAGACAATCAACTATTTTCCGAGTATAAACTTTATCAATGAAAACGGTATCATTTTGAATACCAACTATATTCCGATGATCAACCATTTTCCGTATGCAGGTTGGTGTTAGTTAAATTAACGCAAATCTCTCTGTGTAATTTAAAAAAAGCCATAAAAAAGAACCTTTCCTACTCGATCGTGATCGAATAATCGAAAGATTCTTTGTGGAATGATTAGCTTATATTCTTGCACTTGGGTAGCCGCTTATATTGCCAAGCGCTTACGGCAATACAATATCGACTTCTTTGCCAAGTTCTGAAGAACGGAAAATACCATCAATAATCGCTTGATTCAAAATAATCTGTTCGCCAGAGATCGGAGCAGGTAATCCGTTCGCTACAGCGTTGACGAAATCTTTTACTTTTTCATCAAATAAATTCAGATCAGAACGTACGCAAGGAATTGGAGTATGGGTTAAGCGACCACCAATATCATGATACTTGGTAATCGTACCGACACCACCATCCCATACACCTGACCACGGCCCTTCGCCATAAGGCGTGATTTTCATACCGGCATCGGTTCCGAGGAAACGGGTCGCACCTAATGTATCCATATGCATCGCCCAAGCGGTTTTGAATTGAAGCGTAATACCGCCTTCCAAACGAATCAGTGCTGCTCCAAAATCTTCTACATTGAAACTTTCGGCTTCAGGATGATACTTGGGATTGGTTCCAAAATGATTAGATACTGTAGCAGATACGGTTAATGGCTTCGGATGCCCTAGTGTATGAAGAGCTAGATCAAGCGAATAACAACCAATATCGGCAAGTGCACCTGCTCCTGCTAATTCTTTGCGGATAAATGTACCCTGTGGCATTCCTCTACGCCGCCCACCGCCGACTTCAACATAATAGATTTTGCCTAGATTGCCGTCTTGAATATAATTGCGAATAAATTGCATATTTGGATCATATCGTGGCTGGAAACCGATCGATAACATTTTTCCAGATTTTTTCGACATCTCTACCATTTCAACCGATTCTTGCAATGTCACAGACATCGGCTTTTCAAGCAATACATTTTTACCGGCGGCAAGAGCATCGATCGTTGTCTGATAATGCGATACATTAGGTGTACAAATACTAACACCATCTAATTCCTGTTCCAGTAGTACCAGATGATCTTCGTAAGCGTGTGCATGATTCAAGTGATGGGTAGCGATAAATTGACTGGCTCGATCCGGCACAATATCTGCTACACCTACAATTTCTACATTTTCCATCTGACGATACGCATTGACATGCATACGTGCAATACCGCCACTGCCGATAATACCTATACGGATTTTAGAGGTCATTTGCTATTCAGCTCCTGATCAAGTATTTTGCTGTGGCTTGGTGGTGATAGACATGTTGACGATAGACCCTACTGTTTTATTCGTTAATCAGTTGTTGCGCTTGTTCTTTGAACGAACGTGGAGTCATTCCGTATCTTTTTTTGAACACTAGATACAGATAATTCACATTTTCAAATCCATTATCTAGAGCAATATGCTCCACTGTTTTGTTCCCGATCCGAAGTTCTGTACAAATATGATTTAATCGAACTTCTTCCAGATAAGCTGTAAATGTAGCCGATGTATACTTTTGAAAAACACGTTGTAATTGACGTTTGCTAATACCAACAGTAGTTGCCACTTCTTCCAGTGCTATCGGAAACATATAGTTATCCCGTATAAACTGACATGCCATCTGAAAATGAACTTCTGACGCTTCCCGGTGCGGTAATGTTAACCACTGTTGCTTTTCCTGATCCGATGTATGGGCTGTTAATAACATAATCTGAATAATGCACTGCCGGATCGTCTCATACACACCTGATTCATGGTTCACAATCGCATCATACGCACGATAAAAATGCGACATCGTTTGTCTGCGATCCATCATCGGACGAGCAGGCAAATCATACAATTGACGCACACATTGCTCGGCTTCCGAAATTTCTTGCTCTCTACCCCAATCGGCAGGTATTTCAGAAGCTTTACCCTTATCATTGTCCACCTGTTCTACTAACGAATCAGTTGTTAACGGAACGATTTCCAGATGTAGACATAATTCTTCTAGTGGATCATATCGATCCATTTCTTGCGCATGAAGCACATCAGGCCCTGTCAAATAAAACATGCCTTCTTGTAAAAAATACGTCTGATCTTCCAGCACGACACTGCCTTTGCCAGAAGCGACAAAATGAAATTCAAATTCAGAATGTTTGTGAAATCCAATCTTGGCTCCAGGTGCAAATGAATTTAAATGAAAACGTAATACTCGAAAACCATAATTGCCCCAGCGAAACTTCAAATCTAGCTTTTCGAGCAAAAATGGTTTTTCACGCATCGGTTGTAACGGGACGAATCGTTCATTTTTGATCATGATCTTCGTCCTTTCTTCTATCAGAGATAAGAGTACATTGGTATACGTTAATGTCTGCTTACAAGCTTACCGGACGATCTTCCGCAGCCGATTGATTAGATGCTTGCACCAGACGTGTAAGATCTATTGCGAGTCCGATATTTTCTGTAGCTTTGGTGCCATTTTGAATATGTGCTACCCATTGCTGGAAAGCAGTCTCCCGATCTGCTGGTATAGTCACTTCTTGCCATGCTGTATCATCTCCTGCACGCAACCATAATTTTTCATCATGTGTGCTGTACAATACACTGCCAAGCGTCCCATGCACTTCAATCACAAATGGCGAAAATTTATTCACAAATCCAGCTTCGACAATACCAACTCCACCATTACTGTAACGGAAAGTGGTGACTGCATTATCTTCTACTTCTTTGCCTGTTACATAACCATAATTGGCAGATACACTTTCAGGCATTCCCATAAATAGACGGGCTAGATAAACAGGATGACAACCTAGATCAATCAGTGCGCCGCCACCACATTCTTGTTTGCCAAAAAAGTGATCCGGTAACCAGCCCTGTGTAGCTCCATCATGAGATAGACGGGTACGTACCAATGTTAATTCGCCTAATACTTTATCTGCTAATAATTGCTGAATTGCCAGCGTATAGCCTGCATTTAAGCGTGGTAAAGATACAGTTAATGTCACGTTATGTTTGTTGACTGCTTCAATAATTTGCTCCACTTCGTCATTCGTTGGAGCGATTACTTTTTCGGTAAAGATATGTTTGCCTGCTTCGGCTGCATGAATCATTACATCACGATGCATAACAGTAGGAGTGGTGATCACTACACCATCAATATCAGGATTGGCAAACAGTTCATGCAAGTCTTCGTAAAAAGGAACGCCGAGTTCTGCTGCTTTTTTCTGACCGCGTGCAGGAATCTCGTCCCATACTGCGACTACTTCGGTATCTGGATGATGTAACGTATCATTCGTGTAATCCTGTGCGTGTACATGCCAATAACTTAATATTGCTACTTTGATCATGATTTTCACTCCCACTGTATAATAATTGTACTTTAAAATAGTGACACTCTACCGACAAAATATCATATTTTAGATAATCTTTAAAATGAATTAAGATGACATGCTCACTATAAAAAAGCGACATATTATAAATTGGAAAAGATTGCAAAATAAAAAGTGACTCCTGAAGTGGAATCACTTTTTGGGTAATATAAAATTCGATGATTATGCTACAAGATTAGAAATAAACCGTTTGCCCTGTCTCCGCAGATGTATAGATCGCTTCTAGTATCTCGGATACCACCAAAGCTTGCTCTGGTGTAACTACCGGTTCTGTATCATTAATAATCGCTTCCATCCACAGACGCATCTCCATAAATTCAGGCTTCTCATCATGATCTGAACTGTAAAAGGCTACACCACTACCGCTTAATTGCAGTTCTTTGACGTATAAATTGCCCAAATCTTCTCCATTGATATGCAGCCCATCGTTCATATCTGCACCTGCTTTGGTTCCGCACAGTGTACATTTTGCTTCATCAGGATGACGCACATTAAGTGCCCAACTGGCGTCAATCGATATCGTAGCACCGTTTTTCATCGTAATAAATCCAAATGCTGAATCTTCCACTTTGAACTTTTCAGGGTCCCACGGTCCCCATGCATTGGCAGCATTCGGTGTCTGAGATAATTTATGATAGACCGATCCGGTCACAGAATGTACTTCATAATTGTTAAGCATCCAGAGGGTGAGATCCAGTGCATGGGTTCCGATATCGATCAATGGCCCTCCACCTTGCTTGTCTCCATCTAGAAATACGCCCCATGTAGGTACAGCGCGGCGGCGAACAGCATGAGCTTTGGCATGATACACTTCTCCAAGATCGCCACGCTCACATAATTGCTTCAACATTAAGCTATCTGGACGGTAGCGGTTATTGTAACCTACCGTTAACTTTTTACCTGTTGCTTTGGAGACCTCTAACATTTTGCGAGCATCTGCCGCTTTTTTGGCCATCGGCTTTTCGCTCATTACATGTTTGCCTGCTTCCATCGCAGCGATCGCAATTTCAGCATGAGCATCATTCGGTGTACAGACATGAATCACTTGAATATCATCGCGCTGAAGCACTTCACGATAATCTTCATAAACCTGCGCATCTGCTGTACCGTATTGTTCAGCAAGTGCTTGTGCTTTTTCAGGAATAATATCGCAAAATGCTACCACATTAACATAATCGAGATTCGCTAGTGATGGTAAATGTTTTCCTTGTGCGATTCCACCACATCCGATAATACCTACATTAATGATCTGTTCCATGTGTTTTGCCCTCCGTATACGCTAGTCATTTCGTGTAACTTGAAGTCATTTTAACATGTCAGTATTCAAATCATACAACAAGATTGCGACAGCTTTACTTCAAAAAAGCGACATACTTGTAGATGCTATTTATTGCGGTACATCTGATGCTGGCTAGTAAAAAGTGACACTACTTGGACTCGTAAGCAGCAGGTTTCATTTTGAGCTTACGATAGTCGCCGGGTGTAACGCCAATAATGCGCTTGAATACACGTCCAAATGTAATAGAGTTCGCATATCCGACCTGAATCGCGATATTCTGAATCGTATCTTCTGTAGAAGATAATAATTCTTCTGCACGACGCAAGCGAAGCTGTACTAGAAAATCGATAAATTTGATATCTAATTCTGCTTTGAATAAATGGCTCACATGCTTGGGTGTAACATTAAATCGTTCACTCAAATGATTCAGTGATAAATCGGGATTGGCAAAATGATCCTCGATATACGATTTCATTTCACCGATTAGTGCATGATAATTGGTCGATTCTCCGACTTCGATATAATGAGCATAGACCTGATCCAAATAGTGATGCAATACATGGTATACGTCTTCAATCGTTTCCGCTTCTGCAATCGATTCTATTGTCGCATTAGCAGTATCTCCAGTTAGCAAAAGATCCAGTGGTTCAGACATGCCTTCCAATTCGCGACTTAACATTTGTAAAAGCGATAACACCAGTGAACGAATACTTTCATCACGCAATGGTTCACTTTCTGCCCGATCTAACATTTGCTTGAGATGATCTCGCCACACCTCTTGAGTCAGACGAAATGCTTTGACCAGATCAGCGATATTTTGCAAATAACGATAACTTTCCTGCTCCCGACCTTGAGGAAGATCACTATACATCACTATGCCATCTCTGCCGAGGGTCAGACTATACCCTAATGATTGTAATGCAGACTCGTATGACTGGTGCACTTGTGATATATCGTGGACAGTCACTCCTGTACCCAGTGTAATCGTTACCTGTAAATGCTGTTCTACCCATTCGCGACTATTAGCAGCCAAAACAAATAAGCGCCGATTCCATTGCCGTTCTTCTTCATCTATACCATAAATAATAATACCGGCACGACGCACGCTGATCCACTCAGACCATCCTTGTAATCCTTCTTGCTGTACCAGTTCTTGCAACACATTAGTCAGTGCCAATTTGAGCGTATTATGTTCTTGCACATTTCCTTTTTCACGAAAAGCATCATAGTCTTTGATCTCTGCTACGATCACTGCATAATAAGGAATTTCAGTATACGAATCGGTATGAATCGAAGAATGAATATACTCGTTGAAAATATGTACATTACGCAGTTCCTGTTGCATACTTTCAGCATGTTCGCCTTCAATCCAATTCATAAATAAACGCCGACGACGAATAAGAAGATTCTCGTGATGCTGTTGCTCATAATCGATCGTCTGCTCGATCAGACTTTCCAGTGCATGATCAATCAACGATAATTCATCTTTACGCGTCGATTCACCGCCCAATTGTAGCGATTCGATTCGTTCCATCATCACTTGAATCGGTTTATAATTTTTGCGTGTAATATAGATAATGTAGACAATCGACACACCTACGACGAATATTCCAATCAATATCCAGATGTACGAAATCACCGACACCCATGCAAATAATTGCCCGGCACGAATCCCACTTTCAAATGTCCATCCCAATCGATCCGAATATAGAGTAGTCAGCGTTTTGCCATGTTCTGCATTACTGATATCTGTAGCAGGATAAATCGATAATCCCGAAGCATCATGCACTTCTAGAAAAGACACTTGTGGATTAAACATTGATGCAATCGTCTGTTGCATCGCATACACACTAATATTGATCACCACTAATCCTTGATCACCAAAAGGTAACGGCACACGTTTGTACATCGTAATCACTTGTTGCTTGGGGTCATTAGTCATTTCGGCAAATAAGCGTACACTTGACCAACCACGTTGTTCAGGTGCTTTTAGAGCTTTTTGCACAAAATCACGATCAGCAAAAGCGCTTAATTCTTTGATCCCATGTAACGTTAAAATCTGCTGATCAGCATCCCGGTACATATAAATAGATGCAATCAGTTCATTGTTATTTTCTAACATCCGCAAGCGATCAATCGTCTGATACGTTACTGCTGTACGATCAGCTTGATCATTATTGAGAAATAAACGATAGACATTAGAAGTCTCCAGATCGCTTAATATATCCAGTTCAACTTCACTTACCGATCGTTCTAATGTATCTTTCATATATCCGGTAGATATCCGATCGGCTTTGGCTGTTTCTTGACGTGAAATTTCATTAATGACTAGAAATGATAAAAAGATTAATATCGAGACAGTTAATAAAAAAATAGGAAAATACGATAGCAACAGACGGCGATACCAGTTTTTAGATAGCAAATGGTTCTCCCCCTTGAATGCTACTGACACAGACAATCTGTTATGACAACTACATTATAGAACATATCTTTAGTATTAGTTTACGCTTTTAGACGTTATTTGTTGAGGGTTATTTTAAAAATAAAATAATCGTTGATTAGGATTGAGGAACAGAAGAAGAGGAATAACGGCTTTGTACCGCTACATACAACAATAGCAAAGAACCACACAACGCACTGATGACGCAAGAAAGATTCATCGCTTGCGAGCCACCCAGTTCCAGTAAATACCCGTTAAGTAGATTACCAATAATACCTGCGATCCCGACAAACACCATATTAAAAATACTTTGTCCGGTGGCTTGCATATGTTTGGATGTAATTCGTGATACATATTCTACAGCCGCAATATAAAAGAATCCGAACGATAAACCATGTAACAATTGTACCGCTAACATCACCGATGGAACCGGAAATAACCACTGAATTCCCCAGCGCAAAATATAAGCAAACGCCGCTAACAGCAACATTTTCTCATGTCCAATCCGGCGAATGACTTTGGCGGCAATTAACATCGAAGGAATATTGGCGGCTGAAGCAATCAACAGACCGACTCCTGCCAGTTGAAGTGTCCCTCCTGCATCTTGAAAAGAAAGCACAAAATAAGAATTAAACGCTGTTAATGTCTGATTGACCAGCAAGCTTCCACCGAGGAAAAATAAAAACAACCGATTGGTTAATAACGTCTTAATACCTGCACTAAGCGATTGATTGAGAATCCGACTTTCGTCTGAGCGTCTAGGTAAAGTGAACGCCAATATAGCTGCTAACACATTGAATAACATAAAAGGAACCCAAATCAGCGATACATCATACTGACTGACATACAATCCCCCGAGATACCCTCCGACTGCTGTACCTGCACTACCGAGAAAACGGATCGCTCCATACGTCGTATTCGCTTTTTGCGCGGCAACCAGTGCATACGAATCTGCCATAGGCGCTTGTGTTGCTGTAAATACAGTAGAGATCGTATACACCATAATCAAAATCAAAAAGTATGGGCTTTGATACAAAATCGATAACAATCCTGGAATGGCTACACTTAACAGTAAAACCAACCTCATTTGTTGAAAACGGTCAACGATTAATCCCCATACGGGCTGTACCAGAATCGAAATAAAAGTACCGATCGATAATAATAGACCGACTTGTCCGCTTCCTAGACCTCCGCCTACAAGCATCGAAGATAAATAAGGATTAAATATACCTCCAGCTAGTCCTGCTAGCAAATAAAAGCTACGAATACGCAGTAGTACGTCTTTGGGTGACTGTTCCTCTGTCCATTGATCTGCTAGCCGCTTGGAGGAGTCCCGTATTCCTTTTAACTTAGCACTCCAGATCGAGATCATGATTATCGACTCCTTTTTGACCTAACGGCTATGTTTGTAAATCGCTAACGGATGTTGCAATACACCATAGACAGCTCCAAGTGCACCAGCCGTATTGCCTAATATCGCCGGTACCAGTTGAGTCTGAATCGGGGTGAAATAACGAATACGTTGATGTAATTGCTCAATATAATAAGCGGAATCTGCTACACCGCCTCCTATCACAACACATTCTGGATTTAGTAAAGCAATCATACTGGCTATTCCTGCTGCCATATAATCGATCGGTACAGTCATAATCTGTTGTGCATCTGGATTGCCTGCTTCAGCCAATCTCAATACATCTACCGCATTCACCTGCTCTATCTGCCCGCCTGCCTGTTCTACAATGGGATGAGTATGATCTGCTCGATGTTCGGTTAGCCATTGTCTTGCATATACTCCGATTCCTGTACCAGAAGCATGGGATTCAAATCGTCCAAATTCCTGACTATTCACTGTCACTGACGAGACCTGTTCTGGTTGATGATCGACCACCAAATAAGACACTTCACCAGCGGTATAATTCGCTCCACGAAACAAAGTATCATTTAAAATAACAGCCCCACCGATGCCTGTGCCTACAGTAAGCATAATCAGATGCTTTTTCCCGCTCCCTGCACCTTGCCAGTGTTCTCCCAGAGCCGCTACATTCACATCATTGTCCAGATAAAGAGCACCACTATAAAAAGGTTGAATCTGTTCGATTAATGACACTCCGTCTAACGGCAAAGCCGGAATATGAGTGATAACACCTGTCTCGATATTGACTGCTCCCGGAAGCCCTATCCCTATTCCTTCAACATCTATTATCGTTCGATCTATCGTAGCCAGAAGCTGATGCACCTGTTCAAATAATAAAGCAAAAAAAGCTGACGGTTGCTCTGCTTGTATCGTAGGCTTTTTTTGCTGTGCTTGTATCATTCCATTACGGTCAGTCACAAGCATTAATGTTTTGGTTCCACCGATATCAATACCGATCATCAAGCCTTCAGTCATTCTTTTTCCCCCTGCTCTGCAAATAACATTTTACCGCCAACAACTAGCATATCTTCTCGTATATATTGAAAAGCTCGATGAATCCCTGACCATGCGGCTCCCTGAATAACACCTTTACCGGTTAACATAGTTGTTGTTAATTGAGGACATACCGGAGCATACTGCTCCATCTGCTTCTGGATAGTAGGGATAAATAAGTCTGCATGCTCGCCGATCTCACCGCCAAATACGATCATTTCCGGTGCTAACATCGATGCTAGATTGATAAGAGATAACGATAATTGTTGACCGTATTGCTCAATCATTTTTTGCGCATCGTTATTGCCTTGTCGTGCTTGATTCATAAGCATCTCTATATCCCAACGGCGGATAGTATGCGCTGTCTCAGCATCAGGATGGAAGTCACTATATTGCTGAATCAGACGACGAATCCCTGCGCCACCTATCTGTTCTTCTAAGCGCTGATCATCGCCAGTTCGGGAAAGGCATCGTCCCATTTCACCTGCTGAACCAGATAATCCACGATATAATTTACTGTCGATCATAATTCCTGCACCGACACCTTCGCCCAAAGACACATAGACCATATGCTCTACAAGTTGAGCCGCGCCATATTCTTTTTCAGCGATTGTTGCGAGATTCACATCATTATCAAGTAAAATTTCACAAGGAAATAAAGAAGCTAATGAAGAAGAGGACAATACAGCACGATATTGTTCAAATTGAGGAAGTAACGTATGAATCGTTCCATCTTCTGGATGAACGACTGCCGGAATCCCTGCTGACAAAAAGCGTACATCATCCCAATCAATAGTTGCTGCTGTGATCAATTGATCTATATGAGTTTTGAGATGTTCTAGCATCGTCTGCCCGTTATCCGAAGTATGAAGAGGGAAATGTCCTGTCTGAATAATAGTCCCGGCTAAATCTGTTAATCCGGTGCGAATATAATCTGCTCCGATATCAAGTGTTACAATATAGAATACCGTCGGATTAAATGAAAGCAATTGCCCTTTGCGTCCCTGCTGGTTGCTATCATCTTGTCCGATCTCTGCAATTAATTGATGGTGTAATAAATTCTGAACCGCTGAAGAAACAGTAGGTTTACTGAGCCCTGTACGCCGACTAATCTCTGCTCGTGATAAGCTATCGTGTTGCACAATCACTTCCAAAATCAAATATTCATTCAGATTGCGGATCATCTGTGGATTACCGATAGATAGTAACATAACATGCTCCTTTGAACTTTTTTTGTAATTAGTAAATGTTCTTTACTAATGAGTTGACAATAGTATACGTCGGCTTGAAGGTGCTGTCTAGCGTATTTTGCAAACCTATTATCCGGTTAAGAATATTTTTTTATAATATAGGTTACGCTCTTTATCGCCCGATCAATAGACACAAATCATAGACGCAAACAAAAAAGCTATTTCACTGCGTCTATACAGTAAAATAGCTTTAGCAAACAATCGAAAAGAGGTTAGATGATGATTTTACATAAAGGTGAATTTTTGTTCCGACAAGGAGAAAGTGGTGGACTTTATCATATTACAAGCGGACTTTTCAAAATTGTACGTCTGCATGAAGATGGTAATCCTATTTTATTTAATATTATTGTACCCGGTGAGACTATTCCGCATCATTCGTTAATCAGCCCGATGGCTTATCATGGTACAGCGATTGCATTAATTACCAGTGAAGTTGAACCGATCTCTGCTACAGAATGGTATGCTCAATTGGAGCGTGAACCGCTTCGTTATCGTGATATTGCGGTACAACTGCAAGACAAACTGCGTATGATGCAACAACGAATCGATCAATTAACCCAGATTGCACCTGCCGACAAATTGACTCATTTACAAAGCTGGTTCCAGAATTATCTAAGCGATATTCCGATCACTGATATTCTAACGCAGGATGAGATTGGACAATTAATCGGAGTACGACGGGAAACAGTCAATCGATTGCTTCGCGCACAGATCAAACAGATCTAAGCGAATAGATCATTACAATCACATCAAATTCTAATTATCTGTTCACATCTATTGTACTTCCATATGAAGATCGCCTGTTTTTGCCCAGCCTATTTTTTTGAGTACATAATAGAGAACCAATGTAATAATTGCTGGTAATAGCACACCGATCATCAGATAGATGATAAAGGCGCTTGCTCCTTGTGTTGCCAAAATATTTAACGGAGCAATCATCGAATTTAAGCCTAACCCTGCTAATTCATAGGAAGCTTGAAAATGGAACACCAGTGTTGCAATCGGAGCACAAATCATAGCTGCGATAAACGTAGGTAATACCAAGCGAGGATTTTTGACCAAATTCGGAAATTGTACTTTTGGCGTGACTAGAATCTGTGCTATGATACCGCCTGCATCATTTTGCCGAGCAGACATTAATGTAAATCCTACAAATTGGACAGTACAACCAATCAACGCGGCTGCACTAGAGACGGGATCTAATTTCAAAGCAATCGCGATCGCTGCTGATGACGCAGGAGACATTAACAATATACTCCATACTAACGAGATCGCCATCGAAGCCAAAATAGGAGAACCTTGTACCGATTGCGTTATGCCTGCGCTGATCGTAATCAACAATGGAGTAACCACCGCCGCTAATCCTGCTCCAACTAAACCGCCGACAAAAACAGCTCCTAACGGAATCGCCATCATATCCAGCTTAGTACGTCCGGTGATTCGTTTCCCTACATATGTAGCTACAATCGCCGCTAGAACAGCACTGATCGGTTGCCCGGGAACCAGTGTCATGCCGCCTTCTACATTGAGGTGAAGTGCTGCTCCACCAATCGTACTTGCGATCATGGCACTAAAAAGAACCAGTGTATTCCCGCCCAATTGAAAAGCGATCCCTGCGCCTAATGCGGGAGCTAGCAATATTTTTGCAACTGATCCGATAGCGATCAGTGTGTCCCAGCCAAGAAATTTACCAAATGTCTCGAAAAGTAATCCAATCCCCAGTGTAACAAGAACCGCATTGGCCATTCCTGCTGAAGCTTTGTACATCCGACTAACTACATATTCTTTCATTTGCTACATACTCCTCTGTGCTCCAAGCGTGTAATGGTCAAACTGATTATTAGTTATCCTAACACTATCATTTTGATACTGTAAATCATATATTTTCAGAAACACTTATTCAGGATGAAAATCATCATGTTTTTACAATTCATTTCAGTAGTATATATCACAAAAAAGCCATCCCCAAGGAAAGATAGCTTTTCAAAATGCAGAGATACGTTTATTAGACAGTGATATCTAGCAATCCGCCTACACCCATATCGGCTGTACTGCGTTTTGCTTTTTCTTCTTCTTGTGTTTTGCGAACAGCTTCTTGCACATCTTTGATCGATTGAATCGCTGCTTTGGCTGTTGAACCAGTACTACTTGTAGAATCCGTCGAATCGGTAGAATCTGCACCGGTGTCCGAAGAATCACTACTGCTTGACTTGGCACTTGCTTGAGAGATTTGGCGCTCGATTTGTTGAATTTGTTGTTGCACTTGTTTGATCTGTTGTTCGCTGTCTTTTTTGTCTGTACTGCTTTGTAATTTGGTTAATTGTGCTTGTAGCGCTGTTTTTTGCTTTTCGAGTGCGCTTGTGTCTGTGGTCGTTGCAGTAGAAGCTGCTTTGTAAGCACTTGATGTTACAGAAGAAATATTCATAGGTATTACCCCTTTGTCCGATAGATTACCCCTTTTCTTGTTCATTATTCCCTGCCTGTATTATCGGCATATTATGTCACTTTGTGTATAGTAATATTGTATATTTATGCATACATTTAAGGAGGTTATTGTTCTATGACTGATCATTCTGTCCAAACGTATTATTTTGAGCCTAATCATGGTATCCCTAATCATCCTACATTGCCTGTATTATTGTATCCGCAAGCATTACAAGCTCAACCGGCAGATACCGAATCTATTTTCAATCAGAATCATTGGCTCAATAGTTGGACTAACGGTGTATTTGATTATCATCATTATCATAGCAATGCTCATGAAGTATTAGGCGTTATCAGTGGACATGTTACTGTTCAGCTAGGCGGAGAAGAAGGTCAATCCGTTACTTTGTATGCAGGTGATGTTGTTGTGCTACCTGCCGGTACAGGGCATAAGCGTATATCTGCCAGTTCGGATTTTCGTATGGTTGGCGCTTATCCTGATGGAATGTCTTACAATACCCGTACAGCAACAGAAACAGAAAAAGAACATGCGACAGCTCTAGCTGAAATCTCGCATGTTCCTCTTCCGAAAATGGACCCGATATATGGGCCACAAGGGCCGCTATTACAATACTGGCATTCGGTATAATTATACTTTGAAGCGTTGAATCAATTGGTTCAGACGATCTGCACTATCATTTGTTTTCTTCGCTTCTTCTGCAATTTCGTTCGCTTTATTAACAACAACAGTTGTTTTGTCTGCAATCTCTTCAGTACCTTCAGCAGACTCGTTGTTAGAGATCGAGATTTCATTGATCGCTTGAGCTAGATTCTGTACAGAAGCACTTAACTCTTCACTGGTTGCGCTAAATTCAGATACCATACGGTCAATATACGTAGCGTCATTCATATACGATTCGCTAGTTTTGTTCATCATAGCATAATCTTCTGCAATATTGCCTGTCAGTAGATCGATTAGACTTTGTGTGAAATGCTGTAGATTACCGACAGAATCAGTCACATTATTCGTAATCACTTGAATCTGACCTACAGTGTCTTTAGAAGCATCTGCTAATTTGCGGATTTCTTCTGCTACTACAGCGAATCCTCGACCAGCTTCACCTGCTCTTGCGGCTTCAATCGAAGCATTAAGCGCTAGTAAATTGGTTTGTTTGGTAATCTGTAGAATCGAATCACTCAATTCTTTGATTGTATCTACTGATTTGGATTGTTCTAGCGCTTCATCCAATCCTGCTTTCACTTCTTCATAAACGACAGTCGTTTCTGCAACCGATTTTTCCAAAGCTAGTTTGAAATCAGTGGCACGTTTACTAATCACATTCGCTTCTTCTGCACCTTCTTGAGCACCTTTAGCGATTGATTCAATCGCTTTTTCAAATTCATCGGTTGAAGCATTAATTTGTTGTGCAGAAGCGGCTGTTTCTTCCATACCAGCAGACATGTTTTGGGTTGTTGCAGATACGTCTTGCAACTCTTTATCCATATCCATAAACATCGTATGCGCTGTACCACTTGCTTCTTTTAGCTTTTGAGATTCTTCGCTCACGGATTGAACCATTTGCTTGGTAAACTGATGCATCCGGTTCATCGAACGAATCAATACTCCTGTTTCCCCTACACTATTTTCATATTGCGTAGGCAATGTTTGTGAGAAGTCTCCTTGAGACATAATTTCTAACTGTTCAGAAGCAATACGAATCGGTTTAACAATACCGCGTACGACTAGGAAAAGAACCACTAGAGCAATCAACAAAGCAATAATCGTAATCACGATAATCGTTGTTAAAATACTGTATAGATCATTCATATAACTGCTAACAGGTAAAAAAGTCACTACGTTCATTTTAAGAACATCATCTTTAACAAATGAAGCGAGATAACGTACACCATCGATTGTTACATAACCTGTACCATTTTCAGATGTTGCTATATTTTTCAGTCCATCTTCATTATTTAATTTGGTAAAGTCTGTTTTGAGCACTTGATTAGCATCTTGTGATGCGATAACAACGCCTTTATCGTTCGTTACTATCGTGTTGATCGTTTGTTCTTTTTCTTTTTCTGTAATTCCATCTAGCAAAATATTAATATTCAGTGGAAGTGCAAATACATTTAGAACTTTGTTGGTAGTCGGATTTTTGACAGGTTCTACAACAACAATAACAGGGTTACCTGTAACTGGTGAAATCTGCGTATCAGATACCATAGGATTACCACTGTCTAGCACCTTTTTATACCACGGTGAAGTAGAGATCAAGTCTGTACCTTGAGATTTTCCAGCAAGACCATCTAAAAATACTTTATCTTGGTAGGAGAAAAATATATTTTCATACAATCCATTTGAATTTTGTAATTTCTCACTAAAGTTGTTTTGAATACGATTGAAGTCTGTTTTATTCACTACGCCTGTTGCGGTAAGATTTTGAAAAAAGTCGACATTGTAAATTTCTTTAGCAATAGAGCTAGCTAATGTTTGCTGAGCGGCAACTGCCATTTGAAGCTCGGTAACTTTCTCGTTGGCTACGCGTGTTAATGAATTTGTATTCATCGATTCATATGAACGAGTCGTCATGACCCCAACGGTTACAATAGAAACCAACATAGACAATATAATACATACAGCAGCAATAGATAATATCCGCGAAAACAAGCTCCCGGTCATATTTCGAAATAATTTCATAGTAGTAATTAACTCCTCTTAGTTTAAAATCTGATTTATACTCTTTATATGACTAACGACGGGTTATTAACTCAGTAAAATATACTATTTTATACTTTTTTAGAATAATAAACTAATAATATTACTTTTTTCGACATTTAGTAATCTATTAGAATCAGTTCTTTTTGACTATATATATTTTAATATATACTTTTTTTCGACATTTGAATCACCATTGTTTATATTTTTTAAGATTTAATTTATGAAATTAAATTGTAAACGATTAAATTTCAATATTAATATGTCTACAAACTCTTTCTGTGTACATCAAAAGTAAGAAAATGTTGTTGCGACAATGTTTTCGATAATATATGTACATCGCAGTGATTTGAGCAAAAGCTACAAATTGTAGAAACCTTATCGCGTAGACTTCGTAAAAAGTAGAGATGAAGAGACAAAATAATGATTTTAAAAGAAATATGTTAAACGTTTACCATGTCATATGACCTACTTCATTATTTTTATCGTTAGAGCAATAAAAATAATAACCAAAAAGGAGCTACTAATTATGGGTATTCTTAAAACTATTATCAAACAAATCATTTCATCTAAAAAACATCGTCGTCGTTCGTATAGCAGTAGTGATCGTTATCGTCGTGGAGGATTTCATAATCAATATGGACGTGGTCATTATCGGGGGAAGCGCTCATCTAGTTCGTACAGCAGTAGTTAACAACTACTACCCTATTCTTATGAATATTCAGCTATTCGCACACACCAAATATGCCGCTCAGTCTATCGTCAATAACACGATACTAGACTGGCGGGATATTTGGGTGTGTGCTGTTGTGTACCGATGAAGATTCAAGATCTGCCATAATAAGCTCAATATCTTGCGCAATCTTATCGATATGCTGATATGGCTGTTCTGGTTCTACCAAAAGCATTTTACGAATCATTTGATGTGTAAGAGGATGAAGCTGTAGTTCTTCTTCCCAGCTACGCTCTTGATGATCGGTTAATAAAGAGTGCTGGTCTTGCTCTTCTTCATGGCTATATAACAAAAATAATAACAAATGCCCTAATCCGTAAAAGTCACTACTCACATCTAATGCCCGTCTAATTCGTTTCTCTTCCTGATCGCCACTAACCAGTTCATCTAGCAGAGCAACATGTGCTACTCCTTCTCCTTGTTGCCACATCAATCCTAGATCGATCAAATAGACTTGATTCTGATGATAGATTACATTGGATAAACTAATATCTCGATGTACCCATCCTTGATGATGAATTACCGTTACAATTTCTACTAATTGCTTGATCCACTGTAAAGATTGAAGTTCTGTAAATGTAAGCCCCTTTTCAAAAATCCATTCGCCTACATTATGACCTTCAATATACTCCATCACCAGACAATCATATTGATGATACTGAAATGTATCGAGCAATGATGGGATTCTAGGATGATCTATCGCCTTCATCGCTCTACATTCTCGTTCATAGATTAATTGCGCCCGAGAACGACCACCACGCAAAGGATACACTCTTTTCAATACACAGGCCTGAGATGTCTGCATATCTTCACATAGATAAGTGACACCATAGCTACCCGTTCCCAAACGATGACGAATCCTATATCGCCTATGAATAAGTTGTCCTTCAGTAAAATGTCGTTCTTGTATCCAGCGCATTATATGACCTTGTATACGTTGTAATGCCCTCAATACATTATCCAGCCTTTCGATTCACATCGTTATCGTTACTTGGGATCATCCAGTGATGTGATTTGAGATACATCTTGCTTTTTGGTACGTTCGCGGAATTTTTTATACAATCTACCGACCGTTTCTGGAGTTACTTCAATATTGCGTTCATACGCGTATTTGACCGAGTAACCTAACGCTAGAGTAATAGCACCTGCTACACCTGCTCCGGCTACAGAACCTGCACCAGGGAAAATTTTGAGCACTTGAGCAAATAAACTTTTGCCTAGATTACCCACAATAGCTGTAATCACGATTTCTTTCGCCGTTTCCCGACTAATCGGCTTATCGTATAAAGCGGCTAATCGAGTTAATAATCCAATCTGAATCGCTGTGATCGGAATAATATCAGCGCCCGGAATCGGTGCTGCTCCTACCGCTCCCGCCGAAGTAGCCGCGCCAATAATCCATTTGTTAGCGGTCGATGACTTTTCTTTGATTGTACGGGCGAATAAAATGTCTTTACTTTTTTTTTTCAACAAATCCAAGATGCTGTCACGCAATGTATCGATATTTTGTCCGGTACGAGAAGACACAGGAATCACTTGATATTTATGACCGGTTTCTTGCTGAATACGACGAACCAGACGATCGATCTCATCGGCTGCATCAATTTTGTTCAGTACAATAATAATATTGCTATTGATTTTTTCTAACGCTTGTAATGAATTTTTTTCAGCTTCGGAATAGACGGTTCCTGCGGCATTGAGGAAAAAAAGAACTACATCTGTTTTGCGATAGTATTCACGCGTGACCGCAGAATTGCTCAGATTCACATCATTTAGCCCCGGTGTATCGATAAAAATAATTTTCTCTCGATAAGCATAAGGCTTGATCTCTGTCGTCTCTCCAGGTTCTGCACCTACACCGGCTACTTCTTCGCCTACAATACGATTAATCGTAGACGATTTCCCTGCGTTCACATCTCCGATTAAAGCGATCAATACTTCATCTTTCATCTGGCGATTGATCTCATCCATTTCTTTGTCGAACGCTTCGTCTGCTGTTTTGCGAATCGTTGCTTTGAGCTGTTCATTCGTACTCATTATGTGCCTCCTGTATATAGATCAAGATATCGTTTACGATTCAAAGCCTTCCAAAACCAATTTGCCAATCATATCTCCCGTTTCTAGCAAACGGTGCGCTTCCTGCAATTGAGCCGCATTAATCGGATGCAGGCGCTTCGTCTCTGTTGTGCGTAGCTTACCTTCATCGATCTGAGTCGCAATACGATTTAAGATAACTCCTTGCTCGCTCATATCATCGGTCTCATACATCGAACGGGTGAACATAAATTCCCACACAAATGTAGCACTTTTGTTTTTGAGTGCTTCCAGATCTATCGGTTGCTCTGTTTCTACAATCGAACAGATTTTACCTTGAGGAGCTATCGCATCCGCCATATGTTGCCAGTGTTGATCGGTATGATTTAAGCATAAAATATAATCCACATTAGAGATACCTATCTTTTGTAATTGCGGAACAAATTCATCATGGTGGTTAATAATATGATCGGCTCCATGTGCCCGCGCCCAATCAGATGTCTCCGAACGGGAAGCTGTACCGATCACAGTTAGACCTGCTTGCTTGGCAATCTGTGTAGCGATAGAACCGACTCCACCTGCGGCATTGATTATCAGTATCGTATGACCCGAGTTCGCTAATGCCTCTTCCGGGATACCCAGACGTTCATGAATAGCTTCCCATGCAGTCAGTGATGTTAAAGGCAATGCCGCTGCCGCAGCGAAATCAAGCGACTTGGGCTTATGACCGACAATACGTTCATCGACAAGATGGTATTCACTATTCCCACCTGCTCTTGTCACACTGCCCGCATAAAAGACTTCGTCCCCGATCTGAAAATTCGTTACTTGTTCTCCTACTTCAACCACAGTTCCAGCTACATCCCAACCCAGAATACGAGGAGTCTCTTCTACTTGATCTTTAGGCGCTCGAATCTTTGTATCTACCGGATTAACCGAAATCGCTTGAACTTGCACAAGAAGATCACGCCCGCTTGCAGATGGCTTGGGTATTTCTACATCCAATAGACTCTCCGGTTGATCGATTGGCAAATAACGGGTTACGCCTACAGCTTTCATCATACTCATTGTTTTCATCCTTTCGGTATCTATGTATTTCGTTAGTATATATTTACCCGTTATTCATTTATCTCACACTAACCGCTTTTCTCTTTTCTTTATCCCTTATTCTACTTCTACGCTTCGACCCTCTTATTGGATACAAATACATGATACATTGTGCAAATCAATGTATTTCTTTTGATCTCAAATGATGATAAAGGAGCTGACTATGCACGTATGAAACTTTCAGTTTTTACTGTATGTACACCTGATCTTACACCAGAACAATTGATTACAGCAGCGACGCAGGCAGGTATAGACGGAATTGAGTGGCGCTTTGCTGCTATTCCGCAAGAGGCGCAAGAAGAAGCTCCTTCTTTTTGGCGACATAATCGTTGTTCGATTGATCCAGAACATACTGAACCTAGCGTTTCTATAATCAAGCAATCTGTACAACAACATCAATTGGAATCGATAGCGCTGGTTCCTTATCTGAAATGTGGTGATCTGGACAGTACGCATCATGCGTTTGCTACTGCCAGTCAATTAGGTGCTTCGATGATGCGTGTCGGTGTACCGCTATATGATCGTAGCCGTCATTATCGTGATCTGGATGCAGAAGCTACCCGTTACCTTTCCAGTGTACAGGAACTGTCTCAACAATACGGTATTCAAGCTTTGATTGAGACTCATCATCAGACGATTGCAGCCAGTGCTTCTGCGGCGTTACGTCTGGTAGAACATCTTGATCCACAGCATGTCGGTGTATTGTATGATCCCGGCAATATGGTACATGAAGGATATGAAAATTATCGGATGGGGCTTCAATTGCTAGGGCCTTATCTAGCTCATGTCCATGTCAAAAATGCCGCATGGGTTCAGCACAATCAGCAATGGCAGTGTCAGTGGGCTCCTCTACTGGAAGGGATTGTGCCCTGGCAACAATTGATTAGTGATTTGCAAAGTGTAGGCTATGACGGTTATCTGGGTGTTGAAGATTTTAGTACACAAATGGATTCGTTCGAGATGTTATCGTATTTTGCCAGATCATTTCGCGAACTTGCCGGGCAGTCGATCAAGGAGGGTCAACGATGAAAGATACATCTTCTACTATACGTGTAGGTATTATTGGGGTTGGCAATATGGGAAGTGCTCATGCACGTACATTATTATCAGGTACGATTCCCGGTGCAGAGTTGGTAGCTGTCTGCGATATTCGAGAAATGATGCGCGATTGGGTAAGTGAAAAGCTATCACCTGCGATTGCCTTTTGGAGCAATGCAGAAGACATGTTATCTTCTGGAACAGTAGATGCAGTGATTTTGGCGACTCCGCATTATGATCATGCCAGACAAGCGGCGCTCGCATTTGCTAAAGGTATTCATGTGCTAGTCGAAAAGCCTGCTGGTGTATACACCAGACAAGTACGAGAAATGAACGAAGCGGCAGCAGCAAGTGGCAGTGTATTTTCGATTATGTACAATCAACGTACCAATCCACTCTATATCAAATTAAAAGATTTGATTGCTTCCGGTGAGCTAGGTGAGATCAGACGTCTGAATTGGATTATTACGAACTGGTATCGCTCGCAAAGTTATTATGATTCCGGTGGTTGGCGTGCGACATGGAGTGGTGAAGGCGGTGGGGTATTGATCAACCAGTGTCCACACCAACTGGATTTGTTGCAATGGACAACAGGCATGATGCCAACGCGGATACGTGCTTTTTGTCAGTTCGGTAAATATCGCAATATCGAAGTTGAAGATGATGTTACTGCTTATGCAGAATACGAGAATGGCGCAACAGCCGTCTTTATTACAACAACAGGAGAGTATCCGGGCAGTAATCGATTTGAAATTACAGGTGATCAAGGCAAAATTGTGATCGAGAACGATACGCTCACATTCTGGCGTTTGCGCGAATCAGAGACCTCATTTAATCAACATTACACCGGGAAATTCGGACATCCTGAATGTTGGAAATGTGAGATTCCGATTGAAGGAATTGAGACCGGTCACCCAGGCATTATACGTAATTGGATCGAGAGTATTCAGCATGGCACACCATTGATTGCTCCCGGAGAAGAAGGGATTCGTGGTCTAAGCCTATCCAATGCGATGTACTTGTCGACATGGCTCGATGATTGGGTAGAACTACCTGTGAGTGAAGAACAATTTGAACATGAATTAGAGCAACGTAAACAGCAATCTTCTGTTGCCAAATCCCAACTCTCAACAGATCAATTACCTGCTGATCTCAGCACTACTTATAAATAAAACAATCCAAGTGAATATATGTTAAGGAGGTAAGCTATGATTCATTCGTCAAAAGACGGTATGTTTTACGCGCCAACCAGTGACTATCAAGCTCAACCAGTATGCGCCCCTGGTCAATGTCAGGTAGCTGTAGCTGCACTGGATCATGGGCATATCTATGGGATGTGCGAAGGATTAGTACAAGCTGGTGCTTCGCTAAAATGGGTATATGATCCTGATCCACTCAAAGTACAGCAATTTTGCAAGCAATTTCCTCAAGTGAGCATTGCACCAACACTGGAACATATTTTACAAGATGATGAGATTGTTCTAGTCGCTGCTGCTGCGATTCCAGCAGATCGAGGGCCTCTTGGCATACAGGTGATGCAAGCAGGCAAAGATTATTTTACTGACAAAGCGCCTTTTACGACATTGGAACAATTATCTCAAGCCAAAGTCGAAACTGCTCACAGTGGGCGTAAATATATGGTCTATTATAGTGAACGTCTGCATGTGGAAAGTGCGGTCTATGCAGAGCAGTTGATTCAGCAAGGGGCTATCGGACAGGTAGTACAGGTTATGGGTACAGGGCCACACCGCTTACAAGCGACGAAGCGACCGGATTGGTTTTTTGCGCGAGAACGATATGGAGGGATTCTATGCGATATTGGGAGCCATCAGATCGAGCAATTTTTAACATTTACTGGGTCTACAGATGCGACGATTCAGCATAGTCGTGTAGCTAATTTTCATCATCCTCAATATCCTGAATTAGAAGACTTCGGTGAAATTTCATTGTTTGGGAATAGTGGTGCTTCAGGATATATGCGTGTCGATTGGTTTACACCGGAAGGTCTTAGCACATGGGGAGACGGACGCACAACTATTCTAGGCACAGACGGTTATATTGAACTGCGTAAGTATGTCGATATTGCCCGGGATACCGCAGGCGATCATGTCTATCTGGTTAATCATGAAGGCGAATATCATTTTGAAGTCAAAGGTAAAGTAGGCTATCCATTTTTCGGTCAATTGATTCTGGATGTGTTGGAGCGAACCGAACACGCTATGACTCAAGAACATGCCTTCAAAGCCGCTGAACTCTGTCTGCTAGCGCAACAGCAAGCATGGAAAAGAACAGACGCTTTACAAGGATTTGCGACTGTTCCTTTCGCCAATCGACTGTCCTAGTGTTCTCTGCCAGTGTTACAATGGAGTCAAGATCATAAGATAAATAGACCCATTGCAGGAGGTACACTGGCAAGATGCCTAACACATTGCGTTTAGACCAGTCTGTGACGTATGGATATCGCTCGGAAATGCCTTTTCAGCCACCAACCGTAGACGGATTCCACTCTCATTTACATTATGAAATTTATTATTTTCATGCCGGTGTGTGCACCTATATTATAGGAGATCGTAGTTATGATCTGCGTCCGGGTGATGTGTTATTGATGCATGGTATGACTTTGCATCGCCCTCATCCTGCACCCGATCAACCGTATATTCGCTCGATTTTGCATTTCGATCCAGCGGTGTTACACAATTATATTCAACCTGAACATATCTCGGAATTGCTGTATCCTTTTGAACATATCGGGAATTGCCGTCTGTCTCTCAATCTAGAACAACAAGCAGAATGGGAGCAGTCGTTAGCGTATCTACAACAGATCGCTCCTCAGCAACATGAAAAAGTATCGCTGCGATTTATGATGCGTATGTGTGATCTATTATCACTGCTTGCTGAACGTTGTAAGCAAGAACATATCACCTATGAACGTATCGGAAAGTCAGGATATGCTCAAGAGATTCTTGATTATATCGAAGCTCATTATATGAACGATATCACTCTGGATGATATTGCAGATCACCTCCATTTGTCCAAGCCTTATATTGCAAGCGTGTTCAAGCAATCGACAGGCACAACGGTATTCAAATATTTATACAATCGGCGGATCACACAAGCCACATTGTTGTTGCAATACCAGTCCGATCTATCGATCACTGAAGCTAGTCGATTGGTAGGATTCAAGCAACTGACTCATTTTAGCCGATTGTTCAAGCAAATGGTTGGTTGTTCTCCTGAAGTGTATCGTGCCAGATGGTTACGAGATGCGATCAATGAACACTAGCACTAGCACAAAAGCCTACCCCTGTGTATAAATCTTTTCAGGGATAGGCTTTTATTGTGTTGGATTATGATTGAGGATGATTGAGATTAGATCCAGCCGGATTGTTGCAATAAGCGGCGAATCATCGCTGTTGCTTGTCCGCGTGACACATCGCTTTGTGGATTAATAGCTCCTTGAGCACCTTCAACAATATGATATTTGACAGCCAAAGCCAATGCAGGCACAGCCCAATTGGAGACTTGCTTGCGATCGGAAAAACCATTTAGCTGTGCATTGGCTTCATTAGTCGTCATATCGGTACGCAAGCCTGTTAATTTCATCGCATGACTCAATATTTCACTTGCTTCTTCGCGGGTAATCTGTTGATTCGGGCGAAATGTCGTATCTTTATATCCTTCGATCAATCCATGATTACTGGCGCTCCCGATCACACCAGCATACCAATCAGAATCATGCACATCGGAAAAAGTGATCTTGCTTGGTTCAGCAGACAATCCTAGTGCTCTGACAATCATCGCTGCAAATTCTGCTCGGGTTACCAGTCGATCCGGGGCAAATATTCCTCCCTTTTCTCCTGTTACTACAAGCCTTGAAGCCATATCGTTAACATCTGTACGACTCCAATGCGTATTCATATCGACAAAAGATTGATGATGCGATATCAGCGCATAGATCCCGTTACTCCATCCATGAATATGTGCGCTAGGCTGACGGTCTGCTGACGATGAGATTACGGTAGGCACAGGATTAATTGTCTGATCACTGTGATACACAATCGCTGTAGTGACTGGATAAGCCGAAGCAGATGTTGTATCAGGTACTGACATCGTTACTTCAAGACTTTGATCATTTGCCTGCGGATTCACTGCTACTGTCTGTCCATTGTATTCAGCATGTAATTGAATAGTTACAGGAGAACCGATCACCGTCAGTCCTTGTTGGTTCGCAATAGATTGTAGCGGTGCTATTTCACTACTGGATGGTGTACTGATATTAATGATGAATGTAATTGGTGTGACTGTAGATGGTGGATTGGTAAATGATTGAATCAATTGTTGTTGCTGTAGGGTAGCTATCGGTAAAGTGTACGTTACTTGCGGGCAGACAATCATTAGCGAACCATTTTGCTCGTATAATGCTTGTAATAATGAACCTTCAATCGGCACTTGAATCAATGGCTCTTGATTTGAGATTGGAATCATTAGTCGATGATTGTTATCGGCTGTTAGTTGTTGAATCGCTAAAGGAGTGTTTATACGAATCGTAGATGTAGATAATGTAGTATGATCTGTAGTCGGTTCTATCGTAACTAGCGGACGATTCACTGTGTTGTTATCGCTAGGCGTAGTTGTAGAATCTGCGGAGTCTGCGGATTCGATAACAGGTTCTGTAAGAGACGAATCTACTTGATCCGGTACAACAGAGGTTACAGTTGGATCGACAAATACATACCCACCATCTCTACCCAACTGAATAACAGCTAACAAGCGAAAATGACTAGGATCTGCTTGTTCTCGAATATACAGATAGCCAGGTTGCCATTGTACAGGTGTGACCATAAGTTCTGCTTGAACCCACGTACCATTAGTGCCATTCGTAGAATCTACACTATACTCCATCGCTGTAGTAGTTCCTGTAAGCCAGCCTGCTAAAATATTTACCCCTACATCTGCTAAATCTATCGAAGATGCTGCAACAACAGGTGATAATAAGCTATCTGATGATGGTGCTGATATCTCGGCGGCTTGAACATCTTGTACAGCACCCCATCCCCACGTTACCATCATTAGCAGACTGATACAGCAGACATACAGTGAATATCGACTGATATCACGTCCTCGATCATGCTTCATCGCTAACCCTCTATTCTTTTTAATAATCACGTAGTTTTGGTGATTTATGGATGAAGCCGTTGATATAATTGCACTGTTTCTTTTTCAGGTTCAATGCCCAGATCTTCATGTAACAAATTCACAAAGCTTCTATAGCAACTTGCCAGCAAAGCATAATGACCGATACTAGCATAAGCACTCATTAATAATCGGCAAATTTCTTCAGAATACGGGTCTTTTTGCCATGCACCTAATAAGCGCTGAATCGCTTGTTGTTCCCGATTATGGTTGATCTCATATTGCGCGGTAGTGAACAGCAAATTCATATAAGCTTGCAATAAATTTTGACGACGAATACTTGCCCACGGATAATCATGTTCTTCTAAATAATCACCTCGATATAAAGACAACAAGTGATCATTTTGAAGGTAGCAATCTTCGGCATAATCTTTGTCTGCTTGAATTCCTGCTTCAAATCGATCGACATCATTCATAATGCCTTCTTGACTCAAGCGGTATCCTTCTTGTGCATATTCCAGCTTGGTTGTGATACCCCATTCTTTGAGTAATTTCCGAATTTGATATACCGATGTATGCAAATGGGTTGTTGCTTTTTCTTCTGTATATTCCGGCCATAACGCATCTATAATTTTTTCTTTGGAGACCCATTCTCCTTTATGATGCATCAGAAAAGCAAACAATTCTTGAGCTTTCATCGTACGCCATTTTAGCTTTTTGCCATCAGGGTGCCCATCTTGTAAAGTAAGTCGCTTAAAGCATAATACTTTGACAACATCATCCACAGGCTCAGTCTCTACAGGTTGGGTTGCTGGAACTGAATTGCGAATCCGCTCTAATGTTTTTTGGAAACGAACAGGCACAATTGGTTTTAATATATAATCGAGTGCGTTCAATTCAAAAGCTTCTAGAGCATATTCAGAATAGGCTGTAATATAAACAATTTTGATACTCTGATCGATCTGTTGAATATATTCAGCCGCTTCTAAACCGTTGATCTCGGGCATACCGATATCGAGAAAAACAATATCGGTTTTGTCTTTTTTCAAATGATCAATTCCTGCTTGAGCAAATGTATATTTTCCAACGACTTCAATCTCGCCATCTTTGTGTAACAGTTTTTCCAAGTGTAACAATGCTGGTTTCTCATCATCAATCAAAATCGCTCTCATGCGCTTATTTCACCTCCCGGAATAATAAAGCTTACTATTGTTCCTTTGCCGATAGAACTTTCAATGTGAAGCCCTTCTCCATACATGGCGAGTAGTCGTTTGTGAATATTAATCACACCTACACCACTATTGGCAGAAACAGCAGATTCTCCTGTTAACAACGCTTGAATCTTGTCAGGGGCAATACCGATACCATCATCTTGAATACGTACTAACAAATCATTCTGTTGTTCTTGAATCGAAATCGTCAGTATGCCTCCTGCTGCTCTGTTCATCAATCCGTGTCGTACTGCATTTTCGACAAGCGGTTGGATACTAAGCGGTGGAATCATTTGTCCCATTTCGCGATCTATATCCCATACAACCTGTAACCGTTCATCAAAGCGTGCTTTTTCCAAAAATAAATATGATTGAATCAATTCAATTTCTTTGTTTAATGTCGTTAACTGATCTCGATTCTGAAAATCAAAACTCCGCCGTAAATACTGACTCAGTTCAATCAATAATTCTGAGGCTTGATCAGAATCAATCGAGCACATCGCAATAATTGTATTCAACGCATTGTATAAAAAATGGGGCTTAATCTGCGCTTGTAAAAAAGCCATTTCTGTTCGCAATACCGTCTGTACAGACGATTTGAGTGCTAGTAATGTGTTCACCCTTGCTCTAAGCTCAATCGCATGCACAGGCTTGCCTAGAAAATCATTTACCCCTGCGGCAAATCCATTCTGAATATCTTCAGGACGACTTCGTGCAGTTAACATCAATATCGGTAATTCAGTCAAAGAATACCGTTGACGAACTTGGCGACATAATTCCAGTCCAGACATCGCAGGCATCATCCAATCGGTAATCATTAAATCAATCTTTGGATGATACCGTAATTTATCCAACGCTTGTGTACCACTTTGAGCTTCAATGACTACATACTGTTGTAACGATAAAATATTATTTAACACCTGCAAATTCACCGGATCATCATCAACAATCAAAATTACATGAGTATGCGGAGTAGCAGATAATTGTTCATCGGTATGAGTGACTGCCTCTTTTTCGCGTTGCAACACAGGTTTGTTTTTGGAGAGCGATAGTTTGACTTTGTGTTGAACAGTGATCGGTTTGGAGAGCGTGATCAGTTCTTTGGTGACCGGAACATCGGCTATCGGCAACGTCACTGTAAATGTAGATCCTTGACCTGGAACCGAGTCTACTGTGATCTGTCCATCATTCAATTCAACAAGCTTTTTAGTAATACTAAGTCCAAGCCCTGTACCGGCGTAACTTTGTTCGGATAGCCCTAACCCTTGCTCAAATGATTTGAAAATATCTTCATACCGATCTGCTTCGATTCCGATCCCTGTATCTATTACAGAAAAAGTAACAGCTTGCACACCTACTTCTACAATAAAACGAATCTCTCCTTGCTCTGTAAACTTCACAGCATTACCAAGCAAGTTATACAAAATCTGATTTAACCGATCTTCATCGGTATACAGCGGAGGTACATATTCAGGCCATTCTTGGATAAAAACAATCTGCCGTCCTGCTGCGGTATAACTAACAATTTCCAGTACAGATTCTGCAACTGTACGCAGATCAACAGCTTTGCGATCTAACAATAAATCTCCATTTTTTAATTTAGAATAATCGAGAATATCGTTGATTAGAGCTGCTAGCTTACGCCCTGTTGAAGAGACTAAGATCAGTTGCTCGGCTTGCTTGTCTGCTACAGGGCCCGCCGCTCCTTCAACCAGTGATTCAGTCATATTAATCATGCCATGCAAAGGTGTACGCAGCGCATGTGAGGTATTAGCGATAAATTCATCTTTCAACTCATCTAACGTTAGTAATTGCTGAGATAGATTCTCAATTTGTTGAAAAGAAAGCGCAAATTGACGACCGATCATCAGACACTGTGTAATTACAAAAAATAGCACTTCTAAAGGAATAATAACGGTATTATCTACAATTCCTCGCAAACTGATTAAACTGATAATCGCAACGACCGCCAGACTATGAACACTTAACAACATCGACTGACTATTCGGTTGCTTGCGTATAACTGCTCTGACAACAATGTAGAGAATATAAGCAATAGTCAGCAAATTAGATACAAACCAAGCTTTATCCACTTGAGTAAACACCGAAGTCGGTGTCACCAGACTCATAATCAGCAAAAGGATCGACATGATTCGATAGCTACGTAACACCCAAGTATGTGCTACATTCGGCAACGATTGACTCACATAAAACAGCAAACAGTAATAGAAAGTAACCGAGCAGATCAACTGAACACGCAATACGATATCGTAGGAAAGATGTGGTAATACCATACTGAATAACTTTTCTCCATGCGTTAATACATGTATAAAAGCAGCAATACAGAAAAATCCAAGATATAGCAAAGTCTGATCTTTACGACGCATATGATACAAAATCAAAACATAAAGACCTGGAAGCAAAAATCCTCCCATAACTGCAATATCACTAATAATCGAAATTTCACGTTCTTTCGTAATCGCCGCTAGATCGCCAAAGTTGATCGGATAAGCAATACCTCCAGAAGAATAACTAAAATTCGATACTTGAACGATTAAATCAATCGTATTTCCCTTTACAGGAACCCATGTGTTATAAGGAACATTGTTCGGGATCGTTGTAGAAGCTGTAGTGCCTGGCGACCCACTAGATCCTACAAATTGTCCATTGATAAATATCCGACTGGCTGTACGAATATTTTTGACATGAATACCGTATAATTGTTCTGCTTGTTGCGGATTGGCTACCAGAATACGCAAATGATATGTGGCATAGCCGAAAGCCGAAGCACCATGTTGTTCCATCACTTGATTCCACGCTTGAGGAACTTGAATAGGTTGCGCCGGAGTACTGGTTTGTACTGCTTTTCCATTTTGAAAATCTTGCGGATTCAGAAGAACAGAAGGATATATATCCCATTCTCCATTTAGCGATACCGTACCATTGGCAGTGTAATCCCACTGGCGCAAATCGATCACGCCATGTTGCGCGACAGGATCGTCTATTTTATCGACAAGATATTGCCGGATAAATCCGTATACAGGCAAAGCGATTAACAACAATACAATTATAGGGACTAGCCATTGTTTTTTCATAACGGCTCCTTCATTTTCTTCTGATGTTGACGATTTATGTAAGAACGATTTGCAGGTTTGCGCAAAATAGTTCATGTTCTAATGTATATAACGGTTAAAAGCATCCAGAAATGTTGGTTTTGAAGCAAAAAAAGTTAGCCTTTTCGTTAATTATTCAAGATGTTTGATTTGGTGTATGTTAATGGTAGAGTCATAGCATATAAGGAGGAATACTTATGAAAGCAGTTGTAATCGAACAATATGGTGAAAAAGAAGAACTGAAAGAAATGAATGTTCCTGATCCTGTGCCCGGAGAACATCAAGTGGTTGTCAAATTAAAAGCGACTTCGATCAATCCGATTGACTGGAAATTACGTGCAGGTTATTTAAAACAAATGATGGATTGGGAGTTCCCTATTATTTTGGGATGGGATGCTGCCGGCGTGATTACAGAAGTCGGATCTGCGGTGACTGAATGGAAAATCGGAGACGAAGTATTTGCTCGCCCGGAAACGACACGTTTTGGTACGTATGCCGAATATACACTTGTAGATGATCATTTATTAGCAGCATTGCCTGTCAGTGTAACGTTTCAGGAAGCGGCTTCGATTCCTTTAGCAGGACTCACTGCATGGCAAGCCCTCTTCGATCATGGACAGTTGAAATCAGGCGAAACGGTATTGATTCATGCGGGTGCAGGTGGTGTTGGTAGTCTAGCGATCCAACTTGCCAAAAATGCAGGAGCACATGTTATCACCACAGCTAGCGAAAAAAATAAAGAATTTCTTGAATCATTAGGAGCAGATCAAGTAATCGATTATAAATCGACCGACTTTGCCGAAGTGTTATCCGATATTGATCTAGTGTTCGATACGATGGGTGATAAGATTCAAGCAGATAGCTTTAAAGTTCTCAAACCAGGTACAGGACGCTTGATCTCTATCGTTGGCGAACCGGATGAGAAGCTCAAAGCTCAATACGATGTAACTGCCAAGTCGATCTGGTTAGAACCGAATGGTGAACAATTGCAGAAGTTAGCGCTATTGATGGCGGAAGGCAAGCTCAAAGCAATCGTCGGCACTGAAATTCCTTTCTCTGAAAAAGGTCTACAAGAAGCTCATGAATTAAGTGCGACTCATCATGCTAAAGGTAAAATTGTAATCACGTTTGAATAGAAACGGTGGTGCAATATCCAATGGGATGGATTAATCCAGCAACTGTATTTTCAGATCCTTTATTTCGCTTAATCTGGTTGATTGAATTACTGATCTTATTATTTATAATTTTGACCGGTTCACGTTTTTCTCGTAAAAGCTGGATCGGTACCACAATCTTATTTGTATTAGGATTATGCGCTCTTCTACCGGGTTATATTTATCAACTTACACACCCAGAACCGATAGGAGCGTTAATCGATATTCCATTGTTATTGATGTTCCCGATTATGTTGGTCAGTCTTGTATGGGCAATCGTGATCTGGATCTATCGATGGCGTATCAGACGACATTCACGCTCTTCTACTATAAGCTAATAAAACAAAACCTCTTATTCGATATCTTCCCGAAATAAGAGGTTTTTATTTTTTGATAGATTAGAATAGCCATCAGACGTTACTGTAGATTATTCGTCTTTTTGCAATTGTTCTACAGTCGTACGTATAATTAATTGTAGTGCTCGTGCCATTAAGTTGATCGGCAATGTCGGAAGACTGGGCTTATGCAATGCCATTTCTGTAGACGCTGGAAAATGAACAAAGCCTGCGAGTACACCCGGACTGGACTGTTTGATATAATCCAGCATACCGTACATCACATTGTTACAGATAAACGTTCCGGCTGTATTGGAAATAACGGCTGGAATCCCATTTTCGATCAAGCGATCAGTAATCACCCGAATCGGTAACGTTGAAAATAATCCATCCGGGCCATTTGCTCGAATCGGTATATCTTGTGGACGTTCATTACGGTTATCTGCATAACTAGAAGCTTCGATATCTTTGATATTCACAGCAATCCGTTCCAGATTAACGGCTGTGCGTCCTGCGGCAAGCCCGCAAGCAATAATGATATCAGGCTGAAACTTTTCCACTTCAGCCAGCAACAACTCTACACATTCATCATAATGTACAGGTAACAAAATCGTATGCAGTTCTAACGAAATATCTGTAAATGAGTAATCTTCCATCGCTTGCAATAAAGACTGTGTTGGATTGATGGTATGACCACCAAATGGTTCAAATCCAGATAATAATAGTTTCATCATATACCGCCTCCTGTATCGTATACTGGTGTGCTATTCGTACAAAAAAAGACTTCTGGTTTCTTTACAGTTTACATGAAGATGATCATGTTGGACATTGACATTTAAAATGAATACGTTACAATTAAGATATATATTTTTTGAAATTAAATTTTGCAAAATCATTTTAAAAGGAGATGGAATAGAATGTCAGTATACGATTATTCAGCAACAACAATTGATAAAGAAGAAAAGTCTCTTGCCGATTATAACGGTGATGTACTCCTTATCGTGAACACAGCAAGTGGTTGCGGTCTAACTCCTCAATATGAAGGTCTGCAAAAATTATACGATACGTATCAAGAACAAGGATTCAAAGTACTTGGTTTCCCTTGTAACCAGTTCAAAGGACAAGAGCCAGGCACAGAAGAAGATATCAAATCATTTTGTCAGGTGAACTACAACGTTAGTTTCCCGCTATTCTCTAAAGTAGATGTCATTGGTGAGACAGCTCATCCGTTGTTCCAATATCTAGTGAATGAGACTCCTGCACCTTCTCGTACAGGCGAGATCGAATGGAATTTTGCCAAATTCTTGGTTGATCAAAAGGGAAATGTGGTTAAACAATATCCATCACGTCTTGATCCAGCAGAAGTAGAAAGTGATATTCAAAAAGTACTTGCTGGTGAAAAGTTAAACTAATTGTATGCTGAATACAGTTGTTAAATTGTGGTAAAATAATGATGAAGTACTACTTTTACACTAACTAACTGGAGGTCGATGAACAATGGCATTAACATTTACGGATATGGTAACAAAAGCAAGAAATAACGTACCTGGTGTATCTTCTGAAGAAGCACGCAAAAAAATCAACGCACAACCTGAAACATTTATTATTGATGTACAGGATGCTAAAGACGCTGGAGCTTGTGGTCTAATTCCAAGTAGCGCTAATATCACGTTGGGTATGTTGCCAATTCGTGCTGATCTACAATTGCCAGAAGAACTGCGCGATGGTCGTTTGTCAGATCGTTCACGTCCGATTCTAGTGACTTGTGGTGCAGGCGGACAAGCTGCTCTTGGTGCTTACCTTTTGAAAGAAATGGGCTTCACTGATGTAGCTTATATCGATGGCGGAACAGCAGCATGGAAACAAGCTGGCTTTGAAGTCGAAGAAGCATAATTTTATTTTCATACAACTCTATTTGTAAATATATTTCTCAGAGAAAGCCTTGAAGATTACTTTCAAGGCTTTTTGTCTATTCCATTGCCTACATATCATACCGAATGGCTTATTACTGATAAGGGTAAATAATAATAGATATTTTTTGTAATCGTTCTCATTTTTGGATTTTTATAAAAGTTGTTCTGATGTTGATAAAAGATTATTTTTATAAAAATGGCTAAATATCGCGATATTTCTGCTTAAATGCTCTTAATCACTTATTAAAAGTAGCTACTCTTCTACATTATAGCCATAACCTACAATTTACTACGTTTAACATCCATAACTAAATGGGTAATGTTTTTCACAGCCGTACGCAGTCTACGCCGAGATTGGTATCTTTGAGAGTTATGGTCTCTCTTCTTCCTCCGGTGGCAGGTCGTTCGCTTGAAAAGATCAAGGGGGTAATAATAGATGAGTCGCAATGTAACAATGATGCAATTTTTTGAATGGCATGTCGAGGCTGATGGTTCACACTGGAAAAGATTGCAGGAGACAGCAAAAGACTTGAAAAAAGCAGGAATCGGAACAGTATGGATTCCTCCGGTAACCAAAGGACATACACCACAGGATACAGGATACGGTGTGTATGATCTGTATGATTTGGGTGAATTTGATCAAAAAGAATCGGTACGCACCAAATATGGTACCAAAAAAGAATTGCTGGATGCGATAGCTGCCTGCCACCGTCTTGGAATCAATGTATATACGGATTTGGTCATGAACCACAAAGCAGGAGCCGATGAAACAGAAGCATTCCACGTCATCGAAGTCGATCCGAACAACCGCACAGAAGAAATTTCTGAGCCATTTGAAATCGAAGGTTGGACAAAATTCACTTTCCCTGGTCGTGGCGAAGAATACTCTGCTTTCAAATGGAATTATCATCATTTCAATGGTACCGATTATGATGCACGCGCAGAACGTACTGGTATTTTCCGTATTGCTGATGAAGGCAAACAATGGAATGAGAATGTAGATAATGAATTTGGTAACTATGATTATTTGATGTTTGCTAACATAGATTATAATGTTCCAGAAGTACGCGAAGAAATGATCAACTGGGGTAAATGGATGATCGATACAACCCGTTGTGACGGCTTCCGTCTGGATGCTATTAAACATATCAACTACGAATTTCTACGTGAATTTGTAGGCGAAATGATCAACAAACGTGGACAAGATTTCTATATCGTAGGCGAGTTCTGGAATCCTGAATTAGCCGCTACTCAGGAGTTCTTGGATACGGTTGATTATCAGATTGATCTATTTGATGTATCGCTACATTACAAATTACATGAAGCTTCTCAATCCGGAGCGGCTTTTGATCTTTCAACGATTTTCAACGATACATTAGTACAGACTCACCCCACACATGCTGTAACTTTTGTTGATAATCATGATTCTCAGCCTAATGAAGCGTTGGAATCTTGGATTGAAGATTGGTTCAAACCACTAGCATATTCATTGATCTTGTTACGTAAAGATGGATATCCTTGTGTATTCTATGGTGATTACTTCGGAATCGGTGGCGAACATCCAGTAGAAGGCAAAAAAGATATGCTGGATTGCTTGCTATATTCCCGTTATAACAAAGCATATGGTGAACAAGACGATTACTTCGATGATGCTAATATTATTGGTTGGGTACGTAAAGGTATCGAAGAAATCGAACGTTCCGGTTGTGCAGTCGTGATGTCTAATAGCGATGGTGGCGACAAACGGATGTTTATCGGTGAAGAACATGCCGGTGAAATCTGGGTAGATATGACCAATGCGCGTGAAGACCATATTACGATTGAAGAAGATGGTTGGGCGACTTTCCCTGTCAACGGTGGTAGTGTATCGGTATGGGCGTTGCCTGAACTGGATATCGATCATGAAGAGAACACGGAAGAAGATGATCATTGTGTCGCTGTACCTGAAGGCGAAGAATTAGAAGGACACGTGGTAGCAGATCGCGGTTCAGAAGATTCTAATGACAATGAACCTGCACCAACTCACTAATATTAATTAAAGAAATCCTTTATATCTAACAAAAGCGGAATATACTCTTCTAATTCAGAAGAAGAGATATTCCGCTTTTTTATACTTTGATATGATATATACGTTATATTATTTGGATTGAAAAGAATGATAACTTACAAATTCAGCTACAGGCTTGCGGTAACCGCGTGGTCGTTGACTGTTTGTATCTTCTTTCCCGATCGTCATCATCATAACAGGTACATATGTATCAGGCACATGAAGTTCAGTCGCGACTTGTACAGGATCAAAGCCGATCATAGGACAGGTATCCCAACCTTTTTCTTTAGCAATCAACATCAACGCCATTGCCGACAGGCTGGCATTACGAATCGCTTCTTCTTTTTGAAAACCTTCGCCTCGATCATGATAAAATTGAATCGTGGACGACACAGTCTGGTCATATTCTTGCTTGCTCAGTATACCGAGATTGAACATACCTTCATAGATTTCAGCAGTATGCTCATGGGCTTTGGTGTCTCCTAAGACGACAATTACAGCCGATGACGTAAGTACTTTATATTGTTTACCTGAAGCTTCATACATTTTTTGCTTACCTTCGGTATCATTAATCACCACATAATGAACATGTTGCAAATTAAAAGCAGAAGGTGCAAGCTTAACTAGATTGAAGATTTCGTCTAATTCTTTTTCGGTGATCTGAACATCTGGCAAAAATTTAGCGGCTGATCTTCTTTCTTTGTATACATCCAAAAATTCTCCCAATAGTTTCTCCTTCTTTCTCGTAACTAAATGATAGTATATATTATTTTATCGGTTAGTTACCTTAAATATGTATAGCTAAATAAAAAAATAATGGAGTGACATTATGGAAAACTTTAAAGATCGATTTAGCGAGTCTTTTTTACAACATTTTGTTGATTGTATACAGAGTCATTCTACTGCATTTGATGCCGATGTATTTTTCAAGCAAATTTATGATGATCGGTGGCACGAACTGGCTTTTAAGCAGCGGTTACGACATATCGCGCAAGCAATCACTGTAGCTCTGCCTCTTCCTTATGAGCAAGCGATAGATATCTTGATTCAGGTTGCTCCCAGTTGCCGGGGAGTCGAATATTTATTTTTCCCGGATTATGTAGAGTTGAATGGGTTAGAGCATCTGGATAGTTCTATACGTGCTCTGGAAGTATTTACTGTATATTCTAGTGCTGAGTTTGCTGTACGTCCATTTATTATCCGGTATCCTGAACAGATGTTAGCACAGATGGATCGCTGGATTGCAAGCGATAATGAGCATCTACGTCGTCTGGCTAGCGAAGGATTCCGTCCACGCTTACCCTGGGCGACACAGCTACCTTTATTTATTCAAGACCCATCGCCAACCCTTGAACGCTTAACACAGCTCAAAACCGATCCTTCGCTTTATGTACGTAAAAGTGTCGCCAATCATCTTAATGATATTGCTAAAGACCATCCTGAACGAATCGCTGAGTTAGCCAAAGAATGGTACGGTCATGATACACATACCGATTGGATTGTGCGTCATGGTTGCCGAACGCTACTCAAGCGAGATCATCCGGCGATTTTGCAACTATTCGGTTATATAGCCAGTGAAGAGGTACATATTGCCAATTTTCATATTCAGCCTACAGCAGTCATGATGGGCGATTATGTAGAGTTTTCTTTTTTATTAATGAATGAATCGTCTACAGATCAATCGCTACGGATTGATTACGAGATTCACCATCTGAAAGCAAACGGCAAAAATGTACCCAAACGATTCAAATGGACAGCCAAATCTTTTACACCGGGTAGTCATTTTCTTACTAAAAAGCATCTATTCAAAGAAATTACAACACGTAAATATTATGCAGGTATTCATTATGTATCGATCTATATTAATGGTGTAGAGCAAGATAAAGCTTCATTTCAACTAGAGATGTAATTGATTTGAATACTATAATGGCTTACACACTTATGATCTAAAATACGAATCTTATCTACAATATACGAATTTTATTTACAATCTTATAGCGCCTCGTTATACGAAAAAAAGCAAGCTAGCTACAGCATTTACCTGTAGTTAGCTTGCTTTTTAATAGTAGCAATTATTTCAAAACGCGAATGCGTTCTTCAAGCGGTTTGAACTCTTTGTCACCTGCTGGTGCTGTTGGTTTACCGAATGGCATTTCTGCAACCAATTTCCATGATTCTGGAATATCCCATTCTGCTTTGATTTTCTCATCGATCAATGGATTGTAATGCTGTAATGAAGCGCCATAACCTTCAGCTTCAAGCAATGTCCAGATCAAATATTGATGCATACCGGAAGATTGTTGTGACCATACCGGGAAGTTATCTTGATACGCTTGGAACTGCTCTTGCATACCGCGAATAACTGACTCATCTTCGAAAAATAGGATCGTACCATAACCTGCTTGGAAGCTATCCATTTTTTCTTGTGTTGGGCCGAATTTGTCAGCAGGTACGATTTCTTTCAAAATATCTGTTGTAAACTGCCACAATTGATCATGCTTTTCACCTAACAACACAATCACACGAGCACTTTGAGAGTTAAATGCGGATGGTGTATGTAGTACCACCTCTTCTACAATCTCTTGAATACGTTCGTCAGAAGTTACAGCTTCTTTGCTAATACCATAAATACTTCTTCTGTTCTTCATAGCACTAAGTATATCCGGGTTTGTCATTATAATCTTCCTCCTTCAATGAATTGAGTATGGAATGTTAATATGGTGCTCCTATCTTATTTACCCATTGTGATGAAAAACTATCAGTAACCTACGAAAATAAAGAGAAAGATAACGTATTTTCTTGATAGATAGAGCTGTAAAGATGAGTATAAGCATGGAAAAATAAGATAGGAGTATAGACACTATACTTGCATTTGTTTAAAGGTTTCACTCTTTCGTTTAATACTATTTAGAACTCAAACTCATTATAGTGATTGAAAATTAGGGACGGTAGGAGGATAACCATCATGATTGAGATCGGACTCACAGGATTTGGAGATCATCCTGAATTGTATGGCAAAATCAAAGCGCCTGAACGATTACCTACGTATAGTGAGCATTTTCCTATCGTTGAAATAGATAGTTCATTTTACGCAGTTCAGCCTGTCAAAAATGTAACCAAATGGGTAGAACAGACACCCGATCATTTTGGCTTTGTATTTAAAGCCTATCAAGGCATGACCGGACATTTACGCGGGAAAAAGAATTATTTTGATACCAAAGAAGAAATGTTCCAAGCGTTCCATGTGTCATTGCAACCAGCGATAGATGCAGGCAAATTAAGGATGGCGTTATTTCAATATCCACCGTGGTTTGAATGTAATCGTGACAATGTCGATACGCTACGTGAAACGCGTGAACTGATGGGCGATATTCCTTGTGCTTTAGAATTTCGGAACCAGACCTGGTATATGCCAGAATTTAGAGAAAAAACGCTCGACTTTATGCGAAAAGAAGACTGGATTCATACGATTGTCGATGAACCTCAAGCAGGTATGGGCTCGATTCCGATTATTACCGCAGCTACTTCCAAACAAGCGACCTATGTACGTATGCATGGACGCAATGTAGATGGCTGGCATAAAAGCAGTGATCCCAACTGGCGCAAGCTGAGGTATCTGTATAAGTACAATACCGAAGAATTAACAGAATGGCGGGATCGATTGCTAGAGATTCAAAATCAGTCCGAACATGTATATGTGGTGTTCAATAACAATTCTGCTGGCGATGCGACTCCGAATGCCAAAGAATTAATCGAGATGTTAGCTGATCAAAACGTTTTGTCTGAAAAACATGATATTGGAAGTTCATCTTCATAGGATATATTAATGGATTTTATATTCACATTATGAATACGTAAAAAAGTATTATTTTCAATAAATGGCTTGAACCCCTAACAAACAAAGCGTATAATCAAAGTATAAAAAAAAGATTGTACAGATGTTGGTAGCACCTGCACAATCTGGCAACAGACCCGCATTGAAGAGCGGTCAGCAACTCCAACATAGTGATCTACTTACAAAAGAAATAGACCCATACCTTGGGGAGGCGGTCTATTTCTTTTTGTTTTGATTAATTGCTACAACTATACTAACGACTAAGCCCAGTAATGTAATAATAAGAATACCGAACTGAATCATTAAAGTGAGTGTATCTTTAACCTCCACAAGCATCACCCCCTTTCAAACTTGCAACATCATTAGTTACAAAAGTCTGGTCACAAAGGAGATTAGCCGACCGCCTATCTCTGCTATTCTGTTGTTATTTGGAGTATATCACAATTAACGTAAAAAAGTCATATCTCTAATCAAGAGATATGACTTTTTGTTTGGTATCACTTATGAGAATAAATCAACAGCATCTTGTGGTACATAAGTCTGTACGCCGTTATGAATAACATTGCCTTTTAATTTTACTGTTTTGCCGTTCCAGTCTGCTGTATTTTTAAATACAGGCAGTCGTAATGTATCATTTCCTTTGGTTACCACGACAACTGGATTACGCGCATCGGTAGCATCCCATTTAACGGTAGCACCTTTAGCGGCAAAAGCAGTTTTGGCGGGCACAAATAATTGCTTCGATACATCGGCTAGATTGACTTGCAATGCAGACGCCATATAACCAGCGATATCGCTATTTTCAACAACACCTGTTAACTGTACACCACCCGGTGCATACGAATACAGAGCCACTTCGCCACCCGTATGACCGCCTGTTGTCCAGCCGATATGAGCGCGTTTGCTAATCATTGGACCTACAGCATAATTCATTTTACCTTTTTCTGCTGCTTTGATCGTAGCGATCTCTTCTTTGGTCAGATCAGTAATGCCATAGTATTGCTTCATCACTGCTTTGATATTGCTACGGTTACTATTGAATTTCTTTTCCAATCCTTCACCGGTTGCTTTTGCTTTTTTCAAAGGAGCGATAAAGGTAGATAGCGGTTCTTCGTCATACGTTCCTGTTGTACCCACATCACCAATCGTAATACCACCGTTACCATGATCGGTCGCTGCAATCACCAATGTATTCTGATCTTGTTTGGCAAAAGCAAGTGCTTTCGCAACAGCACGATCAAAAGCATTCACTTCACTAATAATACCGATCGGATCATTCGCATGAGCCGCCCAATCCACTTTACTACCTTCTACCATCAAGAAGAATCCTTCTTCATTTTGGGAAAGGACTTGAATCGCTTTGTCGGTCATTTCTGCTATGCTCGGTTGCTTCACAGGATCACGATCCATATCGTTTGCCATCGCTGTATCTGCGAACATGCCCCATAACTTACCGGATGAAGCGGCTTTGAGTTCTGCTGTATTTTTAACGATGTTATAACCAGAGTTAGCAATCACTTTGGTTAAGTCTTCGCCATCATCGCGCCCTGCTGGTGTAAAATAAGTAGCTCCTCCGCCCAATACAACATCCATACCTGCGTACACTTGTTGTTCGCTAAGTGCATCATAATTGCTTCGATCTGGATAATGAGCACTAAAGTCTGCTGGAGTGGCATGCATAATCTCAGAAGTGGCAATAATTCCTGTCGATTTACCTGCTAATCGTGCCGCTTCCACTATATTGGCAACAGGCTTTTTAGCATCACCCGCTGCTAATTTAGGAAGCCCTGGCATTGTATTTTGATCAGGCAATACGCCTACATAACCGGTATGTGATTTGAATCCTGTAGCAAAAGCTGTTCCTGCGGGAGCCGAGTCAGCGATCGCTGCATCCGCAGAATATGTACGCACCAGTCCACTTGCCATTTCATCAAGCGCTAATGCTTTGCCTCCGTTATACCAACGGGCTAGCGTCGTACCATCCATACTCATTCCATCTGGAATCAGCATAATTACATTTTTGGCACGAATCTCTGGCTGTTCTTTACTCGCCGCACTAACTGTTTCACCAGAAAGACCAAGCAGTAATGAGACAGCCAGTGTTCCCGCTGTAATCGAAAGGTGTAGCTGATTTAATTTGTGTCTGTTCATCATCTTAAATATAACAATCATCCCCTTTTTGCTTTACGAACAGGATGATTGTAGCAATCAATTATCAAATGAATATCTTTATTACGTGCGATCTTTGTTAAATTCAAGCTCAATTATCAATGCTATATTAAATCTTTGATTTTATATGTCATTATTCAAATAAACCTTATAAAACCTTTTATATAGGCATTTTTTACACATTATTCACGATTTTTTTGTACGTTTCGATTGCGCTCGCACGCGATGTTTTGAGATCAACGATTGCATTTTTTTGTGGTTGATGAATTTCTTTCGCAGATAAGTCTTTTAATTCTGGCATCCATTCCCGAATATAATCGCCTTCTGGATCATATTTGGCAGATTGAGTCACCGGGTTCACAACCCGGAAATAAGGAGACGAATTAATTCCTAATGAAGCACACCACATCCAATTGCCTCGATTGATCACATTATCGTAATCCAATAATTTACGCCGGAAATATTGCTCTCCTAATGTAAAAGGACATTGCAAATTTTTGGTCAAAAACATACCGGATAAAATCCGCAACCGATTGTGGATTCGACCTGTTTCATTTAATTGTCTCATCGACGCATCAATCACCGGAATACCGGTTTCTCCTTTATACCATGCTTCAAAATGCTGATCGGTTAATGCAGACAAATCATATTTGTGTTCATATTTGAAATAATGTTCATCATAGATCGCCTGATACAAGTAGAAATCACGAAAAGACAATTGGCGAACCCATTCTTCATGCCCCTCTGTACGTAATGCATCATCAAGCATCTGCCGGATTGAGATCGCTCCAATCGTTACATGGGGATTGAGATCACTGGACGGATCGATACTGTAATAATCACGTTCTTCGCCATAATCGACAATTTTGCTTTTGAGAAAAGTATGCAGGATCGGTTCTGGATCTTCTGCTGGCTCATAATCATCTAATGAAAAAGGTAACTCAAATTTTGCAGGCAATTCCAATTGGGCGCGGGAGACATGTAAATCTTTCAGACTGATACTGGAAGCGTGATTAGGATGCTGTTCCAGAAAGTCTAACCATTTACGATGAAATGGAGCAAACACTTTATAAAAGCCATCTTTGCCTGTAAAATCTGTAAATTGCTCCACATCGATTAACATATGATCCACCAGTAATGTAAAAGCAATATCGGCTTTGTCTGCTACAGCTTTTAATTTGCGATCTCGTTCTTTGGCATACGGGGTAAAATCGCGGTGAGTCACCACTTCGTCAATATCGAGCTTATCCAACACATGCTCTAACACAGTATCAGGCTCTCCATATACGATATGTAGCGTTTTGTGTTCTGCTTGATATAACTTCTGGAGACGATGCACATGACGTAGAAAATTCACACCACTGTGCTCTTTTTCTCTTCCTTTTCGCAATAAAAAAGGATCGATAATCAGTAGATGTACACTTTCTGCTTCGGCTTCATGAATATAATTAAATCCGATCAAATCATGAGCTCGTAAATCTTTGCGATGAATAAATAATTTCAAAAGCAATTCCTCCTCATCTTATATAAATCTGCTAGTCTTTATTAGGCATTACCCTTTTGGCGTACTTTCATTCATACGGTCGATGATTTCAGTCAAGGTCATCTCTGTCATTGAAGTTAATCGTAGATCATGGTGTTCAAATGGCAAAAAGGATGTCACCGGATTCGGTACAATCGTACAGCGTAATCCGGCTGCTTTGGCGGCGGTCAATCCATTTAATGAATCTTCAAAAGCCAGTGCTTCGTACGGTTCTACTCCAAGCGCAGTAACTACCTGTGTGTACAGTTCAGGGTCAGGTTTGACTTTGCTCACATCATCACTGGTGCGAATGACTTGAAAATAATCGGCTAATCCTAATTTCGTCAAAAAGCGATCAATCCATGCACGATTAGAACTGGTTGCAAGACCAATTTTCAGTCCCAATTGCTGTGCTTCTTCTAAATACTCATGCACACCTGCACGAGCTTCCAACTGCTCCATTTTCTGATTATGCAACAGACTCACTGCTTTATCGACTTCTGCTGAAATGCCCGGCTGCTTCAACGTTAGATCGATATAATCCAGAAATTCGGTTCCATGTGTACCAATACTTGGTGCAAATTGTTCCAGTGCTAATTCCATCTTATACGTACGTAGCACCTCTTGATAACATTCAAACCAGACACTTTCTGTATCCAAAATCAATCCATCAAAATCAAACACAACTGCTTTTATCATTTTCTGTTTCTCCCCTTTAATCAAAGTTTGTATCTTTATCGATCCCATCGTATTCAATTGTTAGATTATTTATAAAGTAAAGTATGAGGCAATCCTTTTACTTTTTAAACATTTTGTCTGTTCATGTAATCTTTTGTCAAACGATTCACACATATTGTTTAAATCATAATGCTGTCGGGTAATGTTACCTATCAACAAGTTCGAGCTAAAGCATAGACAACTTGTTGGTCATTTAAAAATGATTCCTTTGCATTAAATACAAATTTATTCTATTTGAATAGGAGATGTTAATGATGAGTAACGATAACGGTTTGGGCGATAAAATTAAAGGTGCAGTATCTAAAGCTAAAGGCGAAGTGAAAGATCAAGTAGGTAATGCTACGAATAACACTTCTCTACAAGCAGAAGGTAAAGTAGATAAAGCTAAAGGCGCAGTACAACAAAAAGTCGGCGAAGCAAAAGACGATCATAACCGCCACTAAGATCAATAATCAGTATTCATTGTAGTGTATCTGTAATGAATATCATGTTATAAAAAAGCTCACCCCGTTGTATGCGAGGTGAGCTTTTTGTTGCGTTCTTGTTTTTATTATTCTTTGCCTTTAACAAAGGTACCCGAGTCCATCATGATCACAGTAGTAGACGCATTCACATCGGCATCATCATATACAGTATGTGTATGGTCAGGAGCAGGAAGCGGATGACTAGCATCTACTCGATAAAAAATACCATATTCGTTGTAAATAGTACCGACTCTGTTTTGAAGTTCTTGCATCTGTGACAGACTGGCTTGCTGTTGATCTGTAACCTCGTTAGCATTTGCAAAGCTATGCACAGCTACACCAGCAGTCAGTACAAGCGCACTTGCTACTGTAATGATACTTAATTTCTTCATCATAATCATAGACAAATCACCTACTTTATTTTATATGTACTTTTTAAATTTAACATTTATTAGATAATAATACTATTTTAAGGTTAATCATTTTCACATATACGATATTATCTATATAAATCAAATACCTGCTTAAACGCAAAAAAGACCCAAACATTTGGGTCTTTTTGTATATTTATAGTGAATATTCAGTTTCTTATTTCACCCATTGTACGATTTCGTCTAAGCCTCTTCTTGCTTTAGGACGCAATTCTTTTTCGGTACGGTAGCCGAAAGCAGCCATAACACTTACGCCATACTCACCGTTACCCATTAGACCTGCATCGCTCAAAATTTGTTCAACCGCTTCTTTTTGGAATCCTTCGATCGGACAAGAATCGATCCCGATTTCTGCCGCAGCCGTCATCATATTACCTAGTGCAATATAAGTTTGTTTGGAAGCCCAGTCAAATAAAGCACGTTCGCTTTCAAGCAAGTTCAAGTCTCTTTCTTGGAACTCTTTATAACGAGGAAGAATCGTTTCAAACATTTCTGCTGGCATTTGCTTTACTTCGATCATTTGATCACGCAAATAATCAGAATCATAACGCACATCATTACGCGCCAAAATTACAACAAAGTGACTTGCTGTAGGTAATTGACCTTGTGCACCCCAGGTGAATTCACGTAATTTTTCACGCAATTCCGGGTTTTGGATCACTAGAAATTTCCAAGGCTCTGAACCAACAGAACTTGGTGATAAACGACCTGTTTGTAAAATAAATTCAAAATCGTCTTCCGAGATTTTTTGTTCCGGGTCAAATGCTTTGGTAGCATGTCTTGCTTCATAAGCTTGCAAAATCTCTTGTTTACGTTGTTCTTTATTCATGGGTATCTCTCCTATATCTATAATGTATTCTCTATAATAATACGCACGATATATAACATACTTACTTTTAAATACCAAAGATAGTATAACGTTTATATTCAGTGTAGTCAATTGGATCACATTCAATTTGTGACGATTGGTTTAATATATACATATGACTGTTATGATATACGTTAGACATACTATAAAGGAGATGACTTATGACTACATATCCAACTACAGTGCCACGTACAATTGCACGCTTTATCTTTGCGCTCTTTTTTATAGCGGCCTGTGTCGCTCACTTTATTGAAGTCGATGGATTTGCCAAATTATTACCTGCTTTTGTTCCTTTCAAAAGCACATTGATTATTTTGACAGGGATTATCGAGTTAGTATTAGCAATTCTGATCTTAATTCCTGCCTGGCGACAACGTGCCGGTGTATGGACAGCCTGGTATTTAGTTTTGATTTTTCCAGCGAATATTTATGCAGCGATTTACCAGATTCCAGCACCGGGTCAAGCTTATACCGATCCTGCTGCTCTATGGATTCGCTTGATTTTTCAACCTTTAATGATCTGGTGGATTCTATGGTGTACCCGTCCACCGAAGCCGCGTACAGACTAAGTCGATAATCTAATCTGGCATGTAGCTTCTACTAGCAGACCTTTGATGAGTTCTATAGGCGTACCATAAGAAAAAGCACTGGTGCATAATCGTTGCCAGTGCTTTTTTTTCATTTATACATATGCATGAACTTTGGGATTGTACTCTTGATACGCTGTCTGTAATTGATTCAATGTTAATGCGCTATCTTCGATAATCGCTTTACGCTTGGCTTTGAGTACAATCTGTTCAATATCTGCAAAGCTACATCCTTGCAACATCGCTGAAGCCGATTGTTCCAGACTTCCCATCGTAGCAAATGAACCGATCAATAAATGAATATACTGCTGACGATCTTGCTCGGAAGGCATATCATAATCCATCTTCGTATCAAACCGGCGCCAGACGGCATGATCCAACTCATCTGCTAGATTAGTCGCCGCTACTAGAATACTTTCTCCTTCAAATTCATCCATACATTGCAATAACGTATTTACAACCCGCGACATCTCTTTCACTTCATCATTGTTATCGCGTGTACGTGCAATCGCATCAAATTCATCTAGAAATAACACACATGGCGAAAGACGAGCAAAATCAAATATTTTCCGAATATTTGAAGCTGTTTCTCCTAAATGACTATGAATAATCGTATCCAACCGAACAAGTACCAGTGGAAATTGTAGACGTTCGGCGATATAAAAAGCAGTCAGCGTTTTGCCTGTTCCCGGAGGGCCTGACATCACTAATTTATTAGGCATCGGTACATCTTGTTCGATAAACTTTTCTTTCATATCCAAGATCATCATAAATTCATCGATAATGCGTTGATTACACTCATTTAAAACGATATGTCTAACTTTGCGAGCACATTCTTTAGGCATATATACAGTAGCCATATCTGTCCCTTTTGCTTTGGGTAAACGGCTATTATTTTTATTGGTTTTGTTCATATCTGGTAACAACTCCTTGCTCCACTTTATTAATAGTAATTATTACTATTAAACAGTTTAACAAGTTTTGCTAGGAAGAACCAGTCTTTTCTTTTTAGAAATATCATCTATTTTGTAAGAACGATAGTGTAGTTGCCTGATTGATGGGTAGCAAATTGAATCGCTTGAGTCGTTGGAGTATACTTGGTTACTTTACCTTTCAAATACTGTTGCGTTCCATCTTCATATTCTGCACAGACTGCTAGACGAGTAAGCTGAGATGCTGTTAATTTTTTTTCAGGCAATGGAAGAGCGATCCATACGTCTTGGGGCGAACTTGTATCTGGAACTACAACTTTTAAAGTAGTTCCTAATGCGCCTGATGGTGAAACAATTTGACGATCACTACCCAACCGAATGGTCATATCTGTAGGGTCGGATTGTAATACCTGCTGAGGAATAGTCATTCTACCATGCCAGGCTTGTATACTAATCCCCAATTGGGAATCAGCAAACAATTTTTGAGCGCGTGATGTTAATACTACCGCTAGATCGACCGCAGGAGGCATTTCTGAAGGAGCAGGCATACTCAAGTAAGCTGTACTTCCTGTATCTCTACGTAACATATCTACAGTCAAAGCCGCTTCTTTAATATCTATTTTGGCGGTATCTTGCATATATTCATGATCTTTAAGTTCACGTTGAACTTGCATAGAAACAGGATGCCCTTTTTGATCGGTATGCAGAAGTGCTTCAGATACAATTGTTCCAACAACTGATTCATCAGCAAAAGGCTGAATCATAGGTTGATCTGGTATAATATTAGTCAAGCTTGGTGCTTCTGTAGGAATAGTTACAGAAGGTTCAGCTTGATATTCATTTTGAAATTGAGTGACTTCACCGGATTGATCTTCACTCATCATCGCATACGCTTTGTTGCCTTGATGCTGATTGGTTAATTGTATAGGTAAAAAAGAAGTCGTCGTTATAGCTACAATCGAAAGGGATGCTACCATAACTACAGGATTATTGATATATTTGTTTATTTTTTGAATCAGTGAATGTACTTTCATCCCCATGATCTCCTTTACCAGATAAATGTTATAATATGGAATATAAGATTACTTTTAGTATAATATATTCTTCTGAACATTTCCTGAACATTCCTACTTTTAGTAAATACTTCCTATTCCTAATTTTATAATTTTTCACTCCTATTTTGCTATATTTTCTAGTGTAACAGGGCGAAATTTGACTTCTTATTTACAGTTATTGTTTAATTTAAGTGTAAACGGGTAAGTACAGAAGGAACTCTCTTTGAGGAGGTACAAACTAATGGGATTTATGGAAAATTGGAAAGCACTTCAGAAGTACTCTGCTAATGCAGCAGAACGGTTTTTGACCATCTATCTGAACACCGAACCAACTGCCAGCACCCAGCCGGAATGGAAGCTACACCTCAAGAACGGTTTCAAAAAGCTCGCTGAATACACTGAAGCCGGTGACGAACGTAGACATTTAGATAGCCTACTTGCTCTACAGTCCAAAGTCGAAGAACGCGTGGAAAACAGTCGGAATGATATGAAAAAAGGTCTGATTATCGTAGCGGATTCCTCTGGTGGATTATTCTTTTGCGAAAAAGTACAGGTAGGATTATCGAATGCTTTTTACTATGAAGCAGAGGCACGTTTGGAAGAATTACATGCGATTACGTCTAAATGCCCTGCTGCGGGTATCGTACAACTGAGCAGTGATTCGGTAACGATTATTGATAGTCTGCTTTGTGAGATTAGCAATGAATCTTATTTTGAATGGGATATTGTGAATGATGAGTGGCGTGAACGTCCAAGTCAAAGTACAAGCGATCTCAAGTCAACGGTGAACAAACAACGTGAAGATTACAAAGAACGTTGGGAAGTCGATCAAGCTCGCTGGGTAAAACGATTGACTCCGATTATTGAACGTATGGCTAGAGAAAAACAGTGGCAAGAAATTATTTTAAGCGGTGAAAAAGCTGCGGCTTCTCATGTCAAAGAAGCTCTGCATACAACTACACCTATTCATATTGTTCCCAAAAATCTAAACAATATGAAATCACGTGAAGTGTTACAAGAAGCTTACGCTGTGCTTCAATCCTAATCTATAATGAAATGATGTTGAATGAACGATATCTATTGTCTTTATTTTTGAAGATATGTGATAGTGAAAATAACAGCCTTCTATTGGATGGTATATACCCCATCGATAGAAGGCTTTTTTAGTGATTCAAAACAGGAACATTTGTTCTATTTTAAATTTTGTGGTATGGTGGATTTAAGTATTATGTTTCGTATACACTTAAAAGATCATTTATCGTTTAACAACGTAGATAGAACGGTTATCTACTGTGTATATAACTTATCCCAAGCAAAGGAGGAAATATACTTATGCGTATCTATGTTACTGTCAAAAGTCTAGGCAAACGCAAAAATGCACTGACACGCGAACCTCTGGATATCCTTCAGATGCCTATCACTTTGCGCGACTTTTTAACCGAAGTGGTCAAAGAAAATGTACGAGCATTTACCGAGCGACAACAGCAATCTTCACTGCTGTCTTACTTAACACCCGAGCAGGTCACTGAACAAGGAGAAGCCGGCAAAGTAGGCTTTAGGCATATTCATGATGATCGTGTGCCAGATGAATCTTCTGCGATTGAAGCGGCTTTATTAGCTTTTGAAGATGGACTGTATAAAGTATTTATTGGTGAACAGGAAATCGAACATCTGGACGATGCTGTTCAATTATCTGACGGAGATGATGTTGCTTTTATTCGATTTACAATGCTGGCTGGAAGCCTATGGTAAGAAAGGGGATTATCGATTATGAGTGAACGCAATTATTACGATGAATATCTTACACATTTGCAAACGGCGACTGCCAAACTTACAGGTCAACAACAGCAGATTGCTCAGTGGTGTGTACACTTTTACGAGCATACCTATATCAGTAATAGTGAGGACGAAATCAAGCAATTAAAACAGTTATTAGGGGTACACAGTGACCAACAGAATGTGTCATTTGAACCTTTAATTGAAGTCGTAGAACATTTGTCAGATCAAGCGACTGCGGATAGATTTCGTTATGTTACAGAACATGCGACCGAGTATCCGTATAGTGTAGGTTATTATCGTCGTCCTTATCGCACTACAGATATCTCTTTACATATAGAACCCATCGTAACTCAACTCGTGTCTCTCTTTTTCCTGAATGCGTATGAGTTTGATCTGATGACGTATTTGACTGAACGCGATTATCCGCTTAACAAAGATTATCGTGTACAAAAAGATGCAATTGCGATCCATATCGCTTACGCATGGGATCATAATCATGCTGAAGTGAAGCAAGCGTTACATGACATTATTTATGGTGATAACCAGACTGCTCTATTCGACCGCTTGATGATTGAAGGGATGCTGATGAGTCATCAACCTGAAGCATACAAGATGATTAGCGAGTTATTGATCGCGGCTCGTCTGCAAGAAGGTCTGCGTCAAAGTATTGTCGAGCAACTGGATGAAGGTACTTTAGAAGCCACAATGACTCTACTACAGACGATTATTGAACATGATCTGATTCGTTATAGCTCTATTGTGCGTGCATTAGGCACATGGACAGGCATTAATCTAGAAGCAACGAATACACGTCTGTCCAAGCAACTGATTACACAAGCCTATGAGGCATTAACAGATCGTGCAGTGCGAGAACAATGGTTAAGCAGTGAGAATGCGAATCATATCTATATGAGTCTCTGGGCAACAGCGGTACATGAAGAACAAGATGTCTATGATCGCATTCAACATCTAATGGATACAGGAGCACGTTATCAGAAGATTGTAGCGCTCTATGTGCTTCGTAATAGTCAAAATAAAGATTTGCGTCTACGGATTGCAGAGCCCCATTTAGCTGAAGAAGATGATGAGTTACGCTACTGGGTACTGGTAAATTATGATTATGAGTGCTCCTACTCATGGGAAACGCTAAATGATACGGCAGCACTTCAACTGGTCGTTCCTCGTACTCCTTTATTAGAAGATAAAGAAGTACGCAGACGTGATTTTGAACATTTTCGCAATCTATTTTTAAGTCTGAATGGACGCGAAATTTCGTTTCCATCAAGCGTGCTTGATTTTGTACAGGTAAGCTATTCTGCCGATCTGCCTGTCAAAAAAATGCTGTATCTAGCCGCCTATGATATGGATGAACAATGGATCAGTGAGATTTTAGAGTTAAAAGATAAATTAAGCCCTGATCTACGGGGAACAATCCTGCAACATTATCTTTCCAATACAAATGCACCGGAACAACGCCAATTTGTGTTTGCTTCGCTGTCTGATAAAAGTATGTCTAACCGCGAGGTAGCGTTAAAACAAGCGAAAAAGCTTATTTTAACTGATTCTGAATTACAAGCTATTGAAAATCTACTCAAACTCAAAACAGGTTCATTGCGTCAAGGTTCTATTGAATTGCTACTCACTCAACCTGCGGATTCACTAGACGCTACAGTTGAACGTCTAATCCAAAGTAAAAGCGAATTGCAACGTCTAGCTGGACTGGAGACGATCAGCGAATTACAAAGCAAACCAGAGCGCTCGGAGCAGTATGAACGTTTGCTTCCCTTGATCGAAAACATATCTCAACCCACAGCCAAAGAACAAGTATTGATTAATAAATTAGGTTCATCAGAAGAATATAACGAATCCAATGGCTTTGGATTATTCGATCCACAAATGATGGATACCTGGTTAAAAGAAAAACCAGAACAACCTGATTTCCAGTTGAATCGTGATGTATTTACAATTGAACCGAAGCGTATCACCGATTTTCTACAAGGATTGAATGATCTGGTACATGAACATCGAGATCATGAGTATACAGTCGAATACTATAGTGGTTATAAAGAAACGATGTTGCTTGGTAATCAACTCAATGCAAATTGGTACAATCAAGCTGAGGATGAAAAAACTCCTCAACTAGATCGCTATCCTTTACCAGAAGTATGGAAAAATTATCTACAACAAAGTGAACTGTCAGCAGAAGGTATATTACAGTTGTATGTGTACACTCAATCTGAAATGTATGATCAGACATTGCGCGATCTATACAGGTATTTCTCCGATCAAATGGACTATACGGAGCTAGGCAAACATACATTATTAGAAGGCTGGCGCAAAACATTTATCGAATCTATTTATCCATTAGAACAAATCTTAGAAGTACAGACATTCTACAAAAATCTTCCGTATCGTCAACAATTGGGGGAACTTATCCGGGCTTATCTGGAAGATAGTGATAAAGAATCGACTTTTGCTATGGTTCGGGATGCTCTGATTAAAATGATGTATACATTCCCGCAAGAAAAGTTAAAAGAAGAAAGCGGTCTGTTCCAATTTTTGATTTCACCGTGGCGTCTATTAGTACGCAGTCGTCTCTACGATCAAGAATCATCAATGCAAATGTTCCATATTTTTTATACATTGGAATTTTATTATGGTCAGGAGGGTCTACTCGGTACAACGGATTATGCACGTGCTTATGAATGGGACAAAATCAGCGATAATGAAATCTATTCCAAAATCATGAACAGCGATCTCAGTCGTCAGTTTATTCGAGAATTAACATCTCAACATACCAAGTATGCTAGCCATATTAATCTCAAAGAATATCCTAAAATGATTCCAATTCGGGATGCTGTGCTTGCTCGCATTTTGGAAATCGAACTTAGTCGCGGAGAATTGGTTACTGGTGTGACTTCACTGGCAATGAATATTGAACGTGTAGAAGGCACTGAAGTGTTTGTACGTATTCTTTCGAATCTACAAAAAGAAACGTTTGTACGCGGCTATATTTACGGTTATGGCAATAGTATTACGAAGAAAGAAACATTCAGTCATTTGCTCAAAAACACGTATCCTTTAGAAGGCGAAGATGAGCAAAAATTAGAATTGTTACTTCAGCAATATCCAATTGATGATAAGAAATTATTAGAAGCAGCGATGTATGCTCCTCAATGGATCGAAATCATCGCCAAACATCTAGGTTGGAAAGGTCTACGTAGTGCGGCATGGTATTTCCATGCACATATCAATGAGACATTTTCAGCGGAAAAAGAAACGATTGTCGCGCATTATTCGCCCATCTCACCACAAGAATTCAATGATGGCGCGTTCGATATCGTCTGGTTCCGTCAAGCTTATGATGAATTAGGTGCAGAACGATTTGATATCTTATACGATTGTGCTAAATATATCTCGGCAGGCTCCAATCATCGTCGCAGTCAACTGTTTGCAGATGCTGTACTCGGTAAGCTTGATCTAGCATCGATTCAGCAATCGGTAGCGGATAAGCGTAACAAAGATCAGTTGCTGGCTTATAGCTTGATTCCACTCGCTTCAGGCACTAAGCGTGATGCGGATATTCGTCAGCGGTATGAATTTATTCAATTGTTCTTAAAGCAAAGTAAAACGTTTGGCGCACAACGTCGTGCTAGTGAAGGAACAGTATCTGCGATTGCGCTAGATAATCTGGCTCGTAATGCAGGGTATACCGATGTCACCCGTTTACAATGGGATATGGAATCACGCAAGTTGGATGATTTGCTCAGTTATTTTGAACCACACGAGATTGAGGAAGGTCTGCAAGTATCTCTGGTGATTGATAGCGAAGGACAGACGAGCTTAACAGCGATCAAGCAAGAGAAGCCACTCAAATCGGTTCCTGCACGTCTGAATAAAAATGAGTATATCATTCGTCTCAAAGAAGTGAAGTCTGAACTGACCGATCAATATCGTCGTGCTCGTCAAGAATTGGAACGTTCCATGACTAATAGCACTACTTTTACAGCAGATGAATTGATCAAATTATCACATAATCCAGTTCTTGCTCCACTGGTCAATAGTCTGGTATTACAAACAAACAACAGTCTTGGTTATCTGGATGGAAACGCGTCTGTATTGCGAAGTCCAGACGGTGTAGAGCATTCGTTACAATTAGATGATCAAGTGATTATTGCTCATCCTGTTCATTTTTATGAAAGTGGTCAATGGAGTCTGTATCAACGTGATCTGTTTGACCGTCAGCAACGTCAGCCATTTAAGCAAGTATTCCGCGAATTGTATATGCCTAACGAAGATGAAAAAGCTAACGGTACATTATCTCGCCGTTATGCGGGTTATCAGATTCAACCGAACAAAGCGGTCGCTTTATTGCGTGGAAGAGGTTGGACAGTTAGTTACGAAGAAGGATTGCAGAAAGTGTATTACAAAGAAAATATTATTGCGAATCTGTATGCACTCGCTGATTGGTTCTCACCTGCCGATACCGAAGCACCTACATTAGAGACGGTACAATTTTATAATCGTGGTACGTATAAAATGTTGCCTTTTGATCAAGTATCGCCACTTATTTTCTCTGAGATTATGCGCGATGTTGATCTGGTAGTCAGTGTAGCTCATGTAGGCGGTGTAGATCCAGAAACAAGCTTAACAACGATTGAAATGCGTCGTGTGATCGTCGAAGAATCGTTACGTCTACTGCGTATCGATAATGTACAGATCGAAGGCAACCATGCTCGTATAGCAGGAAGTCTGGGCAACTATAGTGTGCATCTTGGTAGTGCGATCGTGTATCAACAAGCCGCTAGTGCTCTGCATATTATTCCTGTTCATTCTCAACATCGTGGACGATTATTTTTACCATTTATGGATGAAGACCCGAGAACAGCAGAGATTTTGTCCAAGATCGTGATGCTTGCGCAAGATAACAAGATCAAAGATCCACAGATTCTGGCACAGCTTCAACCGCAGAAATCTTTATAACGTTATCTAAAAAAATCTAAAAAAACCTCTGATAACTCTTTCTAATGTAATACTAGAAAGAAGATCAGAGGTTTTTTCCACTTACAAATCCATCTCATGCCAGACCATCACTGCTGCTCCTGTAGCGACTGCATTTTCTTCCAATATTCCTTTAGAAAAAACAGGTCGATAGCTGTTCGAATAATAGATATTCTGCTCGGCGACCGCAATCGCTGTATTGTAGAACAGATCATGTGAATTGATTAGTACGCCGCCAAGAATAATCTTTTCAGGATGTAAAATATTAATTAGATTCGCTAGACCAATTCCCATATAAGCCGCAGATTGTGCAAAAATTTCTTTGATATAATCATTGCCTGTTTCTAGCGATTGTACCAGTGTTGTAAAATTAATCGCTTCTGGCTTAACTGCTACATTGCCGTTCCATACATCGCGTCCCATTTTACTGCGTGCTCGAACTTGTTGTTCTAACGCTTGTACCGAGGCAAAAGCTTCTAACGCTCCATAATTGCCTGTACCATGAAGTCGCGGGCCATCTGTCTGAATAATCATCTGTCCGATCGAGCCTTCCATATCAACAGCGCCATGCACCACATGTCCGTTAGACATCATCGCAGACCGCAGACCTGTACCGACATGCACATACAACATATGCTGGATATGTTCATCACGTACCATCCAGTGCTCTCCTGTCAACGCAGTATTGGCTCCATTTTCAAGAGTAACAGATAATCCTGTTGCTTCTTCTAACCAGCGCCGTAGCGGAACATCTTTCCACCCGGGAGCGGCAAAGTATAGTGGATTAAGTATTTTTCCTTGCTCACGACTAAGCGGGCCTACTGCACCTACACCCATTCCTATCACTAATTCTGGTGCTATCCCTTGCTCTGCTAACATCTGTGCTACTTGTTGCTGAACATGCTGAACTAACCGCTGAGGTGTCATACTTTCATCCATAGACCAGCGCACCATCGCTAACGGTTGCATCCGCATATCATATAAGCCTAGCACCGAATAAATACGTGAAATATCCAGACCAAAAATATAGCGGAAATTCGCGTTGATTCGATACAAAATCGGTCGTCTTCCACCTGTCGATTGACCGAATCCAGACTCCATAATCCAACCTTCATTCGTCATTTCTTCCAGAAGTCGAGTCAGGCTACTGCTAGTCATCTGAAATTCATTCATTATTTCTGCTTTGGATATATCGTCCTGCATCGCGATTCGGTCATAAACTGCTTTTTTGATGGAGGTTACGCCTTTAATATGCTTACCCATAATAATCCCACCGTTTTCCCTACAATTCTGATCGGAATTGTTTTTCACTTATTATATATGGTTTTTACAGGGAATGCTATGTATTTATTGCATGAAAATAGAGAAATACTATTATCAAAAAAACCTCTTCCCTATGATCAGGAAAGAGGTCGGTGATATGATACTTATTCTCTAGCGTGCGATGATATCTACCAAGATAACATCATACACAGATTTTGAGTTGCAAATTATTATTTCGCTTCGCCAACTACACTAAAGCGTTTATTCACATGTGCTGCTTTTTCTGCTTCGTCTACAATCGCAATCGCATAATCAGCATAACTGATATAGCTGTTGCCTTCCTTGTTAACGATCATTTTCTCGCCACCGGCTGTATAAGAACCTGTGCGTGGGCCTTGTGCATCAAAAAACGCTGCCGGGCTTAAAAATGTCCATTGAATACCGCTCGATGCTTTCAAATCGTCCAAGTTTTTACCTTGATTCGATGCTGTTGGTTTGTAAGCGTCAGGGAAGTCCGGTGTATCGATAAGACGTACAGATTGAGCATCGTCCACATACAGACTACCTGCACCACCTACAACGATTAAGCGAGTATCAGGAGCACCTTTCAAAATGTTGATCAACGATTGACCTACAGTGATATGAGATTCTTCTTGTCCTTGTGGAGCACCATACGCATTTACTAAAATATCGTAGCCTTTAATATCTTCAGTGGTTAGATCTAATACTTCTTTTTCAACTACGTTTACTTTATCGTTTTGCACTTTAGAAGCGCTACGTACGATAGCTGTAACTTCGTGTCCTCTGCTCAAAGCTTCTTCAACGATCAATGATCCTGCTTTACCTGTTGCACCAATAACTGCGATTTTCATATCTAAAACCTCCATGTAATTTGTGTGGTCTGACGAAATACGTACTTTCTATATGTGTAGCTATCAAGCTGTGATATACATTAACCCTTACATGTAACAATTATAGTTACAGGCTGTTATAATGTCAACTATTATCGTCGGATTAACAATAACTATTTATAATAACGGATAGATAGCAGTGAAATTGGGTATTCATACATTAGTACCATTAGGACGATTATTCTAAACAAACGATACCGTCAATTACACGATAGTATCCAAATCTAAGGAGTGTCATTATGAAAAATATAGCGTGGATCGGAACAGGGCATATGGGCTTACCTATGGCTCATAATTTGCTCAAAGAAGGATATACATTACACGTCTACAATCGCACCAATGAACGGGCGAAGCCGTTAGAAAGTGCAGGAGCAACACTATATGCTACCCCTGCCGAAGCGACTGTTCAAGCCGAAGTTGTTTTTATTATGTTGACCAAAAAAGACGCGATCGATAATGTATTAACAGGAGATCAAGGCATTCTTAATCAGCTACGTGCAGGTATGTATGTGATCAATATGAGTACGATCAGCCCTGAAGAAGCCAAAGATTTCGCGGAGCAGATTACAGCCAAAGGAGCAATGTATATAGATGCTCCGGTATCCGGCTCGGTGGCTCCGGCAGAACAAGGAAATCTGGTTATTCTGGCAGGTGGTCAGACTGAAGATATTCAGGCTTGCCAACCGTTTTTTGATATTTTAGGTAAAAAAACGATCCATTTCGGCGAAGTCGGTCATGGTAGCTCTGCCAAATTATCGATCAATTTATTGTTAGGCATTTCTACGCAAGCGATTGCCGAATCTCTATTAATCGCCGAACGTTCTGGACTGCAACGTGAACAAGTATTAGAAATGTTCGGTGAATCTGCTGTAGCCACACCGTTATTAGCGGGTAAAAAAGATATGTTTATCAACAACGAATTTCCAGCCGCATTTATGTTAAGTCTAATCTCCAAAGATCTAGGCTTACTGACGAATGAAGCCAAAAGATTACATGTACAATTGCCACTAGCTCAAGCCGCAGATCAGACTTATCGTGAAGCCAATGAAAATGGTAAAGGTGAACTGGATCTAGCCGCTATCTGGCTTGAACTGCAAGAACGTCACGCCGATCAATCATAAACCTTAATAATGTAAAAGACACAAAAAAATCCTCCTATAAAGTCAGTATAGCTTGCTGACTTTATAGGAGGATTTTATCTGATTATAGTGGTATCAATGATTCTTTTTGTATTGATCTTGATGCTATCGGTAAGCTGAATTTATTTGCGCGCTGTACGAGTAATGCCTTCTCGAATATAGTCGATTACTTTTTCCGCTGTACGTAATTGCCCTTCTGAATTATGAATAATCAGATCACATTCCGATAATGCCGCACGTTCCTGATCATAACTCTGAAGTCGTTGCGTTTGTTCCTCAATACTGACTTTACGGTCGAATAATCGTTTTGCTAGTTGCTCACGATCTGCTAGTACTCCGATAAGCAATACCCGGTCGCCCCATTTTTTTTTGACCAGCTTAGCTCCTGGCGCGTCCATCACTGTAGAACGTACCTGTCCATCTTTGCCAGCATCTTCAATTGAACTGATCGATGTACCGTACAGATTATTACGATATTCACTCATTTCTAACATCAATCCTTGACGAAACATAAGCTCGATGTGTTCTCTGGTCGCAAAATGATAATCAACCCCATCTTGCTCACCTGCTCGTGGTTGACGGGATGTCCATGTGACAATTTTGGGTACTCCTAATCGTGCTTGTAATGTGCTTTTGCCTGATGCACTGGGGCCTTGAAAAACAACGATTGAAAATGACATTTTCGATCCTCCTGCATCTGTATTTCTTCTTGTTTGTATCCTCAGTATACCAAAAGATACACTACATAATCTTTCTGTTGTCCCAAACGCATTTATACTACAATAATACGTAGCCATAGACGGAAAGGATGATTGATACACAGATGACATTATCATCTACATATGCGGTTCAATTTCAGAATATTTCTAAATCTTTTCCCCATGTAAAACAAGCTACACCTGTATTGGACAAGATTAACGGAACTATTAGACAAGGTTCGATTACTACACTGGTAGGTCCTTCCGGTTCAGGTAAAAGTACATTGCTATCACTATGCAATCTACTGCTTACACCAGACTCTGGGCAATTATATATTCAAGGCAAAGAGATACAGACATGGTCGATTACTGAATTACGCCGAAATGTAGGAATTGTATTTCAAGATGCTCCGATGGTACAAGGAACTGCTCTTTATAATTTACAGACTTCTCAGCGATTACATGGAACCGATATCGGTAATCCTGCGACTCTTATCGAACAAGTAGGCTTGTCTGCACAGGTGCTTCATCAGCAAGTACAAGACCTTTCAGGTGGTCAAAAACAACGGTTAGCTCTAGCACGCACACTTGCTAATCGACCGCAGATTTTGCTACTCGACGAGATTACTTCTGCTCTTGATCCTTCTTCTGTACGAGAAGTCGAGCTATTGTTACTCGAGATCCAGCGTGAATCCGGTATAACGTTAATCTGGGTCACCCATCAGATGGAACAAGCGCAACGGGTCGGGCAAGAAACATGGTTTTTGATGAATGGACAATTGTTAGAACAGCGACCAACTGCCGACTTTTTTGCACATCCACAGACAGAAGAAGCACAGCGATTTATCAAAGGTGAACTACAATGACAATAATTGCATTAACGCTTTCTTTATGTTTTGTGTTATTTGCTGTAGTATTGTCTCGTTCTTTCAAATTAGGTCTGGAAAAAGATGTACTGATCGCTACATTACGAGCCACTATTCAACTGCTGATTATCGGCTATGTGTTGAATTTTGTTTTCGGCTTAGAGCAATTATGGGTCGTCGGTGTGTTTCTATTAGTGATGATTACTGTTGCTTCACTTAATGTATCTAAAAAAGGTAAATCGGTTCCTTATATGACGATCAAAGTGTTTTTGACATTAGTGATTGTTGAGATCGTAACACAGTCGCTATTATTAGGGTTTGAGATTATTCCAGCAACTGCACGTTATATTATTCCGATCAGCGGTATGATTATCGGCAATTCAATGATACTGGGAAGCTTATTAGTGAACCGTTTACGTTCTGAAGTGACGTTACGTCAGCGTGAAATTATTTTGCTACTGTCACTTGGAGGAACGCCCAGACAAGCGATAATGCCGGTACTCAAAAGCGCGGTTCGTTCCAGTATGATTCCAACGATAGACGGTCAGAAAACACTTGGACTGGTACAGTTACCCGGTATGATGACCGGACAGATTATTGCCGGTGCTGATCCGATTACAGCGGTGCGTTTTCAATTGTTGATTGTATTCACTACAATGACTTCAGCGATTATTACAAGTATTTTGCTGAGTCTATTTATCGCTCCTAGCTTATTCAACAAGCACCAACAGTTACAGACTGAACCGTTAGAATCCTCTAGCTAAATACACAAGACGATACCAAAAAGACTCCTGATTGAATAATCTTCAATCCAAGAGTCTTTTTATTTATACACGTATATGCTACTGAACTTCTTTATACTATTACGAATGAACTTCTTTGGTATCGATATTGACGATAGGCGTATGATCGGATTTTTCTTTTGGTGTACGATTCACCAGCAAGATACTAATAACGATCAAGATCAAGCCGATAATCAGATTAACGGTTACCGATTCACCCATAAAGAGCACACTAAGAATAATAGATACTAACGGAATCAAAAATGTATATGAACCGACTGTACTTGCTTCGCCTGAACCAACAAGACGGAAGAAACATAACCAGCTTAGGGCGATAGCAAAAATACAGATAAACAGCAATACTCCGATAAATGTAGCGTTCCACGTAATATCTGCCCAGCTTTCAGTACCTGTACCTACCGCTGTCATTACGACTCCACCCATAATCAATTGGATCGTTACTAACCAGATCGGATTTACACGATCGCCTACCTTTTTCACATAGACGGTTCCGACACCCCAGCTAACAGCAGATGCTAGAGCCAATACAATACCAATCACCGAGATCGAACCGGAGAATCCGCCTGCACTGATCGTCGCTACGCCTGCACAACCTAAGACCAGACCAATCGCTTTGAGCGGGTTCATTGATTCGCCTACCCATAACCAGGATAAGAATCCGACTAAGACAGGCTGTAAAAAGACAATTGCCGAGAACAATCCAGCAGGCATATAAGCGATACCGATCGTCTGACAACCGTAAAACAAAATAATATTTAGAACCGCAGAGATTGCATAGATTTTCCAAGTCTGCTTCCAACGTAAATCACGCAAACGTGGTAAAGCGACAACCAACAACAATAACCCTGCAATCAATGTCCGAATACCGGAAAACAAAATAGGTGGTGCATAATTTAAAGCGAACTTGGATAACGGCCAGTTCACGCCCCACATTAAGATCAAAAATGCTAAAAACAGAGCAGTCTGCCCTTTGGATAAAGCCTTCATTCTATTTCTCTCCTCTAAGCCAATCTGGATGACGATCATTTACGGCAAAGCTGACATGTCATGTATCTTCCGAGTATACAATGCTTTTTACAATTGTTCAATAGACTTTAAACATTTGTTCAAGCGAAAAGAAATTGCTACGTTCACTATCCTCTATCTTCTAGCAATCGTGTTATAATAAGACGGCACTGAGCAATCATTGTGCACTTCGTATATACATCATTATAAGAATAATATAAGCGCATCTTTGATAGATGCAGGAGGAATAGAATAATGGAAATAACAAGTTATCAGGTAGAAATGATTAAAGACCCTTTTGAAATTTTGGTGGGCACACGCTATGAATTTTTTATTGATTTTGAAGTAGATGAAGAAGATGATATTTACTCGGTAAACGGTCTATATATTCGTGCCATCTACAAAGTCCAAGACACAGGTAATGGCATTGTCAATTACGATATTATTGAAAAAGGTACAGATCGTGTACTGGATTTCGATCTGGAAGAAGAGGAAGAGCAAGAGTTAGCAGCATTTTGTGAGCAAAACTGGAAAAACGCTGAGAGTAACTAATGCGTATATTACTGCTTGGTGCTACAGGACGTGTTGGACAATCGGTTCTGCAATATGCACTTCAAGATGGACATGAACTAACTGTACTGGTACGTTCTCTGGATAAATTAAATGAACAATTGTTAGCATATGCAGAAGATTTGGGTGGTTCTTCTAAGCCGATATCAGCGATTGATCACTCTTTACCCATCAATGAGCAGATTCCGGGTCTGCACGTTATCGTGGGCAATGCATTAAACCATAATGATCTTTATAAGGCGTTAGACGGGGTACAAGCTGTAATTAGTACACTGAACACCGATAAAACGAATACGTTATCTGTCAGCACACCTATCATTGCTGAACTGATGCAGAAGCAGTCGATTGCGCGCATTATTACAGTCGGCACAGCAGGTATTTTACAAAGCCGTATCGAAACTGATACATACCGCTATGAATCTTCTGAATCCAAGCGCAAAAGTACCCGCGCTGCGGAAGAACACCGAATGATGTATGAGACGTTACGAGATTCCGGGCTAGACTGGACAGTGGTATGTCCAACGTATTTGCCGGATGGAGAGTATACCGGTGTCTATCGTGATGAGCAAGATGTTTTGCCTGAAGGTGGAGCATCAATTTCGACGGGAGATACAGCGTATTTCACGTATCAGCAGTTAAGTGATCCTCGTTATATTGGACATCGGGTAGGATTGGCTTATTAGACTCGGCGTTAACACTTGATTTTTATCAATAAATAAGAACATTACACATAAAAACCCTGACTTCTATGCGAAGTTAGGGTTTTGTATGTTCTATATTGAGTTCGCGAATGTTGCTTATTCAAGGTCGAATTAAACCCTGAAAAAGCTAAAAAACACTCACGTATTCAGAATTTTCTCCTGCATTCGATATTCGGTCGGAGTTAACATAAATTTTTTGCGAAATACTTGGGTGAAATGCCCTACATTGGTGTAGCCGATTTGTTCTGCGATATCGGCAAGCTTGAACTTAGGATTATGCAATAGCACTTTGGCTTGCTCCATCCGTAGACAGATGACATAATCTTTGTACCCTTGCCCTGTTTTCTGCTTGAACAATTGACTGAAATAGATCGGGTTGAGAAATACAACAGCCGCTACCTTTTCTAAAGACAATTCTTCATTAAAATGAGCACGAATATATTGAAGAGCGACCTGAATCGCTTGATCGCTACTGCTTCCTTCTTCGGGCGCATTCACTGGCTCTATCTTTTCTTCTCGTAAGCGATTTACTTCGACCGCAACCTGTTCAATCTCTTGGTGAGGGCCGGAATGTCTGGTTACAAAAGGAACTTTCAAATACTTTTGCAAATGTTCTTGTAACGGTTCTAGCAGTTGCTCCATCTGAACATGATTGTGCAGTGTCACCAGCCCTAATAGACTATTGCGATCAAAACTCACAACGAATCCTTGTCCTGACTGATCGATCAATTCATTTAATACATTTTCTACAATAAAATGCTCTAAATGGGTACTTCGCTCACCTTGTTCGATATTGACTACAATTAGATAAAATTCAGGATAGTCTGCGATAAATGTATCCAGACTGATTTTGCCCATACTAAGCCCGGCAGCTAATCGTTGAAAAACAGCTTCACGCAAATAGTTTAATCCATCTTTGAGCGCTTCTTCACCTTTAGAAACGACTCGTTCTTGACGAATCTCTATCGTAAGCGATTCCATTAATTCTACCAGTTTCTTTTTGCCGATCGGTTTTAGTAGATAGTCTCGTGCACCCAGATGCATCGCTTGTTGAGCATAGGAAAATTCTGAATGTGCCGAGATTACAATCCATTTCGCTTGGGGCTGACTATGACGGGAAATACGCATCAGTTCCAGACCGTTAATTCCAGGCATTAGAATATCGGTTAAAATAATATCGATCCGGTGCTCACTCATCATCAACACCGCTTCTTCAGCAGATGAAGCCAGATGAACATGGTAATTTGGAAAAACACTTTCGATAGTACGTTTGATGCCTTCGCGAATAAAACTTTCATCGTCTGTAATCAGAATGTGCACGCACAATACCTCCTTTATCGATCGAAATCGGTTGATCTGAATATTTAGACTCTACCGTCTGTGAAGAGAATTGCGCTACAGCAGAAGCATCGGATAACGGCAATACCAGTTTGACGGCTGTTCCTTTGTCTAGAGCGCTCTCAATGTGTATCCCGTTAGTAATTCCGAACATATGCGATAGGCGCTGATGTAGATTTTGTAAACCGATACTTTTGCGATCACGATGCACAGCATCGGTTGGATGAAGTAAAGAATCTCGTAATCGTTCTAATGTAGATTCATTCATTCCTTTGCCATTATCTGAAATAATAATATTAAGATATTTTCGATCAGGTATTGCTCTTACTCGCAAAATACCCGGTCGATCTAACGCTTCCAGACCATGCTTAACTGCATTTTCGATAATGGGCTGTAATAACATTTTGGGCACATGCAGATCCATCCACTGCTCTTCGACATCGATCTCTACGCTCAATCGCCCATCCAGTCGCATCGTAATAATCGTCAGGTAATGACTAATCTGTTCGATTTCTTCACGTAATGTCACCAGTGCATGATCTTCCCAATGACTGCTATACCGGAACATATGCGATAGCGATAACACGACATCCCCTAGTTCATCATTGCCTTTCTCATCGAGCATCCAGTAGATCATATCCAGTGTATTATAGAGAAAGTGAGGATTGACCTGCGACTGAAGCGCATGAAGTTCGGCATTTTTTTCACTAACCGAAGAGACTTTGACCCGTTCGATCAGTTCTTCAATACGAGCGACCATATGGTTAAACGATAATACAAGCGAATTGATTTCTTCGTAGGATGTGACTGTAACCATACCGCGAAAGTTGCCATTTTCCACTTGCTTCATTTCCCGAATTAATCGCTTGAGCGGTGAAGATATCGTACGAGACACGATAAAAGCAATCAGCGCAGACACGACAATCAACACAGTGACTACGATAAATAGATACCGCTTGGTCTGAGTCAGTTCAACATTAAGATCACGATCCGGTGTGGAACTGACAATCGTCCAATTGGTCGTGCCAAGCTTGGAAGCTGCAATCAGACGGCTATTATTCTGCTGTACATTCACCTGACCGGATAACTGTGGCAACGAAATATTCGGCGGTAGTGAACCTGGCTTACTATTTGGTTCGATCGAAGTCGGCATATGTTTGCCGTCTCCTGTTACAATATTCACTTCGCTATGAGGCCCTAATTTCAAATTATTCATCGCTGTCAAAAAAGTATCCGCTCTTGCTTCAACCAGCACAATTCCAATCTGATGCTGTTCATTAAGATTAAATATCGGGCGACCAAAAGCAAACACAGGCTGATCTTCTGCCTGATCAATAATCGAGTGAGGAAATACACCTAACCAGACCATCTGACCGGATGACCCACTAATCTGCTGATACCATGACGACTTGGTATATTCAGGATCGATCACATTCATCGAATTGCTATAGTCATAGATTTTGCCATTTTCACCAATCACATGAATACCTACTAGATCATCTCGTGAAAAGTAAATCGCTCCCATAATCGTTGTAATATAATTCTGATTAATATACTCAACCTGTGGTGAACTAGCAGACTTCTGACCGAGCAGACGTACGATATCAACATTGGCACTAATCGATTTGGACAGACTATCATAACTACCGAGTAGAAGATCAAGCAATCCCACGGTTTGTGATACATTTTTCTGCGCAATCTCACCTAACTTTTCATGAAATTGAGTCGTTGTACGGTTATAAAAAAGAATACTGACCAGCAGTACAATCCCGGCCATACAGAATAAAAACAAAATAAACAATCGATTGTGGATCGAATGCAGACTACGTGACAAAGTGAAATGCTCCTTTCTACATCGGTCGCTAAAAAAGCCAAAGGGCGGTAACCATAAAAAGGATTGGGTCCTCTTTATGATTACCGCCAAGTCCCTATACAGAGATAGTACCAATAAAGGTAGCTTCTGGCAAAATCATTTTATACTATTATCCTTTAACTGCTCCTGCTACCATACCTTTCGTGATACGTTCAGACAAAATAAAGTAGAAAATAATAACCGGTAACGCACCCATTACAAGGAATGCTCCGATATTTCCGTAATTGACCGAATACTGACTAACAAACGTATACACCCCGAACGGTAATGTTTTGAGTTCTTCGGATGAAATAAACGTCGCCGCTACAATATACTCATTCCAGATATTGATAAAAGTTAAAATACATACTGTCATCACAGGTGGAACCGAGATCGGCAAAATAATACTACGGAAAATCCGGTATACACTCGCTCCATCCATAAAAGCAGATTCTTCAATATCGGTCGGAATCGACCGCATAAATCCACTTAAAATAAATACAGCAATCGGTAACGCAAACGCTGTGTACGGAATAATAATCGACCAGCGTGTATTAAGTAAGTCTAAGTTTTTGAAAATAATCATTAGTGGCAATAATGTCGCTTGTAGTGGAATCATCATTCCTAGCAAAAATAACAACATCACATATTGCCCGTATTTCCATTTGAAGCGCGTAATCGCATAAGCAGTCATTGAGCTTAAAATAACAACTGCGAACAAACTAACTGCTGTAACCAGTACGCTATTTCCTAGATATTTCAGATAACTACCGGATGTATACGCATCTGCATAGTTATGCCACTGCGGAATATGTGGAAGAGCGAAAAAGCTACCTCCCAGAATTTCTTCATTCGTTTTGAGTGAGTACATCACTAACCATAACAGCGGATATAACTGTGTAACGATCAGGATCGCGAAGAGCAGATACACGAACCATTTTTTCAGATTATTCATATCGTGTTCTCCTCCTCTACGTCACTTTACGTTCGATTTTGTTAAATACGCCATTGATAATCACAGTGATAACCAGACAGAAAATAACAAGGAATGTCGCTACCGCACTACCATAACCATACTTCTGAGATAAGAACGACATATTATACATATGCGTCGCTATCGTATCGGTCGCATGTGCAGGCCCACCGCCAGTCATAACCATGACCAGTTCGAATGCTTGTAATGATCCGATAAATGCTAGCACAACCGAGATTTTGAAAATAGGTACAACCATCGGGAACGTAATATAACGATCTGCTTTGAATCCATCGGCACCATCAATTTTGGCAGCTTCATAGATTTCATCCGGTATATTTTGTACCCCTGTAAATTGAATCAGTAAGTGGTAACCAAAATATTGCCACAACGATACAAAGTAGATTGCATACATCGCAAGTGCTGGTTCTGTTAACCAACTATGTGTCCAGCTATCCAGACCTAGCTTGATCAACACACCATTTAACATTCCGCCCATCGAAGCCGGGTTGTAGATCGTTTTCCACAATTGCCCTAAAATAACGTTAGATAAAATAACCGGTACGAAATAGAGCGTAACCAGACGATTTCCTTTACGTACATAGCGATTCAGCAAAATAGCGAACAGCAAACAAAAAGGAATCTCAATAATGGAGAAGACGGCATACATAATCGTACGCTTCACTGACATCCAGAAATTAGGATCATGGAAAAGCAATGTTTTGAAATTCGCCAGACCGACAAACTTAGCATCCGAAATCCCATTCCAGTCCAACATCGCCGTATAAAAAGAAACCAGAATAGGAACAAACACCGTCCCTATGTAAAGGATCAGACAAGGAAGTACAAAAATAGCAATCGTGCGAGCAGGTACTTTTAGTACATTCATGGCTTCTCCCTCCTTCCAACTCAAAAGTGTATTTTCTCTCTTTAGCTTATTCTACTCATAGCGAAGGGGACGCTGTTGACGCCCCCTCGCTTCTACATATCTATCTCTAGGTTGATTTAAGGATTCGCTTCAAATGCAGCTTGATGTTCTTGAGCAATTTGTTTTGGATCGACTTGTTGTACAAATAGACTTTGGATACTGCTTAAATGTACTTGAGATACGGCTGGATTCATCGTGTTATCGAATGACAGGTCGCCACCTTTTACATTTTTGAACAGATCCAGTACATCAATCGCTAGAGGAGAATATCCAGCCGCTTTGAAGTCACCATCTACTTTTTGACCTAGACCGACCGCATTTTTCAATTCAAAAGATACTTTAGGTAAGTTCAGTGCAAAATAGTTTAAGAAATCTTTGGTTTCTTGTAAATGTTCGCTATTAGCAGATACAGCAAATGCACTACCTGGAGCAAGCATAAACTCATCTGGATTTCCTTTGCCATTCACTGTTGGGAATTTGAATACGCTCACGTCTTTACCAACAGTTGAACCATCATTTGCGCCAGTCTCCCATGTTCCGATAAAGAACATTGCAGCTTGACCTGTACGGAACATATTACCGCCTGCTGTAGCGTCAATCGATGTTGCGCCTTCAGGAAAAGCACCGGCTTGAACTAATTTTTGGAACGCATCGACAGCTTCTACGAATGCAGGATCATTAAATGTTTTTTTGCCATCTGCTACATCTTGCAAGAAGCCCGGGCCACCGTTGGTACGAAGCAAGATGTTCATAAATAGGAATGACCCTGTCCATGAATCTTTTTCACCGATTGCGATAGGCGTAATACCTGCATCTTTAAGCTTTTTCACATCTGCAAGTAGCTCATCGAATGTTGTAGGTGGAGCGGCAATACCTGCTTTGGCAAATAAAGCTTTGTTATAAAAACCGACTTCGATATTATTACCGTCTGGAAGTGCATATACATTTCCATCTTTGCTGTAATAATCAAGCAGCCCTTTTTGATATGTATCTTTGAGACCGCCCTTATCAATCACATCGTTTAATGGAGCAAGCAAGCCTGCATCGACATACGGTTTCATCTGAGCCGCTGGATTCACGATTGTGATATCAGGGATTTCTTTAGAAGCCGCTTGTGTTTTGAGTTTGAGTTTTTGTTGATCTGTATTTAGCGTATCCAGTTCGATATCAATATTTGGATGTTCTTTTTCATATTGATCAACGATCTGGTGAATCATTTTATACGTTGGTGTAGTTGGATCAGGATAAATATTTTGGAACGTGATTTTCGTTTTGTCACCACTGTTTCCACTCGCTCCTGAATCGCTTGAACTTGAATCACTGTTACCGCATCCTGCAAGCCCGAACGCCATGGCGCCTGCTAATAACAGAGCTATTGTTTTACTTGGCATTTTCATATCTTTTAATATCCCCCTCAATGGATAATTTGTACAAAACGTACTGTTTATGACTTTATTATGATGTTAGCGCTTACTTTTAACAATGTGTGAAATTAAGATTTATAGTTTGTATTTTCAAGGTATTCGCTTTTCTTATATTTTTCTTTATTTTGCCAACCACAAAAAAAGCTGCCCTTGATACAGGACAGCTCGGTTAGATCGTTACTTATTCATTTTAAATTGTAAAAATAATTCGTTGTAATGCACGAGCATCTTTTTCCCCAGATTATCATACACTTCAAGCTTATCGGTCAGCTCTTGTGGAGGATAAAAGCGCTCATCCCCAGAGATGTCTTTCGGCAGTAATTTCAGTGCTTTGGCATTTGGTGTAGAATAGCCAACATACTCTGTATTTTGCTCGGCGATTTTGGGATCTAGCATAAAGTTGATAAATTTATGCGCGGCATCGACATTGGCGGCTGTTTTAGGAATAACCATATTATCGAACCACAGATTCGTGCCTTCTTTTGGTACTACATAGTCCAATTGATCATTTTCACTCATAATCTCAGAAGCATCACCGGAAAAGACCAATCCTGCTGCCGCTTCGTTATTGGCTAACAACATTTTAATCTCATCCCCGACAATCGCTTTAACATTAGGAGTTAACGTTTTGAGCTTGGTTAGAGCTTGTTGTAAATGTTGCTCATTGGTATCATTTAGTGAATATCCTAGACTATTCAGCGACATTCCCATTACTTCGCGCGCTCCATCCGTTAGCAACACATTGTTACGCAGCTTGGGATTCCAGAGATCGTCCCAGCTATCGAACTTGATGCCTTGCGCTAGCTTCGGATTATAGACAATACCTACTGTTCCCCAGAAATAAGGAGCAGAATATTTATTGTTTGGATCGAATGATTGGTTCATAAATTTAGGATCGATATTTTTCAAATTCGGCAATTTGCTATGATCGAGCGGAATTAATAGATTTTCTTCGCGCATTTTGGAAATCGCATAATCTGACGGAATCGCTACATCGAATGTCGTTCCGCCTTGCTCGATTTTCGTCAACATTGCTTCATTAGAATCAAACGTCTGATAAATAACCGTAATGCCTGTTTCTTTTTGAAATTGATCGAGAATATCGGGATCAATATAATCGCCCCAGTTGTAGATCGTGAGCGTATTTCCACTGGAGTATCCTTCGCTCACATTCAAGCGTGATGCGGTATACATCAAGATCAGCGCTACCACAATAATACTGAGAAACATTCGGGTAAGAGTCTTCATCTTGGGCCTCCTACTGCGATCGGTTCTTCGCGGCGTGGCTTATTCGTAGCCCGGCGATTGATCATATAGTAGCCAACCACCAGCATAACAGTGAACAAGAAGATCAACGTAGACAACGCATTGATCGATAACGCTACCCCTTGCCTTGCACGAGAATAAATTTCAACCGATAATGTCGAATATCCATTCCCTGTTACAAAAAAGGTCACTGCAAAATCATCTAACGAATACGTAAATGCCATAAAAAATCCTGCAAAAATACCGGGCTTGATAAATGGCAAAATCACTTTACTTAATACATCACGACGACTTGCCCCTAGATCACGAGCCGCATCAATCAAAGAAGGGCTCATTTCTTGCAATCTTGGCAGAATCATCAGTACAGTAATCGGAATACTAAAAGCAATATGCGAGATCAATACTGAAGCAAATCCCAACTTAATCCCGATCATCGTAAATAAAATCAAAAACGAAGCACCGATAATCACGTCAGGGCTAACGATCAAGACATTATTAAGCGACAATACAGTATCTTTCAACCGGCGACGACGAATCCGATCAATCGCTAGTGCACCAATAATCCCGATCATCGTTGCTATCGTTGAAGATAATAACGCGATCACCAGTGTGTTAATTACGATAATAATCAATCGTGTATCTTGGAAAACTTCGCCATACCATTCCCATGTAAATCCTTCAAATTCGTGCATATTACCTGCACTGTTGAACGAATAATACATCAGATACAGAATCGGCGCATATAATAGAGCAAACACAAATACCAGATAAAGATTACCCCAACCATTTTTGTTAGTCATGACGTACCTCCTTGCCGAAGCCGCCACTTAGAATCATGATCACAGCCATCGCAATAATTAAGACCACCGCTACTGTCGAACCCATACCCCAGTCCTGTGTAACAAGGAAATGCTGTTCAATCGCTGTACCGAGTGTAATCACTTTGTTCCCTGCGATCAGCCTTGTAATCATAAATAGCGATAGGGAAGGGATAAAGACCGCCATACAGCCCGATTTTACCCCAGCCATCGTTAACGGCAAAATCACCCGTCGAAATGTTACCCAACCGGATGCGCCCAGATCACGCGCCGCAGATACCAGTGTAGGATTCATTTCTTCCAGCGCATTATAGATCGGCAAAATCATAAACGGAATAAAAATATACACCGATACAAACACAAAACTAGACGCATTAAATAACAACTGTTGTTCTCCGAATCCAAGTGTACCCAGTAGTGCATTAATCGGCCCATATGTTCCAAAAATACCGATAAACGCATATGTTTTGAGCAACAGATTAATCCATGTCGGCAAAATAATCAGCAGAATCCATAACTGCCGATGCTTGGTACGAGTAAGCAGATATGCCGCAGGATAAGCAACTAATAGTGAAAATAACGTCACTAGAAATGCATACCAGAATGAGCTGATCGTCATTTGTAGATAGGTCGGGGTAAAAAACGTTCGATAATTCTGAAGCGTCAAATTCCCATCGACATCAAAAAAAGAATAATACCCTACAAGCACCACAGGCGCGATAACAAATAACACGATCCAGATATAATAAGGCAGCATATAGATGCTGCGTGTATTAGCCTGCATAGACCCCACCTTCTTCATAACCTTCAAGGCGACGATCAAAGTCTTCTTCACTTTCTCCAAAACGCATCACATGAATCGCTTCTGCTTCAAAATCAAGTCCGATTTCACTGCCCGGATCAGCTTTGCGAGTGGAATGTACTAACCATTCATGACCGGAATCATCATAACAGCTAATCTCATAGTGAACGCCACGGAATAATTGGGTATCTACACGCACTTTTAGCTTCCCTTTTTCTACCGTAGTCAATTCCAGATCTTCCGGTCGAATCACCACTTCAATACTTTCATTATCACGTAGACCCTGATCGACACAGTGGAATCGTTTGCCGTTGAACTCTACCAAGAAATCTTCGATCATACGTCCGGGAACAATATTTGATTCTCCGATAAAATCAGCGACAAAGCGGTTAATTGGCTCATCGTAGATATCATTCGGCGTACCACTTTGTTCGATTTTCCCTTTGTTCATTACGAAAATCTCATCAGACATCGCAAGTGCTTCTTCTTGATCATGGGTAACAAATATGAATGTAATCCCTAGACGTTGCTGAATTTCGCGCAATTCATACTGCATTTCTGTACGTAATTTGAGATCAAGTGCAGATAATGGTTCGTCCAGTAGCAATACTTCCGGTTCATTCACCAGTGCACGCGCAATCGCTACCCGTTGCTTTTGTCCGCCTGACATTTCGCTAATGGAACGTTGCTCATATCCTTCTAGATTGACGAATTGTAGCGCTTCTTTCACTTTGGTTGTTACTTCGTCTTTTTTCATTTTTTTGATCCGTAGTCCAAATGCGACATTTTCAAATACATTCAAATGTGGAAAAAGGGCGTAATCTTGAAATACTGTATTCACTTGACGTTTATTTGCAGGTACTTTGTTGATCACCTGACCGTTAAAATAAATCGAACCACCTGTAGGTTCTGTAAAGCCAGCGATCATACGCAAAATTGTTGTTTTCCCGCAACCCGAAGGACCGAGTAAAGTATAAAACTTACCCCGTTCTACTTCAAACTCTATATTCTCAAGCACTACTGTTCCATCTTCATAGCGCTTGGAGACTCCGTCAAATCGAATAATTGTATTGTCCCCCATAACAGCCTCCTTTAATAACCTCTATTCTTTATTATAACCAATAGATGTAGTAACGATTAAAGTATTGTATCCCCTATGTTAAATAGCGATCTGCTAAACATAAATAAAATCCAATCCGCAACTCTCAAGATTGGATTACGATATACTTTATAATTGACGTGTTCTTCCTAACCATCCATCGAACAGACCAAAAACGATCGTATACACCGATGCGATCTGCAAATCCATAGACTCTATCCATATACCTATAAAATAAAGGTTCAATGCAATTATAAAGAAAACAGCCAGAATTGCAATTACATTATCAGTCAAAAGCCTTACAATAAAAGAAATAACAGCTCCACCCACATATACAAAAGAGAGGCTAATCGCAAAAAAGATCAAACCTATCCACAATATATCGCTTTTATCCCAAAGCAGAGCTCCACTATCATCATCTATCGCTAAAAGACCTATCGTTACTATCAAGCAAGTTAGTACAGTTACTATACTATAATGACGTATTCCTAAAGACATCATTATACCCTCCTTATACGTTATTGGATCAAAAGCTTAATCGATATGTACTTTTTTACGATGATTGAACCTATTCAAATCCCACATTAATGTTCTTTGAACAAGGAGGAATTAACCTGTATACCTTTTCTACGAAGCGATGGTTCATCCTATCAATCTCTTTGGTTGCTTTATTTTTCGTACTTGCTCCACTATCTAATGCCGATTCTTCTGGATCGCTCGCTAATGAACCTGATGAACGTATTGTAGATGCTTCTGGAAATGGTGATTATCTGTCTCTTCAACAAGCGATTCAAGCACAAGCGACTCATATTTATATACGTAATGGGCTTTATGATGTAAATACGACACTTCATCTTGATCTGGACGACACAACTATACGTGGACAATCGCGGGATGGTGTCATTATTCGTCAGACACAAGCGCCTAATGATCTGTTGGTGATTCGTGCAGATCGTGTACATATTTCTAATGTTACACTGGATACGTATACCTATAATGCAGGAGCTACTCTGGTCGTTGCCGATGCTAATCAAGTGATTGTACAAGACTCTCTTTTTAAAGGTTCTGAACGTATTTTTGCTGTTTATTTTGCAGGGCCTTCAGTTGCCGCAGGTGATGCTACACTCGCAGCGGTCGAATCAGGAGCACTTGATGATCATAATCAATTTGTACATAACGAAGTGTATTCTCATTATGCAGGCGACGGATTGTCTTTTTCCTTACAAAAAAATGGGTTAGTACAGCATAATAATCTTCACAACGCTGTGCTCGCTTTTTATATGTGTCGTAATAGCGAAGTGTCTAATAATGTGATCAATGATTCGCCCGGTGTCGGTATTCATTATTCAATGCCTGCCTATGACAATATTATTCAAGATAATGAGATCAATCGTTCACTCGGTTCAGGGATACGCGCTTCTGCCAATCTAGAACATCCTGTACCGACGACGGCTTTATATGAAGGATTGCTGATTGAGCATAATATCATCAAAGATACTCGTTCTTTCGGTATAGAACTTGATCAGGTAGGCGGTCGTACACGAATTCAGCGCAATACGATTCGTCAGACAGACTTTTCAGGAATTATCGTTCTTCGTTCTTCGGATCTACGGATTCATAACAATCAGTTATCCAACAATGCGTATTATCGTATTCGCGGCAATATTCATAATTGGACAGGTGATAGTGGTGGAATCGATTTGGAAAACACCGTTACCGCTACCAAAATAACATACAATACAATCACGTCTAATGGAAAAAGTGATTTTGGGATTCGCTTTTCACCGACACTTGGCAAAAATACGATCTACAAAAACAAACTCGTAGGCACAACAGTAATGACAGATATTATTCGTTTACCTTAAAAGTTTCTACTATTAATAGCGACTTTATTTAGCTCATATTACTTATCCTTTTCAAGCAACTCCTACTTTTAAGTAAGCCCGGTAGGAGTTTTGCTTTTTCAAGAATGGTGCTTACAATTCCTTGATTATCCATATTGACGTAAGCGCTTCCATAAGTAAAAATGAGTGAGATAAATGCTACATAATGGAAAAAAGTGTTGGTTTTGGAACTTGGTTAATCGAAGTCTGAAATCTTATTTTTTCGTATTTGTGCTTCATTTATCGACTATCCTTGAGGAGGAATATGGATGAAAAAGAAATTCACTCACTTGTTGCTCACAGCAGTACTGGTTGTAGGTGCGACTTTACCATCAGCAGGCATTGCTAGAGCAGACGCGGCAAGTGATGCTTCTAATCGGGCATTAATCTGGTTAGAAACGCAACAAGATGCTACAGCAGGTCTGGCTTTTGACGGATTAGTAGATAGTTTCGAGGATTTCTGGGGCCCTAATAATCCGAAACAGATCGTCTATACTTATGATCAAGCGGTAGCCGCGATAGCATTTATCGTTAAAGGCGAGCGTGGTCGTGCTGAAAAAGTACTTAACAAAATGCGAGATATTCAAGATCCTACAGGATACTGGCTTAATTCTTACTGGTACAACAATGGCGCTGGCGAAGAGATTCGTGAACATGTAGGCCCTGTTGTATGGATGGCAATGGCAGCGATGGCTTATGAGAAACAATATAACGATACTCGTTACCGTCCTATGGCGCTCAAAGCACTGGATTGGTCATTACAGTACCAACAAGCGAATGGCGGTGTAGCTGGCGGTTGGAGCGCTTGGAGTAACTCTAATGAACCGTGGAGTTCTACCGAGCACAATATCGATATCTATCAGGTATTGAAATATTATGCATCTGTCGATTCAACCAAAGCAGCCAAATATAATGCAGCCGCAACTAAAGTCAAAAGCTTCCTTGATACTAAAGTATGGGATGATGCCAACAAACGCTTTACCGGTGGTTGGAAAAACGACACTAATCTGATTGATCCTAAGCTTCCACTAGATGTGAATCCGTGGGGTGTGTTAGCACTTGGAACTACAGGTACTCACAATTATGGAGCAAGTCTGGATTATGTTGAAAATGCCAACGGTGTTCCAGGCACACTGGCGAATCCACGTTACAAACAGACGTTGACGTACAATGATGCTGGCAATACATTAACCGGTTATGATTTTGATTGGACGGATGAAGTGAAGCCTGCTTATGACGATAATGGTAATCAGATCGGCAATACAGGGGCAGACGTCTGGTTTGAAGGATCAGCCTTTATGTCACTGGCTTATTATATGAGAGGCGATGTCTCCAAAGCCAATGCAATCAACACTGAAATTATCAAAAAACAAGGAACAAGCGGCGCTTCACTAGGCGGTATTCCGTATTCTCTTAAAGGCACAAGCAATAGCTATTGGGTCATGGCGCAACAGAACTGTGTATCCAGTACCGGTTGGTTAATCTTATCAATTGCTCATTTCAATCCGTTTACAGGGCAATATCTTACAGGCGGGAATCCAACAAACCCGACAACGCCTACTGATCCAACAACACCTACTCCTGATCCAGGTACAGGTGACCATACAACCGCAGATTATACAGCAGGTGTAACCAAATCGTCTGCTACAGCGATCAGTATCAACATCAAGCCTGTTACAACTGCTAAATATGTAGATGTTCATTACAAAATCAATGGCGGAACCCAGCTTAATTATCGTATGACCAACAACTCGGGAACATGGAAACAAAGTGTGACCGGACTAAGCACAGGTACCAAAATCGAATACTGGTTTACGTATGAAAAATCAGGCCCTCAATACGATTCAGCTCATTACACATACACGCTGAATTAAACGATAAAGCAAAGCATCTAATAGAGTATTCTATTAGGTGCTTTTTGCTGTTCGCGGGTTACCTTTTCGTCTATGATTTAGATAGAGTATGATATACATATTATGGTTTAAGAAAGGAACTGAATGATGGAACATTTAGTAAATGCTTCAGTCAAAGATATTCAAATTAGCGGTATTCGCAAAATCGCTAATGCCGCAGCTCAATATCCAAATGCGATCTCACTTACGATTGGACAACCTGACTTTCCTACACCTCAACATATTATTGATGCAGCTCAAATCGCGATGAACAATGGTAAAACCGTCTACACGCCTAATGCAGGTCTACCTGCTTTACGTCGTGCAGCAGCCGATTTTGTCAGACAGAAATACGGACAAGATTATAACCCTAATGATGAAGTGATCGTAACCAATGGAGCCAGTGAAGCACTAGATATCACTTTACGTACAATCATCACACCGGGAGATGAAGTGATTTTGCCGGGGCCGATCTATCCTGGATATGAACCGCTTATTCGCTTATCTGGAGGGGTTCCTGTCTATGTCGATACTCGCTCTACTGATTTCAAATTAACAGCAGATTTGATCGAAAAGCATTTGTCTTCACGTACTAAAGCGATTATTTTAGGCTATCCTTCTAACCCTACCGGACGGGTAATGAGTCGTGCAGAATTACAAGATATCGCTACATTATTGCAACAATGCGACATATTTGTGATTTCAGATGAAATATATAGTGAATTGATCTATGATACTCCTCATCAGTCGATTGCATTATTAGAGGGTATGCGTGATAAAACGATTGTGATTAACGGATTATCCAAATCTCATTCGATGACAGGCTGGCGGATCGGATTTACATTTGCACCTGCGGTCATTACCGGACATATGCTCAAAGTACATCAATACAATGTCACCTGTGCCAGTTCAGTAAGTCAATATGCTGCGTTAGAAGCACTTACACAAGGTATCGACGATGCGCTTCCGATGAAACAGGAATATCAGCAACGACGCGATTATGTGTATGATCGCTTAATCGCTATGGGATTAACGTTAACCAAGCCAGAAGGCGCTTTTTATTTGTTCCCTTCGATTGCTCATTTGAATATCGGATCGATGGAATTTGCATTACGTTTATTGGATGAAGCAGGGGTAGCTGTTGTTCCTGGAGACGCTTTTTCCGAATACGGAGAAGGATATATTCGGATTTCGTATGCGTACTCGCAAGACGTTTTGAGTAGAGGATTAGATCGATTGGAACAGTTTATACAGCAATTATAATATGCACTAAACAGTATAAATAAAAACAGGTATGTCTGTAGCGATAGTAGCTGACAGAGATACCTGTTTGTGCGATTACAGTTATAGAGAAATAGATTTGAAATGACTTTTTTAGTGATCAAAGTAGCTTTTATAGGCTAAACATGAAAGGGAAATTTGATTTTCATGAAAAATCTTTAATATTTTCATACTCTGCTCTATTTCTTTGTGCGATATCTGCCGATGTTAGTATAAGAATAAATATGCAGATATTATAGGAGTGGAGTTATGAAAAATATTAAACAATTTCTTACCTGTCAAACGATTGGCAGTAAATTAATCATTTCTTTCTTTATCGTAATGATTTTAGCTTTGGGTACTTCTAGCTTCACTTCGTATTGGTTAGCTCAAAAAACGTTAAGTGATGAAATGATCAATAGCGCTTCTTCAAGCGTCGAAACGTTGAATTCAACCGTCAATACAGAAATGCAGCAAAACATAGATATTGTTGATTATTTTGCCGGTCAGGTATCTCAAGCTAATTATGCCAATAGAGATGCTCTTGTTAACGGATTTAGAAGCTATTCTACTTCTCTGAAAAAGATCGAATCTCTTTATGTAGGAAATACCGCAGGTGAATTTTTCACTTCATCGGATAAACCTAATCCTGCCGGATACGATCCTCGTGAACGTGACTGGTACAAGCAAGCTTTGACTTCGCCCGAAAAAGCGATTATAACGAATCCGTATATTTCGGCGTCTACGCAAAAGCTAACAGTGACGATTGCCAAACAAACCGCAGATCAAAGCGGAGTTATCGGACTAGATATTAATCTAGAAGCATTACAAGCAACAACAGCAACGGTCAAAATCGGTAAAGAAGGATATGCCTTTATCGTAGGAAAAGACAGCAACTTTATTTCCCATCCTACAGCAATTGGCGAGAAAAATGCTTCTTCCGAAGAATTGATGGCTCGTCCAGATGCCAAAGGTAGCTATACCTATCTTTATCAAGATAAACAAAAAGAATTAGTCTATACGACAAGTGATCTTACTGGATGGCGGATTGCAGGTAGCTTTTATCAAAATGAGATCAATGAAGCAACACAACCGATCTTATACAAAATGGTAATTGTTCTATTACTTTCTCTTATTGTAGGTGGTATTGTGGTTGCACTGGTTACTCGCTCTATTACCAAGCGTCTAAGTAACATTGTCGTTGTAGCTGAAGCAATTAGTGATGGCGACCTAACACACCATATCGTAGACCGTAGCAAAGACGAGATTGGCAGATTGTCGCATACGTTTAACAATATGAACGCATCGCTAAGTTCATTAATCCACTCGATTAACGATTCAGTCAGTGACGTTGTCTCTTCTTCAGAGCAATTGAATGCAAGTTCAGAACAAACTAGCCATGCAACCGTACAGATTACTACAGCGATCGAACAATTCTCGGTCGGTAATGAACGTCAAAATAAAAACGTCAATCAAAGTGCAGAACAATTAACTCAAGTAGCCGATTGGTTGCAAACTGTAAAAACCAATTCCAACTCATTGCTTTCATTGTCTGAGTCGTCAAATTATTTAGCAGATAGTGGAGATCGCTTAATGCAACAAACAGTAGGTCAGATTCAACATATCGATCAATCGGTTCATCAAGCAAATGAAGTCGTGACTAATCTATCTCGCAAATCCGAAGAAATCTCGGTGATTCTCCAAACAATCAACGATATTGCCAAGCAAACCAACCTATTGTCTCTTAATGCGGCAATCGAAGCTGCACGCGCAGGCGAACATGGCAAAGGGTTCAATGTCGTTGCTGGTGAAGTGCAGAAGTTAGCCGAGCAATCGCGTTCTTCTTCTCAACATATCGAGAATTTGCTCAAAGAAATTACTGATGAGATTGGACGTTCATTGTCTACCTTTACAGATATTCATGGTTCTGTCGCAGAAGGCATGATGACAGTGCAACAAGCAGCAGATCAATTCCAACAGCTACGTACATCATCACATCAGATTTCTTCCAGCCTGACTGCGATGAATACGTTAGTGCAAGAAGTGAATGGTAATGCTGTAGAAGTCTCTCAATCGGTACAAGAAATCAGTGAAATTTCCAATATTAATACAGCTTCTACCCATGAAATTGCGGCTTCGGCAGAAGAGCAATTAGCAGCGATGGAAGAAATCACTGCATCTGCTCATGCTCTGGCTTCATTAGCAGAAAATTTACAACAAGAAATTCACCGCTTCAAAACAACAGACTCGGTAGCAAGTCCATCAGCTACACCCTCTACAGTGAACGATGAGAACGGTACTGTAGAATAATGGCTATCATGATCTAATTTGAATACAATCAGTACCAAAAAAAGCTTTACCGTTGCTATGATTGCATAGACGGTAAAGCTTTTTTTATTGGATATCCGCTGATTGGAGTTGGTATAATAGATTACTGGTTTGTACGTATACTTTTGATCGCTGTAGAGTATCTATAGCATTATTTAGATAATTCAAGGAATCCTTCGCCAAATACATCTCGTACATCATGGATCGTGATAAACGCATTCGGATCAGCCGCTTTGACTATCTTTTTCAGTACCGAGACTTCTTGCTTGCTAATCACGATATACAATACTTCTTTTGGTGTTTTGGTATAGTATCCATGACCGGATAATACCGTTACGCCGCGATCCATCACTGTAATCACTTTTTCCGCAATTTTATCTTGTTGTGCAGATATGATCATGACGGCTTTTTTCGGATTCAATCCTTCAATAATAAAGTCCATCGTTTTGGTACCAATATACAACATCACAATCGTTAACATCAGGCTTTGTGCCCCGATAATAAAGTAAGACGAGAACGCTACAATCAGATCGAAAAAGAGCAATCCGTAGCTAATATTCCAGTCCAGATATTTATTAGCAATCCGCGCGAGAATAACAGTTCCGGCGGTAGTTCCACCTGCTCGAATAATCAGCCCGATCCCTACTCCGGTAAACAATCCACCAAAGATCGTATTAATCATAATTTCACTGGAATCAATTCGCCAGTCTGCGGTCAAATGCAAGAAAAACGAGTTAAACGCTACCGCCAGAATCGTATAGATCGTCGTTGTTTTATCCAGAAATTTGTAACCGATAATCAATAAAAAAGCATTAATAATTAAGTTCATCAGACCGGGAGATAATTGCCATACATAAAATAAGATAATCGTAACCCCGGTTACGCCACCTTCACCCAGTTCATTCGGTATTACAAATAAATTAATTGCTAACGCAAAAATAAACGCACCAAGTGCTATAAAAGCGATATCAATAATCCTTTTTTTCATCTATTTATACTCCCCTTTTATCAACCCTAACAAATGAGTATTGTAAGCGATAAAACCTTGACAAGTCAAAGCTTTTTTAAGTTACTGTCCTCTGCTATTTCGGTAGTCTATCACCGTTAAAAAGCGCGTTGTTAGGCGAAAAATCTTCCCTTTTGGATAGGCGGTGTATATTTATGCTAGAAAGGATAGATTTTTGTTTATTTTTTAAATAAATCTTGTATATCGATTGTATATCACTCCAGTCGAAATACAGTACATGCTTTTATTTTATTATTCCAGACTAATAAGTCTAAATATAATTGACTATTTAGTCTGGAATGGTTATAGTGAAAACAGACCTTATCATTTGTCCAATAAAGCAACTTCAAATTTCTTATGTAAAAGGCAGGTTTTTCGTATGCAAAATAATATTCCCACTGGTTTATCTACTATCGATATTCAGACTCATGATGCTCAAGCTACACAGATGATGAACACATTTAGCAAAGCGATGTTGGTTGAAGATATAGAACTGTTTCTTAGTCTTTTTGCAGAACAAGTAATTTTTGAATTTCCTTATGCTCCTGAAGGATATGCCAAACAGCTAGAAGGTATCAGTGCTCTACGACAACATTTGGAATCGCTGCAAGGAATTATTGCGTTCACTCATTTCAGCACGCCTATGATCCATCTCGCTACTGACTCCCATACATTTATTGCTCAATTTGAAGGAGTAGGTACTTTCGTTGCTACAGGACTTCCTTATGAGCAAGATTATATTTCTGTAGTCACCACCTGTGATGGCAAAATTACTCGTTATCAAGATTATTGGAATCCACTGGTGTTAGGTTAATCATCTTAGATTAGATAAGATTATTCTATCTATAGATAAAGGAGCTATTTATGAAAACTATTCAACATATTTTACTCACCGGCGGACAAGGTAAAACGTCATCTCGAATCGCTAAAGTTCTGCTGACAGAAGGTTATCACGTCCGTATGGCAGGAAGAAGTTCTATTTCTCTACAACATCCTCAAGCGGAATCTGTCTTTTTCGATTGGAATAATACAGCTACGTATGCTCAAGCTTTGCACAATATGGATGCGGTTTATATCGTTGTTCCTGTCATGATGAATCCTGAAATTCTGGTTATTCCTTTTATCGAGCAAGCATTGACACAAGGCATACAACGTATCGTGTTACTATCCAGTGCTTCGATCTCAATCGACCAACCTGTTTTTGGATATCTACACCGCTGGATCAGTGAACATGTACCGCAGTGGGCTGTGTTACGTCCTTCTTATTTTATGCAAAATTTTACCGAAGCACAGCAAGCACAATTTATTCTTGAGCAAGGCATCGTAAGTAGTGCTACAGGTGATGGTAAGATTGGATTCGTAGATGCTGATGATATTGCTTCAGTAGCAGTACATGCATTGACCGATATAGTACCTCATAATACCGAACATATCCTGACAGGTCCTCAATCGCTCACCTATCAAGAAGTCGCTACTCTGATTACAGAAGTCACTGGATTGCCTGTTACGTATCACCCTATCAGTGAATCTCAGTTAGAGCAACATTTGCTTAACGCAGGTCTAGATTCAGAATATGCTAGATTTTTAGCACATCTAGATACCCAAATCGCTGTAGAAGGTACAGAAGATAGAGTGAGCGACTGTATAGAAAAAGTGACAGAAAATTCTCCCCAATCACTCAGACAGCATATCCAAAATCATCGACATCTATTTGTAAATACAGCAAAAGGCAGCGTTTAACGCTGCCTTTTTGTATTCAATACCGATAACGAAATCTCGATAATCGCCTGTAATTTTTCCCGATTAGCACCGAGTTTGGTTGTGAAAATCAATCCTGTTCGTTCATGCACTAGATACTGCGACATTGTAGTCAGATTCAGATCATTCTGGATTTCTTCTTGCTCCACTGCACGCTCCAACAAACGGTAAAATCCTGCTTCAATCTGTGCATTATTATCTTGCAAATACACATTCAATTCATGATCGTGTGGAGCATATTCAAGCGCACTCGCAATAATAAAACACTCTTGTGCCAATTCGGGATCGACAAGCACATCTATCATTTTTTGAAAAAGCTGTTCGATCAACGGAATCGTTGCACCGGGTTGCTCCAGTACAGCCAGTAAGTCTTCTTTTTTGTGATCCATATAATGCTTAACTGCTAGAATAAATAGATCACGCTTCGTTCCATACGTATCATAAAGACTCTGACGGGCAATCCCTAACTCTTGCAACAAATCTGGTAACGTCGTTCCTTCATATCCCCGACTACCAAACGTTTTCATCGCACGATGCAACACCACAGTCGTATCAAAAGCTTTGGTACGTGCCACTATATTTCACATCCTCTATCTTTCAATCTACACCATAAGCTAACCTTAGCCCACTCACTGCTCTGATTTCCAGCTCAAATACTCAGTAATCGTCGTGATCGCTACGTCAATCGCATCTTCGCTTGGTTCGAGCTTCGCATGATGCAATCCATAAGGCGTATCCACACCTAACCAGAACATAAACCCAGGAATCGCATTAAGGAAGTATCCAAAATCTTCGCCTGTCATCGCTTCGGTACATTCTACTAGATTCACATCTGAACGTTTCTCTAACCACTCCATAAATTCATGCGTCAAATTCGCTTCGTTAAACACCTGCAAATAATTGGAGCCCCAATCGATCTCTGCCTGACATTCAAATCCAGCTTCGATCCCTTTAACCAATGCTTCGATACGTGATTTGACAGCAATCATCGTATCCGCTGACAGTGTACGAATCGTGCCTTCCAGACGGGCACGTTCTGCGATAATATTTTGCTTGGTTCCGCCTTCGACTTTACCGATGGTCACGACAGCGGAGTCTAACGGATTGATATTACGAGCAATAATCGTCTGCAACTGTCCCACCAACTGACAGCCTGCAACCACCATATCATTGGCTTTATGCGGATAAGCGGCATGCCCACCGGTACCGATCAGATCGATAAACAATTCAGACGTATTGGCAAATAAAATCCCTGCACGTGTCGCGATTGTACCGACAGGATATTCAGGAGCCACATGCAGTCCGATCATCTGATCCGGCATCCAATCGGCTAATTCGGCACTTGCTAACATTGGCTTGGCTCCACCGGGGCCTTCTTCGGCTGGTTGGAAAATCACCACAAGATCGTCTGTCATTTGATGAGTCGCAAAATGAGTGACGACTCCAAGTCCGATCGTCATATGTAGATCGTGTCCGCAAGCGTGCATATAGCCTTCATGTTCACTTTGAAAATCATAAGACGTCTGCTCGACAATCGGCAATCCATCCATATCGGCACGATAACCAAATCTACGCTTTGGCGCACTGCCATGAATATAGACTAGAATACCTGTACGCCATGTGCGAATCTCCAAATGGTTTTGCGGAAGAGTCGCGATATAATCCAGCAAATACTGCTGTGTTTTAAACTCTTGAAATCCCGGTTCAGGAATACGGTGAAGATCACGCCGAATCTGAGTAAAAGTAGTCATCACAATCTCCTTTTCTTTCTCATTCTATACAAATTTATGCCGAACATCGTTAGCCTAGCGTCAAAAATAGCACCACAAACACATTCAACACCAAGCTCAAAGGATGAAAGAAAGACCCAGCATGTGCGGGGTCTCCAGATCGAAATATATAGTGATACCTAATTATAAATTACAGAGTACGTAGGTCTTGCAAAATTTCGGTTTTAGACTTCGTTTTGTCGTCTACTTGCTTGATCACACGTGCAGGAGTACCTGCTACAACAGAGAAAGGAGGAACGTCTTGAGTAACCACAGCACCAGCCGCTACAACAGCACCTTCGCCGATACGTACACCTTCAAGTACAACAACGTTAGCACCGATCAATACATCATCTTCAACCGTTACAGGTTGAGCAGAAGGAGGCTCGATTACACCTGCAAGCACAGAACCTGCTCCAATATGACACATTTTACCGACTTGTACACGTCCACCTAGAACAGCGCCCATATCGATCATAGTACCTTCACCGATCACAACACCGATATTGATAACAGCACCCATCATAATAACAGCGTTGTCGCCAATCGATACCATTTCACGAATAAATGCGCCTGGCTCGATACGTGCATTGATGTTTTTCATGTCTAACAAAGGAATCGCAGAGTTACGACGGTCGCTTTCGATCACTTGGTCTGCAATTTTGCTTGCATTTTCAGTCAATACGCCTTGAATATCTGCCCAATCTCCGAAAATAACACCTGTGTTGCCAGTGATAAATGTCTGTACATCTTCAGGGAATGTGATGCTGTCTAATTCACCTTTAAGGTAGACTTTGACTGGAGTTTTCTTTTTGCTTGTTTTGATCAAGTTAATAATTTCGTGTGTATTCATTTCCGTAGACATGTATAAAGGCTCCTTTTATATAACTGCATGTATTTTCAAATAGGTCATCAGACGAAAAAAAGTCTGAGCTACATCCTTTATAGCATAATTAAAGGTGCAGTCGCAATGGACACAACACTTCCAAATGTTCACTACGTATGGAATAACTATACCATATGCACTCTAGAAGTTCCCCCTAATCCGCAAAAGATACAAAAAAATAGAGAAGAAGTACAAATACACTCTTCTCACCTTTTTAACCACTATCCAGCAACCCATATTTTTTGCGAAAACGTTCTAATACTTTGATCCATCCCCCTGCCAGAATCGCAAGGAAAAAGACATTCGATAACGCATGCGCCAGATCAAAATAAAAGCTTTGTACATATACCGCCAGCACTGCTTTCCATTCTAAAGCAACGGCAAGATCGATCACGACCCATAGATTCATAATCCAGCCAAACAGGAAACCCCAGATAAGACCAAATGTTAATAAGCCAAGCCGCTTCTTCATCCACCACGTATGGCGAAGCAATCCTGCACTGACTCCCATCATCCCCCAGGCGAACATCTGCCAGGGTGTCCAGGGGCCTTGTCCAAAATAAATATTCGATACAAGCGCCGCCATTGCGCCCACAATAAAGCCTGCTTCCGAGCCAAACACAAGCGCAGATAAAATCACGATTGCCGAGACAGGCTTTACACTGGGTAAAGCCGCAAAAGGAATCCGGCTGACTGCTGCAATCGCCGCTAACATCGCCAGCAGTACCAACTCGCGTGCTTCCAGCTTGCGCCGTTCAAAACGGACAAATAACGGCAACATCACCGCCAGTAACAATACAAAGCTTAACAACATATAATGATCGCTCAGCACTGCATTAGACAATGCCAATACCAGAATACTCAGCCCTACCGCAATCATCAGCCAGAGGCGGGAACGCGCCATAACGTCAGCACCTCCTCTGCGGTTAATACACCTGGTAACCAATCACGAACAACCCGATTAACGGCTGTTGTATAAAATACATTTTCGCTAAAAAAAGTCGAAGGTACATCTGTCGTAGTGATCATGCCATCAAATAACATCGCACACCGACTGCTATAACTTGCTGCAAACTCTACATCATGAGTTACGATCACAATCGTATGCCCGGCTTGACGTAACTCTAGCAACTGCTGTGCCAAAGCGATTTTAGCCAGTGGATCAAGCCCTTTAGTCGGCTCGTCTAATAGTAAGATATCGGGATTGAGCAGTAATACAATCGCTAACGCTGTTTTCTGCTGTTGCCCACCACTGATATCATGCGGATGCTTCTGTTCTAACCCTTCTAATTGCAATAGTTGCATCAGCTTTGCTATCGCAACCTCAGGTTCTGCAATACCTGCATGTTGAGCCGCTGTCGATAATTCTTCCGCAACCGTATCATGACTGAAATACAGCAATGGATTTTGTGCGAGATAGCCGATATGTAACTGATTGGCTTTTTTGATAGTTCCTCTTCGTGGTTGGAGTAGCCCTGCTAACAGTTGAAGCAATGTTGATTTGCCTGCTCCATTGCCTCCGAGAATCGCTAACATTTCTCCTTGATATATCTGCAAGTCCAACTTTTTTAACACTTCAACACTTTTCTTCTCATATTGAAAAGTGACTTCACGACATTCCAACAATATCTGTTCTTTAGAGAATGGATTTATCAGCGGCGCTGAAGCAGATAACGGTTCTTTAGCTTCACGCAATGAAATATCCCAATCCAATGTCTGTAACCACTGCTTTCCTTCACGTACTGTCAAAGGAACAGCAGGTAAAGCAGGTGCGTTTTCTACCATTTGCTGATTATGCATATTCCAGAACAACTGTGTCACTGAAGGTAAATATTTAAAATCATCTGGATCGTTCTGGTGTATCTGCTCACTCACTGCACGAGGAGAACCACTATATTTCAACTTCCCTTTTTCCAAAAGAATCATCTGATCTGCTAGTGGAATCACTTCTTCTAAGCGGTGCTCACTGATTATTACTGTCGTTGAAAATTCTCGATTTAACCGATAGACCATCGAAATAAATTCACGCGCGGCGACTGGATCAAGCTGTGAAGTCGGTTCATCGAGCAGGAGTAACTTCGGTTGTAATAGCAGGACAGAAGCTAGATTAAGCAGTTGCTTTTGCCCGCCGGATAACTCGTGAATCGGCTTGTATAATAAAGGCTCTAATCCAAAAAACTGCGTAATTTCTGCTAATCGACTGCGCATCACTGGAAGAGAATAACCCAGATTTTCCATCCCAAATGATAGTTCATGCCAGACCACATCCATCACAATACTATTATCTGGATTTTGAAAAACCATCCCGATCTCTTGCGCTGACTGCTGTGCTGGCAATTTATTTAATATATTGCCGTTATAATAAATCGTTCCGCCGATCTGACCGACAGGTGTCAATTCAGGCTTAAGCTGGCGTAACAATGTCGTTTTGCCACAGCCTGAAGCTCCGCATAATACGACAAAATCACCTTCATTGACTGTAAATGTAATATCACTTAATACCTGATGATGTTCGTCAGGATAAGCAAAAGAAAGTTGATTTACTTGGAGTATTTCCATGATAGCCATTCCTTTCCTTCTACAATCACTGGAATCAGCAGATACAGGCAAAAGCATATGTATAGTATCCAATCCTGCACACCAAATACCATAGACTGCATACGCGGATAGATCACAGCCCGCCCCCAACCAAGCGCACTTCCTATCGCTATACCAATAATCAGCACCGATAGACATCCGGTTAGCCAGCGATCTCTACGATCCATCCGATGGACTACATATGTGGTACGCTTGGTTGTACCATACCCGCGTGCTTTCATCGAGTCTGCGCTTTGTAGCGCTTCTTCCAGTGACCACACTAACAGTACTTTAACAAGCGTCATTCCATCTTTCAACCGCTTGGTAAGCGATCCTTCATGAACGCTGATCCCGCGTGTACGTTGTACCAGTGTAATCTGAGTGAGTCGGCGGCGTAATAAAGGTACAAACCGTAATGCCATCATCACTACCAGTGCACTTTGAGGTACAAGTCTTGCAAACAAATACATAAATTTATCAGTCGTTACATTGTAGTTATACGATAGGCTGGTCAGCAGGATCAGCGTGAGCGATAACAACATAGTGACTCCATACAATACCGATTCTAACGTGATCGGCTGATCCATAAAGTAAAATAAAATATGGCGACCTCGATGTGAAATCAGTGGATTAATTACGACAATCGCTATACCGATTAGCAAATACAAAGGAAGCATACGTACTATAGTACCCGCGTGCTTTTGTATACTAATTAACACAATCAGCAACACAATACCTGTCAGCAAAAAGACAGGATGAAAAAGCAACATGCCACTCAATAACAATCCTCCATAAAACAAAAACAACGTGATTGGATGCAGTGCACGAAATCCGCTAGTCAATTTTTGGCTCCTACATCTTTTCCAAGATCGGTCGTATACAACCAATCAATCTGATCGCCAGCTTGAACTTTGTATGCACCTGCGCTCATATTCGGAAAATTGCCATTAACTTTGAACATCCATCCGCTGGTAGGCCCTTCATCAAATTCATACAGATTATCGATTCCTTCTACATAAGCAAATCCACTAGAACCTTGATACTCCATCGGAATCCCTTTACTACGGGTGATACGTTTGAGTAAATCCAGTGCGCTTTCTCCTGCTTCTACCGGCACAGAAGTTGCTCCCAGTATGCTACTGTCGCCTGTGATCGATAACGTAGCTGTAGACGCTTGAGGTTGTGGCTTAGGAGCTGTTGGTGTTTTGGGTGTTGTCGTTGTATCTGAGCCTTTGGTTGTAGGGTTAGCTGGCTTGGATGTACTGGTTGATGGTTTGGAATCTTTGGTCGGTGTTTTGCTGTTATCTTTGGTGCTTGTTGTAGATGTATCTTTGGTATTGCTTGTAGACTGATGTTGAGAAGTAGGTGTTGATTTTTGAGATGATTGCGTATCCGAATCACTAGCTGTCGAACTAGATTTCTCTTTTGCGTTACTGGTGGATGGTGTGCTAGTTGAAGTCGATGATGATTCCTTTTTACTATCTGTATTGGTTGAAGCATCATCGGTCGTGTTCTTTTTGGGATCAGCAGTCTTTGGTGTGTCTTTCGTTGTATTCTTTTCTGTTTCCTTTGCCCCGGTAGAAGCTTGAGGATCGGTAGCAGAAGTAGTATCTGTGTCTTTATCTGTTGGTGCTGTCGCAGAATCGGATTGGTCTTTAGTTATATTCTTATCTTGAGAAGCTACTTCATCCGATGTTGTTGGTGACTCTGTAATTGTAGCCGTTTGAGAATCGGTAGCAGATGATTGATTGGTCGGTGCAGTAGAAGAACAACCGCTGATCAATAACAACGTCAACAACACCGCTACAAAAGCTACTGGCATGCTTAAAAATTTGCCTGAGCGCTGAACAGAAGTTGACGTGGGCAAAGTATGATTATTCTGTTGCTTATGCTCTTTACGAGTATGTTGATTGCTCATCGCGATAAATATCCTCCTTACATACACAAAACGGAACGCTGGACACTATGATCCCCGTTCCGCTATTTGTGTAATACAGTGTTTCTTTTATTTTACCGTAAAATTAGTTCGCTTGCGCCATCTTCTGTACATTGATCGCAACAACGGCTGCCATTTCACGTGTTACTTTGGCTTGAGGATCGAATTTGTTATTGGCACCCACCATAATTCCATTACTCACTACAGCGCTAACTGCGTTACGTGCATAACTACCGATCTTCGCTTGATCTGCAAAAGAAGCTGTCGATGTTCCTTGAAGCCCCAACGCACGAGTTAACATCACAGCCATATCTTGACGGGATACCGGCTGATTCGGTTGGAATGATGTTGCACTAACGCCTGTAATAATACCTTTATTTTTGGCAGTCATGATTGCATGATAATACCACTGATTAGCCGATACGTCTTTAAATGTCGCTCCATTTGAAGAGGTATTCGCTGACTCTGTAGCTCCGGTCAAACGAACCACTAATGCGGCAAATTGAGCACGTGTTAGTTGCTGTTTAGGAGCAAATACAAGCTGCTGATCACTAACGCCTAACATCAACCCTGTATCATAAGCACGATGTACAGCATCAGAAGCCCATGCTGAAATCGTATTTTCATCTGTAAATGGAACAGTTGTACTTGTTCCTGTATCTACAGGTTGGGTAGAAGTATTTGCTAAATTATAAATCGTATTTCCGCTATTCATATACTGTTGATATGCAACTAGAGCAAGTAATGCTTGTTCAGTAGCGATATTATCGCTTGCACCACCCACAGTATGGCTATAAGTGCCATTGACTTGACGGAACTGACTTAGACGTGTGATCAGGTCACTATTGGACTTGGTGAAGCGTGCGTCTTTCGGATTGATACCTGCTGATGTTAAAGCAACGATCACTTGAGATACACTTTCGCTACTATCATCATTATAAGCAGAATATCCTCCGTTGGCTTGCTGTTGTGCAGACAGATATTGAACCGCTTGGTCGATCGCTGTTTGAACTTTGCTCTGTGTGCGTTCAGGTGCAAGAGCAGCAATTGCCATTGCTGTCATATCTACACTGCTCGCTTCACCTGTTGCCAGTGGGAATCCACCATCGCTATTTTGTGCGTTTAACAACCATGTCACTAGCTTTTCTTTGTTCCATGTAGCTGTTGAAGGCACTGTATAATTGTCACTATTTAGCGCAATCAGTGCAAAGATTGCCCCATTGGTTCCTTGAGCTGTCATTTTGTCATGATTGACCATTTTGTCGATTAAGTTCACACCACTCACAGATGTTGGATTGCCACCTGCTGCTTTGATTCCTAGAATCAATCGTTCCAGATCGGTCACTTTGCGGAATGTACCTGCTGATTCTTTGACTTGAGCAGTTGCATTAGCTAGATAACTAGCTGGTAATGTTCCACCTGCACGCACAATTCCTACAGCTTCCCATTCGGTTAGCGGGTTGTGAGATAGTACATTTTTGACTGTGGCATTGATATCTGTTGTTAATTGTTGCAAGTCTGCTGAACTTGCTAATACATTTTTGTTGATAACCGCATATTTGGTAAAGTGAGAGACTGCTCCTGTGATAATACCTGTTTTGGCATCTAATGCTGTTGGAACAGGAATCCATTGATTGGTCTGTTCATTAAGCCATGCAATCGTTAGGCTGGACATTGTATTGGCATAGACAGGAATTTTGAATGAAAGATATACCGGTTTTTCAAACTGTTGTCCTTTTGGTGTAAATTCATACAGACTGGATACAAGCTCTGGACGACTAGCCATTTCTTCTTCTATGCCAATTGTAGTATTACTCTTCACACTATTGGCTGGCACGATAAATTGTACTTTACCTGCTGAATCGGCCAGTGTCGCTTTCTGATCCGCAGTGACTTCTTTACTAACTGTCACTTTTGCCGCAGATGCTAACGCTTTGGCTATCGAATTGGCTGTAGTTGCACTCATTGGAGAACCCGAGTTCAGTACGGTGCTTGACTGCCCTGCTTCTTTGACAGTTAATTGATTGTTAGATTTGATTTTCAGTTGAGACAATTCACTTTCTACTTGCGAAGGAATCGTTGCCGGGAAAGCGACACCCAGACTGTTATTGACACTTCCGCCACCGCCACCAGAAACAGTAGCTGTACCATCGCTATAACGCCATGCTAGATTATCTCCAGCTTTTAACGTATACGCTCCTGCGCCTGTGTTCGGTTGTTGTCCATTGACTGTATACACCCAACCGCTTAATGGGCCTTTATCAAATTCGCTTAATCCATCGATAGCTGTTACATATGCAGTAGCACCGCTACCTCTATAACTTACACGACTTGCACCTAACTGACGTAATAATACGCTAAAAGCAGTATCTCTATTTTGCAATGTAATCGAAGTCGTAGGCAAAATAGTACTGTCACCTGTAACTGACATCGTAATCGTATTGGCTGTAGGTGTTGTTGTATTTCCACCTGTACTGTTATCACTTGCAACAATTAAGGTAGATGTGTTGCGAACAATGAAAGGTACATTATTATTCTGGTATCCTGTGACAGCTACCGTATATGATCCTGCATTCATTTTGTTAAATGAAGCCACACCCTGTGCATTGGTTGTAACGGTTTGGTTACCGACTTGTACTTGTACATTTGCCGCAGGGCTTACTACTTTGTCACTGGTAAATGTATCGTTATTCCATATCCAATCTGCTTTTTGTACCGTGATATTGAAGCCACTGCTTGCTTTGGGTACAGCAGGTGATGTACTGACAGACTCTACTAATGAGATGCCGTAAGCTCCAAAATACACATATATTTGATCCGAAGGTTCTAATACAAATGCATCCATACCTACATCTGGTGATATCCATTGACCATCACGTTTGACAGCGAATAACCAACCACTCGATGGATCAAGATCGCCACTATTAATATCGGCGATGCCTGTTACATATTTACCAAAAGAAGCACTCGCAATTGTTAATTTAATTCCATTTTGTGAAGCTACATTTTGAAGAGCATCCAGTGCATAGACGGCTTTAGTTACCCCTGTGGTTACAGGAGCAGAAGGCCCTTCTACAGTAACGCTCGCTTGTACTTTGGTGCCTTGCTCTGGTTCAGGCGTAGGCGTTGGTTCTGGCTCAGGTTGTGGTGCTACAGGAGGATTCGGATTCGTATACAGTACTCCTGCATTGCTGGTATATAGATCATAAGCTACTAATGCTCGTAAAGCTTGATCGGTTGAAAAAGCTTTGTCTGATGCACTTGCAGTCAGTTCATGACGGAACCCACCATCACTATTTTGAAAAGCAAGTAAACGATCGATTAACGATTTTCCATTTTTCTCAAATTTCACATCGGTTGGATTGATTCCAAATGAAGCTAGACCAATAATTTCCTGGGCTATCGATTCACTGCTGGAATCGTCTGATTTCTGTATCAACCAATCGACAGCTTTTTGCCCTGCTGTCTGTACATCCGCACGATCTTTGTACGGAGCTAAAGCACTAAGTGCCATCCCATAATAATCTACCGACATTTGCGGCCCGTTGATCGCTGCCACTACACTATCGATGAGTGTATCGCGTCCTTGCTTGGCATCATTAGGCACTTGATATGTACCAGAATCTAGCGCAATCAGGGCAAACATCGGCCCATTAACACCTTGTTGATTGATATTCGCATGATTGTATAATTTTTCGATCAAATTACAATCGGAAATATTCGTTGCGTTCAAACCTACAGATGTACCTGCAATCGCCATTCGTGCTAATTCGGTTACCGAAGGCTTCGCTTGAGCACATAGATTTTTTACTTCCGTTCTTAGACTGCTGTAATAGCTAGCAGGAATGGCTTTCCCTGTGCGTGCATAGCTGACTGCAATCCAATCACCATCGACTCCACCATTAGCATCGATATATTGCATCGCTTGCGCAATAGCTTGACCATATACAGATTGGGTGACGTTCGTATTGGAAGTTGAATTGTTACTAGAAGAATCATTAGAAGTGTAGACCGCTTGAGATACAGTCGTTGTCGTAGGATTCGATTCATCTGCTGCATACGCAGAAGTAGAAAATACACCGGATGGTACTAATGTAGCGATCGTAAGCACCAGTGTTAAGATCATAGCGACCCACTGACGGGATAGGGATGATTTCATGTCAGACCTTCTTTCTTATTTTAGTAAAATGGACATAACGACAATGCAACATAAAAAAGCCACTTCAACGGAAGTGACTTCAAAGGCATAACAGCACAACAGTTCACCGCCTATAACGATATAGGCTTAGAATGATAGACTGTTTCTCCTCTTTGCTCCGAAGACGGTAGAAACGATTGCTCGCAAGGCAGGTCTCCTGGCTATGCTTCATCACATCCTCCTAACCTTCCCATCGCTTCATGCAACAGTGGCTCGATTCGGGAGCTGTTCAGCATTTACAGTGGCGGGACCGCGCCGGAATACACCGGACTTCCCTTTTAAGCGGATACAAAATCATATTCGTATCTGCACCTTGGACAATAAAATATATAGATTTGTCGTATTTATCATAGCGATAGCACCGGGCTTTGTCTACGAATTCTAGCAAATTACTTATCGGAAACATGTGAAAAAATAAAAGCGCATCCTGTTTAGAGGATACGCTCATAGATAACTATATTATTCAGTTTACGCTTTAACTTCTATCGTCCAACCAAATGGATCTTCGGCTACACCTTTTTGGATACCGGTTAATGTCTCATACAACTTGGCAGACAATTCGCCTGTTTTGCCTTCGTTGATGACCATTTTTTCACCTTGCCAGTTTAGTTCGCCCATCGGAGAAATAACGGCTGCGGTACCTGTACCAAATGCTTCTTCTAGCTTGCCTTCTTTGTGTGCTTCTTCCAATTCATCGATCGAAAGAATACGCTCTTCCACAGGAATATCCCAGTGCTTGAGCAATTGGATAATCGAATCACGCGTAATTCCGCTTAAAATACTACCATTCAGTGCAGGGGTGACTACGATACCGTTAATTTTGAAAAAGACGTTCATACTACCGACTTCTTCAATATATTTACGATGTACACCATCTAACCACAGCACTTGAGAATAGCCCAGCTCTGTAGCGCCTTCTTGCGCTTTAAGACCTGCTGCATAGTTACCTGCTGTTTTTGCCATACCTACACCGCCGGGAACAGCACGTACATATTTGGACTCAACAAAAATTTTAACCGGATTGATGCCTTCTGCATAATAAGCACCTACAGGTGAAAGGATAATCATAAATTTATACTGACGTGAAGGAGATACGCCTAGTGTTGGTTCTGTTGCGATTACAAATGGACGCACATATAGCGAATTGCCTTCACCTTCTGGAATCCATTCACGATCGATCAGAATCAACTGACGCAAAGCTTCAAGTGCTAATTCAGGATCAACTTCTGGAATACTCATACGTTCATTAGAAATGTTTAGACGCTCTATATTTTTCGTAGGACGGAACATGAGGACACGTCCATCTTCTGTTGCATACGCTTTGAGCCCTTCAAAAATCGTTTGTCCATAATGGAATACTTTCGCTGCCGGATCCATCATAATCGGTTGATACGGAACAATACGTGCATCATGCCAACCTTGTCCAGCATCATAGTCCAAAATAAACATATGATCTGTAAATTGTGTACCAAATACTACTCCATCCATAGAGGACGGTTTCTCTTTTTTATTCGTTGTCTGCTCGATCTTGATCTCTATAGTCATGGTTTATGTCTCCTTAAACAATTATTCCCTAAATCATATCACTTCTTATCCCAAATCGAAAATACTTAAAAACAATAAGTTGATAGGTAATATGTCAATAGACATACTATAGTTTAATTTATGTACCCTATATAATGTAAAAAAAACTCTATAAAAAACTAAGAGCGGTCGCTGACAGCGACCGCTCGTACAAATCACAAAAGTGATTTTTTCCTTAGACTTATTTTAAGCTTAGTCTACAATAAAATCAACCAGTTTATGAATGTAATCAAAAATACTTTGCAGTAATTGATTTTTATTATAATAGTGAATATTTTTCTTAATTCTTTGCATAATTAATTGTAATTCATCATTTCGCTTTTTCCTAACTCCGCTACTGAGCATATAGGTTGAGTGACAATATAATAAAGCTGATAGATCATGTATTCTTTGATTTTCTAATCTTTTCTTTCTTGTATGTTTGCTAATAGTTGGGACTTTCCCAACAAATAATTTAATATACTTTGATTGTCTATCATGTGTTAAAGTTTGCTCATTTAATTTTATTAAAATAGGGCTGCTGTGAGCACATATATTTCTAATATTCTTTACGTATCTTATAATAGAAGCAATTTCTATATATTCATTTTGATGCTCATGTTCGTAATAAAACTCCACAAATCTAACAAATTCTCCAAAGGTTATAATTTCAAATAATACCCATATCGATAAATCGTTTTTTCTTTTTAGGTAAAGATCATAATTATAATGTCTACTTGCGTATCTAATATGATCAAAAAAAGATTCTGAACTTTTACCTATTTTTTGCGAAAACCTATCTACAATGGTATATCCATCTTCTTGACTTTTAGTAATATCAGCTAATATTTTTGTTTTTAAAAAATGTTCAATATCAAGCGTCATTTGAAGAAGAGTGTATCTAAGTTGCATATCAATACTTGCTAAATCAACAAGGTGCTGAAAATCTAAATGAATATATTTTCCTTTATTATCCTTAGGAAAATTACTTCGATAAGCAGACAACTTATAATAGTAATTTGAGTGTTCCAGAATATGCTCTGGTGTTTCTAAAGAAGGAAGATTAAACTGGATTCCTTTATCCTTCATATGAACTATTAACTCTGAAAAATCAAGCTTTTTCTTGATCCCAATAATGTTCAATCCTCCTTTCAATATAAATAATATATACATCTTATTCTTTAATATATTATATGACTTTTATAAGTGCAAAAAATTATTTTTGCATATTATTTCTATTTTTCCTGTAGAGCTGTTTCTTTCTCCTTTATAATAGAACAAAGTACATTCAGACAAGGAGGCAGTATCTGTTATGACTATCCCTGAAAATAATTCGATCAACAATATCGAACGATTTTCCGGTTTTGAAGATGTGTATGATCAGTATCGTCCGACGGCGCCTAGTCTTGTGGTAGATATTCTTTCTAACTATTTGCAAAAGAAACCTAGATTAGTTGTTGATGTAGGCTGTGGTACAGGGTTATCTTCGTTTATTTGGCGGGATCGAGCGAATCGTATTATTGGGGTCGAACCCAATCAAGATATGTTAAATAAAGCACGTTATAAGCTGAGTCTCACTACACAAGCAGATCACATTTCATTTGAACAAGGATACTCCAATCAGCTCTCATTGGACTCCAACAGTACAGATATCGTCACTTGTTCGCAGTCGTTTCACTGGATGGAACCGAAAAGTACACTAAAAGAAATTGCTCGTGTACTGGTACCCGGTGGCATTTTTGCCGCTTATGATTGTGATTGGCCACCAACAGTGAACTGGCAATTAGAGCGTGAATATATCAATTTATTAGCGATCTCTGAACGGATTATTGCAGAGCAAGCCAACCCCGAGCAAGTCGCGCGCAAGCGAGACAAAGATAATCACTTGCAACAGATTGAGCAAAGTGGACATTTCCGATTTACGAAAGAAATTGTATTCCATCATATCGAACCTTGTAGTGCAGAGCGGTATGTAGGTATTTTGCTAAGTCAGGGCGGAATTCAAGCAGCGCTAAAATTAAATTCCGATTATCTAAAGTCTGAAATTCAAATTTTTCAAGCGATGGCTGATGATTATTTTCGCGGTGGAGTCACCAACGTAATGTTCAGCTATCGAATGAGACTCGGTATACATTGATCTTCATTTACTTCATTGTAAATAATTCAAACCAATGACAATTTAATAATCTGTCAGCAATAAAAGACGATGCTTGCAGAAAGCAAAAAAAGAAGCACTGAACATATGTTCAGTGCTTTTTCTGTTCGATAATAAGCGTATATCCAGCATATATTCAATTCAGCTTGAGTTTTAGGTTATACACCTTTTTCACGTAGGTTGATATGATCTAGCTCTGTACTGCTGTTAAAAATAAATTCTAACTGATATGCTCCACGAACATACGTCACTTTGGTTTGTTTTGCTTTTCCATTTTTGATCGTAGTGGTAGATGTTGGTGTATACCAGTTTTTGAGTAACATTTTCATCGTAATACCGCCAATATTCGTCTGGCGTTCTACACTGGTTCCCATATAACGCATTTCACGAATCTTTGTTAATTTGTAATTGAATGCATAGCCAGGGTTACCCATCTCTGCATGGTATACATCAAATCCGTCTGAGTCTTTCATCGCTTGATCAGGCTTGCCAAAAGCTTTGACTACTTGATCTCTTGTTGTTTTACCGACAGTAAATGCACTTGCATTGCCCGGGAATTGACCTTTCAAAGCTGGCTTGTAAAAGCTATTTAATGTTTTCAAAGCCATTTGGCTATCGCTAGCAGTCACTTTACTCGTTGTAGCAGCAGATGCTGTCTGTACAGAAGATACGCCACTGCTTACTCCCAGTGTGCCAACAGCTAATACACCGGTTAATGTCGCTGTAAATATAACTTGTTTGATCGATTTCTGAGTATTCATGTTCATTTCCTCCTGATCGATAAGGTATGGCAAGTAATAACACTTGCGTTATTGTAGTGCATTCCAGTTCTACTTTTTATCTCTATTCAAATAATAACATAATAAATTATAGCTTTTCAAAAGTATAAGCGCTTATACTTAACGATTTAGAGTATACTTTTTAACGTGTTCTTTTGTCAATCAAATAGGTCTTTAGTCGCTATGTCAATCTATAAACCTAAGGTTGAAGAATTCAAAAATCGGGTATGTAAAAGCTACAGACTTTTAAATGAACAGGGGTGGAGATAATGGATATGGAGAAAATAGAAAGCCTATCAGCGAACACACAACAGCGTCCTAAAATTGCCTTAACAGGAGCAAGCGGTTATATTGGGCATAATTTGCTGAAGCGGCTAACCGATGAGTATGATGTAATTGCTTTATCCAGACATGGCGATGACAAAGAAAACAGTGAGCATGTTGAATGGCGTTCTTGTGAGCTATTCTCAATATCCGATGCAGAGAAGGCGCTCAAAGGTGCAGATTATGCTATTTATCTTGTACATTCTATGATGCCGACTGCCAAGTTGACCCAGGCTCATTTTGAAGATATGGACGTGATTTTAGCAGACCATTTTGCTAGAGCAGCCAAAAAAAATGGCATCAAACAAATTGTGTATTTAAGCGGCATTATTCCTGAAGGAGTACCACGCGAACACTTATCCCGCCATTTACGCAGTCGTCTAGAAGTAGAACAGATTCTAGGTTCGTATGGAGTACCGGTGACAACAATTCGTGCAGGATTGATTGTTGGGCCACAGGGCTCCTCGTTCCCTATTCTGGCGAAGTTAGTTCAACGATTACCGATTATGACACTGCCAACATGGACACGTACAGAAACACATCCGATTGCATTGTCTGATGTACTGCAAGCATTGAAAAAGAGCATCGGCAGTAATGAATTGTATGATCGTGCGATAGATGTGGGTGGCCCTGATATTATGACGTACAAACAAATGATGATGAAAACCGCAGAAGTGATGGACAAGAAGCGTTCGTTCCATGATGTTCCTTTTTTGACGATTCATCTGTCTCGTCTGTGGGTCACATTGGTTACTGGTATGCCTAAAGAAATGGTCTATCCTTTAGTAGAAAGTCTAGCGCATCCAATGGTCGCTAATCCTGAACGCAAAGTAGAAGGTATTAGCGATGGGCAGATTACATTTGAAGAGTCTGCCAAATCTGCACTGGAAGAAGAAGAGAAGGAAAAAGAAAAAGCGCAAGAGAAAAAAGAGCACTCTAGCTCTTCTTCTGAGCATAAAACAGAATCTGTATCTGATGTGCGTTCGATTCAGCGTGTTGTTTTACCGGATGGCAAAAATGCCGATTGGGCTGGTAAATACTATATGAAATGGCTAGGCGGTATCGCCAAATGGTTGATCCGCACCGAATACGACGGTAGCAGTATTTATCGCGTGTATATTCGCCCTTCCCGTCAACCTATTTTGGAGTTAACGTATTCTCCTGAATTGAGCAGTGAAGATAGTGCGGTATACCATATTACCGGCGGAGCATTTACCAAAACAAAAGAAAATCATGAAGGACGATTGGAATTTCTACAGGTTCCAGGCACACAGGATTGTGTTATTGCTATTCATGATTATCTTCCATCGTTACCCTGGTTTATTTACAAATTTACACAAGCCAAAGTTCATCTATGGGTGATGTATGCTTTCCGCCGTCACTTAAAACGGATGATCAAAAATGGTAAGCAACATGAATTTCCAGAAGGTCATCAATCTCAAGATTCTCAACATCCTGCTTCTCATGTGATGAGTAATTCGCACAGTACGCCGTAATTAGATTATTATTTTGACTGCTGACTATAGCACTTGATATAGAAGGTCTGAACGTTCTTCATCTTCGTGATGGATAGCTTCAGACCTTTTTATGTATAGGCTTATTCTCTATCTAGATTGTTCTGATCTCAATCTCCTTTTGGGATGATCCGCCAATTCATGATAAAATAAATACATACTATTTATACCACCAGCCGAAGGGAGCTTTTTATACTGTGAAAAACGAACTGATTGATCGCTTAACTTCTTATGTGCAAATCGATACACAATCCAATGAGGACAGTGAGACATGCCCTTCTACACCTGGACAATGGACACTGCTTCATCAATTGGTAGAAGAATTAGAACAGATCGGTATGGAAGATGTCACATTAGATGGTAACGGTTATGTGATGGCAACTTTACCTTCAAATACAGATCAACCTGCGCCTGTTATCGGCTTTTTAGCTCATGTGGATACAGCAACAGATTTTACAGGTAAAAATGTAAAGCCCCAACTGCTTGAAAATTATAACGGTGGCGATATTTTACTTAACGCAAATGAAGGCATTGTATTATCTCCCAAAGATTTCCCTGAATTGGAGCAATACAAAGGTCATACATTGATCACTACCGATGGAACAACACTACTTGGTGCAGATAACAAAGCAGGGATTGCTGAGATTATGACAGCGATGCACTATCTAATTGATCATCCAGAGATCAAGCATGGCAAAATCAGAGTCGCTTTTACACCGGATGAAGAGATTGGTCGTGGCCCTCATCTGTTCGATGTCGCTAAATTTGGTGCAGAGTATGCGTATACGGTTGATGGTGGCCCTCTTGGAGAACTAGAGTACGAGACATTTAATGCGGCAGCAGCGAAAATCACGTGCAAAGGAAGTAATGTACATCCAGGTACAGCCAAAAATAAAATGGTCAATGCAGCCAAGATTGCAATGGAGTTGCATCGTCGTCTACCCGCAGGAGAAGCACCTGAATTTACAGAAGGCTATGAAGGATTCTTCCACCTGTCTTCAATCAATGGTGATGTAGAAGAAACGCAATTGTCTTATATTATTCGTGATTTCAAACGGGAAGATTTCGATCACAAAAAAAATCTTCTGAATAGTATTGTAGAAGAATTTAGACAAACATACGGTGAAAACAATATCTTGATCGATATGAAAGATCAGTACTATAATATGCGTGAAAAAATCGAACCTGTAAAACATATTGTTGATATTGCAGGACAAGCGATGAAAAATGTAGGTGTGGAACCTCATATTACACCGGTTCGTGGCGGTACAGATGGTGCTCAATTATCGTATATGGGTCTGCCTACACCGAATATTTTTACAGGTGGCGAAAATTATCATGGCAAATACGAGTATGTATCTGTCAATAATATGGTCAAAGCTACAGAAGTCATTGTAGAAATCACACAATTATTTGCAAAAACAAATCAAGCGTAATATACGATAACATTTTTATATTCTATAGAAAGCAGGTAATGATACGATGACATTTTCTACTTCTCTTCAACGCACAGTAGCGCCTTTTCGCGCAGATCAAGTAGGCAGTCTTTTACGCACAGATAAGATCAAACAAGCCCGTCTAGAATTGACTAACGGTACACTGGATGCAGAACAATTACGCGCGATAGAAAATGAAGAAATTCGCCGCATCGTTGCCAAACAAGAAGAAATTGGTCTATTATCGATTACCGATGGTGAATTTCGCCGGGCATGGTGGCACTTTGACTTTCTCGAACGTTTGGATGGTGTAGAAGGATATGATACCGAAGGTGGTATTCAATTTCACAATACAACGACCAAAGCACATGGCGTCAAAGTCACAGGCAAAATCGACTTTACTACACACTCTCATTTAGAAGATTACAAATTTCTTCACAGTGTAGTTAGTACAGGGCATACCGCCAAAATGACGATTCCAAGTCCAAATATGTTATTATTCCGCGGTCAAATTCAGACTGATCTGTATCGTGATCATGATGTGTTGTTACATGATCTAGCCGAAGCGTACCAAAAAGCGATTCGTGCTTTTTACGATGCAGGTTGTCGCTATCTGCAATTGGATGATACATCGTGGGCAGCTTTCTTTTCAGAAGAAGCCAAAGCCAAATTACGCAGCGATGGCAAAGACCCTGATCAAATGCTGGCTGATGCTGCTAAATTGATCAATCAATCTGTCGCCAATCGTCCGGCTGATATGACGATTACCATGCATATTTGCCGCGGGAACTTCCGCTCGACATGGGCAGCATCTGGCGGTTATGATGGTGCAGCCGAAACGATTTTGGATGGACTGGATCTGGATGGATTATTTATGGAATATGACGATGAGCGTTCAGGATCATTCGATGCGTTACGCTTTGTGAAGCGTCCAAACTTGCAAATTGTGCTTGGTCTGATTACTTCTAAATACGGTGAATTGGAGAATCCTGACGATATCAAGCGCCGGATTGATGCTGCGTCCAAATTCGTTAATTTAGATCAACTGTGCTTGAGTCCACAATGTGGATTTGCTTCTACAGAAGAAGGTAATTTACTGACAGAAGAACAGCAATGGGATAAACTACGTCATGTTATCCATATTGCTCAGGATGTATGGAAATAAATAGAGTGATCGTGTATTAAATATTGGAGTGAATTATTATGGAATGTCGGGTTGGCTGTGCCGCCTGTTGTATCGCAATCTCTATCTCTTCACCGATTCCGGGTATGCCAGAAGGTAAGCCTGCTGGAGTCCCTTGTCCGCAATTGACCGCAGAACGTCGTTGCGGATTGTTCGGTCGACCCGAACGTCCAGATGTCTGTGGTGGATTGCCTGCTTCATTGGAAATGTGTGGCACTACCAATGAAGAAGCTTTTGCCTATTTAGAAGCGCTGGAGCAAGCTACTGCTCCTACAAAGTAGTCTCACTAACAACGATAAATGTATACAGCAAGATTGAATATAATCCCTTTCATTTATTCAGAGTACAAAAACATCTTTCGCAGATGAATGTGCTCTTACTAATATGAAAGGGATTTTTTCGTTCTCTATTATTTGGCTTACTCTTCAAAAAAGGCGAGCTGGATAAGCTGTTTGGCTCGATTCAACTTGTTGGCATCTAGTTGTTGTAACATCGCAAAAATTTCATTTTTTTCTTCTAACTCTCGTGAATATTCCACTTCATTTGTAGGGAAATGAGTCGATTTATTTTGAAGCGGCTTGTCCTGCCCCTCGTTTATGTCCACCCACGATGTTTTCATTACTTCTTGCATCAATGTCAACAGAAAGCGCATCTGTTCTATTTGATATTGATTAAGAAAATGGCGTACATTTTGATTGATATGTTGATGCAGTTGTTGATGTAACGTAAATATTTTTTTCCCCTGAGAGGTTAAGCGAAACAGAACTTCTTTTTTATTATGAGGCAAAGGTTCTACAAGAATCATATCCATTTCTGCTAATCGTCTGGTGATTTTGGAGACGGTTCCTCTAGGAATATTGTATTGCTTGGAGATGCTTATCCCATTGGTAGGTTCTAATTCTCCTATCGCATCCAGTACATGAAGCATCTGTACTGTCGCCACTTGCAGAAATTCAATCACACCAGTATCAGAAGTCTGCATCATCATCCATCTTTTTTCTTCATCTTCTCCTTCTGCTTGAAATCGTTTCTGGATCGCATCGATATGATCTATGATTTCAGTAATCAGTAATTTTTGTTCTATCTCATGATTCATAATAGTCAGTTCCCCTTTATTTAATTCAAAATGTTTGTATTTTTTAGTATTTATTTCTTCTGATTATGTTGCTGTTGTTAGTATACCAATCACTTTTTGAAATTGATATATTCCAAGAAACATTATTGACAATCAGAAACAATAAATATATATTGTATCTAATAAACAATTTAGTTTCTAAGAAACAAAAAGAAAGGTGTTTTACCTATGAATATTATGATTGTGTTCGATCACCCCTATGGAAGTGGTGCTTCAGCAAATATTCCTCATCAACGAAGCTACTCGGCTGCTTTACTTGCTGCTGTTACACGAGGTCTACATGCAGGAGGACATACCGTCGATTTGGTGGATCTGCATCAGGATGGATTCAATCCTGTAATGTCTGCTACTGATCTAACTTCGTGGCGCAAAAAAGAGAGTATTGATCCTCTAATTGCTGATTATCAACAACGTCTGATGGTTGCAGATCATCTGATCTTTATTTTTCCTATCTGGTGGGAAGGTATGCCTGCTCTAATGAAAGGATTTCTCGATAAAGTGTTTGCCAAAGAAATCGTATATAGTGAACCCACCCCTGGACGTCCGTTCAAGTGCTTACTTCCCCATTTAAAAGGTGTCTCTTTACTCACTGTTATGGCTACTCCTACTTATATTTATCGCTGGCTATTCGGCAATCCGATTACAAAAATGGTATTTCGCGGAACTTTTCGCAAAATGGGAATTCACTCTCTAAAATGGTATAACTATTCCGGTATGGAAAAACGAACATTGGAACAACGGCAAGCTCACTTAGAAAAAACAGAAAAGGTATTTGCCAGACGCTTCTAAATAAATCAGTTCTACTACCATATGTAATTCTTTGCCTTGTCCAAACCATAACATTGCTTCTAGTTTTGTAAATAAATTTCTTTCCCTGTATATAAAAGTTAAAATTTAAAATTTAAATTGTAGATTTCTTCTGATTTTACTTGTTTTATGCGCGATTACCCTTAAGTCCAACGTTTAACATTCCGATAGTATAGGAATATGAATACTATAAATTTGAGATTAAAGGGTGATTGACACATGAGTATGACCAATTCTTTGTTAATGTTTGTGCCTTACATTGGAAAAATTTTGAGAGAACGAGCAACAGTCTGCTTGTATGATCAAACGCATATGCTTTATTATGAACAGCTAGACGGAATCGATCTTGGTTTCAAAACAGGTGATGCTCTTCCAGTCGGATTTGATCATTTTTCTGGTTTAACCGATAAAGTAAATCCTTCAATCGTTCATTATCCTCAAGAAATGTTTGGAGTGCCTTTAGAAGGAATCAACGTGCCTATCTATGATGGCAGTACACTTATCGCTGTTCTTTCTGTTAGTTATGATAAAACCACTCAAGAAAATCTGGATTCTGTTTTAAAAGAAAATGTATCCGCTGCTAATGGTCTTGTAGATATGGTGCAACATGTTGCTGCTCATGCTCAACAATTACAAGCAACCAGCGAACAAATTTTGCAAAACAGTAAGATTACTGTTGAAAAATCGAGTAAAATTAATGAAGTCGCTACATTGATCAAAGACATTTCTGAACAAACCAATTTGCTTGGTCTAAATGCAGCGATCGAAGCCGCTCGTGTAGGGGAACTTGGCGCAGGATTTGGTGTTGTTGCGACTGAAGTGCGAAAATTGTCAGTTAATGCCAAACAAGCTACCGGTGATATCGAAACTGCTCTTCGTGATGTACAAGAATCTATTCGCCATATGGAAAATGAAATTGCTCAAATCACAACATCTTCTCAAGAACAATCTTCTCTCGTTGGTTCATTTACAGACGTTATTGAACGCTTGCAAGCAGCAGGTACAGAAATGAAATCAATCACCGATAATCTATACCGCTATAGCGTCCCTCATAAAAAATAATCTCAGCCTATCTACTTCCCTTATCTCACTAGAGTTTCTTTGGAATAAAAAGCTCTAATTGGTATTAGAGTTTTTTATTTTTATTATTTGCTACCAGACTACCTCAAAAAGATAAGTCTTTATTATAAGACTCATCTGTCCGATAGTAATACATATAGATACTATCAAAAATTGAGTACGAAAAGGATGATTAGAACTATGCCAGTAATGAAAGCACTATTAACCTCTTTGCCATACATCGGAAAACTTTTACGTGAGCGCGCTACAATCTGTTTGTATGATCATGAAAAAATCCTCTATTACGAACAATTCGGAGGTATTGATCTAGGATTTGTATCTGATGGTCCTTTAGCTCCTGGCTTTGAAAATTTTGCTGGCATTACCGATAAAGTAAATCCATCGATCACTCCTTTTCCTAAAGAAATGTTCGGTGTTTCTCTTGAAGGTATCAACGTGCCTATCCATGAAAATGGTCAAATCGTTGGCGTTATGACGATCAGCTATGATCAAAGAACTCAAGAAGATCTACAAGGCGTTATGACTGAAAACGTATCAGTATCGGAAAATCTTGTTGATATGGTGCAACATATCGCCGCTCATGCACAGCAACTACAAGCAACCAGTGAGCAAATTTTGCAAAACACGAAAACAACTGTTGAAAAATCAAGTAAAATCAATGAAGTTGCGATCTTAATCAAAGATATCTCCGAACAAACCAATTTGCTTGGTTTGAATGCTGCAATTGAAGCTGCTCGTGTAGGAGAACTTGGTGCCGGATTCGGTGTTGTTGCGACTGAAGTTCGTAAATTGTCTGTTAACTCTAAAAAAGCTACAGGCGATATTGAAACAGCGCTTCGTGATGTACAAGAGTCTATCCGTCAAATGGAAAATGAAATCACACAGATCACAACTTCTTCTCAAGAACAAGCTACACTTGTAGGTTCATTTACAGAAGTTATTGATCGTCTGCAAGCTACAGGCGAAGCAATGAAAGATATTACTAAAAATATCTATTACTATAACAGTCAACAAAACAAATCATAAAATATGTACTTCTATGTCAAAAAAAGCTCTACAACCACATCAAGTGATTGTAGGGCTTTTTTTCGATATGTAACCATATCATTGTTATCCGCTCTCTTCTTGCACAGCTAATAAACTTCGTGCTACGCGATTACGACCAGCGTATTTGGCTTCATATAATGCGCGATCACTATGTTGATATAACGTACCCAGTTGAGTATCTTTGGTAGCTAATACTGTGACCATCCCGACACTAATCGTATACGACAAAGGCAAAGCATGAAAACGATGATGCTCAATCGTAGAACGAAGTTGTTCGGCAATTTGAGTAGATCGCTGTTCATCTGTATCAGGTAGTAAAATAGCAAATTCGTCTCCACCATATCTTCCGAATATCGCTTGTTCTTCTAGTTGCTCTGTGACCAGTATCGCCATATCCCGTAACACACGATCGCCAATATGATGACCATACGTATCGTTAATAGCTTTGTAATGATCAATATCAAATAAAAGATACGATACGAATTGCTGCTTTTTGGCTAATCCATAGATACAATTTTTACTTTGGATCATAAAGGTACGCCGATTCAATATACCTGTCAGATCGTCATAGCTGGCAATACGTATAAGATCAACATCCGCCTGCTCTTTAGATAACAGTACAAAGCCTGTATTTCCCAAAATCATAATCAAATAAAGCGACAGAAACGTAAACGTTTGATACATCCCGATTGTAAATAAGCCAACAATATCACCGAAATACATAGCAAATACAGCTCTAAACCATAGACTAATCACAACGATACTATACAGATAACCCATCAAATGTTGAAGTGAAGATGCTTGTCGGTCTGAGATCATACGGTAGGCAGGATAAAGGATAAATAGAGAGGTAGCGATAGAAGCATAAATAATACGAGTAGTTTCTGTTACACCTGAGAAGTATATCGATACAAAACCGATAATCGTTATCGTGGTATAGCCAATATACAGATTGCGAATTTGTTTAGAAAATGCTTTTTGTAACACCAGAAACGAAGCAGTCTCCAAAGCAGCCCCGATAAATAAAAAAGAATTAGCTACCGTGATCGAAAAAAAATCAGGAGCGGTATGACGAAAAATCAACATAAACCATGCAATAGCCTGTACCCATTTGGAAAGGTAAAACATATTAACAGCGCGATCTTTCATATAATTCTGACGATATGCACGGATCAAGATGACAGTAAAAATGTGTCCAAATACAAGTGAAATGAACACTGTTTTCATATCCAGATTGAAATCCATCTGTTTTATTCACACACCTTAATCAATAAAATATACTTTATCTATCAGTATAGCAAGTTTTGAGCGCCGGAAATAGTCAAATAATTCCCCAAATTGAAATAAATAAACAGTAGTATTTCAGGTATTTCTATAATTTATATGTAAATAATAATATTTCTTTTCTATCTGCGTCTTTTCGGGTACAATGCTTGAGGTATGTCTGATGAAAGTTAGAGATACCTAACAATTATTGGAGGCTAAATTCCTTATGCAAACTTCTTCGCAAACTCATGTTAAGATCATCAATGCTGATCCTAGCGCACTGGGCCTATTCGGTCTGGCTATCGTTACTCTGGTAGCTTCTTCTCAAAAGCTAGGCCTAACAACAGGACTTAGTTATGCAATTCCCTGGGCGATCTTTCTGGGCGCGTGCGCTCAATTATTCGCTTGTATTCAAGATTCCAAGCGAAACAATACATTTGGTACGACTGCATTTGGAGCATTTGCTTTCTTCTGGTTCGCTATGGCAGGTAACTGGATGATCAAAATGGGCGTGTTCGGTACTGCTCTGGCAAATGATGTAGATGGTAAGCAACTAGGCTTTGCTTTTGCAGGTTATCTTGTATTTGTACTGTTTATGACAATCGGAGCTATGGAAACACATAAAGTATTATTTATTATTTTCTGTTTGATCGATCTGTTATTCCTCGGACTCACTTTTGATGCGTTTGGCGTAGCTCCTCATATTTTCCATACGCTTGCGGCTTATGCAGAGATGGGTATTGGTATTATGTCTTTATATGGCACAGGTGCACTGGTATTGAATACTCATTTTGGCAAAACATTTTTACCCATTGGTAAGCCTTTCGGTATTTTCAAAGACCATAACTAATTTATCTTCATAATAACTACACCCTTCAACACATGCGATCATTTGATAGCATGTGTTTTTTTATATACATTTTGGGAGGAGATATCTGCGCAAAGATCGAATAGCTATGCGCCTACTTTGTAAATATAAATTTTGGTACGATGAATATCGACACATTGTACAATCTTTTCAGGTGTCCAATCGGGCAACGCAAAATAAACACTAATAATATATGTATGTGCTACAGCACGTTCACGAAAAATAGTACTCAATTGCTTCATCGCTCCTGGAAACAGATAACAGACAATAATATTCGCTTCTTCATAAGGATATCGATACATATCTCCACGAATCAATGTAAGCGATACTTTCTCGAAAGTAGACCACCATTTAGAAATCCAAAAAGGAATAATAGAATTTTCGATACCTATCACATGATAACCCGGGCAATGCCTGGCTAAAAATATCGCTAATGTTCCCCAGCCAGAGCCAGTTTCTACAATGGTTTTGGGACGTGCTTGGTATTCCATATGTTGTTGAACTATAGAATATTGTTGCGCAGGATCATCTGTTTCTAATTTGAAAAGAGGATGATCCAATTCTTGTACTTTAGATAAACGTAACACTTCTTCTGCTACTTTACTGCGTAACAACAACGATGCTGGCAATGGTGAGATCCCATTACGCCAGCTATAATACACAATAGACAACACAGCAAGTAGCGTAATAACCAACAATACAGTCGAAATGATCAACGAACCGGTATTCATACATTTCCCACCTTTTTGGTTATATGTAGTCTATTTATGATACAATTCTAATCCAATAAATTCCAGTTTGTATGATAAGAATATTAATAATATAAAAACCGCTCTCCCTAGTATCGGAAAGCGGTTTTTATATAGATGATCTGTTGGTTGAGACCTTGTGTTACCCTTTGATCGATCCACCTAATAGACCACGTACAAAGTACTTCTGTAATGCAAAGAATACAGCAAGTGGTGTTAGCATAGAGACAAATGCCGCTGCGGTTAACAGATGCCAGTCACTACCACGCGAACCAACCATATTCGCAATATTCATCGATAGTACTTGTACTTCCGGTTGAGAACCGAGGAAGATAAGTGACACCAGATAATCATTCCATACCCATAAGAACTGGAAGATACTAATCGAAGCCAGTGCAGGTACAGATAATGGAAGAATCAATTTGGAGAAAATCGTAAAGTTGGTTGCTCCATCCATGTATGCCGATTCAAACAGATCACGAGGAAGCTGACTAATTGAATTGTACATAAAGTACGTAATTAGCGGCAGACCAAACGCCGTATGCGCTAACCATATCCCGAAGTACGTTCCGTTTAGTCCGAGTGCTGTATAATCGCGCAAAATTGGAATCAGTGCTACTTGCAAAGGCACAACCAGTAAAGCGATAACGACTACAAAAAAGACGCGTCGTCCTTTAAATTTGAGCCATGCAAAAGCATACGCGGCAAAAGAAGCAATAAAGATTGGAATGACTGTTGATGGAATAACAACAGCGATCGTATTCCAGAACGATCTTCCCATCCCGCTACCTTGCTCGGTTTTGACAGTGCCATCAGGTTGCGTGATTTTGTACTGTTTACCACCTAGAACCGTTTCATAGTTCTGTGTAGTGAAATCAAGTGTAAATCCGCTCCACTTTTTGTCCTGAACATCCACCGTACGTGCACGGCGATTTTCCCAGACAAGACGTTTATCCCCTTGCATGACACCTGATTTAAGTTGATCATCGCTGAATGTCTGTCCATTGACGGTGATCGGCTGACGAAGATCAGTGTCTTTGGGAAGTTTCACCTGTTCTTCGGTCGCCCACTGGCGATGAGGGAATACTGTCCACCAACCGGTTTGTAAAATATCTGCTGCCGGACGTACAGATGAGATCAATAGTCCAAGTGTAGGAATAAACCAGATAATACAGATAATCGCTAAAATCGTATTAACCAACCAACTCGCTTTGCGTTTGGGTGCTTTATTTTTTCGTTTAGCCATCAGAAGCTTCCCTCCTTCTGAAGCTGGCGCAGATTCAGGATAATCACCGGAATAACTGCAATCAGCAACACAATCGCAAGCGTCGAACCATAGCCTGCATTTTGATACATAAATAATTGACGGTAGAATTCAGTGGCGACTACTTCTGTTCCATACTGTCCACCGGTCATAATCATAACGACATCGAATATTTTCAGAGTAAATACGATAATCGTTGTGGTAACTGCAAGCACTGTACTAGAGATAACAGGTAACATAATTTTGAAAAAGATACGTACTTCTCCCGCGCCATCCATCCGCGCAGCTTCCAACATATCTTCCGGTATCCCTTTGATCGAAGCCGAAAAGATAACCATTGCAAACCCGGTCTGCATCCAGACCAATATGACAATCAAGAAGAGGTTATTCCAGGGTTGCACCATACTGAGCCAGCCCTGCGGCTGGAGTCCTAACTGCACCATAATTGCGTTAAGTAGACCAATCTGGTCATCGCCTGGTTGGTAGTAATAGATGAACTTCCAGATCACGCCTGCGGCTACGAATGAAATTGCCATCGGCATAAAAACAATAGCTTTGGCAAGACGTTCAAAGCTACTACGGTCAGCCAGTACAGCGACTAACATTCCTAAAATAACGCATGCTAACGTTCCGAATACTACCCATAGCAAGTTATTTCGTAGTGCTGTTAACAATAGTCTGTCGGTAAAAACAGCCCCAAAGTTAGCCAACCCTACAAATCGGGTCGAATCGGCATTAAAAAAGCTAAGATATAACGTGCGTAGTGTTGGTAAAAATAGCAACCAACCTAGCAATAATACAGCAGGTCCTACAAATACATAAGGAATGACGCGTTCTTTCCATTTATCCGAGTATTGTTCAACCACCCAGTTCAGAGACCAGTAAATCGAATAGATCCCAAATATTCCCCAGATCACAGCAAGTACAGCATTTAAAACTGGTGGAAGATCCGAGCTTCTAAAAAATAAAAAGATCGAGAAATGCAAGCCTACGTTTAAAGCAGGAACAAGTATCGATAATAAAATCAACTTCAACATAGACCCTTGATTGGCTCGCACGTCCATCGGCTTTCCCCCTTAATCAAGCCAAAGCGGACCGATAGCATCGGCCCGTTCTGACTCATGTCATGTATACCTGCTATCTACATGTATAGTATCTATGGTGCGTATACTGCGATACTATTGTTTTTTGAAGCCGGATTGAATCTCAGCCATCGCTTCATCTAGATTAGCTGTACCACTCACATAATCCGTCATACCTTTCCAGAACGTTCCTGCGCCTACAGCACTTGGCATCAAGTCAGAACCGTCAAAGCGGATTGTTTTGGCTTCTTGTACAAACTGGGACATACGACGTTCTTGATCATTAGCGAACCAATCATCAGGAGTACCGTTCATTGGAGGTGTTACACCGCCGGATTGAATCCAGCTTTGTAGAGATTCTGCTGTTGTAAAGAATTCCATCACTGCACGTACTTCTGGACGATCATTGAACATCGCATAGATATCACCAGAGATCATAGCTGGTGTACCGTACTGTGGATCAATAGAAGGGAACGGGAACCAGTCATACTCGTCTGCTGTTACACCTTCAGGGATAAACGATACGATAAATCCAGCTTGACGATTCAACCATGCTTTTGGAGGGTCTGTAAACAACGGTTGAATGGAATCACCGAAGTTCGTAGTTACGATTGAACTACGTCCACCGTATACATAATCTTTGTTAAACCAGATATCAGACATTTTTTTCACAGCATTTTTGACAATTGGATCTGTAAATGGCAAATCGCCTTTTACCCATTTGTCATAGTTTTCAGGAGTAGTTGTACGAAGCATAATATCTTCGATCCAGTCTGTTGCAGGCCAGCCTGTTGCTGTACCACTTTCAATACCGATACTCCAAGCAGGATCGCCATCTTTAGCGATTTGCTCTGTTAATGCCATCATTTCATCCCAAGTCTTAGGTACTTCATAACCAGCATCTGCGAATGCTTTTTTGTTGTACCATACTAAGCTTTTCACACTACTACGTGCCCATACGCCCGCAGTAATTTCTTTACCGCCATCACCTTTCATTTTCGCCATATCTAGCCAGCTATCTTTGTATTGCTCTTTAAGATAGTTAGCATCCATAAAGCTAGATACATCGACCACTTTACCAGAGTTAGCGAATCCTTCTAACAATCCTGGTTGCGGGAAGTCAGCGATATCCGGTGCATTACCACCGTTGACACGTACGTTGATTGTCGCTTCAAATTCTTTGGAACCTTCATAAGCAATATCAATACCGGTTTGATCTTCAAATGCTTTGATACTTGCATTGAATTTCTGCTCATCCGCGTCTACGAATGGACCGTACATTGTAACTTTAGTTCCTTTATATTCACCTTTTAAGGCTTTTTCCAATTCAGATCCGGCTGGAACTTTCGCTGTTTTAATCATATCTGCGCCTGTTGTTGCTGTAGCTGTTGTGTCTGTTCCTGTTGCAGCGGGTTCTGTTGTAGCTGTATTACTTGTTGTTCCTCCACATGCACTCATGACGACTGAAAATAGCAAAACCATCATCAGTGACATTGTGCTGCTTTTTTTCAACTTACGCTTCATGTACTCAGCCCCTTTTTTTTGATTACACCTGTACCAAAAAACAATAAAAAGAACATAAATAGCAAAATTAGATATTTTTTACTTCTTACCCATTTTCTTATGTAATGAGTAAAAAGTAAATAGGAATTTGATAACGCTATCAAAAAATATTCAAACTCCTGTTCTACAGTAGAAAAATAGCAGTCACAAAAGAGAAGGATTACATCTATGAATGTACTCACAACAATCTTTGCAAACGCTTGCATTCATCTGCAATCTCATTTTAGGACATGATTGAATCAGAAGCAAGAGTTATTTTCATCGATGAAAATAATTTAAATTTACCCTTATCTTTGTCATATATCTCCATTAATTATTAATAGATATGTAATGCATAAAAACGAATATACGGATTAAAAAAAATTGTTCAGAAATTGTTCAGTCTGATTCGATATAGTAAAAACAAGATTCACGATTCAAAAAACAAAGGGGAAATTCATAGCATGAAAAAATGGATGATTTTATGCTTAGCTGCATTGATTGCATTGCCGGGGACAGCAACGACAAATGTTTTTGCTGAGGACAATACAACCAATACAACAACTAGCAACGAATCAAGCTCGGTTACCAATGACACTTACTCTTCTGGCACTCCTGTCACTCATGTCGAAAGTACAAATACTGGTGTTTCTTCTAATCAAACAAACAGTAAACCTGTGATTACGTTGATTGGCGATGCACAGATTCAAATCAAAGTAGGGGCAACTTTTACAGATCCAGGCGTAACCGTACAAGACGATGTATATCCTGATCTCAAAACAGCTAATATCACTTACGAGTACAACGGTTCTCCTGTAACTAAAGTTGATACGAGTTTAGAAGGTATATTCAAGATTCACTACAATGTAACTAATGGTGATAATGTAGCCGCTGATGAGGTTATCCGCACAGTTCTTGTTACAAGTTCCAAACAATATATCGATTTATCAAGCGTTAATCTTTCTAACGCTTATGGTATGGCATACTATGGTGATTATGTTTATGTCGCTCAACGCGATCAAGGAATATCTCGTGTAGATCTTTACACAGGTAAAGTAACTTCTGTTGTAAAAACTCCTCGTTCTTTTATGGGAGTTGCTTTAAATTCTTCTGGTGACTTGTTTTATACTATTGATAGTGATCCGAATATTTACAAAGTATCTCACAAAGATATGCTTGAATTACCATTGAGTAATACAGCCTTCAGTGAGAGCAGTACTGTATTCTTTTCTGACAAATATAATTATATTTATGGTTTAGCTATCGATGCTAAAGATAATGTATATTTCTCTGATTATTTCACAAAAGCTATTTTAAAAATTCCAGCAGGTACAAACAGTGCTAAAGTTGTGATTGAGAACTTTAATACCTACTTTACAAGCTTTTCTTTTGACCTATCTGGAAATCTTTATACAGCTGGAGATAATGAAAAAGTATATCGAATTTCTTCGCAAGATTTGAACAGTATTCCTTTACAGTCAAGCAGTTTAGTTAATTTAAACCCCAATTCTTATATCAGTGCTTACGGAATAGTTTTTCTTCCTAATGGTGATTCTTATATTGGTAGTAGTGGGTCAATGCAAAAATCACCTTTACAACCTACCGCTCCAATTATTGATCTTATTGGGAGTTCTACAATCACGTTAAGTGTAGGTGATACTTTTGTAGAACCTGGTGTAATTATTACAGATAGCACCTATACTGATCTGGTCGCAAAAGTGAGCTATACGTTAAACGGTACTCCTGTTTCTAGTATAGACACCAATATTGCTGGTACGTACACCATTTATTACAATGTTACTAATCCTGCAAAGCTCTCTGCAAATGAAGTCATTCGTACTGTTATTGTTAAAGCTGCACCTACTGAGCTTTCTCAAGTTGATCTTAATCGTCCATTTGAATTGGCATATTTCAACGGCGATATGTACTATGCTGATTATGATCGTGGTATTTACAAAGTATCTACAACAACTTTTAAAACTACTCGTATTGCTAAAAGCAAAAACATTGTCGCTGTAACGATGAATCAAGCAGGCGATATATACTACGCTAAATCGGGTGACTCTAACGTATGGCTACTGAAAAGTAAGTACCTTCAAGATAGCGAGTCGTTGCCTTATAGCTCATCAGAGTTAGAAGATTATAGTACTGTTGTTTATACTCTACCTATTCAAACATTGAACCCACCAATTGGATCTAACGAAAATATCCAGATTGAAGGTTTCCAAAATATTACACAGATTACTGGACTGGCTTTAGATCAACAACAACGTCTGTATATAGCAACTGTAGAAGATGGTTATAGTAGTGCTACTTCTCAAATCATTCGTATATCGGGTTACAACTTAAATCCAGAAGTGGTAGCATCTTATCCAACAGTCATTCGTGGTATTACAATTAGTCCGCTTGGTAATTTGTATGTAAATGTTGGATACTCTTACTTGTATAAAGCTAAAGCTTCCTTACTTCAAAATCTTCCAGTTGCAACAGAAAATTTTGAAATGATGGGCAAAACAAATTTTGCTTACGGTGTTGCATTCTTACCGGATCTTACAGGTTATACAAGTTCGGTTGAATCCAATACATTGACTAAACTAGGATTTTTAGATAAAGGTGAAACAGTTCCTGTAACCAAAGTTACTTTAGACAAAGCAACATTAGAGTTCAAGAAAAAAGGCGCTGCTCAAACGTTAAAAGCAACCGTTACTCCTGATAATGCTACAGATTCCACTGTATTATGGATTAGTAGCAACCCAAGTGTAGCGACTGTAGCCGATGGTGTTGTTAGTCCAATCGGTAAAGGTACAGCGATCATTAGCGCTTACTCTGTAACTCAAAAAGAAATTTTTGCAAGTGCAACTGTAACAGTAAAAGATTCCGATGATAAAACATCTTCTTCAGGTGGTTCACAAAAGATCACACTTGATGTAGACGATGGTAAAGGTAAAACAACGATTCCTGCTACAGCAGTGGTCAACCGTACAACTCAAGCAAGTGGTCAAAAACAAGATCAAATTACGTTCTCAACGGATAAAGTGATCGAAGCAATCTCCAAATTAAAAGAAGCTGCTCAACAAACGGTTCGTCTAGTAGTTCCAGATGCTAGCGATGAAGTATCTCAAACCGATATTACATTACCGTTAACAGCAGCAAAAGATTTGAAAAATGCAGCAATGAACTTGGAAATCAGCACGAACGATGCGAAATTGTCTGTGGCTTCTACTTCATTGAACAATATCACGAATGATCTTTATTTCCACTTTGTACCGCTCAAAACTGTAGCACAACAAAATGCAGTAGCGAATCGTGCAAAACAAGAAGAAATCGTGAAGCAAGCTCTAGGCGATGGTAATATCTCTGTAGTGGGTCGTCCAATGACGATCGAAACGAATTTGCAAAATCAACCGGTTCAATTGGTAATGCCGATCGACAACAGTGTTATTCCACAAGATGCAACAGCCAAACAACAATGGTTAAATCAATTGCGTATCTTTATCGAGCATAGTGATGGCGATCGTGAATTGGTACAACCAAGTGTAGTAGATTATGGTAATGGTCAGACAGGTCTACAATTTACAGTGACTAAATTCAGTACATTTACAATTGTAGATATGCAAAAGCTATCTTCTTCTACAACAAATAATTCAACATCTGATAACAATAATGTCAATACAGATACAACAGCGGGTGTAGTCAAACCTGCATATATTCAAGGATATCCAGATCAAACCTTCCGTCCGAACAACAGTATTACTCGTGCGGAAATGGCTTCACTATTGTACCGTTTGCAAGCTAGTGCACCAACAGCATCTGCTAGTGGTAACGGAAGCTATTCCGACGTATCTGCTACATTCTGGGCACACCAAGCGATTGCTTCGATGCAATCGACTGGATTGATGAAAGGTCTAACGAATGGTAAGTTCGCTCCAGCTCAACCGATCACTCGTGCAGAGATGGCTGCTATTGTAAGCCGCTGGCAAGGTCTTAGCGGTACAGGAAGCTCCTTTGCGAATGATATCAACGGACACTGGGCAGCAAACGATATCAAACGTGTAACAACGGCTGGATTGATGCAAGGTGTATCTCCTTCTAGCTTCCAACCGAATCAACCGTTAACTCGTGCTCAAGCGGTAACGATTTTGAACAAAATTTTAGAAAAAACAGCAAACTTAACAGCTAGCAACAAAGCATGGAAAGATGTTCCTACTAGCCACTGGGCATATGCAGACATCATGGAAGCTTCTAACTCTTACACATTGAAATAAGTAACCGTTAAGAAGAACAAGGAAGTATAGTACAACCCAAAAGGCAACCTCCTATTCGTAGGAAGTTGCCTTTTTATTTGTGTCTGTAATAGAACATTGCATGATATCTGCTGATCATATTGTATTTGTTTATGAGTATTAATTATATTTATATATGGGGTATTCATCAGTACGTCTTAGTAGATAGAACGTATATATTAATGCCCTACCACTCTTTTACCATAAAAGAATGTATTCCAATCTCCATCACTATGACGTAAAGCCAGATAAATATATAGCGACGTCGAAAAGTTACCCAGACAGATACATAATACGATCCAAAGAAGCAATTTCCAACCTGATTCTTTGCGAAAAATCATCCACGAAATAAACAAAATCATGCCCACATAGAAATCAACCAAAACCAACCGACCCCATAATAGCGATAACAATGCTTTCCCCTCTACCAGTACATCACCAAATACAGCCCCATACACATTGCTACAAATCATCACAATAAACAAAACCAAACTCAACACCTTAGCCGTTTTCATAGATTGCTCATCCCCTTCTCTCACGACATTTTCATTCCATATATAGATCATTGAACTTTATACTAACCCTCCCCCTTCAAGGAGAGGAATCATTCACACTTGTTTTAAATTACCCACCTCCATCCCTCCTAGCACAGAGCGGAAGAAAATAATTTATTCTGAAAGTCGCCTTTGAAGTCTAATCCCGACTGCTTGCCAGTCATTCAAGGGATTAGACTTCACCAGTGACAGCAAGAACAAATTATTTTCTGGAGCGCTGTCCCAAAACCCTAAACCAATTATTCCGATATTTTAACTCCACATGATATTCTGTTAAAATAGAAAGAGTAATCAAGCAAAGAGATCAAAGGAGCTGAATGAATCATGACTGAAAAACAACAATTAGGGAAAAGCGATCTACGGGTAAATCCTATCGGACTGGGCACCAATGCAGTTGGTGGACATAATATTTATCCTAATTTGGATGAAGAAGTCGGTAAAGAAATGATCCGTACTGCATTAGCAGAAGGAATTGATTTTCTAGATACTGCATTCATTTATGGACCTAAGCGCTCGGAAGAATTGATTGGTGAAGTGCTTCAAGAAACAGGTAAGCGCAAAGAGGTTATTATTGCTACCAAAGGTGCTCATAAATTTACAGATAGCGGTGAAGTCGTGATTGATAATTCACCGGAATTTCTACGTGCAAGTGTAGAAGGCAGTCTACAACGTCTACAAACCGATTATATCGATTTATTTTATATTCATTTTCCAGACGAACATACACCGAAAGATCAAGCTGTCGCCGAGCTGAAAAAATTGAAAAACGAAGGTAAAATTCGAGCGATTGGCGTATCTAACTTCTCGTTAGAACAGTTAAAAGAAGCTAACAAACATGGTGATGTAGATGTACTTCAATCTCATTACAATCTTTTCCACCGGGATGCGGAAAAAGATTTATTGCCTTATACCGCTGAACATGGAATTACGTTTATTCCTTATTTCCCGCTGGCTTCTGGTCTATTAGGTGGTAAATATACCAAAGACACCAAGTTCGACGATCTTCGTGCCAATGATCCGCTATTTGCAGGCGATGCTTTTGTACACAATTTAGAAAAAGTTGAAAAACTTCGTCCGATTGCGCAAGCCAAAGGTGTCGATATCGCTCATATCGTACTGGCATGGTATCTTACACGCGACTCTATTGATGCTGTTATTCCAGGTGCGAAACGTGCAGATCAGGTGAAAGATAATCTCAAAACGTTAAGCGTACAATTAACACCACAAGAAATTGCTCAGATCGATACTATTTTTAGCTAAATTACAAAAAAAGCCGAGTGCCTACATTATCTGTAGGTGCTCGGCTTTTAGTTTATTTCGATTTCGTTATCGATTAGATACGCATATGATCCACACGCCAGTTCGTAATCGCATTTTCGATATCGGAACCGGATAGATTTTGATTCGCTGCACGTTCGCATAAAGCAGGAAATTCTTCATCACTTGCATAGCGAAGTGCAATAATTTGAGCTTTGGATAGACGAGGGTCCAACTCTTTACCGGTCAAACGGAAATAACGGAACTGCTCTTCAATACGCACAATACGATCTTGCGTTTTGGTCGCATAGACCCGAATCCGCGGAATCGCAAAAAATAAACAAACCATCAATATTAACAATAACCATGATAACAATACATGCTCATCATAACGAATCGCTTCAACCCAGTAGATCACAGTTAACACAAACGTTACTAATAAAAGAGGCAAAGCCACAAAATGATACGGCCAATCATAACGAATTGATTTCTTCTTCGGTGGTGTTGCCATGATTACACATCCTTTTCCTACTGTAAATGTATTTCCCATGTATTATTACACCAATCACTGGAAATACTACCATGATCACAAAGAAAGAAAAGATATCGACAGTGTACAGCGCATCATGACTCACACTTATAGAAGAAACATAACGAACAACATAATCTTACTTTATACGTTAAACCATACGTTAAGCAGGGTATCCTCCACCCGGTGGTGGCCATGCGCCAAACAGACGACGTAACAACACGATTTCGCCCAAATGATACGTATTATGAGAAGCAATATTACGTAGTAATCCAGCAGCCGTTTCGCCCGGGAAATGAACTAATGGTTGCTCGAGATTCATCGTGCGTGCTAACTCACAAGCATAATCGATCCCTTGTAAAAAGCGATCTAATACATCTTGCCATGTCGCTTCATCGACAGCTTGTACTTCTGTAGGCCAACTTTCGCTTACATTCGCTGGCAGTTGAGGCTTTTCTCCTCGTAAATGAGTTAACATAAAGTCTTGCCAGTAACTCATATGACTGATTAACTGATAAATCGTATACGGCGAGTGTTCCAAAGAACGACCCGATAATTCTAGATCGATATCTGACAATGCACGCGCAATCGGCAAATGCCCTCTTTCTCCGATCAAAGACTGTATTAACGCTTTGGAAAAAGCTTCTTGAGAAGAAATGGTCATATAAATGCTCCTTTTTCGTGTTTATTCCGGTTGAGGTGGTTGAATAATACCTATAGAAAATAAGAAAATGAGAATAATTAAAATCGGTGCAATATAACGTAAAATAAACATCCACGTATCGTACCAGAATCCAGATAATCCTGCTTCTTCACCTGCACGTTTCCATGCATATCCGGTAAAGATCGTGACAATAAATCCGCCTACAGGCATCAAAATATAAGAAGTGACAAAGTCGAATAGATCAAAAATACTTTTGCCATCCAATGTAATAAAGCTAAGTACACCGCCTACAGATAACGCAGCCGGAACACCCAGTATGAACGAAAAAATACAGACGATGCTAGCAGCTTTTTTACGAGTCCAATTCCATTGTCCCATCGCATAAGCTACAGGCACTTCAAGAATAGAGAAACATGAAGTAATCGCCGCAATCGCTAGCAATAAGAAGAATAGACCACCAAAAAAAGCACCTAAAGGCATTTGCGCAAAAGCCGCAGGTAACGCCATAAATGCAAGCCCTACCCCTTGATCTGGTTTGAGTCCATAAGAGAATACGGTTGGGAAAATAATCAACCCTGCTAAAAGCGCATAGAACAAGTCACCTGCTCCAATCGCAAGCGCTGCTTTACCTAAGGACTGCTCTTTGCGTACATAAGAACCATACGTTAACATACAACCCATCCCTAGAGATAAAGAGAAAAATGCATGTCCTAATGCTGTTAAGATCGAAGCTCGACTTAATTTAGAAAAATCAGGTGCTAAGAAAAATTCTACCCCTGCCGCTGCTCCAGGCAACGTCAATGAACGGAACATCAAGATAAGCAAAATCACCAGAAAGCCGGGAATCAGAATCTTGTTGTACTTTTCAATTCCGCCCGATACCCCTTTAGCAATAACGATCCCTGTAATCAGCATTACCACTGCTTGCCAGAACAACGGTGCATATCCACCTGCAAAATTTGTAAATGCTGCTGTAAAATCAGTATTCACATCCGATAGACTACCGCTAAACGATAATACGGTATAGTGTAGTGTCCATCCTGCAACAACACCGTAGTAACACATAATTAAGAAAGAAGTCACTACCGGAACAGTACCGATCCATTTCCAATGCTTTTTCCCTGTAATGTTGAAAAGCGAGGCCGCAGCATTACCCCGTCCACTTCGTCCAATAGCCATTTCTGCCAATAAAATCGGTAGCCCGACTACAATCAGACAAATAATAAACATCAGGAAAAAGGCAGCGCCACCATATTTACCTGTGATATACGGGAACTTCCACATATTCCCCAGACCTACCGAACTACCAATCGCTGCTAAAATAAACCCGCTTGTTGAAAACCGTTCTACTTTGTTACCTGCTTTACCTAAACTTTCTTTTTGTGCCATAGGTATACTCCTTATTGATAAAGTGAATTATGCCTATGTTACACAAAACGTTATATATTGTCCATGAAAAGAAAGTAACAAATTGAAAAAAATCATGATTATTTGTTATTTTGCTGATTGTTAAAGCAATAAGAAAGAAGTTGTTGCTGATCTTCATCTATGATTTCGTGCTTGCTGTACTGATTCTCTGTATATTGTGACAATATTTTGTTCCAGAACGATTGGGTATGATGATTCCGTGAGGAAGCATTGGTCTGTAGTTCCCAATCACCTTGATATTGGTCGAAAACGTGAATAGCGGCTTGCTGAGCGACTCCTTGTCCACGAAATGGACGCATTACAAAAAACTCATTCAAGTAATATTGAGCATGAGAACCAGCAGGCAAATAAGGAGCCGTCGCAATCAAAGCAAATCCAGCAGGTACTCCGTTCACACGAATAATCCACGGATATAGAACCCCTGGATGTCGCCACCAGATCAGAAACACATCGCTTTGCTGGTGAAGTGTAGCATATTCTTCTTCATCAAATATTCCCTGTGAATTGGGCTGACGTTCCCATATCTCTGACAGGTCGTACAAGTAATACGGATACATATTGCATATCATATGTGCTTCTTCTTCCCGGCACAGAGTTATCTGAATATGATCGTTTGTATCGTTATTCATTTTACGCTCCTGTCTGCATCTTCTGCCGAATTCAATTTCCATTCTATCATGACATAATCGCTATATTCACGCCGTATCGTTGCTCTGCAACGCTGGATATACGTATGGCGTAATTTGGCATAGGAGCGCTCATTTTTGAAAATATGTGCAGAGAGTAACCGATATCCTTCCGCCGATAAAGTGTCTCGTAATAACGTAATCACAGGTACAGCTAATTTCAGATCTTGATAATTGAAATAGATTTGAAAATCACTAATATAAACAGCATCCAGCCCTGGCATAATCTCATGAGGATCATCTTCTGACTCGGTAGGCTTAGAAGCTTGCGAATACGTTACCTTGAGATACCCGATCAGCAACATCGAAGCAGGCTGATCGATACATTTACTATTCGACTGATCTGTAGATATATCGTTAGATCCTGCTATCGCCGATTCTAGTGTTCGCAAATAGATATTGAGACTATGAGAGTGCGGTTCAAATGCGATATAAAAATCACCGATCGCACGACTGCACAGTTGAATATACCTCTCTGGCATACAGCACTCCTACTTGTTATTGATTATTTTTGTAGAAATTGAATCGTATATTGAATCGCTTCTAAAGCTTCTTGTACAAATGCTTTATTTTCTTTTTCCCATTCATTCGGATCATCCATAAATGAATCGTCTAACCAATCTTCCAGTCCAGCTACTATTTTGCGACGTTCATTAGGTTGTGCAGGTGCTTTTCCTCGTAATGCTTGGATCGCACTACGCATCACTTTGCAAGAAGATTGGATAAAAGGATAATCATCTTTATCCCATGCTTTGGCATTATCCATATCGTAAAACGCAATCCACTTTTCAATAATTGAAGCGGCTTGTTTGGGTTCTAATTGAGGCATATTGTAATTCTCCATTTCTATAATTAAAAATTGAAATATATCTGACTATGATTTGGCGGATTTGTTCATCGCAACAGAGCGACTCTGCGACTCGTCTGCGATGCGTTGCAATTGATCTGACATATATACTTGAGTACCTGACTTGGAGATCTGAGCGATTCGATACATCGCTCGTGCAACGTCACCTGCTTCGATACCGCGATATTTACGAAGAGGCCCTATCATTAGAAATGATAATGCTTGAGAGACCACAGCGCCAAATTGCTCCCCTGCGCGGCTATTTTTACGTTTGCCTAACAATAAAGACGGGCGAACAATCGATAACGAAGAATAACCTACTTGTTGCAATCGTTGCTCCATATCACCTTTGGTACGTGTATAGAAAATACTTGATTTGGGATCAGCACCCATCGAACTGATCACGATAAACTGCTTGGCTCCTTGTTTGTAAGCCACCATAGCTACAGATACCGGGTACAATACATCAATTTCGATCATCTGTGCTTGAGTACCTGCTTGCTTAATCGTTGTACCGAGACAGCAAAAGACATCGTCTGCTTGCATCTCTGCACGATAATCTTCTAGTCTACGATAATCCACTACGATCTGTTGCAACTTCAGATGTTGTAGTTGCTGCACAGGTTCGCGGACAAGAGCAATCACTCGTGTATATTCTGTGCTGTCTAATAACTGACGCACTAATTTTTTGCCAACAAGACCTGTTGCTCCAGCGACAAGGGCTGTTTTACCGATCACAACGATCATCTCCATTCTGCGCATCAACTTGGTTCTCTATCTTCTTTATTATCAAGATATCAGCACCAAATTGCAAAATAAAATGATCGTTCGATCAGCAGTCTTTTTTTATAATAAAAACGAAGCGCTACTTCCATTGGTATGAATAATATAATCTGCACCAAGACCACGATAAATTAAGCGTGATTGATTGCCTTCGGTAATCACATATAGCTTCTCTGATGTCCATGCACGACAGATCTGAATATACCGACAACATAAAGGTAGACTACGTTCAAATAAATAGATTTTGCCAATATTCAATTGCGGGATACGCCATAAGTCCTGGCGCTGCGTATCGATCACCAGAATATGCTCAATACCTATCTTTTCAAAGCGAAGCTGATCTGCCTGACTATTCACTATAATAGCAAACGGTATTTTTTTAACTTTGAGTAATTGAATAAATTGTTCTCCTGCTACTGTAGCAGGCGATACCAGTACAAATTCCTGTTCGTACTCCATGCGTGTTCGCTCTCCTCCACTCATTGTAGACAACAAAAAAAGCCGTTAGAAGAGGACCTCTTCATCAGCTTCTAAAACAGGCGCAAAAAAAGCCCCTGATATGGCATAGATGACTGTTGTCGTCTCTCTTATTGCAGCTTACGAGGTTAGCTGACGGATTCGGAAGTAAGAGTCTCCCTACAGATAGTTCGGTCGAAGCCTTTCTATCTGATTCACCCCTGAATAGATCTGTACCATCTTGTCTATTCGTATGGTTCCCCCGCTTTCTGAAAGGTCTGGATATAGCCTTTCAGTCATTAAGCTGTAATGAACTTGAATGAAATCATACGCCCGCCTTTTTCGTTTGTAAAGTAGTCTAGCTACGTGTAAGGAGCGAATTTGAATCAATTCTATTACCTTTTCCACATTATGCTCTTATTTGCATGATCTCATCCTTCTTTTTCTACTATTTGCACACGATTTATATAAACGGTTGTATAAGCGAGTATAAGAGACATTAGAACGTGATTAAGCCAAATGAATCCGATTACATCGTTATTTTCAAGCGTATAACGTCTATTAAAAGCTTACATTTGATTTTACTTCTACCTTCAACGGGACTATGATTGCTAACAATATCTGACATCACAAAAATGTAACAGCTACTTATTGTTCTGCTTTTACTGTGTATAGAGATAGCGATTTTATTTGAAGGAGTGTAGATTTGAGATGAGTTTAATTTCGCCGATCGCGCCTGTTGCTAATACTGTGTCTAAGGTGGATGTGTCTACCCATACTATTCATTCTATTGAAGTATTCCAATATGATAATCATCTGCTTGCCTTACCTGATATGGATGGGTATTTGCATTGCGGGTTGTTAAAAATAGCAAGTCACGGGATTACAGGGTGGGCAGAATATTCGTTTACCGATCAGGTTCAACATTTAGATTTGGTGAAATGGTGTCGGGTGTTCACTGCTCTCAAAAAATGCTCGTTACCGCAGGCGCAATCTTATATCGACCAACATCATGATCTATGGGGAGATGTACGCAGTCAGGTGATGTTAGATGCTCTGACCGACCTATCTAGTCGTCTACAAGATCCTCCAGATGTATGGGCATCTTCTGATATACTGGTGAATCATGCTTTTTTGTTAGATTATACAATCGCTTATTATTCCTTTTAAATAATTATGGTTAATGGATCATAACTACCTCAATAAAGGAGTGTATTTAGCTTGAATTCTGAAAAGATTATGGTCTGTGTATATTATGGCCCCAATGGAGAACGATTGATCAGGCGTGGTATTCATTTATCTCAACTTATTCAATCTCCACTGTGTGTAATGAGTGTCATCGATCATCCGCTTGATGAAATGGATCAACAACAAGAGAACTATGTAGCATTATGGCGTAAATTAACAGAAGAAGCAGGAGGTCATTTTGTACTCTTAGAAAGCAACGGACAAGAAGCGGCTGATATTATCGCTTCCACCGCTCAACAGCATGATATTACTCAACTTATTATTGGACAATCGGCTCAGACTCGCTGGCAAGAAATCATCAAAGGCTCGATTGTAAATGATCTACTGGAAAAGTTGGGAGCTATCGATCTACATATCGTAGCGGTACAGCGTATGCAAGCTCATTTAGAAGAAACCCACGAACAAGGCGTAGATGTAGATGTGATTCAGACCTCGCGCGGATATGAGATTGCCTATGAGACTCATGGTCAATCGATCATTACAGAAGGTATCTTTTTCAAAGATATGCATACTGACTTCGATAATGGATTACTCAAATTATGTATCGACGGACAATATCAATATCTGAAAGTATTCAAAGGCAAGTTGATCGATGAACTGGTATTGGAATCTCATTCGATGTAATAGGTTGTAGATTAGACGTACCATCACTTATAACCTGTAGCCCTTCGTTTTATCAAGCGGTTGCAGGTTATGAGTGATGGTACCGGATATCTAGATTGGACTATATTTTGATTATCCAAAATTTATAATCAAAAATGTGATGCACTATAATGTTTCTCACTGTGCTTCTTCTATAGACATGATAAGGTGAAGTTGTTCCTTTCCACTATCTCATATCAATAAAGGAGTTTATTGAATTATGAAAACAGGATTTGTTGTGATTACAGGCGCATCGTCAAGTATAGGAGAAGCTACCGCCCAACTTTTTATTGCCAAAGGACATAATGTGTTGTTACTTTCTCGTCGTGAAGATCGCTTAAAAGCGTTTGCCGGTCGGCAGGTGATGAAAGCGATTATTGATATTACCGATCGACCTGCTCTGGATCAAGCTATAGCAGAAGCAGAAGAACATTTCGGGCCAGTTAAAGGAATTGTGAATAATGCAGGTCGAATGTTGCTTGGCGATATTACGACTCAAGATCCAGCAGAATGGCAAGAGATGTATAATACTAATGTGATCGGGCTTCTCAATGGAATGCAAGCTGTACTGCCATCCATGATTGAACAAAAGTCAGGCACGATTATCAATATCAGCTCGATTGCAGGTAAAAAAACGTTTACCGATCATGTCGCTTACGGTGGTACCAAATTTGCTGTTCATTCGATTAGTGAAAATGTACGCGAAGAAGTAGCTCCACACAATGTCCGGGTAGTTACAATCTCTCCTGGATTAATAGAGACTGAATGGAACGATCAGACCACTGGCGAAAAAGCCAAACTCAACTTAATGCCACAAACGATTGCAGATACAATTTACTTTGCATTCAATCAGCCTCAAAGTATCAATATTCGTGAGATTGCTTTAGCTCCTACTCAACAGCAAAGTTGATTTACTACAATAACAGATAAGCAAACTACATCACGATTCTAGTGTAGAAAAATATCATATTGGATATACAAAAAGCCCTCCTGATGAGCATGGAGAGCTTTTTGCGTTATACATTAATGTGTTTCCCCTACAATCGTTACATCGGCTACATAAGAGCCTGCCCATAATAAAAATGTAAATCCTTCTTCTAAGGGATCATCTGGATCAGTCAGAAATTGTACTTCTGCATACGTATTCCACGAATTAGGCAATGATTCTGTAATCCGAATCTGGATATTCCATCCTTCATCTGTAGAATTCATGTTGGGATAAGATAGATCCAGATTGAGTTGTTGATCAGTTAACCATTTCTGCTGTGGCAACGAAGTGGGATCTATATTCCATTCGATCAATGCTTGAGTTACCATCATATTTCGCTCCTTTGGTGCTGTAAAATAACAAGCTTTATATCAACATTAGGAAGGTGTATCACTACGAAGCGCGCGTATCGCCCGGTAATCTGCCCAGTTAATCGACTGCCAGGATTGTTCTTTTTCAAATAAATAAGCTTTGTCCTGACGGAAATAGTGTTGGGAAGCAGGCAATAGTGTAGCACTTCGCTGTAACAACACAGGAATCGCATCACTGGACAATCCATTCAAATAATCGAAATCAATCTGCCCTGTCTGCTCATATCGATCCAGATTCTGAATAGCTATGATTCGATCGATACCTACATAGTTCACTACTACATAAGCAGTAAGAGCAAGTACGATATAACATTTGGCAAGCGGCAACCTTTTCCAATATATCCGTAAACCTGCAACCAGTAACAACACAGCCAGAAAGATCATAAATGCGTGGACTAGAAAACGGGTATACGTATATCCATAAGCTTGTTCATATAAGATAAGACGGGCGAATGCTGAATATAACATCACACCAGAGCAAATCAATAAAATATACAACATGCTGTTGTTGATACGGCGCAAAATAGTAGAGCTGTCTGCCATATACAATAGTACACATACCATAATGATAAAGTTCAATGAAGTAACCATCACCAGTTCAAGAAATCCACTACGAGCATACTCGGCATACGAATGACCATCAGGAATCTGTCCTTGTCCTGCGCCAAATAAGTAAGAAAACTGGATCACTACAAATAGTACATACACGATATTAATCAAGATCAGTATCGTCGCCATAATAATCGGATCGATTCGGATCGGCTGACGCGTAGCAACCGGATAAGTGGGTAACGGTGGTGGCCCATATACAGTCGGAACAGGTGAAGATAGCTCTACGTCAGAGACAGAAGAAGCCGAACTGTGTAGTGGTTGTTGTCTATTATCAGCTACCGATGGATAGATATACGGTTGTACAAATCCCCACAAATAGCCGAAAAAGAGTATGCCTCCAATCACAATCCAGAGCACACGAACACTACCTTCTCCAAATGACAACCCGTCGATCCAGTTCGGCAATGCAGATAATAAATTTCCAAATATGCGATCAGCGGATGTTAGCAGACTAATAATAATTAATAGTAGCGGAAAAGCAATCACCAGACCGATCAATACTTTAGTTACGATTTTCTTTTTTTCATGTTCCATTTTGCCTGTAGCGGCATTTTTGAGTATACGAAAAGGAGTCACCCAATGCCTTACTGCTTGTGGAATCATATGATCCAATGCGTCGATCAATAACAGGGGACGATGCCATGATAATCTGCGATAACTAAGCATGTAAGCAAGATGCAAAAAGATCAAACAAGGCACAAACAAAGCATTAAGCGCCATAAAAATAAGATTGGTGAACAACCCATACGTTAATGACAATAAAATAATAACGGTCATCGCAAAACGACTAAACCACGATCCTTCGCGTAATTTGTCGCCTGCATAAGTATACATATACAAGTAAAACAAAAGAATAAATACCGGATACGAAATCCCCAGACTATGCCCGTAAAATAAATACTGATGAACGGTCGCCAGCCCGAACGCGCCAAGCAAAGCAATCCACGTACGATGCTTAGCCACAATCAATTTCTCGTACATTTTGAGATCTCCTTTTTTTGAGGCTATACCTTTGTAGTCACCTCATGTTGCATCATATGTTTTTGAACGGCTAATATAGCCAGTCGACTGCTTTTACTTTGTGTGCAATGTGGTAGTTTGTTGTTATTTTTATTGTAGATGATAAAATAAGAAGATAAAGAGAAGAATTATTTTATTAAATTTCCTATTTTAACAAAGATGTACTACACTCAATCCTTTTATTTCTAATGTCCCTACATCTTTATAAAACTTGCCAACACCTAACCCATACATTTTCTATTATTTAAAAAGCTAATTAATAATCTCTTAATCTCTAAAATCCCAATTCTCAAAATCTCTAATCTTAAAATCTCTAAATCTTAAAAACCTAAATCGTAAAATTTCTAAATCGTAAAAACCCTAATTCTAAATCCCCAAACACTAAAATCACCACACCTCACTCTTACGCCTGTTCCGCCCTACCCTGCCCGCCCCACATTACAATCATTGTGGTGTCTCCATGCTCGGAGCGGAGGGAAAGGAATCGTCCGTAAGAAGCGAAGCGTTCGCCTTTGTAGCCGGATTTTGACCGCTACAGCGGTTGTTCAAAAAATCCGGCTACAACAGCGATCGATAGGACGATCCTTTCCCGGAGCGGTCCCAACATGTAACCCAAGGAGTATAATCCCTATGAAATTACATCATCAGTTTTTGTTATTACATTCACAGTATGGTCAGCATAGCGAAGTACAGATTACATTAGACGAATTAGCCACTACCTTTGAATGTACCCATCGGAATGCACTGAATTTAATCACGCGAATGACAGAACAAGGTTGGATCAAGTGGAGTTCACAGCGTGGCAGAGGACGACGTTCGACCCTTACTTTTGTGATTCAGCCTGAAGAAATCGCTATCGAGTCTATGATGCATACTATTCAGCGCAAAGATATTCAGCAGACGTTGACTGAAATTCGGCAATATGCTCAATCTTCCACCTTAGAAAATCGAGTACAAGATTGGTTGTTTGGTTACTTCGGCCCTCATTCTGAAATACAACGCAATCGACAAGTCGATACACTACGATTACCGATTCGTCAGCAGATTCATACAGTAGATCCGCTATATATGAATTTGCTAGCAGAGTCTTTTGTATCCAGTCATATTTTTGATGGATTGGTACGACAGGCTTCTCATTCACAGCAGATTATTCCGCATCTGGCACATGATTGGGAAGTGAATGAACAACGTACCGAATGGACATTTTTTCTACGAAAAGAAGTGATGTTTCATCATGGGCAAATGATGACAGCAGACGATATTGTGTATACATTTCAGCGATTGATGGAGACAGCGCAACCGATGTTATATCGCTTTATCGCCAAGCAAATACAATCTGTACGCGCGCTCAACAACAATACGGTGCAGATCATTTTGAAGCAACCGAGTGAATTGTTTTTACCTTTTTTGTGCACCAGTCGAGCGGCGATTGTGCCTAACGGATTGAATCGAAGAGGAGAAGAGTTATTCGGGGTGAAGCCTAGCGGTACAGGGCCTTTTCGGATGGTCGAAATGAGTAAAGATAACTGTGTACTGGAAGTGTTTAAGCCTCATTTTCTAGGTCGGGCGCATCTGGATCAGGTGGAGATTATTCATATTCCCTGGAATGTTGCACCAGATCAGCTAGAGCAGACTGATCGTCAATCTCCTTTTCATATGATGCATCAACATACATCCGGTTCAGCATCAGAACAAGGAGCATGGAGCCAGATGCATTCGCCTGTAACGGTACGCAAATTCGTCACTTATAATACACGCAAAGAAGGATTACTACGTGATCCACATATTCGTGCTCATATTAGTCGATGCCTGCAATATGCACGGGAAGTAGAGTCTTTAGTGATAACCAGCACTGTCTTCGAAAATAGTTCCGATCACATCGAAAATGATACAGAAAACAATTCTACTACCAATAACAATACTTCTTCTGCACCTCATGATTCTTTGGATATGAATAGCCGTTCTAACTACAGTTATCCTAAAAAGCTTCATCCTGAACTGGATCAAGCAACGATATCCCAGATCGCCGAGACACCGCTTCGAATCCTCACGATTCCACAATATCGCAAAGATGCTCGCTGGATTGCGAATACATTACAGCAAGCAGGGTATCAGTGCAACGTGGTATCTACGCCTGTAGAGCAATTCAAAGGCAGTGTACGGATGGAATCGGATCTGATTGTCTTTTCACTGACACGCGATCAAGACGAGCAATTACGATTATTTGATCTTTATCGTACACTAGCCGGTCATGTAGAACATCATACTGTGATTGATATTGAAACTCTATTAGAACAGATTCAGCGTCAACCGGATCCATTAATACGTACTCAATATTTTCAGCAGATTGAAGATCGGTTACTGGCAGAATATCAATTGCATATTTTATATGAAAAGCCTTTTCAGACAACATATCTTCCTTCTGTACGCGGAGTGACCTTTAACAGTCAGGGTTGGGTCGATCTTCGTCATATCTGGTTCCCGCCCAAATTATAAATGGTTGTGCTATACAGCTCTGATAAACAGGATATATCTGCAAAGTCAAAAAAACCTGCTTCCTTTAGATCAAGGAGCAGGTTTTGATTTCGCCTATTTTCAATAGTATTCTAGTATATTGCTAATAACTTCAATATAGGTAGATTATCCAATAGGTTCTGTATAGATACAATATTATTGTTGTTAACGAATCGGCATCGTAATTTCATCGACATAATTGGTAGCCATCATCCGCTCTACTTCAGATGGGTTATCCGTCTGACCGAGTACCCACATCATTTTGGTGGTGAGTGCTTCTGTAGTCATATCGTAGCAAGGAATTACACCTTTTTCGAGTACTTTCTGCCCGACTTCATAGATTGTCAGGTCGCCACCTTCATACAGACATTGAGTCGTGACTACAATACTGATCCCGCTTTTGACCAATTCTTCGATCTTATCGATCAGATTGATTTCTTTAAACGGCACACCACCCATACCGAATCCTTCAACAATAATCCCTTTATAGCCTAAAGCTTTAACCGCATCGAAAATATCAGGTTGCATCCCCGGAATTAATTTGAGCAAAAAGACATTCGGTGAATAATGATCATTATATACATGTCCATTCGGACGAATACGTTCAGGAATCTCATTATATACAATCGTATCTTCTTCCAGATATCCGATATACGGATGGTTGATACTTTCAAACGCATTGTAACTTTTGGTTCTGACTTTGGAAGCACGCGCTCCATTGATGATTTTGCCATTAAACACAACAAACACACCGGATAATTCGGTCGCTGCTGTACGGAAAGCATCTTTGATATTAATCCGTGAATCACTATGCTCTGCTAGTACCGACACCTGCGAACCTGTAATCACTACAGGCTTATCCAGTGCGCCTAACATAAAGCTAAGTGCACTTGCTGTATATGCCATTGTATCGGTTCCATGCGCAATCACGATTCCATCGTAATGTGGCAAATGTTCATGGACAGTTTTTGCAATAGTCACCCATTCTTCCGGCTGAATATTCGTGCTGTCTACACTCATCAAAGTCATCGCTTCTATATTACAAATATCTTTGAGTTCCGGCACAGCGGCAACAATATGTTCTGCGGATTGAGTAGGGGTAAGCCCTCCACCTTGCTCACCAGAAGAAGAAATAGTACCGCCTGTATTGATAAACAAAATGTTTTTCATGATTGTAAGTCCCTTCGCTGTTCTTTTACCGCTCCATTAGCCTTGCTTGCTCATTTTAGTATATCACTCAAACTGCCTTTTTTCCTCTTCTATTCTGGAGATAATACGCCAGATAGCACAGAACCATAAAGGCAATTCCGCAATAAAAAGCAAGACTTTGATTCGGGTCAAAAGCAATCCCGATACAAGAAGCCAAACACAGTACAAAAGCAGCAATCGGCACTATTGGATACAGTGGTGTCCGGTACTTTAACTCACTAATATGATGACCATCACGCACAAATTGACGACGGAACATAAATTGAGAAGCTGCTATTCCCATCCAGACGACTACGACAGCGAACCCTGATACCGAGACTAAGAAAATATAGATCGTATCCGGTGCGACCACACTGGATAACAGCGATAATCCACCACCAACCATGCTAATAATCATCGCGTTCAGCGGAATACCTGATGAAGTTAGACGTGAAAATACAGAAGGTAACATTTTTTCTTTGGATAAAGACCATAACATACGTGAAGAAGCATACAATCCTGAATTAGCAGCAGATAATAGCGCTGTAATAATAACAAAGTTCATAATATCTGCGGCATACGGAATCCCGATTCGATCAAATACAACTACAAATGGACTTTCAATTACTCCTGCGTCTCGCCAGGGAATCAACGCAGATAACACAAAAATCGTTCCTACAAAAAAGATAATTAATCTTCCGACAGTTGCTTTGATCGCGCGTGGAATCGTTTTGTCAGGATCAACACTTTCACCTGCGGCAATCCCGATCAGTTCTGTACCGGAAAAAGCAAAGTTCACCGATAACATCGCCATAAAGATCGGTAAAATCCCGTTCGGAAACAACCCGCCATCACTGGTGAAATTACTGAATAACGGTGCACCTGCTCCTGCTTCTCGCATCGGAATCATACCAAATACAGCAGCTCCACCTAATATAATAAACAACAAAATAATTGCGACTTTGATACCCGAGAACCAGAACTCGGCTTCTGCAAAAAAGCGCACTGAAAAAGCATTTAACAGAAATACCAGTAAAGCAAATACTCCACTCCACATCCAGACCGATGTATCCGGGAACCAGCGCTGCATCAATAATCCTGCGGCGGTAAATTCAGAACCGAGTGCTACTGTCCATGTTAACCAGTACATCCATGCCACCATATAACCTGTGCCCGGCCCGATAAACTTGGCAGCATACGCATGAAAAGCTCCTGTGACCGGCATATGTACCGACAGCTCTCCCAGACACAACATTACTAAATACACAATTACAGCGCCTACTAAATAAGCCAGAATCGTTCCAAGTGGCCCTGCTTGATTGATCGTATAACCGGAACTTAGAAATAGCCCTGTGCCAATAACCCCACCCAAAGACAACATCACCAGATGTCGACTTTTCATTTTACGCTGAAATGTACCTTCTTCTGCACCTGTGACTTCCACTTGTTCTTGCTCTAATGCCATTATCCCCCGACCTTTCCTACCGTATCTCCGAAAATAGCAACCCTTTGACAGAATATATAGAATCAGTTCATGATTTCTTTTATTTGAGCAATATCGTTAGGCGTCGTACGACAGCAACCGCCGATAAGACGTGCACCTTTGCTATACCATTGCTGTGCTTGTTGTCCATAATTCTGTTCACAAGAATGACCATGCCATGTTTTGGTGGTCGGATCGTATTGTTCACCTGAGTTCGGATAGACAACAATAGGCTTATCTGTATTGGTCACAATCTGTTCGATCAATGATGGAATATATTCAAGTGCCGTACAATTAATACCCACTGCTGCTACTTGCTCATGAGCGTGTAACCATTTCGCGCAATCTGCTATTTGTTCGCCATTACTAATATGCTGGTCGTCTTTAGCACTAAAGCTTATCCATGCATAAGAACCAGGGAACTCTTCCAGCACTTTGACGATCGCGCGTGCTTCAACCAGACAAGGAATCGTTTCACAAGCTAGAATATCTGCACCAGCTTCAATCAATAATTGAATACGCGGACGATGAAAATCGATCAATTGTTGTTCATTTAGATTATAATCTCCTCGATATTCAGAACCATCAGCTAGAAAAGCACCATAAGGGCCTACAGAAGCGGCCACAAGCGGCTTAGGACGATCATATTGATCAGTTGGTTGCAACGTATCATCTGAGCCTTCGATCGGTTGCTCTGTACGATATTTTTGCACATAGCTTGCCCAGAATTGGTCTCTCGCTTCAATCGCTATTTGAACCGATTTTTGTATCAAATGGATGGCTTCTTGTTCGCTGAATCCTTTGGCAACAAAGCCTGCGATAGTCGCTTGATAGCTAGCTGTTATCGCACAATCTGCACCTACTTCAAAATATTGACGATGCACATCAGCGATCAATTCAGGATTTTCAATTAATAATTTGGCAGACCAGAGACTATCATTCAGATCAGCGCCCTGGCGTTCTAATTCGGTTGCCATTGCTCCATCTAACACCATCAGCGGAAAATGTTGCAAAATATATTGTATAGGATTCATGTTTTACTCCTTTTATGCGGTAATGTGAATGAGTCTGAACGTATTTTAGATGATTATACATTCTTTGTAAACCTTCATCTCCCTTCTAAAATACATCTTTTTAAAAGATCGATGGAAGAGGAAATCAATATCATATACCATTTTAGATATAGATGCTGTAAAAATTATTGTTGTAAGCCTTTTCCTAAATGATGTAGAATAATGTTATTAATTGGTTTATTTATGTGCATTAAGGTTTTTATGGGTTCAAATGGTTATCTTAAAAAATCTATTTAACCTTGAAAGGAGGAAAATGTTAACGTTAACAATTAAGGTGGATGTATGGATGAGTTACATATAGTAGTTATTATAGAGCGAGGTGCTATTCACAATGGAACGAACAATCAAGACACGTCATACACTTGCTTATGGAAGCGGTAACATCTTAGGGAGTGGTGCGCTGGCTGTTAGCGGAGCATGGTTGTTATACTTTTATACTACTTTTTGTGGACTTTCTCCTGTTCAAGCGGCATTAATCTTTTCGATTGCGAGTATTGTTGATGCCGTCAGTAACCCAATTATGGGCTTTGTTAGTGACAATTTCCACCGAACACGACTCGGACAACGATTTGGACGACGTAAATTTTTTATTATGCTAGGTATTCCTTTGATGCTGATCTATCCGTTAATGTGGATGGATGGCTTTGGATTCTGGTACTACTTGTCTACTTATGTGCTGTTTGAATTAATTTATACGTCAGTGATGGTTCCTTATGAAGCACTTGCATCAGAGATGACCCGCGATTTTGGTGCACGTTCACGGTTAACCGGTTGGAAAGCGATGTTTGGTAAAATGGCGAACTTTGCCGCTGCTTTTATTCCCGGACGTTTTATAGCTGAATACGGTAAAGATTCACCGTTGCCTTTCTTTTATACCGGCTTAGTGTTTGCAGGATTGTTGATTGTAGCATTGATCTTTCTATATAAAAACACATGGGAGCGTCCATCCGAAGAATTGCAAAAAGAATTGGCAGATGAAGCTCCACTGTCATTTATAGACTCGATGAAAAAATTGTTTATCGATATTTCTTCCACGTTTCGTGTCAAAACGTTCCGTCATCATTTGGGAATGTATTTGGGCGGTTTTTCAGCAGAATGGTTATTTACATCTGCATTTACGTATTTTATTGTATTTTCTTTATTTCAAAGTTCAGAGCAAGTATCCAATCTAAATAGCTTTAACTCGGTAATTCAGTTAATCTCTACCTACTTTTTTATTCAATTCTGTGTACGAAAAGGATTTAAAATGCCATTTATTATGGCGCTTACGATTGTCTGCTTCAGTGTCGCAGGATACGGTATTCTGTACCTGACCGGCGCTTCTAATATGATGGTCTGGTTGTATGTGATCACTTTATTTATGGGTCTGGGTACAGGCGGTGTGTATTATATCCCGTGGAATCAATATACATTTCTAGCCGATGTTGATGAAGCACTCACCGGACGCAGACGAGAAGGAATCTACGCTGGGATGATGACATTTGCAGGTAAAATGGTTCGAGCGGTCGTCGTATTTATTCTCGGCTGGGTATTGCAGTACTTTGGCTTCGTCTCCAAAGCACTAACACAACCGGTTAGCGCGCAACATGCTATTTTCGGTGTGCTGGTATTTGGCACTATTATTCTGGCGATCATCGGCATTTTGGCTACACTGGTTATGAAATTGACGATAGATAATCACAAAAAAATGATTGCCGAGATAGATCGACTCAAAGCAGGCGGTTCTATGGAAGATGCGACACCGGAGACTCGTACTATTTTTGAACAATTGACTGGATTTGCGTATGAACGCTGTTGGGGACACAATAATGTAGGCTACAAACATACTTCCCGCGATCAAAGTATCCCTGTCAAAACGTAATAAAAAGTATTATTATACATGTGCTTCTGTTATCTGTTCTCTATGCAGTGTACAATAGTGACAGTAGGTAGATAGTAAAGCAATATCATCTTAATACGTCGTTATTTCAATGTTTTCCGCTTTATTATGTAAGCACTTCTATTTACTTATATTCCAATAATAAGTAAATATAATGCAACACAAATTAATGATTGAGGTGAATAGTGTAATGACAAGTACAGTATACGATGTAGACACGATTCAAAATTGGGCAGCACGGATGAGTGATTCTGTGATGAAACGTACTCCTGAATTGAAGCACAAATGGGAATACGACAACGGTGTTATTTTCAAAGGTATCGAATTAGTATATGAGTTAACTCAAGATCACAAATACTTAGATTATATTCGTACAAATATGGACTTTTTTATTGAAGAAGCAGGTAGTATTCGTGGTTATACGGTTGACGAACACAATATTGATCACGTGAACAATGGTAAATTATTATTTCCTCTGTATCGTGCAACGGGTGAAGAACGGTATCGTATTGCCGCAGATTTATTACGCCAGCAATTGATGAAGCATCCGCGTACCAGTGAAGGAGCATTCTGGCATAAGCAAATTTATCCTTACCAAATCTGGTTAGATGGACTGTATATGGGTGCTCCTTTTTACGCTGAATATATTCGAGAATTTGCCGATATCAAAGACTACAGCGATGTCACGCAACAATTTAAATTATGCTATCAACATACTCGCGATCCACAGACAGGGCTACTTTACCACGCCTGGGATGAGAAAAAAGAACAACCTTGGTGTGATCCTGAAACAGGGCTATCCAAAAATTTCTGGGGACGTTCGATCGGTTGGTTTGTAATGGCATTAGTCGATGTACTGGATATTTTGCCAGCAGATCATGAAGATCGGGATGCTATTATTCAAATGCTTACCGAAACGATGGAAGCACTGATGAAGGTGCAAGATCCAGACAGCGGTGTATTTTATCAAGTATTGAATTTGCCAGATGCAAAAGGTAATTATCTAGAATCGTCAGCTTCTTGTATGATTCTATATGCAGTTACAAAAGGATTGCGTAAAGGATATCTACCTGAACGCTATCGTGTCAAAATGGAGCAGATTCGTAAAGGCATTATCGAAGAATTTATCACTATCACTGAAGAAGGTCTGATCAACCTTAACAAAACATGTCAGGTGGCTGGTCTTGGTGGTAAAGACAAACGTGACGGTACGTATGCTTACTATATTAGCGAACCGATTATTTGCAATGATCCCAAAGGAATCGGTGCTTTTATTCTAGCGATGGCTGAAGTAGAACTGCTTAACAAACCTGCTCAATAAGTAGACGTAGCAGATATCCAACCGATCAGATAGAGTCTACGATTTATAAAAGATAGTACGATAGAACAAGCGTTGTATAGCGGTAACGATTCTGTTATCGCTTCACAACGCTTGTTTTTGTTTTATGATGAGAAGAACAATGATCTCAAAGGAGGTACCTTTTTTATGAAAATGATCGATACGGCACCGCTCGTCCAGCAACTGGTTGAGCGAGAATTATATAGCTGTCTTATCGTCCAACAGGGCGTGCACATCTTAGATTATTATCGTGAGCCGGATCAGAAAGAAATTCCACTCAAAATCAACTCTTGTACCAAAAGTATTCTTTCTAGCTTGGTCAGTATAGCGATGGATCAAGGTATTATGCCTGCTCCAGATACAGCGATCTCTACCTTTTTTCCACAGCTTCATCAAGACCCTGATCCACGTAAAGCTCAAATTACAATCGAGCAATTACTTACGATGTCTGCTGGATTCAACTGGACAGAATTTGGAGGACAACATTCGTTTCCTACGATGAGCAAAACGCCTAATTGGATTGACTTTGTACTGTCTCAACCGCTTGTGCATGAACCGGGTACAGTGATGGAATACAACTCCGGTTGTTCTCAGTTGCTGGCGACGATTCTGGCACAGACTTCGGGTGAATCTGTGGCTTCTTTTGCTGAAAAGCATTTGTTTACACCATTAGGTATTACTCAGTATGTGTGGGAGACAGATCCGCAAGGTGTACATACAGGCGGTTTTGGACTGCAATTGCCTCCAGCGGCAATGCTTCAATTTGGATTATTGTATTTACATGAGGGAAAATTGAACGGGCAACCCTTGATTCAATCATCCACTGTACGACATGCTACAAGTCCGCTTATTGCTGTAGATAGCCCGCAAAAAGCACATTATGGCTGGCACTGGTGGCATTCTTCTTTTACATTGGACAGTCAGCCTAAAGTAGATATTCCGTATTATTATGCGCTAGGATTCGGTGGACAGTATATTGTGGTCGTCCCTTCTTATGAGTTAGTCGTTACAGTATCAGCAGACCGATTCAAACGCAAACGTACTCCGCTCGATGTATTTCGTGATTTTGTAGTACCTTTGTTGGAAGACAACCGGACGTAAATAGATGATTGTATTTACATAAAGGAAATCTTGCTAGCAAACTATAGATTCAATCATCAATAGTACGATATACAACAAAACACGACTGCGATAATAAACAGTCGTGTTTTTTGCTTATTCGATTTTGTTTATTTATTATACGGGCATCCCTAGAAATTGATCTAACCGATTCTTTTGAAGCCAGTGATGACGATAATGCATATCGATAATAGCGAACCATTCTTGAGCATTTAAGTGTCCAAATCTGGGATGAGCTACGGTATATTGCGGATCGACTGTTTCTAATAAAGGTTCTATTTTCTGCATATGTGCAAGTACTTGTTCTAATCCTGCTATCAATTCGGCTTTGGTAGCAGGTTGTGTCGGTGTGTAAAATGGAGAAGCTGGCACTTGCACACGAATAGGTGGGAACTCGCCTAATTCCAGTATCGCTTCCCCTGCATAGGTTTTGTAGTTCACTTCGGTAATCTCTTCTTCTGCTTGCTGACGCTGAATACAGGTATCGATATTGGCAAGATGCATCTGTTGCGCCGATTGAATCAAATGATTGTACATTTGACCGAGTGACCATTGTTCTGCATCTGGTTGTAACGTTAATTGTTCGATACGATATGGTTCCAACGCCTGAATATACTGATGCACTTCCTGTTCAAATTGGTGCAGTATCTTTTTCGTATCCATCGATATCTTCTCCTTGGGCGCTTCACGATCTGTCTTTATGATCTGAGCGGTTGATTTATATTTACTATACAAAAACGCTACTGACAACATTATGTCAGTAGCGTTTTAACATATTATTTATTTTTTCGACCATTTGTAATCGTAACGATGCTGGTTCTAACACAGTCACCTGATCTCCCCAACTCAGTATCCAGAAAAGCACATCTTCTACCTGACGTACACGTAGCGTAACGATCGTAGCAGATAGTTCTTCTTCTATTTTTTCGATATAAAAGTTGCCTACTTCCTGAATACGTTCTGTCATGTGAGGTTCAAATTGTAAACGTATCACGATTCTCCGATCATCGGGTGGACGGTACTCAGACAATGTAAAATGCTCTGGTAACACAAAACTCTGCTCTAACTCCACTAGATCAGAGATGCGTGACAGCCGAAAATGGCGAATATCTTGCCGTAATTCACAATAAGCTACCAGTACCCAGTGATTCGTATTAAATGCTAGACCATATGGACAGACTGTTCGTGTAATAGCAGATTGATGTGGTTTACTATATCCAAATTGTAATTTACGTTTTTGGACAATTGCTTGCCCGATCGGTTCAATATATTGTCGGTCGTCTATCGTCGCTGGAGTTCTTCGTTGAGACAGTAAGCGAATACCTTCACGCATCGGATCAGATTGTTCACGTACGATATCTGGCAAAATAGATTCGATTTTACGCCGGGCAACTTCGGCATTATGGCGATAATGCTGTCCGAATTGCTGTTCTACAAAATCGGTACCGATTAACAATGTTACTGCTTCAGATGCTGTAAAATGAACCGGTGGCAAAAAGTACCCTTCCATTAACGAATACCCTTGCCCGGGAGAACCCAGTAATGGCACACCTGCTTCACTCAGTGCTTGCATATCGCGATAGATCGTCCGTACGCTAATTTCAAACGTAGTCGCCAAATCTTCGGCACGTACCCATGATTTGCGCTGAAGTTCCAGTACAATCGCTAACATGCGCTCTGTTTTGTTCATTGATTCACCTCATCCGCTTCTACAATCATTATTAAAGATACTATACTGTGATTTACTTTTTTTGACCAACTTTTCACTGTTCCTAATTTCTGTACCTTTACTTGAATTAGATACCACAAAAAAAGCCGCTCCTGCATGATTCACAGTAACGGCTTAGCAGATATGAATGTGTACAATAATTACGTTGTTGGCGAAGAAATACCTGTTTTCACTTGTGTGCTATCTCCAGCATCAGATGCCATACCACTTGACGTTTCATCCTCTTCAGGATTGTCGAACATTTCACCTTTGCGCGATAAAATAATATTTAACAAGACGGCTGTAATCGAACCAGTCACAATTCCGTTTTGCAACAAAGTCTGGGCAAAGCTTGGCAATTGTCCGAACATATCTGGTAATACCGCTGAACCTAATCCAACAGCAATACTACATGCTACAATCATCAGATTACGATCATTACGCAGATTCACTTCAGATAGAATTGAGATACCAGAGGCGGCTACCGATCCGAACATCACGATCATGGCTCCACCTAAGACTGCATTTGGAATCACAGTGGTAAGAGCTGCTAACTTCGGCAATAAACCAAGTACAATCATAATACCAGATGCCGCAAAAATCACATTACGTGTTTTGACTTTTGTCAGCGAGATTAGCCCTACATTTTGAGAGAAAGCGGTATAAGGAAAAGCATTGAAAAATCCACCTAACATAATTGCCAGACCTTCAGAGCGAAGTCCATTGACGATCTGCTTTTGCTCCACTTTCTGTTCTATCGCTTTACCAACAGCAATATAGACCCCTGTCGATTCGACCATACTTACAATATTAACAATCACCATCGTAACAATCGCGGTTAAGCTAAATTCCGGTATACCGAAGTAAAAAGGCTGTGCTACACGTACCCAGGAAGCATCTGCTACTGATCCGAAATGCACTAATCCCATCCCATAGGCAACGACAGTCCCTACAACTAATCCGACCAGTACCGAGATCGACCGCAAAAATCCTTTCGCCAAACGATTGACCAATAAAATCACTAATAATGTTATCAGTGCCAGCATGAGATTACGAGGTGCGCCAAAATCGCTACTTCCTTGTCCGCCTGCTACATTGTTCATCGCTACTGGAATCAAAGACAATCCAATAATCGTTACGACTGAACCGGTTACGATTTTCGGGAAAAAGCGAAGCAATCGTCCATACAGAGGAGCGATCAGAACAACAAATAGTCCAGATAAAATAATTGCTCCATAGGCGGTGGCGAGATTAGAAGTTGAAGCAATCGCAATAATCGGCCCTACAGCAGTAAACGTACATCCCAGTACAACCGGCAACCCACTACCGAAATAACGTGTTCCCAGCACTTGCAATAATGTAGCAATCCCGCAGGTAAACAAATCAGCGGCAATCAGATAAGCCATTTGTTCAGCAGTCAGATGAAGTGCTCCACCCACAATCAGCGGTACAGCAATCGCTCCTGCGTACATTGCCATGACATGCTGAAGCCCTAATGTAAATATTTTGCGTCTGCTTAACATAGAGAATCCTCATTTCCAGAGGCTACTGTCACCAGAGAAGGAATCAATGGTGTCTCTTCAATAAAATCAACATGCCCTGGAGACATCGATGAAATACGTGCTAATGATTGAATCGGAATCTGGCGTTCTTCCAGTAATCCGCGTCCCTCCTGAAAGGTCTTCTCGATCACACATCCTACGCCAACCAGTGTTGCTCCTGAAGCTTCTACAATATCTGCTAGACCCACCAGCGCCGCTCCTGTCGCTAAAAAATCATCGACGATTAAGATACGGTCTTCTTTATTCAGATAACTTTGGACAATCGTGACTTGATACGTTTCTTGCTTGGTAAAAGAATGTACAGATGCCGCGTAGACCACATCACCTTGCGTAATTGCTTTTTTCTTTTTCGCATATACAAAAGGTACACCCAAAGCGATTCCGGTTGCCATCGCAAATTGGATTCCGCTTGCTTCAATTGTTAATACTTTGGTGATCTTCTCATGGGCGAAAAGTCGGGCAAATTCTTTGCCAATCTCGACGGCCAGCCCAGTATCCACCTGATGATTCAGAAATGAATCCACTTTCAATACTTTTTCGGACAAAATCTGCCCTTCCTGACGAATACGTTCTTGCAATGCCTTCATATAATTTCTCTCCTTTAAAATAACGATGCGATTTGGGAAATAAAAAAAGACAGACCTCCTTGAGTAATTACGCTCAAGTGAAGTCTGTCTGTATCGATCATCTATAATCATCATGTCCAATTATAAAAATACGATCTGCATAACAATGGATGTATTGATCCAAAGCGAATACTATTGCTATGCTCAAATACATGCTTCACTCATAGTCAGATCATTACAGTGGTGATCCGGTAGAAACTTTTGGGCCATATTCCCAATATTATATGAGGTCGATTGTCGATTTCCCGCACAATCTGTATAAAATTATATATGTATACTACACGTATTCATGTAACGTTTCAAGAATAATTTTCACATTTTCATAAGAAGACATTCTTTTATAACGTATTTTACTTCTACAAATTATTTTTTCAAATTATTCTCTGCTTTAATATAGGATTCAATAGAACAGAGATAAACAAATGAGCTAACCCAATAGTAGAAGCTATAAAAACAATAAATATACCAGAAACAACGTATTCTTTATATCCTGCGATAATCATCATTACTATAAAGTTAAAAATATATGCAATACCAATATACATTTTCACTCTTTTTTGATACGAATTAAAATATAAGATTACTTGTAATAGTATAGAAAAAAATAAGATATAGAATGCAGGCATAAATATAATCACTGTCGCGAGACTGTTAAACAGTAAAAATTCATCTTGCCAAGAACTACTTGGCCAATAAACGATTACTGCGTAGGAAGAAAGAATAGCAGATGCCATCATCCAAATGTAATAAAAGTATATCAATTTGCTTTCCTCCTTAGTGCAGCTATACAAATTTCATCCACCTATTTTACCGTACTAAATTAATATTCAGCAGACTCAGCCCGACTACTGTTAGTAAAATCAGTGCGGTCATCATCACATGTACTTTTCTGTACATTACTAAAATAGCTATATATTCGCGGATAAAAGCATTTGGTAAATAGTAAAATGCTGTACGCGAACCGACCCCATCACCTGTTATTCCTGCTTCTCGTGCATAAATTCCCGCGCGGAATAAATGGAAATTGTTTGTTACAAATATACAGGAATATGGCTTACCTGCCATCAGCGCATCCATTTTTTGTTTGGAAAATTGCATATTTTGTAGTGTATTCACCGATTGATTTTCGACAATGATCTGATCATTAGGGATTCCTTTGGATCGTAGATAATTGCGTATCGCTTCAGCTTCAGCAACAGTCTCATCACTACCCTGTCCACCAGAAGCGACAAATCGAGGTGGTGTTTGTAATTTTTGTTGCCGATAATAAAACGTAATTGCGCGATCGATACGACTTGCTAATAGTGGGGGAACACGATCTTTTATCAATCCACTGCCCAAAATAATAATAAAATCTTGATTGAGCTTGACTCGGTTGAGGTTGTACAACGTCGAGGATACCAGATAACAAATAAATAAAAATCCATAATACACAAAGCATAACTGGATAAAAATAATAACAGGTTGCAAAATACCGACTGAAGGCATAAGAAACGTAATCACAGGTAACGTGGCTATCCCTATACCTGCAAGTAAAGATAGCAAGTTAGGGATTTTCCAGCCTTCTTTGGATAATAACGTACGTCCATTGTAAATCAGTGCAATCCCGATCACTAATAACATGACAGGAGCAAGTAATAATAAAATAAGTACCAATAATAGCCCGATGTATGGAATAACTCCATCCAGATTACTAATTGCATACACAATCGAACTGAATAAGAGGAATACAATTCCAATCGTCAGAAAGACTCCATTTCGTACCCGCCGCTGATCGATTGCGTAATTGATAACGAACAAGATAAGAAAAAAAACAGTCAAACTGTATATATAAATCACGTATCTTCCTCCTGTTGTCTATGTTCCATTTCTATCATTCAAACTTCTTTTTTAGCATATCGATTGTGTACGATAAATCAACTTACAATGCTGTAAGGTAGACGTAAGCCAAATCGATAGTCTCCATAGCTAGTTGGTTAGTAAAGTAGATCGTAAGATCGCTTTATGAAAGGAACCATGATGATGCGTAACGGAACCAAGCTTTTACTATTTGTACTTACAATCTTTATATTGCTTGTGATCACATTAGCCAGTCAATTAACTGAACGTGATCTTGCCAAGCTCAACCCGTTGATACCTAAGCAACATTATTATGTACAGATTCATCACTCATATTCTACCAACGATTCTTCATCAGAGAGCACTACCGAATACACATTACCCGCATGGGATGACAAAGGAAACGCTCAAACGATTACATTTTTCGGTTTACATCCATTACGTGAAGGTGCTTATCTACAATTGATCCTCAAAAATAAAGAAGTGCTATCTTATCAGGAAATCTCCTATCCACAGATTCCAGCTTTGGCACAGAAACATCTACATCGTTAATAGTAAATTTAATACAACAACTACCCGATAAATACTTCAAATATATTTTAACCACCTGAGATTTCAATACTCTATATCACCAAAAAAAGGACTCTCTTTCTGCTTCTATTTGCGATAACATGGAACAGAATAGAGTTCTTTGTGATATGAAAAACAAATTAGAACATTAATGTAAGGAGCAAATAAATATGCAGACCATTTTGATTGTGGAAGATGATCGTAAGATTGCTGAGTTACTACAATCGTATATTGTGAAATATGGCTACCATGTTATTGTAACCACAGACTTCGAACATGTGCTACAACAATTTCAACAAGAGCAACCTGATCTGGTTCTGCTGGATGTGAATCTTCCTAGCTATGATGGATATTACTGGTGCAGACAGATTCGTGCACATTCGATCTGTCCGGTGATCTTTATTTCGGCGCGTGCAGGTGAAATGGATCAGATCATGGCACTTGAAAATGGAGCCGACGACTATATTACCAAGCCATTTGACTATGGCATCGTCATGGCGAAGATTCGCAGCCATTTAAGGCGTGCGTATGGTGAATATGCGTCTAAGCATGAAGAATTGATTTGGCACAAAGAAGGGCTGTCCTTATACCCGGAACGGCTTGAACTACATTACAACAATCAGAGCGTATTATTAACGAAAAAAGAAGCCGATATTATTGAAAGTCTGATCGAACGATATCCACGTGTCGCTAGCCGGGAAGCATTACTTGAAAAGCTATGGGATGACCAGACCTATGTCGATGAAAATACACTGAATGTCAATATCACCCGTGTACGCAAAAAATTTCTAGACCTCGGATTAATAGACGCTTTAGAAACGGTACGAGGTATCGGGTATCGTCTACATGTCTCATGGAGTGAGGATACTGCATTATGAAGCTTTTTCTCAAAGAACATCTGTTGTTGATCGTGATTCAAATTGTTCAATTTAGTGCTGTGATGTGCATTTACTGGTTAGATGGATATCGACATACAGGGCCTGCGTTATATTCGATTATGTTAGGTTTGTTTTTGTTAAGCGGGTATTTGGGATACCAGTATTACAGTCGTCGTCAATATTACCGCCGACTACAAGAACCTTTACGATCGTTAGATGAATCGATACAACGATTGGATCAAGCACCTGTTGCAGAAGCGTTAGAGCGATTGTTGCGTCAGCAGTATCGTCATTACCAGCAACAGCTTGCTGCAATCCAACAGCAACAGCAAGAACATTTAACATTTATGAATCAGTGGGTACATCAGATGAAAACACCTTTATCAGTCATCGAACTGACAGTACAGGATATCGATGAACCTGAATTTGCCAGTATTCGCGAAGAATTAGAACGAATGAGTTCAGGGTTAAATACGATTTTGTATATGGCGAGATTACGAACATTTGAACAGGATTTCCATATTCGAATGATCTCTTTATCCGAAGTGATTCACGAAGTAGTACAAGAGCATAGGCGTTTATTTATTCATAATCAAGTCTATCCTGATGTGCAGATCAAAGATGGCAATCTATGGACAGAGTCCGATCCAAAATGGCTATTTTTTATGTTGTCTCAACTGGTTATTAATGCTGTCAAATATTCTGCCCATACTCATCATAAAGTAATCATTTCTTCCTATACTCAACATCATCAAGCTGTTGTAGAAGTACAAGATCAAGGTGTCGGTATCCCTGCTTCTGATATCAAACGCGTATTCGAACCTTTTTTTACTGGCGAAAATGGACGACGGTTTCGTGAATCAACAGGAATGGGGTTATATTTGACTCGTGAAGCGGCTCAACGTCTGGATCATCAGTTAGAGCTAGAATCGACTGTAGGGATAGGGACGACCGTACGTATTATCTTCCCATCTTATCAACGTAAAGACTAGCTTACATCGCTGTAAGGTGATTGAAAGAGAAATCGATAGTTCCTCTTCCATGTTCTATCTATACTAAACGTATATAATCAATCACCGAGGAGGAAGATTAACATGCTAGAAGTCAATCAAGTCAGCAAAATATACGAAGGCAAAATAGCGTATCAAGCGCTCTCTAATATTCAATTTACGATAGAAGATGGTGAATTTGTCGGAATTATGGGGCCTTCAGGAAGTGGTAAAACTACTTTACTGAATATGATTGCTACCATCGATGAACCAACAAATGGAGAAATTTTGATCCATAACCGTAATGTTAATCGATTGAACAAAAATGAACTAGCCAAGTTTCGAAGACGTGAACTGGGATTTGTATTTCAAGACTTCAATCTATTGCATACATTAACTATCGAAGAAAATATTGTTCTACCACTTACACTCGACGGTGCTAAAGTTAGGGAAATGAAAAACAAAGCAGCAGCGATCGCCGAAAAATTAGGTATCTCCGCTATTATGAACAAACGCACGTATGAAATCTCAGGTGGACAAGCTCAACGTGCTGCTGTTGCACGCGCAATGATTCATAATCCGCATCTTTTACTGGCTGACGAACCTACGGGGAACCTAGATTCCAAGTCTGCTCGTGATGTGATGGAACTACTGGAAAAGATCAATCAAGAGCAACAGACAACGATGATGCTGGTTACTCATGATGCTTTGGCAGCTAGTTACTGTCAGCGTGTTATTTTTATACGAGATGGCAAATTGTATACTGAGATTCATCGTGGCGAACATCGCCAGACTTTTTTCCAAAAGATTATTGATACCTTGTCACTGCTAGGGGGTCACGCTAATGACATTTCGTCAATTCGCGTATAACAATGTCGCCCGTAATAAGCGCTTGTATGCCGCTTATTTTTTGAGCAGTATGTTTACTGTTATGGTCTTTTTCACCTTTTCAATCTTTGCTTATCATCCTGCATTACATAGTAATGAAATTAATCAAAATGCAGCGACTGCATTATCTACTGCCAAATGGATAATCTATGTATTTTCATTCTTTTTTGTACTGTATTCGATGAGTTCGTTTTTGCGATCAAGGCAAAAAGAATTTGGATTATTGTTGATGCAAGGAATGTCTACAGGACAATTACGCCAGATGGTTTTTTTAGAAAATATGATTATTGGATTTGCTTCAACTTTGGGTGGAATTGGACTAGGGCTTGTGTTTGCCAAATTAATTTTACTGATAGGTGAACGAATAATCGTATTAGATGAAAAATTATCTTTTTATTTCCCTCTGCAAGCCATAATCATCACTTTTATTTCATTTATGATTCTGTTTGTTTTGATCTCTTTATTTATCACAGCTATTCTACGTCAGCGCAAATTAATTACATTAATCAAAAGCAATCGGACAGCTAAAAAAGAACCTAAAGCATCGATCTGGTTATCACTCATTGTAATCCTTCTGATTGGGAGCAGTTACATCATCTCGTTAAGTGTCTCGGGGGATCAGGCGATTTATTTATTAGTGCCGATTATTATTATGGTAAGTATCGGAACATATCTGTTATTTACACAATTGAGTGTATATATTATTCATCGCCTCAAAGCACGCAAATCTTTTTTCTGGTACAAAACCAATATGTTATTACTGTCTGATCTCGCTTATCGAATGAAAGACAATGCTCGTACTTTTTTCCTTGTCGCGATTGTGTCGACCGTCTCATTCTGTGCTATTGGTACATTATATGGCTTACAATCTGTAATCATCGCTAACACAACATCGTATAGTGCTTATCCGATCACTTATTTGTCTATGGCCAAAGACACTAAACGAGCACAAAATATTCAGTATATTAACGATACGTTGAAAAAATACGCTATCGACCTTACACCTGCTGATGTACAAGTATTACGTTATAACATTCCTGAGTCTAACAATAGAGTTAGTGTGGTTCGTTTATCCGATTATAATCGGTTCGCTACTCTAGCAGGCGAGCCTATTATAACGTTACCGGATCAACAAGCGGCTGTTCGAAAAACATCGACAACTAGAGAACGTTCTGAAGATAAGCTAATCAACCAAAAGATCACTTTAGAAAAAGGGCTGTCGATTCAAACTTCTTCTCAAGCTACGTTCTCGCAAGTGATTCCAACGTTAAGTGAATATATCGTTGTACCTGATCTATTTTATGGAAAACTGCAACACCCCAAAACAACCGACCAAATAGATGTGTGGAATGGAACGATAGATTCTTCTATTTCTATTCAATTAGCTAAAGACATTCAACAATCGGTCAAACCTCATCAAGAGAATTACATCTTTTTTGCTAAAGATTATGAACTATATAGCCAAAAACAAGAATTTGGATTACCGCTCTTTATGGGTTTATTTATCGGCATTGTATTTTTTGTCTCTGCCGGAAGCTTCTTGTACTTCCGCCTATACAGTGATCTGGAAGAAGATAAGCAGAAGTTCAAAGCGATCTCTAAATTAGGGTTAACTACCAAAGAACTAAATAAAGTATTAAATTGGCAGATCGCATTGCTATTCTTCGCTCCTATTGTTGTGGCTCTAATTCATGGAGCTATAGCTTTGACTACCCTGTCTAATATGTTCCGATTTTTATTATTTAAAGAATCCAGCATTGTATTAGGTATATTTTTACTAATCCAGATGATTTATTTCTTTATTGTACGTCACTTTTATATCGGACAAGTAAAATCAGCTTTGCGTTAATAAGCAATAAAAAAGCTTCCTGTTTATCTACAATTCTTTGTAGTGTGAACAGGAAGCTTTTGGCTTTGTGATATCTTTTCATTTCAGATGATATACATCATGATTACGGGTTTACTACACCTGTACCGCCATATTGAGCAATCGTCGATTGTAATGTATTAGCACTGTCGAGATTATATGTGTAAGGTACACTTGTTAAGCTTCCGACTTGTCCAATCGTATTCGCGCCACTGCTGACATATACATTGTTGCGCTCTACTACATATCCGTCGATTCCTTTTGTTTTGGTCGTCATAATCGGAGTTTTGACATTGTTAAAGTAATTGCCTTCTACCAGTACTTGAGCACCGATACGTGAATTGACACCTGTTTCTGCATTTTCATAATAGTTGTTGTAGATATGCCCTGTTCCAAAACGTAAAGAAGGTAAGCGAGAATTGGTATTTACAAACGAATTATGATGATACGTTACATGGAATTTACCTGTGTCTTCGCTGGCATTGTTATCACTATGTCCAACAAGCGATGTTTTGAAATGATCATGGAATTTGTTCCAGGAAGCTGTTACATAATCTGATCCATGAGAAATATCTAATAATCCATCATAATAATCTTTGTCATGAGACAGATCGCTCGATAGATCATTATGATCTACCCATACATGATTAGAAGCTTGTACCGTAATAGCATCGGTTCCGGTAGCTTTGGAAATATTTAAGTTTTGGATAATGACATTGCTAGAGTTCTTCACACGTAAGCCGCCACCGGTTAAGCCTGAATTTTTGCCTACACCGACGACTGTTTTGTTGGACGTAATATCGACTTGTCCGCTCAGATTAATCACGCCATTTACTTTGATAATATATTTACCTGATGCGGTACCATAATTTTTTAGCGAAGCTAGATCACTTACTGTAACTGTTGTTCCTCCTGTACCACCTGTCGTTGATCCGCTTACTGTTGCATATCCTTTGATAGCAAAATCAGGTGCTGCTGAAGCAGGAGCCATTAAAGCCAAAGAAGTAACCACGCCAAGACAAAGTGCCATCATTGATTTCTTGTTCCATACTTTCATAAACGATATTCCACCTTTCAAATGTAAGATAACAACCTGGCATCAGCATAATTTTATTTGTAAATAATTACCATATAAAAATAAAGAATATGATAATAATGAAATATAAATTTAGTATCGATCCTTTAATGTTAACGTTTACATTTTAGTGATAGTAAGAAACCGAACAAAAATAAAAGAAGCACACACTCTTATGTAGACAGAGTGTGTGCTTCTTTTTGAATAGAGCTACCTTCAAATACCACAGCTTATAATGGCTTACAAGTTATGATTCGCTTTGTGGTTGAAATGAAATATTGATCTCCACGATCTCTGAACGTGTACCTATTCGCATCGGTGTTCCCCAGAATCCGTAGCCTGACGATACGATCGAATGCAGTTGCCCTTTTTGCAAATAGCCCCAATCATTCTCATAAATACGTTTGGTGATCAAATGTGCCGGAGCAACCTGCCCTCGATGCGTATGACCGGAGACGACAAGATCGGTTCCTAATTTCTGCTCGACATCTAATTCGTACGGTTGATGATCCATCACAATAATCGGCTTGGAGTGATCGACCGATTCTAATAATTTCGCTAATTCTGCGCGTGGGCGATCGCTGTAATCTTGACGACCGACCAGTGTAATGCCGTTATCGAGCACTGTCGATTCATCATAAAGAATATTCAGATCGCTATCATCTAACACCTGAATCAGATTAATTCCTTTTTCAAAACGATCATGATTCCCAAGAGATGTGTACACAGGGGCTTCGATCCCTTTGAGAATCTGCGGAATATTCGTTTTCACAAAGTACGGCAGATTATCATCGATCACATCCCCTGGAAAAAGTACCAGATCGGGTTTTAATTCATTGATCATTTTCACCATTCGTCTAGCATGCGATTCATTGGATAATACGCCAAAATGGGTATCGGATACCATGACTACTTTCATATCAGACTTGCCTGTGACTGGCTTATCGATCGTAATATCATAATTGCGTACCACCGGACTATACGCATTGAACATTCCTATAGTCGCTACAATGACAAATACAAGCAGTGTAGTCCATCCCGCCCATACAATCACCAGATGTTGAGATAGTGACGTAAAGCGAGTAATGAGAACACCCAAATTCATGACTGGTAACCACAATATCAAAATATATAACACCATAAACCACACAGCACTAATAATTTTAATCGAAACACTTTCACGTACCCAGAAATTCAAAAAGAACGAATACGCCAATACAATCAATACCCCTACAAAAATGTATCTCACAAAATGATGGTCTGGCAAAATCTGTCCAAACCATACCCAACCATTCCATCCCATATACAGCAAAATGAGATTATAAACAATAAAAATAATGATTCCCATTAACAAGTAGGTTGACTCCTATCTCTGTTGTATAATGATTACTTTTTGCTTGTAACTATCTCTATATAAGTATATACGATATACAATCATGAACCAAATCAGATACGTATAATTTATTTTTTTGCTTTTGAGATACGTAAATACGAGTTATATACAGTAAAAACGCTTTATAAAAAATATGTAATTACGTTATAATAAATGTAATTACATATTTCATTACTAGACGATATTGAAATTCACTTTCTTAAACTGCCCAAGTTAGAGCAGATGCCTACTCCACTAGAAGGCAGTCCATTAGTGAATTGGTTATTATTTCTTAAAGGTACTGATCCATCGCATTGGGAGGTGCTAGCTATGAATGAACCTGAATTAAAAAAAGCAATGACTACTCTTGAATTCTTGAGTCAGGATCGCGAAGCACGTATGCGTTATGAAGCCCGTCAGAAATTTCTGCATGACGAAGCTTCACTTGTCGATTCTGCAATGGCAGAAGGCGAGCGTCGTGGCGTTGAAGCTGGTTTTCAAAAAGGAATCGAACAAGGGAAACATCAAACACTGTTAGAAACGGCACGTAATATGCTTTCTCTTGGATTAGATATTGAGATTATTGCCAAAGCAACCGGTTTATCTCCAGAAGATATTCGTTCCCTATCCTGAGTCTAGAATTCAAATCCGTATTGTTCTCTATGATGTTGCTTCAGATTCGTAATACAAGTAAGAGCCTATCAGCAAGATAGGCTCTTTTTTTATATTTAGATCATCTTTGCAACGACAAGACATTATGGTATTGATGATCGCTCATACGCATTACGATTACGCTAGGGCTTACCTTTATTTCAACGCTTTATGCACTTTGAGTAATTTGCCCTTAACCGTCGTATCTTTCATCACTTTCAATACATGAGGGCCTTTGCCATTTAGAATCTCTACATAGGTCACATTGTCTTGAATCGTAATAATTCCAATATCTTCGGCCGTTACGCCTTCGATACGAGCAATCGTGCCTACAAAGTCTACTGCACGTAATTTTTTCTTTTTGCCACCGTTAAAATACAACTTCATGATTTCTTTGTTCAGTTGCTCACTTTTAGCAGGTTTGCGTTCAGCACGAATTCCCATTTTACCTTCAAATGCTTCACGCGCACGATCCACTTCTACAGCTTCAGGTGCTTCTTTGTGCGGAATTGCAAACCCGATATAATCTTGAATTTCACGCAAAAATTTATCTTCAAAAGGAGTCACAAATGTGATGGCTAGACCGCTTTTGCCTGCACGTCCTGTTCGTCCCGTACGATGCACATAGCTTTCTTTTTCCAGCGGTAGGTCGTAATTGATTACATGCGTAATATTGTCGATATCGATTCCACGAGCAGCGACATCGGTTGCGACCAGATAACGGAATTGCCCGCGTTTGAAATCTTCCATCACTGCAAAGCGATCTTCTTGTAACATGCCACCATGAATTTTCGCACAGGTGTAATCGTTAGCTGTTAACCGTTCACTAACCATATTTACATTATCTTGAGTACGGCAGAAAATAATACAGCTATCTGGATTCTCAACAACCGTAATATCTTGCAATAAATTAAATTTGTCTGCATCTTTGACTTCATACAGCGCATGCTCAATCGTTGCTGTTGTTAGCCCTGTCGCTTGAATCTCTATATGCTCAGGCTGACGCATATGACGATGGCATAGACGTTCGATATCTTGTGGTAATGTCGCCGAGAAAAGTAAAGTAGTGCGCTCTTTCGGTAATGCTTTGATAATATTTTCAACCTGTTCTATAAAACCCATATTTAACATTTCATCCGCTTCATCGATAATAAGAAATTCTATTTTTTCCAAAGCTAACGTACCACGCTGAATATGATCCAACACGCGTCCCGGTGTACCGACAACGACATGGCTTTTCTGTTTTAACTCAAGTGTCTGCTTGGCGTAAGGTTGCTTGCCGTAGACTGCCGTTGCTTTGATCCGCTTAAAGCGTCCGATATTGGTAATGTCTTCTTTGACCTGTGCAGCCAGTTCGCGTGTAGGGGTGAGAACTAACGCTTGTGGTTTATTTTCGTTCCAATCGACTAATTCGCACAACGGAATACCAAATGCAGCCGTTTTACCACTACCTGTCTGTGATTTCACGACCAAATCTTGGCGCTCTAGTGCGACAGGAATGACCTTTTGCTGTACTTCAGTAGGCTGTGTATAGCCCAGTTGTTGTAATGCTTTTAAAATATCTTCACTTAATTCATACTCTTGAAAATTAGACTGACTCATGAAATACCTCTTCTTTTTATAAATTAACATGCTCTTTCATTTCATTAAGCATGCTGAATAATGAACATAAAATGACTTCAACCATAACACCAATCGATCGCTTGCCCTGATCATATACACTTTTTACTCACTCTATTCAGTATACGCTATATTGGTAGATAACATTTGAGAAAATAGCAAAAAAAGACGTGACTTACTGCTCAAATTCAATAATTTTTATATGTTGTAGAAATTCTTCTAGTTCCTGTGTTACGTTCTCCCAGATCAGCGTCGCTTCTTGAATCAATATCTCTCTGCGTTGATCCTGATCATGCTCTACTGGGAGTGAGATGCACAGTATTAAGGTTCTAGTTGCAAAAGAGCGCAACAACTCATCCACTGCAAATAGATGATCTGATACATCAGACATTTCTAAGCGGTTAAAATAATAATCCATTTCTTCAGATAATTTACTGCGTATCTTGGTTGTATCTGTTCGAGATAAATCTGCATCCTGAAAAGCAAGTTCAATAGCTGTCGTCATCATATATCTTGCTTCATACATATTCAGATCATAGTGTTGTTGCTGGATATGTAGTAGAACGGCTATTTGCAACGCAGTCAGACGGAACCAATACAGTTCTGCATGTACGGAATCCCATTCACTCTTGGAAAATACTACAGACGATGGAGAAGAGACAGATAGTGATTCCGTTTGAGGCAAACGAATAATCGTTCGAGCAACTTGCCGTATCGCTTTGCCTAAATGTATACGACTGGGCGGTTGATCCATAGTCAACACATCTCCTTCTATCAAGCAAATTAGAGGTAACCTACAATCCCTTACCCATTTCACTATAAAAGAAAAATAAAATGTAGCGTATCGACAATAACAAATCATTTTACAAATCGTTAAAAAATATGTATGATAGATATATCGAGATAGTTCGATATATCTATCATACATAAAAGGAGTGACTTTCTGTGAGAAATATAAGAGTGTATCATGTTGATGCTTTTACCGATCAACCGTTTACAGGGAATACCGCAGGCGTGGTATTGGATGCAGAACAACTAACAGGAGAAGAAATGCAAAAGATTGCAAGAGAACTTAATTTATCTGAATCTATTTTTTTACTTCCTTCTGATCAAGCAGATATTGATTATAAAGTAAGATATTTTACACCGACTGAAGAAATTCCTTTTTGCGGACATGCTACGATCGGATTAACCTGGTTACTGGCTACAGAACTTGGATTGTCTCAACAACAAGATGGAGTTGTGTTAGGAACCGGCGCAGGTGCTATTCCAGTTGTCTGGCATCAAGAAAATGGTTATGTACAACGGGTGGAAATGACTCAGATCACTCCACAAATCAAAGCTTTACCTGTAGACTTACAAGCACTTAGCCAAATGATAGGCGTACCTGTCGATGCAATCGATCCTGCTTATCCGATTCAACTCGCATATACAGGGAACTGGCATCTACTTATTCCTGTACATACACAGCAAGCAATCGATCAAGCTAATCCAGATCTTATCGCTCTTAGTCAACACAATCGACAACACCAGATTGCGACAACGCACCTTTACACCTTTACGCCAGATCAAGAATATGATCTGTATACCCGCGATTTTGCACCTGCGATTGGCATTGCTGAAGATCCGGTGACAGGCGCGGCAAATGGAGCTTTAACAGGCTTTTTATATGTAAATGGGATTATCCCACAAGATCAGACTACAACCCTAAAGATCGCTCAAGGGCATGCGATTGGCAGACCGGGTCTACTGTATGTGCAAGCTATTCCTAACGGTGTAGATACTCCGATTATCAAAGTCGCTGGTGCGGCAACGATCACGATCCGAGGGGAATTAAGTATTTAATTAAATAGTATAAAAAAAGGCAAAGCCCTCAGTATATACATGGCTTTGCCTTTTTTATAGTTAGACGATTTCCAATATCATTCGTTCTTCATCCCAATACTGACCCTCATACTTTAGCGCATTCTTTTCGAATCCACACACTGTAAAGCCTAGACTTGTATATAATTGCTTGGCTGCCCTATTTCCAGAGATCACTGTCAAGCCGATCTGCTCTAGCCCTTCCAGTGCACTGGCTTTTTGCACTAATTCTTTAATCAATGCTTTACCTATCTTTTGACCTCTACAAGCGGGTGATACATACATCGCATAGATATTTCCTTTATGCATAGTTTTGAGATGTTGCTCTCTAATAAAAGTCACCATTCCTACAAGCTCCTGCTGATCAAAACAACCTAATGTAAATCGACTACTAGAAAGTTGAAGCTTATGTTGTGTATCTTCTATTGGTTTGGAGACTTCACTATCGTATGTAACTAAAAATGCTTCAGGATTTTCTTGTAACGACTTTAATCGAAGTGCACGATATTGTACTGCATCTTCACTTGTTAACAGCCTAATATCCATCTGATTTCCTCCTACTCTGATATAAAAAAACAAAGCCCTCAGAAAATCTTTGGCTTTGCCTTTTGAACTACAATTATGCGATTCTAATTTCCAACAGTTTATACTTGAATGTTCCCATAGGCGCTTCAAAAGTAATCGTGTTACCAACTTTTTGTCCGATCAAAGCTTTACCTAATGGGCTTTCATACGATAATTTGTTGTTGATAACGTCTGCTTCAGCAGGTCCGACAATCTGGTATTCGATATCTTCACCGAACTCCAAATCATGTAGGAGTATCGTGGAACCGATACTGACTTTGGAAAGATCCAAGTTATCTTCATTAACTACTTGTGCATTACGTAGCATTTTTTCGAGAATAAGAACGCGTGTCTCCATAAAAGCTTGATCGTCCTTTGCCGAATGGTATTCACTGTTCTCTTTCAAATCCCCGTAACTGATAGCAAGCTTCAAACGTTGCGATAACTCTTTACGGCGTGGCCCTTTCAGTTCTTCAAGCTCATCTTCCAGCTTTTTGATACCTTCGCGGGTCAAAATAATTTCTTCGTGTTCCTTAGCCATATGCGCTCAACTCCCTCACTTATCAGTATACGCTATAATGGCACATTTTCGTTACTTTAATTGTAAAATAAAATGATTAAATTTAGGATAAGGATCATAATTCAATAATAAAACGCATACATTGGTTGAACATCAACTTTCATCCTTATCCTAATTCTCATGGATAGAAAAGATCTACAAAAAAAGCCAAATCCATCTCCCCAAGCGAGAAACGAATTTAGCTTTTACTAATTATCGGTTTACTTACTTGGAATAAACTGTCTGATCCAATTACCGAAGCCAGCCGGATTACGAGATTGAATCAGAACAACCCCTTCGCCCCGGAAGCGACACACAATGCCTTCTCCACTGGTCACACTGGATAACCAACCTTTAGACGCTTTTTCGATCTGATAATTCATATATCCTGGCCATGCGACAAGGTGAGCATTATCGACAATAACTTCTTCCCCATGCGCTAGATTGATCGCATGAATCGAACCATAAGAAGATAAGAATACAGTACCTCTACCACGTATTTCGATAATAAAGAATCCTTCTCCTGAAAATAATCCCTTTTTCAGATTCTGCATTTGTGTACCCACTTCTATACCTTCGGTACCTGCAAGAAAACCATCTTTTTGAACATACAAACTATACGAGCCATCTAATTCTACAGCAGTAACATCTCCAATACTGGAAGGTGATAACAATACTTCAGCAGGCCCACGTGTAGAACGCAACTCTTGAAAAAAGAATTTTTCTCCTGATAACATACGACCCAGGCCACCTATCAGTCCGCCGTCCATCGTTCCTTTAATTTCTACATTAGGAGACATCGAGACCATAGCGCCAGATTCGGCTTTGATCGCTTCTCCTTGTTCTATATGTACCTTCAACATGGCAAACGCGCCTTCATACAAAATATCATATTTCATCTTTGTTCACCTATCCTTTCAATATATTAAGCTTATTTATATTATGACATTTCACCTTTGGCGTTGTATATATGCACTCGATTGAATTGTCTCTGCAATTTCTCATTGATGATATGTAGAATATGTTGTATTCTGATGGTTCGATTGCTGAAGTGACGTGTAAATATTTTCGATAGCCCTATATGTTGATATGTAATTATTTAGACGTGTAATTCTGTAATGAATCTATTCAAATAAAAGATAGTTAGAGCAGGAGGTTCATTTGTGTCAGAAGTGAATAAGCAACAAGTTGTAGACAGCGTACCGCAAAAAGGATTCTTCGGTCATCCTAAAGGATTGTTCACTTTGTTTTTCACTGAATTCTGGGAGCGGTTCTCTTATTATGGAATGAGAGCGATTCTTGTTTTCTACATGTACTATGAAGTGTCTAAAGGCGGACTTGGATTTGATGAAGCGACTGCACTTGCCATTATGTCGATTTACGGATCACTTGTCTATATGTCCGGTATTATTGGAGGATGGTTAGCTGACCGCGTGTTTGGCTCATCACAGGCGATCTTCTATGGCGGGGTCTTGATTATGATCGGTCATATTGTGCTTGCGATTCCAAATAGTGTACCGCTATTATTTGTATCTATGGGCTTGATTGTACTCGGTACAGGATTACTCAAACCGAATGTTTCGAATGTGGTCGGCGAAATGTATGCGGAGAGCGACAATCGTCGTGATTCTGGTTTTAGTATTTTCTATATGAGTATTAATTTGGGTGGATTTATCTCGCCATTAATTGTAGGTGGATTACAGACAAGTTACGGCTTCCATTGGGGATTTGCAATGGCAGCGATTGGAATGTTTATAGGGTTGGTCGTTTTTGTTTTAACGAAAAAGAAAAATTTGGGTCTAGCAGGTACAGTGGTAGGTAATCCATTATCTGCTGAAGAAAAGAAAAAAACGATCATTATTTTTGCCATCGGTGCTGTCATTATTGCCATTATTGTAGCTATAGCAATTATGATGGGTTGGTTAACGTTGAAATCATTTGTTACTGTTGTCGCTATACTGGGCGTTTTGATTCCAATCTGTTATTTTGTAACAATGTATCGTAGCCAAAAAACAACAGATGTAGAGCGTTCTCGTCTACTTGCTTATATTCCGCTATTTATCGCAGCGGTAATGTTCTGGTCGATTCAAGAACAGACTTCGACTGTTCTGGCAACGTATGCAGATAAACGTACTCAATTAGACTTTATGGGGATTCATATTGCTCCTGCTTGGTTCCAATCGCTTAATCCGTTATTTATTATTGCTTTATCACCTGTATTTGCAGCGATCTGGCTCAAGCTTGGCAATCGTCAACCTATTATTCCACGCAAATTCTCGTTAGGATTGTTATTTGCCGGGTTGTCATTCCTTGTTATTCTGATTCCTTCGTATTTCGGTGGTGAAAATTCGCTTGTAAGCCCACTGTGGCTTGTACTAAGCTATTTTATTATTGTTGTTGGGGAATTGTTCCTGTCTCCTGTCGGTCTGTCTGCGACCACTAAGCTTGCTCCTGCGGCTTTCTCTGCGCAAACAATGAGTCTGTGGTTTTTATCCAATGCAGCCGCACAAGCGATTAATGCAATTATTGTTCAATTTTATAGCCCGGAAACCGAAATGATCTATTTCGGAGTCATCGGCGGTGTTTCGATTGCGCTAGGTGTAATTCTGTTCGTAATGGGACCGAAAATTCAAAGCTTTATGAAAGGTGTACTATAAATTAGATACGTACATCTCACTAAAAAAGCCAGCCTCTGTAAAAAGAGACTGGCTTTCTTTTGATTTCGCTACGATAACGAAGCAATCTTTATCCAAAGCGCTTCGTTTTATACCATTTGCTTTCTCTACCAGTAATCCGATCATACGTAATCGAGAAGAATGCTTTGACCGAGATAATCAAGAACAGTTGCGAATACGTAAAGTACGAGACGCACGATAAAATAAAGTTACGGGTATTGCTTTGTCCGATATCTGTTGCCAGTGCCATATTAATCTGCAATACATAGATGTAATACATCAGCGCCCAACCGATCACCAGATAGACATAAACATCGCCGACAAATTGGAATGGCGAAATTACTGCCGGGTTAAATAATTCGATAATCTGATACACAATATTAGCAAGGAAAATAATGTCCGAGACAATAATCGCAATCATAAACCAGAAATAACTAGCCGCATAATACATCACATGAAGCTTGATCCGCCAGCTTGTTTTATCAAATAGATGATGAATATTATCCATGACTACGCTGTAATTGCCTTTCGACCAGCGTTCTCGTTGCTTCATATAGACACTGAGCAGTTCAGGTTCCTGTTGATACGCTTCGGCTTGAGGAGCCAGTGCAATCAGCTTCCCACGCGTCAAAATTTCAAACGAAATCGCCGTATCTTCGGTAATCGCTTGTGGGTCCCATCCACCGATTTCTTCCATCAAGTCTTTACGTACGATAAAGTTCGTTCCCGGAATCGTACCCAGTCCAAATAATTCCCACATGCCTGTATGATGCACACGCTGAATGGTTACCAATTCTAGATTGATACAACCGGACAGAAAGTTCTGACTGCGATTACGCGCTTTGTTGCGACCGAATACTGCGCCGTATTTCTCCGGTTGTTCCATCGCTTTTTGCGTTAGAAAAAGAAGTGCATTTTTCTCGGGTGCGGCATCTGCATCATAGACACATAACCATTCGCCTTTGGAGATGATCATGGCATCATTTAATGCTCCTGATTTCCCCCCGCTACCTGTCCGTTCCATAATGGTAAAGTCACGATCTCGATAAGCCGGTTGTTCTTTTAACGTACGCAGACGACTGGCTGTATTATCGCTACAATTATCAGCAACAATAATAATCTGCACTTTATCTTGCGGATAATTCAGCTTGAGAATATGTTCGACTGTAGACATAATAACGATTTCTTCGTTATGAGCAGGAACAATCACAGTCACTTTAGGGAAATGATCCATATTTTCAGGGATCACCATCGGAATTTTATTCTGCTTAAACATAAAGCGAATCGCGCCCCACATAATCACTATCGATTCAAACACAGCGATCCAAATACTCATAATCGAAATGAGCAAAATAGCATCAGACATGATTTTTCCCCCGGTCATACTTTCTATTTACATTAGCACGAAAAACCAGTGTCATGATCGTTAATATAATAATAGCAATACCAAATAAACTGCTGATCACAATACAAAGCGGGATAAACCAGCTCGTATATTCCATGTGTCATTACCTCCTTTTCAATAGACATTGTCTTAAATATATTCTGCAATCAAATCGGTCTCAGTGTTGCGCTCCAAAGCAGCAATAATCTCATCAATATGTTCATATGTGCTAAACTGCTCTTTCTGAAATACGAAAGCTCCGGCGCGAATCACCAGCTTCAAGTCATTGCCTTTTTTATCTAAAAACTTCATATCCATCATCGCATTTTTAATCCGATCGGTGAGCAATTGTAAATACTGCTGATCGGTCATAGGACACAAAATAATAAAACGTCCATCTTCAATCGAAAATTTGTAATCTTCATATCGAATCTGCTTCTGAATCGTCTCTGACAACTCTAGCAATAGCTGTGAATACAATTGACTTCCCAGCGATTCCTGTACCAATGCTAGAAATTCAATTTTGAACATCGCCATCGAAAAAGTGTACCTTTCAGAATAACGTCTAGCTAAATTCGATTGTTTGACTACAGTATCGCCTAACGCTTTTTTGTTACCTAATGATGTATACAAGTCCACTTCAGGATCACGCTTGCGCAATGCTTCCAAGCGCTCACTTACCCTTTTATTACGGATCAATGTTGATTTGATAAAAGCAGCAATTAAAATATTGGCAGGGATCAGAAATAATTCAAAAAAGACTAATGTATTTACAGGCGCATACGTAACCATCCATACAAAATACGTTACTAAAAATATAAAAATAACAACAACAGCTATCCCTATCGAAACAATAAAGCCAAATAATAAAGCGAACATAGCTACTATATTGAGCGATATTTCTAATAAACTATACGTATGACTGGCATAAATATTGAAAAAAACAAGGATTTCTTGCGCCATTGCAAGCAAAATCAAAATAATATAGCCCCATGTCATCTGGCTAATCAAACTGGTATTGGTGCTTAATTCTTTACGTTTCCGACTCGTTCTCATTTACTTCGGTTCACTGCCCTTCTGCAAAAGTGTCTCCGCTAAAAGAGGAAATAAATCATCAAAAATATGCGTATCTCCATCAAATACATAGCCTCCAGGATAAGCTTGATCCCACCCTCGCATCGTGATCATTTGAGCATATAATTGTTCTGCCCATGCTTGATCTTTGTCTTGAAGTGCTAACAAAATGGCAAGTCCATAAACGGCTGGCGATTCGTAGGCCACATCTGCTGTCTGATCTGCACGCTTGTACCGACCGGCTAATTGATGATGCTGTGCAAATTCTTTTTTCATAAATGTAATCAATTCTGTAGAAGGCTGTCCTAACTCACTACGATGCAGAGCTAGAATCAATTGATCAATCAGATTAATCGTATCGTCATAATTGTATTTACCGGTAGCGACACTATAGGTTCTAGGGTAAAAAACTCCATCGTTCGGGGTGTTACGAAGTAGATCAGTGTACTTTGTATACTCTTGAGCGGTGATCATACTGGTCTGCTTCATCTGCTCCAAAGCAGGCACATCAATATACGTTAAGCTGAGTACATCCGCAGAATAGCCATGTTTGAAATCATGATAGTCCACCAGATAACCGTTTTGCTGACCCGAAGCAAGCAGTGTATCTACAATTTGCTTGGCAGTGGTATAATAATTCTGCTGTTTCCACTTAGTAGAAGCTTGAAGTAACGCTCCTACAATTCGAAAATCATCCCCGAGTGCATTCGTATTCACTTTTGATTGCCCATCCGGTTCTAATTTCCAATAAATATAATGCTTGTCTGGATTCAAAAAATACTGATTTAACAACGTATAACTGTGTTCAAAGCTTTGGGCATCATCAGTCATTAACGCATATTGCATCCATAATCCTAACGATTCAGACAATGCTTCTTTCCCTGCTACAATATCAGGATTGGTTGAAGGGGCGGGCAAAAGGCGACTGGCTAACGTTCCATTTTCGTTAACCATATGTGACGTAATAAATGTTGCTGTAGGGGAAATCTGAGGTTGAGAGCGATATGTATAAATTCCCCATACGATTCCGATCACGATCATACATGCTAACATTATAAACATCCATTTCTTTAGAAAATGAGGTTTCTCTCTTTTCATATCTTTCTCCTATGGCGTACACTTCTGTTTTGGAAATATACGTGTTCTACTTTATTTATCGGCTATTCTTTTCAGGATAATTACTTTTTTTCACAAAATTCGACAATTTGCATGTCTTAAATGTAGAACAAAGCAAAAAACCAGATATTCCACAAGTACATTCTGCGAAATCTCTGGTTTTATCATATAATCTAGTTGGATTGTTGTATAGATACTTCATACACTTCTATCGATTGTAATGTTGGACAATATCGTGATTCGATAATAGAAATTCGAATATGCTGTGCAGTAATCGCTGAAAAACGACAAATATGCTTATATCCTACAATCGAACCTTGATAACAAGGTACCCACTGTTGATGTTTATTCTGATATGAAATAGCAAAAGCTTCAATACGCTGACCTGATTGAATATGCTCCATCAATACAACTCGATTCATATTTTGAACACTGCCTAAATCCAATTCAATTTCAGCTTGCTCGACTCCATAAGGAGTGCACCAAAATGTATCTTCAGATTGATCGATAGCATGATCAGCAGGATGCTGTTGATCGGATAAAGAAGCCTGAATTAATGCATTTTCAGCGATATTATGCTGATAATACTGCTTTATCTTTTGCCCCAATAGCTGTAATTGCTCTACATCTTGTTCATGAATTAATCCTCTACGATCAGGCGGTATATTTAACAAAAAGCAAGCGTTCCCCCCTACAATTCGTTCATACAACTCCATCAGTTCTGTCGATGTTTTGACTTGATGATCTTCAGCCGGATGATAAAACCAACCTGGACGAATCGACGTATTGACTTCAGCAGGATACCAGATCAGATTTTGCGCTTCTGCAATCACATGACGACTGCCTAGATCGTCTTCAGCAGAACGCACCAATGTAGCAAATTCTCCATTATCTTCAGTTTGAGAGTTGGCTTGTATCTTTTCATTATCTTGCATACTTTCCGGTACAACACTCCATTCGGAAGAACGGGTATGACCTGCTTCATTGCCACACCAGCGTACATCAGGGCCACATACCGAAATAACAGCTTGCGGTTGAAGTCTGCGAATAACAGCATAATATCTATCCCAGTCGTAGACCTGCTTTTTCCCTTGCTTACCTTCTCCACAAGCCCCGTCAAACCATACACTAAATAATTCACCATACCCGGTTAACAATTCTTCAAGCTGATGAACAAAATAATCATTGTAGGCTTCAGAATCGCCATATGTAGGTTCATGTCGATCCCATGGCGAAAGGTAAATACCAAATTTCAAACCTGCTTTGCGACAAGCATCGGATACTTCTTTGACCAGGTCTCCTTGTCCATTGCGCCACGGACTATTTTGTACAGAATGATCTGTATATTGACTGGGCCACAGGCAAAATCCATCATGATGCTTACATGTCAGTATAAGTCCTCTCATCCCTGCTGCCTGACAAGCACGTACCCATTGTTCTGCATCCAATTGCTCTGGAGCAAATAAAGTAGGTGACTCATCGCCCATTCCCCATTCCCGATCAGTAAACGTATTGATCGAAAAATGGATAAAGCTATAAAACTCTAACTTTTGCCAGTGTAATTGTCGGGCTGATGGATGAATATGAGCTGCTTGTTGAATCGAAATCACCATAAGTGGTTCTTCCTTTCGTATCGTCAGTATGCTCTAGCGATTATGTTTTCTTTCTACTAGCCTAGATCAGCCGTATCAACCAACTGTACTTGCAATTGCTGGTATCCATGTAATTCAAAAAGGATTAACTCATTATCACCTTGCTTCAACAACGGCGCAGGAATATATAATGTTTGCTGTGGCCCTCTTTCCCAGTATCGACCTAGATTAAATCCATTCAGAAATACAACCCCTTTGACCCAACCATCTACTCTCAGAAATGTATCCGCTACAGATTGTATATGAAAGATTCCACGGTAAAAAGCAGGTTGATGAAGTGGCGCTGATAGGGTATCTGCCTCTGTATAGACAAGATCGTGGAGTGAATCAAGCGGTAATGGATAGATTGTCCAATCATATAGAAACGCATTGCCATGCCGTACCCCTTCGGTAATTCCTTTAGGATCGCGCAGGTAAGGTCCGTAATTAATACGTCCCATATTTTCTACCAGAATATCTAAACGTATTCCTTGTTCCGGTATAGCTAAAGGAATAGTAGACGGCGACCAGCGCTCAACAACACCTTGATATTGTTCATCTATATAGATGATAGCCCGATCACTTACCTGTTGAAGAACAAGTTCCATTTCGGCGCGTGGGCCTTTGACGATAGTGGAATATAAAATAAAACCATACGCTTGCCCTAGCTTTTCCATCGGTTCAGGGGAAGAAGAAGTAATCGCTGTTGTTAGCACATCTACATTTTGAAATAAAGGACTGTATTCATGTAAAGTGACTGTTCCATAATTAGCAGTCGGGATCGGTGCAGGCAATTCCAATTCTGGTAAATCGATATATTGACCAAGCACTTCTCGAATCGCAAAAAATTTATCTGTCGGCTGTCCTTGCTCGTTTAATAAAGCACCGTAATCATAACTTCCTACGGTTGGCTCATACTGCTTAATATGATTCGCTCCATTGTAAAACCCAAAGTTCGTTCCTCCATGAAACATATAAAAGTTGATTGAAGCTTGCTCATAACGCATAATCTCAGCCACAGCATCTGCTGTATCTTGTGCCGAGCGCGTCTGATGAGGTTCCATCCAATGATCAAACCAACCATCCCAGAACTCCATCACCATCAGTGGAGCATCCGGTTGATATTGCTTGAGTTTGTCAAAAGCAGAGGTCGCATTCGATCCAAAATTAACGGTTGCCAGTACACCTGGAACCATTCCCCCTTGCAACATAAAGTCTTCAGGCCCGTCTGATGTGAACAACAATACATCCATTCCTCGTATAACCATTGCTTCCTGAATATATTGAAGATAGGCTGTATCATTGCCATAACTTCCATATTCATTTTCGATCTGCATCGCTATAATCGGCCCACCTTGTGTACATAGCAAAGGTTGAAGAAATGGTAGTAACACATCATAATAAGCATCTACTTTATCCAGATATGCTGTATCATAACTACGCAGTCGCATATTCTGATCGGCAAGCAACCATGCAGGCAATCCTCCAAATTCCCATTCTGCACAAATATAAGGGCTGGGTCTAACAATCACATGCAATCCCAATGATCCTGCTAACTGAATAAAGGACACAACATCTGCAATACCTGCAAACTCAAAAACACCTTCTTGTGGTTCATGCAGATTCCACGGAATATACGTCTCAATTGTATTCAAGCCAAACGCTTTTAACTTGAGCAACCGATCTTCCCAGTATTCAGGTACAATACGAAAATAATGTACTGCCCCAGACAGCAGACGAATCGGCTGACCGTTATAGACAAAGGCATTGCCAACAACTTCAAACGTGTTCAACAGCGCTTCCTCCCTAATGATATGATTGGCTGTGATCAGCCTTTAACCCCGCCCATCATCATGCCTTCGGTTAATCTTTTCTGCAATAATGCATATACGATTACGGTAGGGATCAATACAATCACTAAACCTGCAAAAAGAGAACCCCAGTCTGTCGCATATTGTTGAATCTGCATCAGATTAGCCAACCCGATCGGAATCGTTTTTTTCTCATCACTTGTCACCAGTGTTAATGCCAGTACATATTCATTCCAGAAGTCAAAAAAACCAAATACAACCAGAGTCACAATTGCAGGACGTGTAATCGGTAAAATAATGCGAAACAAAATATTCATATACCCGGCTCCATCAATCAACGCCGCTTCTTCAAAATCTTGCGGAATCGACTTCATAAATCCAATCATCAGATAGACGGAAAAAGAAAGACTACCTGTCGCATACACTGCACTTAACCAGAAGCGATTATCCAGCATATGTAGATTATTCATCAGAATAAATAACGGCACAATAATATACGCGCCTCCAATAAATAACCCTGCCATATACAGATTCGTAATCAATCCTCTGCCTCTAAATTGCATTCTACCTAACGCATATGCAGTCGGTAAAGCCACCGCTAACAGAATTATCATCGACATCGCAACGACCAATACCGAATTTAGCATATATTCACCGATACGAGCAGTAGTAAAAGCACTCACATAATTTTCCCAATTCAATGTCTTGGGCAAACTCCACGGACTTTCCATCACTTCTGTATTGGTTTTAAACGAAGCTAATACATTCCAGATCAAAGGGTAGACTACGATTAACGCCTGTATGATCAAAAAAATACGGAGTACAATATGCCCTAACCATCGTAGCGGTTGTTTGGATACACTGACATTTGGCTTGGTGTTGCCTCCGCTTTCTAACTTGGCTGTCATCGACATCTCAAGATGCCTCCCTTCGAGTTAAACGGTTGCTTAACATAGCTAATACAAACGACACGACAAACACAAATACCCCAATCGCCATCGCATACCCAAAATTAGAATTGGAAAAAGCCTGACTGTATAGATACGTCATAATCACTTCAGAATGACGGTTAGGCCCTCCGCCTGTCATAATCGATACGATAATAAAGCTAATCGTAAGCACACCGTTAATACTGAAAATAATTGTTATCCGAATAATTTCCCATAACATCGGAATCGTAATATGGATAAATTGCTGAATCGCTGTAGCTCCATCAATACCGGATGCTTCATACAAATCAGGAGATATACTATCGATTCCTGCCATATACATCACCATGTAATAACCAACAGCTTGCCAGATCATTGTGATTGCTAACGCCCACAAGACTGTCCGCTCATCGCCTAACCACGGAAGCGCCAGGCTACCTAACCCGATCACATCAAGCCCGGAATTCAGAAATCCAATAGTCGGGTGATAAATAAACGACCATAGAATAGCAATCACGACAAAAGATAAAATGCTTGGAAAGAAAAATAAAGTGCGATACAGTCCACGCTCTTTCAATTTGGAACGTGTCAGAATCGAAGCATTAATCAGTGCGATAAATAACGTCAATACAGGTACGATTAACATCAAAAATCCAGTATTCCGTAACGATAACAAAAAAACATCATCATGGAATAAATCGATAAAGTTTTGGAGCCCTACCCATTTCGGTTCATCTCCGATCCCTGTCCATAAGTAAAAAGATTTCTGGAATACTTCGATCGTAGGATACAGCTTAAATAATGTAAGCAACAACAGTCCCGGTAACAAACAGAATAATAAAAACCAACGCCGTCTTGTCTTCATTTTCATAGGATGCGAAGACTCCTTTCGATCAAAGAGGACGATGCTATCGCCCTCTTTAGCTTTTACTTATGGTGTATTATTCATTAACTCTTGATTGAGTTCAGTGTATAATTTGGTCATTTGCGCACTGTATTCATCCAGTGTCATCTGTTTATTCATCAATGAAGAAATAGGATTATATACCTCTTCACTTGGATTGTATTTGCTACCTTTAGCTACCGATTTGAATGAACCGTTAATCGCTACAATCCCGCTATCCACTGTTTTGTAGACATTATACGTCGTATCAGAAATATAATTTTTAACAAGCTCCGGTGCTCCTTTAACAGCAATAATTCCTTTCGATTTCTCTGCATTGAGTTTTACACTTTTATCCGAATACAGATATGTTAAAAAGGCTTTAGCTAATTCTGGATTTTTGGCTTTGGCTGGAATAACGATCTGCTCTACACTGGTCATCGCTGTAACAGGATCACCTTCTTTGAACGCTGGCACACCTAGAAATCCAAATTCAAATCCTTCTTCACGTGGAGCGTCTTTCATTTCATCTTCAAACCATGTACCGTTCGGAATAAACATCGCATGTCCTTGCATAAATTCAGTCTGTGCTTGCGTATGATTCAAAGCGACTGTGCCTTTCATCAATCCGTTATCTTCGGTCGCAATCTGTTCTAACACACCCCATACCTGACGGAATGTATCACTTGTCCAGAATGTCAGATTGTAATCAAAAAAATCAGTTAATCCTTTCTGCTTACTCACGCTATAGATAGAAGGCACAATCATTTCTTCCAGATACCCTGGATATAGTCCTTGATACGTAAATAGTGCTCTATTATTTTGCTGTGCTGTTGTATTGAGAGCTAACAATTCATCCCATGTTTTTGGAACTTTAATTCCTTTTTGTTCAAATAAGGTTTTGTTGTACCACAATCCCATCACCCCAAAATTAAACGGGGCAGCATAAACGTTGCCATCTCCGTAAGGAGCCATGGCTCTAGATTCCAAAGCACCGAGTATAATCTTATCTTTGAGCGGCTTTGTTTCTCCTTTAGGGGTGCTAGCAAACACATCGGTCAAGTCTAGCAAGGCATGGTCTTTGACCAGACCATCTAACAAAGGCGTATTATCACTGCCTGCAATATACATCAAATCTGGCGGATTACCGGCTACAATTTTGGGGCGAATCAATTCAGCAATTTTGGGACTGGCGGTAATATTAATCTTGGTTCCTGGATAGTCTTTCATAAAGTCTTCTGCGATCGTATCCCAGTATTCGCGTCCATAGCCTCCTTGAAAAACAGCGATATTAAGGTCTGGATCAGCAAATTGGCTTCCTCCTGCTTGATTGGTGACATTGGTACTACCTGCATTACCACCACATCCAACCAACAACGAAAATGACAATACGACTGCGCCTAATACATGTAATGTTTTGATCCCCTTCATACATTCACCCCATTTGTATAATGAGCTTCTCCACGATAGAAGCAACTCTGCATATGTTTAGTATAGAAGGATGCTTATGATAGTAAAATGCACAATACAGGTAAACCTTATGGACGATTTTTAGTTTTTTAATATACAGTTAACAAAAAACCAGACAATTTTATGATTGTACATAAAATTGTCTGGTTTTTTAGATTTTATCTATCATGATAAGACAGGTTTGATTTGTTTAGGTGATATTCCATAACGCTTTTTAAACAAACGATTGAAATAAAAAGGATCATGAATACCTACTTCCAGTGCTACCTGTTTAACCAACCATTGTCCTGACGATAACAGTTGATACGCATGACTCATTCGAATATCGTTCAAGTACGTTAAGATACTTTGCCTTGTTTCGATTTTGAATATCTGACACAGGTACGGTTCAGACAGATTAACATAAGCAGCAATTTCAGATAGATGAATACGATCTGCATAATGCGTCTGCAAATAATCGATAACTTTTTGTACTTCTGGTCGGATTATCGCCGAAGAGTCTGCACGACGAGAATGTGTTGAGAGTGAGGGATGTGGTGTTGACTTTTGTTGCAAAGCTGGCGAAGATTCTTTGATATTTAGACAATACTGGATATGCTCTCTAAGTTCATCACTATCATATGCTCCAGTAGTATACCTGACCTGTAAAGCAATATTGTAATACATTTGAGATAGACTAATAAGTCGCTTTGCTATTTTGTCACTCCATGATGATGGATCAATCGCCATCGATAAAAAATCATTTTCACCAGTGACACCTATCATAAATTGATGAGTTGTCAGTTCAGCTAACATCACTGTATGACTATTAGAAAAAAGTTCATCTGATAATCCAGATAAAGCTGATTTTAAGCGCTGAGCTGTATCGGGTAGCATATTGTTATCGGTAGCTTGTTCGATATGCACTAAAAACAAAAAGATACGTTGATGCTCTGTATCCACTAGATTACGAGATGGATCTGTATATATGGATGATGCTAGATGACTTTCTGCACGCTGAAGTAATTGGATAGCTGATCGATCTATACCGCATATGTCTACTACTTGTTGCTGAAAATCGATATATTCTACTGGAATTGAATCCTTTATCGCGGAAAATGTATTTGGGGAGGGTAGCGGCTTTTTTAGCGCTATTTTGTCAGCCATTTCTTCAAGCACTTGCATAAAGTGATCTGTCTGCAACGTTAATTTGAGCATATAATCATGTGCATTATACTTGAGCGCTTCCCGTACCAAGTCAAAATCATTGTAATTGCTCAATACTAATATTTCTCCTTGATACCGATCAGCTTGTAATTGCTTAATTAACGCAATTCCATCCATATCAGGCATTTTGATATCGGTGATCACAATATCGATATCAGTCTGATTGATCACTTCAAGCGCGGTACGTCCATTGGCACATGAACCTGCATATTCAAATCGACTGCCTTCCCAATGAATAAGCGTTTTTACAGCGTGACGAACAATCAATTCATCATCGATTATTAACACTTTATACATCGCTTTTGTCCTCCTTTGTACGATCAAGCTTAGGTAATATAATTTTAGTAGTTGTTCCATAATTAATCTGACTATGCGTAATTAGACCATAAGGTTCTCCATAATGAAGTCTAATTCGTTCATGTACATTTGTGATGCCTATTCCAGATAATGGACTATGTAGCTCTGTCTGTTGAACATTTGTAGTCTGATCAAATCCTTTACCGTTATCGCTGATTATGATTTGTATTCCCTGATCACACAGATAAGCTTCTACTCGGATATTTACTTTATCATGCTCATCTGATCCTGCATGTAAAATCGAATTTTCGACAATTGGCTGTAGAATAAATTTGGGTACAATCCATGTTGCTGTATCTTCAGGCAATTGCACTTCCAGGCTAAATGAATCTCCATAACGAATACGCTGAATATTGGCGTAATGTTGTACATTTTCGACTTCTTTGGCGAGTGAGATCATTTCTTCTTTGACCAGAATCGTATTGTGAAGCAGTTCAGATAATGAGCCAATCCCCTGTGTTAACGAAGCATTTCCACTAAGCATTGCACTCCATTTTAGCGAATTTAATGTATTGAATAAAAAGTGGGGATTAATCTGCGCTTGGAGCATTTTTAGTTCGGCTTCCCGCTTAGCTTGCTGTTCGGTCTGAATCTGTACAATCAAATGTTTGAGTCGGTCTACCATGATATAGATCGTTGATGTTAATTGCTGCATTTCATCTGGATAAGGGCCTTGCTGAGGCATCCCATCTAACTTTCCGCGATCTACCCGTTTGGCAAATAATAAAAGCGAGCGCATCGGCGAACTGATACTAAAATAGATCCACATCGATAAAATAGCCGACAATAGTAACGTTAATAAACATAATACAATAATATGATTTCGTAATCCGTTAAGTTCAGACACGATAAAAGAATGGGGAATCAAACCTATAATATGCCAATTTGCCATCTGAATTGCTGAATGGGTTACTAACATTTTGGTATTCAAAATCGTTGATTCAAATGCTTCTGATTTTTCTTGATGTTGCGAACTAATCATTTTGGATATCATATCTTTGCGAAAAATCGTCCCTTGCACAATAGCTGAATTCAATGAAGAAATCACCAGTCCGTTATCATCTGTAATATAGATGCTACTACCTTTGCCTAAATTGACAGATTGATACAGATTACGAGCGAATCCTTTTTCATCAAAGCAAAGAACAACATATCCTAGAGGTACATTTAGATCATTTTCGGAATAGATTTTGCGGGTAAGTGCTAAGGTTGGCGTACCACGATTAGAACGAAGATAAGACCAGTACGCATTACGAGGAACATCGTCTGTTTGAGTAATCACCTGACTCAATTGATCACCTGGATACCATTGATATCCCAAATCAAAAAAAGCGGCGCCTGTATTGGTCATAATTACAACATTGGAAAGGTTACTAAAGCTAAAAATCTGCTGATCCAGTTGTTTGCGAATCAGTGTTTGAAGAACATTTTTGTCTAAATCGGTCAATTGACTATAACGGGCTAACCCTGTCTGAATCGAAGGATTGATAATAATATTTTCACTAAGCGTCTCGTATTGCTCCAATTCTCTAGAAATATTGCGGGCTAATTCATCCAGTGTCTGTGTAGACGTCTCACTGATCTTAGTCGTAGTCGATGTCTCATAGATTTGATTAGAATAAAAGGCAACAATGACAACAGGTAAAAGAGACGTAATAAGAAAGGCGATAAGTAGACGATGTTTGATCGAAAGATGGCGAAGTAAAAATGAGGATTTTTTGAACCATTTCAATTTGGCAGTAGAGGGCATAGCAGAACACCTTCTTGCGTCATTTTTCATACTATAATAGCAGAAATCAGAACGCTTGCAAGATCACATCAATAGCATATGTCACAAAAAAGACTGCCGACATACGCCGACAGCCTCCTTTATTGTATCTGTATATGAGATTCATTCCAGTATATTATGAACCGACAATGACTGGATTGTCTTGCTTTTCAGCTTGTGCTGCTTTTTTAATCTGTTTACTGCGTAATTGTCCGCAAGCAGCATCAATATCTGTTCCATGCTCTAAACGAACTGTACAATTCACACCATTCTTTTTCAACGTATCGTAGAATGTAATAATCGATTCTTGCGAACTACGTTGATACTGGCTATGCTCATCGACCGGATTGTATGGAATAAGATTCACACTGGCTGACTTGTTCATATGAGCAATCAGATCAGCCAATTGCTGTGCATGTTCTTGATGGTCATTTACGTCACGTAGCAAAATGTATTCTAGCATGATACGGCGATTTGTTTTGGTCAGATAATACTCTACAGCAGACATCAATTGCTCTAATGGATAAGCACGATTAATTTTCATAATGCGTGTACGCAATTCATTATTCGGTGCATGTAACGAGAGCGCGAGATTCACCTGTAGATCGCTATCTGCAAATTCTCTGATTTTGTCAGGCAGACCACTTGTAGAGACAGTGATCCGTTTTGGAGCAATCACCAGACCTTTGCGGTCTTTCACAATATTTAAGAAATCGACCATATTTTCAAAGTTATCAAATGGTTCACCGATTCCCATCACTACAATATGCGTCACCAATTGGTCTTGCGCGGCGGCATCCAGATGAAATTGTACTTTCATAATCTGTTCTACAATCTCACCTGCGGTTAGATCACGACTTTTCTTAATCAGACCACTGGCACAAAAGCTACAACCGATATTACAGCCTACTTGTGTGGTCACACATACCGATTGACCATACTTTTGACGCATCAATACCGTTTCGATCAAATTCCCATCTTCCAAACGGAACAAAAATTTCACTGTACCATCGGCTGATTCTTGCTTTACATGTTCAGTTAATGTCTGAATCGCAAAATGCTCCGCAAGCAAAGAAATACAAGCTGGATTGACTTCAGTCATTTCATTAAATTCTGTCACACGCTGACGATACAAATAATCCCAGACCTGACCTGCGCGGAATTTCTTGTGTCCACGCTCACCAAGCCATGACGATAATTGATCTAATGTTAATCCGTAAATGGATGGTTTATTCATGGTATACCTTCTTTCAAAGCTATTAAATTTGAGGAAATACAGATTAGAATAGATCTTGTTCTTCCGCTTGAAGAATAGATGCTAACAATCCAGGAAATTGAGTGTCTAGTTCACTTTGGCAAATACGATAAAAATGTTGTCTGCCATCGATGCGTAATTGGATTAATCCCGTTTCGCGTAATATTTTAACATGATGAGACAAGGTAGATTTGGAAATATGACTCATCTGAAAACCTGCACAACTTTTTTCTCCATGATGTGCAAGACAGAGCAGTATTTTCAATCGCACCGGATCACTGAGTGCACTGAATACATCTACCAGCTTGATCGGGGTCGGTCTAGCAGCTTCTAATATTTTCATACTCTTCAACTTATCATTTATTGGAGCAACTATCAATTGAAAAGTACGATTTTGGTCGAACTATTTATTATGTTAGATATATGATACACTTTAACAGTTCGAATTTCATCAAACTATTAAATACAATGATGTTAAGATTGTGTTTTTCTATCAAAAAGGAGCCTTATCCAATGACAACAGCGATACAAACATTAAATGACTATTTCCGCTTATTCGATGCTTCACGTACCGATCCACAAGCGATGGAACAATTGTTGGATTTATTTATTCCCGATGTAGAGATTGTTCTTAACGGAGCTACACGTAACGGGTTCAAAACCTTTATGGATACATTTTATCAATACAATATCGATATCAAACATATGCACGAACCCTGGGAACTGCAAACCAACGGAACGTATGAATCCCGCTGGGCAGTATGTGGTATGTCGAGCGAAGGCACTGTCTATGCCAAAACAGGGATTGATATTGCTCGTGTCAATGAAGAAGGTAAGATTGTATTTTTGGAAAATGTACAGGAAAATCAAAACGCTTTTAGCAAGTATTGATCATAACTATGTAGATTATGTTCTATGTTTATTGCGATAGGATCTGACTGCTGTAACCGTAATCCATGTAAGTACCGCTACGATAGCGATCAGTATTCCCATCGTAATTAACAAACTGCTCCATACGATATGCATATCATTCACCTCGTTTACAGTTGGATTTTATTGGTAATAATAACAAGTGTACATAAGCGACCATCATCATGCAAATGAACCAGCATATAGACAAGCAAAGGAGCATCTTAGTTAACAAGATGCTCCTTCTGTTGATCTACTTTTTCAAAATAAAAGTTATTGCTAGAATCCCTACTAACAATAACCCCATATACCAACCATCTCTGCCCGTTAATTGCGGAGTTAGATAATACATGCGCTGATGTGTGCCTGTGAATCCGCGTGCTTCCATTGCTATCGCTATTCGTTCAGACTTGCGAATACCTTGAGTGAATAGCGGTAGTGCATAACGGATAAAGGATTTCCAGCTATTTTTTTGCTTGTATCCTCTAATTTTATGCGCTGATTTCATTTGAGCCAGTTCTGTCTGGAACAAAGGGATAAAGCGAAATCCAGCTAACAGTCCATAAGCCCACTTTGGCGATAATCTACATTGATGCACCAGACTCATAATCATAGCAGTAAGATCAGTGGTTGATGTAAATAGTAATCCATACGTGACAAAGCCAAGCATCCGCAGTGCGATCATGAGACCATTGTTCAGACTTTCTTCTGTTATATGGAACCATCCCCATTGCCAGAGAGTATGCTCCCCTTTACCAAAAGCCGCCATCATCCAGAAGATCATCACAAAAAAGATCGTATACGGCAATAACCGTTTGAGCAAATATGGAATCCGCCAACCGCCCAAAGTCAGTCCGATCACTATTGCTACTAACCAGATCGATAACGTAATACGAGGATCAGTCACTGCCATCAATACACACATCACTAACAAATGAGTTACCAACTTGATCGTCGGATTCAAGGTGGATAACCACGAATCATTGCTTTTCATACAATACTCCGCTCCTTCTGTGGCTCTAGCAACCGATAATGAAGCGGAGGGATAATCGCATGATGGCCGATTGGTTCTGGATGAGCAAACAGATGATAAGGTGCCCCATTGTAGACCACTTTGCCTTGATCAAACAAAATAACTCTATTGGCGTATTCATCAACCAGATCCATATCGTGTGTTACCATTACAATTGTAGTTCCTTGTGCTTGCCGTTGTTGCAGTCGCTTGATTAATTCCGCGGATGTATGCGCATCCTGCCCGAATGTAGGTTCATCCAGTAGCAGTAACGATTGGTCGAAGAGTAGCATTGTTGCGACACTCAAGCGTCTTTTTTGCCCCAGACTAAGTGTAAATGGATGTTGATCTTGATATGCTTCTAAGCCAAATTCTTGTAGCAACTGTATGGTTTTGGTGTTTACTTCTTGTTCAGACCAATTCCGTTGCCGTCCGCCAAAAGCAATCTCGTCAAATACAGTATCAGTCACAAATTGCAGTTCTGGATTTTGGAAAACAAATCCGGCTTGCTCATATAGATCACGATCACTCCATTTTTTCAAAAGGATATTTTGAAAGTAAAGCTGTCCGCTACGAATACGTTCCAACCGCATTAAGCTTTTGAGAAATGTACTTTTGCCACTCCCATTCGCCCCAACAATCGCTACCCATTCCCCTGTTGGGATAGAGATATTCATATTGCTCATCACAGATTGTTGGCGATACCCGATGTCCAGTTGCTCGGTGATCATAATATTAGACGGATGATTGTCTATTGCGTTTGCATGTAATGTAGCTGTGCGGCGTTGTTGTAATGTCTGTTGCAACTGCTTTGCTAATGGATGAGACGGATGGTTTTGTACCTCTTCCCATGTATACGGGAATAATTGCGGTTGCCATATTCCGGCTTCTTCCATCTCTGTACGATACTGCTCGATCATCTCTGCTGGCTTGCCTTGAGCTATAATATGCCCTTGCGCATTCATAAGAATGACCTTATCCATCCATTCAATACAACCATCTAATGTATGCTCTACAAAGACCATTGTCTGACCGTACTGATAAGCTAAGTCACGTAACAATTGAAAGATTTCTTTGCGACTAATAGGATCAAGTTGAGCTGTCGGTTCATCGAAAAAAAGCACTTCTGGTTCAAGCGCTAACAGACATGCTAATGCTAACCGTTGCTTCATGCCACCGGATAATGTCTCAATAGGGGTATGACGATCTATATTCAGACCGACTTGCTTCATTACCGTATCTATCATCTTGTCCATCTGAGCATGAGGAATAGAGCGATTTTCTAAGCTAAACGCAATCTCTTCATCTACATGAAGCATACAGAACTGGGAATCCGGGTCTTGAAACATCACGCCACATTGAGGAGCTAACTGAATCTCGCCTTCCACTTCGGCTTCTACATGTTCAGGGATAATACCGGACAGCGCAGACAATAGCGTCGATTTGCCACTACCACTTGGCCCAAGTATCAGTACTTTTTCTCCGCGTGCAATCGATAAATGAATGCCATGTAATACATATTCTTCTCGATGATAAAAACGTACCGACAGGTCTTTACACCCTAGAAGCGATTCCATTCGCATTCCCCTTCTTCCGCCGTACTTTCATAATTTCGTATTGATCTAGCACACCTGTTTTGCACAAAGCTTCTACAATTATTTTGGCTAACCATCCACCTAAAATCATTCCGCTGATCACCTGAATCACCAGCGTAGTCATCAATACTTGCAGTGTATAATAGCCGAATCCATTAGCGATCAGGTTATACAACACTCCACCTACTGCCGCTAGAGCGCCTGATAACATTAAAGTCATCAAGTTATAGCGTTTGTAGCCAAATAGAGCGAAAGCGATCTCTGCTCCAATCCCTTGAAATACACCAATCAATAACGCTGATAATCCGAAATGGCTACCGGTTAAAAGTTCTACAGCCGCAGCCGCTACTTCAGCGATCAATGCCGCCCCTGGCTTACGAATAATATAAGCAACGATCGGGCTTGCAATAATCCAGATGCCGAACATAAATCCTGCACCAACCGGGCCGACTAAAGCAGAGATCGGTATCCATAACGTTGACCATCCCAGATAAATAACACCGCAAGCAACCGCCAGAATAACGGTTAATACCACTTCTTTCATTTTCCATGTCATAGAGATCGATGGGGAACTCATACGCGCGCAACCTCCATCGGTACAGGCCAATCTTCCAGTGTGTACGCCATATCCCAGAACATATATTCAAACTGACAACTCAGAAGAAAATGCTCTTTCATACGCGCCCGATGTGCAGGTGTAGTCTGCTCTGCCCATTCATCCAACCGAGCACAGAATTGATGAGTGATTGTATCGGTACGATTACCATAGAAGCTGATCCAATCATAAAAAGGATGGGATGCATCCGGCTTCACTTTTTCCAATAATTTCACACCAATTTCCCAATACGTCCACGGACAAGGCAACAATACCGCCAAAATATCACCCAGATCACCTTCATGAGCAACGGTTAACATATGCCGAATATAATGATGAGACGAAGGAGACAGTGCATATCCTTGTAAATCTTCATACTTCACCCCTGCTACTTCGCAAAAGTTATTATGAGGATGAATTTCGCTATGAAGCACAAATGAAATCTGCTCGTTAAACATCGCCATATCTTCGCGTGTTGGACATTTCGCAATAGCGGTTCCATAGATACGCATAAAAGAATTCAGATACTCGAAATCTTGCTTTACATAATGGATCAACTGCTCACTACGCAGATCACCTTTGGCAATCCCCTGTACAAATGGATGATTAAAAATCGCTTCAAAAATCGGGTCTGCGGCCTGTCTAATTTCCTGTGAAAAACTCATAACTGTATCCTCCTTAGAATAGAAGCATCGATAGCGACGCTGACGCTTGGTTAATAAAGAAGGACCACTACTGGAATATATGGACAAATAGATGCAAAAAAGCCGCTCCGTTATGGAGCGGCAGAATAGGTGTACGTATATGTACAGGTACCCTTGCACAGTCTCCACTTTCCTACGCTAGTATGAACTAGATCAGGTTCCAAGGGTCCGGGATTTTCCCGTCTCAGCCTACACAAAGGCTCCCCTAGTGGTCATTCGATTCATTTGCATCTTACTGTACACACGATTGAACAGACTGTCAACTGCTATTATCGCAGTAATCTTTCCTTTTTTTACAGTTATATGGTTATAAAATAGTGTAAAATATACGTATAACTAAGGAATAGTGAATAGATTTAAATATCTAAATAGAATTGAGTTGATCTTGATGACACGTAAAGTAGTACTGGCAGGTGGCACAGGATTTATCGGGCAGTATGTGGAAAAAAGATTGACAGCATTGGGTATTGAAGTGAAGATCATTTCCAGACAATCTCCACATATCGCATGGGATGATCACCAAGCAATTGTTCAAGCTCTGGATGGAGCAGAAATGGTCATTAATCTAGCAGGTAAATCGGTCAATTGTCGTTATAACGAACAAAATAAACGTGAAATCATGAACTCTCGAATCGAAACCACACAGATTCTTGGAAACGCTATCCTTGCTTGTGAACATCCGCCTGCGCTTTGGATCAATTCCAGTACAGCTACAATTTATCGTCATGCCGAAGATCGCCCGATGACCGAGACGAAAGGCGAGATTGGTAGTGGTTTTTCGGTAGACGTTGCCAAAGCATGGGAAGACGCTTTTTTCTCTTTTAGCCTTCCCCATACCCGTCAAGCTGCACTACGTATCGCTATTGTATTAGGACCGGGTGGCGGTGTGATGACCCCTTTCAAAAATCTGGTTCGCTTTGGATTAGGGGGTCATCAAGGATCAGGTAAGCAGATGTTTAGCTGGATTCATGTCGAAGATTTATTCCAGATTATTTTATTTATTCAAGAGTGGGAATCCCTTGAAGGCGTGTTCAACTGCACGTCTCCGAATCCGGTCACCAATCGAGAACTGATGGCAACCATGCGCAAAGTGATGCATCGTAAAGGTGGTCTGCCTGCGTCTACGTGGATGCTTAATCTCGGAGCTAGAGTGATTCGGACAGAACCGGAATTAGTGCTTAAAAGCCGTTGGGTGATCCCTAATCGTCTGATCAAAGAAGGATTTATGTTCAAATACGGACGCTTGGAACAAGCACTTCAACATATTTTGCATACAAAGTCATAATCAAATACAGAACCGACGAACATTACTTTTAAAATACAGCAAAAAAGGGTATCGTAGAGATAGACTTGAGTCATAACGGAATAGCTGACTCAAAAATTAGAGTTAAAGGTGTGCTTAGACGTGCGAATTAATAAATATATTAGTGAATCTGGAATTACATCCCGCAGGGGTGCCGATAAATGGATCAATGAAGGCATTGTCACGATCAATGGTGTCGTTGCCGAGCTAGGCAGTCAGGTCGAAGAAGGCGATGATGTACGGGTCAAAGGCAAACCGATCAAAGTCGAACAAGAAAATGTGTATATTGTGCTTAACAAGCCGGTAGGCATTACCAGTACAACCGAACGTCATATTCGGGGCAATATCGTAGATTTTGTTAATCATCCCTTGCGTATTTTCCATGTCGGACGATTGGATAAAGATTCAGACGGATTGATTATGCTGACCAATGATGGCGATATCGTCAACGAGATTTTGCGTGCTGAAAACAAGCATGAAAAAGAATATATCGTCACTGTCGATCAACCGATTACGCCTTCTTTTCTCAAACAAATGGCGTCCGGTGTAGAAATTCTAGATACGGTTACACTGCCTTGTCAGGTCGTTCAACAATCGAAATATGTATTCAAAATTATTTTGACTCAAGGATTGAATCGTCAGATTCGTCGTATGTGCTCTGCACTTGGTTATGAAGTACGTGCGCTACGTCGTACTCGCATTATGAATATTCGTCTTGGCAATTTACCAACAGGCAAATGGCGTGATCTTACCACCGATGAACTCAATCGCTTATTCCGCGATCTGGAATATACGCCGAAAAAACGTTGATCACTTATAAAAATAATAGGAGCTACTATGTATAATGATAATCAAACTCAAAGAACAAAATATTTTATAGAACGATTTCTTCAAATGTTAAAATCTAACGGAGAAATTGAATTCAATAGCTTTCCGATATGTGGTCTTTTAGAACTATCTAGACAGTTTGTTTCCATGCCAACAGGGATACGCGAATTATCCGCAGAATATATAAAAAATTCAATCACTCAAATAATAGACTCTAGTATATTGTATAAAACTAAAGCTGAAATTCCTATTAAAGAAGTTAAGAGCCTTTTCATTTCAATGACTTTAATAAAAGAACTTAAAAATACAACATATATCCCTCAACTATACAATAATCTATCAGATCAAAACTGTTATTTGGGTTTTATAAGAACTTTACAACATGTATTAAAAAGAAATACTTCTGTAAAACAAGAAGAATATTCTCTAATAGACGAGCTTATATCTCTAATAATTGAATATTTAGAACAACAAGGAAATACCATTTCAGAATTGTATGCCATATGTAATAACTGGTTTAGACAAGATTTTTTAAGTTGTGAGATAGTTTCTACTAAAATTTTTTCGCACTTAAAAGGTTTAGTAAGGCCTCACCTTCACAAGCATAATTCAACAAAATGCTCTATAATGGTTGAAACTGATATTAGTACGGAGTCTAATATACACAGTTTTATTGAAAAAATAATTACACAATACGAGCTTGAAAATAAAATTAAAAGTAGAAAAAACAGAAAAGCAGCTTCTAAAAAGTGGTTTTATTTTGAATTAATTAAACTAGATGGTTTATACGTAGATAGAGTCTTAAATGATCTTTCTGATAAAATAGTGATGTATAAAGAAATTTCTAAAACTCAATTTAATTTTTTGATAAAAAAAGAAAACAAATTGTATCAAACTAATTCCAAAAGAGCTAATACAACTGTCAAGATAAAGCATTTTGAAAATCTTTGGAAAAATACTAATTTTACAAACGTAAATGATTATATTTATAGCGAAATGCTAAGATTAAACGAATGGATGCAAATTCTTAATCAATCTACTGATAAAAGAACTGCTTTTATGACATTATGGAGTATTATGGAATTTATGATGGTTCATTCAGTCAATGATAATAAATTAGACTCAGTAGTTAAAAACTTTATTCCTTATATGGGATTATTTTATTTCAGAAAAATTAGTAAGACATTTTTTAGAAGATTAGTTGCTTTGCATAGTGAAGATAGTCAATACTCTTCACTATTTCTAATAGAACATATAGATAATAATTTAATATCTAATGGTATAAATGAAGAAAATCTAACAATTGCTGATAAATTCTGTATTTTTATATTTTATAAAAAATTTAAAAATACATGGTGGAATACCATTAACTTTAAATTCGCTACTAATGAATTTATCAATCAACAGACTCTACAAAATTTCAATTCAGTAAGCGATTCTCAAAAATCATTAGCACAACTTGAAGTTGTCCTTAATAATGATATTAAACAAATGTATAGATTAAGAAATATGCTTACACATAGTGGAATAAATGATTCTAAGATTTTAGACAATACTTATGTTCGTTTAAAATATTATGTGGAAACAATTATAAATGCAATCTCTTATAGTTGGATACACGATATAGGAAAACAAAAAACTTTAACAGAAATTAATGATTATAAAAGAGTAGATTATAACAGTTACAAAAATAGCTTGAAATTTATAATTTCTAATACAAATAATAATGGGAGTCATTTAGAACTTTTAAAATTAATGAATTTTAAAGGAACTACAACTATGCCACCTAATAGATTTTCTTTTTTAGGTGAAATAGAAAAAATGTTTGACTAACATACTGATTTCTAGTATACTTAAAGTAGAAACATTAAATTTGAGTTTTAGAGCTAATATTACGTTGCTTGCTAAATAAAGAAATCTCTGATTTCTTTTAGCAAAAAAAGCAAACGTAAATTATGCTCTTTTTTTATTTGAAACTTTAAATAAAATAAAAAAGCATGTAATTTAGACTTTTATGGTCTTATTCATGCTTTTTTGTTTATCTGATTTCGGCGATTACTTGTAAAATACTTTTTCTACATTGTATTTCGCATGTAGTGTATTGATAATGTACGTCTCGTAAATCTCACGATCCATAGCGTTGTCGATCAAGCAGACTTCAATCTTCGTCACTTCATCACGATGATCTTTGATCGGTGATACAGTATCTTCGAAATGCTTTTTGATACGAGGTCTAAGCTTACGTGCTTTACCGACAAATAGTAATTCATCTTGTTCGTTATAGAACATAAAGATACCGCCTGTTTCACGCGAAATCAGATGAAAATCGGTAAATCCGTAAATATGGCTAAGCTCAGGGTTAATTTGTTTGGTAATCGTAACATCCGCTGTCGGGATTGTTATAGTAATCAATATGGTCACTTCCTCATTGTATATAGGTGTTTATCCTATCATAATTCGCACTCAAAAACTACGAATACTCTCATTTTACCATGATGTAGATAGCTATCTCTATATGATTTTGCTAGCATCCATGCTATATGAGTCTATTGCATCAAACAATGTTTGCAACGTCTATTCTTTTTTCCACCACATGCCTAAGGAATGAGGAGCTGTATAGGTAAATCCATATTGCGCATACAATTGGTCTGCCGGTGGGTCTGCAAATAATACCGCATGGGATTGAGAAGACATATTCTCTTCCAAGTATGTTTTGATCTCGCGCATAATTGCTTTACCGTAACCTTTACCTTGATATTCAGGACGTACACAGATATCCGTAATATGAAAAAATAATCCGCCATCGCCTACGACTCGGCCCATGCCAATCGCTTGTCCTTCTTCTTCCAATACAACAGCAAATAGGGTATTCGGCAATCCTTTACTTGCGCCTTCGACACTCATTTCGCTTAGCCCGGATACTTTACGCAACGTTAAGTACTCTTCAATCGCTGGAATACGATGAACAACCTGCATGTATGTACAGCTCCTTTTTTTATCTCACATCATACCAAATAATCTACATACTGAACATGAATGTATACAAATAAAGTTGATACTACCTATTAATGGTTAATACCTTAGTAAAAGATGAAAAGGTTGGTGAACTAAATTATGGTACATACCCAAAATGAATCGTCAGCAGAACCTACGATTATTATTGGATCAGGTCTTGCTGGTCTTTGTTGTGCTTTTGAATTAGCCGAGCAAGGCAAGTCTGTTATCGTTCTTGAAGCGGCTCCTTATATCGGTGGACGAACAGCGAACTGGGTCGAAGACGGCATGGAAGTCGAATCTGGATTTCATAAATTTCTAGGCTATTACACTGTTCTGCCTGAAATTTTGAAAAATGCAGGCATTTCGATCAGCGATATGGTGCACTGGGAAGAAACAACCAATATTCGTCATACCGAAGCACAGGGTACATTCGGTTTAGACCCTTTCAAAGCTCCTCTCAAAACGATAGCAGGTGCGCTTGGGAATAACGATCTTATTTCTCCAATAGACAAAGCTTCGTTGATTCCTTTTTTTGCAGCCGGATTCAAAGATTATGTTAGCAATCCAGATAAACTCGATCAATCTTCGATCAAAGAATACGCTGAACAGCATGGAGTATCTACTGATGCGATAGAACGATTGATTCAACCATTATCATCAGGAATCTTCTTTTTACCGATTGAAGAATATTCTGCATATGCGTTTTTCGGTTTATTTGCTCCAGCTTTGCCACGTCTAGCCAAAGTACGTATCGGTGCTTTTAAAGGCGGAATGACTGATGTGATGACAGGCCCTCTTGCCAAAGCAATCGAAGAACGTGGCGGACAAGTGCTGACAGGTAAAACAGTAGCTCATTTATTGTATGATAATGAAAAAGTAGTGGGTGTGCAGTTAGAAGATAGCTCACAAATCTACGGCAAACAGGTAGTTGTTGCTACAAATATCCGTCGTGCTCAAATGTTATTATCTGAACATTTCCATAATCATGAATGGTTCCAGGACTTCTTATCGTTAGAATCGATGCCTTATATTACGGCTCAATTTGAAGCAACAGAGAAATTAGCCGATGCTGATCATACGATGTTTGGGCCGGGTACACAATTGGGATCTTTTAGCGAACAATCTCGAACAACATTTGAACGTTCCACTGGACGGGCTTCGATTATTCTAGTCGATCCTGATACCTTAATTGATCTACCTGATGAAGAAGTATGGGAAATCACCAAAAAGTCACTTCATGATGTTGATCTTCCTAATGTAGATACGATGACACAATATCGAATTATACGGGGTAAAGAAAACTTTTATCGTCTGGCAAAAGGCAATGAACACAAACGTCCGAAGCAGATTACTCCAATCAACGGACTATTTCTTGCAGGCGATTATACGGATCAACCGTTACTCGCTACAATGGAAGGTGCGGCTATTTCAGGCAGACGAGCAGCAACCGGTATTTTGAAAGGCAGAGTTATTTAATCGTAAAATCAGCAAAAAGACCTTATCCAGTGATAAGGTCTTTTTTTTATATAGCTGTTCTGTATTCTATTAACAACTTATTTTAACAACTATACTTACAAAGATGCAAAATATTTTGCACTTTCGACCATCGGTGTACAATCGCTGTGATCGCCTACTAAATTAATTTCAAAAATATAATCTTTGCCTTCTACAAAAGGCTTCACCATCTGCCAATCGATCAAGCCCTCACCCAGTGGTAAAGAGTCATGAACTTGCCCCATACTATCGACCAGATGATAATAGACCGCGTATGGAGCTGTACGTTCAAGTACATCGCGTAACTTATTGTTATATCCTCGAAAAGCGATAAACGTATGACTTACATCAACATTTAAAGGCAATGCTAACGGAATAATAAGATCATCAATCAAGTATGGATTAGAATAACAAAATAGCCCTTCTGTTGAATCTTCCCAGACAATCTGTTCACGCCCGTATTCTAAAATAGCCGCTATCTCTTCTCGCAATGCTATCGTACGTTCACGTGAAACTTCTGTATTTTCACTACGTACATAATGTGCATGCAACACACACTTTGCACCTTCTGCTTTACAAATTTGAACCAATTGACGGGTTGATTCGTGATAAAATCGGCGCAACTCTACATTTGTACTCATAATATCTAAAAATGTATTTTGATATCGGGATGGATGGTGTAAATATACTGTAACTCCTCTATCTTTCAACTCACGTATGCGATCCACAATCAATTCAGGTTGTTGCATATCGGCAGCACTCAAATAAAATTCTATAATCTCAGGATTATACGCTAGTCGATTATCTAGACTTGATCGATCTAAGCTTCCTTTTAGTCGCATATAATTCACAGTACTCTCTCCTTTTTTTACTCTATCTATTCTATCGTTTTCTATGTATCTATATATTACAATATATGAAATAAACCTTGATGCGTATTTATTGCCGTATTTGTAAAATACGTTTGTAAATAGCCGAGGAGACAGGACGGAATCTATGGAAAGTTCGATACTTCTCAAAACCAAAGTTTCTAAACCGATGATTCGTAACTACACGATTGACCGTCCAGAGTGGATTCATCGTGTAGAACAAGGTATGAATTTCAGAATAAATATGATCTATGCACCCGCAGGAAGTGGCAAGTCAACTTTGCTGGGGCAATGGCTTTATGAAAAAAAGCAACCGTATGCTTGGCTTTCGCTAGACGAACGGGACAATGATCCTCGCCGATTCTGGCGCTATATGATCTATTCTTTATCTTGCTATATGATTCCTGATCTAGAAGAACGATTGTTGCCTTTATTGTCTAACTCTTCTATGAATAGTATTACGTCTTTTATCGATATGTTTATTCACGAATTATACCAAGTGCAGACACCACTGGCTATGATACTGGATGATTATCACTTTATTACAAGTTCCGATATTCATAAAGGAATATGTTATCTTATCGATTATTTACCACCGCATATTCATCTCTATATTTCGTCGCGCCATACACTTCCATTTGTACATATCGGAAAATGGTTAGTTCGACAACAACTAAATATTATTGCAGCCGGTGAAATGGCTTTTTCGGAAGAAGAAGTAGCTATATTATGTCAGCACACGATAGGGTATTCGTTGCCTGTTGAGATTATTCATAAGCTGGTTCAACAAACAGAAGGCTGGATTGCAGGGATTCAACTGGCTTTGATATCTTTTCAGCAAGATGAAGGACAATACCGCTTTTCTTTAGATTTTAATGGTAAGCATCGCAATATAGCAGATTATTTATTTTATGAAGTATGGAGCGGTTTTGATGAAGAATTGCAATCCTTTTTAGTGCAAACGTCTATTTTGAAGCGTATGAATGCAGAGTTATGTAATCAGCTAACCGGTCTGCAAGATAGCCAGTGTAAATTGCATCGTCTACAACAGCTAACGCTGTTTCTGATTCCACTGGATGAAGAAGGCGAATGGTATCGATATCATCATTTATTTGCAGAATTTGTCCAAAATGTATTGCGTCAATCTTCATATACCCGATGGATCAGCGGACATCAGAAAGCAAGCCAAATCTATATCGAGCGGCAATGGATCGAAGAAGCGATAGATCATTCTTTGATCGCTTGCAATTACGAACAAGCCGCGCAGTTAATCGATAACCATGTAGAAGAATGGCTAAGTAAAGGGGAGCTTGATACCCTACTGCACTGGTTCCAGCTATTCCCTGATGATTATGAATTTACAATAGCACTTTGTCTTATCCATGCTTTTGTTCTCGGGATCGTCGATCGTTTTGAAGAATCGATTGCCTTATTAAAACGATGCGAGCAACGTATTCAAGCATTATCTTCATCTGAAAAATATTCTAATTATTTAGGCATTTTATTTTTGGTCAAAACAAATATTTTGTTCGCATCTAGAGACTTTGATGAATGGTTTGCTTTTATGCACTCTATTCAGCAACAAATTCCTCAAAACTCTGTCTTTTTTCACTTTAATTATAATAAAAATGAACCGTTTGTCAGAAATACCGCTTTTGGCTTGAAAGGACTTTTGAGTCAGAAGACAGCTCATGTTAGTGCAGAAATGATCCGTATTTTGCATCAACAGCATGGAGAAAATTCCTTATTAGTACAATACATTATGCAAGCTGTTGTTGAAGGATCTTATGAACGTAATGATCTGAATACCTGTAGCTATTGGATTCAAAAAATATCTAAAAACGATAATTATCGTATCGTTCCCGGACTGCTTGTTCCTTTTCGCTTAATGACCGTCAAATTAAAATTGAAAGAAAAACAGTATATTACAGCACGTACTATTCTTGAAAATACATTGCAACTGCTCGAAGATCCTCAGTATCATAACTGGCGCAAACATCTCTACGCTTTTATAGCATGGATCGATCTTCTAGAAGGCAATATCGAACAATCTATCCATGTACTCGATTCGATCTCTATCACGAGCAAGCAACGTGTTTCTTTAGATCAGTCTTTGTCATTCATTATCTTAGCTCGTGTATTGATCGCTAATAAAGAATACAACACAGCGTTAGAAATTTTATCTTCGATTCGTTTTTTGGCTGAAAATGAACATTCGACTAATATTGAATGTTCTGTTATTGTTCTTCAATCGATTTGCACGTATCGCAAAGGACAAATCGATACGGCTGTTTTATTGCTTCAACAGGCGATAGAATTGGTAATGTCATTTGATTATGTACGAACATTTGTAGACGAAGGAGCAGTTATCTATATTTTGCTACAAAAATTAAGCCGTAAAAAGCATATTATTAACCAGCCTGCAATGCTCAAATATATGACTAGCCTACTAACTATACTGGAAGTCGAAGGCAAAACGCCTCTTTCTTTCGCAGACAATCATCTGATCGAAGCGTTAACACCGAAAGAATTAGATGTGCTCAAATTGATTCATCAAGGTCATTCTAATCAACAAATTGCCGATCAATTAGGGCTTACCATAGGAACAATCAAAGTCTATATCAATCGCATCTATAATAAACTTGGCGTTACTTCTCGTGTTCAAGCGTTACTTAAATCACAGGAATTAGAATTGCTTTCCGGTCTATAACTACGTTGCCAAATAGATGTATTTTATCAAAAAAATAATTGGATTTGTTATAAAAATGTATTCAAGTTAACTTTAGTTAATAGATGCATACCGACGGGTTTGCTACAATAAAAACAACCCAGATCATGGGAGAAAAAATGACATCAAATATAAAATCTTCTGTTATCATTCGAGTTTTTCTGTGATCTTACTTATCCGAACGGTTTCCTCCCATTATACTTGTGTAGACCTCGATTCGGCAGACGTTATCGAGGTCTTTTTTCTCGTGGATAACAAATACCAAAAAGAGAGTTGATATCTTTGTACCGTTCGACAAAAAGGAGTTGTTAATGATGAATTATCGTATTCAAGCCTGCTCAAATGCGGTGGATCAGGAACAACATATGACATTTGTTTTGGAAAATTATGTTCCACTTCATACACCTAATACTTTTTTATTAACACTTGGCTTTACTTCTGCGCCTATCCTTTTAGAAGAAGAATGTTTTATTAGTCTGGATCAACATAACGAAGTGATTGGGGCTTGGAGTTATGTGTATGGCACAGAAGAATATGCTTATTACAATACCGAAGTGATTCAGATTCAATCTGTTATTTTGAGCCCTGCATATCGCAAAACTAGACTATTTGCTCAAGGGTTACAACATCTGGTTCAGCATATCGATCAATCTAGAAAAGGGGTCAAAGAAGTACGTTTCTGGATAGCCGCCGACTCCCAATTAACAAGATTATGCTCCAAACTTGCAGAGCACACTTCCACTTTATTAACACCTCAAGGACGTGTGAAAGAGTATCGTATTCCTTTTAATCAACTATACAATTATGCTAGAGGATTACAAAGCAAACGACATGCTAGATAAATCAAAATAAGCCCGATACGACATCTTCTCTTATACTAAAAAGAGAAACGGTATCGGGCTTTGTTATATTCTACAGACTGCTAGCGTTAAATGTATCTCCGCCGGCAATCGTTCCAGATTCAAATCCTTTATAAAACCAACGTTGACGCTGTTCTGATGTACCATGTGTAAAGCTATCCGGCACTACATAACCTTGTCCTTGCTTTTGCAATGTATCATCACCAACAGCACTTGCTGCTGTTAAGGCTTCTTGTAGATCGCCTTCTTCTAACAGATTGGTTCCTTGTGCATCATGTGCCCAGACGCCTGCTAAATAATCAGCTTGCAATTCTAATTTGACCTGCATTTTGTTATACTGTGTTTCGCTCATATTTTGACGGGCAGATTGAATCTTATCCATCGTTCCAAGCAATGTTTGTACATGATGACCCACTTCATGTGCAATCACATAAGCCATCGCAAAATCGCCCGGCGCTTTGAACTTCTGTTGAAGCTCATCATAAAAACTAAGATCAATATATAACTTCTGATCACCTGGACAATAAAAAGGGCCTACCGCAGAACTAGCTGTACCACAAGCTGAGCTTACACTATCATTGTAGAGCACCAGTGTAGGATTTTTGTACGTTAATCCTTGCTTTTTAAATTGTGCTGTCCATACATCTTCGGTACTGGCTAAGACGACAGATACCATATTAGCTAATTCTTGTTCTTCTGCGGTGGCTTGATAAGGTGCAGACGATTGTGTCGTAGTAGACGTTGTACCATTCAATAATTCACTTGGATTTCCTCCTAATAACGTCACAATCAAAATAATGATAATACCGCCAATCCCACCACCAATAATCGTTTTGCCACCTTTACCTCTGCGATCTTCTACGTTGGAACTTGTTCTTCTACCCTGTAACTTCATCTTTCTGCCCCCTAATGACTGATCCAAACCGATTTCTTTTACGTATGTAATAGTGATATACCCCAAAAGAATTGTAACATCCCATTTACGGTGGAGCTTGAGCTATTTATTTCGTTTTTTTGCTCATCTACATAATTCAATACTGATGATAGTATACCGAAACCCTATTTCATGTAATTAAGTTAATTTTTTAATCTAAGGTTTTTTCTTTAGTAAATATGTTTAATATAGTATCAATCAACCACATCGATAATCATGATACGAATATACAGGGTTGTATCATTTATCAAAATAGCATAACGATACACTAAAATAACAAACATCAGGAGGCGACAAGAATGGGACGTTATGTACAAGTAGAAGACAATGTAAAGATTTATGTAGAAGATATTGGTGAAGGGATTCCGGTTATTTTCTTACATGGATGGCCAGCAAATCATCTAATGTTTGAATACCAATACTCTATCCTACCTAAAGAAGGATACCGTTGTATCGGGATCGACTTCCGCGGATTCGGTAAATCAGATGCACCTTGGGAAAGCTATTCATTTGACCGTATGGCAGATGATCTGAAAGCGGTTATCGATGAGCTTCATATCGAAAATGCAGCTTTGATCGGCTTCTCAATGGGTGGAGCAGTGGCTTCTCGTTATATGGCACGTCATCAAGGTAAAGGCATCTCTCATCTAGCATTGATGGGTTCTGCAACTCCAGTCTTTACGCAACGTCCTGATTTTGAATATAACATCACGAAGGAAGACCTTAATGAACAATTAATTATTCCTACGTATGAAGATCGTCCTAAAATGCTTTCTCAATTCGGACTGAAATTCACGCATACCAAATCCAAAGCACCAATGATGGTATGGTTAGAATCATTATGCTTCCAAGCATCCAATCATGGTACTATCAAAGCAGCAGAATCACTACGTGATGAAGACTTGCGTGGAGATTTGCAACATATCAACGTACCGACAGTGATTTTCCAGGGTCAAAAAGATAAAATCTGTGATCCTCAATTAGCTGAATTAACACAACAAAGTATTGCCGGTTCACGTCTGGTTGAATTTGAACATAGCGGTCATGCGATGATGTTTGACGAGCAAGAGAAGTTCAATTCAGAGTTATTATTATTCCTTAACCAAATGTCTCGCGATAACCATACACCAAGAGCAGCAAGCCGTAATCTATAATATTCTCTGTTATATGATAAAGATGAAAGCTGGCGATCCTGAGTTAAGATCGTCAGCTTTTTTTCTGTTTATTTTTTATTGCATAATGACGATATTATACGTAGTATCTGTTATTCTATCGTAACGTAATAATAGATATATATAGGGGCATGCACTAAAGGCTGAGTATGTATTCTATTGGAAAGGAGAAATATACGCTTGAATGTGCTGGAGTCACTGATCCCGATAGCTCTTTATGTTTTACCTATGCTATTCTTTTTCTATATGGGTATTAATGTATTATTACGCAATCCCAAAAAAGTAGAACATCGTCTGGTAAGTATCGCGATTGGTTGTTATTTTTTACTTTTTTTAGAAGAGTATGTTCGCTACCAATTACCGCTTGAATACAGTTCTGCTCTGGCTGCTTTGTGGTTCGCTAATGTAGGTATTGTATTACCGAGTCTGAGTTTTCATTTTATTATCAAGCTATCCGGGGCTTATCGCAAAATGCCCAAATGGTTGTATCCGTATATTTTTTATCTTCCTCTCCTGATTATTCCGGTAAGTATCCTGAACAATTCGAAGTATATTTCTTCACAAGAATTCGTTATGGCAGGCATCTGGAAATTGCCTGTATACAATACTTCTTATTATGCCGCTCTTACTGCAAGTATTCTAATCAGTGTCGCTTCACTAATTTTTCTTTCCCGTTATCAAGCTTTAAATCGCTCATCGGAACATCAAGCTATCTATCGTATATTACGATGGGGTATGAGTATTTCGTTAAGCTGGATCGCTTTTTTTGGTTATTTCCAGTTTGGTGAATACTTACCACCTTATCCATACCTGTATGGTGGATTGATTTGGTGCTTTACATTACAAGTTGCTATGAAAAAGTATGAATTTCTAAACTTTGATCATCATCGTTACAAAAAATTATTTGATATGAATCCAGCGGCGATCCTGTTGGCTAATATATCAGGAACTATTAAAGAAGCAAATCCCAGTGCCAGACAATTATTTTCTTTTGTTGATTTGGACGATGCTAATTTGAATACGCTAGCAAGTGAAGATTTAGCTTCTAAATTACAGGCAAAACAAGGCATTATTGATATGGAAACCAAAGTATGGAATGGTGAACAATGGATTGATATTCTGGTCAAGGGTGACTATGTATTCGTAGAGCATGAAGATCATGTTATTCTGATTATGCGTGATATTACGATCAAAAAAGAACAGCAACGTCAGATTGCTTTTCTCGCTTATCATGATCCACTGACTGAATTGCCGAATCGCCGTTACTTTTATCAAGAATTAGAAAAGTCGATTGTACAAGCCGAGCAACAGCAAGAACAACTTGCAATTATTCTGATTGATCTGGATTATTTCAAAGAAACCAATGATCGATACGGGCATCAAGCAGGTGATGAGATGCTTCAACATACCGCCAAGCTAATTCAACAATTAGTAGGCTCTACAGGTATGGCGGCACGTCTTGGAGGCGATGAATTTGTATTATTTATCCATCCTGTTGATCATGAGATTCAAGTCCAGAAAATTGTTAATCAATTGAACGCCTTATTTGCTCATACTGAATTGAGATATGGTAATGATACACTATCGATTCCGATGAGTTGCGGTGTTAGTATCTATCCACAAGATGGTAGCGATGTAGATACGCTACTCAATTATGCAGACAAAGCAATGTATCGCAGTAAACGTCAACGTAAATTGAAAATATAAAAACCGTCTATATCACCTGATTGTGGTATAGACGGTTTTTTTATATAAATCACCTTATTGAATTGCAATATAAATCTTCACTTCAGCTTGTTCGGGATTGGCTGTAGATTCATATACTTCAAAATCTCCTGTATACGTTCGCATTTCAGAAGCATGTTCGAAATAATTCCAGATCATGCCCCATGCCTGAGCAACCGTCTCAAATACAGGCCCTTTGGATGTAGTAAATACCATATACCGACTAGCAGGCACAGTGATCTCTAATTGTTGTCCCGATCTTGGAGCATGCGCTTGATCTTCTGCTTGCTGTCCAATCACAACAGTATACGCTCCGTTCGCATCACTTTCGTAATCAGTATACAGTGCATATGTCGGAGCATCACTAGAAGATCGATCAGGATGTTGATCTTTTTGATGCAGATAAGATGCCCACAATTGCGGCAAACGAGCATTACTGACTCCTAATTCATCTGCGTTGGTTGTTCTTGTACCGATCCCTTTTATCACAAAAGCAGGTAACTGCACAATCGTTGGTGTCACTACTGTATTCATCAATCATCCCTCTTTCTGTTCTTTTCTTCAAAGTATACAGAAGGAATATAGACAACTGTCTGTCTAGTTAGAATAGCAGTCGATTATTTTTTGCGCACGCTCTATTAATTCTGGAATAAGTGTAGCCGGAGATTGTATCTGTACCTGATCTCCAAAGCCGAGTAACATACTGTAAAACCAATCATCTATAATAAAAGCGCCTTGAACATCTATATCTCCATCCGGTTGAACCGTTATCCAAGCAGGGTCAAATATATCACTTAAACGATGGCGTACTTGAGGGCTGAATCGTAATCGTACGTCTTGTCGCTGTTCTTCATTCGTTCCCGTATTCCATTGATATTGATCCCAATCTGGAATATCACGCCGCTTAAATGTATGCGAAGTACAATCCAATTTCAGAATACGAGACAATCGGAACAACCGAAAATCTTCTCGCAATGTGCAGTACGCATGCAAATACCATACATAGCCTTTTAATATCAAAGCAGACGGCTCGACAGCTCGTTCACTTTCAATTCCGTTGGTATTGAGATAATGCAAATTCACCTGATACGTATTAGTGATTGCTTCACGTAGTAGATTTACTTTATCGCGTGTCGCCGGATTCTGTCCCCAGGGATTAAAATCAAATACAATCCCTCCACTTTGTATTGTAGTCTGCAATCGATCGTTTGGACGCAGTAATGCTTGCACTTTATCGAGTAATGTAGCAAACATCTGATCATCAAAAACAGTCGTCATTCCTTTTACCGCAGAGATCATCGCATCGATCTCACTCAGTGTCAAAAACTGACGAGCTATCGTATACTGTTCCATAATCTCAAATCCACCCGTTGTGCCCTGATGAGCCACAATCGGAATACCTGCTTGGCTAAGCGTATCAATATCTCGATAAATCGTTTTGGTAGATACTTCAAAACGTGTCGCCAATTCTTTGGCACTGATTCGTTGGCGATTCAATAACAATACAGTGATCGCAAGTAATCGATCTATTTTCATAATGTCTCCTTATTTTAGGATCTCTGCTGTATACTCACTTTGTAATAAAGCAAAAATCGCAAGATCTACATATGCCCCATGTTCATACTCATGTTGTCGTAGCAGACCTTCTTGGACAAATCCTAACTTCTCTACCAGACGAATCGAAGCTTGATTATCCGGCTCAATTTTAGCTTCAATCTTATTCAACTTCATCTGTTCAAATCCAAACTGAATAATACAAGAAGCCACTTCTTTCATAATGCCTTTGCCCCAGTATGCAGAAGATAGATCATATCCTAATTCTGTGCGATGATGCTCTTGTTCATAAGCTAGAAATCCACAGGTTCCTATCACTTTGCTGGTCTCGCGATCTTCAATCATCCAGCGTAATCCAGATTGTTCTGCAAAAATACGTTTATACCATTTCATCTCATCCAGCGCTTCGTCTACCGACGTGAACGGGATAAAAGACATATACTGTACTACTGCTTGATCTGCATACAATTGATATAGATCGTCTGCATCTGCATGTTGCGCTTGTCTTAATACAAAGCGCGATGTCTCTAACTGCGGAAATTGCTCAAAAGTAAATAAATCGCTCATGGTTGTACTCCTTTAGATTATGTATGATGCCAACGTTTTGATCTGTACCGCTACAGTTGGCTAATTTGGCAGGTACCACGTACAGATGATTCTCGTATACTACATATTATAATACTTGTCCTAATCTTATCATGATTATCACAATACATTTAATATAATCGAGGTGCGTATGCATGTATACATTATCTACAATAGAAATACAAAGCTATCTGAAGCAACTAGGCGTGAAAGAGATTCAGCCGCCTACATTAGAGTATTTATTTCAATTGCATCAAGCCCATGTTCGCCGCTTTTCGTGGCAAACAGTCGATATTTTTGCAGGGCATCCGACCAGTATAGACATAGAGCAATCTATTGCACTACTGATAAGTGGGCGTAGCGGTTATTGCTTTCATCTCAATGGAGCGTTTAGTACATTGTTACGTTCTCTCGGTTATCAAGTGTTTTTGCATCGGGCAGGTGTACAACCTTTGGGTACAGAACCATGTATCAATTCTTTTCATCTAGGCTTGACTGTTCATCTGGATAATAATGAAGGCATAACACAACCATGGATTATTGATGTTGGTCTTGGAGATATGCCCTATACTCCACTGCCTCTCATCAAAGATACTTATTCTCAATCGCCTTTTCAGTATAAAGTGACTGCTTCAAGTATTGATCCTCAAGGATGGCGATTAGAACATGATGCTCGTGCTTCTATTGTCGGTGTTGATATTCATCATCAGGCAGTTTCTGATCTCGAACCATTTAAAAACAATCATGAATTTTATAGCCGCTCCCCGCAATCACCATGGTGGGATGTGTTTATTTTGCGTCAGCGTGACGAATCAGTCAGTCATGAATTGCGTGGCTGTATGCTCAAAACAATCGATGCTACCGGTGTTCAATATACCGAGATCGTCAATAAACAAGACTGGTTGAATCTGTTACATGATATATTTGGTGAAGAATTGATCCGATATAACACGTTGGAAAAAGACGAGCTCTGGCATCGTGTACAGCAAGCTCATGAGGTATGGAAACAAACCAAAGTATTGTCCGATTCCAATCATTGATCATCATATATCGCACTTCTAATCTTATACCTATAAGTGAGATATCAGTAAAATACTAAACAGCCACTCCCGCATAGGAGTGGCTTTATTTATTGTATTTAATCTACATCTGGATTACACATGTAACTGCTGTGCCACGATTGTAAATGTTTTGGGAATCCCTTTATCAAATACTTCTGACGATTGATTCGGCAATTCTTCCAGTACTTTAATCATTAGACCGGATGTAGCTACAGCCGTAACAATCTCACCTATCGTCCACTGGCGTAGATATACTTTTTGCTCGTCTTTTATCTGTTGATCGGATTCAGCATATTTGGAATAAGAGACTGCTTTTTCTGTTAATGAAGTATCAAAGTAATCTCCTGTTACTTTATGCTTGCGAATATTAGCTGTTGTGCCTTTTGAAGTAATCAGCTTGGTCGAGATCGGGTGGAAATCTTGTAATACCAATTGACCACCTGCTCTAAGTAAGCTAGACACTACATGGAATAAAGGCTGTAGATCGGTAAAATAATGCAAAATGCCAAATTCCATAAATACAATATCGTATTGATGAGCCAGCTCATGTAAAGGCAGCTGAAGCACATCTGACACGATATATTGCAAAGGAACCCCTGCTGCATGCGCTAAATCTTGAGCGTATTGCTCATTTTCAGCAGAGAAGTCTACGATAGTCAGTTCAGCTCCGAGCAATGCTAAAGCGACTGCTTTGTTACCATTAGAACCGAGTAAATTTATAATTTTCTTGCCTTGTATATGGTCTTCCATATGTTTAAATGCTGTACCGATCCGTTTTTGCGGATCTTGTTTGATTTTCTCCGCCGCTTCTTCCGGGGTACCAAAGCGATTTACCCATGATTGATATGTGCCGTTGTTCCAGGCATTTTTGTTCTGTTGTGATGATTCCATAAAAAAACCCTCCATCGATAGCGTAACGCGCAAAAATATTATTTTATCTATCGTACCATCTTCTGAAGGAGTGTAGTTATTTTTATCGCTTTTTATAAAGATTAGATAAATCCACCATTGGCACGTAACGTCTGACCTGTGACCCATTTGGAAGATTCACTTGCTAGAAATAATACAACTCCTGCAATATCATCCGGTTCACCCAAGCGTCCAAATGAATTCATATTGCGAAGCCCTTCGATCTGTTGCTCGGTTTTGCCTACTGTGAACAATTCGGTATTAACAGGCCCTGGAGCAACTGCATTGATCGTAATTCCTTTTTTACCAAACTCTTTGGCGAGTTGACGGGTGAATTGCTCTACTGCACCTTTGGTTCCTGCATAGACGCTATAACCAGGGAACATCTGACCTACAACTGATGTTGAAAAGTTAATAATACGACCGTTAGGCTCCATATGCAGAGCCGCTTGCTGACATGCAAAAAATGTTCCTTTGACATTGATCCCAAACTGTTGCTCAAAGTCCTCTTCGGTTACTTCTGTGATCGATTGGGTTTTCATTACACCTGCATTATTGACCAGAATATCTAATTTGCCGTATGTCGATAAAGTCGTCTGAAATAATTGTTCAAGTTCTGTGATACGACTGATATCAGCTTGAACGGCTGTAGCTTCACCGCCTGCTTGCTTGATCGCTTCCACCACTTCTGTTGCTTTGTCAGGGCTACTTGTATAGTTCACAATCACTTTAGCGCCATGAGCCGCTAACTGCTGCGCAATCTCACGACCGATTCCTCGGGATGCTCCTGTAACTAAAGCCACTTTACCTGCTAACATTGTTTCCATCGAATAAACCTCCTTAGCGTATTGTACGATCTATAGATTTGATGTGTTGATTATAAATAACTCCTTCTAAATAATCAAGTGACATTTTTTGATATTTGTCATTCATCTTCATTTATTGATTTATATACATAACAAAAAACACACTCTCTGCTAAGCAAAAAATGTGTTTTAGGAATAATACGTCTATAAGGAATGAGCTTGAATACTGGCTAAGACCATATGCCAGACTTGTTCAAATTGCTGGTCAACTGCCGGATCGTTCCATTGATAAGCATGAGCAGGATGATGAAAATAAGAAGTCGCTATTATTAATGTTCTGGCTATTTGCTCAGGTTGACCCTGCTTAAATTCGTTATCTTCTATCCCTTGCTGAATAATAAGAGATACTTGATCCACTAGCAAATCAACATGATTCACTATAGAAGGCAAAGCTTCCATTGTAACCACCGTATACATTTGGAACATTTCTGGATCTTCAACAGCATATTTTCGCTTAGTCTGTGCAAGCGTCTCTAACCATTGGCGTAAACGCTCTGTTGCAGAATGATGATGATCTTGAACGATATGCTGTAAAGGGAGCGAAATTTGTTGTAACCAACGCTCTGTGACGGATTCTCGTAGCGCTGCTTTGCTCGCAAAATGACGATAAATCGTGCCATGACTGACTTTTAACGCGCGGGCGACATCGACGACCGATGTTTTGTCAGGTCCGTACCGACGTAACGCTTGCTCTGCCGCATCTAAAATTTGCTCTTTTGTTAATGGTGCATCATATGCCATCTGTTTCACCTCAATATATGCTTTACGATAGCATAGCAATAATGGGATATCAATTCATGTTTATTGTTATTCGCCAGCAACATAGAACTTCCCGAGCAATTAGCGATATAATAGTCTATAGGTATATAGCACGTTAGCAACAGGAAAGGACGTGACTTGGTCTGTGTCCGATATAATGTCTTACTCATTCTCTCGAAATCAGCTATGCTTTTGTGGAAGCGGGCAAAAGCTTAAACATTGTCATAAAACAGCCGAGCCAGATAGCCGGGCTGCTCATCTTTACTATTTGTATCAAGATATCGATCATACGATTGACGATTACCGCGCAACAAGTGTGCTACAACCTCCTTGTTCAGCAGGTTGCAGTGCTTGTTGTTCGGATTATGTACCTATTTCGCAGGTGGAATTTGAATTGTTATTGGTCTATATGGAGCGCAATTGGAGCACTTCTGATATCAAAGATGCTTTTGCCAAAGCCGCCAAAGACTGGGAGACTTTTCGCGTAGAAAATCCGCCGATGTATGCTTCTTTAGCACATCCTACCAGCACCGATGACGAATTAAATGCGATCCGTCATTACGCTACACGCAATAGTTTTGCTTGTCCATTACTGGATGCTGAAAAAGGAACTTGTCGCGTCTATCCGGTACGTCCTTTTATTTGTCGTACTCATGGAAGTTCGCATACATTTTATGGAACATGGAAAGAACGACTTCGCCCTGAAAAGATATGCGAATATATTCCAGGTGGTAAGCCTCACCGCAAGATTACACCTAATATTGCAGATCGTTGGAGCGATTATGAACAGATTGCAGATGTAATGATTGGACCGAAGCGTCGTCCACTTCGCCAGTATCCGATTATGTATTGGTTGGTGTTGTATGCCAAGCATGGTGGCGGAGCTACAACAGATATCGGTAATCTCGATAACTTTGAGCTTTCTCTCCAAGATCATAATGATAAAATGGCTCAATATACAGGCAAATAAAAAAAGAGCAGCGATATCGATATCGTTGCTCTTTAGGCTTATTTCTTATGCGTATATTCTTCGTTAGCTTTGTCTAACATCGATTTCCAATCGCTGAAATTTGTTTCGCGATTGACATGGCGATCAAATAACTCGCCTTCGACATTTTGAATTTCCTCTAGCGTATCTGCTTGGAAATTACCTTTTTTCAAAAATTCAGCAAAGCTATCCAGACTAGAATATTTGCTCATAAATCCGCGATTAAACAACATATCTAAAGATACATAGCCTTCACCTTGTGCTTCTTTTTGCCCTTGCAAATCTTTTAACAAATCTTCCATTGACATTGGTTTTTGCTTTTTCAAATGACCACTCCTATATTGTGTTTTGGCAATAGATAACTTTCGTTCGATTGCAAACATCTTGTTATTGTAAGCTATCTCAACAGAAAGTACCATACTTCTACAAGTGAAATAGAATATAGATACTCACTATGACTTCTTTATATAACATACTTCTACTTATTATAACATTAACCGCTGAAGATACCCAGAAACAGCTTGTGATTTTTTTCTCAATTCTTTATCAATTATACCTATCTACTTGCATGATCTATAGCAAAAAACCTTCAAGATCATAAGCAAACGAAAGCATGCTTATGACTTTGAAGGTTTGGTTTGGATCTATTATTGATTAGCTTCCCACTCGGCTACTTCTGCCCGAACCAGTGGTGCTACTTCTTTTCCTAACAATTCAATCCCATGCATGACTTGATCATGTGGCATTGTACCAACAGGAGCATGTAAAAAGAATCGTGTAATTCCGACTTGCTTGCGCAAATTAATAATTTTGCGAGCAACTGTCTCTGGATCGCCTACATACAATGCTCCTTGCTCACTACGAGCAGCATCAAAACTATTGCGTGTATAAGGACCCCAACCACGTTCTCTACCTAGCTTATTCATACTTTGTTGAGTAGAAGGGAAAAATTGCTCTACTGCAAGTTCAGTCGTATCTGCTATAAAGCCATGAGAATGACAAGCTACAGACAGAGTTGAAGCATCATGTCCTGCATGAGCCGCCGCTTTGTAATACAGCTCAACCAGTGGAGCAAATTGCGCTGGTTGTCCACCAATAATCGCTAACACCAACGGTAAGCCTAACATACCTGCACGAATCACAGATTCTGTATTGCCTCCGCTACCGATCCATACGGGTAATAATTCTTGTACAGGGCGCGGATAGACGCCTAGATTATGAATAGCTGCGCGGTGTTGCCCTTGCCAGCTTACTTTTTCAGAAGCTCTAATTTTCAACAGCAAATCTAATTTCTCATCAAATAATTCATTGTAATCATCCAGATCATAACCGAATAACGGGAAGGATTCGATAAAAGAACCACGTCCTGCCATAATCTCAGCCCGTCCATTAGAGATACCATCTAATGTTGCAAAATCTTGAAAAACACGTACAGGATCAGCCGAAGATAGCACTGTAACCGCACTGGATAAACGAATACGCTCGGTTTGCGAAGCCGCTGCTGCTAAAATCACTGCTGGTGAAGATGCCGCATAATCTTCCCGATGATGTTCTCCTACTCCATATACATCCAATCCCACTTGATCAGCGAGTACAATCTCTTCAACGACTTCACGAATACGTTGTGCATGACTCATCACTTCACCGGTCTGTACATCTGGCGAAGTTTCTACAAAGGTGCTTATGCCTATTTCCATCGAAAAATTCCCTGCTTTCTTATTCTATTTATTTTTATCTATATCGCTATAAATTTGTTATTTACTAACTTTACAAGTAATATCTTTATATTGAACCTTTTTTAGAGGAATATCAAGTCTTTTATAACAAATATAGATAAAAAGCAGAATAAAAAAGCTATCATCAACTCATTAATGCGTCCTGACCTATTTGTTGTAACGTATTCATCACTTGCTGATAAGGGGAAGGGCCATAACTAATCCGGGATACTCCCCATGCAGATAATTCTGATACTGAAGGGGTGTCTGTAGTCAGCATAATATTGATCGGTAGCGGAGAATGAGTACATAACATTTGAATACAAGTTGGATCGCTCAATCCAGGTACAAAAAATCCATTAGCGCCTGCACGAGCATACGCTTTAGCGCGTGTTAAAGCATGATCTGCATGCTCCTTCTGAACAGAAGCAGAAGATAACGGATCAGCTTGCAAAAAAATATCGGTACGTGCATTGATAAACAAAGGAATCCCTAACTGATCAGCCGCTTGACGAGCTGCGGCGATACGTGCACATTGCTCTTCTACCGAATATAATCGTTGTTCTCCGATAATCTGATCTTCAATATTGATGCCTACAGCCCCTGCTTCGATAATCATTTGTACCGATTGAAAGACTTGTTCAGGAGTATGACCATACCCGCCTTCGATATCAATCGTGATCGGCAACTGTACTTTTTGCTTGATCTGTTTGAGATTTTCGATCACGTCTGTAAACGGAAAAGCTTGTCCATCTTCATAACCATGCGCTGTAGCGACTGACCAACTACCTGTTGCAATCACTTTAGCGCCTGTATGTTCGATAACTGCTGCACTACCTGCATCCCAGATATTCACTAATACCAATGGATTTCCTTTCACATGTAGATCGTGTAACACTTGTGCTTGCTGTATTTGAGTCGTCATATCATAGATTCTCCTTATAGGTTGGTTTATTGTTTTTCGAATTGAGCTTATAGTAGTGGAGCTTGTTCGTGTTGTAATAACCATGTTTTGCGAGTAAGTCCACCGCCATAGCCACCCAATTCTCCATTGGAATTAATCACGCGGTGACAGGGGATCATAATGGCTAATTGATTCGCTCCATTGGCTTGAGCAACCGCGCGAAAAGCAGACGGTTTGCCGAGCGCTATCGCTATCTGAGCATAAGAACGAGTTTGTCCTGCTGGAATCTGTTTTAATTGTTCCCATACCTGTTGCTGAAAAGGAGAACCTAATAATGCTACAGGTGTTGTAAATGTAGTTCGCTTTCCTGCAAAATACTCATTCAACTCTTGCTCGATCAAGCGAATCGGTTCAGTCACGCCTGGGATAATCGCCGATTTTGTTTTGAACCGTAATCGTTCGACTTCACGTTCCAATCCTCTGCGATCTACAAATTCTAATAAATACAATGCTTCTTCGCTGGAGATCGCAATCATTGGCCCGAGTGCCGTATCGATCCAGGATGCTTTAAGTACTCGATCTTCTGTCAATAACGTTGGTGCTGCGCCCATAATTTTTGCAAAAGCATCTCGAAATCCACTACTTGATTCATATCCGGTGGACAACTGTGTATCAATCACTGTCTGCCCGGAACGAATATGCTTGAGTGCTAATCCCATACGACGAGCACGCGCATATTCGACAAACGTCATACCAAAGCGCTTTTTAAATTGTCGCCGAGCGGTTGATTCATCTACTGATAACTGACGGAAATCTTCTTCGCGCCAGCGCTTTTCCGGTTCTTTTTCGACTGCTTCCACCAGTAAACGCACCACATCAGATACATGATTCGGATGGGACAAGGGGCGACAACGCTGGCATGGGCGATAGGAAGCAAGCAAAGCTTGTTGCGCGGTCGCATAAAACTCACAATTTTCAAATTTAGGCTTACGTGCCGGGCAGGTAGGACGACAAAATACACCTGTCGTTTTGACACCGACATAAAATAAACCTTCGTATTCTGTCTTTTTCTCAAGTAATGCTTGGTAATACTCTTGCTGGTATTCAGGCGAGATCATAGAGATGCTCCTTTACGAGAAGTGGATACGTTTATTATAATTCCCCGACTGTATGTTCATCGCCGAAATTCAGGCATTGATTTTTTTATTTTAAAAGGCGCTCAATCATTTCTGCTGTTTGTTGCAAGCTAGTACTAGAGAAATCAAATTGTACACCTGTTTGTTTATATATTTGTGAGATCGATTGATTAGGGTTGCTCCGAGCTCCTTGTTTATATTCACTTATAGCTTGTGATGGATTTTGTTGGTACTTATCTAGTAGCTGTAGTGCTCCTAGTTGAGCCATCGCATACTCGATATTGTAAAAAGGATATGCAATATAATGTGCACTACTCATCCAACCTATACTAATTTCTGATTCTAGACCTTGTATATCTACAGGATGATAGATGTAGCTCTGACAAATACGCAAATATTCGGCTTGTCGTTCAGCATGCGTATGATTAGGATGAGTGTACATCCAGTGTTGGAATTGGTCGCTCGATAAAGGCTTGATTAACATCATCATTGCTCGATGCAATAATTCACGTTGTGCATGTCTACATTCTTGCTCATCGGCATAAGCAATACTTAACTTGTCCAATAATAATAACTCCATACTATGTGAATACAACTCAGCAATTTCTTCACGATGGTGATAAAGTTGCATGCTCTCTTCACTTTCAAGTTTCAGATAATTATGAATAGCATGACCTACCTCATGAATTAAAGCGATCAACGCTACAAAAGAAGGACTAAAATTTGAGAAAATAAAAGATTCTTGACTACGTGGTAATGGATCACAAAATGCTCCTGCGCTTTTCCCTTGTCTGTTATCGACATCCAACAATCCTTTGGCTCGCATATGTTGAAATCGTTCTCCAAAATAGGTGTCCGTCTCACTTAGCATTTGCTCTACACGATCTAACCATTGATCTTGATCTTCAAAAGGGGCTCCCTGCATAGCGCACAATCCAATATCCCATGGTCGATAGGACTCGATAGCCAACTGTTGTTGCAATACTTTAGCCAAACGATCCCATGCAGGTACAAGGTAGGTCGCAACAGATTGCTGATAATCCAGACAATCCTGAATACGGTATTCACGATTTTTGTATACAAATATATAATCTCGATAGTTAGCAAAACCTGCATTAATAGCAATTTGATGACGTAATTGAATCAGTTGATCCATTATGATATGGATCTGTGGTTCGATCTGCTGGAATGCTTGTTGAATCGCACGCCATGCTTGTTCACGTATCGTCCGATCACCATGATCAACTTGGGCTTGAGCAAATGCATAAGGCTTCATTTCTCCTTCCCATTCTACTGTTAGATGACCTATTAATTGTCGGTAAGCAGTAATGTGCTCTTGTTCTTGTATGACTAATGGAATATTTTCAGTACAAAATAATTGTAATTGAGTCTGACGTACGCGTCGCATAAGCCCATATTTAGAATCATTTAATTGTGAGGTTAACGGATGGTCACATATTTTTTGATCAAATAAAGCATAATATGTAGTAAGGAGAGGTTGAACGACTTGCTGATCATATTCATATTGCTGTTGCTTGGATAGATTGGTCATATCACATAAAAAGTCAATTTGATGACCTGTCATCGCTTCGGTAATTTCATCGTAGATATATTGTTCTGTCTGTAACCATGCTTCTAGTTCAGAGATTGAATTTATTTCGATGGCTAGTACTTCTTGCAAAGTCTTTTCTAGCTGTTGAGAGTCTTGAAGATAGGTACACTCTTGATAATAATCGGTAGGGAATGTGAATGATGTCATATGATATTCCTCCTTCAAATGTGTGAACTGACTATTTTCAATATCACTCATAAAAATAATACGAAAAAAGCTAAGCACAATGCTTAGCTTGATCCCAGTTATATCGCTATTGTATAGACTTATTCAAAGAACAGATCATTAAATCTTTTTCACAAATTCAGACTTCAATTTCATCGCACCAAAACCGTCAATTTTGCAGTCAATATCATGATCGCCATCGACCAGACGGATATTTTTGACTTTGGTACCGATTTTGAGTGTAGAAGAACTCCCTTTGACTTTCAAATCTTTGATAATGGTGATCGAATCGCCATCTTGTAAAATATTGCCGTTAGCGTCTTTAACGACTTTTTCCTCATTAGCTTGTTCAGCTTCAGCATTTGGATTCCATTCATACGCACATTCCGGGCAGATTAACATATCACCATCTTCATATGTATATTCAGAATGACATTTAGGGCAATTGGGCAAGCTTGACATCTTTTCATTTCTCCATTCGTTCGGTTCATTTGACAACCTGTTTATGCTTATATTTTGCCATAGACTTGGAAGTTCTACAAATTTTTATTCGGGACTAACTATCATTTCCTTATTGCTCTATATTTCGTTAAAATAAAGCTATCCCTTTACTACATGATTAGGAGGCGTTACATATGGCGTTTACGATTAACAATCTTACCGACAACAGCAATACAGTGATCAAAGACAAAGTGGGTAGTTTTACTGTATTGGAATATATCAAAGACCTTAGTTGTACCTCGGTGGGTGAAGCGACAGCCCAATATTATATGTCCAAAAGCAATATGCACCGCAAACAGTTAATGATCGAGATTAACAACAGCGAAATTATGATGCGTGCAGGAGCGATGCAGTATACCGTTGGTAATATGGAAATGACCACAGGTGTCAAAGGTGCAGGTGGAGCTGTTCGTGGTTTTCTAAGTGGCGCCGCTACAGGTACTGGCTCGATCAAACCACTTTATAATGGAACAGGTACGATTCTATTAGAACCGACTTACAAATATATCTGGTTAATTGATGTTGATAACGATGAAATTGTGATGGATGATGGATTGTTTTTGGCTTGTGAGACGACACTCAAAATCGGCGTTGTCGCACGTAGTAACTTCTCTTCTGCTGTACTTGGTGGTGAAGGATTATTTAATATGAGTGCTAGTGGTAAAGGCGTTATTGCTCTGGAAGCACCTGTTCCTGCTGAAGAAGCTGTTGTTATAGAATTGCAAAATGATGTGCTGAAAGTCGACGGTAACTTTGCGATGATGTGGTCGAATACACTGAACTTTACTGTCGAGAAATCAGGCAAAACCAAAATGGGTTCGATGGCATCTGGCGAAGGATTAGTGAACGTGTATCGTGGTACAGGAACAGTCTGGTTAGCTCCACCTTCGAATTAAATGCAGAATCAGCTTTGCTGATTTGGAATCAATAACAAGTAGCATTTTGCTTGTACAGCTTATGTATGAATACACGTTATACTAAAAAAGGTAAAGAACGCTTTTAAGCATTCTTTACCTTTTCTCTTTTTCTATATAACTGTATCCAAAGTCTGCGTTATGCCGCTCCGAAAATCTTCATCAGACCCATAATCAGAATTCCTACAGCGCCAAAGTCGGTATCGCCAAAGGTCGAACCACCGAATCCGAACTGTGTTAGGAAGATTAGCAATATTGCCGGTAAGAAACTAATCAATAATCCATTCGCAAAAGCACCGATCATCGCTCCACGCCGTCCACCTGTGGCATTACCGAATACCCCTGCCGCCGCTCCGGTAAAAAAGTGAGGAACCAATCCCGGAATGATCACTTTCAAGCCGACTGCTGGTAAAATAAACATCGATAATAATCCTGCGAGAAAGCTAAATAGAAAGCCGATAATCACTGCATTGGGTGCAAAAGGGAACACTGTCGGACAATCCAGTGCAGGCTTCGTGTTCGGAGCCCATTTCTCCGCAATCCCTTTAAATGCAGGGACAATCTCTGCAATCAACATCCGTACACCGGCAAGAATAATATATACCCCTGCGGCAAATGTAATCGCTTGAATCAGAGAAAACACAATAAAGTTAGAACCGTTAGATAATTCAGTCTGGATATACTCTTGCCCTGCAAACAACGCTACGATGATAAAGAAAATCGACATTGTAAGCGAGACTGCTACAGAAGTATCTCGCAAAAATCCTAACGATTGCGGAACTTTAATCTGCTCGGTCGTTTTTTCTTTATTTCCAAACCATTTCCCAATCGTCGCAGAGACAAAGTAACCGATTGAACCAAAATGCCCGACAGCAAAATCATCACTACCTGTAATCTGGCGTACATACGGCTGTAAAATCGCCGGGAAAACAACCATACATAATCCCAAAATGATCGACCCTACAATGACCAGTGGTGCACCGCTCATACCGCCAACTGTTAATGATACAGCAATCAGACAAGCCATAAATAGCGTATGATGCCCGGTTAAGAAAATGTATTTAAGCGGTGTTAGACGTGCCAGTATAATATTGACGATCATCCCGAATACCATAATCAGAGCAGTAGAAGCACCAAATTGACTTTGCGCCGCCGCAACGATCGCTTCATTGGTCGGAATAATACCGGGCACTTGAAAAGCATGCGTAAACATTTTGCCAAAGATATCTAACGCACCTGTTAATACGGTTGCACCTGCTCCAATAATAACAAAACCCATAATCGTTTTGAGTGTACCGGAGACGACGGTAGCAATCGGCTTGCGCTGTAAAAGCAGTCCGATAAGCGCAAACAATCCAACCAGTATCGACGGTGTGCCTAGAATATCATTCATTATTAAATTCATCATATCGGCTCTACCTTCTTCCCTCAGATCAAGCTAGAAGCGGTTCTAATTTGGATTTAATTTCAGGGATACTCATCATATTCTCTAGTGATACGACTGTACGACCCCCATCGCTAAGTTGTGCCATAATATCTGCTGCACCAATAAAGATATCGGCTTGCTCGGACTTAGCTGACGATAGATCGGTATGATCCACATCTGCTACTTTGCCCATTTCTGTTAAAGCTTTCTTGATATTGATCTCCATAATAAAACTGCTTCCCAATCCATTTCCACATACGACCATAATTTTCATTCTGTTTCCTCCTTAGAATAGTGATGAATATATTGCATGAGTACCTTTTTATCAGAGCTGTTCAAAATATCTTCGATATTAGATGGCTCACCTAGTAAATGCGTTAATTGCACCAGTGCTCGCAAATGAGACGAACGATCTGCCGCCGCCAAAATAATAATCAGACGTACCGGCTTATCCGGTGCAAAATAAACAGCTTCTTCTAATCGCAAAAAGCTCATCGATAACGAGCGTACCCCTTGATCTGGACGAGCATGAGGAATCGCCACTCCCGGTGTAATCACCACATACGGCCCATTTTGTTCGATTGATTGTATCATTGCTTCAATATACTCTTCTTCGATCGTACCCATCTCTAATAGTGGCTGAGAGGCTACAGCAATCGCTTCTTTCCAATCGCTGACATGGGACTGGAAAGTTATCGTTTTTTCGGTAATCAATTGTTCCAGCACAGGTTTCTCTGCCCCCTCTAGGGAATGCTTATTTGTTCTATGCGTATAGGTATAAATGTGTGCTTGTAATGCTTTTTCTAACTCTTCCGGTTGCAAAATCGTAGCGTGCTGACCAATCACTTTGAGCAGTGAAGCGGTATCTACTTTTTCTATCGTATATCCGTATAATTCTTGCATCACTTGTTGTCGTAGCTTTTGTTTATCTGGAATCTCCATAATAGGCGGAACTACAAACAATGGCGCAGATGTTCTAAGATGAACGGTTGAAAAAACCAGATCGTATCTTAGCGTATAATTCGCCATATCTCGTACAGATAAAGCATCCAAAAACAGAATGTCTGGAAACATTTCACGAAGCGTATACATCAGAATATGACTGATTCCTATCCCGTTCGCACAGACTACAATCGCTCGCTTGCGATCATCCAGTATTGTTCCCTGTCTACGCAACCATCCGCCAAAATGAATCGTAAAGTAAGCGGCTTCATCTTCAGGCACTTTGACCCCGATACTTTTTTCCAGTGGAATCAATGCTTTGTGTGTTAAATGATGCAGTTCAGGATAGACTTTCTGAATCCGCTCGGTCATCTGATTGATTAAAGAGATTCCATACAACATGCGGTAATAAGCAGGACGTAAATGAACATATAATTGCTGATATAACAGTTCTTGATCTTGCAGACTAACACATGCCCAGCGTTCAAATTCAGATACAATCTCACGAATTAATTGCTGAATCACTTTATCTTCCTGTAGTGGTGAGATATCCCGCGTGCGGTTCATACTGAGCAAATGCAGTGTCGCATACAGACATTCATTTTGACTCCACTGCTGTTCAAAAGCAGACGATTGAACCATGTCCTTCACCAGTTGGTATTCTTGTGTGCCTGTTAACTCTTCCCAACTTTGCTGTACAGGCAAAGTATCACCTTTGCCGATCAATTGATCGGTACATAACATCAAATACGTCAGTTCTTGCAGACGCTCATCGGCAAAGCTAATTGCCAGTTGATGCTCAATCTTTTCCAATTGTTGACGAATCTGTTCCAACTGTTCTGTATGCTCTTCCCAGATACATTGAATAATTAACAAATGGCTAGGGCTATGGAGCACTTCAGGTAACCATTCTTCGATCAAATGGCGTTTGCGATGGTTGCTTCCTTTGATCACATATCCATCTTTTTTCGAATATTCGATCGACAGCTTGTACGGTTGTAATTTCAACTTGAGTCGTTGCAAATCTTTGAGCACTGTATTACGAGAAACACTGGCGATCGACTGAAAATGATACACAGACAACGATTCGCTACTTAATAGCAACAGCAGTCCGAATACTTTTTCCCGATCTCCTTCTGAAAAGAGATAAGAACGTTTGGTTAATTTTACAGGTACATCTTCTGCTCGTATCACATCGGTTAAGTAGTAACCCACTTGCCGATCATACGAGATCGCCGAGTAATTATGATGTACTAACCAATCATTTATTTTGTTAATACTGTATTGCAATTGTCTTCGGGTAAGCTCCATATGAGTTTCCAACTCGACCATCGTTAATGCAGATGACTGTTGAAGTAATTGTAAGATGCCAGCACTTCGTTCATCTAAAATCATCTTTGTGTTGCCTCCCTTGTGATAACGATACAACAATAACCGACAAATCTATACTGTTTTTGAGTCCCTTTATTGTCGAATAATCTGCACAATAATAGACACTTCTTGTGTATAGCTATCCCTATTATGAATAGAATACAGATAAAATCACCGCACTCCTGCAACAGTTTATGTACCATTTGAAATAACGTGCAGATGACCTATACATATGATCATTTCAAATTGAATATTTATGCGTCCAATTCGTTTCAATACGGGTAATAGACCAAGAAGCAAAGCATATTACTGAATACATATCATCTTTTATCTATGAAAGGGGCTAACTGCTTGAATCCTTCGGCTATGTTGCTTTTGAAAAATACTCTCCGGTTATTGCGACCGATTGCTGTGATTACTTCCAGTGTGGTCATTATCTTCTCAGGTGTATTTCCACTCTTCGCTTATTACGATTTGCCGAAAGGGATATTGAGTGCGGTCTCGTTATTATTGCTAGTCGGATGTTTTATTATTCATGGCGCTTTAACTCATGCACTGAATGACTATACCGATTATTTGTCAGGTACCGATCAACATAGCCCTGCTTATTTATCTGGAGGAAGCCGGGTAATTCAAGAAGGTCGTATCGCTCCACAGACACTCAAATGGATCGGATATGGACTTGCGATCGGATTATTGGTGGTTGCCGGCGTGCTCGCTGTGTTCGGATATTATCCGTTAGCGTTACTGCTGGTGATTGGTGTGTGGGGAGCGGCTTCTTATTCGATGCCACCGTTACGATTCAGTTATATTCCACTGGCAGGCGAATGGTTAAGTACATTTCCATCAGCCTTTTTCTTAGGATTAGCAGGCGTATGGATCATGTTAGGCGATTTTCCAGAATGGGCAGTGCAAAATGCAGTCATTAATGCTCTCTACTGTATCGCCTGGGTGATGATCCATCATATTCCTGATCTACAAGCTGATCAGCAAGCTTCTCCTGTAAAGCGGACAAGTGTAGTCTGGTCGGTTGCTATGTTTGGTCCCAAGTATAGCTCACTTCCTGCGATCGTATATCTCATTTTGATCGGATTATGTGCATTTTGGTTAGGGACAGATCGATTATGGGCTGCGATAGGTGTAGCAGTGATTGCGATATTATCGATCTTTTTGATTGTCAAAACAGATATACAAGATGCCGAACAAGTGACTGCCTGTGAGAAAAAATTATTATTAATTGCGATGATTACCGCGATATGGTTAGGTATTTTTATCTAAATGTATAACGATATATAAGATTCAATAAGTATAACTATCTTTAACTCACACACAAAAAAGAATCGATACCGTCTAGCTTGATGATCGGTATCGATTCTTTTTGTATTTGTATAGTAGTGAGATCGTTACTGTTGTTATCCATACAGATGACTTTGGACAAGCTGTACGATTCTAACTACATCTCTACGCTTAATACGCTTCAAAGTAGCTTTGAATAGTTGCAGGATCTTTCGTCTGAGTCAGAGCTAACATCAATAAAATGCGAGCTTTTTGCGGATTGAGTGAATCAGCATACAATGTTCCAATTTCAGCATCAGAATCTAACGGAGTGACTACACCACTACCTGTACGTGTAGAACGCACTACTGTTACTCCTTGATCAACTGCTCTAGCCGCCCCTTCGCTGGAACGGCTAGATAACGATCCATTACCGCTTCCTGCTACTACGATACCTTTCGCTCCTGAAGCGACTGCCGCATCATATAGATAACTGCCGTTATTTTGATATTCGTATAAAATATCAACCTGTGGCAATTCAGTTAATCCTTTGACATCAAACACAGTATTTGCTGTATGCTTGCGTGTTGATTGATTATAAAAATATACTTTATCACCGGATACGACACCGAGATAACCTTGTTCTACTGATTTGAATGTATCTGTTCCTGTGGTATTGGTTTTGGTAATATAGCGTGCTGCGCCAATCCGATCATTGAGTGCAATCATTACGCCTTTGCCAGTAGATTCAGGGTTACTCGCAATTTTGACAGCATTGTATAAGTTAAATGAACCGTCTGCACTGATCGCTGTTGCTGGGCGCATTGCTCCTACCACAACTACAGGCTTATCGCTTTTGACAACCAAATCTAGAAAGTATGCTGTTTCTTCCAAAGTATCTGTACCATGAGTGACTACAATTCCATCGACATCATCCGAAGAAAGTAACTCATTAATCCGATTGGCTAATTTGAGCAAAACCGCATTATCTATATCAGGGCTACCAACATTCGCAATTTGCTCACCACTGATATCGGCTACTTTTTTCATTTCAGGTACAGCATTGATTAATACATCAATACCCAACGCTCCTGCTTTATATCCGGTTACATCGGTATTGGATTCTGAAGAACCTGCAATAGTCCCGCCTGTAGCAAGAATTTTGATATTAGGCAAAGCAGTCTGCGCTACTGCTGTTGGAGACGTTGTAGTCGTTTCTGTTGCCGCTGATACCGAATAACTCATAACAGGCATTAACAAGACCGCCGTCAACATTGAGATACACCATTTTTGCTTCCATTGCATTGATAATTTCATACCCATTCCCCCTTAATAAATAGATCGCACTAAACAACCAACTAAACATATGTAAATTAATATTACATATAAATCATTTATATACTGATTATAATGATAAATCGCTAAATAACTCAATAGATTTGTATATTTATGCAAATTATACGTCATTTTATATAACACAAAATAAGGATATCAGCTTATTATCACTGATATCCTTATTATTCATGTTAGATTGTTTATAATTACACAATGATTATTGCGCTGTGTCTGATGTGTTATCTGTTGTTGTACCTGTGGTGTTATTATTCATATTTCTAGTCGGTCTTTGACCTCCACCTCCGCCACCACCAAATCCTGTGTTGGCAGTCGTCACACCTGACTCATTGACCCATGTGATCTGACTTGCTAATTCAAAATCGACTACTTTAGTACCACCTGTATATTCACCATCTGTATACAGTCCATCTGTTGCTGTACCTGTAGACGTTCCACCTGTGTAGATAGAGTACGAACTGCCTTTGACTAGATCAGGAGAACTGACAACAACTGATTGATAATCTTTAGTCGGTGCAAAAGTTAGAATATTTTTGCCGGTACTATCTTGAATATGAACCAGTGTACCTGCTGATTGTGTCGCAGAATAACTCATACTAATTGCGGCTTGGGTAGAATCATCAGAAGGCGCTTGAGCCATACCTGAACTGCCGACAGCTACTACATATCCACCTGTCATTTCAAATGTTCCATCATAATCCAGCGGGCCATTTCCATTAGCCGTTGGACCATTTACAATAACAGTTCCGCCTGACATAGTGATCGATCCATTAGAATCTAGTCCATCACCTTGTGCATCTACAGTAAGTGTACCGCCTGTAATATTCAATAATGCATTTTGGGAGCTACCTTGCCCACCACCAAAACCTCCTGGAGGAGCACTGTTGCCTGCTGGATCTGTTGCGGTGGATGTATTAGCTTCTGTCGTTGTTGCTGTGCTTGCTTCTGTGGTGGTCGCTGTAGTCGATTCTGTTGTGGCTTCTGTCGTTGTTGTATTCGCATCACCGGAAGCATTCACACCATCGTCTGAAGCAATCACATTTGTATCTCCGCCAGAGACATTGATATTGGTCGCTTCCAAGCCTTCATAACTTGTAGTGACATTAATTTTGCCACCGGAGATATTCAGATCAACATCTGCATGCATAGCATCATCGCCTGTTGCGATTTCAAGTGTACCGCCTGTAACATGCACAGTTGCATTACTGTGAACAGCATCATCGGCTGAATCAATAGTGAATGTACCGCCATTGATCGTCATATCGCCTGTTGCTTTAAGCCCTTTGGTACTGGTCGATTCGGTAGCTGTTGCATCGGTATCTGTGGATGCAGTCGTGTCTGTTGCTGTATCGGTAGTTGCTTCTGTTGTCGATGTTGCTGTAGCTTGAGTATCTTGACCTTGTGGGCCACCAAATCCACCTTGACCGGGTTGTTCTTCAACTTTGGCTTCAGCTTTGGTATGACCTCCACCGGATAGGATATTGAATGTACCGTCATCAATCACTAATTGCTTTTCAGATTGAATACCATCGTTCGTTGATTGGATATCAAAAGTACCACCTGCAATCGCTACAAATCCTTTATCTGCATCTGTGTCGTTGGTAGACTTGATACCATCTCCACCTGCTACGATTGTAAATGTTCCATCTTCGATCGCCACCATATCTTTACCGACAATACCATCATCAGCCGCGGTGATATTTAGTGTACCGGATATGATTTTGAGATCGTCTTTGCTGGTGATACCATCTTTGTAATTGGCATTTACAGATAATGAACCTTCACCATTAATCGTTAAATCGGCTTTGCTGAAAATCGCTGCGCTAGGCTCATCTGTAGCATCATCTGCGAAAGTATATTCTGCTCCATCGGTGATTACATTTTCTGTGCCATCTGCTAAAGTAATAAACGCATTTTTCGCTTCTTTGATATAAATCGGTGCGCTATCACTATCTGTGATCGTTACTCCATTAAGTACCAGTATCACATCTTCTTCATCCTGTGAATCGACTACAATCTGTCCATCTGTCAATTGACCACTTAGCACATACGTACCGCCTGCGGTAATCGTGATAACTCCGTCTGCTACCGTTGCACCATTACCTGTAATCGTTGCACTGGAACCTGTTAATTGGATTCCTGTATAATCGGATGATTTCCAATCGATAGCATCATCGCCACTATCAAATGTAACCAGATCAGAGACTTTGAGCGCTGTAGAAGAGGAAACAGTTGCCGCTGTTGTAGAGATTGTCGCCGTCGAGCTCGTTGCCGCTGCTAATGCCTCGGTTGCTGTCGATGTTGTTGAACTGCATGCTGATAAGGCAAGTGTACTAAGAAGAACTATGCTCAGGTTCGTTTTCGTTATCCATTTTTTCATTTGATATCGTTCCCTTCAATTGTTGGTTTAGGTGTAAAGATTAATATGCTTCTGCCGCTGTCGGGCTCATCGTTAAGGAAAGGTCGAGGTTACCATTTCTGCACCGGATCGCATCCAGAAATTCTTTCTGGTTCGTCACTTGATTCATCGTTACCAGATAGACCAGTTCATACAGACTGCCAAGCTCGGTCGTTCTGATTTTTTTCAAATCATACTGGACGTTAAATTGTTTGAATACTTCTGCAAATGCTTCGTCATAAGCTAGATTTTCAGGAATGGTGACTTTAAGTGTTTTTTGCAATTTTTTGCTAACGCCAAATTTGAAGCGGTTGAGTACAAACATCATCACACATAAGATAATTGTGAACAGTACGGCGTAACCAAAGTATCCTGTACCACAAGCAAGTCCTGCTGCCATTGTGAACAATACATAAGCAATATCTTTCGGGTCGCCCGGAGCACTTCTAAAACGAATAATTGAGAACGCACCGGCAAGACTGAATGCTCGTGCGATATTGCTACCGATCAATAGAATAATGATAGCGACGATCACCGGAAGCAGTACCATTGTTAATGTAAAGTTTTGTGAGTACCCGCTCGGGTTGGTTTTCATATATGTGAAGCTAATCAGTCCGCCTAAAACAATAGCGACAAGTATCGTGAGTAACGAAGTAGTTAAAGTTAGGTCTGTCGTGGTCGTAGCCACAGTAAGTAATGAATCAAGCATAAAGAATGCTCTCCTTTTCAGTTGGAATGGTTTCTACAGGTTGATTTACTTTGGATTTCAATAGTTGTTTGTATTCGTTGCCGTATTTGGAAAAGCTCGTACGGTACATGCCATGCTCGGATAACTTTTGCGATAACCATAACGGAATTGTTTTTTCAGCTTTGACTTCCATCAGCCATTGCCCTTTTTCCATCAATTGGTCGCCGTAATCACCTTGCTCTAATTTGAGATCATAACGTCTGGTGCGGATATTGCTATCGAATGTGATCCGTAGATCACGATTATGCTTGCTGAACAATGCTTTGCGATCATAAGAGAGATACAATTTGGGCTCTAGGTCGTAGATTTGTAAAAAGTAAGTCAGTTCGTTCAGTACCTGCTGGTTCATATAATCTTGATACTCTGGCGCAAGACCCGTACGAACAAATTCATAAGCTTCGTCTAGCTTCAATGCTGTACGACGTTTGTTGACCAAGCCCATCACTTTCTTTTTGATTTCCAAATAGACTTTGGCATTTTCTCCAGGTACACCGTAAGCTCGTAAGCGAAGCTTTTCTTTGTACTTGGGTTTGGAAAGACTCATCCGAATTAACGAATCATGCGGTGTATCAAAGTACAGATTGCTAATTGAGTAGAAATCATGTTGCTTGCAATATTCATCCACTTCCATATACTCCAGCAACTCGTTATACAATTTGAAATACGATTGAGTGTCCATTAAATATTTACTTTCGTAGCGGTTGAATACTTCGATTGCCATATCGATCATTTCCTTTCGTGTAAGCATGTATTGGGTGTTGCCTGATTGGTGGTTACCATGTATGTTGTCTGTGTATGGGATGTACATGTTGTTGTCTGTTTGTGTGTCTCACTTGCTTATATTTGAATCTTACAGCCCTAACCTTTAGTGAATCTTAAATGTTTTACATTGCGAAAACATTTTTTACAAAACACAAAAAAGCCATGACGCATAGCGCGCACATGGCAATAATCAATAATGTATAGAATGATAATTTGACCTATCGTGAATTAAGATTGAAGGATATTCAATATAAAACGCTGTTTGTAATCAATCCACATACAATCTTTTATCCATAATGTAGATCCCTGATCATTATAGATATACAATTGCCGATCTTCACTCCCCAGACGTCGATCGATAGTAACAATTCCTTCTTCTATGATAGTAACGACTCCTTGAGGTTGCATAATCTCAGCAATCTGTTCACCTGTGTGTAACTTATACAATCGAGTCGATGTATCAGATATGCGAGTAGCATAAAAGATATGGTTGAACTCATATAATCTGTTATACACATGTGGATAACTTATATATTCTTTATTTTGGTTATCCACAGTGTATATCATTACTAGAGAATCTGCGGTATCAAATCGCTCGACCAAAACAATCACTTGCTGATCCATGATAAGCAGATCGGCAAATGCTTCATGACTTTGAGAAGAAAATATAATATGGTCACTTAAATCTGTATCGTTAGCTTGTACTTTGGCAATAAATGTATCGACTGCAATCACGATTAATTGTTCGACTTCTGGACGGTTATATTCCCAATCTATTTTTCGTTCATGTACCATATGTTCACCTGTTTTGATTAGCAGATATTCTATACCGTTACAGTTGAATCCCATTATCGTTTCTATATTGCGAATCATATCACCCGGTACAAAAGGAACGCTCATCTGCTCTACTGCATCAATCAGCGCATAGTTAAAACCTCGTTGTTGATCTGGCAACAGATAAGAGATCAGAGCATACCGCTCATTTAATGAATAGAAATGATGAACAGACCAGATGTGGTTGATCGAAGGTTCATATGTGCCCCTGATATCTTTGGTAAATACAAGTTGATCGACTTCTGCTTGAAGATCACGTTTATAACAGTACAGCATACGATAATCATCGCTATATGCTAAATAAAATAAGGTATGTGTATTTGCACTACTACTTAATGTGGCTACTTTAGATTGCGGAAAATAATATGTACTTACTTCGCCTGACTTGGAGTCACAACTTAGAATTCCTTTATATAGAAACAAATCTTCCGCATGTAGATCAAAATCAAAATCGTCTGGAGACATATCTACGTATTTCTTAATCGCAAATAATTGCATCGTCTCGTACATGAATGGCATCGCTCTAATCTCATATTCTATCAGCATCGTTATGGTGATAGTACGCATTGTTGGTTTACTCATATAAGCCCACTTTCTGTTATGTATTCAAAGTTGATGTCGCTCTGGTCGATACAATAATAAGGTTTAAGATTGGCTAAAGCTTTGACCAGTATAATGAATGTATCATAGAACAATATATAAAGGGTGATAGCAATTATGCGAATATTAATAGTAGAAGATGAACTGCATTTAGCAGAAGCGTTAACGCAAATTTTGAAAAAAAATCATTATTCTGTCGATGCCGTACACGATGGGCGCACAGGACTGGATTATGCTCAGACTGGTATCTATGATCTGCTACTACTGGATATTATGATGCCAGAAATGGATGGAATCAGTGTGCTCAAAACATTACGCCAGCAAGGGATCGCAACACCTGTTATTTTGCTGACTGCCAAAGGTGAAATTACCGATAAAGTGATTGGACTGGATTATGGCGCAGACGATTATATCGCCAAGCCTTTTTCATCGGAAGAATTGTTAGCCCGGATTCGAGCTGCTCTTCGTCGTAAAGGAGAAGTCTTACCAGAAGATGGGCTCAAATTCGGAGATATTCAATTAAATACCGCCAATCTCAAGCTGTCGGTAAATGGTAAAGAAATGAAGCTGAATTTGAAAGAAAATGAATTACTAGAATTGCTTATTACCCGCAAGCAAGGAGTCACTTCCAAAGAACAAATTATTGAAAAGTTATGGGGATTCGACTCTGATGTAGAGTACAACAATGTAGAAGTCTATATTTCTTTTTTACGTAAAAAATTAAACTTTCTACATTCCCAAGTCAAGATCAATACGATTCGCGGAGTCGGCTATGTATTAGAAGAGGTGACTTCTTAATGTTTAACAAGCTTCGTAATCGATTTCTGATTGTTAATCTGGTGACAATTTCGGTGTTAATGTTGATTGCATTTGCTTCGATCTACACGATTACGTACCGCAATGCTCAAAATGATATCCGTAATGAGCTATCCCGTATTGCTAATATTGCTCCGCGGAACTTCGATAATGGACAGAATTCTCCGGGTGGAGGTGGAATGAACAATCCTGGCGGCATGAATGGGAACGGTCAACCTGTAGACGATACATTTACAGAGCGTTCATTATCTTTTTCCATAGAGATCGATAGCAACTGGAAAATGACAGCAACCCATTCTCCTTTTGATATGGATACTACATTGTACCAATCTGCTTTGACAGAAGCGAAATCGATCAACAAAGACAATGGACAATTTAAGCTCGATAATAGTGATTGGGCGTTTATCAAGCAACCTGTAGGTACAGGATATAAGTTGATTTTTCTAGATGTTACAGCGCAACAAGATATTTTGAAAAATTTGATTTATACATTTGCCGCAGTAGGATTAATTATGTTAGTCGCTTTGTATTTTACCAGCCGATTTTTTGCCAATCGTTCCATTTATCCGGTCAAAGAAGCATTTAATAAACAAAAACAATTTATTGCAGATGCTTCTCATGAACTCAAAACACCGCTTGCGATCATTAATACCAATGCCGATGTGCTGTTGTCTAATCGCCAAGAAACGATCGAAAGTCAGGCACGATGGCTAGAGTATATCAAGTTAGAAACAGAGCGAATGGCTCGCTTAACCAACGATCTTCTTTACCTTACTGAAATGGACGATTCTCGTACACAGATGGTCTATACACCTTTTGATCTGAGTGAAACGGTCGAGCGGATTATACTCACGATGGAAGCTGTTATTTTTGAAAAAGAATTAACGCTAGATTATGAGATTGAGCCTAATCTTAGTGTCAAAGGTAGTCAGGAGCAAATTCATCAGGTGATCATGATTGTACTGGATAATGCGATCAAATACGCTAATCCTCAAGGCACGATCACGATCTCACTTACACATCAACAACAGGAAGTCTTATTGAATGTTACCAATACAGGCGAAGGGATTGCGCCAGAACATCTCACTCGTATTTTTGACCGCTTTTACCGCACAGATACGTCGCGTGCTCGTAAGCAAGGCGGTTACGGATTAGGGCTTGCGATTGCTCGTTCGATTATCGATCAGCACGAAGGAAAGTTATACGCTACCAGTACTATAGGGGAATCGACCACTTTTCATTTACAATTCAGTGCAGTCTAATCAACAACCTAGATTTGCACCACAATCATCTTATACATTATCTACACTCAAAAGCGATCACTACAAAAGTGATCGCTTTTTTTATTAATCGATTACACGTTGAGGCTCATCATTTCGAGTTGAACGAAACTGTTTATTTGTCCATTCTGCGTATGAAGAATGAGTGGCTAGTAATTCTTGATGTTTTCCTGTACCTGTAATCTTTCCAAACTCTACAACGACAATCTGATCTGCATTCGTAATCGTCGACAACCTATGAGCGATAACGATCGTTGTACAACTGCTCATCAAATGTTCTAAAGCTTGTTGAACTTCATGTTCTGAATCACTATCCAGACTAGCTGTTGCTTCATCTAGTAGTAAAATATCTGGCTTACGCAGTAAAGCACGAGCAATCGCAATCCGTTGCTTCTGACCGCCTGACAATCGGATTCCTCTTTCACCAACTTCAGTATCATACCCTTTAGACAATGAGCTAATAAAGTCGTGGGCGTATGCCTGTTTGCTCGCTTCTATCATTTCCGCTTCTGTTACTGTATCGATGCGTCCATATATCATATTATCTCGAATCGTTCCATCCACTAATGGGCTTTCTTGAGAAACATAACCGATTTTACTCCGAAAAGAAGCAATATCAAAATCAGCAATCGATCGGTCACCATACGTGATCAACCCTTTGGCAGGCATATAAAATTGTTCGATCAATGAAAATATAGTCGTTTTCCCACTACCACTAGGGCCCACTAATGCAGTCACTTGTCCAGCATGCATACATACATTAATCCCTTTCAAAATAGGTTCTTCAGACGAGTAAGCGAACTCTACATCGTGAAAAACGATATCTTGTGTATGATTAGGCATAATAGCACCTTTTCCATTGTGTTTATCTTCAGCATCCGATTCTAGAATCGGTTTTAAGCGTTCTACTGCTCCTGATACTTTCTGCAAGTTGGAATAAAAAGTAGCGAATGTATTAATCGGAAGCATAATTTGAAATAGAAGCAACACAAAAGATACAAGCACTCCTGTACTTAAAGCGCCCGAAGATACACGCATACCACCATAAGCAACAACAGTCGTTAGTAGCACAATCATAATCATCGACATAAGCGGAGAAAGAACAGCGTATACTTTTGCTTCTTTCATACTCACTTCAAATAAATTGTCTACTTTATCGAATCCATTTTTTTCTTCACGCTTTTCGGCATTGGAATACTTCACTAATCGAATTTCTCCAATCACCTGAGTCAATACAGAAGCAAACTGGCCCAACTGCTCGTACATATTCATCGAAATTTTGTACATTTTGCCCCCGATGGGCATAATAACTGCTGCACCAAGTGGAGCGGCTAGCAGAACAACTAGCGTCAACCGCCAATCTAGCCAGAACAGAATAACCAGTGCGCCAATAACTGTCAGTACATTCGAGAAAAAAGAAATCAGATGTTCTGTAATCAAAGTACGAATCTCATCTGTATCTCGGCTGATTCGACTCATTACATCTGCTGAGCGGTGATTGTCAAAAAAGTGGACTGGCAAAGATAACGTTTTGCTCCATAATCGCTTACGCAACATCGTTACTGTTCGATTGCCTGCATAAGCTAACATATAATAGGATATGCCTGTGGTTAATGCTTCCATAAGGAATACAACAACCAACAGAGCAATTAATATTCCACTAATTCCTCCTGTACTAAATTGGTCAATAAATCTTCCTATCATCACTGGCCAAATAAGACCGATTATAGAAGATGCAATACTGAGTAACGCAGCAATACTCAGTACTTTTTTGGGCATACCTGTCGTACTTAACAATTGGTACAAATAGCGAAGCATCGACTTATTAATTGGTCCTGCTGGCAATTCTTTTTCAAACTGAGCTTCCATTGTTCTATATCCTCCTGCAAACGGTCTACTTCGTGAGCCCTTTTTTAAAAGTTAACTCAAAAATAACGCCGTCTTTTGCGTTTTTCACATTATACTTACACTCGTGTAATTCCAAAATTCGTTTAACGATCGCTAGTCCCAGACCTGTACCGCCACTTTTTCGATCTCGGGAAGCTTCTACACGAAAAAAGCGTTCCCAGATTCGCTCCAGATAATCATCTGGAATTTGATCCCCTTTGTTATAAATAGAATACAGACAAGTATGTTCTGTTCCCGAAATGTTAATTTCTATTGTGCTACCTTTTTCGGCATGGCGGATCGCATTTGTCATCAAGTTCAACAACACTTGCTCTATCTTGCCTGGATCGACATTGATTTCTGTTTCATGTTGATACACGAGATGTGCAGAAAGTTCTTTTTCGTCCATTTGATAAGTTAGCTTCTCCAACATGTCTTGCGTGATTTCACTGAGTAATACGGGCAACTTATACAACTTAACTGCTGATGATTCTAAGCGCAAAAGGTCAAGCATATCTTGAACAAGCTGTTCCATTTTGGCACTTTCCTCTAGAATCACTTCTACATAATGATCCTGACGACCCGCACTAATTCCATCTCGCATTCCTTCTGCAAAACCGCGTACAATACTGATCGGCGTTTTCAATTCATGTGAAGCATTAGCAAAAAAGTCTTTCTGTAATTGCTCCATCTGTTTGTTCTGTACAATTTCTTTTTTCAATTGAATATTGGCTTTGTTGAGTTCATCTAACGTAATATTTAATTTGCCTGATAATTCAAATAAAGTTCCAGATAAACTCCCTAATTCGTCTTTACGTGGTAAAGGTTTCTCACCTGTAAAATCAAGATCTTTCATTTTGTGTGCCTGTTTGTTGAGCATAAGCAGAGGACGTGTCACCATACGGGAATACAGTACAGAAAGTAGCAGAATTAGAATAAAACCTCCCGCTCCCAAATAAGCATAAAATAATCGAAGTGCACTATTGGTTTCTTTGATCTCCTGAAGTGAAGTCACGAGAAAAAGTAATTCGATGTTGCCATTTTTTTCACGCAATGGCTGAATTAAAATACCACTTCGGCTGCCACTAAATGGACTTTTCCACTTGACCTCTACCTGTTCCATTCTTTTCAATCGATCTATATACGTCTGTTCCAGTGGGAAAAATTCATCAACAGTGACATACAAAAGCCCTAATTGCTGTTCTATTTTAACTACACTGGGCAAGCTGATAGAAATAATCTTGCCCTGTACCATATCTTCTGAGCTTTTCTGCTCATTTACACCTACATCTTTGCCATCACTATTTTGAATATAGTAAGGATAAAATGTTCGACTATTCGAACTTTCTCCAAAGTCGCCATACATTTTGAGATCTTTTCCAACCGTAAGATTCAGTTTTTTAAATTCTGTCCCGTATGCACTGACGATATAATACAAGGACACATCCAGTTCTGTGCCGTCTTTTTTAATCAAGCGCATACGATAAGGATCATTGACTGTCATATTTCCATCAAAATCGGTCAGTGCAAAGTTCATTTCTCTTTTATGCGATTGAAGCAGAGATGAAGACCCTGTCTGACGAAGTGCTGTTGGATCTTTTTGATATATAGAAGTGAGCTCAGCCGCATCCTTTTCTAACTGAATCATTTTCTGATGTTCATAAAACTCTGGGAACACCACAATTTGACTAACAAGCACAATCACGTAAAACAGAACGAAGATCGACGCTGTAGCTAAAAATAGCTTGGTGGTAATCCCTGTTCTTTTCATGTTAATTCCTCAAATGTATAGCCCACTCCAAATACGGTACGTATACAATCAGAAGCAGAGCCCATTTTACTACGTAGCTTTTTGATATGTGTATCTACGACACGTTCGTCTCCCTCGTATTCCATTCCCCAAATTGATCTCAATATGGTATCCCGGGGAAGCACAATCCCTTTATTCCGCAGTAATAGCTGTAAAATTCCGTATTCTTTAGGTGTTAAATCAACGATTCCATCTTTGCGTTCCAGTCTATGGGTTAACGTATTTAGCACCACGTCAAAACCGATTTGAGTATGCGCGGAAACAAGTTGTCCATCGACTCTTCGCATCAGCACTTCTGCTTTGGAGACTAACACTTTAGGGCTAAATGGCTTGGTGACATAATCATCAGCTCCCAATTCGTAACCTTCAATTTGCCTTTCATCGCCAGATACTGCGGTTAGAATAATAATCGGTACATTGGAGCACTGCCGAATTTTCCGACATAATTCCCAACCGTTCATTTCCGGCATCATAAGATCAAGAATGACTAAATCAGGCATTCCTTCTTCAAATACATACCATCCTTCTATTCCATTTTCTGCTTGCAACACGATCCACTGTTGATTGCTGAAATAATCCGATATTAATTCACGTATACGATGTTCATCCTCTACGATTAAAACCTTTTTGGTCAATGTAATGTACTTCCTTTCTTCAAAAGAGATTCATAGGTATCTGTGATCCAGTTATTCAAAGTGTATAGCACGCGTTATCCATTATTTGCATATCCTAATACTCTACCTATTAGAATAAAAATCAAGCACCAAAATAAAGCACCCAGAGAAGCAAATAGACTGTATTTACGAAATGGCATTCTGGTAATCCCACACAAATAGCAAGTCACATGTCTAAAACCTGGAATAAAATAACCGAGCATAATAGACAAAGGTCCGTATTTGTTCATCCATTGCTCTGCTTTGGCTATTCGATGCGGCTTCAAGCCGACCCATTTCCCATAGCGATCGAGAAAAGGACGCCCTGCTTTTTGTCCAATCCAATAACTGATTATCATCCCGCTCATCGCTCCTGCAAAACTAAAGAAAAGAGCATAAGGGAGCTTCATCGTTCCAATGGTAGTCAAATAACCTACAGTAGTCATCAGCAATTCATCCGGCACAGGTAGCCCTACGATTCCAAGTGTCAGCAGACCGTATATCGCCAGATAACCGTAATCTGACAAAAATTGAAGCATGGTAGTCATTAAAAGTCCTCCACTGCTTCAGATTTTACTTTCTTAAGACTGGGGAAACAAAATGGACTAACCATCAGTATGCCAATCAATATCATCCCAACCATAGCCACAAGAGGATACACATAAATAGCGAGCAGTATACAAAGTACAGCAGATATCGGCGTTGGCATTCCTACAAAAACAGTCATATGACTTTGCTCTACATTAAAGCGTGCTAGTCGTATAGCACTGCAACATACATAAAATAAACAGCAAGCCACGCCGAATATGTGTATCTCATGTAGTGATACAAAATAGGCAAGAGTAGCAGGAGCAACACCAAACGTGATTAGATCTGCTAACGAATCTAACTCTTTGCCTAATGCGGATGTTGCATCAAGTATTCTTGCACAATATCCATCAAGAAAATCACAGACTAAACCTACTGTGATAAGCAGTACCGATATTTCAAATTGTTGTTTAGATATTAAAAGGATAGCAACAAAACCTGATAGCAAATTACCCAGTGTAAACAGGTTAGGCAGCATTTTTTTCATACTAATCACACTCCAGCTCGTTTAATAAGTATCAAGCTTTTCTTTATATACACTTGGATGACTCTAGTGTAATGTATCGTTAAGTTGTGTTTTTTTTAAGTCGTTGGTACAAAATAAAAAAAGAGTATCAAACACCTCTCATAGAGAAGGGTTTGATACTCTGTAACTATTAGATAATATACGTATTAGATTAAAATATAGCTTTGTAGCTACAATCAATCTGCATCAACATGAATATGGACTTTTAAAAAATAGACACCTTTTTATTGAGCAGGTACATCCGCAGTCTCTAGGTTATCTTTTTCAAGCATAATGGACTGGCCATCTGTAATGCCTTTGCCGAAAAATTGTTTTAACCATTTCAATGCAGGACGTTCTGTACCATTCGCATTCAGTAAATGCGTATTTGGCTCCCATGTCTGTCCTTCGATGTATCCCCATAATGTTACTCCTTTGACAGAAGGGTGATTCCAAAGTACAGGGAATTTTTCTTTATAACGTGCTAGTTGAGTAGCATCGTCACCTGTCATATCCAGTTCAGATACATAGATCGGTAAGCCTGTAGAACCTAGCTTGTTCAGTACCGTCGTCATCGTACTGGTCGAAACGTTATTCATATTAAAATGGTGACATTGGATACCGATTCCATCGATCAACCCGCGACTTTTGAGAATATTAATAATTTTCACATATTGATCGGCTAGATTAGGATCACTAATGACTCCATATTCGTTAATTAACAATTTGGAATTTGGAAATTGTTGCCTCGCTTGTTGGAAAGACCATACAATCCAATCCCAGCCTGTCGCTCCACTTCCACCGATTGCATTACTGTAAGAGGGCTTAGCATGAAATGGCTCATTGACTACATCAACAAAAGCCGATTTTGAATATTTCTGACCAGCCAACTGAATCCACTGAGTCACTTCAGCTTTCTGATCTGCCGCAGATAGACCACTTACCCATGCAGGTTCCTGACTGCCCCATACCAAAGTATGGAATTTGAATGGATAGCCTTTACTTTGCGCATAATTGTACGCTAGATCGGCTTGTCCCCAGTTCATCGAATTTCGATTGCCTTCGACAGCTCCCCATTTGGTCGAATTTTCCGGTGTCACTTGATTCCAGTAGTTACCATAACTTGCGGGTACATTTCCTGCAATAATATTACCTAGAAACTTACTTCCACTGGTTAGACTGGCATAACTATACTCTGCAAAAGTAGATGTACATAATACCACTGTTAATGCGACTGTTCCAATCACTTTCCATAGGCTTGATTTTGACATCTTATTTCCTCCTCTGGATCAATAGATGGACTGCTTATGCTTCGATATCGAAGTTTACCAAAATATGAGATAAGCGCTTACATTTGTAAGTGTAACAACTTATCTCTGGATTTTCGCTATAAACATAAGGAAATAATAGGATATGCCAGATAACGATATAACAAAAAAAGAGAAAGCAGTGGATATGCTTTCCCTTTAATGAAGTAAAATGTTAAGTACGAACCGCTTGCACAGCATTCTCCAAAGCTGCAATCACTTTATCACACCATATATCAAATTCAGGATCTTCTTTTTGCAATTCAGGATGACTCAGGATATGGTTGATCACTTGCTTCACCCCTTGATCGAAGCGAGTCGTTGCTACAAAGTCAGGGACTAACCGCTTGAGCTTACTATTATCGAACACAACTGAATTGGCTTTGTCTCCGAGTAGACTTCCGCGATAATCTTCGGTACTGCAAGCATCCAGAAATGTAGAAGAGACATAGACGGCATTAAGCTTCACACCTAGTGCATCTGCGACCGCTCCATAAATCTGATTCCAGGTTAACGATTCATCCGAGGTAATTTGTACCGCTTCTCCAATCGCTTGAATATTACCCATTAACCCGATAAATCCTTTAGCAAAATCAGTATTATGAGTCATCGTCCATAATGATGTACCGTCTCCATGAATAATGACCGGTTTATTCTCTAGCATCCGCTTAGCGACTTGCCAGCTTCCTTCGCTACCATGTACACCCATTGGAATCGAACGTTCGTCATACGTATGACTTGGACGTATAATGGTGATCGGGAAGTTGTGTTCGCGATATATTTTCATCAAATAATCTTCACAAGCGATTTTGTTACGTGAATATTCCCAGTATGGATTGGATAAAGGAGTGCCTTCATTAATGCGATAATCCGCAGGTGGGGACTGATAAGCAGAAGCTGAACTGATAAACATAAATTGCTTTGTTTTTCCTGCAAACAGTCGATAATCTCGTTCCAACTGAGAAGGTTCAAAAGCTATAAAATCAGCGACCACATCAAATTCCAGATCAGCGATCAGTTCTGCGACTTGTTGTTCGTTATTAATATCTGCTTGCAACAAATGTGCATTAGCAGGTAAATCTTGATTACGATTTCCTCGATTCAGCAGATACAATTCGCAATCTGTTGTTAATAATTGCTGTGTGATTGCTGAACTAATAATCCCTGTACCTCCAATAAATAGCGCTTTCATAAATACACCCCCGTTACAAAATGTTCAGACTGTATAGCAATACTTTTAAATCTCCTATACGATACCACTTCTAAAGTAAGCAAACAAATGATATTAGACGATCTTTTCTTATTATATTTTCAATAATTTAGGTGAAAAGGTCATATTCTTGTATCATCACTGCTATTTTGGGTAATGGTAATTGATGTCGAATACATTTCTAACTTTTCAAAACTGCTTACATGCACTTATATAAATTGTAGAGGGGAATTCATCTCATGAAGGCAACGATCATTATTAATCCATCTTCAGGTAAAGAACAAGCCTCAGAATATGTTAAAAAAGCAGAAGATATTCTCAGCGAGCAAGGATATCAGGTTACAGTTAGTGAGACGGCTAAAGAGTTAGATGCGACTCAGTTCTGTACAGACGCTTGTAAAGAATGCCATGATCTAGTGGTATCGATTGGTGGAGACGGTACTCTGCATGAGACGATTAACGGACTGATGGATCAAGATCATCGTCCGAAGCTGGCAGTGATTCCACTTGGAACAGTCAATGACTTTGCACGCGCTCTTCAGATTCCACTGAATCCCGATCAAGCGATAGAGACATTACGCTCTTCTCAGGTCAAAAATGTAGATATGGGTAAATTAAATGATCAATTATTTGCTAATGTGATCGCTGCGGGTTCTTTGGCAGAAGCATTGTCGTCTGTTCCCTCTGAAGATAAATCCAAATTAGGCGCATTTGCTTATTTTAGAGATGGTATGAAAGAATTGATGAGCAATTCTGCTTCGCCTTTAAAAATTGAATATGACGGTGAAGTGTGGGAAGGGGAAGCTCCTCTTTTTCTAGCGGCACTTACCAATTCGGTTGGCGGATTTGAAAGTATGGTTCCTGATGCTGAAGTCGATGACGGGTTATTGCATTGCTTTATTATGACCAATCTTAATATGTTCAATACACTAACCGCAGGATTATCGCTATTGCTTGGTAATCTCAAAGACCATAAAGACGTTATTTATTTTACGGCTAAACATGTGAGAGTCAGTTCAACCGATCCTGTTAAAACCAATGTAGATGGCGAAGAAGGCCCTGCTTTACCTGTCGATCTACGGATTATCCCCGGTCATATCCGTGTTGTTGTTCCTGAAGGATCTTAAAAGCTACATCACCTGCAAATGATCCAATACATGTTGTAACATATATCAACAACAAATCACCGACGACTGTACAAGGTCATCGGTGATTTTTGTGTTCAATATAATGATTTGTTTTAAGCTTCATACTCACTTAACTTGCCTTCATAGATCAACTGCAATCGTTCACTTTGGCGAAAATCGTCTGGAGTAACTAAGGCAGGAAGCTTATTCCAAATTTTGATACCGGATCGTTGCAAGATCTCTGCGACAAATTGAGAGCAAAAATATGAATTACTGAATTCAACAGGTTCTTTGAGCGTAATACTAATTACACCCAGAATATTGTACAAATACTTCTGATGCTTACGGATAAATAATTGCAATACACGTTGCATTTTCTCTACTTCACGCTCGGTCACTTGAAGTTCATAGATTACACAAGTCGTATTCGGATATTTGCTGTATGTACCTGTTTTAATATCTTCTTTCACAAAACCACCATTCAGTGGATTACTAGGATGCTTCCTTCCAAAGCTATACAACTCCGATAATTCCCGATCAAATGATATCGAAGCATGATTGTACGGTGCTTTCGTATACGTTTGTATCATTTTAGTAAATAATGTTCCTGTATTGGTCAATAAAATAAAAACCGATCGCTCTGCCGCCATCACAACATTTCCCCTTATCAATTTACCTTTATTCCTTCATAATAGCATATGATCCCTTTTATGGAATCCTAATTCAAGGTAAGTTGGTGCTGATTTATGAATAGTTCGATAATAACGTTAATCCTTATTTTTATCGCTTTACTGGTTATCCATTTTATTTACATCATCGTAAGCAAAATTCAAAAAAATCAAGATTATAGTGTGATTGGATTACGGATCAAAACATGGTGGGGAATGTTCTTTATTTTCTGTCTGGCTACGTTATTTAATCCGATTGTATCGCTTCTTTCACTGATGGTTCTGACCTTTTTTGCACTCAAAGAGTACTTTTCGATGATCCGTTCACGTAAAGCCGATCGGCGCTTATTTTTATGGGCATACTTAGCTATTCCGATTCAATTTTATTGGATTTATATCGGGTGGTATGGCATGTTTATCGTGTTTATTCCGATTTATGTCTTTTTACTACTTCCACTCCCGCGCTTAATTAATAAAGGAACTGGCGGATTTTTACGGAGTGTGAGTTCCACCCAATGGGGATTAATGCTAATGGTATTCGGACTCAGTCATCTGGCTTATTTTCCTTTCGCGACGGCTCAATATGGCGGAAGATTGGTTTTATTTCTAGTATTACTGACACAGCTTAATGATGTGGTGCATTATGTGGCATCGATGTATATTGGTAAACGCAAAATTGTACCCACATCCAATGCCAGTTTAACATGGGAAGGATTTGCTTGCGCTTTTGTGGTGACGGCTGTTACGTCTTATTTTGTAGCTCCTGTACTTACACCACTTGGGGCTAACTTTGGTCTGATAACGGGTATGCTGATTAGTCTAAGTGGATTTTTTGGAAGTCTAACTGTTTCTGTACTCAAGCGAGATTTGTTAATCGGTGAAGATCAGAAAGTCGACAACGAAAAGCAAAGTTATCTTAGCCGTATCGATAGCTTAACGTATACTGCTCCTGTCTTTTTCCATGTGGTACGTTATGTGATGGACTTTATGTAATTAGCAATTTTTTATAAGAATACAATCATAAAAAGCCTCTATCTTTGAAGATGGAGGCTTTTTGTTGATAATATAGATGATTCAGTTAAACTTCTCCCCAGAACACTTCAGTCTCATAATCGAAAAAGACCACACCTTCTTGCTGATTTTGCTCAAAAATAAGCTTTAATTGCTCGATCATATCGTTATACTTTGGATGATCAGAAGTAGGAACATAAGAAGAAGAGTGTAAGCGTCCTGCTAATCCTTCCCAATCGAATACCTGCCGATTACCAAACTTCGCCAGTTCCATCGTATCTTTTTTGAAAAAAGGTTGTAACTTTTCGGCTGACACATTTTTATGGTTAACCTTTGTATAATCTGTCCCATAATCGCGCAATAATTGCTCATACTGTTCTAAAAATGGTGTACCTGTCGTCAATCTGGAATTCCAGATCAAAATCACTTTACCTTCAGGTCGCAAAATACGCTTAAACTCGGTTTGAGTCGCTTGCTGATCGAACCAGTGAAAAGCCTGTGCACACGTAATATAATCTACCGAATGATCTGGTAATCCGGTCTCTTCTGCCGATCCTGCACTGACTTTAAAGTTAGGTTCTTCTGCTAAAGTAGCTACAGCGACCTCGCGCATCTCCGTATTCGGTTCTACGCCAATTACAGTATTACCACGTTCTACTAATAACTCTGCAAAAATACCTGTACCTGCACCAATATCGGCAATTGTACTTTCTCGCTCAATACCAATCACATCATACAAATAATCAATAGCGGCTACTGGATAACTAGGACGGTATTTGACATACGAGTCTACTCGATCTGAAAATCGTTCTTTGCTATTCATGATCATCACGCTCCTATAGTTTCATCTAATAAAACTATGTTTCATTTAAATATTATAAATCAATCTGCTTTAGATAGCTAGTTCAGGTGTGTCACTGTTCTATACTGGATTTGTAATATGGCTATAATTTACTTGTAATATGTATATTCTTGCTCTCTATAGATTTATGTCTGTAGTGCTTACCTTATGTATCATAACGTTGCCAAAAAAAGACGATCCTTAGATATATCAGGATCGTCTTTTTTATCTCATACTCTATACATGTATTAATGTGCAGTAAAAGCTTCTTTTAATTTATCGCTCATTAGATGCCACGCATCTTCCGCTACTGCTAATTCCCCATTATGGGTAAATCCATGTGCTGCTCCTGCATATTGCTTCTCGGTAACCTTCACACCTGCCGCTTCCAATTGTTTGGCATAACCTACTGTTTCTGCTGCCAATGAATCACGTTCTGCTGTAATAACCAGTGCAGACGGAAGTCCTGTTACAGATGGAGCAAATACCGGCGAAGCTAACGGATTACGTGCATCTTCTGGATGTTCCAAATAACAAGCGTTAAAGATGCGAGAAATATCATTAGGAATCGCTTCAGGAAATTGTGGTTTTTGCTCAGGATCAGTAGCTAGATCAAGTGGTGCATAATCTAACACCTGATACACAATACTCAATTCGTCTCCACGCTCTTTGTTCAATAAACAGATCGCCGCCGCTAGATTACCACCTGCGCTATGCCCACCGACTGCTATACGCGCTGCATCAATATGAAGTTCTTCTGCATTTTCCGCAATCCATTTCACCACTTCATACGATTGGTAGACAGGAGCCGGAAATTTATGTTCAGGGGCTAATACATAATCGACGTTAATAACAATACATTCTGCCCGATCCGCAATCACACTGCACCACGGATCATCCATTTTGGGATCACCCATTACAAATCCACCACCATGAAAATTAACGAAAACAGGTAATGGATCAGCCAGCTCGCGATCAGGGATATGCATAACCACAGACGCATCGCCATACGTTGTAGGGATACTACGCTGTTCTTGCTTCACCTGCGGTGTATAGCTTGGTTGTAATGTAGAGCCACTGACATTATTCATCGATGCTTCTCTTACTTTTTTCACCATTGCAAGTTGTTGGTCTTTATCCATTGTGTTTCACTCCTATTCGTCTGGTGCATGAGCTAATTATAAAAAATTTAAAGGGGAATAATCAAATTTGGTGCTTAGACAGCGTATGTTTAGCATCTTATTTGGCTGAAATCGACAAACGAAAAAGTGATCTCTACGAGCAGAAATCACTTTACAGTTGAATTTGCTTTTATTGTTCTACTTTGTGCAAACGGAACGCTTCACGAGAATCAACGAGAGACGCAATATTTTCGCGATACGATTTGAAATGAGGCGTATTCATATGAAATTCAAGCGCCTCTTCATCTTCCCAAATTTCATAAAATACAAACACACCCGGTTCAACCGATTCGTGCAATGTATATTGAATACAACCACTTTCATTACGAGAAGGCTCCAACATTTTGACCAACTCTGCTTTCAACTGCCCTTCATGCCCTGGCTTTGCTTTCAAAATCGCATTATTTACAAGATTCGTCATGGATCTGCTCTCCTTGTGGTTCATTTATTTTTGAGGTGCTATGTATTATCATACCCGTTTTGGAGGAAGATCAAAAATAATGTGAGATGATTGAGATGTTTAATCGACTATAAATAGTTTGGCTCCGGTTACAGTAGAAGAACGATGCGGTTCTGCTTCATCTGCTACTTGGTAGCTCATACCTGCTGTTAATTTAAATGTTCGTCCATCTTCTAATAAAGTATCTAACTCTCCTTCAAGCACCAACAGTACATGTCCTCGATGACACCAGTGATCGGCAACATACCCTGCGGTATACTCCACCATCCGTACACGAATATTCCCAATCTCTAACGTCCGCCAGTAAGCCATTCCTTCAATCCCTGTATGTTCTGTTGAAGCCACCTGACTCCAGTCGATCGTGTTGAATGGAACATCTGTAATGATCATTATGTATCGCCCCCTTAGGTATTGTGCTCTATCATAATACAGATATATCATAATAGTGAATACATTATCAGAATTAAAAATGATTTTATTTCAAACCTCAACTTTTGCTCATTTCTATATAAATAAAAAATTATTTCAAAAGGTTTATTTCTGCTGCTTTCAAATAGATTGCCCAATTGTTGAAGATTCTCTTTATACTTTCTTCTACTGAGTTCAATCTATGTTCGGATGAGGGCATATAACGAACAAAATTAGAAATCTCCTCAGGATAATCGAAGTCAGCATAAATAATCTCCACCATCTGAAACGGATCTGAACATTGTTCTTTATGTTCAAAAATCCAATTTAATAGCAGATATAAGAATTTCTCTTGTGAAGTATTATCTTCTTGTTCTACAATTTTATTCGTTAACTCATTTAAATAAAAATCGATCTCTTCTTCATTATTAACCCAAGCCAAGGCAAGAACGGTCTGCGTTGGTTTTTCTTCTTTTTCAATAACATCATAGGCATATTTTACAGCAGCATTCTTAGCCATCAGATCATGTTGTAGAGCAAATAAAATGTCACTCCAAGTTAGACTAACATGACTTACAACATAATCGTAAGGAAGCGATATATGTAATGTGTTCATCTTTATCGTCCTAGTCCTATTATTCATTATTTTTCTCTGATTCTTTGTTGATCATTTCAAATAATTCCTCAACAGTCGTCAATCGTACAGAATCCGTATATTCCCAAGAGAAATAAGGATTAAGCGATATAGCAACTTCTTCCCACGTTTCGCCTTGATGCTTTGATAAGATTTGATTAATCGTTTCTGTAATCAATTCAAAGTCTAATTTATTTACAATAAAATATTTGGCACCTAAAATAATTTGTTTTCCATCTTCCAATTGTTTGGCTAATGCTTTGGGTGTGATGATAACAAAATCGAAATTATCTTCACCTATCGAATCTTCTTCTCCTATACCTGCCGTCCCGAATAAACAAAAATCGTCTCCAATATCTTCGGTTTCTGTAAATTGTAGCTTTCCATAAATATTAGGATTACCTGTGATAGTAAGGTCTTTCAATACGGGTTGGATCAAATGCTATTTCACTCCTTTAATGTGATGATACTATTGTAATGTTTATTAATCTCCTGCAATATGTATAGCTTTGATACTTCCATCACTTAGAGCTTGAATCAAGATCTCTAAAGACGGATGATTTACGGAATCAATAAATATACGTATTTGTTTCAAATCTTCTACAAAGCATGAGAGTTCATATTCGTTAAATCGGACGTTAGTCTTGTAATAATCTTTAACTTTCCTTAAATACATACAACTACTCCAATTGGATATGTCCGCAAATATAGCATCATGCAAACTATTGGGTATTTCTATTAGCCCGATTCCAACTTTTTCTTCATCAAATAATACAATGTCTAGTCCCATAGCCCCTCCTGAGAATAGCTTTAAAATCAAAATCATTATTTTCAACCGGCTTATAGAAATGCAGTTACAAGATCTTCGCCCTTATCTGCAATCACTCTAACTTTATACAAATTATTCTCGTTGCATCAACATCTATGATTTTATTAAATTTTTTTGCATAGACAAATCTGTATCTATACTGTAGTTTTCTAATGAATATTTTAAGAAAGGTGAATTTCGATTTTTACTCAAAGCTTTGATTTCATATTTATTTCTTTATCTTTAATACACTAATCTTCTTCCTTAATTGGTGAAATAAAATCTTCAACATATAATCCTGATTTTTCAATATTATTAATAGTATCTTCACACATCATCTCACTACCAATAAACATATAAAAATCATATCCAAAGTGAATATACATTTTTGAGTCGCACTTTAATTTGCACCACATTTTTTCTCGAAGAATAAGTCTACTTATATCACTTATTTGATCTTTTTCTAACCATAATCCATTAGTGGCTTGATCGTATAGACTTCTCATTTTTTCACTATACAAAGAGGGAAAATTAGTAATATCCAGAGTGTTTTCCCTCTTTTCAAGACCAGAAATAGAAAGCTTTTGTATATTCAAACAGCTCATCATATCCAATATTGCTTCTACATATCTATTTTCTGTAGAAATATAGTCGTGAATTGTTAAGATCACATCCTGATTCGTGATGCTACCTATTTCTGATACCGATGTCCATTCATCTCTGAGATAAATCCCTTTTTCATCACGATATTTTGGATTATACTTGGTAATCCTCCATGTAAAATGTATTGTCATAATAACACCTGCTTTGTTCACCTATTTTATTTAATATAACATCCTGAGTCTCTCATTTGACGATTAGCTTGAGTATGAAGTGATAAGCTTTTACCTTTACTACTATCTGATCCTATTTCATAATCTTTGAATATAATGAAAATTGGATTAGACAAGGTCTTATCTAATAATTTTAAAGATTAGACGTAGCAAAACACTATTTAAAAAAGAGTATAAATTCAAGCACTTTAATCCGATTTTGAGCATACAGGAGTTTTTAGAATAGATCATAGGTAGATTATAAACGTTAAGTTGATTTAGACCTAGCCATCCGATTTAATTGCTACTGGGTAGTTGTAAAAAGGAAGACTTGAAAGGCTTTAAGCCAATAAAGGTCAATATGCATTAAAAACAATTCAGTCACCTAAAATTTCTCTACAAACAGTCCTAATTTCTCAATATCAGGAATTATTTTTTCTAATGATTGGTTTGAATGAATACCCATTAAATAGTCATATTTTATGAATACCTTGACTTTCTCTTGATAAAATACTTCTGACCAAATATTCTCCCTAAGTAAAAGCCTAGAATAAGAATCTAATACATCTTTTTCGAGATTATCCAATTCCTTTGAATCATGATAAGTATCTAGTATTTTTTCAGTATATAATCCCGGATACTTCTTTATTAAATCTTGTAACACATCAATAGAAGAGTTTTTACTAAAGTTTTTTATTGATAAAAATGGAATATTCATATATCCGATTATTAAATGGAGCGCATTCACATATCCATCTTCTATGGCTTTATAACTCTCAATGATGAGTTGTGTACCATCAAACGTTTTGCCAATATCACTTATTGAAATCCAATCTTCCTTTAGATACCTTCCATTAGTAGCCCTGAACAAAGGATTATATTTAGATATTCGATATTTATACATATTAATCTCCTATTCGGTTTAAATCAGCATCATAAGTACCCATCCTTATATTTCTACTTCTAAGTTTTTCTAACCATTTTGCCATCTTCCAAACTCCACTATTATGGGACCAATATTATCGCCACTTTCAACATCTTGAGTGATATAGGTTTTGGTTTTTTATTATAAAAGACCTTTTCATCGTGATGTACAATTTTGATGTTGTAAATCTTTAGATGATTTCCGTTACTTTGTACTAATTGATTGCCTACTGACAACTTATAGGTAGTATCTTTCTCGTTATGATGAAGGGCGGTAACTTCCTTATATGCCTTTTCTCCCGTTTCCTTATCCTTGGCGAAAACCTTATTCATAGCCATAGTTTCTTCCCTGCTTATGTCAACTGCTCACCAGCAAATATCTTTCTTGTGCTGTAAATTAAGTTCCAATATCAGACAGACTATGCTTTAATATGTGCCAAAGTATTCATCTGAGAACTCACCATCAATATTATAATCAACATGATAGTAGAAAAGTTGAATCCCCGTCTTTGGATGAACCAAGTCAAAACAAATTCTAAAATAAGGAAACTCTCTATCAAAGCTATTTACAAATATACTTACATATCTATATTGTATTCTTAAATCTGAATAACTTAAGCCTTTTGGCAAACTTCTCTCCTCATCTTTTAGAAAATTGGTCGAGCATTTATGTACAAGTCCTTCCAGTGTTTCTTGGGTAAAATCCTTCAACTTTTCGAAGTCATAAATGAGATTAAAAGTATGTTCTATTGACTTCAAATCCATTCTTCTCACCACTCTCCATTTGCTATTTCCCACTGTTCATGTAATCAAATATCATAGCACCCTTCTCATCTACTCTCCCATAGACCCTTATATGGTGTGGTGCTTCTACAACTGTCACTTTGTAACTGTAGGTATTCCCCTTCTATATTCAATGCAATTATCTCTAAATTTTAATTCATATTATTCATTATCTTTCTCTGATTCTTTTTTGATCATTTCAAATAATTCCTCAACAGTCGTCAATCGTACAGAATCCGTATATTCCCAAGAGAAATAAGGATTGAGCGATATAGCAACTTCTTCCCACGTTTCACCTTGATGCTTTGATAAGATCTGATTAATCGTTTCTGTAATCAATTCAAAGTCTAACTTATTTACAATAAAATTTTTGGCACCTAAAATAATTTCGTTTCTATCTTCCAATTGTTTGGCTAATGCTTTGGGTGTGATGATAGTGAAATCGAAATTGTACTCACCATCAAATTCTTCTACTCCTATACATGCTGTTCCAGATAATAAAAAATCATCCCCAATATCTTCGGTTTCTGTGAATTGCAGCTTTCCATGAATATTAGGATTCCCTGTGATAATAAGGTCTTTCAATACGGGTTGGATCAAATGCTATTTCACTCCTTTAAATATAATGTCTTCTCGTTGATATGACTGTTGTAGTAATAGAAAATTAATCCTTAATATGTGCTTATAATAAAAATATTTATATGAGGTTAACCTCTTTCCCGATATACAGCCTGTGCTATAATGTTCACCCAGCAGTATGATTTCGATACTCCTAGGTTGGTCGTGAATTTTCGCTTTAAGAATTTCATTACTATTTATCAAAAACGAAAGTGGCTCAATTACAAATGACTCTACATCAGTGAAAGATAATATGCCTTTCTGCATTTCGGATTCGGATTCATTATAATCAACTTGCCTCCATTGACATAATTCCAATATAAATAAGAACCTTTTTCTCATTGGACAAATATTCAATATTTTCTACTACACTATCGTGTAGGTCATAAATCGCTAATAACTCGTTTGTTCTAATTGCAATCTCCTCCTATTATTAACATAAGGTATGAAATGCTTTCGGACCCTTAAAAGTCAGGTCATATGTATCCGTTTCTTGAGTTCATTGGAGCGATTCGCTGCATCTTGGTAAATAACTTTATTTCTTTATATTATTAAGTTTACTCTTAATTTCTAATACTTTCCTTTTTACTTCTTGTTCAGTATAGTACACATTTTGAAAAACAAAATCTTTGTCATATGGAGAAAACCTTGTAGTAACAGAACTCAACTCTAAGAACAATTTATTTTCTACTTCATTTAAATCTTTATAATCCGTTTCTATATTGAATATAATTGTAAATTGATCACAAAAATTTTTTGTATCATAATGACCTTTACTATATTCATTAATCAAGTAATAGAGTTGTTCTTTTGAATTCATAAGTGCTTCATCCTTTGTTTGTTTATTAGGAATTTCTGATAATGATCCAATCGCTTTAGTAGCATATTCAAAATGATATAAAACTTTAGGTATCCATTTCCCATCTAAAATATTTGGAGAGCTCCTTCATTGCTAAATCATAATCAGCATTCTGACATTTTGAGATAATATGATTCACTGTAGATTCTATATGTTTTATATTAAAATCATTCATGATTAAATATCCTCTACCAATTTCGATATTACTATCCTGTATAATTCTTCCTAATCTTTTGGGGCTCACTACCTCAAATGTAAACATATCTCCTGAACCTAAAATATCTTTGCATCCAATATCAACTTGAAAACACACGTAAAAATCATCTACATCTTCTCCCCAATCTTCAAAATCTCGGGTTAATACTTTGATTATCAACATTCATCCTACTCCTTCTGATCCAATCGCTACTAGATGGGAATAAAAAAGATCTTGAGTGAGTAATTCCCTCAGAGTCTTAGAATTATTCATTAATTCGTTTATTATCTAGAACAAACGAACTTATGAATCCCTCTTCCCAATTGTCCTCGTCTAATTCATATCCATCAATGAAAAAATCATTAGGATAATCTTTAAATCCTGGCAGTTTCTTATATTTTATTACAACGGATTCAGCTATTTCCCTAGAAGAGTAAATGCCGATTATTTTGGAATTTTCTACTCCATTAACTTCATAGCTATGCTGCAACAAAAATACTGTGACCATATTTACTCACCTCCAAAGTAGGATTATTCGAACCCTCTATCTTGAGGGGTAAGTTCTTTTCGTTCGTACCGCCCGATTCATTCGACATTAGCTAGGAATAAAGAAAAGACTTTGAAAGATTGTTGCCCTCAAAGTCGAAATTTAATACATTTCTCTAGGAATCGTTGGTTAAAATCTTTTACTATTCTATAGTAAAATAGTCATCATCAATTTTTCCATCTAAAGTAAACAACAATCGGTATAGCCCCATTCTTTTTCCATTGTAAATGATTGGAACATAGGATATTACATGATTATGATTATATTCGGGGTAATTACCTAGCATCAATGCTATTTGTGTTATTTTCACATCAAGATGATCTCTACTAAAATTTTAAAAAAAATGGTTGAACTCATCAGGATCTTCTTTTTGATAATCGTTCAAGTTTAACCAAAATCCCTGTAACGTTCGTTTTTCAACCTCTTGTTCAGTGATCCATTGTTTAAGATCATCGATAGACATTCAATCACCTCAGTCCAATTTAACTGTACTATTTCTATATATTTCAGTGATATTTGATTATTCTTTTTAACTCGTGTAAATAAATCTTCCTCAAGTATAAAATATATATAATTGTTTTGCTGAGCCTCACACCAGTTCACTTTATAGAGTATTTCTCAATCGTTCATAAATAAAGGATTGACCCTGCTCTTCAAAATCTTTAGTTTTAGATTTCAACTACCATCAGTCCGTCTGAGTATGATTCTAATGAAGAAATGTTAAGCCACGATGATTCAATCTCTCTAATAGAATAGAAGCGTAAAGTCACTCCTTCACCGTCGTAAGAAAGAATAAGAACAAATCTTTTTTGAGTATTGAACTGACTATAAAGTACAGATGCCCAAACTTCGAGGATCTTTATTGCCATTTTAAATACTAGATTGGGTTGCATAACATCCTCAAGAAGATCATTTAGATGAACATGATTGTAAAACGCTTCAAATGCTGTTCTATCTGTAATAAATGGATCGGGTGAAAAATGAGTGGGTAGATCAGCATTTCCTTTTTGTTTTAAAAGAATACACTCATCCCATTCAATAAAAACCGGAAAAATAATATCCTCAAGACTACTAAATTCTATATTACAAATACCTGCTTTTACTTCGGTGTTTTCAAGTTCATCAAGATGTATTTGCATCTTAGAGTTGATTAACAACAGTTCACCTCATTTTGGAATATAAGCAATTGCTTCACCTTAGGTAATATATGCTCTAGCCTGGAACTATCAAACCACTCTATTTCTTTCAATAGTTCAACAGCTAACTCAAATTGCTCATAAGCACATACGACGTCTTCTCGCTGATACATATTATTTTTATGTATTAGATCATCTATGATTTCAAAACAAACTACCGTTACATCGTCAATCTTCATATCTTCAAATAACTCTTTGCAATCTTTCAATTCTTGTATTTCATTTGTAGAGAATAGTATGTCCATCAGCAAATCACCTCGTTTAAATTCTCTAAGTTTCTCCTATTTTGGATTAAAAAGCAGACATCTGATCGATGCCTGCTCTGTATTAAATCGTATATTACTTTGTGTTGAGACAAACAGTATTACATTCTTACCTTAATTAATCTACTTTGGTTACATTAACATATCCAAAATTAGATAATGGTGTACCTGTTTGATCTGTTAACTGATGTTTAAATTCTTCAACAGAACGTGTATATTTGATTTCAATATTTTGACCTTTATCTATAGCTTCTTTCACTTTAGCTGCATACGGGTCATTAAGATCAATAAATAAGAGGTTTCTTTCTCCCTGATAGTGACCTTCTGGAGTCCATTTAAAATTATACTCTGAAGCAATCGTTCCACGAAGCAAATATTCCTGACCATCTACTTTGACCATCATACCTGCTACGTTGCTCGAGCCGCCCTTACTATTGTAATCAGGCGCAAATATTAAAGCTATTTGTCCAGATTGTTGCGAATACTGTGCTTCAGGTACTCCTGCATCTATCATTTGAGAAAAGTAGTTTCTTTTGAGTTCGGAAGCAAAAGTATCGCCTGCCCAATTCTTCACACCATTTGTATCTAGTTTGAGTACTGCTTCACCCTCTGGTAAAGACTGTTCAAATGTCAACAAATAGCTAAGATTGTTCATCGTAGCTGTACTAGCAAATGCATCAACCGATATAGTAGGTTTTGCTGAGATAGGATGATAGGTTTTCCCTGCGATCTCTACAGTAAATTTAGAAAGAATATCCCCGCTGAACGAAGCATTATCTTCTGGAGTCCATCCTGGATTGATAGTTACGTCTATTGTTTTACGATCTACACTAATATAAATCGAATTAAGTTCTTCCGTTCTTGGTAAATTGAGATGGCGTTCATATGTCGGCATCTTAACAGGCACAGAACTAAGATCTTGTAATTGATTCCCACTATAACTTACGTACACTTCAGTTGCTAGATTTTCTGCTTTCAACTCTACATAGGAAGCCGGCCAAGCTTTCTCGGTTTGATAATTGTGTATACTTACTGACTTCACTTTTCCAACTCCACCATAACGATAAGCCAATGTGAAATCTTCTGGGGAAGGTACAGAATTAGGATCAAGCTTTTGATAGTAATAAATACGAATCGTATCTCTAGCATCATTAACATATGTCGTTCTTAGACCAAGATTGTATGGAGAATCTACTTGTGTAGTCGCTTCGTCTAATGAAAGAGTTGTTACTTGATTAGATGTGTACGATGATTGAGCATCTTTAATTACAAATTCAATATTGATCCGATCACTATCTATAACGGAAAGACCAACACCTGTATCGAAGTCTTGTACCTGACCTACTTGATTTTTATTAATATCGAAATAAGGCCACGCTAAGATGCCTGTCGGTTCTATACCTGCTTCACTAGCTCCTTGTAGAACAGATGTTACACTTGCAGATTGAGCACCTTTTAGACCATGAATCACCATATACACTTCACCTGGTTGGTTCAATGCGTACTTCACATGGATCGTTCCATTTTTGATATAAGCTTGTGGATAGCCTTTAACAAAGTAACTGTCCACATAGTCACTATGATGTACAATCCCTGTTTTTGGAGAACGTACAATTACATTATACGTATGAGTATCTTCTAGCGTACCGCTAAGTGTAGCTGTTAACTTCACAAGTTGATCATTTTCGGCGTCTCTTGTCACTTTGCCATCAAGACCGACAACTTGCGCTTGATCTGTTGTCCAGTCGATTTTTACACCGGTATAATCTGGCAATGAAGACGGTAATATTAGATCACTTACAATATTACTTGCGCCACTATTACTACCTAGATATTTTTTTTCTAACGCAGTGAATAGAGCATCGCTATTTTGTGGATTGGGTACACTGTCTACCGGATGATACGTAATTTTCATCGACAGATTAGGCGCTCCATTTTGAGATGCGATAACATTATAAATATTCACTTGATTAGGATTAGACATGTTCAGACGAACAAGAAATTTTCCGTTTTTATAACTTTCTACAGATGATGAAGAACGATCAGATGTATACGTGTCGTGGCTCACTGTCATTTGAACAGTAGAACTATCAAGTGGTTGACCCGCATTATCAGTTAATCCTACAACAGCATATACCGCATAAGTCACCGATGAACTCTGCTTTTGCAAAGGTGCTTGTGCTGTTAAATCAGCAGTATATCCATTTTCTTGTTGAGACGATTTTTCATAACGGGTTACTTTAATATTTTTGTTATTTTTTTCTGTAGACGAATCTACAAGTATATTAGAATCAACCAAATCTCTTTCATACGTAGATAAAGTTAATCCTGATGCGATCATTGAGGAGCTAACCTTTACAGTAGCTTTAGCTATGAATCCACCATCTTTAGTCGTTGCCGTAACTTTACCGATTCCTGGAGCTTTAGCAGTTACCTGTCCATTTGCGCTTACAGAAAGAATTGTAGTACTTTCAGGAGAAGCAGCCCAGACTACTTGAGGATTAGTCGCCATATTAGGAGTGATTGTAGCTACTAATTGTTGGCTTTGTCCTACTTGCAAAGATACTGTATTAGGTACAATAGCGACTCCTTGAACAGCCACAGTAGATGTAGATGTTCCACCACCACCTCCACCGCCGCCAAATGAAGTTGCTGCATTTGTTCCATTTGTAGCAGGAGTCGTCGATTCAGTAGTTGGTACTGTTGTTCTATTCACCACTACATCGGAACTGCCTTTTTGTGTAGTATCGATTTTTACATTCCCCGCAAGCTGAGTGGCTACATTGGCTACCAATAACTTAATATTTCCGTTAGCTGTAATCGATGTCTGTGAGGATTGATTGGTTACTTTATTAAAATTACCATCCAAGTTCACAGCCTGCGCTTGAGGAATACGAGATGAAATTTCTACACTGTCAAAAGCGCGTTCCGCTCCTTCGGTAGTCACCAGAGAGGCTCCACTATTCAGTATAGTCACTGGAATAGTCGTATTTCCTTTAGCTTGGATACGAACTTTACCATTATATTTATTGATATTTAACGATTGCTGTACCGTTGAGTTATTGAAAATAATCGAGTGTTCTCCTCCACCCTGTACATAGACAGAGCCACTAACAGTAACATTATTCAATGTCACTTCACCTTCACCCACACCTTGTGTAAGATAAAGATTACCTGTAATTTTGGAATTATTTAGTACAACGTCTGGTGTATTGATAACCATATTACCCTCTACATCTTCTTGATATTGCCCCGGCTGTGTTACTAATGTTTGGATCAAATGATCAAAAATAGTGACCGCTTCAGCACGAGTTAAGTTCGCTTTGGGACCGAATGTACCGTTTGGCAAGCCACTCATAACAGCTTTTGATGCTAAAGCTTGAACAGATTTATGCGCCCAATCAGCAATTTGTTGATTATCTTTAAAGGTAGGTACAGTTGCTTCGCTGTCTATCTGAAAAGCGCCTGCAATCAAAGTAGCTGCTTCTTGTCTTGTGATCTTATTTTGTGGTAAAGCTTTGCCATCTATTCCATTTAAGACAGAAGCCGTACTTAATTTACGCATAGAATCGGCATACCACTGCCCTTCACTTATATCAGAAAACTCTTTATTTCCTTCCTCTATGTATTTCATAATATTATTGATCATTACAGCAAATTCAGCCCTTGTTACCGGTGCGTTAGGTCTAAAATCACCATTAGAGCCTTTTACAATACCATACTTATTCCACTTCTCAATTGCATGTTGTCCCCAATGTCCTTGAACATCGCCAAATGAAGAGTTTGCTTTTTGCGCCTGCGCTGCGCCAACTGTTGCATCTTTCAATGGAACTACTCCAGATAGAAGTAAAGTAGATATAACACTAAGTGAAACTATTCTTTTTAGAAAAACCTTCTTCATTAACTTATCCCCTATCTCTTTTAAAATTCATTTTTATTGATTATGTTCTTTACTTCTATTTCTTCATTTCACCACCTTTTGGTTAGTATAGAACAATAATAAATAGTTACTTTCCCATAATATCACAATCTACTTATTTACTTCCTATAAATGATAAGGAATCCTTTAATAATTTAAATTAGGATAAAGTCATCCAAAAGTAAGCGTTATCTTTTATAATACATACTATAAGATAGAACTTTAATACAAAGGAGAGTTCAACCATGCAGTTCACAGCGAATGCCACGTTAATTATCGAAATAGAGGACATTGATGCGATGTGTTGTTATCGGGATCGAGATGGGTATACGTTCGAAGATTCATTACGATTTGAAATTCAATTACAAGAATTAATTTTGTCTCCAGATTGCATAGTAGATATCGAATTTCCGGCTGATATCTTTTTTGATCCCTACTATGAATCTGAAAAAATTGTACAAGCCGTTTATCATGTTATTACAGAAATACATACTTCCTCTTCTTCCAGCAAATCCTTATCTATCCCTACATGAAGGACTTTATACATAATATAACTTAGCTTGCTCTATCCACTCTTCCTTACTAAAATCTTCAAAATCCCCTGCGGATTCACACTTTTCTAAATAAGCTAGTTCGGCGGTAGCTTCTTCTTCATCTATATCTAGTAGATATAACTTGGTCTGTTCTAAGCCAGCTCCGCATAATAATTGCACATCGATCATAACAAATGAGTCCATACTGAGACGTTTGGCTTGCCAGATCAATCGTGTATCTTCTAGCTGTCCTAGCGAAAATAACTGTACGCATAACAGTCTCATATACTCATGATCTTCACGCTGACTATTCGCACATTCTTCTTGTAGTAATGTGCGAATAGTATGTATATGCTCTATCTGTGGTATCAATCCGTACGTATCAATAACCTGCTCCAATTGATCCATAGTTGACCTCCTTTTTTAATAAGTAAAGAAATACGAATGCTTACTCTCTTCCATGAAGAGTCTCCCATTCTTTCCAGGACATAATATCCAGATCGGCTCTAGGTTCATCTTCCAACATTGCCAGCAATTCTATCGAATGACCATCTGGATCTGCAAAATAAATCGAGACCGCAGGCATAAATGGAAATACGGATAACTGCTCAGCACTTTCTCCAAAAAAGTTAGTCGTTGCGATGCCTAACCCTTCTAGATACCCACGAGCCTGAGGCATATCTTCTAACGCAATGCGAAAAGCAAAATGCTGACGTTGAATAAGCGATGACGGATAATTTTCCCGAATCCCTAGCATCGATTCCCCCGGCTTGCCAACCCAATAGAACTTGGATTTCCGAAAAGGATCATGATGAAGCGGAATAATATGTAACAATTTCTCGTAAAATGCTGCTGATTTTTTGTAGTCACTGACATTAATATGCGTTTCGAAAATTCCTTGAATCATTTCAAAATCTCCCTTCTATAAACCAAAACGATGTATTTTTCTTTGATCCAGTATAGAACAGTATAAAATAAATTATTCATATTCATCTCTTCTTGTAATATTTATTAAGTTTATTTGAAGACAACGTTTTTTTCCAGTGACTAAGCAGAGAATATAATAAGCGTATTAATAGGTTTTATATTTTTAAGGTATCTATAGTTGTGATAAGATAAATCAGCATTTATTACTTTTATAGAAAAGAAGGTATGTTGTATGAAAGTGAGTAGTCTCATTATTGTATTCTTAATGATCTTTTTTTACATATCTGCTTGTAGTGCAAACGATAATACAGAACAAGAATCAACTTCAACTAAACATAATTTACAACAGGAAATAGCTATTCCTGAAAAGGCAACCACTCTAGAAACCAAAGATACTCAAGTACCTAATCCATTTTCGTTTGAAACTGTGCTTGCAGGCAAGAATCCTACATCAAATTTTTCAATCGATGCTGAACACAACTTTTTTCAATTGAAAATAATAAACAAAAGTAAATTATTCATTACCTTTAGTCTTGTAAATAATGAAACAGGAAAAGAAATTTTTACAGATCAAGTAAAACCCAATAAAATTTTGACTTGGAATAGTAATATTGATTATCCTACAGGCTTAGATTCAGGAAAGTATACTATTCAATATAGATCGAATGGCAACAACATGAATGGAATCGCTTATGGACAACTCAGCCAAACACCTGAGGGATTACGTTGAATGAGATACTACTTTAAAATAAATATAGCTACGAAATTCTATCTAATATCATAAGCATCAAAAAGCGGCTTCAAGTTCTACTACGAACTTAAAGCCGCTTTTGATCATTTATAGTTCTATTTCTAACCTCTCAATTGAGCAACTCTACTGCATCATACACCCATCCTGCACTCAGCCAATTTCCGAGATCACTGGAACCGCTGATCGGAGTGATCGAGATTGTATTCGTGCCTGTCACTAGAGCAGAGGAAGGGATTGTCCATGAAAATGTAGTGTTGTTGCCACGGTATGTTCCAATCGTAAAGCTACGCGAGTTCGGTTGAGTGGAAGCAGCTGGATTAGTTAAAGCCGTATTGTTTACGGTCACGCTAGGGCGACCGTTATTATACGCGGCAGTAATTCCAATATTCAGTACATGTGCTGAAGCCGCTTGAGCTGCTGTTAGATTAAATGTGATTTTGGTCGGTGAATTTTGCCCTCTGAATTGAATAGCAGGGAACTTGTTGGTTGTACCACCGACCGCATACGTCACAGGGCCCCAACTTGCATTACGACTATCTGATGGGTGACGGACAGCAATCGTTTGTCCATTCAAAAAGTCTAGCGGTGTGCCATCCCATGCGCCGATACGCCATAAAGCTGATTTGCTTGCAGGATCACCTGAAATGGTTCTTGTATTAATCGTCGTTGTACCACCTGCGTTGACATTGACGCTTTCTTTATAGACACTTAACTCACCCTTATAGACGGTCATTGTATACGTTCCGGGGATCATATCACGGCGCACAGCGGCTCCGCTAGATGAAGCGGTTGTCCAGTATTGAGCCGTACTATTAGCGAACCCTACAGTATACGTGGAACCGCTCACCATACCCGATAATCCATTTAAAACAACCGCTCCACGACTGGATACCCAACCGGTTAATCCTAGTCCAGACATCCAGCTAAAGTCCGGTACACTTGGCGTTGAGCCTGTAGTAAAGATCAGCGCATAAGGGCCATGTAGACCAAGCCGCCAATCTTCTGTCTGCTCATGACCGGAGTTCATATAATTGTAGACTTCAGTATCTCCACCGCTCTGAAATTGAATATCCCGGAAAAAAGGTCCTCCTGAACTTTTCTCCCGATTACCATACGCCATAAATACACCTACACCATTACCAGTGACTCCACGTACACTCAAGTCTTTGGCTTGATCGTTACCATAATACTTGGATGCCGTCTGACCGTTAGATAATCCAAATACATCCTGACTTTCTATCGCCCCTGTATTGTTGCGGATATTGGAATTGGCAGGAACACCCGTCAGTACACTTCCGTTACCTCTGAAAATATAACGCAGTTCGCCAACCGAAGGCTCTGCTGTTATGTACGTTGCCATATAGATAATATTTTCACCACTGCGAGATACATAATAATGAGTTAATGTGCTCGTCTTGGTGATGATCGTTACTGTAGAACCTGAAGGAGATGTATTCCATGTGACCTCTGCTCCTGATCCCAGACCCGAACTGATATGAGAACCTTTGCCTGCTGAACTACTGAGTTCGGTGCCATTCATTTTGCTAGATATAATATCTCCATTGTCTTTGTTTACGGTATAGACTAGCCCTGCACCTGTATTTACAACAATCGACGATCCATTGTCTGTTACCCCGATCGCCGCGGCATGTCCGGTAGAAGCAGGAAATACACTCGATACTCCCACCAATACCATAACAATAACTAACATCAACCAGTGACGCCATCCCCAATGTCTTGCTTGCGATTCAACTTTGTACATAATCATTATCCCTCCATCATTTGAATAGAAGTTATTTTGATAACGCTTACAAAATACTGAACGACAGGACATTACTTTTCAGAGATAACGTTTAGTGATTATCATTTACTGGTATAATAAGGAATAAAAAGTAATTTTCTATATCCTACATGAAGTTAACATTCTTTTGAATAGGTTTTCGGAATTGTTATACAATAACTCTGTTTTTTCATCTGCTTGATGTGATAAAGATAGTTGTTGTATAGATCTGTAGATACACGAGGTAGGGTAGCAATTTCGAGTCGTTATTTGAAATAGCGATTTGTACTGATCATGTTAAATACAAAAAAGCCTTCATACTTACAACGAAGGCTTTTATGCGTATAGATAATGTATTAATTGTATAGCTGCTCTTACATGACTGATGATTGATGTCTGCTTATTGTAAATCTGTTATCTGGTTAAAAGATAAATTATTTCTCACTTAGTATCTGCTCTAATTGTTCTAACGCCTGTAAATTACCTGAAGCTGAATAGTCTAACCACGGTTGCTCTGTGATCTTATATACTTTTTGATTTTTTACAGCTTTGAGCCCTAACCAGATCGGGTCGGATTGTAGCTTTTCAAATACTTGATCACTGCCTTCATCTACAGAAGATACTAATACAAAAATAGCGTCTGCATCCAGATCAGGTAGAATTTCTTTAGAGATATTTTCCCAGTTCTTATCGATTTTTGTGACGTCTGGAGAAGGATTTAATTTCAAGTCATCGAACAAAATAGGGCCAAGTGGGCGTTCCATACCATAGATACGAAATCCTTTAGCTGATACGCGCATCGCTAATACTTTGCCATCGCCGATTTCTTTTTGAAATAATGCAGATACTTCTTTGGCTTTGGCATCATACGCTGTAATAAATGATTCTGCATTTTCTGTGCGATCTACGATTTGGGCGATAGCACGTAAATGATCTTGCCATTTTCCTTCATCTAAATTAATCACATGCGTGGTAGCAATCTGCTCAAATTTATCCAATCCTAGCTTATCTGCAAATTCAGCATCTATAAAAATCTCGTCCGGTTGTAATCCAATTAATGCTTCCATATCCGGTTCTTTGGTAAATCCTAAATACTGTATGCCTTTATATTGCTCTCCTGTAATCGGCAAATAATCGCTTGTAGTCGTTGCCGCAGGCTTGATACCCAATGCCATCAGATCACCTGTCAGAAAAATAGAAATCGAAGCAATCTTTTTGTTCTCTGTAGCTTCCGTTGTACTGGTTGCTTCAGTCACTGCTGGCGTTGATCCACAAGCACTCAGTATCCAGATCATACAAATTCCGAGTGTTAACCCTATCCACTTTTTCATACGTAACCCCTTTATAAGTTGATTTCTCTCTGTGAAAGGATTGACATATGTATCTCTATGTATGTTCAATCGGTTCAACAACAGCTATATTCACAATATTTAATTGATAACCGTTATCAATTAGGTTGAATTTTATAGGAGCTTCTATACGTTGTCAATGGAAATGATTGTTACCATGTAACCCTATACATATCAGAATTTTTTAAAAATTATTAATTTTGATCTTATTCTTACTGTATATCGATAGGATTAATCAATTCTTGTTTATATTTATCTTTAAACTGATCAGGAATCTGGTTGAAAATATGTAAAGGTATCCCTTTTTTAGACTTCAAGCTTTTAGTCTGTTCATTTGTATAACTATCAAGAAAACTCCAATATATAATAAGAACATTTTCTTCATGAATAAAATCCATCCAACCCTCTGCAATTATGCAATCATTCTCATCAAACACAGCAATACTCGAAAAATTTTCTAATGGTTCATCCATATAAACAGTTACGTTTCCTTCTATACAACTATCTGACCAATCAAATTGATAAACATCTTTTTCGATACGATAAAATTTCAAATCCTTTTCCAATTGACGTTCGATTTCTGCTCTCAACTGGTTACTCAACGGATAACTTAACCCTAGATCTATATAATTTGGTTTCAAAATATACCTCCATTGATGTGCCTATTATAGTTACGGTCATTTCTTACTTAGCAAATACATTCCCAAAATGACTACAATTAGAATAGCTAGTATTCGTATCTCATGAGGAAAAAATTTGGTCATCCATAAAGCTGTAAATATTGTAGATATCGCTAGATAGCCTACCTATTCTCTAACATCAATATTCTTTTTATTAAGAAATATATTTAGATATCCTATTGGCGGAGCTACAATCGATAATACAACAATAACCATTGGTCGCAAATACCATTTTGTTTTCATTTAACCTCCGTATATTTAGTTTTGTTATATTTATTTAATATTAATAGATACTATACCAACCCCTTTAAATACAGTGTCTGTTCTTTAAAATATTTTCGATTTTTTTCAAAAGAAAATCAGTTTCAGTCCTACGATTAAAATCACCACACCTATCATTCTTAATCGTATAGCCCCTCTGGGTTCTTCCAAAATAAGCAAACCTCCGACAGCTCCGATCACATGCAAGCCGATTGTTGTGATTAAGAATCCGGTAATATATACGGCTGGACTAAGCAATTGAGGAAGTTCAAGTCCATGTGCGTATCCATGTGCAAATCCGAAAAGAGCGACTCCACAACTTGCAATCCATATCGATTGTTGGCGATTCCACACAATCGCTAAGCCTAGCAAACATACCGAGCAAGCAATATATATCTCCAGATGTACCCATAACCATCCTTCTAATCCAATTACTCTACCTAACATCATCATCAACACGAAGCAAGAAGGTACGATATAGATCGCTTTCCCCCCAATCTGTGCGCTCCATACACCGACAGCCAGCATAGCGACCAGATGATCTACTCCTGTTAATGGATGCAAAAAACCACTGCCACCAAATCCATGTGCCTCTACAATACCTGCTGGCAACAACCATCCTACTATAAGGACGATGATGATTCTAATCATGGGACATCACCTCTTTTTGCTTGCGATAATCTTTTACAATTACAATCAGACTTAGAATCGCAGGAATCATAGGAAATAGCGCGGTATACATACCTGAAAAATATTCGTACCCTACACCTTCTTGCACCATCCGTACGATAGGAAATACAAGCAAATGAGTAGGTTCTCCCAAAATCATACCGACGATCATAAACCACAAAATAAAATTGCCAAACGCTTGTCTTTTCCACAGACTGTATGCCCCTAATACCCAGAAGAATGGCCCAATCAAAGTAATAAGATAATCAAAATCTCGATCCGTCCATGTCTGTCCGGTGATCGAAGCTATGCCTTTATTAAAATGAGTCAATACTTCTTCGCCCACATGAATATAAAAAAGCGCTTGTACCAATAAATACAGCGGCACTACGGTATACGGATCAGCTGGTACATACGACGTTGTTTTGCGCCAGCAGACCAATCCACCCATCATAGAACCGATAATCACACCAACAGGTAATAAGCTACCGGTTTGAGCATAAAAAGTCATTCCATAGATCGCAATACAAGTTACGATTAAGATCGTCCATAGATTTTTTTTACGTCGACTTAACGGCTGTATTGGTTCGTGCAGTATTTCTTGATCTTGTGGTCGAATCAGCTTGAGAATCCCTGTACCACCTAGATAAAATAACAACATCGCTACCCAGACTCCGCCGAAATAATAATGCGTATATAACGAATAATTCCCTAATTCCACGAGCAGTTGAATAATAGATTCGATAGCGACATAAGCATATCCCCACCAGGCAAAAAATGCTCCTACTCTATACCCTTTGCTCAAAAAGTAACCACCTAATAACAAAATAACGATTGGTAAGCTAACCATCCAGACAAACCAATTCGTATGATTCATTACAAAATCATGAGCAAATCTGGTTGCATAATGGATAGCTATAAAGCTTGTATAGTTAGATGTATAACGAAAAGTATTCAGTGCAATCAACAATACAATACAGATGATATAGACAGGCAATAGTGAATCGATACGAGGTGCAGAACGATACGAATAAGTTAACCATCCGATTAGAGCTATTATAGTCACCAATGTATATTCTGCACCTATTCCCCATCCTACATGAATCAATAATAGGACTGACAAAGTAATCGATGTCGAAATAATGATCAACAGATTTTTGATATTGGAAGTGTCCATCTTGTATGACCTACCTTTCCTCAATATCTGATATAAACAACATGTTGTTGGTTAAATTGTAACAATCTCACAGTCATATTCAACAAACAATAAAGCCAGAATCGTTGCTTAACCTACACTATTTCGTAGAGTGATGGCTATCTCTTGGATTACGCACAATACTGAAAATAATGACGATAAACAGCACAAAAAAAGCCACTTCATCTATAGAAGTGACTGCTGTTTGCAAAATGATCAGATCGAATTTTTTTGTAATGTCTGCAAAGGCCCTTTTACAAACAAATGAGCCATTTGAGTAGCCATAAATTCTGCTGAGTAAGGCATCATCCCTGTTAACCATTGCGTAATCAATCCTACATTGGCTGTCGCCACATACGTAATCGCTATATCTTGAGTGATCTGTTGCTGAGGATCGGCAGAGAAATGTTGTCCGATCACTTCATTGAGATTGTTTTTGATAAGCTGGATAAGTTGAGATTGAAAAGAAGGTAACCCTTTATCACCAAGCATCACTTTAAAATAAGGCTGATAACGAGAAATAATCGTAAGCACGCGCAAAAATAACGCTTCTAACGAGTGAATATCTAAGTTTACTTTTTTCATATCATTTACTTTGACTTCATCTTGGAGTGAAGTGAGCATATCCGTCATACTTTGATCTAATAGATCGTATTTATCCCGATAATGCTGGTAAAAGGTTGCCCGATTAATCCCTGCTTCTCGGGTCAGATTTTGTACCGTTATGGCATCGAATCCTACTTGTTCGATTAGCTTAATCAATGCTTCTCGTAACCAACTTTGTGTGCGTACTACACGTAGATCATTGACATTAACCATATTTTCTCACCGTCCTTGGTGTTTAAGTGGAGTCGTTGACATATAAATTATCTTATATATAGACATAAACTCCTTCATATCATATCTCTAATGTACACTTATTAGAAAAGAGAATGAAATACAAATATAAGCCACTTCCTCGAATATACTTCATGTACTTACACGACAAAAAAACCGCTCTACAAAATCATAGAACGGTTTTTAGTATAAATGAATGTAGTACACTGAACAATTTAATCTCCACTGACTGTAACAGTGCTCTGATCACTAAGTAACGCAATATTGTTCTGGATCACTTTGTCGCCATCTTTCAATCCACTGGTAATCAACGTTTGAGAGCCCATTTCACTGCCTACTTTTACTTCTTTACGAATCGCTTTGTTATTGACAGCTACATAGACATAAGAAGTGTTACCGTCTTTTTGAATCGCTTTGGTAGGCACAATAATGCCTTCTTTAGCATCTTTACCGATAAAGCTTACATCGGCTAACATCCCCGGTTTGAGCTTATTATCTGCGTTGGATACAGCCACTTGAACCGGATAACCATTGCCGCTACTATCAATAGAATTAATATTTTTTACTTTACCTGTTGTCAAAATGTTCGATGAAGCTACACGTACCTGTACACGATCTCCTGCTTGGATATTATTGATCTGATCGGCGGGTACATAAATTAACATATTCACAGTACTGAGATTCGCAATCACTAACGAAGGCGCAGAAGGAGCGACCATTTCACCTGTTTCTGCATTTTTAGTTGTAATGATGCCATTAATCGGTGAAGTCACTACAGCATTTTTGAGGTTATCTTGAGCGATATTTACATTTAATCGGGCTTGCGCTACTTTTTGCTCGCTTGCCGAGATACCTGCTGTACTTTGAGCGACATCCAGTTGACGTTGCGCATTACTGTAACCGCTATTGGCATTCTCATAACTGCTGGTAGCATTTTCATATGCACTCTGAGCAGTCGATAATCCTTTTTGCGCAGTACCTAATGAGTTCTGAGCAGCGACCAGTTGTTCTTCGGCATTAGCTTTGGTATTAACAGCATTCTGATAAGCCGTTTGCGCAGTGACTACAGCCGCGGTTACCTGTTCTAATTCTGCTTGTGTAGCTAGACCGTTATTGAATAATGATTGAGTACGTGATGCTGTTTTTTGTGCATTGGTTACGTTCTCTTGCGTTTGTCTGATTGTATTCGTTGCTGTAGAAACAGCGGTTTGCGCTTGTTTTAGTGCGGTCTGAGCTTGGTTTACCCCTGCTTGTGCTTGATTGATACCGCCTGTCGCTTGATCGATTGCGCTTTTGGACGAAATGACGCCACCTTTTGAACTCACTACGCCTGAATTGGCAGACACCATACCGGATTCACGTGAATCTTTAGCAGTAGTCACCCCTGCCGCCGCCGCTTCCACATTCGATTGGGCAATTTGGAGATTGTTACGAAGATCGTCGTCCTCTAATTTGAATAAGACCTGACCTTTTTTCACTTCTGTTCCAATATCGACAGAGATTGCAGACACTTTACCGGATATTTTGGGCATAATATTGACTGTTGCTGATGGCGTTACCGTTCCTGTATAGATTTCACCTTGTCCGATCATACCTTTTTGTGCCTGACTCACTTTGACAGTAACATTCATATTCTGAACAGGTTCACCACTGGAACAACCCGCTAACATCATACTACTTACTAATAAGGCGGCGGCTGTAACTTCCCACTTTTTAATTTTCATCGCTTCTTTCCTTTCTATAGAACGTTCCTGAATACATTTATCTTTTCTCACCTTATGCTTTGGCTAAAATGATTTCTTCTTTAGGTTCTTTTGGTTTGCGTCTGCTTATAAATAATAAAATCAATGGAATCGAGCAAAATAGCGGAATCGACGAGATCACAAATGTATCTGCTATTCCGCGCGAGTACGCATCCAGTGAAATCATCCCGGTTAACGAAGATACCCATGAACTACCGAGTGTCGATTGTAGCGTCTGTGCACCATCTGTCGTAATCGATTCTGCAATATGCTGACCATGTAAAGCGGTTCGATTTTGCATAATAAACGTTAAAATCGCAATTGCAATCGAACCGGCAATAGTCCGAATCAGATTGGATGCCGCTGAAGCATTAGCTACTTTTTCTGGTGCAACAGCATTCATACCTACTGTAGACAACGGCATTAGACACATGCCGATTCCGATACCACGTAGAACAGTGACCGTTTCGAACCATGTACGAGAAGTCTGAGGAGACAGGCTATACATATGGAATGTCATCAGACTGGTTAACGTCAAGCCCACCAGACCTATGGGTACAATACCTATCTTATCCAGTAGCTTCCCTGCAAATGGCATTACTATCGCCATCGCCAGTGCTTGAGGAAGTAAAATTAAGCCTGTATCGATCGCCGAGTAAGACTGCACACTTTGCAAAAATACTGGCGCCAAAAATGTACCTCCATACATCCCCATCATGACAAAGCTAGATGTAATCACACTGATCGTAAATTTATAATTTTTAAATAAAGAGACGTCGATAACCGCATTGTCTTTACCGGATTCGACAAAGATCAAAAAGATCAATGACCAGACAGAGATAAATAGCAAGCCAACAATTTCAAAAGATGTCCATCCTTTTGATGAACCATTTGATAGAGCATACAATAATGTACCTGCACATGTGCCTGCCAGTATAAATCCTAAAATATCAAATTTAATCGGTTCACTTTTGGGTGGTTCTTTGATCAATAACATCACCATAAGAATAGCGAATAATGCAATTGGTACACAGGCGATAAACAGAAAACGCCAGTTAAACCATTCGATTAAATATCCACTTAGTGTAGGGCCGATAGCAGGCGCCGCCATTGCCGAAATACCCCAAATTCCGATCGCCATCCCGACTTGCTCGCGTGGAATAATTTTATAAATAATCGTCATACTGAGTGGAATAATAACCCCGCCACCCAGACCTGCAATAATACGAGCAATAATCAGCGACATATCATTCCAAGCAAAAATACAAAAGGCTGTGCCCAGTGTAAACAATGCCAAAGCACCAAGCAGGAACTTTTTGTAGCCTACTTTGCGCTCCATAAATCCGGTTATCGGCACAATAATACCTGAAGCTAGTGTATAACCGGTAATCACCCATTGAATCCGAGTTGTGGTTGAGCCCAGATCGGTCGTTAATTGCGGAATCGCTACGTTGATCAGACTGTTATTCAGTACAGCAATAAAAGCACCAAGAACAATAGCGAAAAAAGCAAGCCAGCGTTCTTTGGAAGAGGTATCCAGAGAAGGAGCAACAGCGATTTCATTAGCAGCCATATGGACTCCTCCTTTTACTGTGTATAGATTTTTATTTCAACATTTGTACCGGGAATCAAAGTCAGTCCATCCGGTACATTTAATGCAATTTCAATCGGAATCCGTTGGGTGACTTTGTTAAAGTTACCGCTGGTATTGGTAGCAGGAATCGCAGAAAATACAGAATTGGAAGCTTGTCCGATTTTGCGAACTTTTCCTTGAATACTTTCACCTTCGATAGCATCAAGTGTGATATCTACCCGTGCTCCTAGCTTAATACGATTAATATCTGTTTCCTCGATATTTGCAGATACATATAGATTTTTCATATCAGCCATAATCGCTATTGCCGCACTGGGTGATCCCATTTCACGTTCTTTGGATTGTACTTTAAGTACTGTGCCATCAATCGGCGCACGTACAACGGATTTGCTAATATCACTAGCTTCTAGACCGGAGACATCTTGTTCAGCGATCGGTTCGTTCTTTTTGAGAATATCGCCTTCTTCTACATCAATATGATCTAAACGAGCAGTTAGCTGAGGCATCACTTTATACTGATCTGCACTGATACGTGCATCATCTGTTTTGACAAAATGGCTTCCTTGATACCAGTAGTAATAACCGAGCGCTCCACCGCTCACTACCAATAGCACCAATAAAATGATTAAAATAATCTTTTTCTTCACAAACTCCACCTCAGCAGTCTACAAGTTTTGAATAATCTACAGCTATTACATGAACCTTTTGTGCTACATCATACACACGATCAAGACTGTTGTTGTTCTAATAATGAAAGTAACGTTTTGAAAGATTTCAGTTCGATTTTTTGCTTTTCGGATTTGTAATCTCTCATAAATAACGCCATTTCTTGTTGCTCTGGGGAAATGTATTCTGGCAACGGATGATCGACGTTAGCTTCTAAGTACGCCAGCTCTTTTTCGATTTTCTCAATCACTTCGAGTGTAGAATAAATAAGCTTATTGATATCGACTAAATGTACAAATAACAACGAAGCAAATAAAGACCGCACATCGTCAGCATTTTTAAAATTTTTGTAAATCATATCTTTCAGCGCTTGTTTGCCTTTTTCGGTTATTGCGTAATTGGTTTTTTCAGGACGGTTGTCATTTTGAACCGTATTTACTTTTTGAACATATCCTTTTTTCTGTAGGGCTTCGAAATTGTAATATAGATTACCATCTGTTACGCGAACTAGATTTTCACCAGCATTGTTGATACTTTTTTTGATATCGTACGGGTGGTAATCCTGTTCATGAAGTCGTCCTAAAATAAAAATTTGTAAAGACAATAGCTTTCATCCTTTCGCTATACGTTCATTTTGTTATAAAAGACATAGATCATGTCGCTTATTTCTGCTCAATAGATGTCTTTCCCCCGAAAATATACTTTGTATAGATTACTCTGTACAGAGTAATGAACAAACTTATTCTATGTAATTTTTAGAATGCTGTCAATAGTTTTAGAAATTTAATTAGGTATACAATGTATTCGGAAATACATTGAGCTATATATAGACCAAAAGAGTAGAACCTTTTACGTGGATGTAAAAGATTCTACTCTTGGAATTAGATGTGTCTCTATCTCTTATGAAGCAGATTTAATCGTTGAAGCTACTGGCTTAGAATCAACTTGTTCTTTCGTTTGATTAGTAGCAATATACATCGGCTTTTTCAAAAAACCAATAATGCAAGCAGTAACGATAGATCCAACAGCAATACACATAATATAAAGCAATGGATTACTTGCCGCTATCGGAATAACGAAGATACCTCCATGCGGAGCTTGAAGAGAAATACCTAGCGCCATACACATTCCGCCACCGATTGCTGCACCTATAATATTGGCTGGAATAATTCGTAAAGGATCATTAGCGGCAAAAGGAATCGCGGCTTCAGTAATAAAGGATGCGCCCATTACATAAGCGGCTTTACCTGCATTACGTTCTTCAATCGAAAATTTATTTTTAAATAAAGTAGTAGCTAGCGCAATACCAAGTGGTGGAACCATTCCGCCTACCATTAGAGCTGCGGACGGTTCAAATATCTGATTCGCAAACATCGCCAGTCCAAAAGCAGACGCTGTCTTATTAATCGGCCCACCCATATCCGATGCCATCATACCCGCAAGTAAAGCACCCAACAATATCGCATTCGTGCCTGTTAAGCTATTAAGCCATCCTTGTAAGGATACGTTGATCCATGCCATCGGTGTATTGACAACAAAATACATAATCAGAGCGGTCACAAACGAACCGACTAATGGCAAAATCAGTACCGGCGATAGACTTTGCAACGAATCAGGAATCCCTTTGACTAACCGTTTGATCGCTAAAATACTATACCCTGCGATAAATCCTGCTAACATCCCGCCGAGGAATCCCGACCCGCCAAGTGTAGCCAGCATCCCACCAATCATACCGGGCGCTAGACCCGGGCGGTCTGCAATACTATAAGCGATATACCCTGCTAGTACAGGAACCATTAATGCAAAAGCTGCACTACCACCTGCTGTACTTAAAAAAGCAGCAAACGCATTATAATCAGGGCTATTCGGATCAGCCGCATGAATGCCGAACATAAATGAGAGCGCAATCAATATTCCGCCAGCGACAACGAATGGAATCATAAAGGAGACACCATTCATAATATGGCTGTAGATTTTAGGCTGTTTGAGGCGTGTTTTTTCTTTCGCTTCTTTGAGATTGGATTGACCTTGATTCTGAGCTACTCCTTTACCTGCTATCGCTTCTTCGATCAAGTCTTTGGCATGATGAATACCATTTTTGACTGATGTCTGAACCACTTTACGGTCGCCAAATACACTCATATCGACTTTCACATCAGCGGCGACTACAATGCCGTCTGCTTGCTCAATATCTTCTGCTGTTAATTCATTTTCGACACCTGTTGAGCCGTTGGTCTGTACTTTGATCTGTACGCCTAATTCTTGAGCAGCATTTTTTAGTGACTCTGCCGCCATAAAGGTATGCGCGATTCCGGTAGGGCAACCGGTTACGCCGACTATTTTTTTGCCAGCATGCTTTTTATGACTATGCAGTGCTTGTGCATCTTGTTCTTCTGCTTGTTCAAAAAGGCGTACAATCTCTTCACGATCACGCGCAAGAATCAGCTTCGCTCTGAATAATTCATCCATCAAAAACGTCGAGATTTTGGATAATGTCTGCAAATGTTCAGACGAAGAATGTTGATCAACCGCAATCATAAAAAACAGATTGCACGATTCTGTACTGTAATTAATACCGCTAAGCGATCGCCCCATAATAATCGCAGGGGCTTTGACTCCTGTAGACTTGGCATGTGGAATAGCGATCCCGAATCCCACTTCGGTAGGAACCTGTTCTTCCCGCGCCCAGATATCTTTTTTAAATTGCTGGATATCGCTCAAATAGCCGTTATCGTTTAACTTTTGCGCCAATTCATCGATCAACTCTGCTTTGGTCGTAGCTGTGACATCTAATATGATATTTTCCGGTTGTAACACACTAGAAATCTTCATGATCGATCACTCCTTTTATAGCTCTCCTAATTTGTAAAGTGGAGCTTTGCCTGTTGAGCCGAAAAGATCCATTTTTTTCTTCACTAATTCTGTCGCCGCTTGAGTCGCTTCAGGCATTAAGAAATCAGGTTCATACGCATTTGGATTCGCATCAAGTGTCAGTCTTAATTGATTGTAAAACGCTCGCTTCATATCTGTAGACAAGTTAATTTTGGCAATACCATGTTTCACTGCTTCTCTAATTTCTTCATCTGGATTATCTGAACCACCATGTAACACTAAAGGAATTTTTACTTTTTCATGGATTTGTTTGAGTCGATCGATTTTGATCGAATGGTCTTTGGTTTGCGGATAAATACCATGGGAAGTCCCTACAGCGACAGCCAGTGTATCAATACCTGTCTGTTCTACAAAAATCGCGGCTTCATCTGGATTCGTATACAGAATCTCGTCTGCTCCACCTTCAGAGCTTCCTTCATTACTACCGATCGTTCCTAGCTCACCTTCTACAGAAACATCAACAAGATGCGCTAATTCTACCGCTTCACGAGTAGCTGCAATATTTTCTTCAAATGGTAAATGGGAAGCATCCATCATGACGGATGTATAACCGTTACGAATTGAGCGTGTAATATCTTTGATACTTGCTCCATGATCGAGATGGATCACAAATGGAACTTTCGATTTGGAGGCGGCTTCACGTACATAAGCGACAAAACTATCTGTCACTAGATCAATTTCATTCGGGTGAATCTGCATAATAGCAGGAGAATTTTGTGCTTCTGCGGCATTGATAACTACTTTGACAAACTCACTATTCGCTACATTAAAAGAACCGACTGCAAATTTATTCTCGTACGCCACTTTTAGTAAATCTCTCATATTGATTAACATTTGATTGCCTCCTAAGGGTTATTTGGAAGACCAGACTTCCAAAAATTCATCGTAATTTGTAATATTGAGTAGTTTCTCTGTCATATTGGTCTGCTTGAACACATCGTAAATTTCTTCAAAAAATTTGGTATTATTCACCTTTTGATTTTTGGGTGGGATAAAAAGAAAAATGATCTGCGCCATCTTATCGCCCCACAGTATTTTTTGCTTATTGATCGCAACCAGTACACGTAATTTTTTGTTATCTCCACAATCAAATGGATGGGGCATAGCAACCAAATTTCCTATATTGGTACTCGACATTTTTTCCCGTTCCAGAATACTGGTATATAAATGTTGAATATCTCCTAATTCTGTAAGGGTTTTCAATAAATCGGTAGGTTGATCTTCATCTAAGAAAAAGAGATCATTTGGCGATAAGTAATATTTCAATAATCCGCGATTTAACTGAATCGAAATATTTTTCATATCTTCACTGGTAATCATTTCACTCACGACAATAATATTTTGAGCATCTAGATGATGTTGCTCGGCAATCTCGCTTGTGGTGATAATCGTCTCAATCCCTTCAGGTAGAAGATGAATCTCATGATTGGCGAGCAGACTATCGATTTTGATATTCGGAAAATATAGATTGATCTTACGTTCTAACAGCTTGCCCACTAACGGATTTTTACCGTAAATAATAGCGATACGTTTGCGGGTTTCTTGAGAGTTCTCGATAATACCCATCACATGGAGGGTCAAATAACCGATCTCATTTTCAGGGATTTTGATATTTAAGCAAAATTGCAATTCTTTTGCTAATACAACCGCGATATTATAAGCATTGGTATATTCTGATTTTATTTGAGCAATAAAAGGATTTTCGACAGGAAAGTAATATTTTAGTGGATATAAGGACTTGGTAATATGAGCAAGTAGTCGATCAAACAGTTCTTCGTTTTTGTAACTGACAAATCCGTATTGCTCTCCAACATGCTGGATTACTGCTTTGATTTTGGCTTCAATCTCATTGGATTGTTCATGTTCGATACTTTCACTTTTTTTCGGAAGAATCTGTAGCGCGATCAGCAGATACCCTAGATACTGATACTCGTATTCATCAAATGGAATCTTTAATTCCTGTGTCAGACGATGTAGGATAGAGCGTGCGATGCGTAATTCTTCAAAGCTTGTATGATCGAGTCGCATATCTTGTGCTGCAATCGGTTGTCCCAATTCCACACGCTTCAGACTGATCAGCACATTCACACAGATCGAAAATAATTCTTGTGAACTGAGCAATAATTGAAAGCGAGCTACTTCTTCTTCAATACAATTGTAGATAAAAGTAATCGCTGATTCGTTAAACCAATCGCCAAAATAATACTGTAGCGCTTCATCTAACGACATACGCTTGAGACAATCCGCAGTCACCAGCTTTTTGAGCAAAATCCGCTTTTCGACTTCGCTTCCTTTGAGCCGAATCCCTTGAAAAATAATCGCTTCGATCTCAATATTTTGCTTTTCGGCTTGAATCGTCTGTAATAATTTCTGTACATCTTTGCGAATCGTTTGCGTTGAAAAGTAAAGATTTTTGGCTAAATCTTCATAGGTGATAAAGTCTGTCTGTGACAGTAATGCTTTAATAATATGGAAAGCTCGCTCTTCATAATCATCTTCATTCTGATGGAGATTCGACAAGTCTCCGACAAGCTTGTATCCTTTGCGAGTGTTACCAGTGATGATCGCTTTATCTAAATAATTCTCGTTGATTTCTTTGATGTCATTGCGTATCGTTCTCGTCGTTACATCAAATAGATTAGCTAATTCGCTCCCACTCACAAAGTCATGCTCCGATTGTTTTAAATGCTCCAATAGCTTAATGTAACGTTTCCGCATTTGATTTCCTCCTCGCATTTATACTAATGCAAGCGCTTTATTTACACCAAGCCTATAGTGTTTCCTAATAGTTAGGAAGTGATTCGTTGTTTGTTCTATGATACCTACCTTTTTAATATCTAAGGCACTTCACTATTTAAGAATCTTTTTTGAAAAAGGAACAGCAAAAAAGCCAACCTTGATACAGGCTGGCTTGGGATGAAGATAAGATTCACATTTTTTGATTGAATTTCACTTCTGAGCGATCGAACTTGTTGTTTCTGTCGTTCCTTTTGCTTCACCGTGTCCTGCACCGAATAGATTCAATACCACGACTCCAACAACGATAAGCGCTATGCCTACAACACTTCCTGTATTGATCTTTTCTTTCCAGATCAGTACAGAGATCAATGCTGTCGCTACAGCTCCTACACCCGACCAGATCGCATACGTCATATTAAGTGGCAACGTTTTGAGCGTTAACGAAATAAAGTAAAATGATACCACAAACGCAACAATCGTCAGCAATGTTGGATATAACTTGGTAAATCCTTCAGAAGCTTTGAGCATCGATGTTCCAATCAATTCACCTATAATCGAAATTGCCAAAAAAAGATAAGCCATTATGATTGCTCCTTTATATCATTTCCTAGTTTTTCAATAATCTGCTTTTGTAACTTGGCATCAGGTGGAGCCAAATTAAACATACCTGCAAACCACAATCCATCTACAACTAATCGCACCATTGTTGCACGTACCGGATCAAGCTCATCATGCTCTAGTTTATGCTGAATATCTTTGTAATCTTCTTGCAGTAATTTGAGCATTTTAGGATGGGTAAAGTGAGCGGCTGAGAGGGCTGTATATAGTCCATCTACATCCTGCTCTTCTGAAAATGAAGTCTCTACATAAGCGCGTGTCCATTTTCCTTTTGGATCAGGATCATGTTCTGCTCGTTCATGTAATTCTCCGACAAAATGATTCGACAGACGTTCCACCATCCCCAAAATCAATTCTTCTTTGTTCGGAAAATGATACAGTAGTCCACCTTTACTAATGCCTGCTTGTTTGGCTACAGCTTCTAACGTTAATTTGTCTACGCCTTCTTCACGCACTACTTGAGAAGCGGCTTTGAGAATCATGTCTTTTTTTAACTCTTTTTTAGTTGTCATTGTTATCACCCACTTTACTATACCGTCTGGACGGTTTTATTTCAAGTAAAGTTTAAAACTATTTTATAAAAAAACGTTCCAGCATAGAGCCAGAACGTTTGTTGATCATCTTATTTTATTGTTTTTACGGAGTCTTTGCTGTTGCAGCCATAATATCTGCAAATGCCCAGTGAGATACTGGAACATCTGACCATGTTGACACTGTTGTACCTGTTACAGGCGCTATCTTCAATATCCGATTGAACAAAGTCACTGCTTCCGCACGACTTAATGTCTGATTAGGCTTGAATGTTCCATCTGGCATTCCTTGCATGTAACCAGCTTGTTCTACTTGAGCAATGGCTGTAGTCGCCCAGTGCCCTTGGGTATCTGCAAAAGTTGCTCCTGTTCCACTAAGCTTCATCCAACGTGCGATAACGGTTGCGATTTCAGCTCTAGTGATCGGACGTTCTGGTGCAAATGTGTTCGGACTATCCCCTTGCATCCAACCTGCGCTGGTCACTGCTTGGATCGCTTTGGTACTCCATTTGCCAGCCACTACATCCGTATACGTTGGTATCTGATTCGATACACTTGATGATGCTAATGAATCTCCTCCCAGACGGAAAAGAATAGAAGCTAACTCTGCACGTGTCACTTTGCCACCTGGTTGGAAAGTTCCGTTAGGATATCCTTGCATATACGATTCTGTTACCGGAGCACTGTCTACTTCTTTGCTAGTCGGCAGAGAAGGCTCTAGATGAACAATCGTAAATGTACTGAATTTGCTGACCTTAAATTGTAGCGCGGATGGTGTATTGGCTTCCGACACTACGGTAGGCTGTATCAGTTCTTTCGTTCCATCGCTATGCTCGATATAGATCATTAAAAGATTTAGAAATGCCTGACGATCTGTTGTCGATGCTGGCAAAGATTGCTCTGGTAAAGGAAGAACTAGATTCACTGCTGATCCTTGTACATTCGTATCGATCTGTACAGGAGTACCGATCACCTGTACAGTTCCATTGCCGATCGCAGTCTGTACCAGACTATCTTTTTGTACACGATCTTGTACTGCTTGTATTGCATTATCCTTTTGCAAAGGACGTATCGTAAATTGACGATCTTCGTTCACTGTAGACAATGTAGAGACAGGTAAGCTCAATTGTACATGATGAGTATACACTTCTAGATTGATCTGATTATCTGCTAAAATTTGAGCGGTTGCTTGAGGTAAGCCAAATTGTAATTCGCTCACTTCATTGTTGGCATCCGGCATCACTAGACGGATCGTTGATTTACCGGTTGCTTTTACTTGTTGCACCGTTTCTTGCGCTTGGGATGCTTCGTAATTGACAATGTCTTTTTTGGTGCCGTCTGCTAGTGTAGTACGCTTGATCGTCATATTAGCTAACGATGTACTATTTGCCCCGCCGTCTACATAAGCTGTAATATTCTCTGTCGCTACCGAAGAACCGCCACCACCTTTACTGGAAGAATGACCCGTGGTCGGTGTAGGCACTGGACTTGGCGACGGTGTTGGTTCTGGACTCGGAACAGGATTAGGGACAGGTGTTGGAGTCGTTCCACTATCCGGTGTTGTAGCGTCTAACTCGCGTACAAATGTTAAGTAGAAATCGTCTAATGATCCCCATGCTCCGCCGCCTGCTTGAATCGTAGCGCCTGCTGTTAACATTCCATCGGTTACTTTAATCTCTTTCAGTTCAGGCTGATTCCATTGCACCCAGCCTTTAACGCCTGTCTCTGCTTGTACTTCTTGTCCACCAGTGGAAGCAAACAAAGCCATCTTCGATAGATTCGCTTCGCCACCTTGAATCGACATCGAGAGATGATAATAACCTGGCTTCAATCCTTGTACCGTCTGTTGTACTTTAAAATTCACCCCATCGGCTGAATAGAAATGAAGCGAGTACTGACCGGATTTGGCATCTGAAGCCTTATTCTGAAAATCAGTATGTGGTGCACTTCCATCACCATACGTAATCTTCCACATACTGCGATCATTTTGTTCAAATCCACCATTAAGAAGTAGATTCGGACGACGAATATCCAATATCGCTTGAGCAACATGTCCACCGATCGTTGTTGTGCCTGTGATCGTATACTGACCTGCACCTTTGCTTATTGCTTCTTGTAATGCTTGCTGATCCCAGTTCACCGATAATGTACCTGTACTGCCATCGTTGTAGGTGGCGGTCACTACCGTAGGTAAAGTGATAGGATCACCTGCATTAGCAGTGATATTTACAGTCTGGATCTGATCGACTTTGAGTGCTGCGACAGCTCCTGTATTTACATATTTGAATACATTCAGTGAAGGTAAGGGATGACCTGCAAAATCAAACAATGCTTGATTATCGACAGCACTACCGCCATACCATTTTCCTGCGTCATCTGGATCGTATTCTGCGGCATAACTAGACGCCCAGCCTGATCCATATTGTTCCCACAGTTTTTTATTTTGTTCTAGATTTTCTTTGGGCCCTACAGGTAACCATGCAGGCTCCCAGTAAAATACACCGATTCCTGCATCTCCAACTTGCGATACCGCATTGATCACATTACGCACCGATGTGGCTTGCCCTTGAACACTGATCGGGTAATCCAGTGTCTGGCCAGAACTGCGAGGTGCTGTATTTTCATGTCCGTCACCATCTTCAGCAGTATACGTATAAGACGTTTCAGCAACCATTACTTTTTTGCCATACGTATCAGCGACTTGCTTCAATACCGAAGTTAAATTGCTCAGTGTGCCATGCCAGAACGGATAATATGAACTAGCAAATACATCATAGTCTACCCCTTGCTCCGAAAGTGCTTTGGCATAAGAAAGATAACGCCCCGGTGTCTCTGGATTGGTAAAATGCAGAGCGATTAGAATATGAGGATCTACTGCTCGAATCGCCTGACTGCCTTGATTGAATAATTTACTGATATTGACCCAGTTATTTTCACCGATAAATGATTGGTTGGTCTCATTACCGACTTGCACCATTCCTACATCGATTCCTGCGTCAATCATCTGTTGCAAGCTAGTTTTGGTGTAGGTATAGACGGCTTGCTCTTTATCTGCGAGAGATAGATTTTCCCACGCTTTCGGGGTATGTTGCTTACCCGGATCTGCCCAGAAGTCAGAATAATGGAAATCGACTAACAATTTCATTCCATTTGCAGTTGCCCGTTTTCCCATTTGGATCGCTTTGGTAAGATCATTATCTCCGCCACCATATCCTTTGCCATCAGCGGTATACGGATCATTCCATATACGGACGCGCACATAGTTGACGCCGGATTGTTTTAACGTGGTGAATATATCTTGCTCTATCCCTTGTTCATTATAAAAACGCACTCCACTTTGTTCTAGTGAAATAATACTTGATACATCGACACCTTTGATAAAATCAGATTTCAATCCCTGTACTTTTTGCACAAAAATATCTGCTGTTACAGGGGTAGCTGTATCGGTGCTTGTCTGCTTCAACTTCACTGCATCAATGTATCCCCATGCTCCTGCTCCACCTGTTATTTTCGCTCCGATTTTTAGAGCCGACGTTGGCTCGGTCAGAACAAATTTCAACGTTACAGTACCCCACTGATTATAGCCTGTTGTTGCCACTTCTTTACTTTGCTCATTGCCTGCGAACAATAGAACATGACCTGCTTCTGCTCCTGCACCACCCATCGACTGTACAGACAGCTCATAACTTCCAGCCGATAAAGTAGGTACTTTTTGACTGACAGTAACTTGCTGATCAATAGTGGATTGATCGCTTATCCAATATTTGAATGCATATGTATCTTCTGATGGTGTAATAAAAGAATCATTCGCATACGCATAGCGCTGAATATCGATGAATTGCCAATCTGAAGAATCCACTTGCCACGATTGATCATTCCAAAAGTCGCTTTCAAATCCTCCATTTTGGATCAATACGTTATCATGAGTGTCTGCTGCCAAAGCAGGTGTAAGATGAATCGGTAATAATCCGATCATCATGACTACAATTAACAGCAATGAAGCTATCTTTTTATCTCTTTTCAATTGCTTATCCCCTTTCGCTATATCTATGTGTATATCTTCACATAGCACTATCACTCTACGTAAAGCGCTTACATATAACTGTGATCACTATAGCATCCTCTTTTCATCAGCGACATGGGACGATTGCAACATTTTGTGTTTTTAGACAATCATTTTAAACATGAATATCCTTTCTTTAATTCACATTGGTTATTTATGTCATTTTGAGCAAAAAAAGAACCTTTTATCTGCAATAGATGAAAGGTTCTACGATATTTGATATGGATTTTATAGGATATATTCGTGTAGTAAAGCTAGATATTAAGCTATACTTTTTTGAATACTTTGGTATCCATATCCAATTCGGTTGCTGAATAGTTGGTTAGACCTAACGTTTCAGAAGTGGACGCATGAATACTCTGGAACAGGTCTGGATGTTCCGCCAGCCTTTTACCATAGGAAGGAATAATCTCTCTAAGCTTAGGTTCCCATTCTGGCATCCGTTGCGGGAAACATTTCTGAAAAAGATCAAGCATAACATTTACAGCCGTCGAAGCTCCCGGCGAAGCGCCTAACAAAGCAGCAATCGATCCATCCGCTGCACTGACCACTTCTGTTCCGAATTGAAGTGTTCCTTTGCCATCCTCTGTGTCTTTGATAACTTGTACACGCTGACCAGCGATCACAATTTCCCAATCTTCGCTTCTAGCATTAGGAACAAATTCGCGTACTTCTTCCATACGTTTATCGTTTGACAACATCACTTGTTGAATCAAATATTTGGTTAATGCCATCTCTTTCGCACCTGCGGCTAACATCGTGAATAAATTGTTTGGTTTGACAGAATTGATCAGATCCATATTTGAACCCGTTTTCAAGAATTTCGGTGAAAAGCCTGCAAATGGCCCGAACAATAATGCTTTTTTGTTGCCAATATAACGTGTATCTAAATGCGGTACAGACATTGGCGGAGCGCCTAATTTGGCTTTACCATATACTTTGGCATGATGTTGCTCGATCACTTCTTGATTCGTACATGACATAAATACGCCACTTACCGGAAAGCCACCGATATGCTTAGATTCAGGAATACCTGTTTTTTGTAGCAACGGTAGACTACCGCCACCACCGCCAATAAAGATAAATTTGGCGATATGATGATCGGTTTTGCCTGTGCTAATATTGTGGACTTTCACTTCCCATCCACCATCAGAAGCACGTTTGATATCTTTAATAATATGGTTATAGTGTATTTCTACATTTTTAGTTTTGAGATCGTCGAATAACATACGGGTTAATGCTCCAAAGTTCACATCAGTTCCGTAATCAATTTTGGTCGCTGCTATCGGTTCATTGGATGTACGACCTTCCATCATCAGTGGAATCCATTGTTTTAACTTGTTTGGATCTTCTGAATATTCCATTCCTTGAAATAACGGATTTGCCGAAAGCGCTTTAAATCTTTTATGGAGAAAAGTAACATTACTTTGTCCTAAGACAAAACTCATATGTGGAATCGGCTTGATAAAGTCTTGTGGTTGACGGATAATATTGCGCTTCACTAGATGAGACCAGAACTGTTTGGACAGTTGAAATTGTTCGTTGATATTTACTGCTTTGCTAATATCAATCGATCCATCTGGCTTTTCAGACGTATAATTCAGTTCACACAGTGCAGCGTGACCGGTTCCTGCATTATTCCATTCGTTAGAGCTTTCTTCTCCTGCACTGGCTAGCTTCTCAAACACTTTAATTTCCCACTCCGGTGCTAACTCTTTAAGCAATGACCCCAAAGTCGCACTCATGACTCCGGCACCAATTAAGATAATGTCTGTTTTTTTCGGTATGCTGTTCATAAAAACCTTCCTTTATCTCTTTATATTTGCAAAAAAGAGCAGGCGCTTCTATCCAGGTCATTCCAGAAGCAAAGCTCCACTCAGGAATATACGTTATCTGTATTCATTATAACCAAATTATCTTCTATTTAAAATATTATCGGCATGTATCTCTTCATTATAAACTATTTTGATCTGGTAAAAAATGAGAATATTGACTGAAAAAGTCGTACAACTTAAAGTCTATCGGGTTACTCTGCTTTTGTCTAGCAATATCCTTCTTTTATTATGTTATATTATACATAATATGTAGGGCAAAAGGATACGTTATCTGTTCTTAAATCATAACGTATCCTTCACGATACAATACTTATCGTATCTCTATATTTACTATGCTTGAGCAGGATATTTTAATTGAAATGCATCTCCAGTATCTTCGATTTCATATAGATAACAACGGGATGCTGGCATTGCAAAAGGTCGGTGCAAGATCAACATCCATTGCTGTTCAAATGTCTGAAAAAGCATGCCATGACCACTATCTTCTTTGACCAGCGGTTGCAATTGCTCCCACGGCCCTGCTAAAGTGCCACTAATCGAACGAGCGATCGTCTGTACATAACGATCCTCTTCATAACTTGACCATAACATCATCAGTTTCCCACCAGATGTACGATATAACTGACAACCATCAGTCACATAGACGTTGATTTCTGAATGATTGGATAGGTCTTGTCTATCATTCTGCTGAATCCAAGGTGCAGAAGATGCTTGTAACAAAGTGATAGGCTCTCCAACAGCAGTAGACAAATCTTCTGTCAGACGTATAGCTTCTATCGTCCCATCGATCGTCTGAATCCATTCATGGCAGTAGACCATCCACGGTGTATGTTCTTCATCAAGATACAGTGTACCATCAAGTGTCATGACAGTAGGAGAAACCACAGGAGCGTCCGTTTGAATCATTTCAAAAGGGCCTGCTGGTGAATCACTTACTGCAATAACGGTACCTCTCCAATGCTTGGCATACCCTTGAACAGGTTCACCTTCTAGACTGCGATCCTGATTGTGCAGTGTCACAAATAAATAATACCGTCCCTGATACTTATGCACTTCAGGAGCCCAAGCTCCATGTTGCGGATGCGCCCAACTGTCTGCCGGTACTGTAAATACCACATAAGGCCCTTCCCAGAACTGCAAATCTTTGCTCGTATATGTTAATACTCCATATGCTTCTACTCCATGTAGCGAAGGTACTGCTCCGGTATACAAATAATACGTACCTGTAGATTCATCTGCCAGTACAAATGGATCATGAGCAGGAATATCGGTAAGCAAATGACCTTGCTTCGGTTGACTTACATCACAAGCAGCATTATAGACAGTCATAACGATCAGCTCCCTTTATTGGATACGCTTTCAAAAAAAGCATAGAAGATAAATTGTAGCGGTATTAAATTCTGTTCAATTGAAGTGTTTATACACAGTACGCACTATTCTTCTAAAGTCTATTCAAATCATATTCCATCTGCAAGCAAAATGATATGAATTAGAGATCGTTTGAAGATATAGACTGATCTTATATAACTTACCCAGCATCTGCTTGTTTCTACTGTAGCTCATACCTATTGTCTGGTTAGTTATTTTGACAAAGACTCTGCCCACGCATCTACAGTCAGCACTTCAGCTTGCATTGGAAATACTTTTTCAATCAGTAATTGATGGACTTCATCATCTCCATCTATACATGCATCAGAAAGTACATTCAAAATAAAGTCTTTATCTGCTGCTTCTCGCAACGTCGATAAAACCACGCCACTGGTTGCTATACCGCTCAGAATCAACGTATCAATCTGTTGAGCACGTAAGATCACTTCTAGATCGCTACCTGTAAAAGCACTGACTCTACGCTTGTTGACGATAATGTCCTGTGGTTGAGGCTTGAGCGACTCGTGAATCTGCACCATGTCCTCTGGAATAGCCGATCCTCCACGCTGCGCAATCCCGCCAAACATTTTATTATGCATACTAATCTCTGGATACCCTTCTCGAAACATCACCCGTACATAGATAACTGGAATCTGATACTTATGCGCGGTTTGTAACGCTTTTTGAAAAGGAAGCAATTGAGCTTCATCTTGTACATAACGGGAAACAATACTATTTTGCATATCCATCATAAGGAGTGCGCTTTTACCTGTTGTACTAGACATTATTTATTACCCCTTTGTTATCGCATGAATAGATCGTTATTATGCCTGCTTCTAAGTCCAGTTCATCAGTGAATGTACTATAAAATCCCCTGCAAATTTAGATAGGTTTACTACTTATTTAGTATTATACCGTAATTCCAAGCTTTTAGGTATAACGGATTTGCTTAGATTATCTTTTTGCTATCGGGCAGATTGATCCTATTATATTTGCTTCTCTGCCAAGATGTTTCACGTGAAATCATAAGATACTGACTATAGTTAATGCATGAATTTGGAGCAATTTGTACAGCTTACACGTGTGTAAGGCAAATGTAATCTAAATCAATGAGTAACGCTCTGTTCGTTCTTCTATATTAATCTTATCTACTTGATCAACATGTATTTGTAGGAGGACTGAACATGAGACTTTTTGAAATACTATTGTTGTTTTTTAACGTATGTTTATTATCGAGTCTGTTTGTAACCAATCCCCGCATACGTAAATTAGCATTGCTTTTCACTAGCGGAATTAGCTTGCTTTTGCTAGTCATCCATTTGCTTATAGAAGGATACCGAATCCAGTTATTATTTTTATACGGATTTACGATACTGATGTATATACGCTCTATTATTAATGCTCGTAGAACACCGAAAACTATACCCAATACATCACGAATAGGCAAAGTGCTAGGTCGGCTTGTTAGTATCATCGGGCTGATTGCTACAGCGTGCTTACTCTACATATTTCCTGTATTCGATCTTCCTGCTCCCACCGGTTCATTGCCGGTAAGCACCACCACTTTTCATTTCACCAATAATCAACAGCCAGACATATTTGGCACATCTGGTAAAAGCAACAGAGAATTGATGGTTCAGGTATGGTATCCTTCGGAAGCTAGCACAGGCAAATACGTTCCTTTTATACCGGATACTGCTATTCTTCCGTATCTGGCGCAGAACTACAGTATTCCCGGGTTTACATTCCAACATTTGCAATACGTATCCAGTCATTCTTATTCGGAAAGTGCGCTCTCTTCAGCACAAACTTCATATCCACTTATTATTGCCAATCCAGGTAATGCTTCTTCCCGATTTCTTCATACTTCACAAGCTGAAAATCTTGCAAGTCATGGCTACATCGTCGCTGTTATCGACCATACTTATAATACATTTGCAACAAAGTTCCCGGATGGGCGAATCACTACCAGTACAACAGACAACTTATTTTCTCCTGATCATGACTATCAGACAGAAAGAGCAAATCGTAACAAGTTAGGAAAAGTATTAACTGATGATGTTACCTTTGTATTGGATCAATTTCAACTTATTCAATCTGGCTCTATTCCAAGTCTGTTCAAAGGCAAAATAGATTTCGCTCATATTGGAGTATTCGGTCATTCTATCGGTGGAGCGACTGCTTACGATGCTTCTTATGATCCACGAATTACGGCTGGAATAGATCTGGATGGTGGACTTTATCGTCTGCATGACAGAACAGGATTACACAAACCCTTTTTATTTATACACTCGGAAAGCAACTTCGACCAATTCAACATGGTGATCAATCATCATATTTACACCGATGAAGAGATTCAACGTACAGGTAACAGCAAAGAATGGTTTATACAAGAAAGAGAAAATAAAAAGCTAGAACTGCAACAAATCCATGAAACGATTGCTTCAGGCGGACAAGTGATATATATCAAAAATACAGAGCATTTAAATTTTACTGATGTGCAGTTCGTTTCACCGATCTTTAAAATGATAGGCATTACAGGCAAAATAGCTCCTGAACGAGCTTCTTCTATAATTGATGCGTATATGCTTGATTTCTTTGATATGCATTTAAAAAATAAAGGTGGAGTGTTAATGAAAGGATCAGACCATACCTTTCCAGAAGCAACATTTGTTACTTCGTTATTTTAAAGGCTAGGTTAGATATGCTTTTCATATAAAAAGCACATGTAAAGCCAGCCATACACCCGGCTTTACATGTGCAATCATTTATCGCATATAATTTAGCTCATCACTTATTTAATGATGACATAATCCAAGTTTACTAATTTTGCATATGTTACGATTTGGTCGGTTGTAAGGTTCAAGGATACAACTGTATGGTGACCGCCACCATTTTCGATCCAAGCGCGTACGCCGTCTTGGAAGTTAGGTTTTACTTGCCATAGTACACGTGCTACCGGTAAGTTCGGTGCAGGAACCGTAGGCTCAAATGCAGATACTTCGTTGATCAGCAATTTGTAATGAGTACCAAAGTCAGCCATTGATACAACTACACCTTCGCCTGCTTTACCATCAAATACAAGACGAGCTGGATCTTCGCGGTCGCCGATTCCCAGTGGAGATACAACCACTTTTGGTTTGCTACTTGCAAGAGTAGGGTCAACTTCTAACATATGAGATTGCAAGATCGCTTCTTGACCTGCTGCCATTTCATACGTGTAATCTTCCATAAAGCCTGTATTTTCGTTATGGCTCATCACTTTCATCAAGCGATCCAATGCCGCTGTTTTCCAATCACCTTCACCTGCAAAACCATAACCTTGCGCCATCAGACGTTGAACAGCAAGACCTGGAAGTTGCTTCATACCATGCAAGTCTTCAAAGTTAGTTGTAAATGCTGTGTAACCACCGTTATCCAAGAAACGCTTGATTGCAATCTCATAACTTACTTGTACACGTACACTTGCTTCCCAAGCTTCCTGACTATACGTGCCATATTCAAAGTCATATAACTCTTTATATTGAGCAAGCAATTCGTCGATTTCTTGCTCTGTTACAGCGTTGACGTATTCTACAAGATCGCCAATACCGTAATAATCGACTGTCCAGCCAAATTGAATTTGTGCTTCGACTTTATCGCCTTCAGTTACGCCAACATTACGCATATTGTCGCCAAAACGAGCCACTTTAATATTGAAGCTTTCGTTATAAGCAAAAGCAACATCCATCCAGTCAGCGATCTGCTGTTGTACTTCTGGACGCTCCCAGTAGCCGACAACGATTTTGTTTTGTTTGCCTAGACGCGCATTGATAAATCCATATTCACGATCACCATGTGCCGCTTGGTTCAAGTTCATAAAGTCCATATCAATTGTAGACCACGGAATACTTTCGTTATATTGTGTTGCCAAATGAAGCAACGGTTTTTGTAGCAATTTCGTACCACGAATCCACATTTTTGCAGGAGAGAAAGTATGCATCCATGTGATCACACCTGCTACTTCGTCACGATAATTGACTTCTTTCATAATACTTGTGATTTTATCTGCGCTTACAGCCAAATCTTGCAATACTAATGGATAAGGCAATACTCCGCTAGCGTTTAGTGAATCAGCGATTTTTTGTGCATTTGCTTTAACTTGTCCCAAAGCTTCTTCTCCATACAAATGTTGTGAACCGACTACGAACCAAAATTGTTTAGTTGCTGCTGACATATTATTTCATCCTCTTTTCGTATTTATATTAGTGAGAGTTATTTAAAAGTGAGTTGATTGAAAACCAATTCAGTGTGTAAAGAAAGTGGCATACATGGCTACTTTAATAAGCCACCATCATCTTGTAATCTATATTCAAAAAGATTGCTTATATTATTTTTGACCGTAATACGCGTCTTTACCATGTTTGCGCAGGTAATGTTTGTCCAAAATATTCTGTGGCAATTCTTTAGCAAAGTTGTTCAGTTGACGTGCATATAGATTCATTTTGCAGACTTCTTCTAGCACGACGCTATTGACTACAGCAGACTTCGCATCTTTGCCCCATGTAAATGGTGCATGACCGTGAAGCAATACGGCTGGAATCGCCATTACATCAAGTCCACGTTGCTCGAACGTCTCGATAATGACATTGCCTGTCTCTGCTTCATATCCACGATCAATCTCCGCTTGATTCAAAAAGCGTGCACAAGGTACAGCGCCATAGAATGTATCTGCATGTGTTGTTCCCATTACAGGAACATCCAGACCCGCTTGCGCCCAGATCGTTGCCCATGTAGAGTGAGTATGCACAATGCCGCCAATTTGCGGATAATGCTTGTACAGAACTGCATGAGTCGCTGTATCGGAAGAAGGTCTCATATCCCCTTCAACAACATTGCCATCCAGATCAACGACTACCATATCGCTAGGCTTCATCGTCTCGTAATCGACACCGCTTGGCTTGATGACAAATAGATTGCTTTCGCGATCAACAGCACTCGCATTACCCCATGTAAATTTGACCAATCCATGCTTCGGTAATTCTAGATTCGCTTGATAGACTTCTTCTTTTAACTGCTCTAACATGCTTAATTCCTCCCGTTCTCTAACAAATGATCTACAGCCGCTTGTTCAATCGCTAATCCTTGTTGGTAACGCTCGATAAACGCTTCAAAACCTTTCACATCGGTTGCATCCGGTTGTACTTGTTCACCGACAACATCATGGAATACTTTTTGCTCCAAAAAGACATCTAGACTTTCCTGTTCGTCTTTGTTCATCATATAAGAAGCAAGTAACGCCATTCCCCATGCGCCACCTTCGCCTGCTGTAGCCATAACTGAGATCGGTACATTCATAGCGGCTGCCACGATACGCTGTCCGACTACAGGCGTTTTGAATAGACCGCCATGAGCCAGAATACTATCGATCGCTACATTTTCATGCTTGGTCAAAATATCCATACCAATCTTCAATGCACCGAAAGCAGAGAATAGATGAGTACGCATAAAGTTCGCTAGATTAAAGCGACTTTCCGGTGAGCGGACAAATAATGGGCGACCTTTTTCGATACCTGTAATATTTTCACCGGAATAATAACCATAGCTTAGAAGTCCGCCACCATCTGGATCAGCTTCAAGCGCTTTGTTAAACATCACGCTGAACAACTTGGCATTATCGGCTTCGTATCCCATCGCTTCGGAAAATTCGCGGAACAATCCTAACCATGCGTTGATATCGCTAGAACAGTTGTTAGCATGTACCATTCCGACAGGGCTACCGTCTGGAGTCGTTACAATATCAATCTCTGGATGAACTTTAGACAACTCTTTTTCCAGTACGATCATGGCAAATACCGACGTACCTACCGAAATATTACCGGTGCGCTTTTTGACACTATTGGTCGCAACCATACCTGTTCCGGCATCACCTTCTGGTGGACACAACGGAATACCCGGTTGCAGTGTTTGTGTCGTATCAAGCAATTGAGCGCCTGCTTCTGTTAATAAACCTGCTTGTTCACCGGCACGATACACTTTCGGTAATAAATCTTCGATTGTCCATGTGTACCCTTTATCAGCAATCAATTCGTTAAATTGAGTCAGCATCGACGGATGATAATTGTGAGTCGCTTCTTCAATCGGGAATATGCCGGAAGCATCGCCGATACCAACTGCTTGATTGCCTGTTAACAACCAGTGTATGTATCCAGCTAATGTGGTGAGTGAAGCGATCCGTGGCAAATGCTCTTCTTGATTCAAAATCGCTTGATACAGATGTGCAATACTCCAGCGCTCAGGAATATTGAATTGGAATAGTTCAGTCAATTCTTTTGCTGCGACTCCTGTTGTCGCATTGCGCCATGTACGGAAAGGAACCAGTAATTCGCCTTGTTGATCCAATGCCACATATCCATGCATCATCGCTGAAAATCCGATCGATCCGACCGTCTGTAATGTGATTCCATATTGACGTTCTACTTCTTGCTTCATTTCACGATAAGCAGTCTGCATGCCTGTAATAATGTTTGCTTGATCATATGTCCAGAATCCATCTTTCAGTTGATTTTCCCATTCATAACTGCCCGATGCGATTGTCTCAAATTGCTTGTTGATCAATACCGCTTTAATTCGTGTCGAACCAAATTCAATCCCGAGCGACGTCTCTCCGTTCATAATCGCTTCTTTCATATCCACATGATTCATGCTCATGTAGTCCCCTCTCTTGTTGCAGTCTAGTATTGATAAGATGGTAGTGCTGAATAAAGCATATATTTCTGAAAAAAAATCTCTACATTATCTATAAGTATGGTTATCTCTAATATTCTTTTTAAAAAGAATGCGTTTTCTTTTTGTAACAGTTACAGTATATTTTTTGTACGTACATTTGTCAACGTGATATGTATTTTTTGATCTTAAAAAGAATAAAAATATGCTATTATCTTCTAAATGTTATAGTATAGATCATCTTAGATACTTATTTTTAAAATCCAAAATTAAGCTAAAATGCACTATAAAAGCTTTTTAAGCTTGAAATATAACGCATTAAAGTTATTAAATACTCTTATTTCTATTATTTTTAGACAAGTTTTATTATAGATTAAATATGTACGTACAAGTTAGCGATATTGGTCTGTGATTGTCTATGTATAGGCAAATAAAAGAAGCATCAAAGAGATCATCATTCTCTTCAATGCTTCTTAATTTCAAGCGTATCACTATCTAGTCATGCCAGTGATTATTCTTCAGCCGTCAACACCGACATTAACGCTAATGCTTCTTCGTGATCCGGTTCAAGAACAAGTAATTGCTTCAAGTACTCTTCTGCTTGATCCATTAGATCAAGTTCCAGACAAGCAATCGCCAGACAATAGTAAACGGTCGACACCACTTCGTCTTGCTCTTGAGCCACCGATATTTCTAGATATTGCTTCGCTTCTTCAAACATATCCATTTCAAATAAAATCAGACCTGCATCCAGTGCCAGATCATACCGCTGTGGCATCACATAGAACGATGACCACATTTTCTGAATACCCATCCAGAGGTCTTTCTTTTCTTCGTCATTGGCTTCTGGCAATAATGCCGATATTTGCTTGGTCGTCTGAATAAAGAATTCAGCATCATAACCACCTAAGCGCCAAAAGCTTAATATTTGTTGCATCCCTAACTCATCCAGATGACGATCAATCCACATTTTGAGACTGAAGAAATCATCCGGCCCAAAACGTTCGACTGAACGGCGATATGCTAATCGTGTATTGGTATATTTTTTCGGTTGTGCTACATGTAAGATACAACCTACATTGATATTGTTGTAATGATGCGGAACAAATAAAATTTCTGCTCCTTTTTGCTGGAACACATATTGTACCGCATGGTAATTCGCAATTAAGGAGAAGCTACCATGCAACACCAATTCAGGCGGTTCTGCAAATTCCCAATTTTCGATCAAATGATCCCCTTTATCAGCAGTCAGCAACATAAAGCCCGATTGAGATAACGCATCCAGACGATCCAGACATTCGAGTCCCACTTTGGGAAATAAAATATGAGCATCTTCTAGACGTTCTTGATAGATCGCAATCAGATCACGATAGATATAATCATCTTGCTCATATTCCGGTGCTTTGCGATATTCATAACTTAAATGAATATGATTGAGTTGTTGCGATGTCGTCAGCGCTTCAAATTCTGCGCCTGTTTTGGAATATTCGATATAGACATCAGCTTCATAAATACTGCCTTCATCTACATAGATCAATTCCTGCGGAATCGCATCGAAAAAGTAGTTCGCAATAATTAGTAACGGTTGCGTAAGCTCCCCTTGCTTAATCACTTGACCCGATACCGTCAGATGAAGAGCATCACTTTGCATCGCATCAAATGGAGCAAAATCCAGAATCCCTTGCTCGATAAACGGTTGTAAAGCAGGGTGTTCTCTCCATCCGATCACATTGCTCATTGCTAGATCAGTCATCACATAATGATACTCTGGCAGATCGATTCCGGCGTATTCTTTTAGCTTTTGCAATTCATATAGTACATGGTACGCAAGACGACCTGCTCCTGCACCCAGTTCGACAATATAGACCGGTTCTGCGCCTAATCCTTGATTCATCTGATCTTGCAAAAAAGCAAAAATCATTTCCGCATACGCAATCGCTGTTGCTGGATTGCTTGTGATATATTGTGGAACCTGATCATTTCTCCATGCTTCTAAGCCTGCATCTTCATAATATTTGCGTTGCAGACTCCATATCGGTGCTTCGCTAAAACGGTAACGTTGTTGGTGCTGTTCTGTCATTTTATAATATCCTGCTTTCTTGAGATTAATCATTTACGATTTCATGGAAATATCTATAAATATATTGTAAACCACTATCTGCTTATGATGTAAAAAAGTTTATTATACCAATGCATACATACTTTAGCGAAAAGAGAAGAATAATCGCGAATTTCCTTGTAAAATTGCCATTTTTTCATTGACACTGCTAGAGAGAAAACGCTATATTATTGAGGTTGATAATCATTATCATGTATTACATATTGTTATATTTCATTTGAGTTTACTCATTTAAGATAATCAACACCATATTAGCGATAAAGTGCTACGACCGACATGGCTCGAGTACGAAAGGGGATCATTATGAATACGAGACAGAAGTTATCTTTTACCGCGGTACTGATCTTAATCATGTCGATTGTTGCGCTTGTTGGTTGTTCCAACAATCAAGTAGTATCACCAACGACTTCAGCACCAACAGAATCAACCAATACAGAGACGGCTGCTACACCGGCAGATACGACCGAATATCCAATCGTGATCAAGCATGCTCTTGGCGAGACGGTCATCGAAAGCAAGCCTGAACGTGTAGCCACTATACAATGGGCAAATCAAGATGTAGCTCTTGCACTTGGCGTTGTGCCTGTAGGATTTTCCGCAGCGAACTTTGGTGTTCAAGATGGTAGTGGACTGTTACCATGGACAGCCAAAAAGCTAGATGAACTTGGCGTCAAAAATCCAAACGTTTTCCAAGATACTGACGGACTGGATTTTGAAGCGATTTCCGATTCTAACCCGGATGTTATTCTTGCAGCGTACTCCGGTATTACGCAAGAAGATTACGATACATTAAGCCAAATTGCACCTGTTGTCGCTTATCCAACTGCTCCCTGGGCAACTACGTGGCGTGAACAAGTGCTACTTAATGCAACCGGTATGGGTATGAAAGCGCAAGGCGAACAATTAATCAAAGATACTGAGAAATTAGTCAATGACAAGTTAAGTGCTTATCCGCAAATCAAAGGTAAAACAGTCGTCTGGGTAAATTTCTCGGATACTGATATGTCGAAGCTTCATATCTATACACCTGCTGATTCTCGCGTAGCGTTTTTAAAAGAATTAGGTATGGAAGCTCCAGCAAGTATTACCAAAGAAATTAAAGATCCGAAAAGCTATTCTTTAAGCTTGAGTGCTGAAAATGCAGAAGCGTTAAATGATGCAGATATCTTAATCGGCTATGGTGATGACAAATTGTATCAAGCTGTCAAAGCTGATCCATTGCTCGGTAAAATTCCTGCGATCCAAAGAGGTTCTGTAGCATTTATTACAAGCGATACGCCTTTAGTCGCTGCTGGCACACCTAATCCACTTTCGATTTCATACACCATCGATGAATATCTGAAATTAATCGGTGCTGCTGCTGATAAAGTAAATGGATAGTTCAACTCTTTCTAATCGTAAACAGGTACATTCACATCTACCTAAACATTTCATCTGGGTGCTGATTAGTTGCTTGATCTTACTGATTATCAGTATTGTTGCCTCACTGGTCTTAGGTTCACGATCAGTGGGGTGGCATGAATTGATCAATGGGTTATTTCATCCCAATGTCGATACATATGGAGCGAATATTGTTCGCAAACGCATTTCTCGTACAGTGTTCAGCTTATGTTGTGGAGCAGCTCTTGGTGTATCAGGAGCATTGATGCAAGCTGTGACCCGCAACCCGATTGCTGATCCTAGTATATTAGGAGTCAATACAGGTGCATCGTTGTTTGTTGTATTCGGGATCGCTTTTCTCAATATTAGTCATGCCAGTCAATATATCTGGTTAGCGCTAGCGGGAGCAGCCATCACAGCCGTATTCGTTTTTGGAATCGGCTCGATGGGACGTGGTGGAGCTACACCGATCAAGCTTGTATTAGCAGGGGCAGCGACCAGTGCGGCTCTTTCTTCACTCGTCACCGCCATTATGATTCCTCGTTCGTATGTAATGGATCAATTTAGATTCTGGCAAGTAGGTAGCGTCGGCTCTGCAAATTGGAGCGCGATAGCTACCTTTATCCCGTTTTTGGCAGTCGGATTGATAATCGGTCTGATTACTGCACCTGCGCTAAATGCACTTGCACTCGGTGACGATGTTGCTACAGGTCTTGGTGTACGCACCGGAACATTACGATTTATTGCAGCCTTAGCAGGGGTTCTATTATGCGGAGCAGCTACAGCATTAGCGGGGCCAATCGGCTTTGTCGGCTTACTAGCAACTCATGTGATACGGCTAATAGTGGGAGCTGATTTGCGGTTATTGATTCCGATGTCAGCGATCACAGGCGCTATTATTTTAACGATATCTGATGTCGGCGGCAGACTGATCAGTAATCCAGGTGAACTTGAAGTTGGTGTAGTCACTGCATTTATTGGCGCTCCTATTTTAATCATACTGGCGATGCGCTCGAAAGTACGTTCACTATGAGTCAGTCTGCGATTGAATTTATCCAAGCAGGTAGACGTCAACGACACCGCCGCTGGTTGCTTGTGACTGGACTGCTTGCGATACTGGCTGTTGTGCTTTGTTGCGCGATGCTTGTACTGGGCAATACGATCTATCCTTTAGAAGATGTGATTCGTGCACTGTCAGGGGAAAAGATCAAAGGCGTTTCATTTGCTGTGAGTACGATTCGTTTGCCACGTATGTTAGCAGGTCTTTTTGCAGGCTTTGCTTTTGGGGTAGCTGGCTATACGTTTCAAACGATATTACGTAATCCACTAGCGAACCCGAATGTGATCGGAATTACGTCAGGTGCAAGTGCAGCAGCCGTATTTTGTATTGTGATTCTGCATGCTAACAACGCTGTTATCTCGATTGCTTCGGTCATCGCAGGGTTAATTACAGTTATTTTTATTTATATATTATCTAGAGGAAAAGTCTTTTCAATTGGACGCTTAATTCTAGTCGGAATCGGTATTCAGGCGATGCTGGATGCAGTGATCTCTTATCTGTTATTGATCAGTGCTCAACAAGATATCCCGTCAGCACTGCGGTGGTTAACAGGAAGTCTAAATGGTTCACAGATGCGTGAATTGCCACCACTGATGATCATTGTACTCATCGGTTCACCAATTATTATCGGACTGAGCAAACATTTGAGCATATTAGAATTGGGTGAACAATCGGCTTTCTCATTAGGTGTAAATACCGATCGAACACGAATTGCGCTAATCGTCAGCTCGGTCTGTATGGTAGCCATTGCGACCGCCACTACAGGGCCGATCGCTTTTGTATCATTTCTAGCCGGGCCAATTGCCAAAAGATTGGTCGGTGTAGGTTCGTCCAATATTGTGCCCGCAGGATTGGTCGGTGTGAATCTAGTGCTAGCTGCCGATCTGATCGGACAATTTGCTTTTGAGTACAGATTCCCCGTAGGTATCATTACCGGATTACTCGGAGCGCCTTATCTGATCTTCTTGCTGATCCGAATGAATCAAAAGGGGGAACTATAATGAAGCCGACACATCTGTTTCAAGCGGAACAATTAGTCGCAGGATATGAACATAAGACTGTTATTCATGGCGTAGACCTGACGATACCGAGCCATCAGATCAGTGTGATTATCGGGTCAAATGGTTGCGGTAAATCGACACTACTCAAAACGTTAGCTCGATTAATCAAGCCAACATCCGGTCATGTCACATTGGATGGCAAGCCGATTAGCAAATTCCCTGCCAAGGCATTAGCCCGTATCATCGGACTGCTTCCCCAGTCGCCTATTGTGCCTGAAGGCATTTCAGTCGCTGATCTGGTCGGACGAGGACGATTCCCTCATCAGAAGATGTTCGGAAGCTGGAGCAAAAAAGATTATGAAGCTGTTGCCGAAGCAATGACAATTATGGATATTACGCAATTCGCTAATCACAATATCGACGAACTATCCGGTGGACAACGTCAACGGGTCTGGATCGCGATGGCTTTGGCGCAACAAACCGATATTTTATTTTTGGATGAACCGACTACTTTTCTAGATATTACGTATCAAGTAGAGATTCTCGATCTGTTGACCGATCTGAATCGTAAGCATGGGACTACTATCGTAATGGTGCTTCACGATATTAACTTATCAGCGCGATATGCGGATCATATGTTTGCTCTCCATACCGGCAAGCTGGTTGCACAAGGTACACCTGCGGAAGTGGTTACCAGTGAACGGGTGAAAGAGATTTTTGGATTGGATTGTACAGTGATTCCTGACCCTATCTCTGGCTCACCATTGGTCGTGCCGAAAGGGCGGTATCATGGAAGTGGTGTTACGGTGTAAAGATCACTGTAGGATAGCATTATAAACGAATAAAAAAGAGGTTCTCCTAGATACTATGTATCTGGAAGAGCCTCTTTTTATTTATTATTTATTTACAATATTAATTAAACGGGTTATATACATGCTTATACTAACTACAATTAGCTGTTCTTCGACTCATTTAAATAATCTATAAGTTTTTGCTGTATTTGTTCCCAATGAAGTGCCGAGTTATCAATCAGTAATTTATTCATATTCAATTGCTCCAAAATCTCTAATTCTAATGTTCTTCGTACTTTCAGACTTTCTATCAGACCGTCTAACCCACTTAATTGATGCGCTTTGCCATATTCTTGTTCTGTATAATACCAGATCACAAAGTCTAACCATTCAGAAGATCGCTCTGTACTTACTTTATCAAGTGTTTTGCGAATATCTTCTTGATACAAATAGATAAGCACAGGTTGAAGAGGTTGAATAATATCAGCAAGCTCAAGTATATACTGAGTAATTACTGACTGATCGGCATTACTTTTTGCTAATAACATACACATAGGATTTTGAAAAAAACAACATTCTAAAATAATTATTTCATCTGTAGATGCTAATCGCTCTGCAAAGTCTCTCCAACTCTGTAACAGCACTTCGCAATGTCGAGCTAACGGTAATTCATAAATATCATAAGTCGCTATATATGTATACAAATCGTCTGGAAATGTATCTGCTAACATCTGTTTTGCTTTTTGATAAAAGAAAAAGTAATTGTGCCCTTGAATATGGACGATTTGCTGAATACATTCTTGGTCATGTACAAACTGATGCAATAGTGAAGTATACTCTTCTTCATTCAAACAAGCGACGCCTTCAAAATCAACCGGATGATCCAAGTCTCCTTCCAAAAATACACTTGCTTCTATATGCTGTTGTTCTACATATTTCTGAATAAAAGAAGCGGTGGACGTTTTGCCTGTTCCCATCAGACCTTCGACAATAATCAATTGGGTATTCTTCATATATGCTCCTCTCTTACTGTATTTAATTAGATCATACCACTTTGCTGTAGAACATAAAAAAGAAGCAATCTTGCACAGACATCATGCCCTGACTACTTCTTTTATTTGGATTATGACGTAGTAGCATAATCTACAATGACTTTTCCTTATTTTAAAATCAGCAAGCGATCATCGTTCTTCTCTGGTGTTCCACCTGCGGTATTGTTGGTAATAACGTAAATCTTACCGTTATGAATTGCTACATCACGTACACGTCCTACATCTGTTAAGATATCGGTCATTTTTTTGGAGACAGGGTCGAATTCTTTCAGACTTTTGCCTGCCAGTGTAGCAACAAGTATTTTATCGTCTGGTGTTGTAGCGATACCAGATGGAGCGATTGCTTTGGAACTAGCGACATAGAGCGGAGAAACCATATTTGGTGCGGTTTCGTTACCCATAATCTTAGGCCAGCCGTAGTTGGAACCTGGTTTGATTAGATTCATTTCATCTAGGCCTGTACGATCTGTGCCACCGCCCGGGATAGGTGCGCCACTTGGGCCATGATCAGATGCGTATAATTTGCCATCAGATGTCCATGCGATTCCTTGCGAGTTACGTAGTCCATAAGCATAGACGTATGAATTTTTGATCGGATTGTCTTTAGGGATTTTACCTGTAGACGTCATCCGTAGAATTTTACCACCTAAGCTCTTCAGATCTTGAGATAGCTCTCTACGATTCGTTTCACCGGCTGTACTATACAGCATACCGTCCGGGCCAAACGCTAAACGTCCACCTTCATGGATACGCCCACCGGGAATCCCTTCGACTAGCTTACTTTGCTCTTTCCAGACATTGCCGACTAATTTTACTTTGACGATTCGGTTGAATCCTTGTCCATTTTTCTCATAGGCGTGATAAATATAAGCCATTTTATTTGTAGTAAATTTAGGATCGAGTACAAATCCTGTCAATCCTGCTTCACCTACAACACGAAGTGGTTTTTTGGTTTGTACTTTTTGTACGGTTTGCTTGCCATTCTTGATCTGTACGATACCGCCACCACGTTGTGTGATATAAGCAGTATTGCCAGAGAACTGTATAGACCACGGTACATCTAGCTTAGTAGCTGCAACGGTATAGCCACCTTTTAACGCACTGGTAATTTTGGATTGGGTAGTCGTCGATGTTGTAGCAGCGATTGCAGTTTCTGATGAGGATATAGATGGTATGATACCTGCGATAGTAGACAGTGGTAAAGCAATCAATACAGCTACTGTTAACGCTTTACCTTTTGATTTCATATTAAACATTATATTCCTCCTTTTCCTTTTAGTTGTTCTTTACCCGTAGGAGGTGTATTCAATCGGGAAAAGGTAAAAGAGAAGCTTTTATTTATTTTTTATTCGATTATTTGTATATCAGTAGACAATAAAAAAGAGAACTCATCTAAGAAGGTTCTCTTTTTAATATATTGGTATAGTACTAATTATCTTACTTTATTCGGTAATATTAAACCACCCTGGTGCGTTTTTAAGAATGGTTACCAATTTTTCTGGAAGCTCAATACGAGAAAGATTTAATTCAGAAGTGATCTCAGACTCGCGTCCGCTTTCTACTTTTTCAACCCAATCTGGATTCATAATTAGTGCATGTCCAAGCGCGATTACTGGTAATCCTGATTCTACATATTCAATCGCTTCATCGGCTGTTGTCACAGAACCGGCTGCTAGTACAGGTACTCTGCCGTTTGCTTTTTCGAGAATTAATTGAAGTCTTGTTTTGTCATCTTGAGCGTCTACAGGCTTAGAGGACAAATGATCTAACGAAGCATGGATATAATCCAGATCTTGTTCTACCAGAAAATCGATTAATTCGTACGTATCTTGCATACGTAATCCATCTGCTTTGGATGATTCTTCAGGTGACAGACGATATCCTACCATGAAAGGCTTTGTAGCATGTTTTGCAATAACCGATTTAATTTCTTCAATAACAGCTAATGGAAACCGTAAACGGTTTTCAAGTGTGCCGCCCCATTGATCTGTACGTTGGTTAGTAGATGGTGACCAGAAGTTTTGAATTAAAAATCCATGAGCTCCATGAATCTCAACACCATCGTATCCCGCTTCAATTGCTCTTCTTGTTGTGTCTCCAAATGCTTGAATCATTGCAAGAATTTCTTCGTGTGATAATTCTCTGGCTGCTGCTGTGGAGCCAAGAGCAGTTACCTCAGGCAACAATTCACTTGCGCTAACTACATCCAGTTCAGGTAACGCTTTATTTCCTGCATGAAAAATTTGCAAGATCGCAGGTGCTCCTCCACTTTTAGCGGCTTTTGCTAGCTTTTGCAAACTAGGAATAAATTCATCATCATATCCAGCAAACTCATGTGTAAACCCTTGTCCATTTGGAGTGACATGCGTACATCCTGTAATCACAAGTCCAACACCATTCACCCGTTGCTCATAATAACTGACTTCCTGATCGGAAACGGTAAGATCCTCATTACTTGCCCATGTTGTCATCGGTGCCATAACAACCCTATTTTTAATCGTCACTCCACTTTTAAAAGTGAAAGAATTAAATAATTTGCTGTATTTTTTATTCATATGGTTAGCCCTCTTTGTTTTATATTTTCTTAACAATACCTATTGTATTAGGTTGACGTAAGGGGAAGTAAAGAAGAATTTTTTATAACGTCACTACAATTTTTCTAGTTTTGTATCTTCTTTTTGTGCTATGATCTAGTTACAGTAACTGTAACTAAAAGGTGGAGAGAAATAATATGGTCTATTCTATGAATTATGTCATCGAAAATGTAAATATTTCTGCGAAAACGCTAAGATTTTATGAAGAGCAAGGCATTTTACCGAATATATCTCGTGATGAAAAAGGAAGAAGAGTCTATACCGAACAAAATATAGATTGGCTTGCTTTTATCCGGTGTCTACGAGAAACGGGAATGTCTATTGCTAAAATAAAAGAATACAAAGAACTTTTTGAAGCGGGCAATACTACTTTTTTGGAAAGACAAGAAATGTTAAAGAATCATAAAGTAGAAATACAAAAGCATATTGAAGAAGAATTAAAACATCTGGAAGAAATCAATTACAAACTAGCGATGTACGAACTACAAAAAGATGAAGTCGCCAAAAATCCTGATCATGTTTTTAAATGTCATGGGATGGAAGTAAACATTCTTAATTAATAGCAAAAAGATCTGTTTGGATATGAAGTGTTATGATCTACAAAAAATGCCCTGCATCCTAACTGTTATTGAAGTTACGGCGCAGGGCTATATGTATTTTATTCAAACAACTGCACATTCGGCTCTCGCTTCAACACATGCACTAACATCGCATGCAATTGTCCACGATGATGGTAGAAGTGGGATTGGGTATCTAGAAGCCATTCATAACGGGAATGCGTACCACCCCAAAATGCTGTAGTTTGTTGCAAAAGTTCTGATTCGTCTAGCTGTGCTATGCCTTCTTTGAGAAAATTATAATGTTGCAGTAAAGCTTGTGCGATAGCATCCAGATTAGGCGCAGGTTCCGCTTCTTCATAGAAAAGGTCGATCTCTTCCTCGGAGACACCTTTTCCGATCAGAAAGTCCGCTTTGCAAAGTACAGACAGATGCGCAAGCAATTCTCCGATAGACATTTTCTCTGCGGTGGGTCTAATACTCAAATCTTCATCACTCAATGTGTTGATAAGCTTAATCACAGAATCGACAGCCATATCCATCTGCTTAAAAATCCCCTGACAATAGATATTCATTGGTATCTTCCTCTTTTCTTCCAACAGAATATTCAATCTTTTTAAAACTGCTCTACTGTATTCTACCTCTTATTATTTCGTATCCCATCTTATTAATCTTCTAGTTATAAAGAACATGTTTATAGATTACAACGATCTTACTATCCTTATTCTACTATGCTCATCATCGTAAAATGTACAGCGAAAAAAAACTTGCATTAGAGTTTACTCGAAGGTATATACTTTGTCTCATGGAAACATTATTAACGATTCGACAAGTTGCTACTGTCACAGGTCTTAGCGTCCACACTCTTCGATATTATGAAAATATCGGACTGCTATCTTCGATTGATCGCAATGAACATGGGTATCGTTGCTATTCTTCAGCAGACATAACATGGATTCAATTTCTGACACGTCTTAAAGCGACAGGAATGTCTATCACCAACATGCTTGAAATTGCTGAACTTCGCAGACAAGGTGATTCTACTCTAACCGCAAGGAGGATTCTTCTCGAAGAGCACTACGCAGAAGTGCAGCAGAAAATGAAAGAATTACAGCACAATATGGATTTACTCGCTGATAAAATCGTTACCTACAAAGGAATGGAACACGATTATCAATCCAAACAAACATCTACCGAGTAAATACAATCTACTTTTCTTGATAATTCCCTCAACCTACTCATCTAAAATAGATTCCCGGCTTTTTCTTATGGGATGGTTGAGGCTTATAATAATACCAACTAAAAACATTGAATTAGTCAACTTAATTTTGAAAGGATGATTCTGTTGTACTCCAATAAAACATTTTTCACTTATGCGATAGCACTAGGCGTATTTGGTATTACAAATACGGAATTTGGTATCGTTGGTATTTTGCCAAAAATCGCTGAACATTTTCAAATTAGTGTATCTCAAGCAGGGATGTTAGTAAGCATGTTTGCTTTGATTATTGCTATTTTTGGGCCGTTTATGACTCTTTTACTTTCGGGGATCAATCGCAAATGGGTTCTGATTAGTGTACTTATTGTATTTACGATCGCAAATATTTTCTCTGCATTTGCTCCAAGTTATGAAGCTTTGATGATCTTTCGAATGTTACCCGCTTTTCTGCACCCTGTATATTTTTCGGTCGCTTTTGCCGCTGCGGCAAGCTCTGTCCCCAAAGAACAAAGTGCCATAGCTGTAGGCAAAGTATTTACTGGCTTAACGATAGGGATGGTATTAGGTGTTCCGATCACTGCTTTTATAGAAGACCAGTTTTCGCTTGAAATCGCATTTCTGTTTTCCGCAGTAATCAATGCGATCGCGCTGATTGGCATTTTGATCTTTATTCCCACATTACCTGTTGAGACAAAATTATCTTTTGGCAAACAGTTAACTGTCCTAAAAAAACCACAACTCTGGCTAAATATTGCGACCGCTTGTTTATTTTTAGCTTCTTTGTATTCTGTCTATTCTTATTTTGCAGAATATCTTCAAGCAGTGACCGGAATGAATGGCAAAATCGTCAGTATTATGTTGATTCTTTTTGGTGCAAGCGGGATTGTTGGTAATATACAGACAGCTACATATTTAAGCAAAAATATGCTAAAAACGACTATTGTCTATCCTTTTGCACTCGGTATTATTTATTTACTGGTCTATTATATGGGCGCTTATACGATTCCTATGATCATCATTATTCTGTTATGGGGAGCTGTTTTTACAGGTGGTTTGATCGTTAGCCAGACATGGTTAACATCAGAAGCCAGCGAAGCACCGGAATTTGCCAATAGCTTGTTTGTTTCGTTTGCTAATCTGGGAGTTACGATTGGCACCACTTCTGGCGGATGGTTTCTATCTCAGATTGGAGTCCATTCCATCACCTGGAGTGGTATAGTATTTCTATTGCTTGGACTGAGCTGTGTTATAGTCAAGATTAAGTTTTTTGATTCTAACAAAAGGTCTCAAGTGTCTAGTAAAGTAAGACTATAATTGACTTCATATGTAGGTGCAGATAGCTTGAAGCACTAACTATATTGCAATCTGACATTCAATCGAAAATGTATAAAATAAAAAGACCACTTCTTGTGTAATAGCAGAAAGTGGTCTTTTGTTTGATTACTGTATAACCTAAAAAATGGATCAGCGAAGTCTACTGTGCATTTCTTTCGCGAATTGCTTCTTCGGTCTGTGGAATTAGAAATTCGACCATCATCGCCGCTGTTTCTTGCACTTCTTCGATAAAAGGATGGAAATTATTATTGTACGTCTGAAACGCAAGTTCTACATCATCTTGATGTTGCTCAAAAGCATCTGCCAAAGCCGCTGCTCCATCTATAGCCAGTGATCCACCCATACCGGCAGCAGGAGAAGCACAATAGCCTGCATCGCCGACTAATGCTATCCGACCTTTCGTCCATGACGGCATTTTCATCTGGCAAAGCTTGTCAAAGTAAAATGGTGGTGAATTTTTCACTTCTTCTAGCAGTTCGGGCACACGCCAGTTCATACCGGCAAACTGCTCTACTATAATTTCACGTTGCTGTTGTTCATTGCGATAATCATACGGAATTTCATGATCAGAAGAAAAGCATAATACGATATCCGTTTTACCATTGTACGCATTCACCATAACGGTTTTGCCCGGTTCATTGTACATTTGGGTTGTATTTTCACGAATAAGTAGCTTATCTACGATAGTGATCGAGAAATAAGTTTTTAGAAAATGAGAGAACTCTGCTTCTTCACCAAAGCACAATTTGCGGACGATCGAATGAATGCCATCACAGCCAAACACCAGATTATATGAGCCTTGTTGTCCACTTTTGAACATGACCTCAACACGATCATTGTTTTCTTCCAAAGATGTAATGCTATCACTGAATACGAATTGTACATCGTTTTTGACAGCGTCGTACATCATATGTAGCAGTGTATCTCGTTCTATTTCATATTCATTATCGTCAAGCGGTTCACGAATTTCTGATTTTTCTGTCACATCATCTGCATTTTTGAATTCGGTCAGTTCCATATGGATTTGGTGATCTCGAATCTGGTCAAGTAATCCCATACGCTTAACAATATCTACTGTATTTTCGCGAATATTTACCGGAGTGCCGCCTTGTTTGAGACCGCTTGCAATCTCGACCACAGTTACTTCATATCCTCGTTTGTTCATCCAATAGGCTGTTGCCAGACCCGCAAAGCTTGCGCCACTAATCAGAATTCGTTTATTCATGTTGTTTCCTCCAGCTCTTCGCTATAATTTGTAAGCACATGAGATAGCATAGTACAATAATATCAACAGAATATAAAAATTATTGCATATTATATAATAGTTGTCGATACAAATAGTCTAGATGCTATACTTCAAAACGATTTGCTGTAATAGCTTAAATCGCATGTGTGAATAGCAGAGTCATCCTTTAAAAGTCTATAATTGTATGCTGCACAGTCTTCAAAAGTGGCTAGACTAAACTTGGTTTGATCTCTTTGCAATATTCCTTTGGTAGAACCTTCTGCGATAATACATGCCCGGTGGACTATCCAATCAATATCTTGTGCTTCATCCACCAAATATTCGATAACAGATTCATTATCTTTATGCTGACCGAGCAGACCGGCACGTCTTGCCACTGTATTTTTTAAAATCCAAGTTAGCCAAGGAAGCTTTTCTTTATAAGGACGAGTGAATCCTCCAGCTTGATAAAGGAATCGTTTTACACGTTGTCGCCGCATGGCTGGTATCATTTTTTGCACAAATAAAGTGTTGGTCGGCTCTTTCTGTTGTTGTTGAGCATCTCCAAGCATACAAATCACCACATCGACATCATGAAGTAGTGCATCTATATCTTGGTCGTCCATAATAGAGCCCTGAATTAATTCCAAATTCATATGTTGTTGCTTCATCTTTGTTATGTCTCGTACTAAAGCTTTGACTTTATGTCCATTCGCTAGAGCGATCTTAACAAAATGCTGACCTGTTCGACCTGTTGCGCCAAATACTAAAAATGTCGATGGTGAAGCTTCCATAGATCATCCTCCAATTTGAATTTCGTATACTATGCTAATCACGAATAATACCTGATACCTTTTATACTGATAAAATCAGAATACAGTATGGAGTGTACTCCATAGCAAGGAGAGAAGCGGAATTGGCTAAGGAACAGTATTATTCTATGAAGCAAATGGTGCAGTTAACTGGATTATCCAAAGATACATTACGCTATTATGAGCAGATTCGTGTTCTGCAACCTGTTGCCAGAGATACTAACAATTACCGAAAGTATGCACAAGCTGATCTGGATTGGCTGAAGATGGTGAAGCTGTTACGAGCCACAGGAATAGGAGTCACCGAATTTATAGATGGACAGCTTGCCAGTACTCAAAAGCGACGTGAATATCTTGAACAACATCAACTTCAAATTGAACAAGATATCCAAAAGCTTCATCGTATTCACGATTTTTTAAGTGAAAAAGTCTCTTTTCTAAAAATGTTGGAAGATCGAGAAAAGAAAGAGTAGCTTCTACTTTGCAGAGACATGTACGGGTATCAGTAGTACAACTACCATTAGTATGCTAATCCTAAAAGAATCCTAGAAACACCTTCTATATGGCTTTATTCGATTGATGCTACATTGAAAAGATGTAGCTCATTTAGAGCAATAAAGAGTTCTACATAACAAAAAGACACTGAGATGTGATGCACCAGTGTCTTTTTGCTATATAGAGGTTGTTCTATCATCTTATTTTATCGTGGAACTAGAGCTTATTTACTCTAGTCGTATCGCTGTCTGTTAAACCAACTTAATTAATTCTTCTAGTTCATCCACCAGACGTTTAGCCAGTTCAAAATTCGTATCTTTTAACGCTAATTCTATTTTCATTTCAACTGCTTTTTTATTTTTTTCCGCTTCTAAATAGCCTTTATCAAAATGGCTATCATAAATCATCTGTTTGAATTCGTCCATACTCATTTTTTTAACCGTTTTATCTTCAATAATCAACACATAATCCATCCCGTTCACAACCGAATAGAAATCATGCGAAATCATAATAATAGCACCTTTATAATCCGCAATCGCTTTTTCGAGTGCGATCTGTGTATAGGTGTCTAAATGGCTTGTCGGTTCATCTAGAAATAAGATGTTAGCGTGACTGGCAGAGACTTTAGCCAATTGTAGCAGGTTTTTTTCGCCACCGGACAACGATTCGATCTTCTGATTCAGAATTTCGCCTGCAAAACCGTAGTCTGCAAGATACGCTATAATCTCATCGTACGTTTTAAATCCTGCTTCGATAAATTCATCCAGAATCGTATTGGAATCTTGAAGCATTTCGCCCTGGAATTGAGATAAATACGCCATTTGGGCATCTGGTTTGATATCGATAGCTTCATGGTTATTACGGAAAATATCTCGAAGCAATGTCGTTTTGCCTGTACCGTTGGGCCCGATCAGAGCGACTTTATCTCTAGGTTTTATTTTGAAGCTTACATTTTCCAACAGCAGTTCGTCAAAAGAAACGCTATAATCACGAACATTGATCGCAAATCTACTTTCAATTTCATGATCGATATCCAAACGAATATCCGGTTGTTTGATATCGACAAATGGTGCTTTGAGTCGACGTGCTTCCAAGCGTTCAGTAAACCTCACTCTAGCTTTGAGCGCTCTACCACGGGATGCTTCAGAGTTATATGTCGCGATTTCTCGAAGATTATCGACGATACTTTCGTTGCGCTCAATCTCTTCTGCTTCAGCAACAGTCAATTCTTGTAACTCTATTTTAGTCTGAAGAAGGGAGAAGTTATAATCAATATAGCGCCCGTCAAACTCTTGCAGTTCTGTGTTTTCAAGGTGGATGATTTTGTTAAAACAATGATTCAATAGATAGCGATTATGCGTAATCACAATGAGCATACCTTTGTGAGAATTGATTAATTTTTTCAATGAATTAAGATTCTCAAAGTCTAAAAACACATCCGGTTCATCCATAATCATCAAGTCTGGACGCTGAAGCATTTCCTTCATCACTTGAATCAGTTTGAATTCGCCACCGCTCAAGTCGGATACGTTTAGATCTTTGATCTTCATGAGATTTGCTAGATTTAACTGCTTATTAATGGTACTTTCAAAATTGTCCCCATCCATCGCATCGAATGCGTCTGAAGCCAATTGGTGTCTCTCCATAAGAGCATCCATATCAGATGTCGTTGCCATTTCAGCATAGATCGCTGTAATCTCATCTTGGATCTTGATAAATTCTTCTGCGATATATTCAAAAACCGTCACTTCTTTGGTTTTGTCGACTTGCGAGAACTGACTGACCAGCCCGATTTTGCAATCTGGATCAATCTCTAACTTGCCTTCAAATAAATACCTGTCCACATCCATCAGGATATCGATCAAAGTACTTTTCCCACTACCACTTGTTCCGATAAAAGCACAATGTTGTCCTTCTTCAAGCGTAAATGAAATATGATTGTAAAGCTCTTTCTGTGGAAACGAGAAGGATAAATCTTCAACTTTTATCATAGTGTTACCTTTCTGTATAGCTAAAATGGTGATGATTGTATAAGAAGTCTTGCCGAATAGGAGTATCAAGTGTGCCACTCCTCAGAGTAACACGGTTTACGGGTAAGTACAATTGATTTGTGGTATTTATATATAAAGTCATATGCACTTTTGACTATAGATTAGTTTTTCGAATAGAATTTAGATTATAGATACTTTTTTAATTACTTACATTTTAATTCTTTCATCGTTTTTTCAAACAAAAAAAAGAACCTCATGAGTTAATTTTTCACATGAGATTCTTTCTAATTACAATTATTTCAAGCGTTTTTCAGCTTCTTTTCTGATTGTACCAATAAGTTTATCACTTCTTGTATCTCTACCATTTTCATTTCTTATTGTACCTGAAGGAAGACCATTCTTTTTCTCAAATGTACCTACTTGGCAATCACTACGCACTTTTCTAATTATTTTCTTACCTCCTATGATATGACTAAGATTTTAATAATTTTGATACATAAGGTTAAGTCATTGCTGGCAAGAATTGTTACATATCCCTGCCAGCTTTTTATAAAAAATTATGATTGCTCTATTCCCATTCTATATTAGTTCTCATTTCCTCAGCCCACATTTGCCGCATCTCAGCTTCATATTCAGCACGGATATCAGCTTCAACTTCTCTTTGATATTCCTGAACATCTTCTTTCGTGCTCTTTATATGGTCTAAAGAACCATCGATACCATCAAAAAAATTACTTAACTCGCTTATTCTTGCTCTTAGATTTCTCAAGTCTAGTCGATTTTCTTCTTTTAATGTTGGATCAAGGTTTTTCGTAAGGGGATATCTAAAAGTAAAAGAATTGTTATCGAATTCCTGAAATTGAAATACATAACTTTTAACATCCTCAATCATTTGCTTATGCACTTCTGAAGTATTTATACTAATAAAGATGGGTTCTAGCTTATTCCACATTCGTATTAAGTTATGACTAGCATGATTTATGCTAGTAGTTTTTGAATCCTTATCTTCTTCTGAATATTCCAAATACAAGGATTTTAAAGAGAGTTCAAGAAACTGCCTATAGTTAAATACAATCGGAAAAATGTAAGCATCCAACTTAACAATATCATTTGAAGTGACAGCAACTTCTACAACGAGATCCCCAGCTTCCTTATATCCTTTAATATATCCATAAAAATCAGATTTTGTTCTCCAACCATAATGAGCAAAACCATAATAGTCATTTGTTTTTTGAAATAACTTACATCCTTTTTTAGGATAATGAATTTCTGGAATAGAACCAAAATCTTTACTCATCTCACTCACTCCTTATTCAATCATTTTTCTATTTTCTCTCCTTATAGCAGTTGGCAACATTACATCAATTTCTTTATCAGAAAATGTTTGTTCCTCTTCTGTTTTCAATGCTTTTTGAGCCTGCTTGTAACTTTTAGCATCTGTCCTAGGTGATTGGGCATATATTTCAGCAGTCCTATTTTGAAGTTCATCTCTCTGTTTTCTAATGTTTTCGTCATTCAACAGTTCAAAATCTGTAAGCAAGGAAACATATTCCTCTCTTATGATCCATAGAGCATCAGCAGCTTTTTGGTGTGATTGAGAAGTTTCAACCAAATCAAAGTTTTTAGTGTAAGCATTTAATATTAATAAAGCTATAGAAACTATAGCACCAAATATTCCTGCTATTACTTCACTAGTAAGAATTGTTGCTAAAAAGCCTCCTGTTGTTAACGCTGAAAGTATAATTTGCCATACTTTAATCTTATTATTCTGAGATAACATACGCTGAACAATTTTGTTGTGGGAAGTTGATGTATAGACTATACGTCCATATGCTTCTCTAAGCTGAGATTCTATTTTATATCCTTGACTAGCTTGGGAATTTCGATCCATAAATCTCCCTCCATTTTTGCTTGGACGAATAAGGCAACTCATCTGTTTGTTTTTGAATAGCTTCTAAAGAAATGTTGTACGCTGTAGATGCTTTGTTTTGAAAATTGCCACCTTTCCATACATAACGTCCACTACCGGGCGCTTTCCAAAAGAGTTGTTCCTTATCAATATCTTTTAGATACTTAAAAAAATCTCTACTCATAAAATCGTAATAAAGATAAGATTTATCTCTATGCTCCCAATCTCCTATGAATTTATAAGCTAAGGTATCAATCAATATCCCACTCATGGGCACAGCACATTTATCTTTCCAAGCTCTTGTCATTCTACAAAGTCGTTTTAAATTCTTGTTGGTAGAGATATTGCGAATATTTATTGCATCTATTTCTTTTCTAGGATCGGTGGTTTTCCACGAACCACCATTATTTGTGTCGGGGTATGTATAACTATTATCTTTATTTATAAAAGCAGGAACAATTTCGAAGTTAATTCCGTCTGTAAAATCAATACCTATAACTTGTCCGTCGCCTTTTAAATGAGAAGTACTATAAGTTTTTTGTAAGACTTTTTTAACCTCTTGCAGAAGTGCTGATTGACCATTACCTGTATAATCGTTGTATTTTTTATAAGTTTCATACGGAAGTTGAACTATCATATCTATATCACTTGTCCATATTTCTGTCCCTCTTCCATACGAGCCTACATAAAGGCTGTGTGAAGAATCAGAAGTCGTATCCCAATAGTCTAAGTTAATCCTTTTAGTGATTTGCTTATATCTGCTTCTAATCGTACTTACTGTATCGTCGCTCATTCTTAAATTAGAACAAAAGGTAGAGAACTGTTCACTAACTGACATTAAAATCCCTCTCTTTACATAATTTTCATAGGTCTTAAGACATTATAACATGTATTTTATTCTAAAAATACATGTTATTTCCTAATTTAGAAGGATAAAATTATACCTATAAAAAACCTAACAAGAGACAATAAACGAGAAATACTGCAAAACTTTGTTATACAGTAAAGAGAGATAGAAAAGAACTCGTTCATCTACAATATTTCTAAAATTATTAGATTTTAGAATTTTTTAAAGTAAAATCGCATACGTTAATATATCAATTAACACTTATAACGTTCATTGTCCTATTTATGATAAGGCTCCCCACAATTAATCTTCACCGTCCGATACACCTGTTCCACCAGCACCAACCTCATTAACTGATGCGGTAACGTCATCCGTCCAAAACATAACTTCTGCTGTGCCCTCTTCAACACCTCATCCCCAAGCCCGAGACTTACCCAATCACAAATACCACGTGACTGCTACCATACGCACCTAAGCGATCCAGTTATTTGCTAACTCTTCCGAAATCTGTAGCTTTCTATTAATCACATGCACAGCTGGCTTGATCTGACACAGTGTTCATTCGTCTCTTTGTCCTTCACAATCCTTACTTCTACATCACTTAATACGGTTTACTGCTATACATCCAAGCCAAAGTAACATCCGACTATAACATACATATCCGCATACAAAATAAAAACCACTCATAAATATAGAGTGGCTTTTTTGAAAAGAATTTCACTTTTATCTTAAAATCGTTCTTGTTGGAATCAATTACCCGTTTGTATCTAACATTGCTGGCATGTTGATTTCTTTGACACAAGAAGCTTTGGACAGATTCATCACGCATTTGACTAAAGAAATCAAATCTTGAAGTGGAATCTGGGTTCCACCGTATGTAGACAATACTTTTTCGATTCCATCTTCTAAAGGAATTTGGGTTGCAATCTCACCCGGATTTATACAAGTGACACCAATTCCGTATTTCTTCACATGCTCTCTTATCGAATTTCCAATACCACGCAAGCCAAATTTGGAAGCTGTAAATGAGACTTGTGTAAAATCATTATGTTCCAGACCTGCTGTAGAACCGATCAAGAAAATCTTGCCGTTATCTGACTTTTTCAAATTCGGTAAAAGCTTCTGGATACAGGTGATTGTAGAAGTAACATTAATATTGATAATGTTCGCAACTTCAGCGGGATCATCTTGCTCAAAATCATAGTCGTCTCTGAACCCTTTGCTCTCCCATATGCCTACATTGTATATCAATACATCGATGGTAACGTCATTCAATGCATTCGCAATCAGATGACTTGCATCAGGTTTCGCCAAATCCGCTTCAATCCAATATTTTTCTATACCATCTTCAACATCTAAACTATTAGGGTACGTTCTAGAAACCACCCACACACGATCACCTTTTTCAGGTAATCCTTTAACAAATGCTTCACCTAATCCTTTGCTGGCTCCAAAAATAATAAAATTTTTCATAACGTACATATCCTTTCGAGATCATTTTTTATTGCTTAGGATTAAACATCATTTTACCCATTTACATATCGCGAAGCAACGAAGGATCTAAATACGCTTTTCCCAAATAACCACTACAAAGCACAGGACGTGCAAGGATTTCATATGTTTTTGGATACTCTGGTGCTTCTTCAGACCAGACTTCAAATGAATCGAATTCTTGTTTCGAAATCTGATGATACTCTGCTGTGTCTGTTATACCTGTTAACATCTCAAATACATAAATATCATCACCAAATTTCCCTACAGACTGGTATTGACCTGTTTTCATACGTACATAGTCGGTGTATCTTATGCTCATGGTTATCTCCCATTCTTTGATTAATTCTCTAGAATTTATATCGTACAAAATTGTAATGTTCTGATTAACAATGGCTTTATCCTTACTTACAGTACGACTCGGTAGGACAGATCTATCGGCGAATAACTATGTTAAACTATTAAAAAAGCATCTTCCAGCTATTACAAAGAATACTTTACAACCAAATAGAGGTAAGTATAACGCTGAGCCTAGTTAGAAAGGAGCTTCCATGCGTCGTTTCCAGAAACAACAGATGACATCATTATTCGTACCCATAATTCCAGGTGCAATGATCATTATTGTAATATTTTCTCTTGATTATTTCCAATTTGAACTCGTTGAAAAATTTCTACTGTTTGCCGCTTTTATTATTGTACCTCTAGTTATTTTATTATTGAAATATGACGAAAAGAATACCTATCAACAGATCATATTTACTACTATGAAGCTGTTTCAATTCCCTGCCGCGCTTTTTGTTCTAGCCTCTATGATGAGCAGTAGAGTTTGGGAGTTACAAGGTACATCTATACCGGGCGCACTTTCTCTTGGTTGGCTATTGCTCACAGGGCTGCTTTGTATGTACGGGATAATCAATATAGTGATACATAAGGGAAAAATAGCAGAAACGGCGATTGGCGCGGGACTTATTTACTTTTTTATCGGAGGTATTTGGTTCACCCTTTATCAGTATCAATTGAACATCTTTCAAGCTAATCCTGACACCCATGCATTAAGTTCGGTTCACTTTCATTTTTCGTCTGCTATTGTTCCAATTTTTATTGGTATGCTCGGACGGATCATGACGAAGAAAAACTGGTATCCATGGGTCGTTGCTATCGATATTATAGGACCCATCTTGATCGCGATCGGTATGATTTTTTCCAAGCCCATCGAGTACATTGGTGTCACTTTGTTTGCTTGCAATATTGTGCTTTACACCACATATCTCCTTACTTACTTGAAGCGAAAAACATTATATAAAAAAGCAACCTTCTTTTTAGTTCTTTCTTGCCTTGCCTTCTACATCGTTATTATCGTTTCGATGTTCTATCCGCTGCTAAAAAAGAGATTTGCTTTAACCATACTTGATTTCATTCCCGTTTACGGATCACTGTATGCATTTGGATTTGTTTTATTTGGATTAATGGGGTGGATATACATGTTGGAATTTCTCAAGGAAAAAAAGCTTTATAACTATTAGTAGCTTTATAGGAAATAGCGAAATTTAAATTTTCTCGTAGTCTATAAATAGCAAATATGAATCAATTCCATCCTCATACCTATTCCACCGTACGCAAAAAAACTGCGCTATGGATGCGCAGTTTTATGGATCATTTTGGCGTGGCAGTTGTAAATCCTTGTTCCCGCCGCAACCTCATTCTGTAAATCACGGCTTCTATGACGATCAGATTAGGAATCCAACAAAGCCAAGCAACAGCCCGAAACGCTGCCTCGAAATCGCCAAGCAGAAAAATCAATGGCGCTAATAAGATTCGAAGCGTGACAGCCGAAAAAGTAAGCGCATAACTGCGAAGCATCCATGTTTTATGAGCTTGCATGTCTTTGACCAGAATTTTTCTCGTTGCAATAAGCGTAGTCGTAACCCACAGTACATCGAGTGATATGAACCCAAGCCCGGAAATCCAACCTCCTGTCGCAAAAATAGATAGATACACATTCACGATTCCACTAACTATAATCGAAAAAACATATCCGTATCCAAATAAGCGATGCCAACGTTTCCTGCCATTAGTTGGCTTTATAAATAGTTGAAAGGGTCCTATAATCAAAGCAAATATCGCGATGAAAATATGGGTGTATAGCACATATATCCATGGTTTGAGTTCAAAATTCGGCTTTTGCAATTTGAAAGAAACCAATCCAGCATTACTAGCGTTAAGAAAGCCATACTGAACAATGGCGTATCCAGCAATCGCAAATGCGAGAACGAACACAATTCCCCTAATTATTTTATTTCTCATATGAATGACCCTCCTCTGTTGTTGTATGCCAATCAAGCCTGTCGCTCCTGTAACCAAGTCATGCATTTTCAAAAAGCTTCTTTTCTATCGGTAGGATGTTTACTCTAAGTATAGGGGATTGAATACTGCGGTCTTTGCCTTTTCTGTCGGAGTCTTTGCCTAATTCAACAGATTCCATCACTTTATAAAGAAAAATCCGCTAGGCTCTATGCCCGCGGAAATTGAAAATAAGTTTACGTATGCGTTTCACTTCAACTGTTGCTGTTCCTGGCGCCACCTTGTGATATTTCTAGTTAGAGGGGCTATTTGTTGTCAGAATAATAGTGCTAGCCTGTTTTGCAGTCGATATCTGCATTGCAATCCTCAAGAGTTCGCTCTACTTATGATACGGCTCCCCGCGATTAATCTTCACCGCCCGATACACCTGCTCTACCAGCACCAACCTCATCAACTGATGCGGTAAGGTCATGCGTCCAAAGCATAACTTCTGTTGCGCACGCTTCAACACTTCATCCCCTAGCCCGTGACTCCCACCGATCACAAACACCACATGACTGCTACCATACGTCCCTAACCGATCCAGTTCACTCGCTAGATCTTCCGAACTCCATAGCTTCCCGTCTAGTGTCAACGCAATCACATGCGCATCTGGCTTGATCTGAGCCAGTATCCGTTCGCCTTCTTTGTCCTTCACAATCCGTACTTCGGCATCGCTTAACGTATCCGGTGCTTTTTCGTCGTTCACTTCAATCGTCTGAAATTTGATATAAGGTGTAAGACGTTTACTATATTCTGCGATTCCTTGTACTAGATATTTTTCTTTTAATTTGCCGACCCCAATAATCTGTATATGCATAAACGTTCTCCTTTAAATATCCTTTGGCTGATCGTGAGCCTGTTTACTGTTAAGTGTACACTATCTAGCCTTGGGCAAGCATCCCCTTTAAGAAATAGACATTGCTGGTACAAGCGTTTCCCACTGTTCTTTGTTCACCTTTCCAGTGAAGCGATACACCGGTTGGTAATATCCTTTCGAATCATAGTTATATGCAAGCTCATATTTCTCAACGGTTAGCACGTCGCCTTTCTTCAGATCATTATACATGTAGAAATCCCCCTGAAGGATGTACGCATATGCTTGTGCTGGACTTATTACGTCTACTTTACGTACATACTCATTCTTATTCATCGCATCAAATAAATCACGAGGCGCCTGCTGATCATCAGCAGAAGGTATAATCATAATCATTCCGTTAGCAAAATCCTTTTCGTCCTTTGCAACAGCATCCACTGATTTTTGGATATCCCATCTCAGCGTATCCTCATTCTGTATGCTAAATACGGTATCAGCAGGCAAAATATCATTGTCCAGCATCCATTTTTCGTAGAACTCTCTTTGCGTTGTTAGTTCTTCCTTAGTGAGCTTAATCTCTTCACCACTCGCATTATACAACTGCCATACACCATCCTGCACGTTATAGTTGAACGTATACGAGTTGCCGCTACTATCGGTAAATGACCATATTCGATTCATTCTATCCACTCGTTTTCCTTGCTTCTGCTGAAGATGGAAAGATGGTTGAATAAGCGCAGCTATATGCTTGCCATACTCCAGATTATAAATCCTATGATTAACATAGAGTGAAACTGGCTCCGCCTTCTCTGGAAGCTTGGCAGTCATATTAACTTCGACCCCATCCATATTCTGTTTGATTGCTGGTCGAATTGAGAGATTACCCAGCTCTTTTGCCTGATAGACAGCTAATGCACCGGTAAACAATAGAACAAACGCTATGGGAATACACAGCGCAAGCTCTGTCGATTTGAAGTCTAGCTTTCGCTGATTCATACTGTTTAGAATAGCCTGCATGATCAAGTAGCCTGCTATACTGCCTAGTGTGTTGTGAAAAATATCGTCTAACTCAAAAATACCCCTTCTGCTAAGCATCTGAGTCAGCTCAATACTAATAGTTACGATTAGAGAAATCATTAGCACAAAAGTAAAGCGCCGCGTTCGAATGCCCAGCAATGGCATCAAAAAGCCAAGTGGCATAAACATCATCATATTAAAAATAATAAGTTGAAGCTCGCTGAGAGACCATTGATTCCACGCACTCAGATAGCCGCTAAACAGTCGAAAATTCACCCATCCCTCAAAGTTTGCCCCTCTGCTGAATGTAGTTAACATCATAACTATCCCAAACCACATGATAAGCAAATAACCTGCTATAAACTGTATGACCGAGAACTTTCTTTTGCCACCCCTTTTTCGATATAGAACATAAAAAAGGAAGATAACGCCTAAAAGCACTAACGCTATAATGATTACTTTTGGTAGAAGTGTTAATAGCGTACCAAGTATCCCTTGAATATCCATGTGTGTACTCCCTTCATTTGGCTGTATGAATGATAATACGTTTTGCCACAAGTAAGACGCTGCTTACTCGTATTTTGTAACAATATATACAAAAAAATGACTAGATGCTTTCGCACTACCGTAATCACAGCTAGCGATCTAGTATGGTAGCTGGTAGTCTTTATTTTGAAAAATGAAGTATAAACGTAAGTAAATTCATCTAGAGCACCTTCAATTCATATCAGAAACAAAAAAAGCCTATTCCGCAAGGAATAGGGCTTCTAATTTCGAACATTTCAGAGCTGTATAGTCTGTTGATGATACAAATCGAAGATTTCAATCTGTAAAAATGGATTCATGTTTCTGATATTAGCAAATTTAATTTATTTTAGTTAAGGTTGTACTGGTAATCATCTTCATTGGGCATGTGGACTCTATACAAAATGTCGTGCTTGAACTTTCTAATACAAGAAACAATACTTATAATCATGAACCATTTGTATAGGCATAATGTTTTCCTTTCAATATCCTTTTCCTACTTATATGTATATGCTCATGATTCCACTCTATAAATACTCACATAAATTGAAAACTCCCCGCACGCTAACTGTATCTCAGTCGGCATGCAGGGAGCACTTATGAAGCCATCTTTATTATTATCGACAATTGTTAATAGTTTTTTAATACCTTTTTAAAATAATATTGGTTTATTTTCCTTTATATCCCAAATAACTATTTTAATGCTTTGACCACCAATGCTGCATACGCACGCGCGCCCGATGGATTCAAATGGACACCGTCTGGAGCAAAGTACGAATCTTGTCCGGCACTTGCTGAATACCAGTCGATAATCGTAATACGTGAATCTTCTGCGGCGGCATCGCTGAGTGCCTGATTGACTACACTTTCCCATGGGCGCGGAACACGTGTATTCACTACAATAATTTTCTTCACACTATCGCTTTTCAGGTCGGATAGAAGATCGTCTAATTGCTCTTTGGTAAATGATCCATTCGTTCCAAGTTCTAAGATCACTTTGTGACCCAGTTGTCCGTTACGTGAAAGCTGTTGAACAACGCCTGATGCTTCAGTTAACTGTCTGCCAATTTTGCCATCGATCACAATACCTGGCATGGCTTCACTTAGATAAGGAGCTACATCTAACATCACAGAATCCCCGATGGCGCTGATCCCTTTGCCTGAAATTGTATCGATTTCTGTTGTTTTAGCCGGTTCTTTATGCGTAGCATTTGATTTTTTTTCTTCGGTACCTGTTTTACTGGTTTCTGTTGTAGGTTGCTTACTTTCTGGTGAATCTTCTGTAGTTGCTGTTGAATCTGCTTTGGACGGATCGGTTGAATCTTCTGTATTGGATGATTCTGAATGGGTATGATCCGTTGTTGCTGCGTGAGACGATATATTTTTAGGTGCAGGTGTAATCACTTGAGCTTGATTGCCTGCATTTTGCGCTACTGCTGTCTCTTCTTGATCTGTGGTAATCAGATGACTAATTGCTGTTGAAGCTAATACGAACACGACGACGATCACAGCGCTATGCAACCATGCCCGAGATGTCATATGCTGTAACCGATATTTTAAGCGAATACTGCGGAATCCATTATACCGAATCGGTTGTTCTACATATCGCCAGGATAACTCTGCCAGTAGCAGACTGACAGCAACCTGTACAATACTTTTTATAATCGAAGGTTCTGTCGTGCTAACCTGTGAAGTTGAAAGGGTGATGACTGGAAAATGCCACAGATACAGACCATATGATCTTTTGCCTAACCAGCGCAAAGGCTTGCAACCGAGTACAATCGCAAGGCGACTGGCTGGATGCGCTAACGTAGCAATCAGCAGTGCTGTGATAATCGCAATCAGCACCATTCCACCACGATATAAAAATGGCTGATATTCATTCGTATGCCAGATCATCCATCCCAGTACGAATAACGTTACGACACCGACAATATCCAATACGGTACGTGCTTGACTGGAGACGCGAGATTTGAGCTTGGCACTTGGCCATACAATCGCAAGCGCTGCTCCGATCAACAATGCAAAGATACGTGTATCTGTTCCATAGTAGACACGACTTGGATCGCTACCTGGTTCATATAATACAGCCATTAACAGTGCTGAGATTGCAGCTAGACTCAGAATCCAACCGGCTAGATTGACACGTTTTGGTAGGAATTTCAGCCCTAATGCAAGTAGCAATGGCCAGATCAGATAAAATTGCTCTTCGACAGCAAGCGACCAGAGATGACCGAGTGGCGAAGCTGGCCCGAAGCTTTCAAAATACGATACTTTATGGAAAATAAACCACCAGTTGCTGACATAGAACAATGCCGCAGGTACATCTCCGACCAGTGCAGGCAGACGGGAATGATCTACGACCAGACACCACAACACGACCACAATGACCATCGCGAACATCGCAGGCAATAAACGTCTAGCACGTCTTATCCAGAAGTCGACCAGATCAAATCGATGATGACGTTCCCATTGTCCTGCAAGAATATCTGTAATGAGATAACCGGATAATACAAAAAATATACCGACACCTAGCAATCCACCGGGTGCCCAATCTATATTGAGGTGATACAATACTACTGCCATTACAGCAAAAGCACGTAACCCATCCAGTCCTGACATGTAACGGTGCTGTTGAAGCGGTTTAGACATGACTTACCCGCCCCTTATGTAAAAGTGCCCAGATGTTATTCATTTCTTCTACCCTTTCTGTACATGTTCCTGATTTATTTACCCATTTTTCTATTCTTTTATTATATAGAAGCACTCTATTCAGAGAATCTCAGCAAAGTTAAAAAATAATGACAGTAACGTCAAGATATAAAGCTCATATAAAAAGCACCTACACCCTGTTCGGGCAAAAGGAAATAAGGAACCGCGCTTACGGTTCCTACCCCTGTTGATCCGCTCATGATCTGTACGTGCTGATTAGAATGCCTATTAGTTATAAATTCATGATTACATTCACTTGATTTCTCTCTATACAACGCCATTTCATGAATACCTAAGTCACTGTATAATAGTTGCGATCTTGTTACCTGATCTGATTAGACCACCAAAAATTCAGCATGTTGTTCGCAATAACTACATTTTGCAGGCGGGTCCCAGTCCGAAAATTCGGTCTCTTTTAGATCGACAACATCCGGTGCTTCTTCCAATTCATCTACGAATTCTTCCAATGCTTTTTCAATGTGTTCTTTACATACGACATACATCAATAGGGTCAAGCTCCTTTACTGGTTCAATATCTATATCGGCAAGTGGATCAATCAGGCTTGGACTGAAGTTGAAGAGTAATGTCCTTCTTCACGCCATCCCGATAATAGGTGATCTCAAGCGAATCACCGACCTTCTTATGATTATACAAATACTTGCGTAAATCAAGTGTAGAAGTGATTTTTTGTTGATCCAACTGCACAATAATATCGTCTGCAAGAATCCCTGCTTCTTTGGCAGGTCCACTCGCTTCGACCACAATAATGCCATCGGTTACCCCTTTCGGTAACTCTGGCTTTTTGTAATCTTTTTCTTGTTCATCGAAAAGACGATACGCATTTTTATTATCAAAGTCTGTTGTATATACGCCCAAGTACGGACGGCTAATTTTACCATTTTTAATCAGTAGATCGACATTCTTCATCACTTCATTGATTGGAATCGCAAATCCCAGTCCTTCAACACCGGTATCTGAGATTTTCATCGTATTGATACCGATCACTTGTCCATTCAAATTCACCAAAGCTCCGCCACTATTACCTTCATTGATCGCAGCATCGGTCTGAATCACATTTTGTTCCCAATCATACGTACCATCTTGATTCAGCGATACAGGAATTAAGCGATTGTTGTAGCTAATAATTCCTGATGTCATCGTACCATTAAATCCTAGTGGATTGCCAATAGCCATGACTGTCTCGCCCAATTGAAGCTGATCCGAGTTGCCTAATTGAGCGACAGTATCGATATTTTTACTGCTGATCGATAAGACTGCAATATCGCTGATAAAGTCTGTTCCAACGACAGTCGCTGCGAGTGTCGTTCCATCACTTAGCACTGTTTTGACTTGATCAGCATCTTGGATAACATGATTATTGGTGACAATATAGGCTTTACTGCCTTCTTTGCGGAAAATAACCCCTGATCCAAGTGCAGACTCATTGAGTGTAGACGACTCATCTTGATAATTCACAATACTCACCATCGCTGGACGCACTTCGTTAGCGACATGAATTAACTGTTCATACGGATTACCGTCTGTTTGTTGAGTCATCGTAGGAACGATACTGCTAGCGACAACAGAAGAAGAAGAGTTGTTGCTATACCATCCGAATAAGCTGATGATTGCTAGCACTGTTACAGCACTACTAATCGAGCTAACTGCTATTACTTTGATCGTAGATGCAGATCTGGAACGTCCTCCTAAAGAACGATTGCGATAAGATGAAAATGGCACAGACATTTTTCGTTTGGATCGCCGCGATACTTTGGTGTTGTAGAAATCATCATCAAATAAGCCCATGCTGATCGCCCCTTTGCTTGTCTATGCTAATCAGATCAAATACATGATTTCAATTTTACCAAAAATAACCATTTTCTGAAACTGAATTTATTTATCGCTTATAATATCCCATGGTGTAGGACGATCATAATACGTTTCACATAGCTTAAATTCATGATCTTTGTAAAAGCAGCCTCTACTCTCCATCGCATCCCGTACTGTTAGCTTGGCAAGTTCCATCATATTGTGATCCCGACTCAAGTGAGCCAGATACGTACGTTTAGTTTTGCGTGTAAGCAGTTCACTTAACGCTTCACCTGCTGCATCGTTCGATAAATGACCGATATCGCTCAAAATCCGTCGTTTGGTATTCCACGGATATCTGCCCATACGTAGCATTTCAATATCGTGATTCGCTTCAAGTACTAACACATCCGAACCTGCAATACTTTGCATCACTTTATCGCTTACATATCCTAGATCGGTAGCCAGACTTAACTTTTCATCTCCATCTGTAAAAAAGTACCCTACAGGCTCTGCCGCATCATGCGAGATACCGAACGATTCAATTCGCATTGAACCAAATGTAAGATGATCGCCTGTTTGCATAATTTGTTTTTGCTCGGGAGATAATTTGCCGATTGAGCGCTCCATCGCGCCCCATGTTTTTTCATTTGCATAGATCGGTAATTCATATTTGCGAGCAACTGCGCCTAATCCTTTAATATGATCGGAATGTTCATGCGTAATCAGAATCCCATGAATCTGTTCACCGGTAAGATCACGTTCTTGTAATAATTCACCGATTCGACGTGCACTCAATCCAGCATCGATAAGGATAGTTGCATCTTTATTTTGAACAATGGTCGCATTGCCTGTCGATCCACTTGATAAGACTGTAAACTGTATTCCCATGTGTCTACTCTACTCCTTATTTTCTGCCGCTGGAGGAACAATCACTTCTCCATTTATTGCTTGTACATAATAGAAAGCTCCACTATCTAGCGCAATGCGCCATACCGGTACAGCTAGCTGATGAGTACTATCCAGTGTCTGCCCGTAAAAGCCAAGCGCGATATCTTTGATGACCGAACTTTCAGGTATTTCTTTTTCAATTAAGCTTCCAAGAGCATTCGATGCAGAGATAATTTCCTGCTTCGGTTGATCTTGATTAGCACTTACTGTCCATTGAGGCTCTGTATACGAAGTAATCTTCTGATTACTATAATACAACTGTAGATTCATATTAAATAGAGGAAGATCACTATTAATAAGCGGATGTAGCATAAATACACTTTCTTCGCTCACTAATGGATCATACCGATAATTTTCGATATCAGGAATTTCATCTGCTAATTGATTACGTAATTCATCTTCGTTAAAGATCAATTGACTATCGACAGAGCTTTTCAGCTTAATCGGTGTCTCAATAACATCTTGCCCGGTATACTGGTAAATGACTTTGGACAAAATAGGTGTGTCTCTTGGAATCTGTGCAGTCACTTGAATATGTTTTTCTTCCATCGCTTGCTGCGCATTATCGCTTAATGAGGTAAAGTCCAGATTGGATTGGGCTTGATCACGTACATCCACCCACAACTGGTATCCCAGTAAACCGTTCAGCAATAAAAAAGCACAGATCAGTACGCTTTTGGCTCTTCCCCAATCCATCGTGGACCTCCCAAATCATGTTCATTTTTTCATACTTATAGTGGTATTGCTTGAGTTCAGTACAATATTTTTGCCATCTTGCAATTTGACCATCCATACCGGATTCAGCACAATCACGCCATTACCAAGTGTCGGACGATAGGCTGGATAGATATTACGAATCATCTGATCAGCAGGAATCTGTGCTTTGATCAAGTTCTCTAATGCTTTCCCACCTGGCAGTGAGATTACTTTTGCTCGTGTAATATTCGATTCGTTCATTGGCGGATTGTTAGCACCTGTATACAACATCGAACGCTCATAAGAAGATACTGTACCATGTTCCATCACAAGCTTCATATAACCGAATTTTAATTTTTCTGTATCTACAATCGGATAGGACTGAATATACTGGCGGAAAATAAACTCTTTATCATCATTGGAGTTATTATCCATCATCAGCATATACGATCCCGGCCATCCACCATGTTGGTTCACAAAATCAATCGCAGATAATACATTATCCGATACATTGTTCGTTCCGGTTGTTGGTGCTGTCGGATCGGTGTATGTCATCCATTTCTGCTTCGTATCGACTTGTAGACTGCGTTTGCTATCTGTATAAATCTCGGTGCCATTTTCTTCATTAATATTACGTGTGGCTCCTGGATCAAAAAACAGATTACGCTGCATTTGTTCTGTTGTATACATTTCAAGCTTGAGGGTTAGTGATTGAATATTTAGCGCTGTCTGCGGAATATAATAACCGTCTGTTTGATAAAGGTAATTGATCGAATCTGTACTCATGATCGTCATTTGCTGAATATCTGTATTTGTCCATGCCATATCTGTTGCTTCATACACTACATCTCCACTTGCACTAAAAAAGAAAGCACGTGGCTTGGTACTGTTGGTTGTGTTATAGATCCAGATTCGGTTCACTGTATCGCCTTCAAATAACGAGTCTGGACTAATATCCAGTGTTCGTTCTAACAGACTTACAGGGATACCGCTACTGAATGTCATTTCTAGCCCTGCATCATTACGAATTTCATTCCAATTGATAGTTTGAACAGATAATCGTCTGAACTGGCTAAAATTACTGCTTTTGAGACGACTATAAATAGCATTGTAATTCGATGATGCCGGGTAGAATACCGTATGCTTATTATTTTTGAGATGCACAATCATCTGATCTGGAAAAATAGTATTTTCAATCGTAGTCCGTGGACCCATATCTTCAGTCTGCACATAACTAGCTTCCGAATTAGCAACTGAATCTGCTCCAGGCATCCGGTAAATCAGATAATAACTTTGCACCAGACTGACTACAATTAAGCCCACAAGTAAGATGGATTTGATATTTTCTCTCAATGTACTCCATCTCCTTCTTCATGCAAAGGTAGCGTAACTGTCACTTTAGTCCATTGTCCAAACTCTGATTCAAGAGAAATATGACCTTCGTGCGCAAGCACCATTTCCCGGGCAATAGAAAGCCCTAATCCGGTTCCTCCCATATTGCGAGAACGCGCTTTGTCTACCCGATAGAAGCGTTCAAATATCCGATCCAAGTCTTGCTTGGGAATCCCGATTCCTGTATCGGTTACGGTTATCGCAACCATTCCATCTTCTGTACTATAAGCACCCAGTGTCACTTTACCACCATCCGGTGTGTATTTTAACGAATTAGAGACTAGATTATCGAGTACTTGATCCATGTGATCTCGATCGATCCACACACTGCCTACATCAATATCCAGATCGGTAGCAGACTGGATATCTTTTTGCTGCATTTGTACAGAAAAGCGATCAATCGTATCTTCTAATAACTCTCGCACATCGGTACGCTGTTTGCGTAACATCGCTTCACTGGAATCTAAGCGTGATAAATGAAGCAAATCGGTAACTAGCCGAATCATACGCTGCGTTTCATTTTGGATCACACCGATAAATCGTTCAGCAAGCGCACGTTCTTCGAGCGCTCCATCTTCTAACGCTTCGGTATAACTCTTAATAGTAGTTAGTGGAGTGCGTAATTCATGCGATACATTGGCGACAAATTCACGCCGAGCTCCTTCTAACTTTTCTTGCTCTGTTACATCTTGTAGTACTGCAATAATACCGGTGATACTTTCTTTACGACGATGTATCGGACTAAATGTAACCCGGACAATCGAAGAATTACCTTCATATTCTTCACCTAATTTGAGCACTGTACGGCGAAGTGTTCCGTTTAACAATTTGGTACGTTCATTTTCAGGCAAATGCAAAAGGTCTGCTAATTCTTTACCTACAATCGCTTCTTCACTGACATTCATCATTGTGCCGGCGACACGATTAAGTAAAATAACGCGACCTTGTTCATCGGTAGCGACAACGCCATCACTCATATTTTTCAAAATCGAAGCCAGTTTATCTTTTTCTTCTTCATTCTGAGCAAGGGCGTCACGCAACCGACTGGTCATATAATTAAATGCTTCACTAAGCTGTCCAATCTCATCATCACTATAGACCGTCATTTGATGATCAAAATTCCCTTCTGCCACTTCTTTGGCTCTTCGGGTCATTTCTTTGATCGGTTGTGTTATCGTATGCGCCAGAATCACGCCTAGTACAGCCGTTAAAGCGAGTGCAATCAAAATACCGGACAAGAAAATACCATTGATACGCTTCATCGTGCTGTACAATTCTTTCATAGAAGCAACAATATAGACAGCACCTACTGTTTTGCCACCGCTAATTACGGGCTTGGCAACAACACGCTTGCGCTCTCCTGTCTCATCAATAATATATTCTTCGTTGTCGCTTATTCCTTGTAACGCACGACTGACTACTGTTTGTGTATTGCGACGACCTTCCAGATCGGTACCTGATTGTAGCGAGGAAATAACAACCCGACCGCTGATATCTAACACCTGGATTTCTTGAATCTCTGTTCCACTCATATTGTATAAATTATCAACCATCAACTTTAGATCGTTGATCGCATTAGAACCTGCTTCACCGCTACCCGACCATTTATCTGCTGCCAGAACAGACAGCAACTCAGCGCGTTCTTGCAGATCCTGTGTAAAATTGCTGGTTAACGAATTTTTCATAGCGCTCACGAAATACACGCCAATCAACTGCATCGCAATCAAAATAAGCAGTACATAAATAATAATCAGCCGCGCTTGAATCGTACGGCTGAACCCTGGAAGCAACGGAAATCTGCGCTTCACGTTATAGTCCTCCTGATTTTGGACTACGCATCATATAACCAAGACCACGACGCGTTAAAATATATTCGGGCTTACTAGGATCGTCTTCGATCTTTTCACGCAATCGACGAATCGTTACATCGACTGTACGGACATCGCCAAAATATTCAAATCCCCAGACAGCTTGAAGCAAATGCTCACGTGTCATCACGCGACCTGCATTTTTCGCCATATAATATACCAATTCGTATTCTCGATGGGTAAGATCAAGCGGTTGATTTTCTTTATAGACCATATACATATCCGTATCAATAAATAGCTCTAGCAAACGAAGCCCTTTTTTCTCTTCTTCTTTGGCGGCTGGTGCAGTTGGTACTGCTGTTAATTTCTGCTGACGACGAATCTGTGCTTTGACACGTGCTAACAATTCGCGTGTGCTAAACGGCTTGGTGACATAATCATCTGCACCGAGTTCCAATCCTAACACTTTATCGATTTCAGCATCTTTAGCAGTCAACATAATAATAGGCATATGCATACGTGTGCGTATTTCGCGGCATACATCCATTCCATCTTTTCCTGGTAACATCAGATCCAATAAGATCAAGTCCGGTTCTTCTGCAAATGCTAATTCAACAGCGGTTATTCCATCAAATGCACAGATGACTTCATAACCTTCTTTTTCCAAATTAAATTTCAGTATATCTGCGATTGGTTGTTCATCATCGACAACCAGAATTTTTCCTTGCATCTGTATTATTCACCCCATGCCTGCCTGTTATGGTTTTATTTTAACATATCCCTTTACTCCACGACATCATCAGTACGATGCAATTTCAATAGATATATACAAAAAATACAGCTTCTATATCAAAAGTATATAGAAGCTGTATCAAATCATTCCTATTCGATTTATGGCAAGTACCCTAGTGGATTCTGAATCACACCACCACTATGTACTTCAAAGTGTAAATGAGTTCCTGTAGAATGTCCTGTATTACCCATCACACCGATATGTTGTCCTTGTTCGACAATCGCACCTGTACTGGTATCGATCTGGCTTAAATGTCCGTATAACGTCTCATAGCCGTTATTATGGTTAATAATAATCACATTACCATAACCCGTCATCGTTCCTGCATAGCTGACTACACCATCATCTGCTGCCATCACCGAAGAACTACCGACAAGATCAATGCCTTTATGCGTTTTACCCCAACGCTGTCCAAAAGGACTGGTTACACTTGCTCCAGATACCGGCCAGATCAAATTACCTGATCCTTCTCCTTGTACTACTTTTGTTCCTTTAATAATAACTTTAGGCGATGATTTCTTGGTCACTTCTTGACCTAACCATTCCTCGCGAAGCATTTGACCATTTTGCTTGGTCACCCGGTAATCGATTCGTTTGAGTCCTTTACTGCCTTGAGCGACAACTTTAGACTCACCTTCGCGCATACTATCACTTTTGCGAATCTCTACAGCAGGTTCTGTTACAATTTGTTCAGAGTAGTCTTCAAATGTCGTTACAGTAATCGGAGGTTGCGGAACAGTTAATGTTAGTTCGTCACCGATCTGCATCGCCATTTCATCGATTTTGGGATTATTCGCAAAAATCTCTTCTTGTGTAATATCATGATCTGCCGCGATAGAGCTGATCGTATCACCTTCACGTACCACATAAGTAGTTGGTGATTCTACACCTGTTGTCATGACTTTTGCTAACTGTGTACTGCTTAACAATTTATTAGGATTGGCTTTGATTTCGCTTGTCGATACTTTTTGCTTCAATGTTACCGATTCTAAGCCTGTGACTTGTTTTGGATAAGCTTTCGTGGATGTTTTGGTAGAAGCTTTAGCAGATTCTGCTTTTTTCGTATACTTTTCTTTCACTTGTTCCAGTGCGGCATCGATCACTTTTTGATCTTTAACAATGCCGATTACTTTGCCATCCACATTAACTTCTACACTTTTAGCGTAAGCAGTAAGCATGCCATCAAGTGTTTTGAGTGTGTTTGCAGAATTGACCTGTGCTTTATAGGCACGTTCTTCTGTCGTAGTGATACCGTTAGTGTTTAACACCATCGTCGCTTTTGGATATTTCTTCTGATATGCTGCACGCTTCGTGGTGAATAACTGCTGTAATTCTTCTTTATGCAAAATCGTACCGATAGCCTGTCCTTTAACAGATACTACATAATACGGAATCGTATTGGCTGTGACATAATGATTGCCTGCCCAAATAAGCCCGCCAACAACGACCAGACCTCCAGCCGCTATCATTAGACGACGACGCATTTTATTTTTCCCCTTGCGAATCGAATCAACTGTAATGGTATACCATGCTGATGGCGTTTCTGATTGATCGGTTGATTGCTGTTCGTTCTGCACTTCTAACTGTGGATCACGCGATTGATCTTGCTTAGGCGTGTTCCCCATCCCCAGTTTGCTTCTAAACCCTTTCATGACCGTCTCCTTTTATCCTTATCCCTATTCATGGTTAGATACGTTATTAGTGAAGTTCAGTTAATTGTTAGTATTATAAGTGCTAATTATTAAAAATTGTCATCTAAAAGTGTCAAAAAATTAACCTTTTCTACTCCCCGTTTACTTTACCATAATCTCGATAAAATTTTCAACTTTACTGTTCATTAACATTTCTCTTCATATGAATAGGAATCGCTGTATAACAAAAAAAGACACCCTCGCGGATGCCTCTTCTCGTTTGTTTCTATTTGATCATACATTTCTATACGTTACTTACTATAATAGCGACGAATTACAGATAAATCGGTGCTACTTGATTCGTCTGCTCGCGGTTACGTCCTACAGAGAAGATCGCAATCGGAATACCTGTTAATTCAGAGACACGATTTACATAATTACGTGTCGTTTCTGGTAATTCTTCCAATGTCTTCACGCCTGTAATATCTTCGCTCCAACCTGGCATTTCTTCATAAACTGCTTCACATTCAGCAAGCATTTTAAGACTTGCAGGATAGTGAGTAATAAACTCGCCTTTGTATTTGTAGCCTGTACAGATTTTCACTGTATCCAGACCTGTTAATACATCTAAAGAGTTCAAAGACAATCCTGTAATACCACTTACACGACGAGCATGACGAACAACAACACTATCGAACCAGCCTACACGACGTGGACGACCGGTTACTGTACCGTATTCATGACCTTTTTCGCGAATAGTATCGCCTGTTGCATCTAACAATTCAGTAGGGAAAGGGCCATCACCAACACGAGTTGTGTATGCTTTCGCTACACCAATCACTTGTTGAATTTTGGAAGGGCCTACACCAGAACCGATACATACCCCACCAGCAGAAGGGTTAGACGAAGTAACAAATGGATATGTACCCTGGTCGATATCCAACATCACGCCTTGTGCACCTTCAAACAGAACACGTTTGCCAGCATCGATAGCATCATTCAAAACAACAGAAGTATCTTGTACATACTGACGAAGAATTTCCGCATAACCTAAGTAATCTTTCAAAATTTCTTCTACATCTACAGGCTCGCCACCATAGACTTGAGTAATTACCTGATTTTTTTCTTTGACTTGATGACGCAATTTGATTTCAAATTCTTCTGCATCCATCAAATCAGCGATACGAATACCAGAACGAGCTGTTTTATCCATATAACAAGGGCCAATCCCTTTACGTGTTGTACCAATTTTGTTAGGACCTTTACGATCTTCTTCCAAAATATCCAATACCATATGGTACGGCATAATCACGTGCGCGCGATCGCTAATCGTTAAGTTCTTAGTAGTAAAGCCATTATCGTGCACATAGTTAATTTCATCGATCAATGCGGAAGGGTTAATAACCATACCGTTACCAATCACACAAGCTTTATCTTCGTAAAATATTCCAGAAGGAATCATCGTTAATTTGAATTTTTTTTCATTAATTAGGATAGTATGACCTGCATTGTTACCACCTTGATAACGTGCAACAAGATCAGCACTCTCCGAAAGATAGTCTGTAATTTTACCTTTTCCTTCGTCTCCCCATTGCGTTCCCACAACGACTACAGTTGACATGAAATCATTCCTCCGTAGGTGTTTTTATACACCGTGAATTTGAGCTGTCCGTTGCAAAAAACAACTGATCAACAGCGAATATATTGCAAACAGCCAGACAGCATGAAAACTTCCTTGCGAGGAACGGTCAGACGTGCGCAAATCATAATGATCCGTTTCGCAGTGGAAGGGCATAGCAGTGCTGTAACGCAAAGACTTACTAAAGCAATGTAAGCTTTACAACACCATTATCAGTGTAACAGGCTGCTTTTTTAAAGTCAAATGAAAAGCGAACAATACATTCAATTAAAAATATTATCGTTCGGAAATGATCACTTAACTTCTCCATACTCCACCTTTACTTAACGTCAAACCACATTTTTGGTAAAAAGAAGCGTGTTCTTCTGTAAACGTACAGGTTACAATTTCGATATGATGGTGCTTGGCTTGTTGCAATAGACTATGTACCAGCTTGGTTCCTAACTGTTGATAACGATAGTGAGGATGAACCAGAATGTCTTCTAAATAACCATGTTGCAAGCCCATACCGGAGATATAACCAAATGCAATCAATCGCTGTTCTTCATCTCGTGCTCCTGCATAAAACTGACACCGCTCTAATAAAGCAGGATAATCTTGCTCTTGTCGTTCCCATCCTACCGCTTCACGCAGATCAGGTACTTCATAAGGTTGTATCGGTAGATTGATTTGTATTGATTTTTTCATGTATGACACTCCTTCAAAAAGATGTCAGTATGTAAATAGTAAATCTACAAAAGAAAAGAACCGCCTGAGCAGTTCTTTTTATATATTGATGTTCATTTGTTTACGTAATTCTGCTATTTTAGAACCAATCTGTTTGGCTCCATCTTCAGATAAAGGAGCATGCAAAGTAAGTGTGTGAACAGTATTCATTTCTTGCTCGGATTTACTATATAGGCGTGAGTGTCTACGAGGCATAGATGATCTTGCCTTGTGCAAAGCAAAATATCCATACGTTCCACGTCTTATTTTGTTTGTCATTGGCGTCACATCCTCTCTCTATAGTATAACATAATCAAAGATTTCCCTATAGCTGGATCAAGCAAATAACGGGGGTAATGATCTATATTTCCAATAAACTGAGCTCGATATACACGTTCATAATAATCAATTAAGTTTGTTTTGGGTGTAAGCACTACAAACCCATCAAATCCAGCATCAAAACTAATCTTGTAAGCACAGGCGAACAACACTTTTCCAATATTAATATAAGAAATGGTTCGTCGATGTTGTGGTGATTTTTCCACTAAAGCAAGCTCTACAAATAAATTATTCTGATCTTTTCGATATGCCAAACAGCCATGAATCATTCCATGGCTGTCGACTAACTTCAAAGCAGTAAATGTAGAGTTAGATTGTAAGTAAATATTCCAATCAAATGAAGCTTCCCAACCTAATTTAGCAGAGATGTGTGGCAGATCTGATGTAGTTAAAGGAAAAAAATCAGCAAATGAAATAACGCCCGCTGTATCCTCAAGAATCCAAGGCACTCTCTACACTCCTCTATATCTATTACTTACTATTGAAATTAAAATAATATAATTTATCGCTATCCTGCGAACATATCCGATTGTACACGTTCGTAGTTTACGAATTTATTAAAGTTTTTCAAAAATACCAATTCTACAGTACCTACCGGACCATTACGCTGTTTGGCGATAATAATCTCGATAATATTTTTCTTTTCTGTATCTGCATTATAATAATCATCCCGATACAAGAAAGAAACGATATCCGCATCCTGCTCAATCGAACCAGATTCCCGCAAGTCAGACATCATCGGGCGTTTATCCTGACGTTGCTCTACACCACGACTGAGCTGAGACAGTGCGATAACCGGTACAGACAATTCACGAGCAATCTGCTTTAAGGTACGCGAGATTTCAGAGACTTCTTGCTGACGGTTCTCGCCAGCTTTACCGCGTCCAGAAATAAGCTGAAGATAATCGATTACGATCATACCCAGACCTTTTTCTTTTTTCAAACGACGGCATTTGGCACGAATCTCTGAAACGGTGATTCCCGGTGTATCGTCGATATAGATTTCTGCTTCAGACAAAGAAGAAATCCCCATCGTCAGCTTCGCCCAATCTTCATCACCTTTAAATTCACCGGTACGCATCACATTCGCATCCAGATTCGCTTCGGCACAGATCATACGTTGTACAAGCTGCGCCGCTGACATCTCCAGACTGAAAATAGCGACGGTTTCTTTGGCACGTACAGCTACATTTTGCGCAATATTCAGTGCAAATGCTGTTTTACCTACCGAAGGACGAGCAGCTACAATAATCAGATCACTTCGCTGAAATCCAGCCGTCATTTTATCCAAATCAACGAATCCAGACGGAATACCTGTCGTATTTCCACTATTTTGATGCAAAATTTCAACCCGTTCAAATACTTCCATCAACACATCACGAATCGCGATAAAGCCACTACCTGTACGACGATTCGAAATTTCCAAAATCCGTCGTTCGGCATCGCCCAGCATACTGCCGACATCTTCGCCGCCACCATACCCTTCGCTCACAATCTGTGTTGCTGTTCGAATCAAGCGACGTAACATCGACTTTTCTTCGATAATTTGAGCGTAATAATCAACGTTAGCTGCTGTTGGAACCGCATGAGCAAGCTTCGCCAGATAACTAACGCCACCGATATCTTCTAGCTGTCCCCGGTCTTGCAATAAAGAAGTTAATGTAATCAGATCTATCGGCTGATTTTCTTCACCGAGATTAACCATTGCTTCATAGATCAGTTGGTGTGATTTATCGTAAAAATCTTCGCTGTCTACCCGTTCCATCACTGTAATTAACGCTTCTGACTGAAGCAAGATCGCTCCGAGTGCCGCCTGTTCCGCTTCTAGATTCTGTGGCGGAACCCGATCGTAAAACATTTCGCCGCCCATTTTTACTCCTCAGTAACTTGGACTTTGAGCGTTGCTTTCACATCATGATGTAATTTTACAGCAACTTGTGTTACACCAAGTGTACGGATAGGCTCATCCAATTCAATTTTACGTTTGTCGACTTTATGTCCTTGTTTGCTCAAAGCTTCAGCGATTTGTTTGCTTGTAATCGCTCCGAATAGACGTCCACCTTCACCGGATTTAGCTTTTAAATCCACTGTTAATGCTTCGAGTTGTTTTGCAAGAACTTCCGCTTCTTCTTTTTCTTCTTGTTTTTGTCTTTCTACAGCGGCTGCTTGATTTTCAAGAATTTTTACATTACCGCCTGTTGCTGGTTTAGCATGACCGTTTTTGATCAAGAAGTTTTGTGCGTAACCGTCTGCCACCTCTTTTACTTCACCTTTTTTACCGCTGCCTTTTACGTCTTTAAGAAAAATAACTTTCATTCAAATAACCCCTCTTCCTTTTCCATTTGATCTAGTACTTCACGAAGTCGTGACTCCGCATATTCAATACTTCCTTCAAGCTGAACTGCTGCATTGGTCAAATGACCGCCACCGCCTAATCGTTCCATCACGACCTGTACATTCATTTTACCAAGAGAACGGGCACTAATTCCAATCAACCCATCCATTCGCTCACTAATCACAAATGAAGCATGTACATTATTCATATTAAGTAGCGAATCTGCTACCTGTGCAATCAGTAACTGTGGAACCTGATGACCTGGCTCAGTTACAGCCAGAGCAACATGATTATGAATAATTTTGGCGTGCTTAATAATTTCAGCTTTGGCGATATAATCGCCTAATTCTTCTTTGAGCATTCGTTGTACCAATACGGTATCCGCACCATTGCGGCGCAAAAATCCTGCCGCTTCAAATGTACGTGAACCGGTATGTAGTGCAAAATGCTTGGTGTCTACAATAATTCCAGCCAGAAGCGATGTCGCTTCCAGTGTTGTAAATTGTACTTTATCATGAATATATTGCAATAGTTCAGTAACAAGTTCACAAGTAGAAGAAGCATATGGCTCTAAATATACCAGAACAGCATCATTGATAAATTCTTCTCCGCGACGATGATGATCTACAACTACGACACGCTTCGCTCGATCCACTAACTTCGGCTCAATCGTCATCGACGATTTGTGTGTATCCACCACGACTAACAAGGTTTGTTCAGTCATCGCATTCAGCGCTTCGTCCGGTGTAATAAAACGTACCGATAATCGTTCGTCTAGCTCGATGCGTTCCATCATTTTCTCAATCGACGGATTCACTTTATCAAGTACGATATAAGCATCTACATCATACATATCAGCAGCTTTGAGCATCCCAATCGCTGCACCGATTACATCCATATCTGGTATTTTGTGACCCATAATCATAACCTGATCACTATCTAGCATTAGATCACGCAGTGCATGAGCAATCACACGTGCACGCACTCTTGTACGCTTCTCTACTGCATTAGACTTACCGCCGTAAAAAGATAGACGCTGATCTGCTTTGACTGCTGCTTGATCTCCACCGCGTCCCAGAGCCATATCCAGACTGGATTGCGCCAGCTCGCCAAGCTCACTGATACTACCTGCACCGAATCCTACTCCAACGCTAAGCGTTAACGGCACTTTAAGATCGGCTGTCATTTCTCGAATCTCATCCAAAATCACAAATCGACTTTGTTCCAATTCGCGCAAAGATTTTTGATTCAGTAGCAATAAATAACGCTCAGAGGATAATCGTCTTACATAAATACCGTAGTTTTTGGCCCAATCGGTAATACGTGTAGCCACACGCGCAATCAGACTGGTACGTTGCTGATCGTCCATTCCTTGCGAAGCTTCATCAAAGTTATCCAAAAATACAATACCCAGTGCAAGACGTTCTTCTTCATGACGATCACGCAAGTCTGCAAATGTCGTTACATCTTGCAAATAAATCAAGCGTTCATCAGGTAAAATAATAAATTCGATCGTTAAATGTCCATGTGGCAATTCAAAGCGTACTTCTTTTGAAGACTCTTTACGTGCTTCTTCTTTTGCTTGTTGATACGTATCACCAAATCGAGGGAAGCATTCTTCAAGCGAAGTGCCTACTAATGTTTTGCGTCCAAACATACTCCCAATATAACGATTATGCCATTCGATCGTATACTGATTGTCATATAAAATAAGACCAAAAGGAAGCGTACTGACCGCTTCCTCTTCTACCCGTCTAATCCGAAAAGATAATCCCGCAATATATTCGTCTAATTCTCTGCGAAACGTAAGCTCTGCACGAAGTAAAGATACACCGAACAAAATAACACCACAAAGTGCAGCCAGTCCGATCATCCAATTGAACCAAGACAGCAAAATGACCAGAACCAGCATCAGCAATGAAGCCCATACTGTCCGATAACCATGCCAGCGGTTTAATAAAAAATTAGGCATCATTCATCACCTTACCGTTTCGGTCTCGTAATATATTCGCGGAGCGGGAACGCTAGATCAATAATACCAACAATACGAAGTGGCGGAATCAATACCACGACTAAAGCTAACAGAAACGGAAGAAACGAATTCCATTTCCGATGATGGCCTAAGAAAAATACAAAGCCAATCGTTTGAATTGTAAAAGCAATATGTATCAGCGGCATAAAATTAAGCACGAAAGCTGCCAATACACCTGTTATGTTCGTAGCTACAAAATATTCTAAAAACACAGCAAGTAAATAATACCAGATCAATGATCGCGGTAATCTCCAATCACGCGCAGGTCTTAATCTAGGAACAGAATAATTCATGCCTTCCAAAATCGGACGACAAATCGCATGTGTAATCACAGCCATCGTAAATGAACTGATAATCAGAGCAAATGGAATCATCTGTAACGTATAATTCCATAGTCCGCGTACAAATTCAGGCGAGAAGATATCAGCGATATCTGGATTGATATCTGCCATAGCTCGCATCGGAGCAACAGATAGCTCTACAATGTCTTTTACATAGATAGCTAGATTAAACTTATATACTACTGTAGCAAAAATTAATAACAATAACATTTCAACCAGAGTTGTAATCCCGGTTGTAAATATCACTCGAAGCGCAGATGCATTCTTTTTGTACAATCGTCCCATCACAATACCTGGAACCATAAAGAATATGCCCAGTATCGCTACATAAATGCCTAACCTACCTTCTAGCTGAATGGCTACGATCAACGTAATCAACCAGACTGGAACCAGGTGCATAATGAATTGGCGCAAGGATAGTGTCGAGTACAGCACGACTACAGGCACAATCAGAAAAAATATCGTTATAATGGATAATGACGTTAATAAAGACAGCAACAGAAGCAAATAAGCTATACTCCATGCCACCGATGTCCAGCGCAATTTCAAAACATTCACCTCTTACCTACATGTTATTCAGCAATTAGCTAAAAAAGATTTACTCATAATTATAGCATAAACGCTAATAAACACACATCGATTTATCGATACCGCTTACGTAACTTTCATATTCTTAGCCATTCTTGATTTTTCAGGGTTATACTCCCCGCTACGTACAAATTGCTCACAATATTCTATAATCTGACTACGTCTTACAATACCAATAAAACGATTCATATCATCGACAACAGGTACAAAGTTCTGTACTTTTGCTAGATTGATCAAATCCTCCATATTAGCATCTATGGATACAGGCTTATTATCTTTTTGCAAAGGTACATCCGACATTAAAAATTTAGAAGCGTTCTCAAAAGTCACTTTGCCTTCGGAATTTTTCATAAACCATAATAGATCGCCTTCTGTAACTGTACCTGCGTATCCTCCATCTTTATTCAACATCGGTACTGACGTATAGCGATGGTATTCCATTCTTTCAAGCGTCTGACGTAGTGTCGAATTAAGGGTGACACAAACGACCTCCTGCTTCGGTAGCAGAAAAAACGCAATATTCATGAAAAATCCTTCCTCTCATAATCTCAAGACCACGAACATGATCTTATCCTGAATCATTGTTTGGGTATGAATAGGCTTATGCTCAATCCTGTACAGTACGTTTCAACTCATACTTCGTTTCAGGATTCTCTTTTTATTCTAAGCGATATTGACGAGACAATAAAGCAAGCTAGTGAATCAGAGAACCCGCAGTGTCGGTAGCCCCATCGGCTGAATCTCTATTATTTATATCGGAATCAGAAGCGTCTGATTTCATCCATTCATTGATCAAATCTCTCGCTTCTTTAATTTCACTTTCACGCGGCACTTCATAATAGACACCATCTACATATTCTCCATCACCAGCAATCGTAAATGAAGTCACAGCAGGCTTGCCGGTACGTAAAATTTGACTTGCTAAGCCTGTAATTGTTTGTGGACGCATATCTGTTTTGAAATTAGTGCCCATAATATTTAACAATTGAGGAATTTTTTCGACCTGATTAAGCTGTATCGCCTGGTCTGCTAAAGCTTGCAAAAAAATCTGTTGACGTTTGGTACGTCTAAAATCACTATCTTCACGATAGCGCACATAATAGAGCGCTTCTTGCCCAGAATAAATAGGCTTACCGCCTTTGATAGTAAACTGCTCATGATTAGGATCTTTATTTACGATATCTTCTTCTATCGGTAATTTTATGCCTCCTAAGGCATCTACAGAATCAATAAGACCTTGAAAATTAATCGTAGCGTAATATTGTAGCTTTTCATCCATCAAATTCTCAACCGTATCCATCGTCATCTCAATACCACCAAATGCAAACGCATGATTGATTTTATCTTTTTTGTTTTTACCTACAATCTCAGTATACGTATCACGTGGAATCGAGATCAGTAACACTTTAGATTCCAGAGGACGCATAACCGCATAGATAAGGGTATCTGAACGTGCAGTTTCGTTATCACGTTGATCACTTCCAACCAATAACATTGAAAACGGCTCTGTCAGCACAGGAAGTTCTTCGGTAGCTTCTTGCTCGCCCCCGATTTGACGTACAGGTTGATATGTCTGTTCTAATTGATCTTCAATACTCCCTGCTACAAACCAATCGAACATCAATGCAGAGATCGGTTTCCGCAACAGAAAAAGGCTTCCAGCTACGACAACTAATGCAATTGCAGCTCCAATAGCTATTTTACGTTTTCTCGCCATTCATCCATTCCTCTTTTCAGACAGACCCGTATTATCTTCATTAAACGTTTGATAACGACTATGACACAGGTTGATGGTTTTGCTCATTATACTTCAAAAAGCATATTTACAACATAAAAAGCGCACAGGATCACATCTTCGAAATCCAGACATGATTCTGTGCGCTATGGAAACAGACAAATCAACGATTTATCTGCATATATTTATAATAGTAATAAATATATACTACTCAGTTGTGTAAGGTAGCAATGCGATTTGACGAGAACGTTTAATCGCGATTGTCAACATACGTTGGTATTTTGCACTTGTACCTGTTACACGGCGTGGCAAAATTTTACCACGTTCGCTGATAAATTTACGAAGCAAGTCCGTATCTTTATAATCGATGTGCTTAATTTTGTTTACAGTGAAAAAACATACTTTACGACGTTTGTTACGGCCACGGCGTCCACCTGGACGTCTGCCTTCTCCATCGCCGCTTTCGCGTCTATTGAAGCTCATATCATTCAGTCCTTTCTTTCATTAAAATGGCAAATCATCATCGGAAATATCTATCGGTTTACCGTCATCAGAGAATGGGTCCTGGTTATCTCGTGAGTTGTTGTTTCCATTATTACTATTATAGTTGCTACGGTTATTACCGCCACCGCTATTATTAGAATAATTGGAAGACTCTTCACGGGATGATCCTCCACTGCCACCACCATCACGATTAGATTCAAGGAAACGAACATTATCAGCAATAACTTCAGTCACGTATACACGTTTTCCTTCATTATTCTCATAATTACGTACTTGAATTCGGCCTTCAACCGCAGTTAAGCGACCTTTTCGTAAATAGTTAGCACAAGTTTCAGCCAGTTGTCTCCAAGTGACGACCGGGATAAAGTCCGCTTCGCGCTCTCCACCTTGGCTCGTAAAAGGACGATCCACTGCTAATGTAAACTGGGTTACAGCTACACCAGCGGGTGTATAGCGAAGCTCCGGGTCTTTGGTTAACCGGCCGATCAAAATGACACGGTTTAGCAATCCAATCCCCTCCTCGAACGGTTCTTACAATTTAAGCAGATTATTTAGTAACGTCAACAGTAATGAGATAACGAATAACATCGTCAGAAATCTTCATAAGACGTTCTAGTTCAGCAACAACTTCTGGTGCTGATTGGAAGTTTACCAATACATAGATACCGTCACGAATTTTCTTGATCTCATACGCAAGACGACGTTTACCCATTACATCATGCTTTGTAATTTCGCCGCCGTTTGTGATGATGCCTTTGAACTTCTCAACAGCTGCATCTACAGCTTCTTGTTCCAGTTCAGGACGAAGAATGTACATCACTTCATAATTGCGCATAGTTTTCACCTCCTCTTGGACTAAGGCCCCTAATCAATGTCAGGAGCAAGGAACGAGCACAGACTCGAACTATATGATTATACCAAAATGCAAGATATGAATACAAGCTTTATTTTGATGAAAATGAAATTTATTTTAGCTTACTATAACCTCATCCTCTTTTTACGATACATATAAATTAAAAAAGCTCCATCGCAATTCTGCGACAGAGCTTAGTAAACAATATGTAAGTGGTAAAAATCATGTGGAAATCGAAGTGGCGGAGAGAGAGGGATTCGAACCCTCGCACGCCCTGAAGCGCCTAACTGATTTCGAGTCAGTCCCCTTATAACCTCTTGGGTACCTCTCCTTGTCTGAGTTGACAACAAAATTGATTATACTGCATTGTATTAGGGTTGGCAAGAATAGATTTCCCTTTACAGAACAGCATTTTCCGCCTATATTGGTACCTGGTCATAATGAAGATCAACTATACATATGGTGTTCCAATCTAAGCTGTATCTATCTGTACTATAACAGTTTTAGTATAGTTGTTGCCATTAGGCAAAGCATTATACACTCTATGCATTTTTATAAATTTTGATGAATAATGCTTATTTTGATAGATTTTATCTCTATATCCATCATTTCTGTTCTACCAATCTTCTTACACCTTTTTCAGCATATTTTGGCTTGAAATTGTGTAAAATTGCTTACGATCTGTACTTTATCCTCTGATTAATGCCTGTATTGAAGCATCTATCTATTATAAAACTTGCTTTCACTCCTCTCCTGTTATATTCTACTAATTCATTGTTTATATTAATGCGATTGTTGCTGTAGTTATGCACAATCCTAATCAAAAGCAAATAAAAAAGGTTATCCACAGTGGATAACCTTTCATTTAACTCTTTTCTAGCTCTATTCTGTTGATAACTTTATTTCTTTTTTGCTCGCTTACTCACTCATTGGTTGAACTTCACTATCAGCCGATCGTAATACTTTTTTCATATTTTTCTCAAATTTGGCTCTAGGCACTAATATACTATGCTTACAACCTACACATTTTATTCGAATATCCATCCCCATTCGAATAATTTCCATCTCATTACTTCCACAAGGATGTGGCTTTTTCATTTGCACAATATCGCCCAATTGAAAAACCTTACGTTCCATTTTTTCACCCTCCACCGTTCCTAATCAACTTCACTTTCTCTATCCTACTATAATCTTATAATTTAGCATACTTATCCACATGTTTATATTAATGATTATCAAAACTTTTATTGATCGTTGGATATATTTTCATCTCGTTTATCTTTCGCTTTTGATTCCAGTTCTCCTTCACCTTGCAATGGAGAATTTGCTGATTCTACTTCTTTTTGTTTTTGATCTTCTTCCTCTTGTTGTTGCGCTTCTAACAGTAAACGTTGCTCTTCTTCATGATCGAGTGCTTTTTTGACAGCCGTTTGTACAGCACGTTCTACACCTGCTCTTGAGTTAGGCTGACACTCGGCAACAATCCGAATCGCATACTCTGCTGTGGTTAAGGATTGAATCCCTAATACTTCTGGCATTTTCAACATTTCTGGATGGTCGTCTTTCAATTCTTCTACCGCTTGTTTGACTAATTTCAGCGCATCATCCATACTTCGTTCTAATTTCAATGGAACATCGACTACAGCTAACGAATTAGAAAGCGAGAAGTTGGTTACACTGATAATCGAACCGTTCGGAATAATATTCACTTCACCATTCCAGCTTACCAGACGGGTTGTACGTAATCCTACCATCTGTACAGTTCCTTTATACGTTCCGACCTGAATCACATCACCTACAGCAAATTGGTCTTCAAAAATAATAAAGAATCCTGTAATAATATCCTTCACTATACTTTGTGCACCAAAACTGATCGCTAGACCTGCTACTCCGGCTCCTGTTAATAATGGCGTCAAATTAAATCCAAATTCATTCAAAACTAACATAATCATAATAAAATTAAATACACTCGAAACGACATTTTTTAATAGTTCGCCTATCGTAATAAATCGTCTTGGATTCGTTCTGAGTCTGCTTTTGTCTTTCCCTTGCAAAGAACGCTCAATTACTTTGCTTATCACCTTAATAGCGATTTGAGTCAGTATAAAAATCAGTATGATCCGAATACTAGAAAATAAAAATTGCCACCACATATCGGTATCGCTTGCCCATTTCCACAAACTGCTTGTAAATCCACTCACTTGATCTGTCGCTGTTTCTGTTAATTGCTGAATATCTTGTCCACCTATTTCTTGATTTAAAAAGCCTTTCATTTATTCACCCTCCTATAACACAACTTGCTCATATGTCTGTTGTTTTTGTTTAAAAATACCCCGGATTTCCACTTGTTCTGCTTTGATAATATGATCCACTTCCTGCAAATCTGTTGCTGGGAATTGTATACACAACGCGCAACCAGCAGTAATCTCTTTCGGTGTAGGGAACATATCATTTTCAATATCTGCATATTCGAGTAACATCTCTGCTCGCAAAGCCTGTTGTGTAGAATCAAACGCAATTATCAGTATATCATCCACCTTTTTCTTTACCCCCTTTTACAATTGATGTCCCTACAAATAGTACTTTCTCTTTCTTAAAGCTTACACGTATCTGTGCATAGATACAAAATCGCCGCCGCACACATAAGAGCTGTATTAGCATCTTTGCGATTACGACGGCGATGATAAGGCATTTAAACCTTATTTATGATTTGGTTAGTGTTGGCGATTTTGCAAGTTGAATGGCTTCTTTTTCTTCAGGAGATAAGTTGTAGGTAGATTCGCTTTTGACGATTGGCTTAGCATACATATAAGAGCTATCTCGGTTATGAAGCCCTGTAAGAATAACACCGTCTGATTCATCATTTAGAATCGCTAATGAAAAGCTAAGATCACTACCATGATCAGAAAACGCATTGTATCGTTTCATTCCGATATGTGCTGGTACTTGGCGTAAACGATTTTCGATCGCTTGAAAACGATCGCGTTTATTTTGTTCATCATCTTCGATCGAATCCATTTGTAATTTCAAATCTAGCAATAGAGTTTCTAAGTTTTCGACTCCGCTGCCTGCCATCATCTGATTGTATCGTTTACGCATTTTGCTTAATTTGACTGCTTGTACGATAGCAATAATCAATAAAATAATCATGATTACAGCTATACCTCCTACAAACAAATACAACTGTTCTGCTATCAGTCCATTCAATTCCGCCATCGTTGTCTGCTCTCCTCTTTCCTTCTTTTATTGCTATTTATATTTTCTAATCAGCTTAGTTAGAATATCGTATTTATTGATTGATTCCGCTCTGATTTTACGTACGATGGATATATCCAATAGCTTCGATCAGTCGATCTATATCATCTACAGTAGATCGGTATCCAACGCTAGCACGTACAGCGCCTGTATTTAAAGTTCCGGCAGATAGATGAGCAAGTGGAGTACAATGCATTCCTGCTCTTACTGCTATATCGAATTCTCGATCTAAACGAAAAGCGATCTCTGCACTGTCTTTATGCTCCATTATAAAAGATACAATACCTGTACGTTCTTTGCCAAGTTCTGGTCCCAAAACAGACACCCCGGGGATATGCAGTAACTGTTCTATCATCATTTGCGACAAGTGTTGCTCTTCTTCCGCAATAGTGGTTACAGAACGCTCTAACACATGTCGAGCACCTGCATGTAGACCTGCTATACCGGGTGTATTAGGCGTTCCTGCTTCATAACGATCCGGTCTTACTGTTGGTTGATGAATCTCTTCTGATTGGCTTCCAGTGCCTCCATAGATCCAAGGATGAAGATCCAGATCAGGCGCTATATATAACCCACCTGTTCCTTGCGGACCTAACAATCCTTTATGACCTGGAAAAGCAGCCATATCGATTTGCCATGTTGATAAAGATACCGGTATATGCCCGGCACTTTGAGCGATATCAACCAAAATTTTGGCTCCATGATCGTGAGCTATACTAGACAATTCAGCCACAGGTAATATGCTACCTAATAGATTAGAGCTATGATTACATACCAAAAGCCGCGTTCGCGGCCTAAAAGCTTGATCGACTTCAGCTAAATTAATATCTCCTTGAGCATTTACAGGAATATATGTTATTTCTATTCCGATACTGCGTCTTAGCGCTTCTAAAGGTCGACGTACTGAATTGTGTTCTGTCATCGTCGATATTACATGATCGCCTGCTTCTAGATACCCTTGAATAGCCATATTCAAAGCTACTGTAGTATTAGCTGTAAAAGCAATATCTACAGGGTTATGTACATCCAGAAGTTTGGATAATGTTTTGCGACAGTTAAATAATTCACGACTCGCTTGAACAGCCATACGATGGCTACCACGACCAGGATTAGCAGAAGCTTGTTCTAACGCATATAACAATGCTTGACTCACTTCGGGCGGCTTAGGAAAAGATGTGGCTGCATGATCTAGATAGATTACATTTTGACCCTCATGATATTGAGCTGACAATGTAGCATCCTCCTGCTTACATCTGATTTAACATTTCTAACAATCGTTCTAGATCTTGTTTGCTGTAATAATTTAATTCAATTTTTCCTTTGTCTTTGTTGCTATGTTTGATTTTAACCGTCGTTTGAAAACGATCACGTAATGTTTCTTCAACATCTACTAGATAAGGATCTGTTTTTTTTGTTTTACTTTTAGTCGAATCTTCTTTCTTTTTGTCTAGATTCTGGACTGCTTCTTCTAATTGACGTACATTCCATTCTTGTTCAATCGCTTTATTAGCTAAAGCAATAATAACTTCTTCTTTTTTCACACTTACTAATGAACGCGCATGTCCCATCGATAATGTTCCACGTGAAACATGTTCTTTTACAGCATCAGGCAGTGATAATAATCGTAAAAAGTTAGCGATATGAGAGCGAGATTTGCCTACTTTTGTCGCTAATTCTTCTTGAGTCATTTTGAACTCTTCCATCAGAGCTTGATAAGCTGTAGCTACTTCAAGTGCATTTAAGTTCTCACGCTGTACATTTTCGATTAATGCTATTTCCATCACTTGTTGATCTGTAAAGCTACGAATCACTGTAGGAATCGTTTTTTTGCCAGCTACTTCTGAAGCACGGTAGCGACGCTCTCCTGCAATAATTTCGTATCCTTTAAGCACTTTACGTACAATAATGGGTTGAATCACACCATGCTGACTGATAGATTCTGCTAATTCTTGAATCGATTCATGGTCGAAATTTTTGCGTGGTTGATATGGATTAGGACGTAATTCTTTTAAACTAATTTCTACAATTTTATCGTCATCATTTACAGATAATGAAGGAATCAGTGCATCTAGCCCCTTACCAAGACGTTTACTCATAAGAAACCACTTCCTTTGCCAGCTCTAAGTAAACTTCTGCTCCTTTAGAACGAGGATCATAAGTAATAATCGCTTTACCATGTGAAGGTGCTTCACTCAAGCGAACATTACGCGGAATAATAGTCCGGTATACTTTATCTTGGAAATATTTTTTAACTTCTTCGATCACCTGAATACCAAGATTGGTACGTGCATCTAGCATTGTTAATAATACGCCTTCAATCTGAAGATCAGTATTCAAATGTTTTTGTACCAAGCGCACTGTATTTAATAGCTGGCTTAGACCTTCAAGCGCATAATATTCACACTGAATCGGAATCAATACAGAATCTGCTGCTGTTAATGAATTAATAGTCAAAATACCAAGCGACGGTGGGCAGTCAATTAAGATGTAATCATAATCTTGTTTGACCTGACTGATTGCATTTTTCAAACGCAATTCTCGTGATATTGCAGGTACTAATTCAACTTCTGCTCCTGCAAGTTGGATCGTAGCCGGAATAATATGCAATCCTTCGATTACAGTCGTTTTAATCGTATCTTTGGGAGCAACATCATTGATAATAATATCGTAAATACAATTTTCAACATCCGCTTTATTAATACCTACTCCACTGGTTGTATTTCCCTGTGGATCAATATCGATTAATAGAACCCGTTTACCCAAAGTTGCCAGACAAGCTCCCAGATTGACAGATGTGGTTGTTTTACCAACGCCACCTTTTTGATTCGCTATAGCTATAATTTTCGACAACTAATTCACCCCAATAGTATGAAATTCGCTTGATGATAACAATGTTTATTCCGTTCTATACTAACAGCCTAAATGCAAAATAAGCACTTCGCTGTTAGCGCTTTGGTATCTTTATCACAATTTCATAATGATCTTCATGATCTTGTTCAGAGGTATTAATCGCGAGCCCTGATCCAGATACGAGATCAATCGATTGGCGAATCGTATTCAGTGCTAATCGCACATCTTTGGTATACGAGATTCGTTTAGATTTTTTAACGATTTTTGTTTTTTCTTTATAAAAAGCCACCCGAGCTTCTGTTTGTTTTACATTCAATTCTTTTTCAATAATTTCGTTCAATATACGAAGTTGTAACTCTTCATTTGCCAGTGATAATAAAGCGCGAGCATGTCGTTCAGTAACTTGACGAGCCATTAATGCTTGCTTAATCACATCAGGTAAATTCAAAAGCCGAATTTTGTTAGCAATCGTAGACTGGCTTTTGCCTAACCGTTGAGCCAAACTTTCTTGAGTGAGATTATGCAGATCAATTAATTTTTGATAAGCCATTGCTTCTTCTATCGCTGTTAACCCTTCACGTTGCAAATTCTCGATCAAAGCAATTGAAGCCGCTTGTGAATCATTGAACTCACGAACAATAGCCGGAATCGTTGGCAATCCCAATTTGGTAACCGCCCGATAGCGCCGTTCACCAGCAATAATTTCGTATTTATTATTACGCATACGTACAACAATAGGCTGAATTACACCATGAGTTTTGATCGTCTGGCACAATTCTTCGATTTTAGCATCATCAAAAATAGTACGGGGTTGATACGGGCTAGTTGTGATATTCGCAACTGGTATCTGTTTGACTTCTTCCCCATTTGCGCGTTCAGTCAAGCCAAACAATTTGGAAAATTGTTCTTTCATTCGGTATAAGACCACCTAATCTCGTGATAGCAACACCTGAATGACAGGTGTACTTGGTAATACTAATAAGACATACAACTTATTTCCTTGTACTTCCATCTATATTATTTTAGCACTTTTCAACCCATAATCCTATGATAGAACAACAAAAATTGTGACTAAAATTATGGCAATCTATATTCAAACATAACAAAAAGTTGTACAGCATGTTCCACGTGAAACAATGCTATACAACTTTTGTCTACAGACTATTTTAGTGATGATCATTCATATCAATATCTTAACCTAATGGTTCTTTCATCGGTGTACCTGCTTTACGTGGATACTTAGCTGGTGTAGCCGCTTCTTTAGTAATTAAAATAATATGACGATCTGATTGTTCTACTGGCAATTGGAAATGATGAACTTCACGAACTTTTCCTTTTAACAATCCTAGACTGCGAAAAGCATGCTGAATTTCTTCAGCAGGATCAATCCCTTTCATCGCTGCAAATGTACCGCCTGTTTTGACGAATGGTAAGCAAAATTCATTCAGCACAGAAAGCTTAGCAACCGCTCTAGCTGTTACTAGATCATGATGATCACGATACCCTTCCTTTTGTCCCCACTCTTCTGCGCGTCCATGAATCAATTCGACATCTTGTAGCCCCAGACGATTCACTACACTTTGCAAAAATTGAATCCGTTTGTTGAGCGAATCGATAATTCGAAGCTTGATATGTGGAAACATAATTTTAAGCGGAATACCTGGAAATCCAGCACCTGATCCGATATCAGCAAGTGTCTGTATTTCATTCAGATCCATATAAAAAGCAAGGGAAATCGAATCATAAAAATGCTTGTTATACACTTGATCTCGTTCCGTAATACCGGTCAAATTCATTTTTTCATTCCACGTAATCAACTCTTGATAATAACCTTCAAATTGTTCTAATTGTTGCTCATTGATTGTAATATTTTGTGCTGCTAATGTTTCGGTAAAATGCTGTTGAATTGAATCCATTCCTTACCCCCGTGCTGCGGTTACCCGATTATAGTGTTCCAGATACACAAGTAGAACTGAAATATCTGCTGGTGTTACTCCTGAAATACGCGAAGCTTGTCCGATCGATAAAGGACGGATTTTAGCCATTTTTTGTTGGGCTTCTGTTGCTAATCCTTTAACTTCTTCATAGACAATCGTTTCAGGCAATTTCTTTTGTTCCATTTTTTTCAGACGTTCGACATGAGATTGTTGTTTTTCAATATAACCTGCATATTTGATCTGAATTTCAACTTGCTCTTTCATATCTTCTGTTAATGGTTCAGGCGAAGGTGAGACTGCTTCGATAATACTATATGATACTTCTGGACGACGAAGCACTGTTAATAAATCTACACCGTTTTGTAGTGCCGAAGAATCGATTGTTGCTAACAATTCATTGATCTCTACAGGTTTTACTTTTGTTTTGCTTAGACGTTGAATCTCTTGTTCTACTTTCGCTTTTTTATCCAAAAACTTCTGATAGCGATCTTCTTTTACTAGACCAATATCATGTCCGATTTCGGTCAAACGCATATCGGCATTATCATGACGAAGCAATAAGCGATATTCTGCACGAGAAGTAAGTAGACGATAAGGTTCGTTAGTTCCTTTGGTCACTAGATCATCGATCAATACACCGATATATCCTTGTGAACGATCTAATACAACGCCTTCTTTACCTTGTGCTTTGCGCGCAGCATTAATTCCAGCCATAATCCCTTGACCTGCTGCTTCTTCATAACCGGATGTACCGTTAATTTGTCCGGCTGTAAACAATCCAGGCATTTGTTTGGTTTCAAGTGTAGGCCACAATTGGGTAGGCACCATAGCATCATATTCGATTGCATATCCGTTACGCATCATTTCTACTTTTTCCAGTCCAGGAATCGAGCGCAATACTTGCAACTGCACTTCTTCAGGTAGACTGGTAGACAGACCTTGTACATAATATTCCGACGTATTTTTACCTTCAGGTTCTAAGAAAATCTGGTGTTTCGGTTTATCGCTAAAGCGAACAATTTTATCTTCAATAGACGGACAATAACGAGGGCCTGTTCCTTCGATCATCCCCGAGAACATCGGCGCACGATGAAGATTGTCGCTAATAATCTGATGCGTTTCTAAAGAAGTATATGTTAACCAGCAAGGCATTTGCTCATTGCTTGACGATTCCGTTTCATAAGAGAAAAATTTAACTTTATCATCACCTGGTTGAATCTCTGTTTTGGAAAAATCAATACTATCACGATGTATACGTGGTGGCGTACCTGTTTTAAAACGTACCAATTCAAAACCTAACTCTTTCAAATGTTCTGACAATTTGATCGAAGGTTGTTGATTGTTGGGCCCACTTTCATAAGCCAGTTCACCCATAATCACTTTACCACGTAAATACGTGCCTGTTGTCAATACGATCGATTTCCCTTTGTACGTTGTTCCAGTCTTAGTGATCACTCCTGTACAATGTCCATCTTCTACGATCAGACGCTCTACCATACCTTGACGAAGTGTCAAATTAGGTTCTTCTTCCATCGTTTCTTTCATCGTATGCTGATAAGAAAATTTGTCTGCTTGTGCACGTAGTGCATGTACAGCAGGTCCTTTTGCTGTATTTAACATCCGCATTTGGATAAACGTTTTATCGATATTGCGTCCCATTTCGCCGCCAAGAGCATCGATTTCACGTACTACATGCCCTTTAGCCGGGCCACCTATTGAAGGATTACATGGCATAAATGCCACCATATCCAGATTAATCGTAATCATCAATGTACTGCATCCCATACGTGCTGCCGCCAGTGCTGATTCACAACCTGCATGCCCTGCACCGATTACAATAACATCATATTCTCCACCCATATATGTCATGGAGTGTACCTCCTCTATATTTCAAGTCGTACAGTCTTCCTGCACAACTAAACATTATATTATTTATAGCTCAAGTCATTATTGTTCATGTTCAAGCCTACACTCAAGTATATCGTAAAACAACCGCACTCATGTGATAAAATCGTAAATTTAACGCAATTTTTAAATGTTTATGTCACAAAACCCTGTATACCTACTTATTTTCCAAGACAAAATTGAGAGAAAATTTGATCAATCAACGAATCTGGAGCCGAATCCCCGATAATTTCCCCTAATTGTTCCCACGCTAGACGAACATCAATTTGAATCAAATCGATCGGAATCATTTCATCAGACGCTTGATATGCATCTTGTAACGAACGTTTCGCTTGTTTGAGCAACGCAATATGTCGCACATTACTTACATACGTCAGATCAGCCGATTCTAATTTACCTCCAAAAAATAACGTGGAGATCGCTTCTTCTAACTTATCAATACCTTTTTGCTCTTTAACAGACATCGTTACAATACTTTCTTTCGGGAAATACTCTTCCAACTTCACCAGATCCAACTGACGATACAGATCCATTTTATTCACAATAATAATAACCTGACGATCTTTCAATTGTTCTAATAACTGAATTTCATCTTCGTGTAGCGCTTCATTGTGATTCAGTACCAGTAAGATCAGATCGGCTTCGCTTACAGCAGTGCGGGAACGTTCAACCCCAATTTTTTCAACAACATCAATCGTTTCCCGAATCCCTGCGGTATCCAGCAATTTCAAAGGAATATTGTTGATCGTAACAAATTCTTCGATCACGTCACGAGTCGTACCTGGAATATCAGTGACAATAGCGCGGTTATCTTGCGCTAACGTATTTAACAGTGAAGATTTACCTACATTCGGTCGCCCTACAATCGCTGTAGTGATCCCTTCACGCAGAATCTTACCTTCATTAGCGGTACGTAACAATTCATCAATACCACCGATTACTTCCATTGATTTTTGTTTGATAAAATCAGAAGTCACCGATTCTACATCATGTTCAGGATAATCGATATTCACTTCGATATGAGCAACCATTTCGATTAATATTTGTTGTAATGGTTTGATCTGCCGTGATAGCTTCCCTTCTACCTGACGCAATGCCACCGAAAAAGCTTTGTCTGATTTGGAACGAATCAAATCGATTACACCTTCAGCTTGCGACAAATCGATCCGCCCATTTAAAAAAGCACGTTTGGTAAATTCTCCTGGTTCTGCGATACGAATCTGTTGTTGCAGTAGAAGCTCCATCAGGCGACGTACAGATACCACTCCACCATGAGAACTGATTTCAACAACATCTTCAGTCGTAAATGAACGAGGAGCACGCATAATCGTTACCAGTACTTCTTCCATTTTTTCGCCGGAATCAGGGTCAATAATATAACCGTAATGTACTGTATGACTATCGGCATCCACTAATTTTTGTTTGCCTCGAAAAAGTTGATCGACTTCTCCAATCGACTGCGGTCCACTGACACGAATAACTGCTATCCCGGCTTCTCCGACAGCAGTAGATATAGCAGCAATAGTATCACTTATCATAATAATTACTCACCTTTCTTTCTCCAAAATTAAAATCAATATACTTCCAACTAAATAAAAAGCAATGATCTTCTGCCGAAAAGGCAAAAAATCATTGCATGACGTTTACTCATTATCGAAGTGTAATCACTACACGGCGATTAGGTTCTTCGCCTTTACTGATCGTTTTCACACGAGCATGGTTTTGAAGTTTGGCATGAATCACTTTGCGTTCTTGCGAAGACATAGGTTCCAGTACCACTTCTTTTCCACTACGAATTACTCTACCTGCCAAACGATCTGCTAAATCTTCTAATGTTTTCCGGCGACGTTCGCGGAAATTTTCAGCATCTAACAAAATGCGTACATATTTGTCTGAATAGCGATTTGCTACAATATTTACTAGATATTGAAGAGCATCTAAAGTTTGACCACGGCGACCTATTAATAGCCCCAGATCACTACCCGAGATATTCATCGTATATCCATCTCGATTGCGCTTAATATCAACTTCCAATTCAAGACCTATACTTTGACCGACTTCTTTGACGAACTGTATCGCTTCATCATGAGAAAGAGTAGATGCACTGCCTTCCTTGTCTGCTATCTCTGTAGTTGATGGAGAGGCAGTAGAACGATCTTCCAGGGAGACAGGGACAGCAGGGCTAGAAGGAATCTGCACAGTCGGCTTAGATGACAACAGTGTCAATTCTACTTTGGCAGGTTTCGCTCCAAATAGACCCAGGAATCCTTTTGACGGCTGTTGCAATATTTGCACTTGCACTTGTTCCTTACTCGCGTTTAGACGGGTAAGCCCTTCTGCTATAGCATCATCAATGGTTTTTCCAGACGTAATGACTGTGGTCATTTCGAAATTGGGCCCTCCCTTGTGGTGCTCAGAATGTAAAAACGATAGATCTATAATACGTTATATCTATAGGTAGAACGCTGCCCCGGGGAACAGCGCTCCAATAGAATTTTTTAACGACGTTTCTTTTTCGACTTTTTCTTGTTACGAGCTTTGTTGTTAGCAATTTTGCGAGCAGCACTTGTTGTATCTGTAACTGCACCAAGATCAGTAACCACTGTATTTTTGTTACGATACAAGAAATAATTCTGTACGATTGTGTAAATATTACTGTATACCCAGTACAGCGGAAGTGCTGATGGGAATTGATAAGACATGACGAAAATGATGATTGGATACATATACATCATAATTTTCATAGGCCCCTGCATTTGCGCCGGGTTCATACTCATCATCATTTTAGTTTGAAGGAATGTGGTGATTGCAGCGATAACCGGCAAAATAAACCATTTATCCGGTTCACCTAATTGTAACCATAAAAACGTATGCTCACGAAGCCCTGTGTTATAAATAATCGCATTATACAAAGCGATAAAAACAGGCATTTGAATAATCAATGGTAAACAGCCGGCAGCCGGGTTAACCTGATTTTCCTGGAATAACTTCATTGTTTCAGCTTGTTGTCTTTGTGGATCGTCTTTGTATTCTTCGCGCAATTTCTGTAATTGCGGTTGAATTGCTTGCATTGCTTTAGAACTTTTGACTTGTTTTAACGTCAATGGCAAAATTAATGTACGTACGATAAGCACCAGAACCAAAACCGCCAGACCATATTCTCCGCCAAACCAATCAGCGAAAGTGTCTAAAGCGTAGGCAAACCAGTACACGACGTAACGTTGCCACCAACCTCCGTTCTGTAAATCCTCTGTCGAATGCGTTGCCATATTAGTCGGTGTACAACCTGCTAAAATAGCCATCATCAATCCGGCAGCTATGAGGAGCATCCATCTTCCTCTGCGAATCTTCAATAACGACACTTCAAAACCCCTCTCTTAGCCATTCCATTTCCCTGCAAATCATACCATATTTAGCAACACAAATAAACTGAAAGCACTACCGTTGTGAACGCTTAATTAAAGAAGATTTGCGTAGGACGTGGAGGATACTTTTTTCAAGCTCCTTATATTGTAGAGAAAGTGCACCTTTGCGTACGATAAATACCATATCGATCTGCGGTACAATCTCAGCAGCATGATGACGTACAATTTCCTTCACTATACGACGCATCCGATTACGGACAACTGCATTCCCTACCTTTTTACTGACAGACACACCCATCCGAAATTGTTCAATATCTTTTTTATGAAACCAATACACCACAAATTGATGGTTTGCAAAAGAACGACCATGACGGTATACACGGCTGAAATCTGCTCGGTTCCGTAAACGCAGTTTTTTTTGCACCGTAATGTCCCCTTAATTTCAAAACGAGAATAGTAGACTTCTTTATATATAGTAAATTAAAATTTTTTTATCATTATTTTGAGTGTAAAGAAAAAAAGACCACCGCAGTGGTCTTAAAGTAATTTACGCGCTTAGGACTTTTCTGCCTTTAAGGCGACGAGCCGCCAGCACTTTACGGCCATTTTTAGTACTCATTCTTTTACGGAATCCGTGTACTTTACTACGTTTTCTTACGTTAGGTCTGAATGTTGGTCTCATATTGTGCACCTCCTTGCAGGAAATCTATATTCCATATTTAATTGGTTCTATTCACATAAAAATTCCCTTATACATTTAAACACGAAATGTCTATATAAGTCAATGAAATTTCATTTATTACATTTGTACATTTTTCTCTATATGTAGAAAGAGGGAATATACAACAAAGATTCTTTTAATTCACAACGTTTACTTTCAAACAAAAAAACACCTCGTTTTTGGGTTTATCCACAGGGTTCTTTTCCTGCTCTTTTTTCCACAGTTATACACTTTCTAAAAATCTGCCTGTGTATAATTCAAAAATTTTTCCACAACCAAAAAGTTTGTTCCAAACAATTTATAAACAATATCTAGTGGTGTGCATAAGTTTTATACACAACAGATTGAATTTGTGGATAAATTATCGGTTTTCGTTGAAATAAAGGGTTCTTTTTGGTATTATTATATTGTTTTTGACTGTGAATAGATTATTCTAACCTAAAAATTATCAACAGCCTGTGGATAAAGTTGTGAACAATTTCTTCTTATCCTTTTTTTAGTTTATCCACCTTCTGGTATTCTGGGGATAATTCTACGCCATTCATTATAATTATCATTTTCAATATTTCCGATATCCGCGCATGGCTTCAGCCACACATTGGAAGTTTAAAAGGAGTGACAGTCTGTGGACAGCCATACTTCCGAATTATGGCAGCAAATATTATCCATTATTCAAACAAAGCTGAGTAAGCCTAGCTTTGACACCTGGTTCAAAGCAACCAAAGCGCTGACTTTTACCGAGAACTCGATTGTAATTTCAGCACCAACCACTTTTGCTGTAGAATGGCTGGAAAGCCGGTATACCAAATTGGTAAGTTCAACTGTTTTTGAATTTTTGGGAAGACAAGTAGATGTGAAGTTTGTGATCGAAGAAGCACTTCCTGAAGAGTCGCTTTTACCGGCACAGACTCAATCGCAACCTGCTATATCGATGCGAGAAGAACCACTTGCTAATATGCTGAACACCAAATATACGTTTGATACGTTTGTTATTGGTGCCGGTAATCGCTTTGCGCATGCTGCTTCATTAGCAGTAGCCGAAGCACCTGCCAAAGCATATAACCCATTATTTTTGTACGGTGGCGTAGGACTGGGCAAAACTCATCTAATGCACGCAATCGGACATTATATTTTGGAACATAATCCAAACAGCAAAGTGGTATACATTTCTTCCGAGAAATTTACTAACGAATTTATTAACGCTATTCGTGACAACCGCGGGGAAAGTTTCCGCAACAAATACCGCAATATTGATATTTTGCTGATCGATGATATTCAATTTTTAGCGGGCAAAGAACAGACGCAAGAAGAATTTTTCCATACGTTTAATGCACTGCATGAAGAACGTAAACAGATCATTATTTCTAGTGATCGCCCGCCAAAAGAGATTCCAACACTTGAAGAAAGACTTCGTTCTCGGTTTGAATGGGGATTGATTACAGATATTCAACCTCCAGATCTAGAGACGCGTATCGCTATTTTGCGGAAAAAAGCGAAAGCGGAGAATTTAGATATTCCGAATGAAGCGATGGTCTATATTGCTAATCAAATAGATACGAATATTCGCGAACTAGAAGGTGCTTTGATTCGTGTTGTCGCTTATTCGTCACTAACCAATCAAGATGTTACTTCTCATCTCGCTGCTGAAGCACTCAAAGATATTATTCCGTCCAGCCGTCCACGAATGATTACCATTCAGGATATTCAACAAAAAGTTGGCGAATTTTATAATTTGAAAATGGAAGATTTTAAAGCGCGTAAAAGAACCAAAGCAGTGGCATATCCACGTCAAATTGCGATGTATTTATCGCGAGAATTAACAGATTATTCTCTGCCTAAGATCGGTGAAGCTTTCGGGGGACGAGATCACACTACCGTTATCCATGCGCATGAGAAAATTTCTAGAACGCTTAAGATTGATCAGGAGTTGTTCAAAGTTGTGAATAACTTAACGGAAAAGATTAAAAATCCATCCTGAATAAGTCACAAGCCTATACACAATCTATACACATGTGGATAGGCTTACTTACACGTGGGTTTGAAGGGGTTATCCACATATCCACTGCCCCTACTACGATTACTATAAAGATTTATATATATTCTTCTTATAAAAACACGTTCTGAAATTTATCAAATGACTTCAAACATTTGTGATAAAGATGAACCTTGCTGATTAGGAGTGAAACCATGAAGATCCAAATTTCCAAAAGTTATTTGAATGAATCGATACAACATGTTTCCAAAGCTATTTCTAGCCGTACAACAATCCCTATTTTGACAGGTATCAAATTTGATGTTTCGTATACAGGTGTCACATTAACTGCAAGTGATACTGATATTTCGATCCAATCGTTTATCCCTGCGGAAGACAATGACAAAACTATCGTGCAAATCGATCGTGCAGGCAGCGTTGTTTTACCTGCTAAATTTTTCGTAGAAATTATCAAAAAACTTCCTTCTTCCGAAATCGAAATGGAAGTTCGCGATGGTTTCCAAACGTTTATTCGTTCTGGTGCTACCGATATCCAGCTTGTAGGACTAGATCCTGAAGAATTCCCTGTTCTTCCGAGCATCGAAGAAAATCAACAAATCTCTATTCCAGGCGATCTACTCAAAAATATGATCAAGCAGACTGCTTTTTCTATTTCTACACAAGAAACAACGCCTATTTTGACAGGGGTACTTTGGAATCTAAACGAAAGTGAACTCAAGTTCGTTGCTACTGACCGCCATCGGTTAGCAAGTCGTACTGTTCATATGAGCGAAGATACAGGAGTACGTTTTAGCAATGTGGTTATCGCTGGTAAAACGTTAAATGAATTAAGCAAAATTATTCCTGACCAAAACACATTATTAGATATCGTTGTTGCGGATAATCAGGTATTATTTAAAATTGATCGTGTTCTTTTCTATTCTCGTATACTGGACGGAACATACCCGGATACATCCAAAATTATCCCGACCAACTTCAAAACAGAAATCGTGATCGATACCAAAAAATTAGCTGATTCAATCGATCGTGCTTACTTGTTATCTCGCGAAGAAAAAACCAATATTGTGCGTATGCAAACATTGGACAATGGAGCAGTTGAAATTTCCTCTAGTTCTTCCGAGCTTGGTAAAGTAACCGAACAACTTGAAGTCTCTCGTTTTGAAGGTGAACCATTGCGTATCTCTTTCAACTCCAAATATATGTTGGATGTGCTAAAAGTAATCGAAAGTGAACAATTAGCGATTCAATTCACAGGGGTAATGAGCCCGATTATTATCAAACCGCAAGATGATAGCCGTAGTTTGTATATTATCCTGCCATACCGTACCACCAACTAATCCAATCATCTAAAACAAAGGATCAAATAAAATAGCCAGGTATTTTGCAACAAGTTCCTGATCATTTACAATCATGAGAACCGTTGATAAATACCTGGCTATTCATATCCACAACCTAGTTTGCTATACGAAAGGACGATACTTTTCACATGGAACATATCACTATATCCACAGAATATATTAAGCTTGATCAATTTTTGAAATTAGCAGGTTGTATATCCACAGGCGGCAGTGCCAAAGCTCTTTTACAAGAACAAATGGTACAGGTTAACGGAGAATTAGAAGAACGTCGCGGACGTAAATTGTATCCTGGGGATGAAGTCCAGGTGCAGGGAGAGGGCTCATACAAAGTACAAAGTGAACAATAATCTGGAGGAGCTCATCCATGTTTATTAACGAAGTCAGTCTGCAAAACTATCGCAATTATGATCATCTCCACCTGGATTCCTTCGCGGCTGTCAATTTGTTTATCGGGCAAAATGCTCAAGGCAAAACAAATTTGATCGAAGCTCTTTTCGTTCTGGCACTTTCCAAATCTCATCGAACCAATAAAGATAAAGAACTGATTGCTTTTCATGCAGAACAAGCTCGAATTACATGTGAAGCTGAAAAAAAATACGGTAAAGTCAAATTAGAGTTAAACTTTACGAATAAAGGCAAACGTGCTAAAATCAACGGTCTGGAACAACGCAAATTAAGTGAATTTGTGGGAACGATCAATGCGGTGATGTTTGCACCAGAAGATTTAGAAATTGTGAAAGGATCTCCTGGAGTACGTCGCCGTTTTTTAGATATGGAGATTGGTCAAGTTCAACCAAGCTATCTTTTCCATTTGCAGCAATACCAGAAAATTTTAATCCAGCGTAACAATTATTTAAAACAAGCTTGGAGCGCCGGATCTAAAGATTCTACTATGCTGGATATTTGGAATGAGCAGTTAGTTGAACATGGCGTCAAAATTATCAAAAAACGAAAACAGTTTATCCACAAGCTTCAAGGCTGGGCAGAAACTATCCACATGGGGATAACTGGTGGCAAAGAGAATTTGATTCTTTCGTATGTCCCTTCGTTTGGCACGGCTGATGAGGAAGATGAAGCTGTCTTATTTGAGCAATTTATGGTAAAATTATCACAAGTGAAAGAACAGGAATATCGTCGTGGAGTAACACTTGCAGGTCCACATCGTGATGATCTAACTTTTCATATCAATGGCAATGAAGCAGCTGTTTTTGGTTCTCAGGGACAACAGCGTACAACCGCCCTGTCATTGAAGTTAGCAGAGATCGAATTGATACGTGAAGAAATTGGAGAATACCCTATTCTTTTGCTAGACGATGTTTTATCTGAACTGGATCCTTATCGTCAGACACAACTGATCGAGACTTTTCAAGGTAAAGTACAGACATTTATTACAGCAACCGGAATCGAAAGTTTAAATACAGAGCGTCTTAAAGAAGCTCAGATTTTCCATGTCCATCAAGGACACGTTGAGAAGTAGGGAGGACTACAGACTATGTATATTCACTTGGGCGGCGAGAAGATTATCCGTTCCTCGGAGCTTGTCGCGATTTTTGATATATCGATCGAAAAGTCTTCCAAAATTTCTAAGCAATTTGTAAATAATGCTCTTGAAAATAAAAAAGTAGAGTCGATTGGTGAAGAAGAACCCAAGTCGATCGTAGTCACGAAAAACAAAGTGTACTACTCTCCTATTTCTTCCTCGACGCTCAAAAAACGAGCAAATAGTTTTTTTGTTAATGCATGAACGCAGTTGTAGATATAGCTGCCTGAAATTATAGAAGTAGGTGAAAATCGCATGTCTATGAATCAACCGGCTTATGATGCGAGCCAGATACAGGTACTTGAAGGACTAGAAGCGGTTCGCAAGCGTCCGGGTATGTACATTGGATCCACAAGCTCTAAGGGTCTTCATCACTTGGTTTGGGAAGTCGTAGATAACAGTATCGATGAAGCACTTGCAGGTCATTGTGATCATATTGAAGTGACTATTCACGAGAACAATAGTGTAACTGTTGTCGATAATGGACGTGGGATTCCTGTAGGAATAGAAGCCAAAACACAACGTTCTGCTTTAGAAGTCGTTATGACTGTTCTTCATGCCGGTGGTAAATTCGGTGGCGGAGGATACAAAGTATCAGGTGGTCTGCATGGTGTAGGTATCTCTGTTGTTAACGCCTTGTCTGAACATGTAAAAGTCGTTGTCAAAACAGAAGGCAAAATTCATCAACAAGAGTATATGCGTGGAGCTCCTCAGTACGATATCAAAGTGATCGGACAAATGGGAGAAGATGAAGATACAGGCACAACGGTTACATTCAAACCTGACTCTGAAATCTTTACAGAAACAACAATATTTGATTACGACACATTGCTGGGTAGAATTCGTGAATTAGCTTTTCTGAACAAAGGAATAGCGATGACGATTACAGACGAACGCACAGGTGTAACTAACACCTTTAAATACGAAGGCGGTATTATCGAGTATGTTCAATATTTGAACAAAAATCGTGAAGTGCTGAATGAACAACCGATTTATGTTGAAGGTTCACGCGATATGATTCAAGTTGAAGTGGCTTTGCAATATAACGAGAGCTATGCTGAGAATATTTATTCTTTTGCTAATAATATTAATACGCATGAAGGTGGTACGCACGAATCTGGATTCAAGAGTGCCTTAACACGTATTATTAATGATTATGCTCGTCGTAACGGATTGCTTAAAGACAACAACGGTAATCTAACTGGTGAAGATGTTCGTGAAGGATTAACAGCGATTATTTCTGTCAAAATTCCTGAACCTCAATTTGAAGGACAGACAAAGACGAAGCTAGGAAACAGTGAAGTTCGTGGGATTGTAGAATCTCTTTTCTCAGAGAAACTACAAGAATTTATGAACGAAAATCCTGCTGTTGCTCGTCGTGTGCTTGAAAAGTCTTTACAAGCATCTAGAGCGCGTGAAGCTGCTCGTAAAGCGCGTGAGTTAACTCGTCGTAAAAGTGTTCTAGAAGTAAGCGCATTGCCAGGTAAACTAGCAGATTGCTCTTCTAAAGACGCTTCGATCAGCGAATTGTACATTGTCGAAGGTGACTCTGCTGGTGGATCAGCGAAGCAAGGACGTGATCGTCACTTCCAAGCGATTTTGCCTTTACGTGGTAAAATTCTAAACGTTGAAAAAGCACGTTTGGATCGTATTCTAGGTAATGCTGAGATCAGAGCCATCATTACTGCACTAGGTACAGGTATCGGTGAAGAATTTGATCTTTCCAAAGCACGTTATCACAAAGTAATCATTATGACAGATGCTGATGTCGATGGTGCTCATATTCGTACACTGTTATTGACTTTCTTTTATCGCTATATGCGTCAACTACTGGAAGCAGGCTTTATTTATATCGCCCAACCACCTTTATTCAAAGTAGAACGCAACAAAACAGCCGTGTATGCTAACTCTGAAAAAGAGCGCGATGCGATTATTGCTGGCTTTGGCGAAAATGCGAAATTCAATGTTCAACGTTACAAAGGTTTGGGTGAGATGAATGCAACCCAACTTTGGGAAACAACGATGGACCCTGAAAGTCGTATCATGTTACAAGTAAGTATTCCTGATGCGATTTTGGCAGATACTATTTTTGATACGCTGATGGGTGATAACGTAGAACCGCGTCGTGACTTTATACAAGAACACGCTAAATACGTGACCAACCTTGATGTATAATCCTTATTATTTATCGATATAAAGATATAAATATGCAGTAGATAAAGAGCATCTTGTTATATACAGATGCTCTTTTATTTTTGTAGTCACTATATTTATAAAAGCTTTGAAAATCATGATGAAATACAGGACATTATCCAATAAAAATGGTATAATAAAGTGATGTAGTCGTAAGCATAGCTAGAGCGGACAACACAGTACAGAGTAGAAACTTTTAACCATATTCTGGCGACAAGAAACTTATTTTATACATTGTATAAGCAAGCATTTGTGCAAGCAAAACGAAGGCTGCAATAAGGGAGGTTAAGCTTAACATGGCGGAAGAAAAGATTTCGCAAATTAAAGATCGGGACATTGGTGTAGAAATGCGTGACTCCTTTATGGATTATGCAATGAGCATCATTGTAAGCCGGGCTTTGCCTGATGTACGTGACGGTTTGAAACCTGTGCATCGGCGTATATTATTTGCCATGTCAGAGCTTGGGATGGCTCCAGATAAACCGTATAAGAAATCAGCAAGAATCGTTGGTGAAGTTATTGGTAAGTATCACCCTCATGGTGATTCTGCAGTATACGAAACAATGGTACGGATGGCGCAAGATTTCTCTATGCGTTATATGTTAGTGGATGGTCATGGTAACTTTGGATCGATCGATGGCGATATGGCAGCAGCAATGCGTTATACCGAAGCTCGTTTATCCAAAATTGCGATGGAAATGTTACGTGATATCAACAAAGAAACAATCGACTTTGCACCTAACTATGATGGTGAAGAAAAAGAGCCTATCGTTTTACCAGCTCGTTATCCTAACTTATTGGTCAATGGTGTATCCGGTATCGCTGTTGGTATGGCTACCAATATTCCTCCGCATAATTTAGGCGAAGTAATAGATGGTGTACAAGCGATGATCCAGAATCCAGAGATTACTTCGATGGAACTGATGGATTATATTCAGGGGCCTGATTTCCCAACCTCTGGTTATATTTTAGGACGTTCCGGTATTCGTCAAGCATATCAAACAGGTCGTGGATCGGTAACGATGCGTGCCAAAGCAACAATCGAAGAAAATAACAACAAAGCACGTATTGTTGTTAATGAATTGCCTTACCAGGTCAACAAAGCTCGTTTGGTAGAGAAAATTGCTGAACTGGTACGTGAAAAAAGAATCGAAGGCATTACCGATCTACGTGATGAATCTGACCGTAACGGTATGCGTGTCGTTATCGAACTACGTCGTGATGTTAATCCAAGCGTAGTGTTGAATAACTTGTACAAACACACAGCGATGCAATCTACATTTGGTGTGAATATGCTAGCTATCGTTAACAATGAACCTAAATTGCTAACTTTACGTGAAGTGCTACATCACTATATTCAACATCAGATCGAAGTGATTCGTCGCCGTACACAATACGATCTCAAAAAAGCAGAAGCACGCGCTCATATTTTAGATGGTTTGCGTGTAGCTCTAGATAATCTAGATGAAGTTATCCGTATGATTCGTGCATCCAATACAAGCGATGTAGCTCGTGAAAGTCTAATAGAGCGTTTTTCTCTTAGCCTAGAACAAGCACAAGCGATTATGGATATGCGTCTACAACGTTTAACAGGACTAGAACGTGAGAAAATCGAGAATGAATACAATGAATTATTAGTTAAAATTGCTGAATATCGCGAAATTTTGGCTAATGAAGAATTGGTGCTCGAAATTATCAGTACAGAGCTCAATGAAATCAAAGAACGTTTTGGTGATGAGCGCCGTACAGAAATCACAGTTGGCGAAGAAAGTATTCTGGATGAAGATTTGATACCGAAAGAAGAAGTTATTGTAACAATAACTCATACAGGCTATATCAAACGCTCACCAGTTACTACATTCCGTAGCCAAAAACGTGGTGGACGCGGTGTCATTGGGATGGATATGAAAGATACTGACTTTGTACAGCATCTATTTGTAACCAACTCTCATAATCATCTGCTATTCTTTACTGATAAAGGTAAAGTATACCGCATCAAAGCCTATGAGATTCCTGAGTTGGGTCGTACAGCTCGCGGAACACCGGTAATCAACTTGATTCAGATTGAACAAGGAGAATCGGTGAACGCAGTCATTTCGGTAGAGCAATTTGAAGGAGATCAACATCTATTCTTTGCAACCAAGCAAGGGGTCGTGAAAAAAACGCGTCTGGATGATTACACCAATATCCGTAAAGGCGGTCTGATTGCGATCAATATGCGTGAAGATGACGAGTTGATTGAAGTTAAATTAACAGATGGACAACAAGAAATTATTATGGGGACTTCTTATGGTATGTCTATTCGTTTCTCTGAAGCCAATGTTCGTCCGATGGGCCGTAGTGCAACAGGGGTAAAAGGGATTACGCTAGATGAAGGCGATGCTGTTATTGGTATGGATATCGTCGATGATGATCAGAAAGTATTGATTGTTACATCTAAAGGTTACGGTAAACGTACACCGGGTTCTGACTACCGTATTCAGACACGCGGTGGTAAAGGAATCAAAACGATGAATGTAACCGACAAAAATGGTAACTTAGCAGGTCTGAAAGTAGTTAAAGACGAGGAAGACCTAATGATTATCACAACAAGCGGAACATTGATTCGGATGGATATTGAAGGAATCTCTACAATGGGACGTAACACACAGGGTGTCAAACTGATTCATATTCGTGATGAAGACTCTGTAGCTACGATCTGTCGTACAGACAAAAACGAAGAAGACGAGTCACCAGACGATGAAGTATTTGCTGAAGATGCTATAGGTAGTACACAAGAGCAAGATGCTGTGCAACCGAGCACCGAGCAAGAACTCGCTGTCGACGATACAGACGAAGCAGAATAAGATATTGTAAGTACTACGAAATACAAAGAGAACTTTCTGAAAAGGAAGTTCTCTTTTTTATAGTATAGATCAAAAAAAATAGTTAAGAAGTTTACTAAATTAGATTGAAGAAATAACATATAACGCATATAATAAGTCTAAGTAATCAAGTCTTTAGTCCCTATTTTGTACATAAATTTTTAGAACTAGCGAAAAATGCAAAATAAGATCTAAAAGTTTTTAGTATCTTGAATAGAGCGAGGTTAATCCAATGCCAGCGATATTAATTGATGATGTAACACCAGGCGTACGTATTACACACGATGTATTCACAACTCAGGGCAATTTGCTTTTTCCTAAAGGCAAAACTGTTATGCCCAAAGACATAGAAATTTTACGTGCTTTTTTAATAGAAGAAATTAATAACGGCAAAACGTCAAAAGAAGACACGATCGCTTCTGCTGCTGAATCGAATGCATCCAATGAAATAGGAGCAAAAGTAAAAGCATTACAAAAAGTATTATCTTTTGAAAAAGACTATGAAAAGATGATTAATTTACTCAAAAATGTATTTCGTAATATCACAGCTATAGAGATTCCTATTTTAGAATTACGCGTTCAACTAGAAAAGTTATTACAATATAGTAGAGAATATAATGTATTGACCTTTTATCCAAAAGGTATGAATAAGCAAGATTACTGGTACCACAATGCCGTATTAACAGGACTCACTTCGTACAAAATTGCTAAATGGTTAGGGCTTCCCGCTAATGAAGGAATGCAAGTTGCTTTTGCAGGGCTTTTCCATGATATCGGTAATGCCAAAATCGATTTGGATATTTTACAAAAGCCCTCTACATTAACATCTACAGAAGTCGAAGAAATACGTCGACACACGATGTACGGCTACGAACTCCTCAAAAACGTTAAAGGTATCAGTGAAGGAGTACGTCTAGCAGCACTACAACATCACGAGAAAGTAGATGGATCAGGGTATCCACTTCGTCTACAGGCTGATCAGATTCATATCTATGCCAAAATTGTCGGAGTCGCTGATATATTTCATGCGATGACTCTTTCCAAAACGTACAGTCAAGCTCAATCGCCATATCTTGTTCTAGAACAGATCGATTCTGAAGCATTTGGCAAATTAGATCCCAAAATTGTAACTACATTTATCAGCAAAGTAACCCAGTTCCATAATGGAACAATGGTTCGTCTAAGTAATGGTCTAATAGGAGAAATTATTTTCTCTGATCGTTCACATCCTACACGTCCGCTTGTATCTGTAGATGGCAGCATCTACAACTTAATAGAAAAGCGCCAACTCTTTATACAAGAAATTATTAAAAGAAAAGAAGTACTTCAAAAAAGTTAAATAACATCTATACCATATATAGATAAAAGATATCTTCTTAATAGAAGATATCTTTAAAAAGAGGGTAGTTCGTTTGCTGTAATCAGAAAGCAAATGAACTACCCTTTTATCTATATAAAAGAAAGACAACAAACACAGTAAAATCATAAGCAAAAAGCCAATATTACAAGCTTATAAATAATATTATTATATTCTCAAAAAAAGTGTTGACTATCTAATACGATACATGATATATTATAAAAGTTGTCACGAACGAACGACAACACAAGCAAAACATCATACGAAAACAACTTGAAAAAACACTTCAAAAAAAGTGCTTGCCAAGTGGTTGATAACATGATATGATATAAAAGTTGTCACCGAGAAACACAGACAACAACAAACGAAATGTTTGATCTTTGAAAACTGAACAACGAGTGAGTAAAACAAAGGTCTTAGCCGACCTTTACAAAATAGAGAACTT
>NZ_JBHUGF010000010.1:2951221-3306377 GCF_042681745.1 Paenibacillus nicotianae | reverse complement strand
ATCCCGAACACGACCGTTAAGCCCTCCAGCGCCGATGGTACTTGGACCGCAGGGTCCTGGGAGAGTAGGACGTTGCCAAGCAAAATAGTTTTATCCCTTCGGGGTTTTTTTTTCGCCGAAGGGTTAAGATTGATTTTAATAGGTTTAAGCGTATGGATTGTTACGCTGTTACTTTTTTATGTGGCCCGTTGGTCAAGTGGTTAAGACACCTCCCTTTCACGGAGGTAACAGGGGTTCGAGTCCCCTACGGGTCATTAACATATACACTATGCCGGTGTAGCTCAGTTGGTAGAGCAACTGACTTGTAATCAGTAGGTCGGGGGTTCAAATCCTCTCGCCGGCACCATTTATTTTAATATTAATTTGATTGCTATGGCGGTCGTGGCGAAGGGGTTAACGCACCGGACTGTGACTCCGGCATTCGTGGGTTCAAGTCCCATCGGTCGCCCTTTATTATCTAATAAAGAATTAGCTTGCTATTAATATTAAAATGATGTAAAATGTAATATGTATGTTAAATGCATTTATTACTGCCTAAATTACATGAGTCATTAGCTCAGTCGGTAGAGCACCTGACTTTTAATCAGGGTGTCGAAGGTTCGAGCCCTTCATGACTCACCATTTTTCTTACATGCGCGTGTGGCGGAATTGGCAGACGCACTAGACTTAGGATCTAGCGTTTCACGACGTGGGGGTTCAAGTCCCTCCACGCGCATAGGTTTTGCGGACGTGGCTCAGCGGTAGAGCATCGCCTTGCCAAGGCGAGGGTCGTGGGTTCGATTCCCATCGTCCGCTCCAATCTTTATTCAGTGTAGAGCGTATATATTATATACGTTTTTATTCTACGCTTTAATTCATATAACAACTATACTTGTTTATAGTTGACATGTGTAAGATTTGATTTTTGTGGTTATTCAGGTTTTTAGGATATACCTGGATTTAACCATATCCTCTTAATCCGCGGGTGTAGTTCAATGGTAGAACTTCAGCCTTCCAAGCTGATAGCGTGGGTTCGATTCCCATCACCCGCTTTATAAAAAAGGATGTCTGCATAATGCAGACATCCTTTTTAGTTTTTATATTGTTTGCATTTGGGAAATAAAGATATAAGTCATAAAAGATGATATTTGTAGGTTGAATTGATTTTATGAGTTGAGGCATCATCATTGCGAAGAATGAAGAGCAAATTATTATTTTAAAATAGTAAGAAGTTAAGATCTAAGATTCTAGAAAATCAAAATCGAAATGGTTGAGAATAAGTGATCCAAAAGCAGTAACAAAGATCGGCAATGTGTAGTAATAAAAATTAATAACGAAGAAAGAGTTATTAACATAGAAATGATAAAACAGAAGTGATCAAAACAGTAAAATGTACTTGAGAAATAATTATTAAAGTATGTATAAAAGGTATAATATACAAATTAATAAAAGCAGCAATAACAAAGTGGTAAAATAATATATACATAGTAAAATTGCAATTAAACTTAAAAAGAAAAAAGAAACCGTACAGGATGATGAGTCAATTCTGTACGGTTTCTTTTTATATAATATTTTGCATGTATTTTAAAAATATTCAACCACATACTACTTTAAATACGCGTTAGTTCAATTACTCATGAGTTCAATTGCATATCAGTTCAATTGCGTATCAGTTTAACTACGTATTAGCTTAACTATATGTTGGTTTTAATGTGTATTAGCTATAAACATTAGCTATAAAAGATTATTTTAAATTCCAGCGTAAAATCATACCCATCTGAGTTAGACCTGCACCAAAACCGTATACTAATATAGTATCTCCATTTTTTAATTTATTGTCGTCTCTTCCTAGTTGCAAAGCTAATGGAATTGAAGCAGAAGAAGTATTGCCATACCATTCAGCACTGGTCAGTGTATGTTCTAGAGCGAATCCAGTTTTTTCACAAATAGAATCGATCATTTTGAGATTAGCGCTATGCGGGACAAACCAGTTAATATCAGTAAGGGATTGGTTGGTCTGATCTAAAAGGTTTTGAATTCCTTTTGGTATGGTACGTACTGCCCATTTATACACTTCACGACCATTTTGTACGATTTTTCCATTTCCGAGCATAGATTGATTATTGATTTGGTCAGACAATCCGGTACGATATACATGTTCTCCACCAGAACCATCACTATCCATAAATGTTCCTAAAAAACTAGGTTGTTCAGGATCATATTCGACCAATGCTGCACCAGCACCGTCGCCGAATAAAATACATGTGCTACGGTCGGTGTAATCTGTTATTTTGCTCATAGTTTCACTAGCGATCACCAGAATTTTGCGGTGTAATCCTGAAGTGATAAAGCTATTTGCTACATGCAGTGCATATACAAAGCCAGCACAAGTTGCATTGAGATCTAACGCACCGGCACCTTTGATATTAAAATAAGATTGAATTTGAGTAGCTGTACTTGGAAATACATAATCTGAAGTCGTGGTAGCCACGATAATAAGTTCTACATCTTCCAAAGTACCCGGGTATGTTTTTTGAAGATTTTTGACAGCTTCTATCCCTAATGTAGAAGTAAATTGTTGGTCATTGGCAATCCGACGTTCTCTTATCCCTGTACGTTGAACAATCCATTCGTCAGATGTGTCGACTAGCTGTTCAAGATCAGTGTTTGTTAAACGTTTGTCGGGGACATAAGTTCCTAATGCAGTAAGTCGAGCTGTTGAATGATTGATAAAGATCACCTCTATATATGATTTGAATGATGTGTATACACTAGAGTAATGGGTGAAAATGATGCTAGGTATCTTGTAAAGCAATAATTTTACAAGCACATTGCATTTACAGAGTAGGCTTATGTTATAGCATTTTATAAAATAGCAGAATAATGATTGTATTTAGTAACTTATTAATACTAGGTTATAGTACCAGGTACTAATTTATTTTAAATATAACCTATTTAAACCATATTGTAAATCGATTATTGATTTTGAGCTTATTGATTGATTTTGATATAGATGTAGGTAGTGATATGAGGCGATTGGTTTTGATGTGATGGTAAATGTTATAATGTAAGCATATGGATTTATCATACCATACAGAATCATATTGTTTAAATGAAGAGAGAAGTATATTTTAAATGATATGCTTTATTTTGTTGGTATAGACTGTTTTACAGTTAAAGGGGCATATAAGCTATACGATGTCGGAAGTAGTAATGGTTCAGGCTTAACGTGATTTATCAATTTCAGCGAGGTGACTATAGCAATGGAGATTAGACAATTAACGCTAGAAGATTTTGATGCACGAGCAGAATTAGGAATGTATGCTTTTCAATATCGTAAAACTGCTGAAGAACTAGAAAAAGAAAAACAAGATTTTAAACCAGAAAGAACATGGGGAATTTTTGAGGAAGAGCAATTGAGTGCTCAATTGACTTTGTTACCTTTACAAACGTACATACACGGGCAAGCTTTTGAAATGGGTGGAATTGCTGGAGTTGCTACATGGCCAGAAAAAAGACGACAAGGATTGGTTGCGAAGTTGTTAGATCATACCTTGCAACAGATGAATGAAGCCGGGCAATCTATCTCCTTTTTGCATCCTTTTCATTTCCCATTTTATCGTAAGTTTGGTTGGGAGACGTATATTGAATATCGTCAATATACGATTCCTACCAACAAGTTACCTGCTAAAGTTCATGTGGAAGGTACAGTAAAACGTGGTATTCGTGATCTGGACATTTTTCATGCAATATATGAAAAATATGCATCTAGTTACAATGGAACACTGGTGAGAGATACCGAGCGTTGGGAACGAAAATTAGTACCGAATAGTGATTTGTTTACTGCTGTGTATTATAATCCTCAAGATCAGCCTTGTGGGTATATTATTTATGAAATTAAAGATCAGAAGATGAATATTAAAGAATTGGTGTTTCTTGATGAACGTTCACGCCAAGCATTATGGACTTTTATTTCAAACCATGATTCTATGGTGACGGAAGTGAATGTACAAGCACCTATCGATGATTCTTTACCGTATTTGTTGAATGACCCGCGTATTGAGCAACAGATAGTGCCTTATTTTATGGCGAGAATTGTTAATGTTAAAACGTTTCTGGAGCAGTATCCATTTACAGTGGGCAAAGTAGAATCGTTATCGATTCGGGTGAACGATTCGGCAGCAGAGTGGAACAACGGTATTTGGGATGTCCTGATCAATGATGAAGGTAAAGCAAAAGTAAGTCGTCGCGAAGCTTTGCCAGAAGGTTTACAACAAGATTTATGGGATCATAGTGATATCGATACCGATATCCAAACATTAACAGTAGCATTGATGGGATACAAACGTCCGCTAGCTTTGTTCAATTGGGGAAAATGGAAAGGTAAGTTAGAATGTGTTCATATGTTGGAATCACGTATTCCTTTTGCTACAACACATTTGATGGACTTTTTCTAAATAAGATTTAGAATGAGTTGAGTGTTGATGATGCCAATATAAAGTCTTTTTTAAATAAATATCTTTTAAAATGAAATGTTCAACTTAATGTTTAACTTGTAGAAGTTGTAATTATCGAATAGTAGGATATTTAAAATGATCATTAAGTTAAAAAAGCTTATCTCTCTATTGAAGTGAATGATATACTTCGCAGAGGATAAGCTTTTTTTAATCGTAGTTGTGCGTCTTTATTATCCGAGTATACTTTTGACGATTGAACGATTGAACGATTGAACGATTGAACGATTGAACGATTGAACGATTGAACGATTGAACGATTGAACGATTGAACGATTGAACGAACTAGATTGTCTATATTGTTGTATTTAAAAGATTAAAAAAAGATCGTTTATGGTGTTAATGTAGGGGCTTGACGGTGATGAGTGCCTTGTTCATAGCTGTATGCTAATTTGATCAATGTACTTTCGTCAAATGGTCTACCTAAAAACTCAATGCCTACAGGTAATTTATTGTTGGTGAATCCAGCAGGAACTGTAATCGCGGGGAAGCCGGAAAAAGGGCTCAATCGATTATTGTCACCAGATACTTGTTCTTCACCGATGGTAGCTGCTGGTTGAGTAGTGGTTGGATAGATAATCGCATCCAGCTTCTGATCTGCCATCACTTTCAAAAGAGATTCGCGTGTAACTTTGGTACGGTTGAGTACGATATCTTTATATTCTTGAGTATCCAGTGTTGTTACAGCGTTACGTTTTTGCATTGCTTCGGCTTGCTTGGGATCAAATTGATTGGAGGCTAGAATTTCAGTTAAATTATGATAAGGCGCATCTTCTCCTAAGCTAGCTAGATAATCATTGATTTGAAATTTAAATTCGTAACCACTAAGGCTAGGGTATTTCATAATTTGCTGTAAGTTAGGTATTTGGATAGGAACGGGTGTAGCTCCGAGTCGTTTGATATCATCGACCGCTGTATAGACCACTTCGGTGACGGATTTTTCACTGTCTTTTGTAGTATTAAACAATTCTGTTGCTATACCGATACGAGCGCCTTGAAGACCATTGACCTGTAAGGAATCGGTATAATTCGCAGGGATATGTCCAACACTGTAAGCTGTAGCAATATCGTCTGCATCATAGCCAGCAGTTGCTTGTAGTAATATAGCTGCATCTTCTACTGTACGTGCGATAGGCCCTCCTACATCTTGAGTAAGAGCGAGTGGAATAATACCATCCCGACTGCTTAATCCTACGGTAGGGCGAATCCCAACTAGACTGTTAAATGCAGAGGGGATACGAATTGATCCACCTGTATCTGTTCCTAGACCTGCGGCTGCGAAGTTAGCAGCAATAGCAGCTCCTGTTCCACCACTTGAACCGCCTGGATAATGATCAAGTGCATAAGGATTGAGCGTCTGCCCTCCAAGTGAGCTAGAAGTAGTAATCCCAAAAGCAAATTCATGCAGATTGGATTTGGCTAAAATGATAGCGCCTGCTGCTTTGAGCATAGCGATCTGATCAGCATCTTGATCAGGAATCGAATGTTGCAGACAGACACAGCCAGCCGTTGTAGGCATATCTGCTGTATCGAAATTATCTTTTACGATAATTGGTATACCATGTAAAGGTCCGCGTGCCCCTGTTGTAGCACGTTCTTTGTCTAATTGAGCTGCAATTTCAAGGGCTTTGGGATTAATCGTTAAAATCGCATTAAGCTTGATCCCTTGATCATCGTATTTGGCAATACGATCTAAGTATTGTTGCACAAGCTGAACAGAAGTCAGGCGACCTTCTTGCATAGCTGATTGCATCTGAGCAATCGTTGCCTCTGTAATAACAAAAGGTTCATTGGTTCCTGGAGAACCCGCAGCTTGAGCAAAAGAGGTAACACCGTATGTACTGAATGGAGCAACAATTAACGTGATGATGGTAACCCACATAACTATTACTTTTTGATACTTTTTCCTATGTTGGTTAGTAGACAAATAACTTCACTCCTTTGCAAAATATAATCGATTATTGTAGATACATGTAATTAATTATGTATTTTAGTGTTAAAAAAGATAACATGTCAATACAAAAGATCAAATAGCACTAAATTTAACTCTAAAATAATCGTTACAATGATACATATGTAACTGTTTTTTTAAAGAAAAATCGATACATTAAAAATGAGACAATAAAATAAATATTTGTGCAAAAGAAATATGATGTTGGAGTTAAAAGTTTGGTAGAATAAAATTGTAATGGTTAAAATGGAATTATAATCCAGTGTGGAAAAGAGGAATAAAAATGGCGAACAAGTCGGTATATAATTTGGTAATCGTAGGCTATGGTGGAATGGGAAGTTATCATGGGCAGTTGATTGAAAAAGTACCATCACTTCAAGTAACCGGTGTGTACGATATTGTAGATTATCGGATGGAACTTGCTGGACAACATGGTTATCATGCTTATGAAAGTATGGAAGCGGTCTTATCGGATGAAAATGTTGATATTGTATTGATTGCTACTCCTAATGATGTACATAAAGAATTATCGATTCAAGCTTTGCGTGCAGGCAAACATGTGATTTGTGAGAAACCTGTAACAATAAATAGTACTGATCTGTTAGACATTGTCAAAGTAGCAGAAGAAACCGGTCAGACTTTTACAGTGCATCAAAATCGTCGATGGGATGAAGATTTCTTGATTATTCGCGATATGTTTGAAAAACGTGCTGTTGGAGATGTTTTTCATGTGGAGTCGCGTGTACAAGGAGCCAATGGTATTCCAGGAGATTGGAGACAGCTCAAAGCTTATGGCGGCGGTATGTTGCTTGATTGGGGAGTGCATTTATTAGATCAGCTATTATTGCTTACGGATAGTAAAATCGAAAGTGTACATGCTCAATTGAGTACTATTTTGGATACAGAAGTAGATGATGGATTTACAACAACGATTCGTTTTAAAGATGGATTAACAGCGATCGTAGAAGTCGGTACCACTAATTATGTTAAATTACCACGCTGGTATGTAAAAGGAACGGAAGGAACAGCAATTATTCAAGATTGGGATCTGAGCGGGGAGATTGTTACCCGTAATACAGAAGTGGAAAAGGTAGAACCTAAACCGATTCAAGCAGGTCGCGGATTGACCAAAACGATGGCTCCACCTTCAGAAGAATCTACAATTCGCAAACCGATTGAACCAATTCAACATCCGCCGGAAGAGTTTTATATAAACTTTTTGTCTGTGATCGAAGGCTCTGCACAATCGGCTGTACCTAATGAACAAGTACATCGGGTATTGGTACTGATCGAGACTATTTTTGAAGCGGCTGAAAAAGATACAGTGATTCATAAAGAATTTTAAAAATAGAGAATAAAAATAAAGTAAACCAAAAAGCTGGTATTCTATCGTGAGGTATAGATACCAGCTTTTTGGTGATATTCAGGTGTGCTGTACATATATAGTTTTATGATGAGAATGGGATAGTCGCATAAAGGCGTGCGATCACCTTAATATTTATCTGAAAAGTGTTACAATATATAGATGTGTATATTGCTGTCTAATGACACCGAATATCCATAATAGATATCATAATAAATAAATGATACACAAGTATATACAGGAAAGCGAAAGGAATGAACAATATGAAGCAAGTAATATTAGCTGAAAAGCCTTCTGTAGCAAAAGAAATCGCACGTGTGATGGGAAGTCAACAGAAGCATAAAGGATATATAGAAGGACCTAAATATATCGTTACCTGGGCGCTTGGACATCTGGTTGGTCTAGCAGAACCGGAAGATTATGATACTCGTTATCAGAAATGGAATCTGGAAGATTTGCCGATTTTGCCGGAAAAAATGACGTTGAAAGTACTGCGCGAAAGCAGTCATCAATACAAAATTGTACAGCATCTTCTTAGACGAAATGATGTTCAAGGATTGATTGTGGCTACCGATGCTGCACGTGAAGGGGAATTGTTAGCACGCTGGATTATTCAGATGGCAAAATGGAATAAACCTTTTCAACGATTATGGATCTCTTCTCAGACCGATAAAGCGATTCGTGAAGGATTCAGCAAGTTGCGTCCGGGGAAAGAATTTGACCGCTTATATGAATCGGCTCGTTGCCGGGCAGAAGCAGATTGGATGGTAGGGCTTAATATCACAAGGGCACTCACTTGTAAATTCGATGCTCAATTATCAGCAGGACGGGTGCAGACACCTTCACTGGGTATGATGATGAAGCGTGAGAATGAGATTAAAGATTTTCGCTCTCAAGATTATCATACATTGCAGATCGATCTGGGTGATCTACAAGCAGAATGGCGGAATGCTCAAGGAGACGGACGTATTTTTGACCAACAGACTGTACAGCAGTTAGAGCAGTCTCTATCAGGTAAGCAAGCGAAGATTGTATCGGTCAAAAAGAATGAGCGGCAAGAACCCCATCCACTAGCATATGATCTGACAGAGTTACAGCGCGATGCGAATAAAAAATACGGATTTTCAGCTAAGCATACATCTAATGTGCTCCAAAAGTTATATGAACAACATAAAATTGTAACCTATCCGCGCACCGATTCACGTTATTTGTCGTCAGATATGACGGATACTTTTAAAGAACGTTTATCAAGTGTAGCAGTAGGGCCATATGCGCCACTTGCGCGTCCTTTATTACGCAATGCGCTCAAGATTGATAAACGAATAGTAGATGACAGCAAAATTAGTGATCATCATGCGATTATCCCGACAGAAGAAATAGTATCTTTGAATGTACTTACAGCGGATGAACGCAAACTATATGATCTTATTGCGCGCCGTTTTATCAGTTTATTTTACCCACCGGCTACTTATGATACGGTTCAAGTGATTATCGAAGCGGCAGGAGAGCAGTTTTATGCCAAAGGGGTTACAGTCAAAGACTCGGGTTGGCGTGCTGTATATGGTGATCAGTGGAATGAAGAAGATGAGGATGAAGAAACAGAGCAACATCATCATCGTTCATCAGAGCGTGGAGCAGATCATCGGGGAACACAGAAATTACCTAAACTCAAACAAGGGGAATCGAAAATGATTGCTCGCTGCGTTGTCAAAGCAGGTCGTACGATGCCTCCTAAACGGTATACCGAAGCAGCTCTGTTATCACAAATGGAAAAACATAGTCTGGGTACACCAGCAACCAGAGCGGATATTATTGAAAAATTGGTCTCTTCAGATACGATCGAACGCAAAGGCAATCATCTGCATCCTACAGGAAAAGGTGCACAATTGATCGAATTGGTCTCGCCTGAACTGCGAACACCTGAACTCACAGCACGCTGGGAACAACAATTAGAAAAAATTGCTCGTGGACAAGGACAACCGGCTCCATTTTTGCAAGAGATTCGTCAAATGGCTCAATCGATGGTCGATGGTGTGAAAAAGAGTGATGTGCATTACAAACCGCATAATGTCTCGTCAAGTCATTGCCCTGAGTGCGGAACACGAATGTTAGAGAAAAAATCGAAGCGCGGCACATTCTTGATCTGTCCAAGTGAAGATTGTAGTTATCGCCGTTCAACAGAAAAGCAGTTATCCAATCGTCGCTGTCCACAATGTCATAAAAAAATGGAAATCAAAGACGGTAAAGCTGGAAAGTATGTACAATGTCTGGCTTGCGGAATTACCGAAACGCTGAATAAAGACGGTGGTCGTCCGGTCAATAAACGAGAACAGCAAAAGTTAGTGAAGCAATTTGAACAAAAAGAATCGTTTGGTTCAAGTCTGGGCGATTTGTTGAAAGCTGCTCTGGAAGAGAAAAAAGAATAGATATAACCTCATCATATAACCGTAAGCTCTTTAGCTATTTCATCTGCTAAAGGGCTTTTTGGTATAGCATTATATTTATTTTCTTCAAATAGTCATTGACGAAAATAGTTTTCATAATCTATATTTAAAAGAAAATATTTTCAGGTGGTGGAAACGAATGAAAACTTTTTTCGAGAAGGCACAACGGTTTGGTAAATCTTTTATGCTTCCGATTGCTGTATTACCGGCAGCAGGGTTATTGCTAGGAATAGGGGGAGCGCTCTCTAATCCGAATACGGTAAGTACCTATCCTGTATTGCAGATTAGCTGGTTACAGTATATTTTCAAAGTGATGAGTAGTGCAGGAGATATTACCTTTAGCAATCTAGCATTGATTTTTGCAATCGGGGTAGCAGTTGGACTAGCACGTTCGGATAAAGGAACAGCAGGGCTTGCGGCGGCACTCGCATATCTAGTAATGAATGCTTCGATCAATGCTATGTTGATCAATAGCAATCAACTGGTTACTGATAATATGGCGGCAGCCGGTCAAGGCATGATTCTCGGTATTCAATCGTTACAGACAGGTGTACTAGGCGGAATTATTATCGGTCTGGTGACAGCGGGTCTTCATAACCGATATAACAAAATTGAGTTACCTCCATTTCTAGGATTTTTCGGCGGGTCACGTTTTATTCCGATTGTTTCTTCATTTGCAGCTATCTTTGTAGGGTTAGTATTATTTCTAGTATGGCCAACTATTCAGTTGGGTATTACGAAGCTAGGTGGAATTGTAGATGCGACCGGATATATAGGCACATTATTTTATGGATTCTTTCTACGGATGTTAGGGCCGCTTGGATTGCATCATATTTTTTATCTCCCTTTCTGGCAAACCGGACTTGGTGGTACAATGGAAGTATCTGGTAAGATAGTGGAAGGAACCCAGAACATTTTCTTTGCTCAATTAGGCGACCCTTCGACTGAAAAATATTTCTCAGGCACATCGCGTTTTATGTCAGGACGCTTTATTACGATGATGTTCGGATTATTGGGAGCGGCATTGGCGATCTATCATACGGCACGTCCAGAACGCAAAAAGGTTGTCGGTGGATTAATGCTATCAGCAGCATTGACTTCTTTTTTGACAGGGATTACAGAACCACTGGAATTTGCTTTTTTGTTTGTAGCTCCATTTTTATATGTGATTCATGCTGTGTTTGATGGGTTTGCTTTTATGCTGGCACATATATTTCAGATTACGATTGGTCAGACATTCTCGGGTGGGTTGATTGACTTTATTTTATTCGGTATTTTACAGGGAAATGCTAAAACTAACTGGATCTATGTACCGATGATCGGTGTGGTCTGGTTCGCTCTGTACTATGTCACATTCCGCTTTTTGATTGTAAAATTCAATCTCAAAACACCAGGCCGTGAAGATGAGACCGTAGTAGAGACGAGCGGAAATACAGCAGGTGGAAGTGGATCAACAACATCTATAACAGATGCTGTACCTACAGATCATAATGAAGTGAATACTTCTCGCCCGGCTGTGATTCTCAGTGCATTGGGTGGCAAAGAAAATATCAAAGACCTGGATTGTTGTGCAACTCGTCTACGCATATCTGTCTATCAACCTGATCAGGTATCTCAAGATCGCTTGAAACATTCAGGGGCTAAAGGTGTGCTGATTAATGGTAACGGGGTGCAAGTGATCTATGGTCCGCAAGTGAGTGTGATTAAAAATGAGATCGAGGAATATATGGAAATGGAGTGAACACAATATGGATTTGGATTCATTAGGATTACAGCAGGGGTTGATCGTATCATGTCAGGCGCTAGAACATGAACCTCTGCATAGTTCTTTGATTATGGGAAAAATGGCAGTTGCTGCGCAAGAAGGAGGAGCTGTCGGTATTCGAGCGAATACAGCGCAAGATATCAAAGAGATCAAACAACAAGTATCATTACCTGTAATCGGAATCGTCAAACGCAACTATGGCGATCATCCTGTATTTATTACACCGACGATAACCGAAATTCATGAATTAGCAGAGTCTGGTTGTGAGATTATAGCATTGGATGCTACTTCACGTCCTCGCCCGGATGGTGTGGAATTAGCGGATCTGGTTAAACAAATTCGTCTACTGTATCCTGAACTGTTATTGATGGCAGATGTATCAACGGTGGAAGAAGGGCTTGTTGCTGAACAGTTAGGATTTGATCTGGTGTCGGCTACACTGGTAGGATATACCGAGCAGACGGCGCATCAGAAAGTCTACGAAAATGATTTTGCTATTCTCAAAGAAATGATTCGCCAAATTAAAACACCTATCGTAGCTGAAGGCAATATTATGACACCGGAGATGGCGGCACGTTGTCTGGAACTCGGTGTATACAGCGTGGTAGTAGGCGGCGCGATTACACGTCCACAACAGATCACAGCACGTTTTATAGACAAAATGAAACAAGTTCGTCCTGCATCGACTGTTAGAGAATAGACTGGTATTTCAAATTCTATGTGATCGATATAAATCATAACAATATCAAAAAAGAACCGAATATGATTATCGGTTCTTTTCTTTGTATAGAATTAGCGTTACGAATGATCTTGTTTGTACAAAGCATGGAGTGTACGCTGACGTGCGGATAGTAGTTCTTCATTTTGAAGCAATAACATAGAGATCATATCGAGCACATAAATAATCGCTAATTGGCTATTGATAAACGGGATATCGCCCATACGCTGTAACCCGGGTGTGAACAGACATAAATCGGTTATTTCTGTAAAAGGCGTATGATCAAAGTTAGTAATACCGACAATCTTAGCTTGATTCGATTTGGCAATACGTAGAGCACTATTCACTTCAGTAGTATGACCGGAGTTGGATAATCCAATCACTACATCTTGTTCATCCATAAGAGATGCATTCATCATCATCATATGAGAATCCGTAACAGCGTCGATTAAGATATTCATTCGCATTAAGCGATACTTGAATTCTAGTGCTGATAATCCAGAACTACCTAATCCGAATACATAGACACGTCTGGCTTGCTGAATCTGCTGAACCACTTCTTCAATCATCTGAGGCTTGATCATATCGGCAGTCGCCATAATAATTTCATTGTATAAATGCCTTGTCTGTGCAAAAAAATTGAGTTCATCTCGTGGAATATCAATTTCTCGATTCAAGCTTAGCTTAAAATCTATAAAATTACTAAATCCGGCTTTGCGACAAAAACGTGTGATTGTAGACATCGAAGCTTGTGTGCGCTCGGAGAGATCGCGAATATTGATATTATGAATAGAATTTTTATTACGCATAATGTAATCTGCAATCTCTTTTTCTTTGGCAGATAATTGTTGGTATCGTAATTGTAGTTCATCGAGTACATTAAGAGCCATAGTTAATCCTCCTTCAACGCTTGATGATATAAGCGCGACTCAGCTTCTAACAAAAAATGATCTGGTATGATCTTGATCCATATAGATTAGATCGCATATAGATAGTAGGAATCGAACAATTGATTTGTTTCTATTATAGTATAGTTTGAAGAGTGATCTCTATATTATAGGATAGTGCCATCAAATAATGGAATTATGCTATGTGCTTTTGACCATTTTGCCGTTACACTAAAAACAAATACGCTAGAATAACTGGATATTCGGCCTTGAGCCGATCCATCAGAAAGGGATTATTCCATGTCTATATTTTTCGATACAACGCAATCGACGTTTCATTTACAATCTCGTTCAACGAGTTATGTGATTCAATTAATGAAATCGACTCACCTGGTTCATTTATATTGGGGACCTCGTCTACAAGGAACATCTATTGGTAGTCTGTTACAACAAATAGAGCGTGCTTCTTTTAGCCCGAATTATCATGCAGATGATCGTACTTTTTCATTTGATACTTTACCACAAGAATATCCAGGGTATGGTCGTGGCGATTATGGCGAACCAGCTTTTGAAGCAAAACATAGCAATGGTACCACAGTCAATGATCTACATTATGTAAGTCATACGATTACAGCAGGCAAACCGACACTTGAAGGATTACCAGCTACTTATGTAGAGCAGGAGCAAGAAGCAGATACACTGGAAATTGTATTGCGCGATGAACTGACTGGACTTGAAGCGGTGGTCAGCTATACGGTATTCAATGAATTGAATGCGATTACACGTTCTGTGAAGTTCCGTAATGACGGAGCAACAACACTTCATATTCAGCGCGCATTAAGTAGTAGCGTTGATTTAGCAGACGATGAATATCGTATGATGCAATTGTCGGGTGCATGGATACGTGAGCGTCATGTTCATTACCGTACACTGGCTCCAGGATTGCAACGGATCGAAAGTAAACGTGGTTCCAGTAGTCATCAGCAAAATCCGTTTATCGCTTTGCTTGGTAAAGATGCAAATGAAGATCAAGGGCAAGTCTATGGTATGAGCCTTGTCTATAGCGGTAACTTTGTCGCTCAAGTCGAAGTTGATCAATTCCATACGACTCGTATGCAAATCGGATTATCACCGTTTGATTTTGAATGGAAATTAGAAGCAGGTGACACATTCCAGACACCTGAGGCAGTACTGGTTCATTCTTCTGAAGGATTGGGAGGAATGTCTCGTACGTATCACAAATTATATCGTACCCGTCTCAGTCGCGGAGAGCATCGTGATCAAGTGCGACCAATATTGATTAACAACTGGGAAGCGACTTATTTTAACTTTGATGCACCTAAGATCAAATCTATTGCAGCAGCAGGTAAAGAATTAGGGATCGAGTTATTTGTACTCGATGATGGTTGGTTCGGTCATCGTGATGATGATCGTACGTCACTTGGCGATTGGGTAGAAGATCGTCGCAAATTACCAGAAGGTCTGGGCAAACTGGCAAAAGAAATTACAGCTACTGGGATGCAATTCGGATTGTGGTTTGAGCCAGAAATGGTATCGCCTGATAGTGACTTATATCGCGCTCATCCTGACTGGTGTCTTCATGTGCCGGATCGCAGTCGTACAATGGGACGAGAGCAGTTAATTCTGGATTTGTCCCGTCAAGATGTGTGTGATTATATTGTAGAGTCTGTTAGCGCTGTGCTATCTTCTGCACCGATTACGTATGTAAAATGGGATATGAACCGCAATATGTCCGAGATCGGTTCTGCTCTATTACCAGCCGATCGTCAACGCGAAACCGCGCATCGGTATATGCTTGGATTGTATAGCGTATTAGAAAAAATCACTTCAACGTTCCCGCATATTTTATTTGAAAGTTGCTCCGGTGGTGGAGGTCGATTTGACCCGGGAATGCTATATTATATGCCACAAACATGGACAAGTGATGATACAGATGCAGTAGAACGTCTTAAAATTCAGTACGGTACCAGTATGGTATATCCAGCAAGCGCTATGGGTGCACATGTATCTGATGTACCGAATCATCAAGTAGGACGAATGACTTCGTTTACAACTCGTGGTCATGTCGCGATGTCTGGTAACTTTGGTTATGAATTGGATCTAACCAAGCTGACTGATACAGAAAAGCAAGAAGTAAAAGAACAAGTAGCTCAGTATAAAGAGTTGCGCGAGCTGATTCAATTTGGTGAATTTTATCGATTGCTCAGTCCTTTTGAAAGTAATATTACATCCTGGATGTTTGTCTCGGAAGATCAGCAAGAAGCATTTGCAGGTTATTTCCAAGTGTTAAGTGTTCCGAATGGCCCACTTCGTCGCCTGAAATTAAAAGGGCTAGATCCACATCGTCGTTACTCGATGTCTGTCAACGGTGTTACAGATGCTAACACTTATGCAGGTGATGAATTGATGTATCATGGTATTATTGCTCCGTATGCACAAGCAGATTTCTATAGTGCTTTGTTTGTATTCAAAGCGGTGGAATAGTACACTTACACTGTAGAGATTGAATTTATGGAGGCAGGCAGAAATGGAACAGCTATTATGGGTCTGGCTGCTGATTGTCAATATTGTTGCTTATATCGTAATGGCAACAGACAAAAAACGGGCACAACGTCATCGCAGTCGTGAACGTATACCGGAGAAAACATTATTTATCTGGGCGGCTATTGGTGGCGCATTAGGAATTTGGATTGCTATGATGACCAAGCGCCACAAAACCAAACATCGTTCATTTGTTATAGGCGTTCCACTGCTATTGATTTTTAATATCGTAGTATACGGCTATGTATGGATAACGTGGATACGCTAAATAAAGCAACAAGCAAAGACCTGATGAACATTCGTCAGGTCTTTGTTTCGTTTCATCAAATAAGCATAACGGGTAATAAAGGAGTATACTAAAAGTATAACACTTAGGCTACATGAGATAAGTGTTACGGATGGATGATATCTTCATTCTGTTGACCAGCTTACATAACAACAGATATCCTACAGAATCCTGATCTCAGAAATCCAGACGCAGCATAATCACACCACCAATGGATACCCACTGGCATAGAGGAGATGGATAATATGTTATTTTCCAAAATTTTATTAGCATACGATGGTTCTAAAGCATCCAACAAAGCATTAGATCGTGCAGTGGAATTAGCCAAAGCAGCGCCACATGCTGAGATTCATGCGATTCATGTGTTTGATTTTCCACGTTACTTTGTAGGCGAAGGGATTGTGCCTGTACCGACAACGTCTAACGAGGAATTGTATGAATTAGCAACACAGACAGCGAAAGAAGCAAAACGTCGTCTAGAAGCAGCCGAAATCAGTAATACGATCAGTGTTGAAATGATTCAAGGAGCAGCAGCACAAAATATATTGGAATATGCTGAAGCCAATCACTGTGATGTTATCATTATCGGTAGCCGCGGACTTGGTAGTATTCGTGAATTTGTACTCGGTAGTGTCAGTCATAATGTAGTGCAACATGCTAAAATTCCAGTATTGATTGTGAAGTAAATGTACAGCAATCGATAAGAGTTATCAGTAAAGAGTAATGTGTTAAGGCGATGAAGACGCATCGAATCCTTGTCCAAGCGATAATGGTTCAATGCGTCTTTTTTATTTTGATATCTAGTAACAGATAAAAAAATCAAAGCTGAAAGCCTTTAAATACGAACAATAGAATATTAGCAACATAAAACGTTCGTCTTTAAGTTGACATGATGTGTTGTAGATTGGTACACTAACACATGAAGCTTATTAAACGTGTGAAATAATGACTCGTATAAAACCGGGAATATGGCCCGGACGTTTCTACCCGAATACCGTAAATGTTCGGACTACGAGAGCAAACAGATGGATTGATGTGATTGCAGTTATTACAGCAGAACATTCCTTTGTGTTGAAAGGATATGTCTGCGCAGGCTGATGACATCACTTTCTTTTTCTGTCTGCTCCTGAAGTCCAAAGAACCTGGAAATGAACATCTTTCTAACAGGATCTGCGGATTTTTTTCGTGTTAAACGGTTCTAACATTGTGAGAACAAGTGAATGCTATGCTAATTACAATTACAGATTACTTATAGAACACGATAAATTAATTTTATTCTGGAAAGTAGGTTATCACATGTCGGTACAGGTTGCTGTTGTGATGGGTAGTAAGTCAGATTGGGAAACGATGCAACATGCTTGTCAGATGCTAGATGAATTAGAAATTGCGTATGAGAAAAAAGTGGTATCAGCGCATCGTACACCGGATTTGATGTTTGAATTTGCAGAACAGGCACAAGAACGAGGCATTAAAGTGATTATTGCAGGTGCAGGCGGGGCGGCTCACTTGCCAGGTATGATTGCAGCCAAAACATTGTTGCCTGTCATCGGAGTACCTGTCCAATCAGCCGCTCTTAAAGGTCTGGATTCATTGTTATCGATTGTTCAAATGCCTGGTGGAATTCCTGTAGCGACAGTAGCGATTGGTAAAGCAGGAGCCACCAATGCAGGATTGTTAGCGGCGCAGATGATCGGTGCTTTTGACCCTGAAGTGATGAAGCGTGCAGAAGCGAGACGTGAACGGATTCGCTTAGAAGTGATCGCTTCGAGTGATACGCTATGAGTGAGATTCGATCTTCTAAAGTGATCCCGCCCGGTTCTACAATCGGTATTCTGGGTGGCGGACAATTAGGACGGATGATGGTACTTCAAGGTTCACCACTAGGGTATCAATTTATTACACTTGATCCAGCGACCAATGCGCCTTGTGGTCAGGTGAGTCAGCAAATTGTAGGACGATATGATGATCCACAAGCGGCTGAAATGTTAGCCAGTCAAGCCGATGTGATCACTTATGAATTTGAAAATGTAGATGCAGATGTAGCCGCATTGTTAGAGCAGAAATCGTATGTACCGCAAGGAAGCCAATTGTTATACACAACGCAACATCGCTTACGTGAAAAGCGCGCTATTGAAGCGGCAGGGGCAACAGTTGCTCCCTATATGGAAGTGCGAAGTGCAGCCGAAACATTAGAAGCTGTTCAACAGTTCGGAACACCTTGTGTACTCAAAACAGCTACAGGCGGATACGATGGCAAAGGGCAATTCGTTATTCGAAGTGAAGAGCAAGCGGGGCAAGCATACGATGAATTAAGCGTCGCAGGAACAGAGTTAGTGGTCGAGCAATTTATTCATTTTCAATGTGAGTTATCTGTGATTGCTGCTCGTAGCTCCAATGGAGAAATCAAAACTTTTCCCGTAGCTGAAAATATCCATATCGATAATATTCTTCATCTCTCGATTGTACCTGCTCGTGTAGCGGAAGAAGTACAGCGCCGGGCAGAACAGATGGCGGCAGATATTGCAGAGTCGATGGATGCGGTAGGATTATTAGCGGTTGAACTGTTTTGTACCGAAGATGGACAGTTATATGTGAATGAATTAGCACCTCGTCCTCACAATTCAGGTCACTATACCATCGAAGCATGCGAGACGTCGCAGTTTGAACAGCATGTAAGAGCAATCTGCGGATTGCCTTTAGGAAGTACAGCGTTACGCTCACCTGTGGTGATGGTCAATATTCTAGGAGAACATATTCCAGCGATTACTGAAAAGATGGTACAGGTGGATCTCTCGGCAACAGCATTACATGTGAATCCTAAGTACCATTTATATGGGAAAGAAGAAGCCAAACACAAGCGCAAGATGGGACATATCAATGTGCTGTGTCATAATATAGAAGATGCTCTGGCATGGATAGACCAAACGAATATATGGAGGCACGAATAAACTTATGATCGAACGTTATAGCAGACCTGAAATGAGAAATATCTGGAGTGAAGAAAACAAATTCAAAGCATGGTTGGAAGTTGAAATTTGTGCTTGTGAAGCATGGTCAGAATTAGGTGTTATTCCGAAAGAGGACGTCGAAAAATTACGTGCAGGTGCTTCTTTTGATATGGATCGTATTTATGAAATTGAAAAAGAAACCCGTCATGATGTTATCGCGTTTACCCGTGCAGTCTCTGAAAGTCTTGGAGAAGAACGCAAATGGGTACATTACGGCTTAACTTCTACAGATGTAGTTGATACAGCACTTGGTTATCTGTTGCGCCAAGCGAATGAAATCTTAGAACGTGATATTATCAATTTTATCGAAATTTTGAAAGAAAAAGCGATCGCTTATAAAGATACACCGATGATGGGACGTACGCATGGTGTTCATGCAGAACCAACAACTTTTGGCCTGAAAATGGCATTGTGGCATGAAGAAATGAAACGTAACTTGGAGCGTTTCCGTCATGCAGCCGACAATGTTCAATACGGTAAAATCTCTGGAGCTGTAGGAACGTATGCGAATATCGATCCGTTTGTAGAAGAATTTGTATGTAACAAGCTAGGCACCAAAGCGGCTCCAATCTCTACCCAAACGTTGCAACGTGATCGTCATGCTGAATATATGGCAACACTCGCGTTGGTAGCGACATCGCTTGATAAATTTGCAACCGAAGTACGTGCTCTACAGAAGAGTGAAGTTCGTGAAGTGGAAGAAGCGTTTGCTAAAGGTCAAAAAGGTTCATCTGCTATGCCTCACAAACGTAATCCGATCAGCTCTGAAAATATTTCCGGTCTGTCCCGCGTGATTCGTGGTCATATGGTATCGGCTTATGAAAATGTAACATTGTGGCATGAACGCGATATTTCACATTCATCGGTAGAACGTATTATTTTACCGGATGCAACGATGCTGTTGAACTATATGCTTAATCGCTTTGGTAACATTATCAAAAACTTGACTGTATTCCCTGAAAATATGCAACGTAATATTCAACGTACGTATGGTGTTCCTTTCTCTGGTCGTGTGATGACCAAGTTGATCGATAAAGGAATCAGTCGTGAGCAAGCGTATGATACAGTTCAACCTCGTGCGATGCAAGCATGGGAAGAACAGCGTTCATTCAAAGACATTATTTTGGAAACTCCTGCTATCACAGAACTATTGAATGCTGAAGAAATTGAAGAAGCGTTTAATCCATCGTGGCATTTGAAGCACGTTGATACGATTTTCAAAAAACTCGGTCTGGAATAGGAAAGAGGGGACACAACACATGATATCGCAAGCAATCACAACAGCGGTTGATCTGGTCAATGCACCGCTAATTTACAAAGGTAAAGTGCGCGAATTGTATGATCTGGGTGAACATTATCTGATTGTTGTTACCGATCGCATTTCTGCATTCGATTATGTACTTGATCCACCTGTACCACACAAAGGTGAAGTATTGAATCGCTTGAGCGCTTTCTGGTTCGGGCAAACGACTAACCTGATTGATAACCATGTTGTACATATCGATGTTGATCAATTGGGGGATATTGTACGTGACAAGGATGCACTGCGTAACCGTATTATGGTGACACGTAAAGCAGAGCGAATCGATATGGAGTGTGTCGTACGTGGTTATATTACAGGCGGTGGATGGAGACAATATCAAGAAACCGGTCAGGTGAACGGTATTGATCTTCCAGAAGGCTTGCATAAAAATGGTGTGTTCCCCAATCCGTTGTTCACTCCAGCCGCCAAAAATGATATCGGTCATGATGAAGATATTTCTTTTGACGAAATGAAAAAGCGTATCGGTGCTGAGCTAGCTGAAGAGTTGAAAGCGAAGAGTATTCAACTGTATGAATATGCCCGTCACTATTGCGATCAACATGATATTATTTTAGCGGATTGCAAGTTTGAATTTGGTTTGATCGATGGAAAAGTAATCTTGATCGATGAAATTTTCACACCGGATTCGTCACGTTTTTGGGCGAAAAATAATTATGCGCTGGATATCGAAATCGACAGTATGGACAAAGAGCCTGTACGTACGTATCTTGCAGGCACCGATTGGGATAAAAACAGTCAACCTGCTCCTTTACCGGAATCTGTCGTCCAAGCCACATCCGACCGCTACCTAGCTATCTATCAGAAGTTGACGGGGGCGAAATTGGTTTGATCCTTGGGGACCGCTGCGGGAAAGAATCATCCTGCCGATCGCTGGTAAGACTTGGATATCTTGAATAACCGCCCAGCGGTTGATATCCAAATCTTAAAGGCGAACGCTACGCTTCTTATGTATGATTTCTTTCCCTCCGCTCCGTCGGATCGAGATCAATTTGCGCTCCTTAGGGGTAGGGCAGAAAAGATAGGATAAAGGCATGATAGGGTTCATTTTGTAGATTTTTTATATCGAAGTGGTGGCGTGAGATTAAAGAGTGTAAACAAGTGATTGGAGAACATAACGAAACTCAAAACCTCTACGATCTTAATCAATCACGATAGCGGTCTACCAAGTAACATTGTCTGCTCACCCCACCATCTGAATTGAGATTGCGAACTGACCTATCAACCATAATTGTAGCTCTTTGCTCCAACAAAGCACTTCTAAATAAGTACAAATGAAGTGATTCTTCGTTCCAAGCGAAAGGAACGGAATGATTCTGAAAGGAGCCTTTAAGACTCGGATATCGACCGCCGTGCGGTCATTCAAGATATCCGATCTTACCAGCGACGACCAGAATCATCCGCGACCGTAGCGAGGTATCTACAGAATCACCAAATCTTTATTTTCAAAGTAAAGCAATCACTACCTGATACACCAAGCAGTATCAAATCAGCATCACCTAATCTAAGGAGGAACAAAAATAACATGATTAAAGCTACTGTCTACGTGACTATCAAACAAAGCGTACTTGATCCACAAGGTGTTGCTGTTCAAGGTGCACTTCATTCTTTAGGATTCAATGAAGTGGAGAGTCTTCGCATCGGGAAGTACATGGAGATTGAATTGGATACAGATAATCGTGAAGAAGCAGAAGAACGCCTGAAAGTGATGTGCGAGAAGTTGCTAGCTAATACGGTTGTTGAAAATTACCGTTTCGAACTGGAGGGTTAAATCCATGAAATTTGCAGTCTTGGTATTTCCGGGCTCTAACTGTGATATTGACTGTTTTAAAGCAGTTGAAGATACGTTAGGGGAATCGGTAGAGTATGTATGGCACACAGCGACAGACTTATCAGCGTATGATTGTATTTTAGTTCCAGGTGGCTTTTCGTATGGAGATTACTTGAGATGTGGAGCGATTTCTCAATTTGCTCCGGTGATGACTGAAGTTGCCAAAGCAGCAGAGCAAGGCAAATATGTACTGGGTATTTGTAATGGATTCCAGATTTTGACCGAAGCTCGTCTGTTACCAGGTGCATTGCTTCGTAATGAATCAATGAAATTCCGTTGTCATGATACTTTGCTTACAGTAGTGAATAATCAGACTCCATTTACTCGTGATTATGCAGATGGAGAAGAAATAACGATTCCGATTGCTCATGGTGAAGGCAATTATTATTGTGATGATGCGACGTTAGAACAACTGAAAGCAAACAATCAGATTGTTTTCCAATACGGACATAATCCGAATGGATCGCTACATGATATTGCAGGCATTTGTAATGAGCGTGGAAATGTTGTAGGTATGATGCCTCACCCTGAACGTGCAGTAGATGAATTGTTAGGATCAGCAGACGGTAAAAAAATGTTTACATCTATTTTGAAAGCTTGGAGGGATCAACATGACGCAGCAAACATCCGTTAAGGAACCGACGGCGGAGCAAGTCGCAGACCAGCAAATATACAAACAAATGGGTGTATCGGACAGCGAGTATGAGTTGATCTGCGGTTTTCTCGGACGGAAACCGAACTACACAGAAATCGGCGTATTTAGTGTAATGTGGTCGGAACACTGCGCGTACAAAAACTCCAAACCGTTACTTCGTCGCTTCCCGACTTCTGGCCCGCGTGTATTGATGGGACCGGGTGAAGGTGCAGGGATTGTCGATATCGGTGACAATCAAGCGGTTGTTTTCAAAATTGAAAGTCATAATCACCCATCTGCGGTAGAGCCTTTTCAAGGAGCGGCAACAGGTGTAGGCGGAATTATCCGCGATATTTTTTCTATGGGCGCACGACCTGTAGCAGTATTGAACTCTTTACGCTTCGGTAAATTGGAAAGTGAACGTGTCAAATATTTGTTCGAGCATGTGGTATCCGGGATTGCAGGTTATGGGAACTGTATCGGTATTCCAACGGTTGGCGGCGAAGTGATGTTTGATGAAAGTTATGATGGTAATCCGCTCGTCAATGCAATGTGTGTCGGATTAATCGACCATGACAAAATTCAACGTGGTGTCGCTAAAGGGGTAGGTAACCCTGTATTTTATGTAGGCCCTCCTACAGGACGCGATGGGATTCATGGTGCTACATTTGCATCTGAAGAATTGACAGAAGAATCAGAAGCTCGTCGTACCGCAGTACAAGTTGGTGACCCATTTATGGAGAAGCTAGTTATGGAATCTTGCCTGGAATTGATTGATTCCGGTATTGTGCTCGGGATTCAAGATATGGGTGCGGCTGGTCTAACATGCTCTAGTGCGGAAATGGCAAGTAAAGCAGGCAATGGTCTGGAATTGTATCTGGATCAAGTACCTCAACGTGAAGACGGTATGACTGCTTATGAAATGATGCTTTCTGAATCTCAAGAACGGATGTTGTTCGTTGTTGAGCCGAAAGACGAAGCGCAAGCGATGGAAATTTTTGAACGTTGGGGCGTAATTTGTGCCAAAGTTGGTAAAGTTACCGATGATGGACGTCTCAAATTATTGCATCATGGCGAAGTGGTTGGCGATATGCCTGTTCATGCTCTAGTCGATGAATGCCCTATCTACGACAAGCCTTCTTCAGTACCTGCTTATTATGAGCAACAAGCCAATGTTGATACCAATCGTTATGAAGAAGTGACTGACTTGAATGGTGCTTTGAAATCGATTCTTGCTTCACCAACGGTAGCTAGCAAAGCATGGGTCTATGATCAATATGATTATATGGTTCGTACAAGCACAGCCGTTCGTCCGGGTTCCGATGCAGCAGTCATCACGATTCGTGGCACACGCAAAGCACTTGCAATGACTACCGATTGTAATGGACGCTATGTCTATCTTGACCCAGAAGTAGGCGGTAAAATTGCTGTCAGTGAAGCGGCTCGTAATATTGTCTGCTCAGGCGCAGAACCATTAGCAATTACAGACAACTTAAACTTTGGTAGCCCGGAAAAACCAGATATTTTCTGGCAAATGGAAAAATCAGTAGACGGTATGGCAGAAGCTTGTCGTGTACTGGATACTCCGGTTATCGGCGGTAATGTTAGTCTTTATAATGAAAATACTCGTGGTGCGATCTATCCTACACCTGTTGTTGGGATGGTTGGATTGGTACATGATACCGATCATATCACTACACAAGGATTCAAAAACGAAGGCGATATTATTTTCGTATTAGGTGATACATTTGCAGAATTGGGCGGTAGCGAATTCCAGAAAGTGTTGCATAATGTTACAGAAGGTCGCCCGCCTGCATTAGATTTAGAGATCGAAAAGAAATTGCTAGGTAGCGTACTGAGTGCAATTCAAAGTGGACTGGTACAGTCTGCACATGATCTATCTGAAGGTGGATTATCTGTAGCTTTAGCAGAGTCTTGTATTAGTGGTACATTAGGTGCAACAGTCGCTCTAGATAGTGAAGGTCTGCGTCATGATTTGTTGTTATTCAGCGAAAGTCAATCTCGTATTTTGTTATCAGCTACTCCTGCGCAAGCAGATGCTTTGGAAAGTCATATTCAATCTCAAGGTGTACCTGTACGTCGTATCGGTCAAGTGCAAGGAACAGAACTTCAAATCCAAGTGGACGGCAAACAAGTCTTGGCAGAGCAGGTGAGCAATCTGCGTCAAGTCTGGGAGGATGCGATTCCATGTCTGATGAATTAAACAAACAGACGTTGTGGACAGGTGATTACTATAATCAAGGCACCGGTCCGAATGATATTTTTGATACGTTAAAAGAAGAATGCGGCGTTTTCGGAGTCTACGGACATTCCGAAGCCGCTTCCCTTTCTTATTATGGATTACATGCGCTTCAACATCGTGGGGAAGAAAGCGCAGGTTTATGTGTAAGTGATCGTAATCAATTCCATTACCATCGGGGTATGGGACTGGTAAAAGAAGTCTTTGATAAAGATACATTAGGTTCATTAACAGGCGATATCTCGATCGGTCATGTACGTTATTCGACCAGTGGAGATAGTCGTCTGACTAATGCACAACCATTGGTATTCCGTTATCGTGCAGGTGAGTTAGCACTAGCGACTAACGGTAATATCGTCAATGCTCCGCAGATTCGGCGTGAGCTAGAAGAAGCGGGTTCGATTTTTCAAACGACCAGTGATACAGAAGTGGTCGCTCACTTAATCGCACGTTCCAATAAACCTCTAGTGGAAGCGGCAAAAGATGCGTTTCGACAAATTGTAGGCGGTTTTGCTTTTATGATTATGACCAATGAGCAATTAATCGTTGCTTCTGATCCTAACGGATTGCGTCCAATCACAATGGGTCGTCTGGGTGAAGCGTATATTTTTGCTTCCGAGACCTGTGCTCTGGAAACGATTGGCGCAGAGTTAGTACGAGATGTTCAACCAGGAGAATTACTGATTTTGGATCAACACGGATTGATCGAAGATCGTTATATCGAACCGCAACGTAAAGCGCTATGTTCGATGGAATATATTTATTTTGCAAGACCGGATAGTGATATGAATGGTGCTAATCTGCATGCCGCTCGCAAACGGATGGGTTCGGTGATGGCACAGGAATCATTTATCGATGCTGATCTTGTCACAGGTGTACCGGATTCCAGTATTTCAGCGGCGATCGGATTCGCTGAACAAACCGGTATCCCGTATGAACTTGGGATGATCAAAAATAAATACACCGGGCGTACATTTATTCAACCAAGTCAGGAATTGCGCGAACAAGGGGTCAAAATGAAGCTCAGTGCTGTGCGCCGTGTGGTTGAAGGCAAACGTGTCGTCATGATCGATGATTCGATTGTACGTGGAACCACTTCACGCCGGATCGTGAATATGTTACGTGATGCAGGAGCGACAGAAGTACATGTACGGATCACGTCTCCACCTTTTAAAAATCCATGCTTCTATGGAATCGATACACCGGATCGACGTGAACTGATCGCTTCAACGATGTCGATTGAAGAAATGCGCAAAGAGTTGAATGCCGATTCTTTAACCTTTTTGAGCTTTGAAGGATTAATCAAAGCCGTTGGTGGCGACAACAGCACCGACTACAAAGGCGGTATGTGTATGGCATGCTTTGACAACGACTATCCTACCCAAACCGACTTCGGCGGCGAAGAACAATTCGGATGTGGGTGTTAGTCGAAGGCTTTACATCGGGAAAGGGTGGCTGGTGTTTGAGCTAGGGACCGCTATGGGATAGGAATGATCTTCCCGATCGCTTGTTGTAGATGGATTTTTTGAACAACCGCTCTGCGGTTAAAATCCATCTACAAAGGCGAACGCTACGCTTCTTACAGATTCATTCCTATCCCGTCGCTCCGACGCTCAAAAGCCACCATTTCAGAGTGATGCAAAGTTCGATCTAGTGGGAGTGGCAGGGTAGATCAGAATGATCTAAAGCAGTGGATTTTGATGCTATTCTTTTAGGGAGAGTTTGAAGAAGGGTAAGGCACTGTATTGTCCTGTCGTCCTCACAGTAGGGATTTAGAACTTTTTGAACTTATGATGATAGATTTTAGAAAAATAACTATTTGTATCATATGTATAGTACTACCGAATTTTAGAGTTTCGTATGGAATTGTATTCAATATTGTTTTTGAAATATAAATAGAAAGTTTAAGAAATCTACGCTTTTTGGAATTCATGAAAAGTGTACATTCTCTCTGAATGTTCATTCTATTTTTACCTACTATATTGAGTCTATGTTAAACAGCGCTATACTCTCTATAAAAATGAATTAAGTTTTCAATCTAAATAGCAATTTCTCAAAGATCACCTATATCTATTTAAATTAAAAATTATAAACTTAGTCAACAAGCAACAAGCAACAAGCAACAAGCAACAAGAATGAACTCATACCAACAAAACCAGCGATTACGAAGTAGAGCCTCCTCAATCTACATTACCAAAACAACCTTAGAGAATTAGGGTCTGCCTTTAGAAAAGTTGAACCACGCTCAAGCGGAGAGGAAAAGGATTGTTCGAAAGAGCGAAGCGCTCGCCTTACAAGTTTTCGATAGAAAACTACATCGGAAGCATAAGCTAAGGTTGGATATCGACTGCTCAGCAGTCCTATCAAGATATCCAATCTTAACAGCGACGATAGAACAACCTTTTCCTCGCAGCGCTGTAGCTCACCAACTCTTCTACCCGCAACCCCATTTCCTAAGCCCAAACGAAAGGTGCGATGTACAGTGTCAGATGCCTATAAAAGTGCCGGGGTCGATATCGCGGCAGGGAATGAAGCAGTAGAACGTATGAAAAAGCACGTCAAAACAACGTTTCGCCCGGAAGTGATGACAGAGCTTGGTGGTTTCGGTGCATTGTTTGGCCTGAACAAAGATAAATATGATGAGCCTGTACTCGTATCCGGTACAGATGGTGTCGGTACAAAGCTAAAACTGGCATTTGCGATGGATAAGCATGATACGATCGGGATTGATGCTGTTGCCATGTGTGTGAACGATATCGTTGTACAAGGAGCAGAACCGTTATTTTTCTTAGATTATCTAGCCTGTGATCGTGTTATTCCTGAAAAGATTGAAGCGATTGTATCAGGTATTGCAGACGGTTGTCGCCAAGCTGGATGTGCGCTGATCGGTGGCGAAACGGCTGAAATGCCAGGAATGTACTCGGAAGGTGAATATGATATTGCTGGATTTACAGTAGGTATCGTAGATAAGCCTAAAGTGATCACAGGTAGTGATATTGCAGCGGGTGATATCGTATTAGGACTAGCTTCAAGCGGTATCCACAGTAATGGATTCTCACTGGTACGCAAATTGTTACTTGAAGATGGTGGATATGATCTCAAAGATACGGTAGCCGAACTGGATGGTGCTGTACTTGGAGATGTATTGCTAGAGCCTACTAAAATTTATGTGAAGTCTACACTTGCGCTTCAAGAAGCCGTTAAAGTCAAAGGAATGGCACATATTACAGGCGGAGGCTTTATCGAAAATATTCCGCGGATGTTGCCGGAACATGTAAATGTAGATATCGAGTATGGCAACTGGCCGATATTGCCGATTTTCCAATTGATGCAAGCTAAAGGCGGTATCAGCCATAAAGATATGTTTACAACATTCAATATGGGGATCGGAATGGTTATTGTGGTGCCTGCGAATCAAGCAGAACAAGCATTGACATTGCTAGCAGAACAAGGTGAAACCGCATATCAAATAGGTACAGTGCAAGCAGGAACTAAAGTGGTAACATTTACCGGAGTCGATGTGTAATGAAGCCTTTTCGAATTGCTGTTTTTGCTTCGGGCGAAGGCACTAATTTTCAAGCGATGGTAGAAGCATGGCAACAAGGATATTTCGGTGAACCAGATGCGACAACGATCGAATTATTAGTATCCGACAAACCACAAGCTCCTGTTGTTCAGCGTGCGATACAAGCAGGTGTGGATACGTATGTTTTTCAACCTAAAGAATACAGCAGTCGTGAACAATATGAACTGGAAATCGTAGCTGAATTGAAACGTCGCGAGATTGATCTGATTGTGCTAGCAGGATATATGCGCCTGCTAACTCCAACGATTGTAGATCCATATATGGGTCGAATGATCAACGTGCATCCATCGTTATTGCCTGCTTTTCCAGGTAAAGATGCGTTAGGTCAAGCGCTATCATACGGTGTGAAGGTAACCGGGATTACGGTTCATTTTGTCGATAATGGAATGGATACAGGGCCGATTATTGCGCAACAATCGATCGAAGTACAGCAACAAGATACAGCAGAGACATTAGCAGAGCGGATACACGATATCGAACGGACATTGTATCCGCAGGTTGTAGCTCAGATTGCTAAAGGAAAAGTAACACTTGAAGGACGACAGGTGATTGTGCAAGCTTAAATTCTTTTTAAATTTGAAGGAGGAATACATCCATCATGAGTATCAAAAGAGCGCTAGTGAGCGTGTCCGACAAAGCAGGTGTGGTTGATTTTTGCCGCGAGTTGTCTCAATTAGGTGTTGAAATTATTTCGACAGGTGGGACTAAAAATCTACTTGCTGAAGCAGGCGTACCGGTAATCGGCATTTCAGAGGTGACAGGATTTCCAGAGATTTTAGATGGACGTGTCAAAACGTTACATCCGGCAGTACATAGTGGTCTGTTGGCAGTTCGCGATAGTGCAGAACACCAACAGCAAATGAAAGATTTGGAATTGGGATATATCGATCTTGTCGTTGTTAATCTGTATCCTTTCCAAGAAACTATCTCCAAACCAGATGTAGCTTATGAAGATGCGATCGAAAATATTGATATCGGTGGACCTACTATGCTACGCAGTGCAGCGAAAAATCATGCATTTGTTAGCGTGGTCGTTGATTCTAATGATTATACTAAAGTATTAGAAGAAGTACGTGCAGAAGGCGACACCACACTGGATACACGTAAACGTCTAGCAGCTAAAGTGTTCCGTCATACTGCGGCTTATGATGCATTGATCTCTGATTATTTGTGTGATGTATTGGGCGATCCTTTGCCAGAGCGATATACAGTTACTTACGAGAAAATCCAAGACCTTCGTTATGGCGAAAATCCGCATCAAGCAGCGGCATTCTACCGTAAACCGATGGCTCCAGCAGGTACGCTTACGACTGCTGAACAATTACATGGTAAAGAATTATCTTACAACAATATCAACGATGCGAATGCGGCGCTACAAATTGTAAAAGAATTTACAGAGCCTGCTGTTGTTGCTGTTAAACATATGAATCCTTGCGGAGTGGGTGTAGGCGAAACGATCGCTGAAGCGTACAACAAAGCATACAATGCAGATCCTACTTCTATTTTCGGTGGAATTGTAGCGGCTAATCGTACAATTGATGCAGCTACAGCGCAACCGCTCAGCGAAATTTTCTTAGAGATTGTATTAGCACCAGACTTTACACCGGAAGCGTTAGAGATTTTGACGAAAAAGAAAAATATTCGTTTGCTTAAAATGGGTGAATTGACTTCATCGGAAGCACGTACTGCACAACATGTTGTGACTACGATTGAAGGCGGTATGGTGGTACAAGAAAGTGATGTACATTCAATTACGACAGATGATCTCAAAGTCGTGACAGATCGCTCTCCTTCTGGCGAAGAATTAAAGCAATTGTTATTTGGTTGGAAAGTCGTGAAGCATGTAAAATCCAATGCAATCGTACTAGCCGCTGATGATATGACGGTAGGCGTAGGTGCAGGACAAATGAATCGTGTCGGAGCGGCGAAAATTGCAATCGAACAAGCAGGAGACAAAGCAAACGGAGCGATTCTTGCATCAGATGCCTTTTTCCCGATGGGCGATACCGTTGAATTAGCAGCCAAAGCAGGCATCAAAGCGATTATTCAACCAGGTGGATCGATCAAAGACGAAGAATCGATCAAAATGGCAAATGAATATGGAATCGCTATGGTATTCACAGGCGTGCGTCATTTCAAACACTAAGTATAGGACTATAATTTTGCAAGAATGAAGATAGATTCACTGAGAGATCGTTATCAATAGTTGTTGGTATTTCTATAAATCGACTTGCAATAAGCAACAAAACAGACCGAATATTTTTTGTTCGGTCTGTTGCTTTGTTAGTTGGTTGCATTTGCTTAATATGCTTGAAATAGAGCTTTGTTATGCTAGTTTGAGGCTTTGTCGAAAGTGAAATAATGCTATCAAAATAGTTAGAAAAATCCTTCTCTATTCAAAGGAGTGTGACGTTATGGATATTTTAGTTGTTGGTGGTGGCGGACGTGAGCATGCAATCATCTGGTCACTTGCTCAAAGTCCCAAAGCAGACAAAATCTACTGTGCACCTGGTAATGCAGGAATTGCACAATTAGCAGAATGTGTACCGATTCAAGTGAATGAATTTGAGAAATTAGCTGATTTTGCCACAGAAAAAAAAGTAGGTTTGGTTGTGATCGGGCCTGACGATCCGTTAGCAGATGGAATTGTCGATGTTTTTGAGAACCGCCAGATTCCTGTCTACGGCCCTCGAAAAAATGCAGCACATATCGAAGGTAGCAAAACATTTATGAAGGACTTGCTACATAAATATAATATCCCTACTGCTGCTTATGCGAAGTTCGATGACTATGATTCTGCACTGCATTATCTAGAGCAACAATCGATGCCTATTGTTATCAAAGCAGATGGTCTTGCCGCAGGTAAAGGGGTAACAGTGGCTCATCATATGGATGAAGCAATCGATGCGTTACAGTCGATTATGCAAGATAAAGTATTTGGAGAAGCTGGTAGCAAAGTGGTTATCGAGGAATTTCTAGAAGGACAAGAAATGTCGATTTTGGCATTTGTCGATGGCGAAACGGTTCGTCCGATGCCTGCGGCGCAAGATCATAAGCCTGCCTATGATCATGATTTGGGGCCCAATACAGGTGGAATGGGTACGTATTCTCCTCTTCCTCATATCAAGCAAAGTATTATTGATCAAGCGATCGAGACGATTATTGTACCAACAGCTAAAGCAATGGTTGCTGAAGGACGTTCATTTAGCGGTGTGTTATTTGCCGGGCTGATGATCTCACCGGATGGTACTCCAAAAACGATTGAATTTAATGCACGTTTTGGTGATCCCGAGACTCAAGTCGTATTACCGCGTCTAGAAAGTGATTTACTTGAGATTTTTCTAGCAACGGTTAACGGTACACTTGCAGATATCGAGATCAAGTGGAGCGAGGAAGCGGCAGTATGTGTGATTTTGGCTTCAGGTGGGTATCCAGCATCTTATCCCAAAGGATTGCCGATTAGCGGACTTGAACATACAGATAAACAGGCGCTAGTCTTTCATGCAGGCACAGCACTAAGCACAAATGGAGACGTCGTCACCAACGGTGGACGTGTACTGGGTGTTGTTGGTGTAGGAGCAGATATTGCAACAGCACGTGCCAAAGCTTATGAACATGCTGAAAAGATTACATTTGAAGGTAAGCATCAACGTAGTGATATTGCAGCTAAAGCATTGTTGGATGTATAAATGAAGCAAGCCGTCTGAGTAACCATAGACGGCTTTTTTTGTTGATATGATCTTTGAAGTCACACAGTTAATTAAGCGTATGAAATATAAAATGACGTTAAAAAATATTTTACAGAAAATTTACGGTTATTTTCCAGAATTATGTTGACTGATTTCCCATATATTGATTAGATAGTAAGGTCTATTCTTTTTCAGGAAAGAATAATCTAAAGGTGAAAAAGATTGTCATTACTGAGGAGGTGAATACAAAACAATTGAAAAATTTAACTTTTGCTAGCTAAGTTGCATCAATCAATGATATTGAAAAGGGAGAGGGAATCAATACAATGAGAAAGATTAGTACAATCGTCATACTCAGTATGATTAGTATGTTACTCACAGCTCCATTTATGTATGCAGCAGAGTATCAATATGATGATCTAGGTCGAGTCATTTCAGTAACCAAAGATGGCAAGCAAACCCTATATACGTATGATCAAGGTGGGAACTTGTTAAGTGTGACATCCAACACGAATACTAAATCGTTACGCCAAGCATCTAATATAATGGCAGGTTGGACAGCGTATAGTACGAAAGGAATCAAAGCGAATTATCGTACAGCAACAGAAGATGTATATGCACCTATAGCAAATATGACACCTCAATCAGTTGTACATAATGTATATGGCGACAATACCGTAGCAAGCGATGTATACCATTCCTCTTCTTCTATGATGAACACACAATGGATCGATGTATCTTCCAAACGCACAGGTGGAGCTAATATTTATCGCGATATTCCTGTCAAAGCAGGACAAACGTACTCTTATAATGGCTGGGTACAGAGTAGCAATATCAAAGATGCTGTCGTGCAAGTGATTATTAATTATTACGATAAAAATAATAAATTGGTACATTACAACAATATTTTAAATCTCAAGCAAAATTCGGACTGGCATACATATGGTGCTAACTTAAAAGCTCCAGCGAAAGCAGTCAAAGCCCGTGTTCATTTACAGATTGTTCTTCTCAAACCAAACGGTACAGCGCAAGCCGGATTTGCTGATCGCACCTTTGAACAGACAATACAGGAGGACAACCGTTAATGAAAAATAAATATATACGGTTAGCCTTTCTTTTTGTTGTCTTATTGGCTATTTTTGTAGGTTTTAAAATGCATTCTGCTTCTGCGGCAACAGGTGTATATTCACTTGGCTCAGGGCAAAGTGTAGATATTACTTACACAGCTTCTTCTTCTGCTACTGTATATGTAACAGGTAGCAATTATGATTATGTAAAGTACTTAGCAAGCGGAGATGTATCAGGTTTTTATACCAAAACTGCATATGCTCCACTTAGTTTGTCTACTAATCAAAAATTAAGGATTACTAATAATTCTTCTTCTAGTATGACAATTGATATGAAGTCAAAAACATTTGATTTAGTTTCCACTGTTGTACCTGCTTTAAATCGATTTAATTTATTACCAGGTAACAGTGTTTTAGTTCAAAATCAGAATCCGGATTATTCGCAGCCTGTTGATATTGGTGGAGTCAACGCTAATATTCATTATGGAGCGGATGGAGAATTATCCTCTGCTACATTTATACGGAAAAAAGCAAAGGGTTCAGAAACTGTAGCCAAAAATGGCTCAATGATTGTAACAAATCGGGATACAGTAGCATATGATCTTGTTGCACCTGCATTTCCTATTCAGTTTTTAGGTTCTGCTCAACCAGCAGATTTTCGCTATAACGTTCCTATTGGTGGATCGTTTCAAGCGACTAACCAATTGAGCAAACCATTCTATGTCTATGTTGATAATGGTGGAACTTACGAATTTACTTTATATAATGAGGACGGTTCTGTAAGTTCAACAGGCACAACCAAAACAGTAACCAAATATGTTGGTGCGGGTGAGACACTAATTGTTACTAATGTCGATGGGCCATCGATGTTAGTCAGTGGAGCCTATGGAGCATTCTATACTACGACTCAAGTAGAACCGCCAATGATTACCAAAACATTAGCTCCCGGCAAAAGTATTAAAGTGCTCAACAACTCTGGCGATACCATGAAACTATTAACCGATAACGGGGATAAAGGGTTTCAGATTGCTGAGTATAAGTCCAATGGCGCTGTAGATAGCTATGATATTTTGAATACAAGTGCTAACTATATTATGGGAATTGGTAACTATGTTGTTATTACCAACCCTGCTTATAATGGACAAGCGATTAAAATTAAAATTCCTAAAGTGAATTCAGTGATCTCAGATTCGGCTGATCCTGCTTTACTGGAACAAAATATTTCTCCAGGTAATTCGGTCGAAGTGAAGAACGTATCTCCTACCAAAACCGGATTGTTTGTGACAGGTGAATTTGATTATGCTGTGTATGATAGCGCAGGAATTAATGAGTATGCACCTAACGTAGGATCTTCACATCTATATCCTGATCCAGGTGAAAAAGTAGCTGTAACTAACACAAGCAAAGGCAATGTCACCATGAGTATCAACGGGCCTTATGAAGCGTTTGTAGCTACTGCTCGCACGCAACCGGTCACGTTTAATCGTGTACTGAATGTAGGCGAAACGTTAAAAACGATCAATACATCTAATTATTCATTCTATGTCAATGCAAGTGGACAGCATCATTATGCTATTTATAAAAAAGAGAATAATAAAGTCGATGATTTTGATAATCCAATTGTGAATGCAAAACATCTGATTAGTAAAGACGAGAAAATGATCACCACCAATAGCGGTAATCAAGCGATGACGGTATCCGGGCCTTACGATGCATTTGATATCAGCAGTCGCGCAGAACCGGCTCTATACAAAGGTTATCTGAATGCAGGGCAAAGCGTAAAATTAAGCAACACCAGTCCGGCGATGTTCAGTATGTATACAGATGGCATGTACGATCAAGCGAGTTATCGTGCAGATGACACATTACGCTCATTGGATCATGATCGTGTCGCCAAATCACTCCCTTTTTATAATGGAGAACGAGTAACATTAACCAATTCAGGTAGTAGTCAGCTTGTTGTATTGAGTCCGTATGATGTAACGACTGCTCAATCCAGTAGCGACCCTGCACTCCTTGTGAAGCAATTAGCGATTAATCAGAGTGCCGAGTTTATCAACAAAGATAAATCAAACGAAACGGTTTATTTTACAGGTAAACATGACTTGATGGATTATGATACCGCAGATCAACCTAATAGCTATTATCGCGGTACAACGACAACGTATCGTTCGGTAGATCCTAATCAGCGCTTAGCTGTTATGAATACTGATGCAAAAACAATCGATGCGTACGCTGCATTTGAATTGTTCACAGGTAAAGATCGCATCAATCCAGTAACATTTAAGAAAACATTATCTACAAAACAAAGTCTGGATTTTACGAATAAAACAAGCAAAACATTCTTTGTCTATCCAACAGGAACTTACGATTTTGCAGAGTATCAAGCAGGGCAATCTATAGATATGGGCAAAAATGAGACAAGTTCTACTCAAAGTATCCCTACATCTAACAGAATGTCGTTTACTAATGCTAGCTCTACCAATCTCACAGTAGAAGGCCCCTATGATGCTTTCACGATTCAATCACGTACGAATCCTGCTTTGGTAGAATACAGTCTAGCTCCACGTCAAAGTGTAGAAGCAGAATACACAGGAGTAAAATCAGGACAAATACGTGTAACAGTTGATTACGATTCTGCATTATTTGTAAATAACATATTGAATGTATATAGCCGTAACCATATCAGTTCTACTGCCCAAATCGTAGAGAATGGTGAACGTCTAGCTGTACAGAATATGGATGAAACTTCTGGATCTATGTATGGAGCATATGACACATTCAAAGTCACCTCACGTACAAATCCAGTCACATTCCAGAAGGTATTAAATACTGACGAGAATGTGGATATTACCAATACGCAACCGTCCAAATCATTTAGCGTGTATCTCAATGCTGTAGATAATATCTACGATTATGTCAAACGAGATGCAAATGGTGGAATCGATGCAGTAGCACGAGCAGCATCAAGCGGTGTTGAACTTCTAGAGCATGGAGAACGTATTGCGATTACAGCACCTACAGCGCATTCGGTAACGATTGAAGGGTCTTATGATGCGTTCAAGATTGCTAATCGTACCAACCCGGCTTTGGTGAAAAAAGCATTAGCACCTGGTCAAAGTCTGGAAGCCACTAATATAGACAGTATTCCTTCTCAATTAACGATTGAGCAAACCTATGATATGGCGACTTATGACAGTACAGGAGCATTAAAACAATACAGTTTTGGATTAAGTGGAACACCGAGACAAATGCTAGATCCTAACGCTAAAATAGCGATTCAAAATAGTGCTAGCATGTCCAATGTGGTGTATGGTCCTTTCGAATCGTTCCGGTTCGTTGATCGAAGCAATCCAGTCACATTTATCAAAACGTTATCTACGACTGATTCTATAGCGTTTGAGCAAAATGCGTTAAATCAAATGTTTTTATATTTCAATGGTAATCCTTATGATTACGCACAATACAAAGCGAATAAAGAAGTGCGTGAGTATAGTTGGGGAGAACTCTCTTCACAAGCGATGACCAAAGGAGATCGTCTTGTTGTTGCAGCATCAGGTACATCTAACGTAACAGTTCAAGGATCGTACGATGCGTACAAAATAACAAACGTTAGCGGCAAACCTGTAACGATCAAAACGCTTGAAATCGGTGAAAGCTATTCGATCCGTAATATTTCACCAGGAAGCTTTTTCGCCAAATTAGCAGGTAATCATAGTTATCAACTGTACAATGCGAATGGCACACTAACCACTTCGAGTACAGGAACAACAGCCAGTTATCACGCTGTTCCTGCTTCGTCACGTCTCGTAGTTACTAATGTCGATGTAGCACCGATTACCGTCTATGCACCAACTGAAGCGATCAGAGTGACACAAGGTGATGATCTATTAGTCAAAACATTGACGATGGATCAGACGATGAAAGCTACCAATACATCAAGCAATTCAGCTACTTTATCTGTAGATGGTAAATATGATGTGGCAGTGTACGATGCTTCAGGTCAACCTGTTCAGTATGATCGCAAAACAACCGGTAATTCGGTATCTGTTCCGGCAGGTGGTTATGCGATTCTAACAGGTCAACAAACAGCGAATACACTGGTTAACGGCAATAAAGATAACTTTAATTTCGAAGATCAAGAAAATCCTGCACTATCGCTCTATACATTAGCACCGGATGCGATGGTCAAAGTCAAAAATGTACACGATCATGCACGTACGCTTAATGTAGGCAGTAAGTTCAGTTATTGGACAGAGCAAGGAGAAGAACAAACAGGTTCAGGTACAGTTACGATCGGAGCAGGTAATACGACCGTTATTCGTAACACAGGTACAACGACGTATGAACTGTACAGTCCTTATGGATCGTTCCAAATGGAAGCTACCACAACGACTCCAGTTCCTGTACCACCAGTAGTGAACCCTTCTGTGGGGACAATCGATCCAGCCGATTATGATCAACAGACGTATTATGCAGATCCAGTAGACACTTCTACAGGAGCACAAATTATTAACAAAACGATGATGGTTGCTCATGGAACTGTCGATATTCCTTTCCAAGCTCAGTACTATGCTCTTTTACAAGGCAATGGTGGTCTGGGTAAAGGATGGAGTCATAACTTTGAAATGCGTTTGAGTAAAAACAATACAACAGGTCAGATGACGGTGTATTGGAATGCTTTCCGCACCAATAACTTTACGCTAAATAGTGATAAAGCTACCTATACTCCTGTTGAACGTGCAATCCGTAATGACCAATTGCAAAAAAATGCAAATGGCACATACACATTGACTCGTTACGATGGAACGCATTATATTTTCGCTGCTAACGGAGCACTACAATCGATGGGTGAACGTGGCGGCATTACAATGACGATGCAATATGATAGTGCAGGCAAATTACTATCGGTGACTGAACCGACCAGCGGAGCGAAGATCGTCATCACTTATAATGCGATCGGTAAAGTAGCAACTGTTGCCGATCAAGCCGGTCGTACATCTACATTCACGTATGATGATACCGGTCGATTAATTACACTAACTGATCCAGGCAGTCACAAGACGACGTATACGTATAACAAAAATAATCAGATTATGACAGGTTCATTAGACGGCAAGCTGGTATTCTCAAATGCGTATGATAGCAAAGGCAGAATACTGCGCCAGAATGATGGAATCACTACACATCAACCAACAACATTTGCTTATAGTAATGCAGATGGTATGCTCACGACGACGATTACAGATCGCAACGGTGATATTCAAAAACGTGTGCATAATATCAACTATCAATTAGTTGAAGTTCAAGATGGCAATAGCGGTAAAACAAGCTATACCTATGATGCTCAAGGCAATCGTACCAGTATTACAAATGCGCTAGGTCAGACAGCGAAGTTCGAATACGATAGCAAAGGGAATTTGACCAAAAATACCGATCCATCTGGTCTATCGATGACTTTGACCTATGATGCTAAAGGGAATCTACTCAAAGCAACAGGCCCTGATGGCAACAGTATTACAAGCACGTATGATGCCAATAGTCGTCTACTCAGCACAACCGATACCGAAGGTTATAAAGTATCGTATGAGTACAATGACAAAGGCATGTTAACAGCCGCAACCGATCCTCGTGGTGGCAAAACGATCTATAGCTATAATGGCTACAAGTTAGATACGGTCACTGCATCTACAGGCGAGATCATGAAAGTAGGTTATGATGCCGCAGGTCGTATGACGACTCAAAGCGATGCAGAAGGTAACCTTTCACAAGTCGTTTACAATTATAATGATCAATTAATCAATACGATTGATCCGCTCAAAAACAAAGTAAGCTACACGTATGATCGTCAAGACAATCTAGCAAGTGTTACTGATGCGCGTGGCAATACAACAAGTTACACCTATGATGCCAATGGACAATTAACAGCGGTTCGTAATGCACTAGGTGGAACACTTTCGATCACTTATGATAGCGAAGGCAATATGACGGCTGTCACTGATCCATTAGGTCGTAAGAGTTCATTTACGTATGATCCTGCTGGTCGTCTAATGACAGAAACGAATGCCGCAGGTGCAACTGTGAAGTATGCATATGATAAGTTGGGTCGTCCGATCGAAGCTTATGATGCACTCAATCACAAAATGTATACGGTGGAATACGATACCGCAGGCAATCCGGTCAAAATGACAGATGCGCTAGGATATACGTATACAAGCACGTACAACGATCTTAATCAGTTAACCCAATCGGTCGATCCATTAAAACGCACAACGACTTATGGATACGATCGTAAAAACCAATTAACATCGGTTAAAGATGCGATTCAAGGCAGTACATCGCAGACAATTGATGCATTTAGCCAGATTACTCAAATGGTCGATGCTAACGGTAATCGTGCCAAATACCAGTACGATCTGCTTGGACGCCTGACTTCAGAGCAAGACGAAGCAGGAGGCAACCATAGCTACACGTACAACAACGTAGGATTACTGGGTAGCGATACCGATAAAAATGGTCGTCACAGTCAATATAGCTACGATGCCGCAGGGAACTTGAGCCAATTTACCGATGAAGCAGGTACTGTATCATATGACTATGATGCCAATGGAAATATCACTTCCGTTAAAGGTAGTAATGGCGAAGTATTAGTACGTAACTATGACAAATTGAACCGCGTAGAATCGTTCACTAACGGAGATGGACAGACCATTTCATATAGTTACGATGCCGCAGGACAATTAACAGGACTTACGTATCCAGATGGCAAAAAAGTAGCGTATACGTATAATGCCAATGGTCGACTAGCTACAGTGACCGATTGGGCAGGACGCCAAACTTCTTACACATATGATGCGAACAGTCGCTTATTATCGACAACTCGTCCAGATGGAACGAAAGAAGTTCGTACGTATGATGCCGCAGGACAAGTATTAACATTGAAAGACCTGCAAGCAGATGGAACGGTATTGTACGAATACAACTATACGTATGATCAAGTAGGACAAGTGAAGAATGAAGACGGTGGCGAAATCACCACTGATCTGACTGGCGTTACTTCAGATGTCTATGGCCCTGGATTATCACCATCGCTTGAAGATGTGATGATTCAAAGCGAAGGATTGCCACAAACCACAGACAATGTATCATCAGATGTTCAAACCGATGTATACACACAGCCAGCAAGTGTAACCGCAGATGTATACGGTACAGGCGATATGACCATGACATATAGTGCAGACAATCGTCTCGCTACAGTCAATGGCGAAGCTGTGAAATACGATGCCGAAGGAAATATGTTAGTCGGTCCACTTGCTGGACAGATGCAAAATTATACCTTCGATGCTCGGAATCGTCTGGTGGAAGCCGGCGGTGTACAATACGGCTATGATAACGAAAATCATCGCACGTCGATGACCGTTAACGGAACCACGACAAAATATGTGATTAATCCAGAAGCTGTGTTGTCTCAAGTGCTGATGGAAACAGATGCATCAGGCAAACCAACCGCATGGTATGTGTATGGTAACGGCTTAATTGGACGCCAAGATGCCAATGGAGCGTACCAGAGCTACCACTACGACCGTCGTGGAAGTACACTAGCATTAACCGATGCTAACGGACAACTGACCGATACGTACAGCTATGGTACCTACGGAGAATCGTTAGGACACGAAGGCACCACCGAGCAACCGTTCCAATACAACGGACGCGACGGAGTCATGACCGATCCGAACGGGTTGTACCAGATGCGAGCAAGGTACTACAATCCAGAGATCAAACGCTTCGTGAACCGAGATGTTCTGAGTGGAAGTATCGACGACGGACTGACGATGAACCGCTATGCGTATGTGAATGGGAATCCAATATCGTATATCGATCCGTTTGGACTGAGTGCAGATGGAGATTCGTGGGTAACGACAGGATTGAGCTACGGAGCCGATGCGATTCCTTATGTAGGAACGGTAAAAGGGATTCAAGAAACGATTACGGGAGTCAACTACATTACAGGAGAACAACTCTCTGTAGGAGATCGCGTTGCTAATGGTGTCGGTACATTAACAAGTTTGATTCCAATTCCAGGTGCGAAGTATGTCGGAAAGTATGGAACGGAAGGTGTTATTGACGCAGGTAGTTGGGTTCTTAAGCAGTTTGGGAAGAATGAAACAAAGCAAGTAACGAGTAATTATCGATTAAGGATGAATTTACAGTTGTTTGCTGAGGGGACGGTTAATGGTAATATAACGTCAAAGGAACTTAACGCATTTGGGAATCGTACTGAACCGAGAGGTGCTAGACCTTCAAATGACTTTGGGGTTTCAGAATCCACCGATGTCGTTGGACCTCAAGCACCCCCACTTCCAAATGGAGCTTCTACTGTAACTGATGTAAATCGTATACCACTTAGTGGACACTACCATACTCTTCCTGAAGGAACAGAGTTACCTGATGGGTTAGGTGTAATTCATGATGGAAGTGATGTTTTACCAAATTCACCTCGTGGTCATGGACACAATACCATTTATCCAACTAGGCCAATGACTGTAGAAGAATTTAATCAATTATTTAAATCATTACCTTGGAGATATGGAGGTAAAAAATAAGTGAACGATGGAATAATTCCACCATATGAATTGAGACTTCAAAACGAACTTAATAAAGTATCACCAAACGTATATGACAGAACGGACGACATCGAAAGTTTACCTGAAAGCATTGGAAAAAAAGTTCTCGCCGTACTTGTCGAATTTGCCTGTTATTCTCAAAATCTGACTATGATTGAGTTAGCAAGAAATAAGATTAAAACAATTCCTTCTAATTGGTTAATGAAGTATTTCCCGGAGGTAGCAAAAAAGTCGATTAATTTTGAAGACGAATGGGAGTATCGTAGATTGTTAGAGCTTTTATCAGAAGCAACTCCAATTTTATTGAAATGGGGAGTAGAGCTTGGAGTAAATTCAACAAATGAAGAGGTTAGAGAAGCGGCAGAGGATTTTAAGGGACAGTAATTAGATTATTAAGGACAAAGGAAAATGCGTTGAAACCTCGATTGGCTTGTGCCTTTCGAGGTTTCTTTTAAGTGGCTATACCAAGTGCCGAATGAATCCATTATTCAACCAATAACACATTTAATACTCGTATAAAGATTTCGTCATTTCGGTTGTATGTACGAAAATTTTTAATTTTACACCCTAAATAACGCTATTTCGTTTTATCAAACAGGTCAATTATGGTCAGATATCACCATGATTGACCTGTTTTTCTATCTCCATTTTATTACTTTTTTTAAAATTAAAAGGAATTTTTCAGATAGAAACTCCGATGGATACATTATCAGAGAAAATATACTTACAATGCCACAGGACAAGTATTGACACTCAAAGACCTGCAAGCCGACGGAACTTTATTGTACGAATACAATTACACGTACGATCAGTTTGGACAAGGCACCAATGAAGACGGCGGAGATATCAACGCCCATCTGAATAGGGTTACAGTCGATGTCTATGATAGAGACGTATAGTACAGACAATCGCTTAGCTACAGTGAATGGCGAAGCGGTGAAATACGATGCCGAAGGAAATATGCTAGTCGGTCCACTGGCTGGACAAATGCAAAACTATACTTTTGATGCACGTAACCGTCTGGTGGAAGCCGGCGGGGTACAATACGGATACGATAACGAAAATCATCGCACGTCGATGAACGTTAACGGAACCACGACGAAATATGTGATTAATCCAGAAGCAGTTCTGTCTCAAGTGCTGATGGAAACTGACGCATCAGGCAAACCGACAGCATGGTATGTGTATGGTAACGGCTTAATTGGACGACAAGATGCAAATGGAGCTTATCAGAGCTACCACTACGACCGTCGTGGAAGTACACTGGCATTAACTGATGCTAAGGGACAACTAACCGATACGTACAGCTACGGCACCTATGGTGAATCGCTGGGACACGAAGGCACCACCGAGCAACCGTTCCAATACAACGGACGCGACGGAGTCATGACCGATCCGAACGGGTTGTACCAGATGCGAGCAAGGTACTACAATCCAGAGATCAAACGCTTCGTGAACCGAGATGTTCTGAGTGGAAGTATCGACGACGGACTGACGATGAACCGCTATGCGTATGTGAATGGGAATCCAATATCGTATATCGATCCGTTTGGACTGAGTGCAGATGGAGATTCGTGGGTAACGACAGGATTGAGCTACGGAGCCGATGCGATTCCTTATGTAGGAACGGTAAAAGGGATTCAAGAAACGATTACGGGAGTCAACTACATTACAGGAGAACAACTCTCTGTAGGAGATCGCGTTGCTAATGGTGTCGGTACATTAACAAGTTTGATTCCAATTCCAGGTGCGAAGTATGTCGGAAAGTATGGAACGGAAGGTGTTATTGACGCAGGTAGTTGGGTTCTTAAGCAGTTTGGGAAGACTAGCGTTGATAGCAAAGTTATACATGAAACCCTAGATTACCGAAAAGTGCAAATTCTCAAAAATAGTAGAGGAGAAAATTTAGCATCTAGGAAAGAGATTCGGCAATTCAAGAAAGCATGGGGACAAGCTGGTATTACTATAAATGTAGATAAAAAAGGAAAAGTTCTTACAGGAAAATTTGAAGCAGGATTTGATTATAGCAATGGAGCAATATGGATCAAGAAAAATCCGAGTCTTATTAATTTATATCATGAAGGATATCATGCGGAGCAATGGTTAGCGATAGGGAAAGAAGCTTATATGAATCTTAGTCGATTAGAACGAGAGGAATATGTCTATTCAAGAGTAATGCAAAATGAAGAATTGTTTGACGATAACTCAATCAATCATTCAAAAGAATATATTAATGATTTGCGATTAAAACACAGATGATTTGGAAGGTGAGTAGAATTGAAAAGATATAATAGAACTAAAGAAGAATTAAAAAAAATACTCGATGAAGTAGATCGGAATTTTCCAAGACATCATCGCAGAATAAACGAGATTACTATGGATACTGTATTAACACCAGAAGAAGCAATAGCAATTGCTAAAAAATATCATGAAGAAAATAAAGAGGAAGGGATCGTAAGTGAAGAAATCGAAAGATTATATTTTGATGAAGGATATACGTTCAAAAGAGATGAAAATAATAGAGAAAATGATGATATCCGACCAGCATGGCGAGTAACCGTAGATTTACCACCTAACCCTTTTTTGTTTGAAGATTATACGTTAATTGTATCGGATCGAGATCGTAAAGTAATGGGAATGTTAGGTCAAAATGGACAACCAGTAGAATTGTAACGGTTGCGTATGAAAAAAGAAATTTTGGAAGATTATTTCTTTCAAGATTTCTTTTTATTTAATAATTTTCTGATCATACTATACGTACAAACTATTAAATTTCCAAATGTGTACGACACCTACAGTGAATCTTTAGGATGCGATGAAGCCATATCCGATCCAAACGAGTGGTGCACGAGATGAAAAACGTATTACAATCCAGAGATCAAACGTGTCGTCAATCGAGATTTTCTAATTGGAAGTATAGACGATGGACTGACGATGAACCGCTATGCGTATGTAAATGGGAACCCAATTTCGTATATTGATCCGTTTGGATTGAGTGCGGACGGAGCTTCTTAGGCAACGACAGGATTGAGCTGTAGCACTGAAGCGATTCTATATCTAGGAGCGTTGAAAGGCTTCAAAGAAACAATTACCGGAGTTAACTAAATTACAGGTGAGCATCTATCTATAGGAGATCGTATTGCAAATGGTGTAGATACACTAACAACGTTGCTTCCCATTCTTGGGCGAAATAAGTTAGGACATAATGTAATATTGGATGTAGGGAGATCATAAAATGAGAGGGTTAATATGGAACTTATATCATATAAATATTTATGGGAGACTAATGAATATTTTTTGGAAAAAATGAGTGAAGGTTATTTGATTATGCATAAAAAAATAATGCTGCGCTCCTAATAGAAGATGATGGCTTATACGATAAAATCGTAGAGCAAATGATAAAAGCTAAATGTGAAATTGTAGATTAATTTAGATTACTAATGACGAATCAAACAAAGAAAGTAGCGAGCAAGTTACCACTAAAAGTTAATTTGCAGGGGAAAGACCAGAATTTATGATAACTCATAGAATAGAAGTTAAATTAAAAAATGATTATTATCATTTATTAGATGCAGAAACTCAAAGTAATGAATTTATTTTTAGAGGATCTATTCGTAATAGTAAGCATGCTGATTTTAATGTAAAGGAGAATGATTTCTAAATGAGTAAGAAAAAACTAATCATTGAGAAAGAAACAGAACTTCTTGCTTTACACCGTATTTTATTTGAAACTAAATTTACTCCTCATCTAACAGATAATCGTATAAGTGCAAGTCCATTTACGGCAAATTTAGCTAACTCTACTTTAGAAGCAATTATTAATTTACAGTGTGAGCAAAATGCTTCTAAATTAAAAAGTTGGAAGGATTGGCTTGAGAAAAAACAACCTTGGATATGGAGACGTTCATTATCTTATTTATTGCAACGACCACCTTTTCAATGGGATAAGATGAAACTTGAAAATCGATTTAATTATATAAGATGGGTTTTTAGTCCATATCCTATTGCAGATGATGAAATATCAAAATTCATAAAGGAATATGAGCATTATCTACAGATTACACAAGATGGATACGATTCCAAATTGAGAACATTTGGGCAGGCTACAGAATCCATGATTGAAAAGTTTACAGATTACCATAAAATTTCTCTTCCTGAAGATTATAAGATGTTTTTGAAAAATAATAATGGTGGTACTATATTAACTCATTATTGGTTATTCATAGTACAGGAAATAAACGAGGCGATTCCTTTAGAAGCTTTATATGGAATTGAAATAGAATCTTCTATGAGTTTAGAAGTATGGAATAGAGACCAAGACGAAATTCCATCTCATTATTTGGTCATAGGTGAGAGTGGAGATAATGGTAAGATTTTATTAGATACTGGTTTGTCTAATGAAATTTATTTTATGAAAAATGAATTTAGAGAAGAACCAGAAAGTGAAAATGGAATATATCGAATCGCAGAAAGTTTTGATGATTTTATGAAAAGTTTAAAAAAATTTGATAGTAAAATTAGACTATAACAAATCTGAATTAAAATTTTAAATATTTATTTTATTGATGTAGATTAGAAATATATAGAATATGATTCCATTAAAAAATATGTTCTAAAGTAGTAAAGCTTTAACTATGAGAAAGAGAAACCTTGATTGGCTTTTGTGCTTTTCAAGGTTTCTTCTTTACCTATCTAAATTGAAGGTAAAAGCTACAATGAAAAAATGGAATAATAACGAATTTCTTTCAGACTAAATAATAAAAATTCCATTTAGTCTGCATCATCCTAAAGTCTATACCAGAGAATTTAATTCATTATGGTACAAATTTTGGGGAGGTTAGAAAAATGAATACTATTTTTGATTTAGGCAAATTCAGAAAGGCAGTAGTATGGAAAGATGAACATCCACTCATTATGGATAAAGCAGATTATGAATTAAAAACGTTATTACAATTGAATGAACCAATAATTTCTAAATATCAAAAAATAGTACTTGAGTTAAAATTGCCTAGGAACAGTTCATACTATGCCATGCTTGGGGTAGAATATAACCCTAATCAAAAATCAGAATTAATGATTAAAATTAAAGTAAAGAATTCTAATACTATTTTTTATAAATCTAAGCTTCAATTACATGAAGAGATTTATTTAGGTATTCCCACTGAATATGTTGATTCAATCATTAGTTCTGCAAAGGAGAAAATACTTGAGTCTAATTGGAAGTATACAGGTAGCATTGTTTTTCTCTTAGGTGCTCATAGTTTGATTGGTTCTAGTGAAACAGTATTCTCAAAAGCTACAAAAATTTTAATCGCTTTATTATTAAATGAATTGTCTGAAGAATCTTGTTTAAGTGATGATTCAGTAATTAAAGAAGAATTAGATAGCTATCAATACAATAATAGCTTTGCTTAGCTTGATGCTTTGCAAAGTTTCTTTGTTGTGAAGTGCTATTCATTGTGGAAATCAAATCTCGTGCACTGATCCATTTTTACTAAGTGTGGATAGCGGTGAGATATTTAAAACGTTTAGCAATTTCTTAGCTATGCCTATTTTGGGAACGGTAAAAACTGTATAGGAAGTTTTTACAGGAACAGATTATGTGACAGGTCAAAAACTTTTTGTAAGAGATTGAGTTGTCACTGGCATGGACACGTTGGTTAGCTTTATCCCTGGTTCTAGTTGGCTATTTAGGCATTTTAATAAATAAGTATGATATGCCAAACCTTCTGATTTATTCAAAGAAAATACGTATGCTCCTTTTGGACAAAGAATTGCTCCAAAAAATCTTTATCATGAGTTGAATAAATCTCAAGTAGGGCAAGAAATAATTAGATTGCTACAAAGTAATAGCACAAAATTAGATTATGGGGAATTACCAACTGATAAGATAGGTAACCAGACCTTAGGGAAAGCAAATATGCTTACCAATAATGCTACAATTTATGTGAAAGGAACCGAGTCAACTACTAAAACGGCTCAAACAATTATTCATGAGGTTACGCATATTTCGCTTCAAAATCCTATATATAATCAGCGTGAAGAAGTGATTGCTTTCATGAGAGAAGTTAAACATTCAAGAGATAATCTTTCTTATACACAAATAAAAGCGATTATTCAGGAAGTGAAGTCTCTTTATCCAACTATACCTCATAGATAAAGGAGAACTGATATGAATTTAAAAGAAGAAAATTCAGATATTGACAAAAGAGTTTTAAAAGGTGAACAAGTACCTTGTCCGTATTGTGGTGAAATTTTAATATATCAAAGCATAGAAACAGGAAAACATCCGGCTATTATTTGTAGCAACGGAGATTATTGTGTTTTATTGGAAATTAAAAGAAGTAGTATATTAGATGATTTAGGATTAACAAAAAGAAAAAGCAAAAATTAAATAATAAAAAAACCTGAAGGAATTTAATTCTTTTAGGTTTTTTTATTATTCAGTCTATAGGAGAATGAATAGCTGATTATGAAATTATTACAATATTATCATCAGAAAAGTATGAAATAATAAATGTTACTGAGTATAGAGAAACGCAAAAATTTGATTAACATACTATTTATTCTGATGGTAAGTATATCTATGATCCTCGATTTAGTAATCAATCGATTACTACTAAAGGTTATATAGACATATTAAAGGAGCTAAATGGTGGGAAAATATCTATAAGTAAATACACTTTAAAGTAGGTGAAAAGAAATGGTTCCTAATAGTATTTATTTTTCAGAAAATGGAGAAGTGGCAGATTTTGAGTTGATGGCTTATACTATTTCAAAACTAGGATCATTTGAATGGCATCGGACATCAATGTATAATCCTGGTAATATTTATGATCGTCCAGCAGGTTTTTATTTCAGATTTCATAATGAGAATGAAGTGTATTTACAGTTACAGAAATGTATTCATATGTTTAAAGGTAACCTTAAATGGGGTATGAATATCAGTCATCATACTCGTCATAGGAATTATATCATCGAGCCAACTCAGGTTTATGAAGCTAAGTTGAGTGATAAACATGCTATTAGTTATGACTTAAAGGAGATTCTAAAAGATGATTATGAAAGTTTGTGTGAAAAGGCAATATTAGATATCCCGTCTTTATGTAATCATATTGAAGTCTGGTTTGAACTAGAAAAAAAACGTCCTTTTTGCCAACTATGCCAGAGTAATTTAAAGCTAATACTTCAATGTCATAAGTAATTAATAATGTTAAATAATTCTTTTATTTGTTCAACATGTATCATTTATTCTAAACTCCTTTCTTTTTATAAAAACCAAGTCAATTAGAGTTAGATAATAATTGACTTGGTTTTTTTACGTAGAAAATTTTAAGGTTTACTCCAAATTATGATTATAACGGACGCGACGGTGTTATGACTGATCCGAACGGATTGTATCAGATGCGAGCAAGATACTACAATTCAAAGATTAAGCGCTTTGTGAACCGAGATGTTCTGAGTGGCAGTATCGACGATGTCATTGTCTCAAGAACTACATCCTAAAGTTACTGGAATTTACGAAATAGAGTATAGACTTCCTGCATTAGATAGGGAATTAACGGTAGTGTCTGGGCAGTATAAAACTATTTCTCAACCAAAGACAGTCTATGATCCTAGCGTAGTTTCGAATGAACAAATTATTGCATGGGGAAAAGAAGCTATGAATAATGGTGTGATCAATGGTAGATTAGTGAATGGATATTCATCTAATGGACTTAGGTTCACTGGATATCTTGATAATAATGGTAACATTACAAATTTTCATCCTTCATTTTAGTTGAAATAGGGAGGAAAAAGTATGTCAAATGAGAATGATTCTGTAAATAAGTTAATAGATCTTTACTATTTTGCTATCGGAGATAGTAACTTTATCAAAGCTTTGGAAAAGTATTGTAAAGGACAGGGCTTTGGTAATGAGCATATCTGGTGTTTATTGGCAGGTGAACTAGAGGAATGGGAAGAAGGGTACTTCGGAGAAGATGGAATTTGTTATTTTTTTGATCAGCCTGCAGTTGATAAAGATGTAACTCTCGTATTGAATTACCATGCTTTCTATATTTATCTCAAAGAAGCAAGCCAAGCATATTTATTAAGGCGTTCTGATGATACGGATATAGTTGAATCTCGATTATGTGAAATTAAACGAAGATTTAAATTATATGAGTAGTATTTTGTTGATTGCAAATGAATCCATCATGCAACCCATAATTTCTAAAATCTTTTTATAAAGATTTTTTAGTTTGGGTATAAGTATGTAAGCTTCAAATTTTATAACTCAAATAATGTTGTTTCTTTACTTTAATAAGTCAATTATGGGGAGGTGAAACCATAATTGACTTGTTTTTCTTACCCTTATTTCATTGTTTTTTGATTATTACAACTGCATAATTTTGAATATGACATTAAAAATGAGAATGAAATAAAATAATAATTATTTGATGAATAATCAAATTTTTAAAAATTGTAAAGTGAAAGGTTCTAAATATGTATAGAGAATTAGATAATCTCCTATCAGCTAACACAACAGTAGATTCTTGGTATAATGACGGTTGTACAATTGCAAGTGAGATTCTATCAGAATTTAACAAAGAGGATTGGGGAAAATTATCAATTGAAATATTTAATAAGTCCTTAGAATGGCAAAAAAAAATAGCCTATTGTTTGGATAGTAACTGTAACATATATGAATTGAAAATTTTGTTATCATTGCTTGAGACTAAAGATGAAGAGCTTTTTCAAATATGTATAGATACTTTAAGAAGTTTTACAACTTCAGAGAATAAACAAATGATAATCAAAAATGCATCTATCTTACAGCGAATTAATAATTTATTACCTAAGTCAGGTATAGCAGTAAAAAAAGTATTAGAAGATTTTGTCATTAAAATTTATTCTTAGAGTTTTAACGGAAAAATATTTTTTGGAATCACGAGTGATTATTTAGTAATTAGCAGAAACAATTTATAACCAAACAGGAAGGAACAGTTTCAGCTTCGATAGAGGTGAAAATATAGGTGAAGGGTATTTAAGGGGCGGACAAAATTTAGTTTCTTCTTCTAAAGTAACTGCTGTTTTTAGAAATGGGAAATTATATACCTTATATCCTAAATTAAGAAATTGAGAGGTGTTATATTAGTGATTATTATGAATTCCGATTTACTAGATTTATTTTTAGCTCCAATTACTGGATTAGGAGATGATAGTGAATCAGTTGAATATTATCGAAAATTAAAAATTCAAGATAAGAATGATTATAAAAAAATAATCAATGAAATTATTGTAGAAGAATTTGAAGAATTAAACGAACAGCAAAAACTAAATGCAAAATTAGTCTTAAGCTATTATTTAACAAGTAATGCTATTGATTTTGAGAGAGTTTTTGAATCAGTTTTACCACCATTTGATCCACCTTATCCAGTAAGAAATTTCTTCTTATGGATTTGGGAGTGTATTTTTCTAAATGAAAGTTATGAGTTTACAGAAGAGTATTATAAAATAATTAAATAATTTATAGTATGTAAGCAATCTACTTTTTTATGAAAGTAGATTGCTTTTTTATCTTAATTCACAAATTGACTAAACTATAATTTAATCTAGGATATGAAAACCATCTTATTAGAGCTGAAAATTTTACACAGAAAAGCGGAGTGAGTGATGGACATAATTTGAAGGATATTTTGATGAAACTGGGGCAGTGAAAAATCTTTATCTGACTATAAATCGCTAATTAGGAGATGAGATTTTGACATTTAGAATATTTAGAAAAAAAGTTGAAAATGATTTATTGCCAGCAATTAATTTCTTCAATGCTATTCCAAACCATAGATTTGTTGAAGTAGTAACCTTTTTATCTAAAGGTATAGGATATACTATTGAATATTGTAGTTGTGATTTTTCAGATGATTTGTATCTATGGGAAGAGCCTTTTGAGGGAATACGGTTTGTCAACTCTGCTTTGGATATAGAGAGCATTCTTGATTACGAGATTGTTCAAGAACTTCTAAGAGAGTCGAGTCATTCTTTTTTGAAAGAACGTCCAGAATATATGGATATTATTAATCAATCCTTATTTGATTTTTCAAAAAAGTATAATTTGCTATTTAAGAAATTATACTTTTGAGCCACAATCGGAAATCTTCATTCGATTGTGGCTTTTATTAATTTATATTATGAAGGGTATCATACAGAGCAATGATTAACACTAGGCAAAGATTCTTATATAAACTTAAGTCGCTTGGAACGAGAGGAATATGTATATTCAAGAGTAATGCAAAATGAAACAATATTTGACTAGGCATCAATAGACCACTCAATAGACTATATTGAGAACTTAAGAGAACAGCTTAAATAAGAAGGAGGAGTAACGATGTTTTCAGATAAGTACAAAAAAATGTCTGATAAGGAATTTAAAAATTTAAATAAAAAAGAATTTAAAGAATATTTGAGGTTGCTCGATGAGGATTTTCCAAGACATCATCGTAGAGTGAATGAAATTACGGTAGAGACTGTATTAACACCAGAAGAAGCCATAGCAATCGCTAAAAAATATCATGAAGAAAATAAAGAAGAAGGAATCGTAAGTGAAGAAATTGAAAGATTATATTTTGATGAAGCCTATACGTTTGGAATTAATGAAGAGGATCGAGATAATGATGATATTCGACCAGCATGGCGAGTAACGGTAGATCTACCACCTAACCCTTTTTTGTTTGAAGACTACAGGTTAATTGTATCGGATCGAGATCGTAAAGTAATGGACATTTTAGATGTAAATGGTCATCCAGCTAATTTAAGATAATTATAAATAAAGGGATTTAAAAGGAATGGATCATAGATAATTACTATATGGGAGTTTTTGTTTGTTTTTGAGAGCGTATAAAGGTAATTTACCAATTGGATCCTGATGAAAACACAATGGGAAACATTAAATTTAAATCTTTAAAAAATTGGATAGACTTGACCCTGTCGAAGGCTCTTTTTTATTTTGTATAAATTATGTATTTAAGGAGTGAGTACCTTGAATGATAATTATTTGAAAAAATCTACATTTTTAATTCGACTGCATGAGAAGCATTTCAAAGATGAGTTCAATTGTTTAGGAAAGCAACTGGTTGAAATATTGCATAGCATTAGAGAGGAAATTGCTGATCTTATTTGGTTTCCATTTGATGTAGTTGGTAGCCGTGATCAAGTAGTTACAGAGTTATTTTCGCATCCATATATAACCTTTCTAAGTACAGATGAATTGATTCACAAGTCAAATGAGGTTGTTCAGTTCTATTCAGGGGTGTTTATAGGCATTAAGAAAGGTAAACATGTAGAATGGAACTCTGATATGTTACCAGAAACCGAAGAAGATGAAGGCTTACAGCACCCCGAAGCTGAAATCGAAATTCGACCATTTGATACTTCTTATTTTGAAGTCTATGGTATGGATCGCAGTATCGAAAATAAAATTAAATCGTATTTTATGCTATCCGATCAATAATATAGTTTAAATAAAAACGAAGTAGAAAGACCTTTTAGATAAAGGAGAAAATAAAGTGAAAAACAAGCCACAATATGCAGAAAATATTATCGTTTTAGTTAGATATATGGAATCTTACAAATGGTTTGTTACCGATAAAGAAATATGGTTTTTAGATCTCAAAAAACGAATCACTGCGTATATTGAAAAAGGGTTTCACTTTCCCAATCCAAATGATTTTTCAGAAAGATTTGATATTCCAATAGTCAACGAAAATACAGCACAAGAATTTTTGGAGCATATTAGCGATAATGAAGTTAAAATAGAAGAATTCAAACATATATTGAAGCAAGACATAGATACTGATATTTCAGATATGTATCCTGCTTTATATATCGATTTTGATCAAAAAGTATTAATATCTTACTATCCTGAACCTGCATCTTACGAATTGTATGTACCGGATGGATGGAATGGATATTATAAAAATAATGTTGAAGATATTCCCGAACAATATTGGTATTGGATCATAGATGGGAAAAATATATTTACCTAAGTAGATGAAGTGAAATTATGCAAAATAATCGATACAGAAATGAGACATTTCTATGACTTTCAAATACTCTCTTATAGACGACAATAGTAACCTTACAATTGGATATTGCAATACTGTGCAATTCTCAAATACGCCTATTCACTTACTTGCTAATCAGCTAGTACTTAATCTATTTACATTTACAGAAGAATTCAAATCATACATAATACAGCGCAAAGAATCTTTTTCTAGACTGGCTTACATCGGAATACTTAATAAACATCATCATGTTATCGGTAAATACCCGATCTTTATTCATGACGATATCAAATATCACCAGTTAGGTTTTCCCGCTATACCTGTCCACGTACATCTGAATATTTCTTCGGACTATATTCCGTCTGTCAAGCAGCTTCAACTATGGGAACGATGGAGAGAGTCTAGACCTACTAAAAAGAATGAATGGGCTGTATATGATGAAGAGAGTAAGCGAGATTGGTTAAATATAGTGAGTCTTTATAATGACTTCTATAGGATACAACAAGCTAATAAGTCAGTTAACCACCATTTTGAACTCGATGGTACATGTATTGTAGATTATTCTTCATTTTTTTGTGCAATAGGCGAAGCTGTAAATGGAGCAGGTGGTTATTTTGGCAAAAACATCTATTCAATGATTGACTGTACTTACGGTGGATACGGCGCGTTAGCTCCATTTACACTTGTATGGATGAACAGCCATATAGCAAAAAATAACTTAGATCAACAAGCATGGCAAAAGGAGATTGAAGCGGTACGCCAGCAAAATACTTTTATCGGTGAAGAAGATTTTTTGGGAGAAATCGGAGATCGTCCTTTAATCGATGCAATAGTAGAGAACTTGGAGCGGGTCGGTGTGACTGTTATTTTGAGATAAGATAACGCTTCTTCTATACGATAGCCAATATGTACATATCTCAATACCAAGACCTCAATGCTAAGACTTAAACACAACAACACTGAAACGGGGGAATTACAGATGCAACTGGAAACACAGCGATTGATTATTCGTGAAATACAACCTAACGATTGGGAAGCGATTCATATCTATACACAATTGCCTGAAGTGACTCAACATACCGCATGGGGACCTAATACAGAAGCAGATACTAATACATATGTGGAAGAGGTCATCGCTCAGCAACAGCAACCTTTGCGTCAAGACTATGAATTAGCGATTTGCCTGAAAAATGAAGAACTATTGATTGGTGGGATCGGTATTCATGTCCAGAATACTAATGCTGAAATAGGCTATGTGCTCAACCCGGCTTATCAGGGCAAAGGTTATATGACAGAAGCCGCACAGGCTGTACTAGCTTATGGATTTGAGACATTAGGAGTACATCGAATCTTTGCCACCTGTCGTCCGGCTAATAGTGCTTCGGAGAAAGTGATGCAAAAAATTGGAATGAAATGCGAAGGAATCATGCGTGAACACTGGTATTATAAAGGTCAATTTCACGATTCGTGCTTGTATTCTATACTGGCAAAAGAATATGCAGATCATTCCAAATACTAAGCACTATTAGATGATTTATACACGTATATAACTCTATAATGACACTTTAACCGACAAAGAAACCCTGATAAGGATATACCTTTCAGGGTTTCTTTATAATACTCATTACCAAAGAAAGTAGACTCTAGAATGACTATATTTTGCTATTATGCAAAGCATTTTTCAAATTTGATTAGCAATTTAGGGTTACCTTTGAGCCGTAGTTTTCCTGTGAGTAAAGCTAGACCTACATTTTTTTCTTTTGCTACGATTTTAAGCCATGTTTTGCTATCTACTGTAATCTGTATGTCTGGTGTACCATGCAAACCGTCCTGTACCTGAAGCTTTTTATCTCGAATATCGAAAGTGGTTTGTCTATTTTCATTACCGGTGAATGTAAAATGATACGTGCAGTTTAAGTCTGCTGACTGATTCGGTTGGAATACATGAGGCATCAGCGTCACCAGAAGACTGACCGAATTGGGGATCAGACCATTTCCCACACGTTTGGTCGTTTTATGGGGGAACCGTTTTTTAACATATGCTTCTGCATCTGAGTTCGGAATGACATAAATCGTCTCTTCTTTCGCTTGTAGCGGTTTTACTATATCTTTCATAAATCCTTTACGATCTTCTAGAAATGGCCCGATAACATCGTCGCCTGCCGGGCAAACAGATAAGCAATAAGCCGCTTTATAATTAGCTCCAAAACTCAAACTTTGCCACCATGAAGCCGATTCTGTGATAGGTACTTCACTGCGAAAGTCTTTGGTATTTTTGCTCTCTACAATCGTTTCTACGAAATCACTAAAACCGCCCATAAATTCGCGGTAATTATGCGTAGCACAAGAGGAGAAATTGAATTGTCCGTCTGCACCGATTGCACCTACCGGGCAGGCTGCTACACAAAGTTTGCATTCAAGACAAGGATTATAGTCGATTGGACGATCTTCTTTGTTAACCGGAGCATCTAATATAATAGCGCCAAGTAGAATAAAGTTCCCGAATTTGGGATGAATCACATTGCGATGAATACCCATCTTGCCTAATCCTGCTGCAACCGCAACCGGTTTGAGTGAAACAACCCATGCTTTTCCAGGAAACTTATCCATTTCCATCGGGAAACCCATAGCTGCATTCAAAGCCCGTATTCCTTTGGCTTCTAATTTAGATACGATGTTATGAGAAATATCGGCTACCCTATCACCAGTATGATGAAATTCAATATTAGCCAGTGAGCGAGCAGGGGTGCGGATCGGTTCGCGATTCATTTTGGCCACAAAACTAATCATCGTCTTAGCATGGGGAAATGCAGATAGAATATCATCACGTTGATCATCCAATTCGGAGCGTTCCATAGAGATAACACCTACATCATCGGCTCCGGCTTCCATACATAAATCACGTATCCAATCATAATCAAGCATTTCATTTTGAACAGTAGTAGATTGTCCGGCAGATTCATAGTAACGCAAAACAGTAGGATGTTTTTTCATATCAGCCATGTATATCAATCCTTTCAAAAATAAGTGCATATACACCTAATTGGGCAAAAAAAATTAATTTTGTCTATTTAGCTTAACAATATCAGATAATTGTCCAAGTAATCCTCGATAACGATCTTCACCCATATATTCTTGAACACGAACTTGTGCCTGTTCCCATAATGGCAATGCAGTATTAAGAAGTTGCTGACCATCAGGTGTCAAAGCAATAAAACGTTTTCTACGATCTTCTCCTGGTGTAATAGATACCCATCCATTTCTCTCAAGCGGTTTTAGATCGCGTGGTAGTGTAGTCCGATCCATCAAAAGTAATTCAGCCAGAGTAGTAATAGTGACAGAGCCTGCTTGTTCGAGTGCCATCAGCAATGATAACTGGGTCGCTCGAAGTCCTACAGGTCTTAAATATTCATCGTACAAGTTAGTGATAAAACGTGACGCTTTTCTAAAATTTAAGCAGGCGCACTCTGCTGTATAATCGGTTGTTTTTGGAAGATTAGAATTATAGTTTCTCATAAATATGAGTATATACACATATTTCTTGATGTCAATCTTTATACTTGTTGTGCTACGCAATGAGCAGATTAGATATTCTTCAAAAATAGCCATTTGTGCTACAATGAATCCTTACACTATGATAATATTCAAACACAGATACACCATATCGATATGAGCATCTGTAACTACACTCGGATCATAGAGAAAGGGCACTAACTATGGCGAAAATGACAATGGCAGATGTAGCTCGTGAAGCAGGAGTATCCAAAAGTACAGTCTCCCAATATCTCAACGGGCGTTATGAATATATGAGCAGTACCACTAAAGATAAAATAGCTGTGGCGATTAAAGCATTGGATTATCGTCCAAATGTATTAGCACGTAGTCTCAAACAAAAACGTACGTTTACAATTGGCGTAATCGTTGCAAATATGTTACATCAATTTTCTTTGGAGATTTGTCGGGGAATCGAGAGCTATTGCCGAGAACAGGGGATTAGCGTGATTTTATGTAATACCGATGAAGATGAAGCGAGAGAACGTGAAGATCTAGAATTATTGCGTTCCAAACAAGTGGATGGAGTGATCGCTTTTCCATCCGGTCAATTAGCGCCTTTGTATCAGAAGTTAGTGGAAGAAGGTTTTCCATTAGTATTTGTTGATCGCAAGCTTGAAGAGGTACAAGTGAGTCGTGTAGTTGTAGATAATGAACAAGCTGCCTACAAAGCGACAGAACATTTGATTGATGCAGGTCACCAACATATCGCAATGCTTACCGCACCGTTGTCTATTTCTACTCGTGTCGAGCGGGTAGATGGATATACCCATGCGATGAAGAACAAATTACCACAGATTGCACCGATCATACTATCTGATGAAGTCAAGCAATTGCGTCATACATTACGTGTTTGGGCGAAGCAACAGCAGTTGCCTACAGCTATTATTGCAGGTAATGATCTGGTATTGCTAGAAGTGCTTGCTTTTCTCAAAGAATATCAATTGCAGATTCCGCAAGATATGGCATTAATCGTATTTGATAATATACCGTTTGCTGAATTGCTTACTCCAACGTTGTCTACTATTGTGCAACCTTCTCATGATATGGGAAGACAAGCCGCCGAAATGTTGATTGCTTCTATTTCTGCGCAGAGTACACAACAAGAACAGCCGGCTATACAAGAAAAGCAATTTACTTGTACATTGATGATTCGCGAATCATCTGCGCAACCGATGAATATACAATAAAATGAATAAATGATATTAAAAAAATAATGATTAGAATATACGTTTATCATAAAAAAAAGACGATCTAAAATCAGATGAATTTGATTTTAGATCGCCTTTTTTTGTGTTATACAATCATATAATCGACCCAATCGATTTTTGTACATCCCATCCGATCGAAAAAGCGATGCGCACGTGTATTATGTGGTGCAGCTACCCAGCTCATATGAGCAAATCCATGATCTTGAGTATATGTCTGACAGTGCTTAAATAGTTGAACTTCCACCTCGGTATCACGCAAATGTTCTTGTAGATAAAGATCGTTCATAATCGTGACTTTATCGGCTTTGATAGAGCTATATGAAAAGTATAATGTAGCAAAACCTACAGTCTGCTGTTGTTGTTCGACTACAAACTGTACACCAGCTTGACCTTGCAATAGTGAAGTGATGAGCTGATACAACTTTTCTACAGGAGGCTTAGGCTTTTGATAAAAATCTCCGATATATTCATTCATAATCGTGATCAATGCTTCGATATCTTCTGTAGTGGCTTGGCGAATTACTGTCGGTACAGTCTCCAAACATATCATCTCCTTTATATGTAAAATATAAATATACGTAAAAATGAATTAAAATACAAATATAATTATATTTATTAGGTATTTATTTCACAGTGGGTCGAAAGTACCTTTTACCATATAAATACAGATAACGTTTACAAAAAGACTTGTATTTATAAAATTGTTGCATTATACTGACCTCATAAACCGATTTACTAAACCGATTTATGTAATATAAATGATCTTATACTGTAGAACACTTTTGTATGATTGAAGCTGATTTGAATAGATGGTAGTACCAAGTATTTGACACGATAAGCGCATCACACTCTAATAAAAAATGATTTTTACCAAGCAAAAAATCTTACATCCTATTTTTTAGGTGAAAGGAGATTATCAATGTCGATCACTATTATTCCGACTTCTGTTTTTGCGGATGTTGTTAGTCAAGAAGTTGCACAATCACAAGTAGCTACACGGGTTGCTAATCTTGGAGCACAAGGAATAGAGATTCGTCGTGAACTTTTTGTAGAGTCAGATGATCATTTGCCTTTAGAACAGTGCAGACAAGCGATCCAACAGTCTAATCTTTCATTTACCGTCTATTCTGTACCTGCCTCACTATGGCAAGAAAATCATTTGCTGAATCAAAAAATATTATATCGTTCTTTGAACGAAGCACAGCAATTAGGAGCTTACGCCGTCAAATTATCACTCGGGCATTATGATCGTGAGCACTCTTCTATAGACTTATTACTTACAAGTTTGGATCAATTTTTTGCAGAGCATTCGTCTGCCGCTCCTATCCACTTATGGATCGAAAATGATCAGACCCTATACGGTGGAGATCCTATACGTCTACTACAGTTTTTTGAGCAATTAACTACTTTGGAAGCGCATTCGCAATGGTATTCTATCGGAATGACATTTGATATAGGTAACTGGTTGTATGCAGGACAAGATGCGCTTGAAGCGGCGCAACGCTTATCGCCTTATGTGACTTATATTCATGCCAAACATGCAGTGAAGCAACACAATACGTATATGACTCTTCCTTTACCGACAGAAGAACAAGCATTATGGAAACAAGTGATTGCTCTTCTTCCAGACCAAGCTTGGCGAGCAATTGAATTTACATTATCTGATGATACACAGATTGGATATTACAACGATTTACTAAGTACAGCAGAAGGGAGTATGTATACGATGAGCGACAATCGGGAACAGAATCTTTTACTATCATCTATATTATCTACACCAGTCGATTCGACGTTACTGGATATTGTGACATTTGGCGAAGCGATGACTATGTTTGTAGCTGAAGAAGTAGGCGATCTACATGAGGTGGCTTTATTTAGTAAACGTTTAGCAGGAGCGGAAGCCAATGCAGCGATTGGATTTGCACGTCTGGGTCTTCGATCCGGTTGGGCAAGTAAAGTTGGCGCAGATGCGTTTGGTACTTTTGTACAACAAAAGCTAGCAAGTGAGCATGTGAATCTAGATCATGTACGGGTAGATACAGAGCATCCTACAGGATTTCAGCTCAAGTCCAAAGTGATCAGCGGTGATCCACAAGTACAATATTTTCGTCGTGGATCAGCAGCAAGTCAGATGAGTGTAGATGATCTTGATTCTACTTATTTTAGCTCTGCACGACATTTGCATATGACTGGTATCCCTTTAGCATTATCAGATCGTAATCGTGAATTTGCACAGCATGTGATACAACAGATGCGCGCTCATCATAGAAGTATTTCATTTGATCCGAATTTGCGTCCAGCATTGTGGAGCAGTCACACCGAAATGATCCAGACGATCAACGCTTTTGCTGTTCAAGCTGATATCGTGTTGCCTGGTATAGAAGAAGGGCAGATATTAACAGGATCAGCGGTACCTGAAAAAATTGCTGAATTTTACTTGAAGCAAGGTGTCAAAGCGGTCGTCGTCAAATTAGGGCCAAGCGGTGCTTATTATCGCACGCAGGAACAATCAGGTACAGTATCTGGTTTTATAGTTGATCAGGTCATTGATACAGTAGGTGCAGGAGATGGATTTGCTGTTGGAACGGTTAGCGGTTGGTTAGCAGGGCTACCCATAGAAGAAGCAATAACCAGAGGATGTGCGATAGGAGCTTTAGCTGTACAATCGATCGGTGATCATGAAGGATACCCGTCTGAAAACGAATTACAACAGTTTATAGAGACTTGCCCGCGTTATCTATCCGATCAAGTTCTTTTGACTGAAAATGCTGAAAATGAAAAATCTACTGTTGAACATGATTATAGCCCTGACCCATCTTTGGAAGGAGTGAAATAAACATGCAAGAAAAGACAGCATTACCTGCTTCTCGTTGGTTGAGACTGATTCCGGTTATTTTTATTACGTATAGTCTTGCTTATCTAGATCGAGCTAATTATAGTTTTGGCGCGGCATCAGGTATGGCACATGATCTTAATATCTCGGCAGCGATGTCCTCATTACTGGGAGCGCTTTTCTTTCTAGGTTATTTCTTTTTCCAAATTCCAGGTGCTCATTATGCAGAGAAAAAGAGTGCGAAAAAACTTATTTTCTGGTCGTTGATTCTGTGGGGTGGACTTGCATCGGCTACAGGTATGATTACCAATGTCAATCTGTTGATCGTGATCCGGTTCGCGCTTGGTGTTGTTGAAAGTGCAGTTATGCCAGCGATGCTTGTATTTAATGCACACTGGTTTACGAATAAAGAACGCTCGCGTGCAAATACATTTCTAATTCTAGGTAATCCTGCAACTGTATTATGGATGTCGATTATTTCCGGTTATTTAGTGACTGCTGTAGGTTGGCGCTGGATGTTTATTATTGAAGGTATGCCAGCTATTATCTGGGCATTTGTATGGTGGAAAGTCGTACAGGATAAGCCTTCACAAGCCAAATGGCTAACGGATGCTGAAAAGCAAGCTTTAGAAGATGAGTTAGAACGTGAACAAGCAGGAATGAAGCAAGTGAAGAATTACCGCGAAGCTTTTCGGTCACCGACTGTGATCAAATTAAGCTTACAATACTTTTTCTGGAGTATCGGGGTGTATGGATTTGTGATGTGGTTGCCTTCGATTATTGCTAAAGCTCCAAATATGAATATGGTATCGACAGGTTGGTTAGCGGCTGTTCCTTATTTGCTCGCTGTTATTCTTATGCTAGTGACTTCATTCTTTTCTGATAAAATGCAAAGTCGCAAAAACTTTGTCTGGCCGTTTCTATTGATCGGAGCACTTGCTTTTTATGGTTCCTATCTGATTGGGCCAAATCATTTCTGGATTTCATTTGTGCTATTGGTGATTGCTGGCGGAGCGATGTATGCACCGTACGGGCCATTTTTTGCTATTGTACCGGAAGTATTGCCACGTAATGTAGCAGGTGGAGCGATGGCTTTGATTAACAGTATGGGAGCGTTAGGTTCATTTGCAGGTTCTTATATTGTAGGATATCTGAATGATCTGACAGGCGGGTTCGATGCATCGTATATGTTTATGGCAGGTTCACTGCTTCTGTCTGCGATCTTAACGATGATGGTACGCAAGCCACAGCCGCAGAAACCTCAAGCTTCTCCAGAATGGAAAGCAAAAGTCAGTGCAACGTAATCACAATAGGCATAGAAGCGCAAAATAGCGTCATACTAGAAAATAAAGTAGGTCGTTTCGATAGACTTTACAACCAAGATTAAAATGTATAAGACATTTTATAAGATCATGCAATCACAAGATGATCACAGTGCATCTCTTTATATATAAGAATGCTCCAAATATAATCTATATTTGATAAAGGAGTGAATTTCGAATGACTGAACAACAACCAGTACGTGTACAGTTAGCGTTAGATCGAATGACTATTCAGGAAGCGATCACAATGGCAAAGCAAGTGGAACAATATATCGATTGGATCGAAGTCGGTACATCGCTGATCAAAGAGTTCGGTATCGAAAGTGTACGTCAGATCAAGCAGGCTTTTCCAGATAAAATTATCGTAGCAGATATCAAAACATTTGATAATGCTACATATGAATTTGAACTTTGTTTTGAAGCAGGAGCAGATGTAGCAACTGTGATGGGAGCCGCGCCTGATGCTACATTAGAATTATGTATGAAGGCAGCACATCGCTATCAAAAACAGACAATGATCGATCTACTTAGTGTATCGCCTGATCGAATCTATGATCTTGAACGTTATACTGATGCTGTATTATGCCATCATGTTAGTAAAGACGAGCAAGAACATAATGGACAAATGGCTGGACAATCGCAGAATCACAAAGTTCATTCCGCTACTCATTCCACCACTACAATTCCTCAGATTGCGGTAGCAGGAGGAATTACGTTAACAACGTTACCAACGATTTTGCAACAATCGCCGTCTGTTATTATTGTAGGTTCCGCGATTACTCAAGCTTCTGAACCTGCTCAAGCAGCGCAGCAGATTCGCGAACAGATCAACCTATTTTCTAATCAACCGTCCAATCCTTTAGCTTCTCTATAATGATTCTATAACGATACAACAAGGAGTGATATTTAATGAATCAAGTTCAATCCACAGCAACAGCAGAGCAGATTATGGCAGAGATCAATCAAGTCATCACAAAGGTTCCTCAAGAAACCATCCAACAGTTAGCAACCCAGTTAGTCAATAGTCAGCGTATTTTTGTAACCGGTGAAGGACGATCTGGATTTATGGCTAAATCATTCGCTATGCGCTTAATGCATCTAGGGGCAGATTGCCATGTGATAGGAGAAACCGTCACACCTGCGCTTGCTGCGGGCGATCTATTAGTGGCTGTGTCTGGATCAGGAACAACCAAAGCGGCTGTATGGACAGCAGACAAAGCCAAAGAATTAGGATGCCACATTGTGGCGGTGACTACCGACGATTCATCGCCACTGGGTACTTTAGCAGATACAATCTTGCATATTCCAGCAGCTACAAAGTACAGACGAGAAGGAGAAGCGCCAAGTATTCAACCACTAGGTTCTTTATTTGATCAATGTACCCATGTTTTATTGGATGCTGTTTGCTTAACGTATGGACAGCTCAAGCAAGTTCAGCATGATGATGTATTTGCCAAACACAGCAATGTAGAATAAGTGGTTATATCTACTTTTGGGATAATAGATAGACAAGAATACGTTAAATACCAAAAACCCTGCACACCATGTTTGGATAAAAAACACTTGGAAGTAAAAAGTGCTTATCCATCAGGTGAGCAGGGTTTTGGTGTATTATTGGCTATAGAAAAAATGGCTAGTAACATAAAGCTACAATAATAGGATACTACTTACTATTAGCTTATCCCCAAAGATAAGTGACAATCATGACTAGATAAACAGGTAAACTAAATAACAACATACTCCATGAATTCACCATATTGCGATCTCTAGAACTAGGATCAATCGCTTGATTCGCACGCATCCGATCTCCACTGACCATTGTACCTGAAAGAGCCAGTGTCGCAATAATTAAAATGATGGTTACGACTCTAAGGATATCATTGAAGTCGTATGGTAATAGAAAATGAATCAAATACAGCAAGCCAAGAAAAAGAGCACCTGATCCTAAAAGCAAACCTGATTTTTTCATATTCATCTACACCTTTCTACTATGTATGGAAAACGATGATCAATCTACAATCTACGATGATAAAACAAAAGACTGTCGAATAATCTATTCGCAGTCTTTTGTCTATTATATCAATTAAACATTTGACATTATACCTAGCAACTAACAATAAGATATTTACAATCGAACGTCACGATGCTAATGCTACAATATTGCTTTATAACTTAAAGTACTTTTTCTAAAAAGCTAATCGTACGTTCATGCTGAGGATTGCCAAATACTTCTTCAGGCGTACCATCTTCGACAACATAACCGCCATCCATAAAGATCACACGATCAGCGACTTCGCGAGCAAAGCCCATTTCATGAGTTACGATCATCATCGTCATTCCTTCTTTAGCAAGGGAATTCATAACACCCAATACTTCACCAACCATTTCAGGGTCAAGTGCAGAAGTCGGTTCATCGAATAACATTACATCTGGATTCATAGCGAGTGCACGCGCAATAGCGACACGTTGCTTTTGTCCACCAGACAATTGGTTAGGTAGAGCATCTGCTTTATCAGCGAGACCAACGCGGTCTAACAATTGCAAAGCAATTTTACGAGCTTCTGCGGGAGAAGATTTTTTGAGTTCGGTTGGAGCTAACATAATATTTTTGATCACACTCATATGCGGGAAAAGGTTAAAGTGCTGGAATACCATTCCGATATTTTCGCGTACTTTGTTGATATCGGTTTGTTTATCATTGATATTGTGATCATCCACAATGACTGTACCTGCTGTAATATCTTCCAGACGATTAATACAACGAAGGAAGGTACTTTTACCAGAACCGGATGGACCAATAACGCATACCACTTCGCCTTCTTTAACTTCCAGATCGATACCTTTCAGTACATGATTGGAACCAAAGCTTTTTTTCAGACCGGTTACTTTAATTTTATCCATTGCTGACCTTCCTTTCGATGTGGTTAGAGATTTTAGTAAGAATAGTGATCACGATCAAGTACATTAGAGCAACCATTAACCAGATTGTAAATGAATCCAGTGTACGAGCAATAACGATTTTACCGGATTGAGTCAATTCAACTAAACCGATTGCAGATAAAATTGATGTATCTTTCAACGTAATAACCAACTGATTAATGAAAGAAGGAATCATTAATTTAACAGCTTGTGGAATAATAATTTTGATCATGGCTGTACGATAAGGTAGACCTAGTGAACGAGCGGCTTCCATTTGTCCACGATCAATCGATTGAATACCACCACGAATAATTTCAGTTACGTATGCCCCTGCATTCAGACTTAATGCCAAAATGGAAGCAACGAACAATGGCATTGTAAATCCTAAAGCTCCTGGAATACCAAAATAAATAAAGAATGCTAATACCAACAATGGAACTCCGCGGAATACATCTACAAATACTGTTGCAATACCTCTTAAAATACGATTATGGCTAACTTTCATAAATCCAAAGATTAGACCTAAAATAAACGCAAAGAATAAAGAAACAATAGTGTAAAGTAGAGTTTTTAATAAGCCATCTACTAGATAAGGGAAAGATTGTTGAATTAATTCCCACCGACTTAATTTCTCTGTAACTACACCTTTACCGTCTTTACCTAAATATTTTTCTAAAATCTTATCATATTCTCCATTACTACGAAGATTTGCAAGACCATCATTGAACTTTTGCAATAATTCTTGATTTTGTCCTTTGCTTACAGCAAATCCATAAGAACCACCCGGTTCCTTTTCAGTAACTAATTTTAGTCCTGTATTTTGTGTAACACCATAAGCCAAAACAGGATAATCATCAAAACAAGCTACAGAATTTCCTGTCTTTACATCATCGTACATTTGTGAAGAATCATCGAATGGAACCATAGTGAATCCATACTTATCTTTAATCGAATCAGCAAAAGTATATCCTTCTGTTCCAGTTTTAACAGCTACACGTTTGCCACGCAAATCTTCATACGTTTTTACAGTGTCATTATCTTGTTTAACAGCCATGACTACACCAGAATCAAAATAAGGCTTGGAGAAATCAAATGTTTGTTTGCGCTCATCGGTGATGCTCATACCTGCGATAACACCATCAACCTGGTTAGATTGGAGTGCTTGAACAGCAGCATTAAATCCTAGAGGTTTAATTTCATAACTAAAGTTCTGGTCTTTGGCGATTGCTGCCATCAGATCCATATCAATTCCTACAAATTGTCCCTTTGAATTTTGGAATTCGAAAGGAGCAAAAGTAATATCTGTAGCAATTTGATAAGTTTTGCCTTCCTGTGCTTGTGCAGTTGTGGCAAAGCTTCCTGTAGATACTCCAAAGAAAAGAAGGAGAGCCATTACTAACCACATTACCCTAGATTTCTTCATAAAATCCTCCATTTCATTGACTTCTTCATGTACATTAGCAATTATTATTGTGCATATACTTGAATCGAGTAAAAACTAATTTACTTACGATTCATATTGCTTACAATAGATATCTTAAATTGATATCTTACATCACATGTCTTCCCATTCTACAAAAAAAACAAGCTATTGACTATAGTTCATTCTACTTTTCGGTTAAATATGTATCACGTAAACGGTATCATTAAAATATTCATGTCAGGTATTCAAAAAAAATTAATTTAATTTGTAATCAATGTATGATATTAACAAGAAATTTAAATATAAAATCCCCTCAAGAATTGATCATCTTGAGGGGGAAAGTTAGAGTTTAAAAAACTCCTTGTCCATTTATAAATAGTTGCCATTGAAAAGATTGATTCTTACGATCATCTCCTATAAATTTAGCAGTAAGTTGAATACCAAGTTGCGTAGCAAGACCACCATCTAGTACTTCTGTCCAACCAGTATTTTGCAAATTAACTAACTTTGTCGTGCCAACTTTATATGTTAAATATTGCGAAGGTAGAGTCATAGTTTGAAGTTTTGCTTTACCATCAAGTCCAGGTCCTGATTGATTAACTCTACCATTTACACTTAGAAGGGGACCTTTAGTATTTGGTTTATCATATCGATAATAAATTTTGTCTAAACCAAGATAACTATTTCCATCACTTTTAGTTTTGGTATGATAAAATAGCCGAATAGTAAGGCTTAAACCACTAGCAGCATCTTTTTCTGTACCTTTTCGTTCATAAGAACCGGGTGCTGAAACTGAAAGATCAGTTACATATTGATTTAAAGTATTTCCTGTATTTACATCTTGCAATTCTCTATACAAATGAGTTTCTTCATTATTCACTTTATTATATGTGTTTTTTGATACGCTATCGTTTTCAATTGAATCGGTAGATATAGAGTTTTGCTTTTTTTCTAGAGTAGTCATTGAATTTACTTCTACGGGATTACTTACTCTTGTATTTTCATCATTAATATCATACTGTTTGATTACTTTGTAACCTTCTGGAATACTTTCGTCTTGAGGCATTCCATTTGGTTCAGCGGCTGAAGCTAAGCTGACTGAGGATAATGTTAATGCACTAGCCATGATTACGCTAAATAACTTCTTTGGAATTTCTTTCATCTTCTGTACCTCCATAAGTTATAATTTTTTTCTTGTAATATGTTAAAGCATGCATATTAAAAATTCAAGTTTACTACAATTCTACATATTAGCTATTATTTTAAGTGGTCTCAAACTGCCTATCCTTTTACACCTTCACCACATATGATAAAATGCAATGAACATACAAGAAGGGGACGGGATATATGAAATTAGTTATTTTAGATGTAGATACAGGGATCGATGATTCATTAGCGCTAGCATATGCGGCTCATTCACCTGAATTGGATATTTTGGGAGTGACGACGGTATTCGGGAATATTACAGTCGAAGAAGCCACACGCAATACGTTGGTGGTGCTCGACAAATTAGAGCGCGAAGAAATTCCAGTCTATGCCGGGGAAAGTAAGCCGATGAGTCGAGAATATACGAAGCCATTTGCTCGCCATATTCATGGAGAAGATGGTATTGGTAATCAGTATCGAGAACCGTCTGAACGTCAAGCAGAGAAAATGAGTGCGTCTGACTTTATCGTCCAACAAATTATGGCCTCTCCAGGAAAAGTCACTGTGGTTGCTGTAGGGCCTTTGACCAATATCGCCAAAGCTATACAGACCAATCCAGAGATCGTACATACGATTGAGCGATTAGTAATCATGGGGGGAGCAGTGACTGTACCGGGTAATGTAACTCCCTATGCTGAAGCTAACATTTATTCAGATCCTGACGCAGCCGCACTTGTTTTAACTTCTGGAATGCCAATTACACTGGTTGGATTGGATGTCACGATGAAAACATTGCTGACCGGTGTTCATCTGGATGAATGGAGACGGGAAAACAGTTCGTTATCTGTCTTTTTAGCAGATATGACTGAATTTTATATGGGTGCCTACAATGAGATTGTGACCGGTGGTAAAGGTTGTGCGCTGCATGATCCACTAGCTGTAGGTGTGGCAATCGATCCAACGATCGTACAGACAACTTCGTATGCAGTCCATGTAGAATGCACAGAACCAGACACATTAGGCAATACAACAGGTAAACACGATAGTTTGTTACCACATATTGATGTTGCTTTAGATGTAGATTCTTCGCGCTTTTTGAATCACTTTTTAAGCCGAATTGTATAATCACTTTTACGTAGATATAAATAGAGTCTGTGTAGCTTATATAAGGATATAGTTTGTCTTTATACAGCTACACAGACTTTTTTATCATATGCGGACTTTATGGATAAGCATCTTTTCAAAGGATATATAGTGGCAAATAAAATATTATGTACATATAAATGATAATCATTATCAATTTAATTTTGATCGATTTGCTCAAATAAATAAGGAATATACAGATTCTCTTTCATTTTTTATTGTTACTGTAAGGTAAATACGGTATCATTGAAGTATGTAACTATAAGTTATTGATAAACGCTTACACGAATCGTTTCGACACGAATGAGCATTGTATTAGATGCTGATCTATATACGTTTGACAATATATAATAGTAAGGCCAGGTGTAACTCCATGAGCAGTAAAAATCCAAAGCGACAAGACACTACATCCGCAGCACAACGCAAGCTGGAGACGCTGCGAATTTTGGAAGCGGAAGGAACTGTGCGGGTATCCGGACTTAGTCGCCGTTTTCAAGTAACTGAAGAGACAATAAGACGTGATCTGGAACGTCTGGAACATGAAGGTGCTGTCGTTCGTACGCATGGCGGAGCTGTATTTAACCGTAATCGGGAACAATATGAATCTCCGGCTGTTCAGCGTGAGACACAGAACCTAGAAGAGAAAAAAGCAATTGTTGAGTATGCTCTATCTTTGATAGAACCCGGTGATGTAATTGCACTAGATGCGAGTACGACTTGTCTACATTTGGTCAAACAATTACCGAATCGGTCACTTACTGTACTCACATATTCACTAGCCATTGCTAACGAATTGGTACAAAAAACCGAGATTAATGTGATTGTAATCGGAGGTTACCTGGATCGAGATTCGATGGCGAATACCGGGATTCATGCAGAGAAAATGGTCGAAAGTTATCATGTCGATAAATTTCTATTTTCCTGTCATGGCTTTGATCTAACACGCGGTTTGACAGAACCTTCTGAAGCGCATGTTCAATTAAAGAAAAAGATTATTGAGATTTCAGATGAGTTAATTTTACTAACTGATAGCACCAAGTTTCGCCGCAAATCATTAGTACGTCTGATGGGTATGGAAGATTTGAATCGTTTTGTAACCGATGATCAGTTACCTCAAGAAGCGATTCAAGATTTGCAAGATATGGGTGTCGATGTCATCGTTGTCGAGTAACAGTATGATGATTGCACACTGCATTTAAGCCTTTTCCTTTAAGGAAAAGGTTTTTTTGTATGCATAAAAAAATGTAAGATTTTTGTTGGTTTTAGATTAAATTTCAACAAATTCATCGGATAAGCTTGAAAATAGGGTACGTTAGGAGTACTTTAGATAAATGAGAAAACGTTGAGAACCGTATAGAGATGGTTGAGATCAATGAGGCGTTTGGAGTGAGGAGAGAATCAATGACAGCAACTGGTGAATATAATCCGCAAATCGTAGGCATGGAAGATATCGTTCGTGCTCATCATGTTTTACGCGAAGTAATTGTGCGTACCCCGTTACAACGAGACCATACACTATCTGAAAAATACGAATGTAATATCTTTTTGAAGCGTGAAGATATGCAAGTCGTTCGTTCATTCAAAATCCGCGGGTCGTATAACCGTATTCGTAGTCTTTCACAGGCTGAATTAGATAAAGGAATTGTATGTGCCAGTGCAGGTAACCATGCACAGGGTGTAGCTTTTTCCTGTTATGCGCTTAATATTCATGGCAAAATCTATATGCCAAGTACAACACCGAATCAAAAAGTAAAAATGGTGAAAAAGTTTGGCGGCAAAAATGTAGAAGTCATTCTGGTTGGAGATACATTTGACGATGCTTATGAAGAAGCGATGAAAACATGTGAGGAACAAGGCATGGCATTTATTCATCCATTTGATGATCCGAAGATTATTGCAGGCAACGGCACAATTGGTATGGAAATTATGGAAAGTCTAGATGTACCGGCTGATTATATTTTTCTAACGATCGGTGGTGGCGGTCTGGCTGCTGGTGTAGGGCAATATATGAACACGATGAGTCCATCTACACAATTGATCGGTGTAGAACCGGCAGGCGCAGCTTCTATGAGTGAAGCGATCGCTCGCAATGAAGTAGTTACACTGGGTGAAATTGATAAATTTATCGATGGTGCAGCAGTTAAGCGTGTCGGTCAGCTCACATTCGATATTTGCCGTGATGTGTTGCACGATGTTGTGAAAGTACCGGAAGGTAAAGTATGTTCAGCTATTCTTGATCTATACAACGAAAATGCGATTGTAGCTGAACCGGCAGGAGCTTTGCCGATTGCGGCACTTGATATGTATCGTGAACAGATTAAAGGCAAAACGGTTGTCTGTATTATCAGTGGTGGTAATAATGATATTGACCGGATGCAAGAGATCAAAGAGCGCTCACTGATCTACGAAGGATTGAAGCACTACTTTATGATTAATTTCCCGCAACGTGCAGGAGCTTTACGTGAATTTTTGGAAAAAGTATTAGGGCCGAATGATGATATCGCTCGCTTTGAATATACCAAAAAGCATAATAAAGAAAACGGGCCAGCGTTAGTCGGTATCGAACTAAGTACACCTGAAGATTACGGTGCATTAGTCGAACGCATGGAAAACCACGGTATTAAATATACAGAGCTGAATCGTGATCTGAATTTGTTCAATTTATTGATCTGATGAGTATTCTTAGAGTTATAGTTGGGTTTTGAGCGGAATTACTATATAATTAATAAGTCGTGCCAGTTTATTATTTATAGGAGGCTTTACCCCAATGTTAGTAATTCATGCTGAAATATTGATTCAACCAGAACACGTAGAAACTTTTCTACAACTTGCTGATCCTTTTGTGAGTGCTTCACAAGCAGAAGCAGGCAATATTCGTTATACACTGATGGTGGATTTACATCAGTCCAACTTATTCACAATGGTTGAAGAATGGGAAAGCCAAGAAGCGCTTACCGCTCATGAACAAAGTGCTCATTTTCTGAAGCATATCAATGATACAAAAGATATGGCGGCTGCACCTTTGAAAGTTAAAATGTATGAAGTGATGCAGTTGCCTGTAGTGTAATTAAGTAAATAAGCTTGTACTGTACAAAGGCTATTTCTTTCGAGAAGTAGCCTTTTGTTTATCAATATAGGTAGTTTCTAATATTTAAATTTCGTAGGTTTACAATATAATTTGGGTTTTGGCATCATATAGGTTATAATTAGTAAGTGAGATTTTTAGATCATTAAAAAAATCATATTACATTATATACTTATAGGAGGTTTACTTATATGTTTGTTATTCATGCTAATATCACGATTAAACCTGACAGAGTAGAAGAATTCTTGGTGGAAGCAGAAGGTTTGGTTAGTGCTTCTCAAGCAGAAGCAGGTTGTATCCGTTACACATTGATGCGTGATCTTCACCAACCGAACTTCTTTACAATGGTTGAAGAGTGGAAAGATGAGCAAGCTGTACAAGAGCATAACCAAAGTGCTCATTTCCAAAAATTCGTTAAAGATATGCAAGAATTTGCAGGTGCACCTTTGGATGCTAAACTGTTTAACGCAACAGAAGTACCAAGAGGTTAATTCCATATATAACGATTTACGTAAGCAAACGTTCTTTCCATTGGAAAGGACGTTTTTTTTATTATATATGGCATATTATTCTCAAAACAGTATACATAATTCTTAAAAGTGATCCGATAAATGCTATAAGGTAAATGTCGAAATTGCTCGAAATAAAAAGAAAGGTGTAGCTGAAGTAGATAGCAAAATCATATTTTACTGTCGAAAATTATATTTTCCACTATTTAATTTTACGTAATCTGAAATGAAAAAGTGTACGTACTATAAATAGTGTCTTATAGCAAAGTGTTTTATTTTATCTATCTAAAGGAGAATCAGTGAATGAAAAAATATATCGCTATCGTAGCTTCTTCATTGCTTACATTATCTCTAGTGCATACCGGCTTAGTCTACGGAGAAGAATCAGTACCTTCTGCAACAGGCCCAGATCAAGAAGTTGTTATTGTCTACAAAAATGAAGCAGGGAAAGAAGCTGCTATCGACCAGAGTGTAGAAGTACAACATGAATTTAAAACATTACCTGCTGTATCTGCAACTGTTAGTGCAGGCGAATTACAAGATCTTGTGCAAGACCCTAATATCGCTTATATCGAACGTAATGTTCCTTTTCAAGTGACCGATTCATCTGATTTTCAAGTATTAGGTTCGACTGTAAATGCAACCGAACAATCACAATGGAATTATCAAGCAGTACAACCTAACCAAATGTGGGACAAAGGATATAACGGATCAGGGATCAAAGTGGCTGTTATCGATTCAGGTGTAGCCGCTCATAGTGAGCTTACGATTGCTGGCGGTGTATCCACTGTAGATTACACAACATCTTATGCAGACGATAATGGACATGGTACTCATGTCAGCGGAATTATTGCAGCTCATAGCGGCGATGGTGCTGTAACAGGAACAGCTCCTGGTGTGCAATTATATGGAGTCAAAGCATTAGGCGCAGATGGTAAAGGCAATTTGCAAGATGTATTAGAAGGGATCGATTGGGCGATCCAAAATCATATGGATATTATTAATATGTCTTTGGGAACCGAATACGATTCACAAGCTTTGCACGATATGGTTGATAAAGCTTATAAAAATGGGATTTTGGTTGTCTGTTCTGCGGGAAATAGTGGAGCAGGAACAGATACAGTTAATTACCCTGCACAATACAGTAGCGTGATCGCTGTAGCAGCAGTCGACAAAAATTTAAATCGGGGTGACTTTTCTTCTACAGGCCCCAAAGTAGAAGTGTCTGCACCGGGCGTTAATATTGTCTCTACGTATTTAAATGGTAAATATGCAGTGGCTAGCGGAACATCTCAAGCCGCTCCTCATATTGCAGGCATACTAGCGATTTTAAAACAAGAACATCCTACAGAATCGATAGCGAATTTACGTACCGATTTGGAAGATTATACTGTCGATCTTGGAGCAACCGGAAGAGATAATTCATACGGATATGGATTTGTAACATTCGCTCCTAAAGTAGACAAAATAGCTCCAGCAGAAGTGAGCAACTTAACCGTAAGTAATGCGACTACTCACTCCTTAACATTGAACTGGCAAAACCCGGCAGACAAAGACTTTGCCAAAGTAAATATTTATAATGATACAGGCAAGTTCGTTACTTCTGTGACTCAAAATGTATATCAAGCAGAAGATTTATCTCCATCGACAACGTACTCCTTTACATTGAAAACAGTAGATGCGACAGGTAACGAATCAACAGGGAAATTCATCTCAGGTCAGACATTAGCTACACCTAGCGATTCTGCACCTATCGTTGAAAGTAAACCCGTTGTTCCAGCACCATCACCTGTTGTAGCGCCAACACCGGCTGTAACTGTACCGGTGGTCACCACGCCAGCACCAACTAATCTGGTCGCTGCTGTTCCATCTGGTGGTGGGGGCGGAGGCGGTGGTGGAGGTGGCGGCGGTATTCCACGCCAACCATCTACACCAAGCACAACCGTTACTGCACCTGTAGCTGCGCCAACACCAACACCGACTCAAAAAGCAACACAACAACTCAACACAGCCAAAACATCTGGCAAAGCGGCAGACTGGTTGAAAGCTAAATTTGACGGTAAAAATGTAACAGATGCTAATTTCCAGAAGCAATTAGCCCAAATCAAACAATCAATGGGTATTAAAGACTTGCCAAGCAAAGCGAAATTATCTCCTTCTATCCCGGTGAGTGTCAGCTTGCAAGTCGCACTCAAAAATAAACAATACAAATATATCGATCCATCTTCTATTACAGCAGATCATGTCACAGTGCTTAATAGTAACGGAGAAGTAGTCACTAATGTGAACCTGTCTGTAAAATGGAATCGTATCTTTATCACACCCACAACAGGTGGATTTGCCAAAAATGAAACGTATAATATCATTATCGAAAAAGGCATTAAAGCGAAGCCAACAGCCAATAGTGATCAACAAGTCGCATCGACCACGCCACTAATCTTGCAATTCACAACACGTTAAAATAACACAGATCAGAAAGGTGCACACCGATGAAAATAAAATCAGTATTTCAGCTTGGACTTACGCTATGTCTGGTAGTGTCTTTGTTCGGCACTATATTTTCTGCCAGAGCACAAGCCGCAGATGGACTTCCTTTTTCAGATATTTCGAATAATTACTGGGCAAAAGATACGATTCAATGGGGATATGAAGCAGGCTTAGTCAACGGATACAAAGATGGTCAATTCAAACCGAACAAAACAGTCAGTGAAGCTGAATTTTTGGCAATGTTGATTCGTACGTTTGAGCCAGAAGTGACCAGTAGCAAAACAGGCAATTGGGCAAATCCTTATTATGCTCGTGCCAAAGCTTTAAATTATCCGGTTAGCAGTTACACCAATGTATCGACACGTAATCAAATTCTAACTCGTACCCAAGTCGCCGAGCTGATCTCTTCTGCGGAAGGTGTGAATTATACGGGGAATGATGCGATTCAATATATGTTAGCTTTGGGTCTTGCTAACGGTAGCGATGCTTCTCAAGTATCGATTGCTTCATTCAAAGGAAGCAAAGTATTAACTCGGGCAGAAGCATTACAATTTATCAAAAACTTTGCAGATTATGGAGTAGGCGGATTGCTTGATCGTCCTACAGAAGCTTCAAATCCAGCCGACCTTCCAGCATTGCCAACAGCCAATTAAACGCACTGTTCTTAATTAACCGTTATATAGAAGAGATAAGATCAATAGGAAAAGAAACGAATCGCGGATAATCACAGCGCAGTTCGTTTCTTTTTTTATGATTGATTTGGATAACAAAGTGCCTTTATATTCATAAAGAATATTTTAAAAAAAGCTACTTCTGCGTATAGGTAGAATGCCTATAGCGAAGTAGCTTTTTACGTTTATTCTATATGATAGAAATAGTTGAGTTAAGGTGCAACCGGTGAAGTACCATCAGGATCATGATCCATATTCAGCAATTCTCCGATATTGGTATTGGATACGACAGTTAATCGTTTAAGTGTTAACGGATCATCTCCAGGTCGTACAAATCCTTGATGGACTGTAAATGCCATCCGGTAGCCGGATTCTTTCAGTGCATAGACCATTTGCATACGAAAATCTCCAAAAGGATAAGCAAAATACGGTGTATTGATACCTGCTTCAGAACGCATAATTTTGTCATCAGCGATAAAGCTAGCTTCATTCATACCTGCGGCATAATCATCGCCACAGTGAAGTAATGTTTTGTAATGTAGATTGTACGTATGACTGTTATATTCAAAAACATCTTTAGAAGCTTCCATTTCTTCTTTAGAAACATAGCTTGTTTTGTGTGGATCAAATACTGTTGTTTTGCTTTGAATGCGTGAACCAATCACAAATAGTGTTGCATGGAATCCGTACTTTTTAAGAATTGGATACGCATAGATAATATTATTTTGATAACCATCGTCAAATGAGATAACGACTGTTTTTTCAGGTAACGAGATTTCTTCATCAACATACTTTTCCAATTGTTGCAGTGTTGCGGTATGGTAACCGTTATCGTGTAAGTATTTCATATCCGCTTCAAAAGCTTCTAAATTCACAATGGAATTGTTTGTAGGTTCAGTATTGTCTTTTTGAGGGGTAATATAATGGTACATCAGTACAGGAATTTTATCGGCTGTACCTGTAGGAACCACATAATCTGCTGCCAGTGCGACATTGCGTTCATTTAATGCGTTGTGGTGCTCATAGTAAAACAATTCGTTTTGAGCAGCTACCCAAGAGCTACATATTTTATGTGCAAGTACAGATGATTTGGGGAAATTCACCCCTAGAACATAGACGACGAGCAACACTGCCATTAGGGCAAGCGAGTATTTCTTCCAATGCTTTTTCATGCGTAGTTAAGTACTCCTTTATACTGGTGGTCAAATCTTATTATCGGACAAGTGCTACTTTTTTTAAATGGACACAACAAGTAATTTGCAAAAATAATATCCATCACTTTACCGATCCATTGAAGCAGAAACATGACATCTGCACTTTATTTTAAACGAAATCACTATATAAAAAGTTACACTGACCTCTTGAAATAGTAACAATATTTTTGCTTATGGGTAACATCAATGAATTAGAAGTATGATTAAGATCAATAAGGAGATGGATTACGATGAAAAAAAGAATAGACTCTAATAAGGGCAAAAAAGGAAGAAAATTAGGTTCTTTTATAGATCTAATGATGGAAATTATATTCTGGTGGCGTTAAAAAGAAGCGCAAATCAAAGAGCACCTTTTAAAAATATACAGTACAACGTTTGATACCTATCATTTAAGGTTACATATATAAAGTGAGCGAATATATTTTTTTGTTAAAAATTTGATTGTGCACAAAAAAGTTGTATAATACTAAATATACAATATGTATAAAAGTTCATAATCAATTATTAAAACTATCTACACACATTTTCTAATTCAAATATAAGGAGTCGATTAATATGACTAAAAAAGTATTGTTAGTAGCGACAAGTGCTACAGAAATGAACGGACACCCTACAGGACTATGGTTAGAAGAATTGGCTGCACCTTACCATGTATTTCAAGATGCAGGCGTAGAACCTACGATTGTATCGGTTAAAGGCGGTAAAGTCACTATCGACAAAAACTCTATTCCAGACGGTATTCCTGCTGAACAGCAATCAGTAGCTGATATGCTGGAAGATACTAAAGCTCTTGCAGACGTTAATGTCAGCGATTTCGATGGCGTATTATTTGCTGGTGGACATGGCCCTATGGTCGATTTCGCAAGCAATCCAGTGATCGCTCAATTGATTCACGATACAGAAGCACATGACGGTGTAGTCGGTGCAGTGTGTCATGGTGTTGGTGCTCTTGTTGATGTGAAAAAAGCAGACGGTTCTTATTATGTACAAGGCAAAAACATCACAGGTTTCACTGATGAAGAAGAAGATATGGTGAAATTGACGAAATATGTTCCGTTCTTACTCGAAAGCAAATTGCGTGAGCAAGGTGCAGCATTTGTAGCAGCTTCTGCTTTTGCAGATCATGTGATTGTTGATGGCAAATTAGTAACAGGACAAAATCCTGCTTCTAGTGAAGGCACAGCAAAAGCGATGCTTGAATTGCTATAATTTCCGATTTCTAATTGCTATAATAGCTACTATGTTAATATACAAAAGCGAAAGTTCTCTAGCTAATATCTGAGAGCTTTCGCTTTTTTTATTGTAGTCTATCTAATTATGCGTTGTGTATATTGATAACGATTAGGTTTTATCGGTTAAAGAGATATTCTATAAAAAAATATGTAATCAATACAAAATTTGAATAGCTAGCTAAGTAAATATGTACACAGTTTTAATTGAAAAACGATTGTGACAATGATGCAAATAAGATAGACTGACTTTAACTGTAATCAAAATAGATCAATATTTTGTAAATAGAAGCTTGTACAGGTCAGGAGGAACTCGCATGAAAGAACAGGAAGAACGTCGCCGGGTAGGCATTATGGATATAGGATCAAACTCTATTCGACTGGTTATTTACGAAACAGGCAACGGTGGAGGATATCAGGTTCTTAAAGAGTGCCGGGAATCTGCTCGCCTTAGTGCAATTGTTACACCTCAAGGAGATATGCCGCTTGAAGCAGTCAGTGTTATTGTGCCTGTATTGAAGCAATTTGCGGAAGTGAGTGCGGCTTATGAAGTTGAAGAGATACGCGCGGTAGCGACAGCAGCTATTCGTAACGCTAGTAATGGCGGAGAAGTGATCGATTATTTGAATCGTGAAACTGGACTTACGATAGAGTTGTTACCCGGTGAAATGGAAGGACATTATGGTTTTATTGGTGTAGTGAATCGAATCGATATCGAAGATGGATACATTATTGATATCGGAGGCGGAAGTACAGAAGTTACGTTGTTCCGCGATCGGACTCGTGTATCTACAGTATCTTTCCCTTTCGGAGCTGTAAATATGAATGTACGATTTGGTAACGAGACAACAGGACGCTGGGAAGAATCGTCTGTCAATGAACTCCAACAACTGGTACTAGATGCCGCACAAAAGCATGATTGGATCAGTCAGTATCCTGATCTTCCGATGGTCGGTCTGGGAGGAACAATTCGTGCTGTAGGAAAAATGCATCAACGTAAATTAAAATATTCGCTTGAGCAGATTCATCATTATACGTTAGAAGCAGAAGACACCGATTATTATTATCAACAACTTCCAGCGATGAGTAATGATCAACGCAAACGTATTGCCGGTCTATCCAAAACACGCAGTGATATTATTGTGCCTGGTGTTATTATTTTAAATACATTATTCCGTTACATGCATTGTTCTCATTATGTGATTAGTGGAACAGGCTTACGGGATGGATTGTTTTTTGAATGGGAACGCGGTAAAGATCATGTGATTGTTGAAGATGTATTAGAATATGAGATTGGTGCGGCGTTACATGGAGAGCCATTGCCCCGTCAACGCCATTTGCGCTGGGTACAGCAGTTATCTTCTGAACTGTATGAAGCGCTTGGAGAAGGTCAGGGAGATATCTCTAATCGCAAAATATTGCGTACTGCTTCTTTATTGTATCGTGTAGGCATGAAAATTGGTTATCATGACTTTGAAGAACATACTCGTTATTTGCTGACGACTCGTGCTGTTGCCGGACTGAATCATCGCGAAACAGTTCTGGTTGCTTTTATCGCTATTTTCGGAAGTAAAGGCAAAATCAAAAAAAGACGTATTTCTACAGAGTATGCTGATATCTTACACCCTAAAGATGAAGAACGTATCCGTCGCTTAGGAGCTGTACTGCAATTAGCGGCTGCGATGGATGTGAGCGAGACTCAACCAGTAGATCGCTTGGTCGCTGTACGCAAAGGAAGAGACTTCGAGCTGACAGTTCACTGTCATACCGAAGCCTCTATGGAAACACATGAAATTACAGAAGCGGTTAGAGATTTGGAGAAGGAGTGGGACGTGAGAGTGAGACTGGTGGTACATATGGTTTCCAAGAGTTAATTTCCCACGCTTTGAACTGACTGCGTAACGGAGGTTTACCGTTATCGAATCGCTCATAACTGCCACTAGGTAGTAGCAATCTGGCTTTGATATTATCCGCAAGGATAAGGTCTAGAATGCGCTGCATAGTGGCTTTTGTGTTTTTATCGAATAATGGACACATCAACTCAACACGACGGGTCAGATTGCGAGTCATCCAATCTGCACTGGATAACCAGATCTCCAGATCTCCTCCATTTTCAAAAGAATAAATACGGGAGTGCTCCAGATAACGATCGACAATACTCCGAACAGTAATGCGTTCACTCAGACCTGTGACACCCGGACGTAGACAGCAGACTCCACGTATAATCAGATCGATATTTACTCCTGCTTGAGAAGCAATATACAGTTCATCAATAATTTGCTGGTTAGATAATGAGTTCATTTTGGCAATGATTCGTGCAGGTCTGCCGTTACGTGCATGTTCGGCTTCACGCTGAATCAATTCGATAAATTTATTCATCATCGTATCCGGTGCTACAGCGACAGCTTGCCATTGGTGGCTTTCTGTATATCCTGTAATATGGTTGAACACTTCAGAAGCATCTTCGCCAATATGAGGATTCATCGTTAACAGCCCGATATCTGTATATGATTTTGCGGTAGAAGCATTATAATTACCTGTACCAATATGAATATAACGTTTGAGACCATCGGCTTCGCGGCGCACAACTAGAATCAATTTGGCATGCGTTTTGAGTCCAACCAGACCATAGACCACATGACAACCTGCTTTTTCCAGTGTACGTGCCCATGCAATATTACGTTCTTCGTCAAACCTGGCTTTCAGTTCTACCACAACTGTTACCTGTTTGCCCGATTCAGCCGCTTTGGCAAGCGCTTGAATAATCGAAGAGCGACCACTTACCCGATACAATGTCATTTTGATCGCCATGACATCATCATCTTCGGCAGCTTGTTCTATAAAATCACTGATCACATCAAATGATTCGTATGGATGATACAGCAATACATCACGTTCTTTTAAGATGCTGAAAAAGTCTGTATCGCTACCTTCAGGGAACTCTGGTGCATAACGCGGAATTTCTGACGGATAACGCAACGACTCATGATTTTGCACTGAATCTGAGAATGGCAATAAAAATCCAAGATCAAGTGGGCCATCAATTTCATAGATAGCTTCGGATACATCAAATTCTTCTTGCAACATGCGAAGAGCAAATGGATGGAAGTCTTTCTCCACTTCAAGACGCACAGGAGCACCACGACGACGCTTGCGTAGCTTGTTCTCAATTTCTTCTAATAAGTCCTCGGCTTCTTCTTCATTGATATCTAGATCTGTATTACGTGTCAAACGGAAAGCATTCACGCCTACAGGCTGATAGCCGCCGAATAATGTATGAATATGATGACAAATCAATTCTTCAAGGATAATATACTGTTGTTTTTTACTATTTTGACGATGCGGCAAAGGTACCAATCTAGGCAGATTAGAAGGAATCTGGACGATTGCAAAATAAAACGCATCATGTTCATTTTCCGTAATAGGTTCTCTACCGCCATGTTCAAGCACAACAGACAAATAAACATTCAGTCCATGAACCAAAGGAAATGGACGACTCTGATCGACAGCCATTGGAGTCAGTACAGGAAAAATCACATCTTCATAATACGTATCTGCCGCTTTGCGCTGAGTGGCACTAAGATCCGTATAACGATTGACCGTAATGCCCTGCTTACCAAGTAGGCGCATCAGTTCGCGGTATGTACGATATTGAGTATGAACCATTTTTTCTACTTTTTTGGTCAGACGTTTGAATAGACCAGACGGAGTATAGCCGGTAAAATCTTTTTTGAGATAACCTTCTTTGATTTGATTACGAATCCCAGCAACACGTACACTCATAAATTCGTCTAAATTACGGGATACAATGCCCAAAAATTTGATACGTTCTAACAGTGGAGCTTCTGAATCTTGAGCTTCTTCCAGTACTCGGCTGTTGAATTCGATCCAGCTTAGATCACGATTAATATAGCTTGAATGAGTAGGATGGTTTACATGTTTGTTTTCCATAATGCCTCCGCTTAATCATTGTTATCCAATCATATTCTCTATTCTAGTGTAACGCGCAGTATGTGGAATACCAAATGTTGAGTATGCTACTACTTTTGTCATAAGGTGTCAAAACAACTCGTATAGAGTCATTATAACGTTCAATTGTTAACGCTGTGTAAAAGACGATTACCATTCATTCCACAAATTAGGGCCGCCTACTTTGCCGATCGCTTTTTTCTGTGTACGCCCAAAGTTAAAACCATGAGTGCGCAGTTCATAACCTTCTTCATTTAATTGATCCGCAGGAATCGTTTTTTGCAATTCGGCAACCGAACGGGTAAGATAACCAGGCTTATGCATATTCACAAGTAATAAATCATGATGTAAATGACTCAAACATTCTGCTAATGTCATCAAATGTAGACTCCTTTGGATAATTACATGGCTTACTTTTAATATATTACCCTGATCGCTTCATTTTGATAATAGAAGAGACCGCAAAAAATACCTGATCTCTACATGGGTTGCGTCAAACGCATTGTAGAAATCAGGTATTTGTGGTTAATCTTTTAGATGAAGAATATGCTTGAGTTCGGTATGAGAATTCACATTCATTCGTGATAAATGCATCAAATCATCACCGGGATGAACAAAACCAGGTCTTACAGTGAACGCCATACGATACCCATTTTCTCGTAACGTATAGATCATCTGATCTTGATACTCTCCATAAGGATAAGCAAAGTAAGGTGTATCGATTTTTGTTTTGGTTTTCATTAATTCAATATCGTTTTTGAGGCGATCATTTTCTAGACCGACTGCCGCAGTATCTCCGCATTGAATTGTATTTTTGTAGTGGAGATTATACGTATGGCTATTGTATTCAAATACATCTTTGGTTGCTTTCATTTCTTGACGCGAAATCGTTGTTTTTTCTTTAGGTAGAAATTTTTGTGTTTTACTTTTGAGCTTGGTGCCTACAATAAAGATTGAAGCATGGAAGCCATATTTTTTCAATACAGGATAAGCATAGATCACATTATTCTGATATCCATCGTCAAATGTAAGCACGACAGTCTTTTCAGGTAATTGAATCTCTCCATTCACATATTGCTCAAGCTCAGACAAAGTGGCTGTTTTGTAGCCGTTATCGTGTAGATATTTCATTCCTCTGGTAAACGATTCTAAGCTCATACGAGCATTGTTTTTCTTTTCTACATTGTATTTCTCAGGAACTACATAATGGTACATCAATACAGGAATACGTGCCGCTTTACCTTTAGGAGCCGTTTTGATCGATTCGGAAGCCGAAGCCACATTATCTTCCCCTGCGTTAAGTAAATTAGCAAACAAATCATTCTTCGTATCATAAGAAGCTTTGCAAGTCTTATAAGAAAAAGCTGAGGCATGCGGATACTTTAGGCTAAGTATGTAGAACGTGATTACAAATGCGATTGAAATATAGAGCATGAGTACAAATAAATGTCGAGCACGCATGACTACTTTCTCCTTTCTAAGCGCTTGATTATTGAAGCGCAATTTGTTCTAAAATAAATGTAGTATGACTTTTACGAACTAAACTATCTTTCTTTTCTATACTATAACATCGGTTAAATCACGATAAAATTTTATGGTACTCTAGTTCTATCTTAGAAGCACTAGCTGCTGTGATCTGAATCATATATTATCGTGTAGGCTTTAAACCAATAGAATAAACAGCAATCGGTACAGATCATTATAAATTGAACTTTTTTGCTGTAAATAGACGCCAACTAGATACAAAATAAAGAAATATATTATTGCAAACGCTTTACTATAACGTACTTGATGATAATTATCAGTGACATAGATCACTTGGTTTGGATGCACGAAGGAGTATAGTTGTCTGTAGTGATAAGTATCATATAGCGCTATAGTAACAAACGCTTTATCTTGCACGCGAAAAAAGTAAGGTCTCTCTGTCGGTCGGGAATATAAAGCAGTAGACTGTAATTATCCAAAAGGATGTGTAAATCATGGCAGATTTCGTCAGATCAGTAACTTCACCTAGAAAATTTATTACAGGTCAGCATTTATTATCTAAATTAAATGATTATACGCGTGGTTATGGTGATCATGCTTATATCATTTGTGATGAATTTATATTAGAGCGTGCACAAACAGAAGCTGAACCTACATTTACAGCAGCTAATCACAAAGCACATTTTGAGAAATTTGAATATGAATGTACCAAAGAAGAAGTGATGCGTCATCGCGAATTGGTACAACAATCCGGTGCGAATGTGATTGTCGGAATTGGTGGCGGTAAAACGCTAGATACAGCGAAAGCAACAGCTTACTATGAGCAACTTCCAGTCGTTATTTTCCCAACGATTGCGTCTACAGATGCACCTTGTACAGCACTTGCAGTTATTTACAAAAAAGACGGTTCATTTGATGAATATTTATTCTTACCAAATAATCCAGATACGGTACTTGCCGATATGGGTATTCTTGCAGGCGCACCTGTTCGTTTCTTCGCTGCGGGTGTCGGCGATGCTCTAGCTACTTATTTTGAAGCTCGTGCGTGTTATGCTTCTAATGGAGATAATCTGGCTCTAATGAAACCAACAGCTACAGGGTTAGGACTTGCTAAATTATGTTATGAAATGTTGCTCGATAATGCTGTCAGTGCAACCAAAGCAGTTGAACAAAAAGTGGTAACTAAAGCAGTAGAAAATACGATCGAAGCTACGATCTACTTGAGTGGGGTAGGTGCTGAGTCTGGTGGACTTGCTGCTGCGCATGCCATTCATAACGGAATGACTGCTGTTCCTTCAATCCATCGTGCACAACATGGTGAAAAAGTAACATTCGGTTTGTTAGCACAATTGGTACTTGAGAACTCACCTAAAGAAGAGTTTGAAACAGTAGTCAACTTGATCAAAGCAGTAGGTCTTCCATTGACACTTGAAGATCTAGGTATGACTGAATTTGTAGAAGCGGAATGGAGACAAGTCGCTGAATCTGCTTGTGCACCAGACGATACTATGGGACATATGCCTTTCCCTGTAACAGCAGATGATGTCTACAATGCGATTGTAGCTGCTAATGCGATCGCTCATACGTATAAATAAGTTACCTTTTAAATAATATATTTTTATGCCAGTATAAAAAAAGAAGCTTTACCTGAGTAATAGGTAAGCTTCTTTTTTTGTATATAATTTTATAGAACATGATTACTGCATAGCGTGATTAAGTGTTTTGGGTTATAATTGTATAAAAGGTATTTATTATTCGAAATGGGGAGAATAATTGGTGGAGTCTGTTAGCAAACCCAATTTGTTTATTGGTTCTTCTAAAGAATCTATTGAGATAGCAAGAGCAGTGAATGCACACTTAAGTCATTATGCTCAAGTGACTCCGTGGTATGCAGGTGCTTTTCCTGCTAATGAGTATACAATGGAATCTATTGAAAAACAGTTAGATATCAGTGATTTTGCAGTTTTTATTTTTGCACCTGATGATATTATTCAGCATCGCGGACAGCTTTATTTTGCAACTCGTGATAATACATTGTTTGAAATGGGCTTATTTTGGGGGAAGTTAGGACGTAAAAGAGTATTTTGTATTCTTCCTGAATATGTTGAGCCTATCGTTAATAAAGAAGAGTTAGTAAAACAATATCGTTTGTTATCTGATCTACAAGGATTAACTCCATTACATTATGAATATCGTACAGATTCCAACTGGACGGCTGCTGTAGATATCGCTTGTGGTGAAATTAGCCAATATATTCAACGTTCTGGAAAGTATATTAATCTTCAATTGGAACTAGAACATCACAAGTTGCAATTACAACAGAAGCAGAACATTCTTCATTTCTTATTGATTATGAACCAAGAAAGTTTGCAAGAGGAGAAGCAGGAGAAGTTTGACGATATGTGCAGTGCATTGAAAGTATCGTTCTCAATTCCGTCGGCATACTACGTAACAGGAACGGCTTTTTGGCAAGCTCAAGATGAAGGGATAAAACAAATTGGTGGAGATGTAGGTCAAGGCTTTTTTTATCCTTATCATGTCAATGAACATAAGCAAGCAGAAGAACCACGAATTGCTGTAGTCGACGCTTATAGACAACAAAAATGGTCTTATTTGAAAAAGAATAATCGTGTTGCGCCTACCTATATGCTATGTTATCCTATTGGAACTCAATATGTTTTGACTATTCATATTACAGGAAAGATTAGTTTGAAAGAACAAGAACTATGGGATATTTTAAAGGCTAATGAAGAGTTATTAGATACGATACATTATTTAATAGGAGGGGAATGGGAATGAGACATAAAAATGTAGCTAAAGGAAAATTTTCAAATTCAGGTGTTTTTTCTAATGTAGGTTATACTCATTCTAGATCTTTACGCAATTCCAAATCGATGCCTTCTACAAACAGATCGGGTTCATCCATTTACCTTGGACCTGCGCCAGATGGAACTAATCAAGAATATAATCGTGTTATTAGTGGACATGTGAATTATAAAAAGCCTTCTTTTGCATAATCATTAAATTAAATATACTTAATAAAAATAGATCAACAGTAAAAAAGCTTCTCCTTTGTATTAGGAGAAGCTCTTTTTATTTTCTATCATAGATACATATCATAGGGAAACGGCAATGGTCTTAAAACATACCATTTTCATTCACTGTTTTGGCAGGGACGTCTTGAGACAGCATCCACATTTCAGCAATCTCATTGTTTTCTACACGGAAGATTTGGACAACCGATTGACCAGCGTCATTAGCATTCTTTTTCATCTGACTTTGGATCAATACCATATCACCTTCTGCAACCATATTAACTACAGTAGCAGTGCTATCTGGATTAGCGCGGAATTGAGCAAGGTAGTTGTTGACTAATGGCTCGATACCGTCTTTCATTTTCACATTATGTTGAACCAATGATTCACTCACAACACCAGAAGCAGCATCTGTATTATGGTCTACAAAAAAGCTGTTAAAGAAGTTGCTTACAAATTGAGCATTAGAAGCTACCACTGCTTTGTCTGTAGCAGCTACATCTGCGGTTGTAGAAGCACTTGGTAATAGATTTTGGATCATACTTGCAGCACCTGTTACCGATTGAACGGTATTCCAGTGCTCTACGATTTTACCATCAGTTACGCGGAAAATGTCTACAGCCGCTTGACCTGGATCATCCGGGTTAGCCATCGGATAATTCATTACAGCCACTAGATCATTTTGACCGATCATACCTTTGACATTCACTTTGTAATCAGGATTAGACTTGATAAAGGAAGCGATATACGTTTTGAATGCTTCTTTACCAGTAGCAATCATAGGATCATGCTCTTTGTAATCATCGGCAAGATACATATCTATTTTATCGGTCTGATGACCATTAAGTACATCTTGATACATACTTGCAACGACTTTTTTGTTGGCTACAATTTTGGCATTTTGAGCAGAAGCCGACTCGGTACTAGCTGGATCAGTAGGTGTGCTACCTTCTGTCGGTGTTGTTGCTTCTGGATTGGTTGTTGCCGGATCACCTGTACCTGTATTTTCAGTAGTAGGTGTTGTTGCAGGTTGGTTTGTCGTACTGGAATTACTTGTACATGCTGCAAGAGCAGACATTAACAATATACTGGTTAGGATTAAACTGATTTTTTTCATTATAAAACTCCTTTGTCATAAATAGTGAAAAATCGTTCGCTTGGCAAACATCACTTTTAGTATGTGATAGTAGAAAGGTATCCTTTTTCTATTACCCATAGTTATCTATGATATCCCTAAAATGACAAAATCGACAACTTTCACGATAGATCCAAGACAGTAAAAAACCGTCTCCCTATGCTAGCAAAGACGGTCAGATCACAGGTTATGTTGCACTTTTTGATAAAGTTCTATAATTCTAGAGGAGCTACTTGTGTTCGGTAGGCTTCAAGCTTGGATGTTAGTTTGTAATTAGATTGTGCTGCCAAATCCATCAATCCATGCAGATCACTCAGAAGAGTACTGGATGGATAATCTTCTGCCGTATCTTTATCATTTAACAAATTAAGGTATTGCTTTTGAGCATCGGGATCGATCGCTTTGGTTGTGCTATCGAATAGTGGAGTATTATCTGCACCATAAAATACAGTATACACAGCGTAACTATAATTTTGCTGAATAACCGCTAGACGATTAGAATGAGGATATTTTAAAATAAATTGCTCCATATCCAATGTGCGTACTAAAAGCTTGTCCCAACCGATCACAAGCCCTGCATCCATTAGCGCGGGTTCATCTGACTCTTCAGCCATAATATCGACATAATCATTGATATCTTTGGTGACATAGTCGTCGTAGGCATCATACTGATCGTAATCGATAATAGGCATGTAATAGCCTTCTACATTGATGATTTGATAACCGCTATTTTTGGTGTTAGATAATAGCTTTTTAAGCGCAGGGTCTGAAGTACGCTTTATCATATCGTCCATTTTTTCATCGCCATATACGCCAGCCGATGTATACATATTCATTAGTTTCTTTTGCATAGATTCTGTATATTGATTTGTCCAATCATCCAGATATTTATTTTGAGCATTTTCCAAAGTTAGCACTAATAAAGTCGCGGTGTAAGGAGTCACTTTGTTGATATTTTTTTTGAGGTAAGAGACGGCTTGAGGAAGCTTGGAACTGCTTGTTAGCATTTTTTTGAAATTAGCAACAGTAATTGTAGATGATGTTGTTGCAGGCTTTGATGAAGCAACAGTTGTGCTTTTGGGAGCAGGAGCAGCAAGTGCAGGAGTGCTCTCAAAAGAAGAACTAACCGCAGGAAGTGCAGATGTATGTTGTTGACTATATCCCAACGTCTGTAAAACCAGTAATGCAGTCACAGTAGATATGCCGATCGGGTTGGACAATTTCATTGGTGATCGTTCCCCTCTATAGAAAAATATAAACAGACATTTAAATGATATAAATAGATACCGCTTACAACATCGTTATGTATATCCGTACCCTTGCTTATTTACAGTGAATCGAAAGTAAATATAATGTCATTTCTGCTTACTTTGCAGAGTATAAAGCGATGTAAAATCATGAAATAGATTGTAATTGATAATGATTATCATTAAAATAGAAAAAAGATAGATTGGATATCCAAGAAGAATAGGTTTGTTCAAAGGGGTTAATCATGAATCTAGATCATTATATTAAGCTGTGGAATCAAGCTTCGATTCAGGTAATAGATGTTCAGCATCATTTACTTACAGCCAAGCAACTATCGCCACCATATTATGTACCGGAAAATGGATTTTTATATACTGTTCGTGGAAATGCTTTGATTACTATCGATGATAAGACATATACAACAGAACGATTTCATATTATTCATAGCAGCACAAAAAGTATTTTTCAGATTGAACTATATGACGAGTTATTAGAATATTATTTGATAGTATACCGACCACAATTAGTTACCTCTAGTCGATCTACCCGCTCATTATTAGAACCTCATTCTGTATTAGATACTGCTTATGAGCTTAAACCACATCATCCTATTCTATTGTACGATAAAATCAAACAATTGCACCACGCATGGACTGATATTCATCCACTACAACAATTGCAAGTACGTACTTCCTTTTTACAAATGGTATACGATATTTTGGAACAGTTACAGACCACAGGCGGTGAGAACGCAACTACAGATCTTGTCTCGCAAGCTGTTCGTTACATCCATGAACATTATGAACTTCCACTGACAATCGATTCACTGGCTACTATATTAGAATGCAGTCCACGTCATTTAGCCCGATTATTCCGTAATAGCGATATTGGTCAAAGTCCGTCGGATTATCTAATTCAATTTCGTATGCAAAAAGCGAGTGAACTGCTGATTCAGACAGAGCTAACACTGCAAGATATTGCGATTAATGTAGGCTATCAAGATGGATATTATTTTAGTCGTATGTTCAAAAAGTATATGGGATTGTCTCCGATCCGTTATCGCCAACAACATCGTCAGAAGGTACAAAGTCTCAATATGACATCCACGATGTCCGATTTCTCTATTGTTGGGTTAGCTGGACACCGTTATAGTGATAATGATTCTCAAAACTATACGGTAAGCGGAGGTTCTTTAATCATGCATAATCCGATAAGACGTTCAGCAGTTTTGATGCTGCTTCTTAGTTTTACTCTTTTGTTAGGTGCTTGTTCAGCTCCAGCCTCTTCAACAGGTCAGACTAATGAAACCAATTCAACCAAGCAAAGTGCCAGTGGAGAACATGCAACGCAAGTATCTACACGTACGATCACTCATGATCTAGGAAGTACAGAAGTGCCTGATCAACCCGAGCGTATCGTTGTATTAGAGCAAGGATTTACCCAGACTGTAGCAGAACTGGAAGTCAAACCTGTCGGCGTAGCAGATGATAATAAACCTGAGCGTTTTCCACAAGATACATTGGCTTATATTGAAGGATATACATCTGTAGGTACACGTTCGGAGCCGAATTTGGAAGTTATCCGTACACTCCAACCCGATCTGATTATTGCCGATACCAGTCGTCATAGCAATGTGTATGAAGAATTATCTGCTATTGCACCTACAATTGTATTCAAAAATGATACAGCAAATTATACCGATATTATGAAATCTACTCAGGCGATTGGCGAAGCTTTGGGCAAAGCAGATGAGACAACAGCGATGCTGGAAGAACATCAACAACAATTGGAAAAACTAAAGCAGTCGATTAACAGCAATCAATCTGTGCTTATTATTGCGGCTGATGAAGAAGCAAGCAATTCGTTTCAAGTACGGACAGATCAAGCGTTCCATGCTTCATTCCTTCAAACGGTGGGTCTAAATTATGCTTTGACAGATGCAGAAGAAGTAAGTCAATTGATGACTACAGAGCAATTGTTGGCGATTGATCCTGATCAATTGTTAATTTTGATTAATGAAGATGATCCTTCTGTATTAGCAGGTCAACAAAACAATCTACTCTGGAATCAACTAAAAGCTGTACAAACAGGCAAAGCTCATGAAGTTGAATTGGCGAAATGGTCCAGACAACGCAGTATTCCGGCACTGACCCATATTATGAATGAAGCGACCACTTATTTTAAATGATTAACAAGCTGATCTTAGCAGTAGGAAGTCTAGCAATCTTGATCATACTGTTTATTTTGTCGCTAATGATAGGCTCCTCGTGGATATCAGTAGCAACAGTGATCGATTATTTATTTCAGTATTCCACAACAGTCAAAGAACATATTATTTTGCATATTTTAAGAATGCCGCGTGCTATAGCAGTGATGTTGATAGGTGCTAATCTCAGTATTGCCGGCTGTATTATGCAAGCTTTGACGCGTAATCCATTGGCTTCGCCTAGTATATTTGGCATTAATGCAGGAGCTTCTTTTATGATCGTTTTGTGTACGATTGTGTTGCCAGCAGTCAATGGATGGATTCTAGCTGGAGCAGGTTTTGCAGGTGGATGGATAACAGTGATGATTGTATTGATCATGAGTATTGCGATTCGTGGAGGTAAAGTTGAAGTGCGTATGGCATTAATCGGTGTTGTCATTCAAGCACTATTATCTTCTTTTACACAGGGGTTATTGATTTTCAATGAAGAATCGGCTAGCAAAATAGTGTTCTGGCTTGCTGGTTCAGCAGCAGGAGTGAAGTGGGATGAAATCAGACTATTAGCGATAGTAAGCACTATTGGCTTGGGTATAGCTATAGGTCTTAGTCGTTCGTTATCTCTGATTAGTCTAGGCGAAGATATTGCACGCGGACTCGGGCAGAAAATATGGACTGTACGTGTTGTCGGTAGTGTGAGCGTTATTGTGTTAGCAGGGATATCGGTGTCTGTGGTTGGCCCGATTGGATTTGTCGGTTTGATTGTACCGCATATTACACGTTATCTTCTGGGGACAGATTATCGTTTGTTGATTCCTTTTGCCGGACTATTCGGAGCTATTTTATTAACGCTTGCTGATATCGGTTCTCGCTTTGTAAATTTTCCAGCGGAGACGCCTGTAGGAATCCTAACAGCTCTTATTGGTGCACCTTATTTTGTGTATTTAGCTAGACGGCAGAGTAGGAGTACATTATGAATCATCACAGCGGAGAAAAGCGGAACTTTATCATTATGATAGGACTTGTTGCGATCACTTTTGTTTTGATCATGATAAGTATTCAAGTAGGTGCTGTACGAATAAGCTGGCAAGATATCGGTAAGGCATTTACACATCGCGGAGATCCTGATCTAACCTATATTATTCTTTATTATCGCTTGCCTCGCATTGTGCTTGCTATCTTCGTAGGAAGCGGGCTTGCGGTGTCTGGACTGATCGCTCAAGCTATTTTGCGTAATCCATTGGCAGCTCCCGATACATTAGGTATTTCCGCAGGAGCTGCATTAGGAGCGGTCTGTACTGTACTTCTTTTGCCTACAGATCTACAGAGTACATGGCTTACATCGTTGACAGCTTTTGTTGGTGGAGCGATCGGTGCTTTGTCTGTATATCTGTTGTCTTATCGAAATGGAGTCGATCCTGTTCGTCTAGCACTTGTCGGGATTGCGGTCAGTGCTTGTGGGAGTACTTTGGTACAGTTATTGATTACACAATCATCTGCAAATACAAATACAGTTCTTCTATGGTTAAATGGTTCGTTATGGGGACGTAATTGGGAGCAAGTCGTTCAATTAGCACCTATTATTATAGTTATTGTGCCTATTGTCTGGATATTAGCCAAATCATTAGATATTTTCGGGCTGAGTGAAGAATCTTCCAAAGGGCTAGGATTACGGATCGAGTGGATGCGTGCTATATTGCTTCTACTGACCGTAGTATTAGCTAGTGGTTCCGTAGCTGTTGTAGGCATGGTGGGCTTTGTTGGTCTGGTAAGTCCTCATATAGCGCGGCGTCTAGTATCAGGTGGGCATCGTTATTTTGTACCTGTTGCGGCACTGGTAGGAGCGATCATGATGTTACTAGCAGATGTGATTGGACGTGTGCTTGCTCCACCTTTGGAGTTTCCTGTAGGCTTAGTTACTTCTGTGATTGGAGCACCGTATTTTTTATTTTTATTGTGGCGTGAATATAGAAGCAAAAATCGTACAGGGTAAAGTCCTATCTGTGCGGTTTTTTGGCGTTTCTTTTGCTATTACAGCGATTGCTTGATCGATAAGGAAGAGGGCAAGCGTTGTTCTGCATGCTGGATAGCTTGTTGCATCGCTTGATAAGGATCGGTGATCATCGCACCATGACCTACAGCAAGTAGACTTGGATGTAATGCTAACAATTTACGAGCGCTTTGTAGAGAACGTTCTTTACTCCATGTTGCTAGAGCAGGGAAAGGGAACGCTAGACGTACTGAACCTGCTACTGCAACCCCGCCTCTAGTCTGGAAAGCATCGCCAGCTATTAATGATTGATCTCTAGTATCCCATAGCGAAATCGAACCAGGCGTATGACCCGGGGTGGAGATAACTTGAAGAGAACCTACCCGATCGCCTTCATGTAACAAAACAGAAGGACGTGTTTGGAGACGTTTGGGAACACTACCTTTGATCTTAGTCTGAGGTTCATCGGAATCTAACGTCAGATCGCCGACCATTAAGCGTGCATCCCGCTGTGATACATATACAGGCACATCAGGATAAAGCTGATGCAGTGTATCTAACGAACCAACATGATCATCATGAATATGAGTTAGAACGATAGCACCTAGTGGCTTACCTATTTGAGAGATAGCTTGCTGAATACCTTTATAACTATTAGGTAATCCGGCATCAATTAAAGTCAGACTGGATTCTTCTTCGATCATATAACAATTCACCGGAAATATACCTGGTAAAAAAATAAGTTGATGCAAGTTATTTTTGCTAATTATTTTCATATCAATCACCTCTTAATTACACTATAAACTAATAGTATTAGTTTAATCAATAACTATATTCATTATTTTGAAAAAATATAGATCAATTATGGAATAAAATATCAGCGTCTATACAAATCTAACGATGATTCCATTAAAAAAAGCATAAAAATACACCACTTTACAGGCAAAATAAGATACCTAAAGGGTACTTATCGCTGTAAAAGTGGTGCATGTACTTAGTTATGATTCGATGGTACTGTATGAAGACCTTGCAAAAAAGTATTAATAATCAATTCAAAACTTTGATCGATATCTACATTCAGACCGAATCCGCCGATGCGTTCTAGTGAACTAAAGCCATGCAGAACACTGCGTAATCCGCGTATTGCATGAATCAACGCTTCATCGCTCAAATCAAAGCCAGTTAACACTTGTATAAATAATTCTAGCGTTTGATTTTTGATCTCATTGATCTCTGTATCATCTATATCTGATGTATACAACGTCGCTTCATATAATCCGGGATGAGCACGAGCAAATTCAAGGTATGCACGTGACATTTCACGTATTGCTTTGTCTTCTGAGCGTCCTACCGCAGCGCGCATCAATGTATCTTTGAGCTGATGTAACCCTGCCAAAGCCATTTCGCGTCGTAATCCCGGTAATCCGTTCACATGATTATACAGAGAAGGCGAACGAACTCCTAGCTTTTGAGCTAATATCGTAAGTGTAACTTCGTTCAATCCATGTTCATCTGCTAACGCTGTAGCTGCTTGCAAAATAGACTGAAGAGTAAGACCGGTGCGAGGTGGCAAAGTATAAACCTCCTTCAACTATAACTATACCTATTCGTATGATATGAATATGATTCGTTTATAAGCTATCTGTATTCACAAATCGTATTTATTGTAAGCGATAAAGGATATGTTTAGCAAAATAAAAAGAAATCTATCATCTTGCATCTATCTTATTTGCGCATAAAAATAAATTTCTGTCCTACGACACCGATAACGAATAGCACTAAGCTTACCCAGGGAGCAATCGTAATCACAGGCATCACTTCACGTAAAAAGATTCCTACACCGAAAATCAGTACCAAAATAACCAGATACGTTAAGATAGCACGCGCATTAATTTGCATACCCGGCTTGGTCGTATCGCTTTGTTCAACAGGCTGATCGGTGAAGCGTGTAAGCATTTCGACTAAAGCAATCGAACCCACAGCTACAATAATCAGAGTCGCTACATTGATCTGCCCCACAATTCCTGAATCGCTAATACTGATTCTGAATAACCCCATTAATGCTTGAATCAGAAATACCCATGTTAGCGCTACCCACGGAATCATCAAATAATACATAGGCTTGCTCAACTGCCGTTTTTCGGGTAGATTACGAATTAATACATTGCCGTATTCTATCGATTCTTTACCGAATAATTGTTTGGCAGTTTTGCCTTTTTTCTGGGCTTCTAATAAATGATGACCCATTTCTAAAAGTAATTCTTCGCCTGCTTCACGATCAATTCGTGCATCCCGTACATGTACAATAACATCATCATAATAATCCAAATTTTCTGGTTTTAGCTGATCTCGTACTACATTAATATCTTTAACCATTTGGCGTATTGAACTCATGATTCATTCCTCCATTCTCGTTGTTCGAAGCTACTATTTTGCCATACTTTCCTTGCGTTGACAATGATCTAACGTTAATGATAATATGGTTGCAAGATTAAAACACATTAAACTGATCGGAATTGTTTATTTAAGAGGAGGAATCATCATGGAACGCAATATCGTCATTCGACATCACGACTTGGATCTGACAGCTAGTATTCATTATCCTGAACAGGAACCACAATTAGCAGGACGAGGCAAAAGCCGTACACCGCTGATTGTAATCTGCCATGGTTTTGTTGGCAGCCGTATCGGAGTGGATCGCTTATTTGTTAGTACAGCACGTGAATTGGCGGCTGACGGTTATATGGTGGTTCGCTTTGATTATGCAGGTTGCGGTGAAAGCGGCGGCGACTATGGCAAAGAAGGATTAGAATCTATGGTCGCTCAGACTCGTACTGTACTTGATTATGCGATGACTTGCAGTGATATTGATCCGACACGCGTCACATTGATCGGTCATAGTCTGGGTGGCGCTGTAGCTATTCTTACTTCTGTACGTGATCATCGGGTCAAAAGCTTAATCCTTTGGTCAGCGGTAGGGCATCCATTTAACGATATTATCAAATTAACCGGTCGTGACAAATACGATCAAGCTGTTATCGAAGGGCAAGCAGATCATTTAGGGTATTCCTTTACACCTGTATACTTTGATTCGCTGGGCAATTTCCAACCGTTTCAAGAAGCCAAGCAATTTGGTGGCGATGTGCTTGTAATTCATGGTACAGGAGACGATGTGATTCCGGTAGATTATGCCTTTTTGTATCAAAAAGTATTCTGGACACGTTCGGAAGGACGTTGTGATAAAGAAATCATTTTTCAAGCCGATCACACATATTCCAACGGATCACATCGCCGCGAACTATTGGACAAAACCCGTCAATGGCTCACCGAACGCAACGTCGCTCAGACCGATTGGCAACACTGGATGATCTAAGCGCTTATATTTCCAAGCGCCTATATAGTAAGATATTAACCAATTTCTTATGCTTTACCAGATCATTCACCAGTGGTATGGTAAGAAAGAATAATCGAATAGTTACTGATTTCACTAGGGGAGCCTGTTGGCTGAGACGAAAATAGATTTTCGGACCCTTGGAACCTGATCTGGATCATACCAGCGGAGGGAAGTGGAGGCTGAATTTTCACTCATGTTGTTAGTATACCTGAATGAATGTTTGACCCATTTGTCTCTTCTGGAGATGGATGGGTCTTTATTACGTTATAGGAGGCAATATCGATGACTTTTCTAGCCAAAGTACAAGCGCAACATCCACTGATTCACAATATTACCAATATGGTTGTCACTAATTTTACAGCAAACGGCTTGCTGGCTTTGGGAGCTTCTCCTTTTATGGCATATGCGCATGAAGAAGTAGCCGATGTTGCAGCGATGGCGAACGCGGTCGTACTCAATATGGGTACGCTCGATCCTTACACTGTCGAATCTATTCAACGTGCAGGGCGTTCAGCGAATCAAGCAGGCGTGTCTGTTGTATTTGATCCGGTAGGTGCTGGAGCAACGTCATATCGTACACAGTCGGCTTTGCAGATTATCGAACATGTTCAAGTAGATGTGTTACGTGGCAATATCGCCGAAGTGGCTCATGTCATTGGTCAACCCTGGGAGATCAAAGGTGTAGATGCAGGAACCGGTGAAGGCAATTTGATACAGATCGCAGAGCAGGCTGCCACACAATTAAAGTGCATTGTAGCGATCACCGGCGAAAAAGACGTCGTCACAGATGGACAGAGTACGTATATTATCGCCAATAGTCACAAGATACTAACGCAAGTCACAGGCGGAGGCTGTTTATTAAGTGCAGTGGTCGGTGCATTTATCGCAGTAGCCGATCCAACACAAGCTCAAGAGCGCCTGCAAGCTGTAGCAGAAGCTTTGGCATTTTACGGTATCGCCGCAGAGATCGCCTATGAACAGACAGCAGGGCAAGGCACAGGCAGTTTTCAAGTACAATTTATCAATCAATTGTCTCTCGTCACTCCCGAGATCGTAGCTACACGAGCCCTAATCACTTTATCTTAGAGCATACTGCTGAATATATTTACACTATAAAGGAGTGAGACAAAATGAGCGTGTATCAAGCATTGACGATTGCAGGTTCAGATAGTGGTGGAGGGGCAGGGATTCAAGCTGATCTCAAAACATTTCAAGAACTCGGGGTCTATGGCATGTCTGTTATCACAGCTATTACCGCGCAGAATACTACAGGTGTACAAGGTGTCTATCCTGTAGAGATTGAAGGGATTGTACAGCAATTGGATTCGATCGGAACAGACCTACAACCTCGCGCGGTCAAAACAGGCATGTTATTTAGTGCTGATATTATTCGTCATGTTGCTGAAAAAGTAAAACAGTATCAGTGGCAACATCTGGTGATTGATCCGGTGATGGTCGCTAAAGGAGGATCGGTACTGTTACAACAAGAAGCATTGCAGGCATTGATCACTGATCTGATTCCACTGGCTGAGATCATCACGCCTAATTTGCCAGAAGCCGAGTTACTGACAGGTCTAGCGATTACCAATCTACAGCAACGCGAACAAGCCGCCAGACAATTGATAGAGATGGGAGCAACGTATGTAGTGATCAAAGGAGGACATGATACTTCCACTTCTACCGTTATTGATCTGTTGTACGATGGGCAGCGATTTGATTATTTGGAAAGTGAGCGGATCGATACACCTCATACGCATGGAACAGGATGCACCTTTTCAGCGGCATTAACAGCAGAACTTGCCAAAGGACAATCTATTCACGAAGCTGTACATACCGCCAAGCAATTTATTCAAGCAGCAATTGAAGATGGACTCGGTATCGGCTCCGGTCATGGGCCTACCAATCATTTTGCTTATCAACAAAGGAGAAAAGTCTATGATCACCAAGCCTGATATTCTGCATATCCGCCAGTATTTACGTCTGTATCTGGTTATGGGGAGTGTGAATTGTACCCGACCACCAGAAGAAGTATTAACATCTGCCATTGCAGGCGGAATCACTCTTTTTCAATTTCGCGAAAAAGGGGTCGGTGCTTTAACAGGACAAGCGTATTATCAGCTTGGAGAACGTCTACAACAGATATGCAAAACGCATCAGATTCCGTTTATTGTAAATGACGATATAGAGTTAGCAATCGCTCTGGATGCGGATGGGATTCATGTAGGACAAGACGATGCACCCGCAGAGGGGATTCGGGCACGTCTAGGATATAACAAAATGATCGGCGTATCTGCTCATAACGTAACTGAAGCTAGACAAGCGATTCAAGATGGCGCTGATTATTTAGGCATAGGACCGATCTATCCTACAATCTCCAAAGCTGATGCGCAAGCCGTACAAGGAACAAGCACAATTACAGCCCTCAAGAACTATCATATCGATATTCCAGTAGTTGGTATTGGAGGGATTCACGCACATAATGCCGAGCCTATCTTTACTGCTGGTGCTGACGGGATTGCTGTCATATCTGCGATTGCAGGGCAGGACAATGTCGAGCAAGCGACTCAACAATTAAATACATTAACTCGGCGTTTGATGATAAATTAAGCAAAATGCTATACCAGATTTTAAATATAGCAAATCATTCTGCGCTGTACATTTATTGTAAAATACAAAAAAGTCATTCTGTCTACCAGATGAGAAGATTGGTAGATAGAATGACTTTTAAAGTGAAATGCTAATTTGTTTTTGTATGTTACAGTAGGTTCTCTCTGTGATACATGATCATGATCTGAATGTTACTGCGAATAACAACGATCACTTTCTAGATCAAAAGGTACTTGGTTTGTTATAGTGTTAGGCTATTTTATGCTGATTAGGCAATGTATCTTGTTGTTTGTTACGACGGTTGAAGAAGCGAGTACGTAGGTAAGGAACAATCCAACGATCCAGACCAATTTTACCAGCGTTTGCGCCAGCGACTACGATAAAGATTTCAGCAAGTAACAAGTAAGGGTTAGTGCTTACAGTACCCGAGAATAAGAAAGCAAAGTTCATGACCATTCCCATTAATGCTGCGAGTGTAGTGCAAGCGCCTAAGATCAATCCAAGTCCGACAAGAAATTCACCGATAGGAACAAGAACATTGAATAATCCGACATTTGGTAACGCAAAGTGTTGTAAAAATGCGCCCCAGCCTGCTTGTACACTTGGATGTTCTCCGCCTGTATTCGCGATAGCACCTGTCAAAAATCCACTAGCATCAAATCCGCCACCGCTTAATTTTTCCCATCCACCGCTAATCCATTTGAATCCGATGTATACCCGTACGATAGTCAATAACCACATTGCCACACTATTTTCTCTTAGCCATCTGTTCATGATTGCCACTCCCCTGAATAATGTTTTATTTTTTTAAAGTATGTGTTAACTTGTTGTGTTGGTGATGATCATCTCTTCCATGTCTTTATTTTAAATCACAACTAAATTTTTAAATGTGATAAAAATCACAATCATATATAAATTTTTAATATTTTATTATTGGACTGTTAAAATATGGTATATATAATAAAAAAGAGATGTTTGAACATTTGAATTGGCTAATTACGCTATATGTATTCTATATAGAAGAAGCTTATGTTTTAATAAATAGGAAGCTGTTTGTAACATCTTTGGCTCATACATAAGTTAAAAAAGAAAGTATTGAATTCATTTGAAGTTCATATGCGTGTTCTATAGTAGGAATATATCCTGCTAGTGACATCTGAATGAGCTACTACCCTGTCTAATGATGTTAATCACCGAGGAGGATACTATTGTAATGAATCAATCCCGATTATGGAAAGTCACTAAATGGTCAGTACCGCTGGTGTTAACGATAAGCTTGATTGCTTGCGGATCTGAAGAAGTGGCGACACCTGCTCCACAGCAACAACCGGAGCCAGCCAAAGTCACAGAACCGATAACACCGGAAAAACCAGCAGAAGTCGTCTATACAGCACCGCTTACAGGGTTGCCTGTAGATCAACCTTCTATTTCCAGACCTATTGCGGTCATGATCAATAATGCTCCTGCTGCACGTCCGCAATCAGGATTAGCACAAGCAGATATGGTCTATGAAGTGCTAGCAGAGGGAGGAATCACCCGTCTTATTGCGGTGTATCAGAGTTATCATGGTGATGTAACGATCGGGCCTGTGCGAAGTATTCGTCCGTATTTGATCGGAATCGGGGAAAGTATGAATGCATTACTGGTTCATGCCGGTGGTAGCCCTGAAGCATACAGTATATTGCAACAAGGAAATAAAGAGCATCTCGATGAAATTACCAATGCAAGTGTGCCATTCTGGCGAGATTCTAGTCGCAAAGCTCCTCATAATTTGTATACGAATGAAGAGAAGTTACGTAAAGGAGCACTGCAAAAAAAATATAAACAAGAAGTAACTATGCCAACGTATCCTTTTTTGCCATCTACAGCATCTTCTAATGTATCCAATGCGACAACAGATTCTCTAAATACAGATGCTAGTTCTGTTGCAAAAGATAGCGATTCACTCCATACGAATAAAGTTTCTGCCGATAATAGTAGTGGTATTACAAATACAACAGAGACTCAACATTCTACTGATTCTACCGATGAAATGAGTTCTACAGGCATTATCTCATCTGTACCGACAGCTACAAAAGCGACATCGATCGAACTGCAATTTTTGCTGGAAAGTTATAAAGTAGGCTATGACTACAATGCCAAAAGTGGAGTCTACACTCGTAGTATGAACCATGAACCGCATATTGATCTGAACAGTGGCAAGCCTTTAACAGCTTCCAATATTATCGTGCTTGGTGGAGATTATAAGGTATTAGATGATATCGGTAGATTGAGTCTGAATCTGGATGCTGGCGGAGAAGCTATTTTATTTCAGCAAGGTCAACAGATTAAAGGTCAATGGAGCAAAAAAAGTGGTGATGTGATTCGCTTTATGAGCAATGGTCAAGAAGTGCCGCTTGTGCCTGGTGTGACGTATTACAATATTGTTCCCAATAGCCCGTCGTTTGAAAATCATTTAACAATAGATGGTAAAAAGTTGAGCGAAAACGGGTAAAAAAGGAAAAATATGCTAAAATGATGAAAGTAAAGTCGATTTTTGTATGATTTTTGTACGATAAATGTAAACAGAATCTTTACAAACCTATGTACAGATTGATAAGATAACAAAGGTTGTTATGAAATCATTTTGTTTTCATAATTCTAATTTACGACATTTTTCGGCAAAATTTCGAAAAGGGGTTATAGAAATGCGTGTTAAGAAAAAGGATATCTTTTTTCAAACGCTGGAGAACATGGCAGATGCTATCGTGCAGGCTGCAGATTACTTTGCGGAACAAGTTCCTAACTTGAAGGATATTCCACAGTTTACGAAACAAATGAAGGCGTACGAGAATCAATGTGACGATTACACGCACACCATTATTACCGAACTGAACAAAACATTTATCACACCTATTGAACGTGATGATATTATGGATTTGACGACAACGATGGATGATGTATTAGACGGTCTGGAAGCTTGTGCTTCTCGTTTTGATATGTATCATATGACTGAGCCGGATAACTATATTGTTCAATTTGCTGAAATTTTGCGTGAATCTGCTTATGAAATTCAAAAAGCTATTCACTTGTTGTCTCATAAAAAACTGCTGGCTATTCGTGAACACACGATTCGTCTGAACGATCTGGAAAACCAGGGTGATGACGTTTTGCGTAACTGTATTAAAGATTTATTTGCCACAGTCAAAGACCCGATCGAACTTATTAAGAAAAAAGAAATATATGAGCGTTTGGAAACAACGACTGATGCTTGCGAAGATGTAGCGAATAGACTCGAATCTATTATTATGCGTAATTCCTAAAATTGCTTACAAGATACGCATATTGATCCATTTTGCTGAGTATAGATGGATGTAATATGCAGAGATGCAATAATCTGTAACAGATAACTAAGGAGGTAGGATTGCGCAGATTCTCTTGATTGGAGTGCAAGAGATCCATCTGGGCGATGAATGATATGGTAGAAACCTCAATATGGATACTGGCTATCGTCGTATTTTTGGCTTTAGCGTTCGATTTTATTAATGGATTCCATGATACAGCAAATGCTATTGCTACATCGGTTTCTACTCGAGCGTTACCGCCACGTACAGCGATTTTGATGGCGGCAGTGATGAACTTTTTGGGAGCAATCACGTTCACAGGCGTAGCCAAAACGATAGGTGGTAGTGTAGCCGATCCAGCAACTTTGGATAACGGTATAGAGATCGTTATTGCGACACTGATTGCTGCAATTATCTGGAACTTAGCAACATGGTGGTTCGGTATTCCTTCTTCTTCTTCACATGCGTTGATTGGTGCACTAGCAGGAGCTGTATTTGTTGGAGCAGGTTCAAGTTCAGTGAACTGGAGCGGATTTATCAAAATTGTAGAAGGATTGATTCTGTCACCTTTGATTGCATTTGCGATTGGTTATATTGTGATGACCATTCTGAAATGGATTTTTGCTAAACGTAGCCCGCACAATGTTAATAAAGGGTTTCGGACAATGCAAATTTTGACAGCAGCGATTCAATCGTTTACTCATGGTACGAATGATGCACAAAAAGCGATGGGTATTATTACATTTGCTCTTGTTGCGGCTGGTGTTCAGGATAATCTAGATGTACCGCTATGGGTTAAAATTTCAGCAGCAACAGCGATGGCTCTTGGTACCTCTGTCGGTGGTTGGAAAATCATCAAAACAATGGGAACCAAAATTTTCAAAATCGAGCCTATCAATGGATTCGCGGCTGATATCTCAGCAGCATCGGTTATTTTTACAGCAACATTGACTCACTTACCTGTAAGTACAACACATGCGATTACATCTGCTATTCTAGGTGTAGGTTCTGCCAAGCGCTTCCGCGAAGTAAAATGGGGACTTGCTGGACGTATCGTAATTGCATGGGTCGTTACGATTCCTATTGCAGCGGTATTATCAGGGCTTATTTTCAAATTATTATTCGATTTGTTCTAATTCAGTCGGATCATTATAGATCACTTCCGCCGTTTCTTGCGAACGGCGGTTTTTTGTGCGATTCTAAGTGAAATAGGGATAAAAGTAGAAAATTATCGCAGACGATCTTTCTATATTTGATACAAAGGAAGTGAATGTGGTCAATGATTCGCATTATCGGTGTTACTCAAGAACATGAAATTGTACAGAATATACAGTTAGAAGAGATAGAGTCTAGCGATTACTTATGGTACTGGGTAGATTTTAATCAACCTACAGAAGAAGAGTCCAAGTTATTAAGTACTTTTTTTCATTTTCATCCATTAGCTGTAGAAGATTGTCTGCATGTGCTTCAGCGTCCGAAGATTGATTATTATGGTGAAGTGCAATTTCTTGTTCTGCACGCTATGCATCCCGAGACATTACTGGTCGAAGAAGTCGATTTATTTGTAAGTGAGAAGTTCTTAGTCTCTTTTCATCATAGCGATCTACGGGAAATTGAATCGGCTTGGCAACGGATTATTAGTTATGGTCAGCAAGGCAATCGTCCCAAATGGGCGAACGGCCCGATTGCTGCGGCTTATATCATTACAGACAAAATCGTTGATGAATATTTTCCTTGTGTGTATGAAATTGAAGATGAATTGAATGAACTTGAAAATACAGGGCCTGACGAACCGGTTGATGATCTGTTAGCGCAGGTATTTGTACTGCGTTCGCGTCTATTGAAGTTAAGACGTACGATTATTCCGATGCGTGATCTGATGTATCGGGTGATTAATTCACAACATATTCAGAAAGTCGATCAGCATCACTCGTATTTTGGTGATATTTACGATCATTTGCTCAAGTTGTCTGATATGATTGAATCGAATCGTGAAATGACCTCCGATCTACGGGATAGTTATATCTCGCTCAATTCCAATCGGATGAATACGATTATGAAAACGTTAACGGTGATTACGACCATATTTATGCCACTGACATTGATTGCCGGGATTTACGGTATGAACTTTGAAAATATGCCAGAGCTAAAATGGAAATATGGATATTTTGGTGTATTGTTGCTGATGTTTGCTTTGGGAGCAGGGATGATGACTGCTTTTACCAAGCGTGGATGGTTTAAATAATAGAATTGACTGTTAAAGGAAGCTTGATTTGAGCGGTAATGATTGTTCAACGTGAAATATAAATAGGTTGCTACAGCAAAAATCTGGTATCCTGTAATGCTGTACATCGTTAATGCTTGAAAAAATAACCAGTAATCTATACAATGTAGGTACAGTAACCGTAGTAGGGGATGATCTAATCGTGCAACTTAAAAAACTTGATGATAAAAGTGTTGATCAATTATTCGAAGCGATTTTGACACTAAAAAATTTAGAAGAATGTTATGTCTTTTTTGATGATTTGTGCACAGTTAACGAGATTCAGTCTCTGTCACAACGCCTTGAAGTCGCACGTATGCTAGGTAAAGGTTCAACTTATAATCAGATTGAAGCAGAAACGGGTGCAAGTACAGCTACCATTTCTCGTGTAAAACGCTGTCTGAATTATGGTAATGATGGATACAAAATGACATTGGAACGTCTAGGGAGGTAATCTCTATGAAGCCCGGTGTATTAATAATTAGTCATGGTTCGCCGGAAACATCTTGGATGGAGCAGATTGATGAAGCGGTTTCTCATATCCATCTGCCAAGCGATCTACCTGTCAATGCAGTCTTCCTGGACAATGTTCCGGGAAGATTTATTCAGGATGGAATCGATGCATTGGAAGCACAAGGTGTGACCGATCTTTTGGTTGTTCCGCTATTTGTGTCCTCTGGTAGTACACATATGGACGAGATTGCGTACGCTTTGGGTGTCAAAGAAACACCGGATCGCGAGACCAATCTTGAACCTTTTACGATTCAAGCGAATGTTCATTTCGGTTATCCAGCCGATGATGATGAAGATATCGCCCGAATGGTCTGGGATCAAGTAAAGCATCTATCAGTTGCACCTGAGAATGAAGTGGTGTTAGTTGTCGGTCATGGCAGTATTCATGATGGATTCAGACAGCGCTGGGAGAAAGGCATTTCTTCTTTAGCTCAGCGGGTAGGACAGGTTAGTGAAGTGGCTCATACTGACTATGCATTACTTAATCCAGATAGTCTGCGCGCCAAAACAGAAGAATGGACAGCACGCGGCTATAAAGTGCTAATAGCGCCACTTTTTCTAAGCAAAGGGATATTCCTGAATCAAGTGATTCCGGGGCGTGTAGAAGGGTTAAGCTATGAATATGCAGGTACAGCATTGTTGCCACATCCACTGCTATCTCACTGGATGGAACGTCAGATTCAGTCATTGTTGAACCAACTCATAACAACATAATTTATATTAGGTGGCATGATGGAATGAAAAGAGCGAGACTAATATATAATCCTTCTTCTGGTCGGGAGGAAATGAAGCGCCGATTACCGGATATTTTGGATCGGTTAGACAAAGGCGGGATCGAAGCCAGTTGTCATGCGACCACAGGTGAAGGAGATGCTACTTTGTCTGCTTCCAAAGCGATCGAAGATGGATATGATCTGATTATTGCCGCCGGTGGTGATGGCACGATCTACGAAGTCATTAACGGTATGGCTGAATATGATAATCCACCGCCACTTGGTGTTTTTCCACTAGGTACAACCAATGATCTATCGCGTGCTTTAGGCGTACCGAGACATTGGGAAGATTATTGCGATCTGGTGATTCGCCAGAATGCGAGACCGATCGATGTAGGGCGCTTTAACGATCGCTATTTTATCAATATTGCTGGCGGAGGATCACTGACCGAGCTGACTTACGAAGTACCTAGTCGACTCAAAACGATGATCGGACAGATGGCGTATTATATGAAAGGCATCGAGAAAGTCGTTAACTTAACACCGACCGAATTGAAAATCACAGCGAATGGTCAAGAACCTCTACATGAGGAATTTATGATTTTCCTTGTTGCCAATACCAACTCTGTAGGCGGATTTGAAAAGTTAGCACCTGGTGCACGAATCGATGATGGATTATTTGATTTTATCGGTGTTAAAAAGTGTAATATCGCCGAATTTATCCGCTTAATCTCTATCGCTGCTCGTGGTGAGCATCTGAACGATCCGAAGATTATTTATTTCCAGACCGATCGTTTAGAGATCGAAGCGCCTAGTAATAATGTACAAATTAATCTAGACGGTGAACTCGGTGGATCATTACCGGGGATTTTTGAGATTTTGCCACAGAAATTGCAAGTGTTCTCGGATCTTAAATAAATGATCTCAACGTTAAAAAACGCCTTTTTCCTTTGGGGAATAGGCGTTTTTTGTGTAATGATGTATGGTGAGGCTAGTTAGAAGAATGTTAGTTTACTTTATTCAAAAAATGCGTAACCCATTCATGATTATCTTCGGCTACATCAATAAACAAATTATGACCGCTATTTCCTAAAATAGTCGTGGTAGAATGAGGATATTTTGTAAAGAAATCGATCTGATCTTGATAACCAACCACATTATCCATTTTGCCTAACAATACATGAAGAACAGTGTCATCATGCAAAGACAGTTGCTCTTCTAATGCATAACGATAATATTGTTGCCCTTCTCGCTGAATACGATCCATAAAGTCATGATCTGCTCGGCGTACTGCCGGCAAAATAAGTTGTTGATAAAGCTCCCAAGTCTTAGCATTGATCCGAATATTCATACTCAAATAATCTTGATATTCACCTGTGCTTGTATCTGTAATAATCTCTTCTTCAATGATAGGCACTTGCTGTTCGACTCGTCGTTGGTCAAATTTTCCGATCACCACAGGGCAAGTAAGATAAGCTCCTTTGACCCGGTGTTGTAGTTTATTCATAATCCCAAGACTTAGATATCCCCCGTAAGAATGTCCGAACAATAGAATATCTTCATTACCAGCAACCTGTTGGATAAAGGCTAGCAGTATGTCTAACATATCGTCAGTGCTGTTAATTGACAGACTACTTGTAGAGCTACCCATCCCTGGTAAGTCTATATAGATGCGTCGGTATCCAGAGATCGTTTGAAAAATAGGTTCGTACGAATGCTGCATACTTAGTTTATCAAGCGCATTGCCATGTAAAAATAAAATCGTTGTCCCTTCGCCAAACATTTCGTAATCCAGTTCAATATCTTTAATAGTAGCTTTCATCATGTACTCCTTTTGCCGATTATATAGTGATATGTATAGCAGAAAATGTAGGACTAGAAGCTGTATGCTATGTGTTTATCGCATGCTTATTTGTTATGATCGAGTCTATATATTTTAACAGAATTTCTTTTGGAATAGCAACATATGTTCTGTATATTCTATTTATATGTATCGTAAAATGACGTTATTATCTCCTAGAGCCCTCGTATTACGTTATAATAAAATAGATGTGCCGATATCCACAATTTTAGATAAGAGATCGCTTAGATCATTATGTTAAATATTCAATGAAAAGATAGGGATAGTTATTGTAAGTATAGGTATTTTTCTATACAATCTTTAGAGGAATTGTTCTTCGGAATGTCCATTCGTAGTGGACAATGTATTTATAAAGTAAGATGTTGGATAGAGCCGAGCAATCTATGAAATGCAGTCATGTGTATACAGAAATGGAGCCAAATGAGATGAGTAAAGACCGCAGAGGCGGCAGAAAATATAGTAACAATCGGCAACAGCCGAGTCAAGCGACAGCCCTTGCGCTGGCGAACTTACCTGTTGCCAAAAATGACGAGTTGGAATTAGAGATTATCGGTATGAATCACGACGGAGAAGGCGTAGGTCGAGCAGAAGGATATACGCTGTTCGTTCAAGGCGCTTTGCCCGGTGAGAAGATTCAAGCCAAAGTACTCAAAACGAAAAAACAATACGGTTATGCGAAAATGACCGCTATCCTAGAATCCAGCCCAGATCGCGTAGAAGCCCCTTGCCCGATCTACAATCAATGTGGCGGTTGTCAGGTACAACATATGAGCTATGACGCTCAATTGGAATGGAAACGTCAGCATGTGATAGATAATTTACAACGGATCGGTAAGCTGAATGTACAGGTAGATGAACAGGTTCAGCATGATTCCAATCACAACGCAGATACACAGAACGATTCCGAAAATAAAGGAATCAAAGTCTTACCTACTCTAGGCATGGCTGAACCGTGGCGTTATCGGAACAAAGCACAGGTGCCAATCAGTGAAATCAATGGTCAATTGGTTGCTGGTTTCTACGCGCGTGGCAGTCACCGTATTATCGATATGGATACCTGTCTTATTCAAGATACCCGTAACGATGAACTGATCGCCAAAGTGAAACAGATCGGCAAAGAGCTAGGTGTATCTGCATATAATGAAGAATCAGGTACAGGTCTATTACGTCATGTGGTTGTCAAAGTCGGCTTCCGTACCGGTGAGATGATGGTCGTCCTCGTCACCAACGGAGAACGTCTACCACGCCCAAGCGAATGGATCGACCGTATCCGTCTCGAAATGCCACAGGTGGTCAGTATTTGCCAGAATGTAAATACCAAGACGACCAACGTTATTTTCGGCGATACCACCAAAGTATTATGGGGACGCGAAGTGATCCACGATTATATCGGTGATGTGAAGTTTGCGATATCAGCACGTTCTTTTTATCAGGTGAATCCGGTGCAGACGGATGTGTTATATAGCAAGACGGTTGAATATGCTGGACTGACAGGGAAAGAAACCGTTATTGATGCGTACTGCGGAATTGGAACGATTTCACTCTTTTTGGCGCAACATGCGAAGCAAGTGTATGGGGTGGAGATTGTAAAAGAAGCGATCGAAGATGCTCGGTCTAATGCGGTATTGAACGGAATGACCAATGTAGAATTTGAAGTGGGTGCATCTGAGGATGTGATTCCGCGTTGGAAAGAGAATGGAATTACACCGGACGTGATCGTTGTCGATCCACCGAGAAAAGGATGCGATCCGAGGTTGTTGGAAACGATTCTAGCGATGCAACCGGAGCGTGTGGTGTATGTGTCGTGTAATCCAGCGACGTTGGCGAGAGACTTGCGTGTGCTGGAAGATGGAGGGTATGTGACGGTGGAAGTTCAGCCAGTGGACATGTTCCCGCATACGGTGCATGTGGAATGTACAGTGTTACTTAAATTAATAGGGGCTTCCGATTAAGCCCTGTAATAATTCGCCGATTCCTGTAGGGTGGGCGACGTTGTAATGAATTGTTTTTACAGTACCTTCTTTATTAACTTTAATCTTTTGAATGAGTCTTTGAAGTAGCTGCTTCAAAACTTGTTCATCCTCGATGTCTAGTTTAGCGAAGCGGGATGTTTGCTGCTTAAAGGCATGGACTTGGTGCTCCATGTCTTTTTTCGCATCTAACTTAGATTCAATTTCTGATTTGCTTTGCAAAAGTTTTGTTTGTTCAGCTTGAATGTATTCGTTTTGTAACCTAAATTGCTTGATGTCGATTACTTTTTCAGAATACAGCTGTAAGAGGCTTTGAAATTCTTTGTTTAGTTGACTAAGCAGGTTGTTGATTTTCGCCAACTCTTTAGTGTAGCTACTTGGTTGTTTATTAGCTTTCTCGTTAGTCGCCCCGTATATCTTTTCTAGCTTAACGTTATCTGCTATAAGCCCTTTGAGGTCGTCTTTTACGGCGCTTGTAGTTCTTGACCTTATGATTATGTGAGACGAAAAGTAAGAGCGTTTACGTTTAACGTACCCTCCACAAACATAAGCCCCATTCTTCAGTCTGTCATTACGGAATACCATCCCCTTTCCACAAGCAGAGCAAACGGCAATATGAGCAAATATACTTTCCTGCCCGTTGCTTTTGTTCCTACCTTTTTGCTTCATCTTCTCTTGTACAGCGAGCTACTCTTCCATTGAAATGATTTCAGAATGAGCATTTTCATAAACAATTTGCTGATCAGGGGCTACCCGTTTTCATTTTTTGGAAATAAAATCCTTTTTTATCGAAGATGAACAAGTGTCCCTGTATACACCATGTTGCTTAAAATTAGTTTCACGATGCTTTGATGCCATAATTGTCCAGCATTGCTTCCCCTGATACTGTTCTTGGGGTGGGAATGCCCTTTTCGATAAGATAGTTGCTAATTTTGTGCATGCCCCAATTTTTATAAAAATAAAGATCAAATATTTCTTTCACAATAGGGGCATAATCTTCATTCAACTCCAATTACTTATTTAGGCAAACTCTTTTAGATCATCGATGTGAATTCTCGACCTACCTCCGCATCTTTTTGCGGGTAAGTAACCTCTTTCAATGAAACTTGTAACAGTTGAAATATTTACATCCAATTTCTCTGCTGCTTCTTGAACAGTCAAAAGTTCTGAGAATGTGCTCATGTGTTTTTACTCCTAGTAAATATTTAGCGTAGCAATAAGATTCTTATGTCTCACCCTCCCTATCAAAATTAGTAAATAAAGTGTTGCGAAATAACAAAAAAATTAAAGGATGCCTTCCAGAATCTGTCGAAATTAGTATAGTGTCCAACATAAATGTCGGGAGGTTTAAAATGTCTAAAATAAACCAAATTCAAAATAGAATTCGTGAATTAAGTGGGGATGTATTTCAGAAGGTTTCTGACGCTTATCTGCATGTGAAGGGTTATAGCGATATTAATCCGTTAGGGTCAGTCATTGGTGCTGATAAAGTTAGAAAAGGTACACCTGATTCCTTATGCACACTTACTAATGGAAAATATGCTTTCTTTGAGTACACAACACAGCAATCAAATTTATACAAGAAAATTATTGAAGATTTAGAGAAGTGTTTTGATGAAGGTAAAACAGGTATAGCTGTCGATCTAATCGATGAGGTTGTTTACTGTCATACCTCTTCACTTTCGACAGAAGAAGAAAAAGGTATAAGAAAGCTATGCCAAGACAAAGGTGTTAATATTAATATTTTTGGAATAGGTCCCCTTTCTTTCGACTTGTATCAAAAGTATCCAGGTATTGCAAGGGATCTGTTAGGCATTGAAGTTGACACTGGTCAAGTCATTACAATAGAAGATTTTGTTTTATCTTATAATAAAAGTGCAGTGGCGACTCCGTTAGACACTCAATTCCACTTCAGAGAAGAAGAAGTAAATGCCATAGTAACTGCACTGGAAACTACAGATTTAATAGTGATCTCTGGACGATCGGGAGTAGGGAAATCAAGAATAGCCTTAGAGTGTTGTCATAAATTTAAACAAATTCATTTAGATTACGAGATAAGGTGCATTTTTAACAGAGGAGTTAGTATTTTTGAAGATTTAGCTGTGCACTTTTCTGACTCTAAGCCCTTTTTAATCTTTGTTGATGATGCTAATAGGTTAAACCAACTTGATTATGTACTCCAATGGATACACAAGCAGGAATTCGGTCGAAAAATAAAAATCATTGTTACAGTGAGGGATTACGCAATAGAGAAGATTCAAAATATTGCCCGCCAGTACGGTGGTGGTTATGAATTAGAAATTAATCCGTTGACTAATGAGCAGATTAGTAATCTAATCGAAGAAGAATTCGAAATAAAAAACGGTCATTACTTAGAAAGAATATCTGAAATAGCAAAGGGAAATCCACGGCTTGCTATTATGGCTGCGAAAGTAGCAAAAAAGGAGAATAACCTTCAGAGTATTAGAGATGTAACTATGATTTATGAAGAATATTATGAGTCAATAAAAAGGGATATTGATGCGTTAGATGATGTAAATATAAAGAAAACCGCTGGAATAGTTTCTTTTTTTCGCACTATAGACTTCTCAAATAACGATCAAATGACCTCTATCGAGGAAGCATTTTTTATTTCTAAGTACGAATTTTGGGAAGCCTTAAAGAAATTACATGATATTGAAGTGTTTGATATGTATGAAAACGAAGCAGTAAGAGTTTCGGATCAAGTTTTGGCTACATATCTATTCTATTTGACGGTTTTTAAGGAGAGCATTATCGATTTTTCATGCTTACTAAATAAATTCTTTCCGAAAAGAAAACAGTTAATAATTGATGCTATTAACCCTGTGTTAAATTCCTTAAATAGCAAAGATATTATGGAGAAAATGAGTTCTCACGTTAAGAATGCATTAGCTATTGCAAAAGAAAAAGGCGATGGGGAAACAACTATTGAACTTTATAGTATGTTTTGGTTTATAGATCAAACATCAACACTTTTATATGTTAGAGACAGTGTGAAAGGGCTAGAGCCAGAGGGATTCGACTATAAGGACTTCCATATAAAAAAGGACAATAACATACCTAAACCATCTCTTCTTAGTATATTGAGTGCTTTTATATCATCGGAAAAAGAGATGTTCAAAATAGCAAATGAACTTCTTTTATCATTGTTTGATAAACGCCCAAGTCTAGCCTCATATGTGTATACGATATTAACGGAGACATTCGGTTTTGATTTAGATTCCCATTTGTTCGAATATGAATACCAACACATTGTAATAGATGTATTGTGGAATGAAATCCAAATTAATAAAAATGATGTTTTGATGAAATTATTAGTTAAAATTGCAGATAACTATCTTAAAACAAAATTCGAAAGTACCGATTACCATGGGAAATCAGTACGGTTTAGAAAATTTGAGTTATACAATTCAGAATCTATCAATCAATTAAGAACAAAAATATGGAATTATATATTTGAGTTGTACAATAAAAAGGAACTACGTAGCGAAGTACTTGAAATGATATATAACTATAGTTCGTCACGTTTAGATGTTTGCACTACAGAAATAATACAAAGTGATTACATCGTCCTATTTCCATTTGTCGTGAATTTCTTTGATAAAGAAAGCTATTTGGAATGCAGCATTTTACAAGAATATTTCGATTTGTTAGAGGATCATAAAATTGAGTTCGACATAAAGATGCAGGAGAAATTTAAAAATGAAACGTATATTTTATCTGAGTTGTTATTTGGGGAACTAGAAGAGTTAGATGGGGAGGGGTTTGACTACAGTAAAATAACAGAGATGAGAAATGAAAAAATTAGAGACTTTTTTAGAGAATATACTCAGGTTGATTATCTAAACTTCTTTAAGCAATGTATCGATATTAAAACGAGTGGCTTTCTTAAAAATCGAGACGAGTATAGGTTTTACGAAAGTTTATTTGAGGTCTTCGGTGCACTATTAGATCGAGATGCTACACTGGGTATAACGGTCTTTAATGAATACTTGAATCTAAACGATCCGTTATCCATTAATCCGATATCCCTTTTGGCTGTATTCACTTCAAGAGTGGAAGATTATAAATCACTGTCCAGTATTATTAGCAATTCGCATGTTACCTCGATAAATAATTGGCTATATGGATACTTGTTCCATTTGCCAAAAGATAATATAACAGAAGAAGATGCTAGTTTATTACTCACTCTTTACAAAGAAGCTAGCGCTGAGCATATGCCATATCAAACAGATTATCTTTTAAAATATATGGACAAGAATGAAAAAATGATTACCACAGTTATTACAATACTTTTGGAAAGGACTAATGTTAACAAACAATTTGCTGGGGCATTTGAGATGATGTTTAATCCTCATACAGAAATCAATAAAAATCTTACAATGCTTTTTAAGGCCGATATTGACCTTTTGAAACGGGCTTATTTAGTGGTGCTTGAGTGTAGTCATCATCATGTTGATTACGATGGTTCAAACCTGAATAAAATTCTTAAACTAGAACCTAAATTTATGCTTGAATTAATAGAAAGATACGAGGATTTGAGAAATCGCCGATACAATGATGATAATGATTATTCTTGTGTTTGGCTGCATGAAGAATATGATGAAATCATGGAAGAAGTATTACTCTCTATATTTGAATATCAAAAAACTAGATATTCATATAGAGAACCTCTATTAGAAACTATTTTCTTACACAACAGAGAGGAAAATTCCTTAGTTATAGAGAGGCAAGATAACTTTTTGAAGCAGATCATTTCCAAGTTGAATTCAAACATAGAACTTATGAAAATGATTTTCCATATTGTTTCACACTTTTCTACGGAAAGAAGATTGTCCTTACTTCAAGAATTTTTATTATATAATCAGGATTATAGTTATTTCAGAAAACTACCGCTTGAGGAAAGTTCAAGAAGTTGGTCGGGAAGTGAGGTTCCTATTCTACAACAAAGGATAGCTTATTTTGAATCGGTATTAGGACTTTTAAATTCTGTTGACTTACTTGAACATAAACATGGAATAGAAGGTCAAATAAGTTATTTGCGGGATAGAATCGAGCAAGAAAAGAAGAGGGATTTTCTAGACGACTGAGTTCAACGGATTTAGCGATAGAAGGAGTGATGATTTTTGAAAAGAGTTAATCATCCAAATTATATATTATATAGGTAAGAGGGCTAGCCTCTTAGTAAAGTGTAGTCCTTTCTGATCTAACGGGAGGAAAACAACGAAATGATGAAGTTAAGCAATATGGTTAAAGGTCTGTCTGAAGATTATATCGCCAAAAGTTTTATGCAACATTGGGAACACGACGAAGGTAGCTTGATGTTCTGGCGTGCTAGTTCTAACTTTGTATATGCGTTCGAGCATAAGCAGACACGATACTTTTTGCGATTCAGCTATCAGCAAGAGAGTTCAATTGAACAGATTACAGGTGAGCTTGCCTTTATGGAATATTTGATATCGAATGACTATCCTTGTGTGGCTCCTGTTCTTTCTGTTAATGGAAAGTATATAGAAACGGTACAGCATCCAGAAGGAGCATATTTTGCGGTTGTATTTCATGCAGCTACAGGCGTTGGATTAGACGAGAGTATTACCAAAGTTCAATGTGAAGATTGGGGGGAAATCACTTGCTTCCCTGCATCAGTTATCTGAATTATACGATCCAAGTTCTAACAGACAATGGGACTGGCAGGATATACTACAGAAAATAAATACAATATTACAATCTTATCCGAATGAGAAAGAAGCTATACAGGAATTGCATACACTTACGGCATATCTTCAAAATTTGCCTATCTCAAGTAGTAATTATGGTTTGATTCATTATGATTTTCAGCTAGACAACTTGTTTTATGAAGAGAAATACCGTTCGTTTCATGTTATCGATTTTGATGATGCAGTATACAGTTGGTATGCGCATGATATTGTTACAGCTCTGGATGATTTTTTGGACGATGCTACACATGTGGATCATTTGCCAGTGAAGTTCTTCTTACAAGGTTATCGTTCGATTCGTTCGTTAAGTGATGAGGATATAAAATCATTTCCGTATTTCCAAAGATTTATGAAGTTGTATCAATTTTCGAAATTGTTATGGACACTGGAAGGTTCAGATATAGTAGATGCACCACAGTGGCTTGATGATCTTAAATTGAAGCTGATTCGCGCAAGAGATCGCTTGAGACACAGTTTCTGTAAATAAACTTGTTATATAGAAAACAAATCCACCTGAGATACTATAGGGTGGATTTGTTTGTTTTGAGAATATAAAACTGTGAGGATAGTCTTCGATGTAAGCTTGAAAATAATTTCCAATATACAATTTATAAAGTTATTGAAACTTTAAATGAAAAGAAGATTTATATGATCTAAAGTTAATTTTAAATATGGGTTGTAAAAACAAGTTAATTTTCTACTTTATATATGAAGAAGCATTTGATTACTTCTATCGTAAAGAAAGGAAATAAGTGTGGAACTTTTGTCTTTTAATAGTTAAAAATATGCAAAGAACACAAGATTTATATTTCATAAAATATTAGGAGGAAATTAGTATGGCATTTAGCGCAGCAATCAAAATACGTTCTTTTATTGCGGAAGATTGGGTTGATTTTCCGAATAGTGTAGAGCAATACAAAGTAGAATTTAAAGGTGACAATCGAAGCTTTACAACCGCTGATAATGTTACTGCTCGTACAAGGCAGTATTTAACGTTTAAGTATTCAACAGGTTCTGGTGGATTTGAATTTTCTGGTGATACTCGTACAGGCACGACATTTGAGAGACTTACAAATTTGTTTACTAAAAAAGTATCAATTACAAGCGACAAGGCAGATGATAATACCATTCGACATGAGGTTGTTTCAAAAGATGCCACAAAAATAAAGATTAAATGCATTTGTCACTCAGCAAATCCCAAAATGACTGGAGCACCTGCTATTGACTATGTATTTTATATTACTCTTCATAATACAGGTAAATTAGAACTTGAAGGCATCCACGATGGTTTTCCTTGCTATGAAGTCTATGCTCGTTATAATAATAATGATTGGCAAACGGTCTATACCTTTAAAGAACAAACTATCTTAAGTTTATTTGGAGAACCTGAAATCAGTGTAAAAAAAACAAAACAATTATTCTAGTCTTATCCATAAAAGGGAATCTGCTTTTAAAGCAGGTTTCCTTTTATATTAATCCGCAGAGATGTACATATACACTATACTCTTTAAATAGTTGACATTTATTAAAGTTTGATCAAAGATATTTAGGCAGACTATAGAATAGCAAAGTTCAACCTTGTTTATTTTTAAGTATACACATGCCATCTTGGGATGATATTCAATATACAAGTAAAATAATGTTGATTCTCATATAGAACGAAAGGATTTTTAACATGACAGACAATTTTTGGCGTGATTTACCGAAGCCGTTTTTTATACTGGCTCCGATGGAGGATGTGACGGATGTGGTGTTTCGTCATGTGGTGAGTGAGGCGGCTAGACCGGATGTGTTTTTTACCGAGTTTGCGAATACGGAGAGTTATTGTCATCCTGAAGGGCATCATAGTGTGCGTGGGCGGTTGATGTTTACCGAGGACGAACAGCCGATCGTGGCTCATATCTGGGGAGATAAGCCCGAGTTTTTTCGGCAGATGAGTATTGGTATGGCAGAGCAAGGCTTTAAAGGGATCGACATCAACATGGGTTGTCCTGTACCGAATGTAGCCGAGAATGGCAAAGGGAGCGGGCTGATCTGTCGTCCTGAACTCGCAGGAGAGATTATTCAAGCAGCCAAAGCAGGCGGTCTGCCTGTGAGTGTCAAAACACGTCTTGGCTTTGCAGAAGTGGATGAATGGCAGGATTGGTTGACTCATATTTTCAAACAAGATATTGTGAATCTGTCGATTCATTTGCGTACTAGAGATGAAATGAGCAAAGTGCCTGCACACTGGGAACTGATTCCAGAGATCAAAAAGCTACGTGATGAAATCGCCCCGAATACACTACTTACGATTAACGGCGATATTGCTGATCGGGAAGCTGGTATGAAGTTAGTGGAGCAGTACGGTGTAGACGGTGTGATGATCGGACGCGGGATTTTCAGTAACCCGTTTGCTTTTGAACAAGAGTCTAGAGAACATAGCAGTACAGAATTGCTGGATTTGTTAAGAATACACATGGATTTGCATGACAAATATTCTGAAATCGAACCTCGTTCGTTCAAGCCACTTCCTCGCTTTTTCAAGATTTACGTTCGTGGGTTCCGTGGAGCCAGTGAGCTAAGAAATGAACTGATGAGCGCCAAGAATACCAATGAAGTACGAGCGTTGCTTGATGAGTTTGCGGCGAAGCAATTAGAGACGGTGCAAGAATAGTAGAAGTATATTATTTAGGCACAAACAGAGTAATTACAAGATTAATGTAAAATTGTCCTCTCATTCAAGGGAGGACGTTTTTATTTTATAAGGTTATTAGAAAGTGATACTGATTAATAAAATTATGTTATTCGCAATATTATTGGAATATCTAAGCAATTAGTAAGTGTATGCAAAATTCCAGAGTTTAGCTGGATGAATAGCATTTAATTTATATGGATTTGCAGATACATAGCCAATAGTAGTCTTATTGAACATGATTTGTGGAGGAGTTAAAGTATTTATATTCCAAGCGCTATATAGTGAATAGTCGCTACCGTAGAGTCCATATTGATTCCAAATACTTTTGGTACTTAGAGAACTACCATAACCTCCAGACGAATTGAAAACCGAAGAACGATTATTAATATTAGTAGATAAATTACCTAGATATACTTTACCATCATATGAAGTTAAATAAAGATTAGCTGATCTGTTACCATAAGCATTAATAATTTGTGGTGAGGATAAAGGCGTAATCAAAATTATAAATAATAAAACAAGAGTAATTTTTTTTGACATTGTAGTTCTCCTTATTAACGTTTGGAAATACTTAGTATAATAATATTGTATATATCGTTAAATAGAAATATAAAATGAAGTTAAATGATATAATATAATGAATGTTGTTATAAGCAACATACTAACTTAAAAATACAGCCTGACAACCATTCTATTGGTCGTCAGGCTTTCACAACATAGGAGGAAGTATGTCCTGGAGTAAATTGAAGCAGAATTTAGAAGGTTTTCTCGCTCCGTCACTACAAGGAAAAGTAGAATACCGCGCAACCAGTTACAGCTATCTGACCGGCAAATCGGGTAACTGTTATATCACAGTAGATAAGAAGAACATTTTCAATATGAATGACAAAACCAGTCCAATCACTTGGTATCAGAGCGAAATGGAAATTAAAAACGATCCCAATCTGCGCATTCCGATCAGCATGGATGAGATCGAAGCGCTTCGCAAAGAGACCAATGGAGCGGTTCCTGAAGATCGCTTGAAAGTCATGGCACGTAATCGCAAAATGAACGGACTTGCCAAAGAACTGTTATCTGCGCAGACGGCACTTAGCAAATCGAATTTTACCGCAACGGCAACCAAGTTTTTAGCAACCCCTATTGATGAAAGTCTAGAGGGTCAGGATATCTTGCTGAACATCCTGGCTTTGATGGATCGAAGAGTAGGGAAAAAGCGGGTTTTGAGCATGTCAGAAAGTGTTAAATTAAAGCATCCTATTGTGCAGTACTTCCATGGATTGCGTATGTAGTCACAATAATCTTTTAGTATTCTTTTAATGATAAATAAGACTATGAAGCTAGTATTGTAAGTTTCCTTAGAGAAATACTATGAGTATCTTCTTTAAGGAATCTATTATTTTATAAAGTTAATACGATGTACATACTCAAAAAGAAGGTGCAACATGCATAAATTCAACTGTCCTTGTTGTGGTTATCCTACACTAGATGAACAAGGAAGATACGATATTTGTTGGTTATGTGATTGGGAAGATGATGGTCAAACCGATTTGGATGCAGATCGGGTAAGGGGCGGCCCTAATGCAGATTATTCACTAACAGAAGCAAGACATCATTTTAAAAACCATTATACAATGTATAGAGAAACCAACTCTGGCTCAATTCAAAATCAGAAAAAGCTTTGTATTAAAAAAAATGCAATTGATGAATTTGAAAAATTGAAAACTGCAAATAATAAAGACACTTCGCACATATGGGCTAACATCAATATTCTTGAACAAAAACTAGCCTGTATTTCTTACAAACATGACACGTACGATAGTCATATTATAGAAAATGATAAAGAAGTGCTTGCGTTAATTTATTCGGATGATCCTGATGCTATTGTTACGGGATTAGTTTCTTTAGCGTTATATGCAGAAGATCCAGCATTTATCCAAGATACTATGTTGAAATACAGCCAGCACCCTCATGATAATGTAAAAGGAATTGCTATATTATGCTTTGGACATCTGGCGAGAAGGTTTGGAATAATCGATAAAGAATTAGTACTGCCTATTGTATATGCTGGATTGCAAGATGAGAGTGAAATTGTAAGAGGTCATGCTGATTCCACTTTGGACGATATTAACATGTTCGGCCTTTGACTCAAATTAGATAGAACACAGTAAAAAGAAGATTTTATGCCCAATTTGGATTACACCAGAAAGAAAATTCGCGGATGGAAACGTGAAATAACAAAATTAAATGATAGAAAAACGTCATTTTCATCTGGATGTAGGTCAGTTTCACTTTTATGATCATAATTTTGATCTAAGTCATGAGCAAGAATTATTTCTGTTACATTAACTATGTTATATTCTTCGATATCTCAAAGTTTACGTAGAAACTTGCGATATAAGCAGATAATTATTTATTTTTAAATTACAAGAAGATATTTATTAGGGTTTGGGACAGATAATCAAAGTACAAGGCATTAAAAATAAAGTGTATAGATATTAAAGTATACAATTTAATAATAGTGAGAATGGATTGTATAACTTTGAAGGAGATTTGGATCAAAGGTATAGAAAAAAGCAAGTTTTGATTACAGAAAAAAGTGTTGAATTAAAGCATCATATTTTGCAATATTTCTATAAATTATAGCTTTAGATGTGAATAAATAATATGTATATTAGTTATATGAAGAAGCTTATGACTTTCAAAGATTAGGTATATATTCTCATGTCTAATTTAAATAAAAGGAGGAGAAAATGAATATTGATGAGTTTTTTAAAGAAGTTAATATTGTTTCTTTAAGCGATATTGATAAAGGTTACAGTATTAGAAAAACAAAAATAAAAAAAAATAAAAAGATTATAAGGGAAAGTAAAGTTCAAAATGATTATAATCCATTTGACTCTCAAAAAATGAAGGAATTGACCACCTCTATATCTAAATTAGCATCAGTAAACAATATTAAGTATTTAAGCAAATGGAAAGATATTGATCTTACCCGATTAGTCGATAAAAAAGATTACGATAATTGGGAATTAGAAGATATACTAAGTGCTTTAAAATCAGAAATTAATCAACAAAATTCTTCTAGATTAGATAAAAAACAAATAGCAGAATATAGGAAATCAGAAGAAGATAATAAAGAAATTTATATTGATTCACTTGAGATTATTAAAAAATACAAAAATGGTGATCCTTACGTAAAAAGAAATGAAGTAACTAAGTCATATACAATCGAAAATTCACAATGGCATCCACTCATATCCCAAAACATAAAAATAAAAATAAAAAATTGGGCAAATGAGAACATTGATATTTTTTATAATAGAGCAAAAAAATTATTAATTGTAGAACCAAGAAATAATGATTTAATAATTTTAATATCAAAACTATCTGAGCTGATTTACGAAAGAGATACTATTAATACACAAGCTCAAGAAATAGAACAAATTATATTATTAGAGGCAGATGAGAATTCTTTAGCTGATATAATTCTTTTTCGAGTAGAATCTATTATTAAACCTCATATTGAAGTTATAGAGAAAAATATTATTAGCGGAGGAAGATTAATATTCGCAGATATGTGGAATATTCAATTTAAAGAATCACTGAAAAATGAAGTTAGAGAGCGTGATGGACATAAATGTTTAGTTTGCGAATCTGAAGTTGATCTTCATATTCATCACAAAATACCCCGTAATTTAGGAGGAGTTCATCACTTAGATAACTTAGTAACTTTGTGTGCTTCTTGTCACGGAGTTATTGAACAAGTAGATGTACAGAAGTCATTTAATAAAGGTTTATCTAATTATAAAAAAAACTTAATTAAAGGTTCTTTGGATATTGAAATACCTCTTAGTAAAATTAATATCAATTTAAAAATTGAAGAAAAACTCGATAATTTATTAAATAAATTAGATAAAAGAAATCAAGATTTAATTACAGAAGTTGTTGAATTGATGGCTTATTTCGAAAAACTTAAGGAATTTTAATGATTGAAAGTATTAATTAATAATAGAAATATTAAATAAAAAAGGAGCCCCTTCGCATACATTGTGCAAAGTGACTCTTTTTTATTCTTTAACTCTTCGGCGCATGACTCAAGTCTACTGTCTCATTCAATCCAGGTTCGGATTTTGGATCAGAAGTTTTACCGACTGCTTTTTTAAGCAAATGAGTGACCATTTTGATCGCACTACCGCTTTCCCAGTACTCGGCTGTTTCGGTATGGATTTTGATCAATAACAGGTTGGGATCGTCTGGAGAGGTGTCCAGAATTTTTTCGATAATTTTATTCAGCATTTCTTTTTTACGAGCAGGATCATCGACGAATTCAGCGGTTCCGCTAATCGACACATAAGATTTACCTGCATACGATACATTGACCCGAGGGTCTTGTAGAATATCTTCGTATTTGGATGTATCTTTTTTTGTGAGGAACCAGAGGTCGCCATCGAATTCGATTTCTTGCGTTTTCATCGGACGGGATACCAGACGTCCTCCCGAAATCGTTGTTAGCATAGCAGTATCAATATCTTTAATCAGTTCTTTGACCGTTTCAATCGCTTCTGGATCTGTAGTTAAATGTGCAGACATATCATTTTCCACCTTTCCTAATCGTTGAAATGTGTATAAACACCGTTGCTAACCATTACACATAAGTCGCTGTAGATAAACGGTAGAGTTACAATTAAAATAGAAGAGCACAACCTCAACACATGATTCACCTACTCTAAGCTATATAGATTGATTAGCACTCAATCGTGATCTGATGATATTTATAGAAATGGATGGATATTTTCAGCAAGTTATCATTTACGGCAAGTACTGCAATCTCTATGAATTAAAACAAATGTATGCTCAAGTTCTACAAGAAACAACAACGATGCAAGAGCAGATTGCAGTTTTTTGTACATTACATCATTTCAGCGTTATTCCGTTTGTGGAAAATAGAAAAGTCCATTATGTGATTGATATGGATATTGAACATATTTACATCCCTATATATTAAGTAGAACAATAGCAGATTCTTTGATTATTTCAACACTCCCCCTCGCGCCAAAATAACATGTTCCAATGCGTGATATTCATCTGACTCTACATCCACATTACTATGAGCTAACCGCACTTTTTTTAAATTCGGAAGTTCCAGTAACAACTGAAGATCAGCAAAAGATGTTTTGTATACATCCAACACTTCTAAGCCGGTCAATGTCGCTAAAAAGTCCCACGATTTGGGCTTGAGCATGGTTACATCTAGATTTTGTAGAGTACTCATATCTGTTAAAGGAGTTAAATCTTTCACTTTGGTACCCCATATCCATAATTGTTGTAATTGCGGGAATTGGGTACGTATATTTGCGATAGATTGCAACTTCGATTTTTCTAAATATAATATTTTAAGCGCAGGACAACTCTTAATTGAATCTAGTTGCTCAACCAATGATCCTCGTAGTCGTAGTTCTTCTATCGCTGGATGTTGATCTAAAGCAGTCAGATCACTTACAGGGGCAAAGTTAATATCCAATACTTTAAGTCGTTGAAGCTTAGATACATAAGAAAGGTCTGTTAAGATTTTGGGAGCATTGATTTTGATTTCTTCCGCATTTGGAAAAATAGCAAAAGAATGAAGGGTATCCATCTGGCAACGATTCCCGTGTAATGATACCTTTTTTACACCAATTGCAGGAGGAATAGATGGTAACGTAGCTAGACCGTCTACAGTGATACTGATTTCTTCCAGAGTAGCAGGAAGAGAAGCCGAACTATTATAATTGTGCTTACATAAGCTAACCGATTGCAGAGCAGTCAGCGCAGATAGCAAATCTTCTGGCAACGCCTGTTGTACATTATATAATCCTAATGATTGCAAGTTGGAGAGCCGGGCGATGACTTCGATATTATGTTTGATTTTGGTTTTGCTGACAAAAGCCAGTCGTTCCAAATGACTCGCTTGATCTAAGCCGACCAGATCAGGGATCGTTAGCGTGCTATCGGTTGTGCCAAATTCTAGACTTTTAAGATGAGGAAACTCTTGCAAAGGGGCAAACGTCGTTATCCCTTTGATATCTAATAACTTCAGTGTTGCCAATTCATAGACAGAACCTGGATGTTGGAACCATGTATAGTGGCTGTGATTGGCGATATATAGATTAGCTTGTTTTACAATATGGTACTTAGATTGCTCGTAATCCATCCTAAAACCTCCTTAAAATAATGCAATACATACAGTAGTTATGAAGAATGACTGAAAAATTATCTGCAACTGCCTTTCATTTTCATCAATAATTCAGGTTGAGCCTTTATAATAAGATTTCAGAAGGAACTAAAGAGAGAATAAGTACGCTACAGATAGTATCTATCAACCGAAAAATAGTAGATCGACATTGCGGATATCACTATTTTTCAGTGGGAATCAGACTTGCTTGCGATGGGTGAACACGAATGGAACGGGAACAGTTTACATTCAATTTTTGAAATATCGCTGGCATTTTTAGTATGCCTACTACTATGTTACCGCAAAGGAGTTTTTCGATGTTAAAAGGTATCCAAAAAACGTTGTATGTGATTCTAATTTTCTTTGTCAGTTTGTTTATCGCATCTTCGTTTTTTATTCGAGCAGAGTACAATTATGTGGTATATGGAGACACACCGATGCTACAGCAACAGCATATAGGAACATTCTTATTGCTTATTATCGGACTACTGGTATTCAGTGTGATATTGTATCGTTTGTGCTTGAAGCTGAATGTCTATCGTCCTCAGATTGTGATTCCAATTATTCTGCTGTGTTCGTTAGCGATTCAGGTGGTCATTATTTTTCTGTTTACCCGTTTGCCGACAGATGATTCACAGACTGTAGTTTCACTGGCGATGAATATGTTGTATAAAGACGATTATTCTACATTTAATCAGACCGGATATCTGCATATGTTCCCGTTTAACTATTCGACAGTGTTGTATATTGAAGCGTTATTGGCGGTATTCCCTGATAATTATATAACGATTAAGTTAGCTAATATTGTTTTTGCTCTGATCACAACACTGATGATCTATCTAATCTACAAACAGCTTAATGCCAAGTCCAAAGACCATGATTACGGTGTACTGGTATTTGCCGCAACGTATATTCCATCTTTATTTATGAGTAACTTTATCTATAATGATGTTATTGCGACGACCTTGCTTACATCTGCGCTGTATTTTGGGATTCGTTTTATGAAAGAAAAATCGGTTAAATATCTAATTTTTGCAGCTATTTTAGTGACACTTGGTAACTATTTTAGAAGTATAGGTATTATCTTTTTGCTGGCGATCGTGATTTCGCTTCTTTTCTATATCAAGCAGATCGGTTGGAAAAAAGTTGTACTGTCTTTATGTCTGTTTGCTGTTTTGTTCAATATTCCAAGTTGGACACAAAATGCACTGTTACAGACAACAGGTAAAGTAAAGACTTCAACCACGACCAATGCAGCACCGATCTATATGTGGCTGAATATGGGAATTAACCTCAAAACATTTGGATTCTGGGATAACCGTGAAAGTTATAACATTTACCAGCGAGACGCGGACTACAACAAAGCAGTAAGTACCGAGTTATATAAAGACTCGATTGCTCAGAAATTATCATCAGCAAGCTTGGGCGATCTGGTAACGATGTATTATAAAAAAATCATCTGGACATGGACAGAAGGCACGTACCAGATCGAAAGATACGGTATAGGTAATGATGGTTCTTCTGGTGGTCAGCGTACCGGCTTTATTATGGGTGGGTATAGTTATCCGACCTTTGCTACTGATCTATTTGCAGGCAATTCACCTTATCGTAGTGGAATACTCTGGATCTTATATACGATGAATTTCTTAATGTACTGCTTTATTCTAATTCGTCTGATTGGCAGTCTACGTGCGAAGCGATTTGATGAAGTGTCGTTAGTACTGGTGATTTTAGGATTTGTCGGGTTCTACATTTTGTGGGAAATCAAGTCTAGATACATCTATCCTGTCTATCCGTTGCTGATTATTTTATCGTATATGGGCTTTAAAGATACGTATGAATGGTTGATCCGGAAGGACTTTTTACGATTACGATCTTCTGTTAGAAAGGAGTCTTAATATGCGTAAAAACAGATACTCAGTATCTCTCCTGATGCTACTACTATGTGGAATGATTCTATTGACATCTTGTAGTGCGATTACTGCGCAACAGATTACTGTGAACAATAGCGGTGGAATGGGTGGCGGAGGCAATCGCAATGCGATGCGCGGCATGATGAATGCTGATCTGATCGGTAAAGTAGTCTCTGTAAATGGGAGCAAAGTGACAATCGATGTGATGGAGCAAGCACAACGTCGTTCTCCGGCTCTGAATGATCATAGCGCTACAATGTCTAGTCCCACCGATGCAACTGCACCTCGCTCAAGCAGTATGCCTAATAACAGCACACCTAACACGAATACACCAAATACCAATTCTACTTCAACAGCAGATCGACGAGATGGTAATACATCCAATATCAGCAGTACAGGAGTAGAAAAAACAATCTCGGTGAGTGAAGGGGTAACTATCTCTCAAATTACAGCTATCATGCCACAAAGTAATAAAAATAGCACAGCAACTACACTCAAACTATCTGATCTCAAAGCAGGACAGATTCTAATGATCTGGTATAAAGATAATACGAATACTGTGGAAAAAATCAGTGTAATGGATTCCTAATCGATGACTGATATAGCTAGAAAAGGGGAGCAATAAGCTCCTCTTTTTTGTGTCTACATACAGACTTTAGTGATACAAGATCTTATCCAAAATAGAATAGTATCTCTAGAAATTCATAATTTTTCTAAATTATCCGATAATAATAAAGGTGTGTAAAATGAAAAAAGGGAGCAACAGACGATGCCTATTTGGAGCAAAAAAACAGTAATGATTGGACTAGCATGTTTATCTTTAAGTGTATTTGCAGGATGTGGAAATGAAAAAACAGATGAGGAAAAAATTGCTGATGCTATTCGTGAAGCAGCAGGTAACCAGATTGCGAGTAATAGTGATGCGACGACTCAAGCAGAACAACCTACTGTAGAATCAAAGCTGAGCGAAATTAGAAATTTTGTAACTTCAGACATTTGGAATGATGGATTTGTAAACATCAATTCGTATACTTACAATGGAACCAGTGCTACAGGGGATAAATTAGATATAGACTTTTTAATAGATCGTTTAGGTGCAGCAATGGATAAGAAAGCGGAATATAATACTTATATACAAGGATTGGACGATAGTAAATATGCTAATGTGAAAAAAGTATGGAGTAAGCTTTCTAGTGAAACCGATGTACTTTACAAACAATTACAAACTGATCCTCCTAAAGCGAACGATTCGGACTATAAGTTTGATACAGGATTGTTCCAACAGTATCAAGATGCTTTCGAAAAAGATGTAGACGATTTGAATGCGAACTAATGGATATACACTATAGTCTGAAAAATATAAAATGACTAAATTAAAACGAACATATGGAAGTGGAATAAGCATCATAGTGTGCGATTCCGCTTCTTTTTTAATAATTATTTGCTAGCTATTTTGAGATGTATCGTATCTGTAGAAATGATAAGATACATGTAAACTACAGGTATTACATATTGCCAGAAAAGAGGAACCTTGTTGCCTACTATCCTTCACAATATACAGTGGAATGAGCAAGATGATCTTTTACATACGTTATTACATCCTAAATACGATATAGTTCAGCATCCGTTAGAACAAGGATTTGAAGCAGAAGTCATCAAGTTGTCGTGTGCTCAAGGTGATTTTGTACTGAAAATATGGAATCAACAGGCGAAGCCAGATATAGGATCGCAATATCTGTTATTGCAGTTTCTTTTGGCTAAAGGGATTGCTGTATCTAAGCCGATAGGGTGGGGTATGCTTGATAATGAAGATCAGGTATTACTCACAACATTTGACGGAACAGCACTTACCAACATGAACAAAAAGAAAATTGTTCAGACTGCTACCTTATTGTCTGCTATTCATCATGTTAAGATCACAGAAAGTGAATATGCTTTACTGCCGAAATACGATTTTGTAGATTACTTTTTTCCTGATATCACAATGTACACAGATATTAGTGACATACTGTATCAGATTATGCCTATGATTACGCTAGAGCAGAATCGTGTGATTCATGGTGATTTTCATCTGGGAAATATTCTGACTGCTGAAAACCGTTATACCGTAATCGATTGGACGAATGGACAATTAGGCGACTCAAGGTATGATGCGGTCTGGTCGATGACATTGCAGAAAATTTATATTTCAGAGCGATATGCTGAAGTATTCCGTGATGCTTATCTAGCAGAGCACCCGATAGCTGAAGAAGAATTACACATATTTGAAGCACTTGCCTGTCTCCGGTGGATATTACTTGCTCGTCAGGGCGGGATTACAGTACAGCCACAAGCACAACAGAATATAAAGCAAGTCATAGCTAACAATCCACTTTTGGTAGAAAGGAATTGTGAAGTGTAAAATATTCAGCCACATATGTCGTAATACATAAATATAAGATATTTTGCTTTGCAAAAATCATTTTTTTATTACTTTAGATCGCATTACAGTACTAAGAGCTTATGGAGAGCTATTATAAAATGTTAGGGGAATGAAGTATGGCTTATGAAGGGGAACGTTGTCCAAGGTGCGATTCGGAAAAAGTTACTACAGGATCAGGATGGGGAATTGCTTGCGGATTTGTTTGGACTGGTGCAATGATTTGTTTTACTATATCTGTTTGTGTGTAGTATCAGTTAATGGAACATTCTATAGCGTTCGGAAGCATTATTTTAATCGGGCTATTAGCGTTACTCGGATGTATTAAAGTAATAAAGGGTGGTATTATTTCTAGTTGTGATACTTGTAAATGTGCATGGGAGCCTACAAAAATAGAAGACTAAAAATCAATTATTTAAAACCCAAACGAAATACACATAATATGATACAGTAGATATCTTCAAAGTAATTATTTTATCCAATACAAAGGGAGTACACATGAACAATTACAAATTAATCATCCAATACGATGGTGGGCGTTATAAAGGCTGGCAACGGCTTGGAGATAGTGATAATACGGTACAAGGTAAGATTGAAAAAGCGATCTCTGTACTGGTCGATCAACCGATTGAAATTATAGGTTCTAGCCGGACAGATGCAGGGGTACATGCGCTACATCAAGTCGCTAATTTTAAAATCAAAGAAGATTTGCCAGAGTCCAAAATTTTTAACTTTCTAAATCATTATTTACCAGCAGATATCAGTATTACAGAAGTATCGAAAGTCGACGATCGGTTCCATGCACGTTATCATGCGACCAACAAAACGTATATTTATAAAATATGGAATGAAGCATATAGCCATCCATTTATGCGGAAGTACAGTATGCATGTTCCCAAAAACCTAGATATCGCCAAGATGAAAGAAGCTTGTGCTCACTTTTTGGGAGAACATGACTTTGCTGTTTATTCCAATGCCAAGTCGAAGAAAAAAGATACATTACGTACTATTTACACATTAGATGTCGAGGTAGTGGACGGATTTGTACAATTCCGTGTATCTGGAAATGGATTCTTGTACAATATGGTACGCAAAATGGTTGGTACATTGATCGAAGTGGGATTAGGGGAAAAGCAAGCAGCAGATATTCCTACGATTTTGCTATCCAAAGAAAAGCTACAAACAGGCGGTATGGCAGATGCAGAAGGGCTTTATCTAGAGCAGATTCAATTTAAATCAGAATAACGATAGCGTTCTACTGAAAGTTCTTTGTTTATAAAAGGATATAGAAATTAGATCATATAACAATAAGGAAGCGGACTTGCAAAAGTTCGCTTTTTTTTGTGATTTAATAAATATTTTGCAGTGATAATAATAGTTGTATTTCTTGAAATATTCCCTTACAATTTGTTGAAGTAATTCTGTAATGCGTTAATGTATGTCACAGCGAACACATTAATAAGCATATTATAATCGTTGTACATAATGGGTTAGATTGTAGAAAATCATGTGCAGTATTGAAAAATGTAAAGATGAACACAGTTGAAAGGGAGCGTTTTTTTTGGAAACGAAACAATTAACTAGAGGTCTCAAAACACGTCATATTGAGCTGATTGCTCTTGGAGGGACAATCGGTGTCGGGCTATTTATGGGATCAGCAAGTACGATTCAATGGGCAGGGCCTTCTGTGCTATTGGCGTATTTGATCGCAGGTGTGATTATGTTATTTGTGATGCGAATGATGGGCGAAATGTTAATCGTTGAACCGGTCACAGGGTCGTTTGCTACATTTGCTCATAAATATATTAGCCCGTTAGCTGGATTTTTAACGGCATGGAGTTACTGGTTTTTGTGGGTAACGGTTGGGATGGCCGAGGTCACAGCGATAGGAATCTATGTAGGATACTGGTTCCCTGAGATTCCGCAGTGGATTCCAGCGTTAGCCGGTGTCGGTATTATTGCAGCAGCCAATCTAGCGGCTGTTAAGTTTTATGGAGAATTTGAATTCTGGTTTGCGATGATTAAAGTGATTGCGATTAGTGCGATGTTAGTGATTGGCACAGGAATGATCTTTTTTGGATTAGGTAATGGTGGCGTGCCGATTGGATTATCTAATCTGTACGTCCATGGCGGATTTTTTGCTGGCGGGTTAAAAGGATTCTTATTCGCTTTATGTATTGTCACAGCGGCTTATCAGGGAATTGAGATGATCGGGATTACCGCAGGTGAAGCAGAAAATCCTAAAGTGACGCTGAAAAAGTCGATCAAAAATATCGTCTGGCGGATATTAATTTTCTATGTAGGTGCAATCTTCGTTATTGTCACAATCTATCCTTGGAATGAAGTCGGTACAAGTGGAAGCCCGTTTGTTTTAACATTTGCCAAAGTAGGTATTGTAGCGGCAGCCGGTATTATTAACTTTGTGGTGCTTACCGCAGCGATGTCTGGTTGTAATAGTGGGATTTATAGTGCAGGTCGTATGCTGTATACACTGGCGCAAAACAAACAAGCGCCACCGTTTTTTGCTAAAATTTCGAAAAGCGGTGTACCGCGCAACAGTATTATGACGACAATCGCTTTACTATTGGTCGGCGTGCTGTTCAATTACTTATTTCCAGATTCTAAATTATTTTTGTATATTTACAGTGCAAGTATTTTGCCCGGTATGGTTCCGTGGTTAGCGATGGCATTTAGCCAATTTAAGTTTCGCAAAAAATGGAAAAATGATATTCATGAACATCCATTTAAATCGTTGTTTTTTCCAGTGAGTAATTATATCGTGATTATCTTTTTATTTCTGGTACTGATTGGTATGTGGTTTAACCCGGATACGCATAATTCCTTGATTATTGGCATCGTATTTATTGCGATTGTAGTTGCCAGTTATTATGTGTTTCGAATTGGAAAAAAATCCAGTCAACGCATAGATTAATCCAATATTACTTTTCATATAATAACGCCTATGAAGATACCATAATACGAAGCATATTCTTTTTTCTGACATGTTTAGAAAAAAAGGATATGCTTTTTGTTTGAAGATAAGCCATGACGGTTACATAGAAAAAGAGCTCATTAATTTCCAGAACGACGACTATAAACATCATCTACGAGGAGGAAATTCAATCATGGCTGACCAATATCAAAAGCAAGATCCAACAACTCAATATCCTAAGGCAAACGAAGACTGGCAACAAAAACAACCAGAACCAGGTTTGCAAAAAGAGATGACTCCACGTCCCGATTCAGGAGAAACCAGTTACCGTGGTACAGGTCGCTTAACAGGACGCAAAGCAGTAGTCACAGGAGCAGATAGTGGTATCGGACGCGCAGCAGCAATCGCTTTTGCTCGTGAAGGTGCAGATGTTGTGATTTCTTATCTACCTGATGAAGAAGCAGATGCTCAAGAAGTTGTGAAATTGATTGAAGAAGCAGGTCAAAAAGCATATGCTATGCCAGGTGATCTCAAAGATGAAAAGTACTGTGAACAATTGATCGAAGATTCTGTAGCTAAATTAGGTGGAATCGATATTCTAGCTAACGTAGCAGGTAAACAGCAGTTTGTAGAATCGATTGCTGATTTAACTACAGAACAATTTGATGCTACATTCAAAACAAACGTATACTCTCTATTCTGGTTATGCAAAGCAGCGATCAAGCATATGCAACCAGGTAGTTCGATTATTAATACATCATCGATCCAGGCTTACTCTCCTTCACCAGGGTTGCTCGATTATGCAACAACTAAAGGTTCTATCAACGTGTTCAGTAAAGCACTGGCACAACAAGTTGGCGAAAAAGGTATCCGTGTTAATGTAGTAGCACCAGGGCCAGTATGGACACCACTACAAGTAGCAGGTGGACAACCAACAGAAGCATTGAAAGAATTCGGTTCTAACACACCACTTGGACGTGCAGGACAGCCGGTAGAAATGGCTCCAGCTTATGTATTCTTAGCAAGCCAAGAGTCTAGCTATGTAAGTGGCGAGACGATCAATGCTAACGGTGGTATGGTTAGTCCATAACTTTATCGATAAATATAATCATAAGATCAATAAAAAGAGGGGCATATCGCCTCTCTTTTTTGTTTGTACATATAAAATGATATTATTAGTAAATAAAAGATAATAGAAGTGAACGTGTTAAAAAAATGATGCAATAGCATAAGCAAGTATCCTGTATAAAAGAAAAGAGAATGTCTATGAAAATACAATTGGATGAGCGCACCATTGAATGTAATGTGCAATATAGCAAGCGCACCAAAATCGCTATTCAGTTAGAGACGAATGGCTTAATTATCGTTAAAGCACCAAATGGAACACCTGAAGCCGATATTATACGTGTGATGGAACAGAATAAAAAATGGTTATTGGATAACACCAATAAGTTAGAACAAGCCAGAGCAAGTATGCTTCCAATGGCAAAAGAATATCAGGAACAAGGGCAGTTTTTGTATTTAGGCAAAAAGTATTTTTTGCATGAACTTATCGAAGTTGGAGATTCCAGTGAGGAAGAATTACGTCACCGCCTCAAAAAGTTTTACTTTACAAGCTGTAAAAAAATCGTTTTAGAACGGATCGAAGAGTACCAGAAGCAATTACGAGTAAAGCCAAAAAGTATCGAAATCGAAGAATCTACAACCAAGTGGGGCAGTTGCCATTCCAGCAAGAAAATTACGTTTAATTACCGTCTAGCTATGGCTCCTGTAGAAGTGATCGATTATGTAATCGTACATGAATTATGCCATCTTCTGCATATGAATCATGATCGTTCATTTTGGAGACGATTAGGTAGTATTATGCCTGATTACAAAGACAAAGAAGAGTATCTTGCACGACATGGACGTAATATGACATTATAATAATTAATCTTCAAATGATAGTGCAACAAGTACATTTCATATCAAAGGAGCTTATACATGACTATACAATCAGAACGATTAACGATAACACCACTCGCTAAAGAACATATTGAATCGTTACTTGCTTTAGAAGTCAAAAATAGAGATTTTTTTAAAGCTTTTGCGGGTACACGTAGGAGTCGTTCTATACATATGCAGGTCAAGCAGAACGAGTACAACGTTTTTTAGAATCTACCGAACAAGATACCAGTTATTGTTTTCTTATTTTGCTAAAAGATACAGATACGGTAATTGGGGAAGTGATTTTGTCTGAAGTGGTACGTGGCAATTTGCAAAGTGGTTGGATAGGATACTTTTTGGATCAGGACTATAATGGTCAAGGATATATGAGTGAAGCTGTTCAAGCAGTGGTGAAATATGCCTTTGGTACATTAGGATTACATCGTATTGAAGCAGGAGTCATGCCTCATAATATGGGTTCGATCAAAGTATTGTTAAAATCAGGATTCACTCAAGAAGGTACTGCTCGCAAAAACGTAAAAATCGATGGAGTATGGCAAGATCATATCACGCTGGCTATTATCGAAGAAGATTTGCAACATCATTCTAATTGATAAGTGATATTTTAAGCCTAATATCAGCATAAAAGAATGATAAAGGAGAACGCTAATGAATATGAATACACTTATTCAAAAGCTTCGAAATCAGGGTGTTACATTTACAAATGGTTTATCAGACTTGGAAGTAGTAGAGATTCAATCAAGATATGAGATTACTTTCCCACCTGATTTGAAAACTTTTTTACAAACAGCGTTACCAATCTCTTCTAGTTTTGTCGATTGGAGAAACTCAAATCCCAATCATGTAAAGAAGATTCAAAGTGTCTTAACAGCACCGTTAGAAGGTATAATATTTGATATAAAGCACAATGATTTTTGGCATGATGATTGGGGAACAAAGCCATTAGATCAACAACTTGCTATTGAAATATGTTCTCGTTATGTTCATCAAGCGCCAACACTAATCCCTATTTATTCGCATCGTTATATTCCATCGTCTCCAGATCAGCAAGGTAATCCTGTGTTCTCAGTATATCAGACAGACATTATTTATTATGGAGCGAATATCATTCAGTATTTATTAATAGAATTTGGATTGAAAAAGTATATAGAAGTCAACGATGAGCCTATAGAATATATTCCTTTTTGGAGCGATTTGGTTGGATATTAGTCAAATAAAAATGGTCAGTAACTTAAATTACACAGACCATATAACTAATATATTGTAAAAATAACTTTATCAATTTCAATTTAACATCTCAATTGGATAAAATTAGTATATAATGAACCATGGCTACTAATATGATGTTTAGGAGATGTTTAATTTGGATAAGCTGATGGAAACTTACTTTGATCAGGTTTCTAATCAATTTCAAGAGTGCATTTACAAAGTATTGAAACAACTACATCAATTGGTAGGGGTAGATATCGATATTTTGCAAGAACATAACTCTGAGGAATTATTAGCAGGTATGTATCACAGAGGATATCATATCGAAACAGTAACCGATCATTGGAAAGATGAACATCAGACCGTATATTATCATTTGAAATGGAAAGATGAGATTGTATTATCTGGTCGGATTATCTGGCAAACAGAAGGATATCACACTCATTTTTTTGCTGATTTTGGTAAAAAGATAGAAGGTATCTGGAAAGATATAACCGAATTACATCTCCGAACATTGTGATAAACAAAAAGACAAGCCAACGGATATATGCTCCGTAGCTTGTCTTTTTGATTTTGTATCTATCTTATCCTAAAACGGTAGGTAGATTAAGACGTTTTACCGACTACACTTGATCCGCTCTTCGTGATTTTGTAATTCAAAATATCGCCATTCCAGAAGTGAAATTTGAGCAATACTTCACCATCGTTGGTTTCTTTGAAAAAGTCTGGTGTTAATTTGATAACATTCGCACTATAATCCGGGCTAAATGCTGTAGCAAATTCTTTGTAAGGAGTCCAGTTTTGTGGCCCTGCATTGCCTCCATTGGTGTACGTAGCTTCCATTGTTGCTAATTGGTTGCCATTAAACGTAGTAGGAATCGCGAATGAACTGGTTGTACCTGTTACTGCACTTAATGTAGGCGTACTATACGAGATTACATTAAAATTCCAGTTCGCACCTTTGCTGAATTTAGCTGTTAGAGTAGCATTCACACCTAATTTACCAGAAGATAATAATTTCGTTAACAGACTGGATTTGATCACAAGGGTATCTCCACTGATTGTATAATCTGTTCCTTTGACCAGTGTTGTACTACCGTTAGAAAGAGAACTAAATGTGTTACCATTAAGGTTCAATTTCACTGTTTTGTCTTGGATCGTTGCTCCTTTTTTGAAGTACAATAGGTCAGTCTCTGCATTAGAAGAACGTCCTGTCCAGCCTGCTTTCATTACATTATATAATTCGGGATCAGACCACTTGTAGGTCGTGCGGCTAAAGTGCTGACCGTTATCCCATAACATAGTAGTCATATTTTTTTGACGTACATAATTAGAAAAGAATTCAAAAAATTTCAGTTTTTCACCTTGCTCAATCACACCTGTATTTTTATCAAAGCCCAGTAATCCAAATTCACCGATTACGACTGGAATCCCTTTAGCTACAAATGAATTATAGACGCGATCAAATGTATCTGTGATATCTTTTTGTGTATCTGCTTCAAATTTGGTGTATCCAGCAATATTTACACTGAACGGCCAGAAGCCATAATAGTGAACAGTAGCAATAATATTAGGATCATTTAATTTGGCAATCGTCTGGGATAGTGCATCCAGATCAGCCTGAGTAGAAGAAGTCGCTAGAGTAGGAAGCACGATTGCGCGTGTAGCATTGTTACCACCGGACGCTCTTACAATTTTGTGAAAAGAAGTATTCAATTCATCTAGCAATTTGTAAGCTGTTGCCGGATCAGTTGTGCCACCTTCTGTAAAGCGAGGTTCATTGATACTTTCAAACATCAGCTTGCTAGAAGCTCCTTTGAAGCGATCTGCAATCTGTGTCCATACTGCATTATAACGAGCCAGTACAGGATCATGATTTTGACCCATATAACTTGTCCATAACCATGAATCATGATGAATATTGATCATTACATATAGATTCGCATCCAGCGCCCAATTAACGACTTCTTGTACACGATTCATATAAGCGGCATCGATCGTATAGTTAGGCGCACTGCCTGTATGTTGATCCCAGGTCACAGGAATACGAATACTTTTGTATCCTTGATTAGCAATTTGTTGAATCAATTCTTTGGTCACGCGAGGATTACCCCATGAAGTCTCGTCTGCACCTGTAGCATCCAGTGAATTGCCTAAGTTCCAACCGGGTTGCATCGCACTAACATACGATTGAATCCCTGTTGTTGTTGCTGCGGTAGAAAGAGAACGTTCTTCATCTGAAGCCGCTGAAGCCAGCGAAGAGGAAAATAACGAGAGTAGCAAAGCCGCAATCACAGTCAACGAAAGATACGATTTGGATTTACGTTTCATTAATAAAGTCTCCTTTGTAAAAGTTATGGACAATCTGTAAACGTAATGAGCTGTACATCTTGAAAACAGCCTGTGTTTTCTTTGACAAACAGTCGTTGCAGTAACAGGTGACATATATATGAATATACTGTAAGCGTAACCACCTCCTGATAAATAAGTAATGAAAGCGTTTTCTAAAATGTAATATAGCATTGATTATCCAAAGTAAATACCATAAAAATTGGTAATAAATTCATACAAAAATTAGTGATTTTACCTATTTTAGAGATAAAAATTAAAGCGAAAAATACAAATATCAACCTCTAAATAATGTAAATATAAAGATAAGGAAAGAAATATGAAGATATGGAGCAGAACGCTATTGACATGTGACACAGTGTCACATTATAATTGTTTATGTAATTTTTTACACTTGAAATAACAGTATATGAAACAAAATGTTTAATTTGGAGTGAATCCATGCCTACTCAGACTTTTTTTAATTTGCCTAAAGAAAAACGCAAAGTATTAATCGATGCGGCTTTCAAAGAATTTTCGAGAGCAGCTTTGGCAGATGCTTCGATTTCGAACATCATCAAAGAAGCTTGTATCCCCAGAGGAAGTTTTTATCAGTATTTTGATGATAAAGCGGATATTTTCTTTTACATTTTGGAAGAGTATAACAAGCATAATCGGGATAAAGTGCTGTTACTTCTCAAAGAAAATGATGGTGATATTTTTATTGCGTTTAATACATTTTTCAAAATGATGTTAGAGCGATTTCAGCATCATGAATATCGCTATTTTGCTCAAAATATCTTTTTGAATATGAGTTACAAGGTAGAGCATCGCTTAGCACTAAATGTGAACAATCCAGAAGCAAAAGAACGTACGGATGAATTTATTCGCTCGATCAATCGTAATCGTCTTAATGTAGCGGATGAAAAAGAAGTGCTTCATTTGACTAAAATTATTGTAGCGATCACGATTCAGAATTTTATTCGTTTTTTTGCTAGAGAAGTTCCGATCGAGGATATTATTGAGCATTACGAGTTGGAATTGGATTTATTGAAGCGAGGATTAGGTAGAAATCTATAAGGAATTCAGATGAATTTTCTGGATAGAACTCATCGAATTCCTTATCTTTGTGTGTTTGAATACTGGGCACATGATTATAGCTAGATTGACGTTCATAACAGGTATGTTAAACAGTGCTTGTTGTAACAATAAAAAAGTTGAACTACAGGGGTGGAGTAAGTGAGAAGGAAGATCGTATTGTCAATTCTCATCGTGTTACTTGTTATTAGCGGTGGCACGTTAGGTTATTATTACTGGTATCAAGGTAGCCATTTTGTCAAAACAGAAGATGCCCGCATTTCGGCAACACAATATAAAGTGATGCCACAGATCACCGCAGAGCTTAATCATATTGATGTCGAAGAAGGCGATGTACTTAAACGCAATGAACCGATTGCAGAACAAGATGTATCCGGTCTAGATTCAAGTATGATTAGCAAATCTGTGCTACGTGCACCGATAGATGGAACAGTATTAAAAGTGTATTCCAAAGAACATGAGATTGGTACACCAAGTTCTCCTGTAGCGATTATGGCTGATATGAACGATCTATATGTATCTACCAATATTGAAGAAACAGATATCAATCGCGTCAAAGCAGGTCAAGTGGTCGATGTATCGTTAGATGCAGATGGAGATTACACGATTCAAGGTAAAATTCGCAAAATTGGTGAAGCATCTAACTCGGTGTTTGCTAACATTGCAGCTACCAACACAAGTGGTAACTTTAACAAAGTTACACAGCGTATTCCTGTTGAAATTGCTCTAAATGTACCTAAAGACCTCAAATTGATTCCTGGAACAAATGTGGTTGTGAAAATTCATACATCGTAAGGAGAGGTTTATGTGGCTGACACAGTCGTTGCCGCCGCTCCTCCCGCAGATTCGCCCAGAGAACGCTGGCTTGCTTTTATAGCGATTATATTAGGAGCATTTGTTGCTATTTTGAATAACAGTCTGATCAATGTAGCGATTCCGCAGTTGACTACCGATTTGGGATCGACAACATCGCGAATTCAATGGGTGATTACCGGCTATACTCTCGCATCAGGAATAATCGTTCCGATTACGGGATTTATGGAGCAGCGTATTGGTTATAAGAAATTTTTGATCGCTGCACTGAGTGTATTTACACTGGGAACAGCATTTTGTATTTTTGCATGGAGTGACTCGTCTTTGATCGCTGCTCGTATTTTGGCAGGATTAGGTGGCGGTGTAATTATGCCGCTTAGTATGACGATTGTATATAAAATTATGCCACGCGAACAGATCGGGATGGCTCTTGGCATCTGGGGTGTAGCAGCAATGGCTGCACCTGCGATCGGGCCAACACTGAGTGGATATTTGATCGAATGGTTTAACTGGCGTTTCCTATTTATCGTCTGTATTCCTGTCGCACTGTTCGCTATCTTGATGGTTATTGTTTTGATCAAAGAACCGCCTAAAGGCGCTATCGTCAAATTCGATTTAGCTGGCTTTTTATTAGCAGCTACCTGTGCAGGAACATTACTGTATGCACTATCAAGTGGTTCAAGCGATGGTTGGAGTTCTTTCAAAATTGTCGGATTATTTTTTGTTGCTTTCTGGTCACTGGTCTTTTTGATTTTTGTCGAAAGTGGCAAAGACAATCCGGTTATCGATATTTCTTTATTTAAAAATTATAAATTTACGATCAGTGTTATTACTTCAAGCTTTGTTATGATGGGGCTGTACGGAGGAACGTTCTTATCTCCATTATTTTTGCAAAATATTCAGTCGGTTTCTCCTGTACACACCGGTATTATCTTATTACCACAGGCGATTGCGATGGCGGTAATGATGCCGATTGCTGGTAAATTATTTGATAAAATCGGGATTGTACCGATCGCTTTATTCGGCTTAACATTAACGAGCTTTATGACGTATCATCTACACACACTGACTCCAGATACTTCACATCTATGGCTACAAGTTGTGTTAATGTTCCGCGGTATGGGAATCGGAATCTGTATGATGCCATTGTCTACAGTAGGGATGAACGCTGTAGCACCGGAAAAAGTCGGTAAAGCTTCTACAGCATCGAATCTAGTCCGTACGATAGCAGGGTCTATGGCGATTGCTATTCTAACGTTCTTAATGCAAAATCGCACAGCACTACATTCACAACAAATATCTGAATCGATCACACTGGATGGAGCACAATCGCTTCAAGCAACACTTGGAAGTTCATGGGCAAGTATTACTTCAGGGTTGATTACGCTTGATGCGTATTCCAGAGGAATCGCCGATACATTCTTAGTATCTTCTATTCCGCTATTCTGTTCGATTCCATTTATTTTCTTATTTATTAGTCGACGTAAAGGTATCAAAGTGATCAAAGAATAATCGTATATCGATATGCTTTCAGATACGAAAGCTTTTTATCCAATATAGAGAGAAAGAAAGGGAACACGAATGAAAAGAACAAAGTGGGAATTACCATTAGCGGCATTGTTGGTTGGAACGGTTGTATTGTCCGGCTGTTCTTCCAATAGTGCAGCGGCAACAACGCAGGCAATGAATGTAACTGTCAAAGTCAGTCAGGCTCAAAAAGGATTGATCGGCAAAGGTGAAATCTATACAGGTACAGTGACTCCTTCCGAAACGGTTAATATTATGCCGAAAATGGGCGGTAAAGTTGTATCGTTACCTGTAGATATCGGAACTGAAGTGAAAAAAGGGCAAGTCCTTCTCAAACTCGAAGATAACGATCTGCGCAACAATCTGGCAAAAGCACAAGCAGATGTAGCCGCGGCAGGAGCAGCAGTCAAAACGGCTCAAGATTCACAACAATCCGGTATGGTCTCTGCCAACTCTGGAGTGGTGAGTTCCAAAAATGGTATTATTTCATCCAAAAGCGCAATCGATCAAGCAACAGGTTCGATCAATCAGGCGAACGGATCGATTAACCAAGCGACTACAGCAGTAGAACAAGCCAAAACAGCAGTTTCCAGTGCAGCTAACAATATCAAGCAAACGACAGAAACGTTGTCTGCGGCGCAAAAAACATTAACACGTACACAATCCTTATTTCAAAATGGATTAGCGACACAAGCTCAATTGGAACAAGCGCAGACTGCTCAAGCAACAGCGCAAACAGCAAACGATAATGCCAAAAATGCACAGATTAATGCTCAAGAACAATTGAGTGCCGCGCAAAAAGCATTAACGATTGCAAATAAAAATTTGAGTACAGCGCAAAGTGCTTATCAAAATGCAACCAGCAGTTACGAGAATGCTAACAGTGGTTACAGCAATGCGCAAAAACAATTGGAAGTATCTCAAAGTACATCAGGAATTGAAGCCAGTCAGCAAAAGCAAAAACAAGCTGAACTGAATGTAAATATCGCTCAAGATGCTTTAGACGATGCAGTCGTGACTTCTCCAATTAACGGTATTATCGGTACTAAAAATGCAGAAGTAGGCGAGATGGCATCTCCCTCTTCACCTGCACTTGTTATTGCAAATCTAAGTACAGTGAATACACTGATCTATGTTCCCGCAGATCAAATCAACAATGTTAAAATCGGTGATCCTGTACAGGTACGTGTCACTTCATCCAATATTCTCAAAACAGGTAAAGTAAAAAATATTAGCCCGATGGATGAGAGTGGTAAAGGTTATCCGGTGAAAGTGGCTGTCTCGAATGCAGACAATAAGCTCAAATCAGGAATGTTAGCAGATATTAGCTTTGTTGATGCTAGTGCCAAAGAAGGGATTATTGTTCCTTCCAAAGCGATCCAAACGATCGACGGTAAATCTTACATCTATGTTGTACAAAAAAATGTAGCAATTCGCAAACAAGTTACGTTAGGCAAAGCAACAGGATCGCAAGTATTTATCAACAGTGGTATCAATGATGGAGATACGATCGTAACCAATAATCTTGCTTTATTAGAAGATAAGAGTCCAATTACAGTGTCTCAATAATGGTTGTTTAATAATCAAGTTCAGCTCATTATAGTGATAAAGTAAAGATCTAAAAGTAGTCCAATAGCGCTTTGAACAGGTATGATACTGTTTGAAGCGTTATTTTTTATAAGCAGTAAGGGTAATAAATAAAATCTGAATCATCACGTTATGATAAAGGAGGTACTACGCTATGATAGATATACAAACGTATAATCCACAGTGGGCAGAACAATTTGCACAGATTAAACGCATTTTGGCAAAGCAACTAACCGGACAATATATAAGTATTGAACATGTAGGAAGTACTTCGATTGTAGGGCAAATGGCTAAGCCAATTCTAGACATTGACATCATCATCCCTAGTAGACAGCAATTACCCAGTGTGATTACAGCATTGCATACACTTGGTTACCACCATCGAGGAGACTTGGATGTGGAAGGAAGAGAAGCTTTTGGACGAATCGATAATTATGTACCCTGGCATCCAGATCAACAAGTATGGATGAATCAGCATGTATATGTATGTGCTCAAGATAATCAAGAACTACATAGACACCTTACTTTCCGTAATTATCTTCGTCAACATCCTGAGGAAGTGATCGCTTACGGGCAATTGAAGCAACAGCTTATTAAGCAGACAGAAGATCGGGAAAAATACACACTACTCAAGACTGATTTTGTAGAAGGCATTTTATCCAAAGCGAATCGATTATGATTGTATATAGAAGGAGAGGAAGCTAATGTGGAAATGGAGAAAGAACAAACAACCCCTTCATAAACCTCTATCCGAGCAACAATTATGGGAACGTTACTTTTTTGAACGGCATTCCTTAGATACGTTGTTAGAATGGTCTAAGCGATTGAAGTATTTTCGATATTGTCGTGCGTATGGAGGACATGTAGGAGATGGAGATTGTCTTTTAATAGCGATTGGGATTCAGTCAGAACAAGAATTATACGAAGTATTTGAACAGTTAGAGCTACCGATCGTATTGATCTCAGCAGATTCATCTCCATCTGCTACAGCAAAGTGGAACTATCCACCAATAGAGCATCCCAAACATGTGATTATCGCAGGAGTAAAAGCTTTTATTTGGATGTATCCTGATCGTATGAAGCTTAGTATTACAAATCTGGAACATCCGGTAGAAGTAACAGCAACCAGTGTAGTTGCCGCAGAACAATTAGAACCTTATTTAGCACCATTGACTCATCTGATGATCGATCCTCCGCAAGATGATCGGTATTGTTTTATGCCGGAAGATTGGCAGTAAAAAAAGCCAAAAAGAGTATCTACAGCTAGATGCTGAATAGATACTCTTTTTGTGATAGTTAAATATATTATTTATACATCAAGTTTCTTGGTATTGCGCGATAAAATAAAGCATAAGAACAATACAATCGCTGCCGCTATATAAGGAAAACCGATATTGATATCGAATAATAATCCAGCGACAATCGGGCCTGCAATATTACCGAGACTGCTATAAGCAGAATTCAGACCAGCGACATAACCTTGCTGATTGTGAGCAATTTTGGATAATTGTGTACTGATTGCAGGGCGTAGAATATCGATCGATAAGAATACGATAAAAGTAACGACTAATATCATCCAGTACTGATTCACAAATAGAGTTAACAATACGAATACTGCCGCGAACACAAGACACCATGAGATTACTTTTTTCTCGCCAAATGTATTCACGATCCAGCCAAACGCACTGACCTGTACAACAGCACCTGCTATCGACCCGAAAGTGATAATAAAAGCAATATCTTTCGGTGTAAATCCGAACTTGTGATCGACAAACAATCCGAATACTGTCTCATAATTGGCTAGTCCGAAAGACATTACGAACACAATCACCAGACTAAGAAAATATGATTCACGATACGAATGAATCAATTGCAAAAACATATTCGGTTGCTTGGTGAGAGAGGTTTCCGCTATAGTTGCTTGACGCTTCTCGGCTGTTAATGATTCCGGTAGTACCAGTAAAGTAATCAAAGCTGCAATAGCAGCGGCGATTCCTGCTGCATAGAACGGCACACGTATACCGAATTCAGCAATATAACCACCGATTCCCGGCCCGATAATAAATCCAGTCGTAATCGCGGCATTGATATAACCCATCCCTTTACCACGTTCTTCATCCGAAGTGATATCAGCCGTATAAGCCATAACCGCTGGCATAATAAATGCTGCTCCAATACCGCCTAACATACGAGCAGCGAACAATAATGTAGGATCATTTGCTATTCCGAATAACCATTCAGATAATGCGAAAATAATCATCCCGGAGACGATCATTTTTTTACGTCCCCATGTATCCGATAATCGTCCGGCAATCGGAGAGCAGATCAATTGACTGAGCGAAAAGGCGGCAACCAGTAATCCAACCATACTACCGTTAATATGAAGTTCATTCATGTAGGTAGGCATAATAGGGATAACCAATCCTACACCTGTAAAAATAAGAAAAATATTGATCATCAGAAGCAATATAGCGCCTCTGTTACGAAGTAATAACGACATGAGTAAATCCTCCATCTATTCTTTTCATCATTTTCAAATACTGAACGTTCGGTCTGTAATATGACATTAATAGAATATGTTACTGCATATCATTTTAGTGATAGAGCAGGAGAACAGTATTCTATCTATAGTAATAGTAGTGCATTGTTGTCAAACGCTAAGAAGGTGCAGGGTGTGCAATCCCGTATAGCAGAACCTGTACAGCTAATTCATAGACACTCAATGCTTCCTCAATACTGGATTGACGAGACATTTGACTAAGTCCGATAATCAGGCTTTCCATAATAATCGCTAATTTGGCGGCATCATTGGCTTTGAATTCACCTTTGTCGATTCCTTGTTGGATCAATTGCTGATTAAAGCTCAAATGAGAAGCCATCATCGTAGAGACTCGTTCTTCCACATCGTTATCTTTTTCATCGCTATTAAAAAATTCATCGGCTGCTTTGGTAAGCGGATGACTTAGATCTTCACGTACTAGATGTTCAGCAAGCCCGTATAATTTTTCGACCGTTGTTGGAAAAAGATGTTCCTTTTCTAACCATTTTTCTTCCCAATCTCGATTCCATTCATCTAACAAATAAAGAAAAAGACCTTCTTTGCTTTTAAAATGGTAATAGATATTTCCTTTACTACTACCTGTCGCTGCTACGATATCTTCAATCGACGTCGCTTTAAACCCTTTTTGCACAAATAGGGCGCGAGCCGCATCCACCATTCTTTTTTTCGTTTGTTCGGTTTGCAATTGCTTTTTATTCACGAGTTTTCACTCCGATTCCTGAGGTGTTCTGAATCATACAGTATATAGTACTTTATAATAGAAGAAATAATACTGAACGTTTGTTCAGTATGTTAACAGAGAAAGATTCATTTGGCAAGTCAGGTACGGTATTTTGCTAGTTATCCATACAATTCCATTATAGGAAAAATCAATTCCCAAAACAAAAAATATGTAGTAATATGAAATAATATGTCTATATACCTACGTCTAAAGGTACAAGAAATGAATAAGACTTACATTTTATTGGGGGAATTAATGTTGGGGAACATGAAAAAGAAAAACCGCCAGTGGATGATGCTACTACTGAGCGTAGCCATTGCTTTGCCTGCATGGGGGTTAACAGCGACAAAATCAGCTCAAGCCAGCGATATTCAGAATCACTGGGCGAAAGATGTATTAACACAATGGCAAAATAAAGGTTATATCAGCGGATTTCAAGATGGAAGTCTACAACCAGATCAAAGTGTGACTAGATCGCAACTAGCCGCTATGATCAACAAATCATTTGGATTTACACAAGCAGGTTCAATTGCTTACCAGGATGTAAAGCCTTCGGATTGGTTCTATCACGATATAGCAATTGCCAAGTCACAGGGATATATGGAAGGGTACAAAAATAATACTTTCCATCCTAATCAAAAAGTAACACGTCAAGAATTAGCTGTTATTTTGACTTCATTGAAAAAGTTAAAATCATCGAGTTCAGCCGTACGCATGAAAGATACTGCCAATAGTCCTTCTTGGAGTAAAGGTTCTATTGGAGCCGTTATCGACAATGGTCTGATGAACGGTGATGAAAAAGGATTTCGTCCCAAAGATACAACAACACGCGCGGAAGCTGTGACGGTATTAGAACGTTCTTTAGAGTCATCGAATAGTACGAATACGTCCAAATCGAATTCGCCTACGACTACATACAACACAGCAGGTGTCTATGGACCAGCATCCGGTCAACAACAGATCACAGGTGATATGCAATTGAATAGTGCTGGCAGTACGCTTCGCAATATGGTGATCGAAGGTGATCTTTTATTAGGTGCAGGGATTGGGGAAGGGGATGCTCTTCTCGATCATGTAACTGTCAAAGGAACGACCACGATCAATGGTGGCGGTATCAACAGCATTCATCTGCAAGATTCTACACTTCATACAACAGTAATCAATAAAAAAGACGGCAATGTACGTGTAGTTACTACAGGTACAACAACGGTTCAACAGATGATTCTTCAATCTGGAGGTTTACTTGAAGAACAAGGTCTAACCACAGGTTCAGGATTTACGAACGTAATCTTATCCAATCAGATTCCAGCAGGATCAACAGTCTCCCTAAAAGGGCGTATTGATAGTATGGATATTTCATCATCGTCTGTGCTAACTCAGTTGCTTACAGGTTCTGTAGATAATCTAGCGGTAGCTTCGGGAACAACAGATAATAAGATTAGCACAACAACATCCTCTTCGATCCAATCACTAACGTTGAACGGTGTAGCTAAAGTAAGTGGTAATGGTACGATTGAGAAAGCTTATATTAATGTAGCCGGAACGACGATTACACCACGAGTCAACCAGACAACAACCAGTGCAGGCGTAACAGCCCGAATTGAAGGTGGTATCGTCGGGGGTGAGCAAGCAGTTACCAATATTCGCAAAGATGATAACAAACACCCAGAATCGTCAACACCAGTAGTTGTGCAACAACCTGTACAAAGTTTGGATGTCAAAAACGGTCAAGCGATCCTGCATCTAAACCAACCAACTAATGAATTATTGCTTAGCGATATGGAAGTAACCGCTACATTAAATGGTAAGCCTTATACGCTAACAAATGTTATTTATGATAGTGTGACTGGCGTAATCCAATTCAATCCGCTTAATTTAAAAGCTAAGTATAATAAAATATTAGAAATTACAGTTAAACCATCGTCTTCTTCAAGTCGTCTTTTAAGTATTAGCAAAGGTGATCTACGTTTTAATGGATTTACAGGTTTTATAGGAGAAGAACAGGGGGAACCTGTGGTAGGAATGACTATTCATTTTCGGCGGGGATTGAATGTAACAGATGGACCAATCGTAGCAACTGTTACAACCAATGAAAATGGGAGTTATAATGTTACACTCCCACCAGGAGTATACACAGGTGAATTAAAAAAAGATGGTTTTATCCCTTCTTATTTAATGGCTACGTCTTTAGCAGAAGAATACAATTATGATCAAAGTGCTATTGTTTCCAGAATGCCAACAGAAGGTAAAATTAGTATTGTGTTAACATGGGATGAATTACCTTACGATGAGGATGCTCATTTGTTAGGACCTACACCCGATGGTTATGGATTCCATACTTCTACCGACAATAGACAGTACAATTATCAGAATCAGAATTATGTATCTTTAGATACAGATAATATGAGTTCTTATGGACCAGAAGTGATCACTATTAATAAACGTGTAGATGGCATATACACGTTTTATGTACAAAATTATAGTGCGACTGCTAATAATGGAGAAGCATCAACATTGCGAAAATCATCAGCTACTGTAAAAGTATATAATGGCGCATACAGACTTCCGATGAAAACTTATCATATTCCTGTAGGCGATGGAGAAGAACCTTACTGGCATGTGTTTGATATGAATGTAGATCGTGATCAAATCAGCTTTTTCGATCAAAATATGTTAGTTAATAAGCCACCTATCTCTATTTATCATCAAACTCCTGATCAAGGAGATTTGGATATGCTTGACTTAGAACGTGAAATGGAACTTATCTCATCATATAGCGAATTGTCTTATGATACCAAAGTAGATGAGGATATATCATTGCGCTTATCCAATTCAATTAATAGTAATATCAATACGTTTGTTTCTGATATTGAATTATTACCTCATATCATGGATGGTCATCCAGTAGGTGTAACAGATGATACGTATTTAACCACTTCCGATACAGAAGATACGATTCGTTTAGCTCAATATAATGGAAGTGCTTATGCGGCAGATTATAATGTGACATTACATTTATCTCTAGGTGAGGCAGATTTGGAAATGACTGTTTTAGTTAAAGTTCCTACTATAGATACGTGGATCGAGCAAGCGTCTGTAGAAGCTCAATCCAAGATCAATACTGCTACGGCTGGACAAGATATCACTGCATTACAAAACGCTTTGGATCGTAAAAATGCATTAACAAGCAGTTCCACCATAGAAGAAAAAATTGCTGTTTTAGAAAAACTAAATCAGGCTTTAAACACTTTTTGAAAAGTATATAAATAGGCTGTAAATCAAAAAAGAACAAGTCTAGGCGTAATGCCTTTGACTTGTTCTTTTTGGTTAAGGATAATCAAGAGACAGAACTTTTCAAAAGGTTATGTCTGTTCAAAGGAACACGGTGATCTTGAGAATCTTCTGTACAAGATGTTGCAGGAGGACGTAAAGAGGGTGTGCGTTCTAACACGATATCAATAAAATGAGATATCTGTTGTAGCGATTGGATATGTTGCTGAATCGTCTGTTGATGCTGTTGGAGCATATCATAAAGCTCAGGATAATCAGTCAGATCACTATCGAACGATAGATTTAGATAGGGTCTCATTTCTTCTAAAGATAAACCTGTCTTTTTCAAACAGACTACTAATTTCATTTTTTCAATATCCATTGTATGGTATACACGATGACGATTAGATTTGCGCTGAGCATAAGGAAGTAATTTAATTTTTTCATAGTAACGAATTGTATCTTCAGATAAGCCACTTTGGCTGGCTGCTTCTTTGATTGAAAACTCTTTAGATGAATGCATATCCTATCACTCCTTTAAGACTGTAACGTTATTTTATAACTTGGAGTCGACTCCAAGTCAATCTACATACTTATCTTTAATCTCTATATAGCGATTACTTTATAGAATAGCTGAATTATGTTTACCGTTGACTTCGATTCGACTCTAAGTTGTAGAGTGAACTCAACCCTTTATTACTGGGTTTCCAATTGTTCACTTGTAGATAGGAGGAAATAGAATGAATACTACATCATTGGCACGTATTGCATGTATTACTGGAGCTAATCACGGAATCGGTCTTGCTTTGACTCAACGATTACTAGAGCAACAATGGCAGGTGATAGCAATTATTCGCTCTTCATTTGCTACTGATGATATACAAATTCAGCAAGCTATACAAGATCAGCGCTTACGTATTTATGTGGCTGATATATCTGATTTTGAGCAGTTACGAACAGCACTCACACAGATTCAAGCCCAAGAAACCCATATTGATATATTATATAATAATGCAGGTGGAAGTTATCCTGAATTAAGCTTTTCCCCGCAAGGGCGTGAGCTTCACTTTGATACGCAGACGGTAGCTCCATATATTATTCTGAAAGAACTGGAGCAATTAATTCAGCAGGGAACTCTACGCACAGTGATCAATACATCCAGTGCTGTATTTGCTACATTGTTAACATTCGATCCGGATCAGTTAGAGCATCCGACCAAATTTAAACCGTTATTTGGAGCCTATGCAACCGCTAAGTTAGCTTTATCGCTTTGGACTTTTGAACGTGCTTCTGAATTTGAACATCACAAAGGCATTAAGTTGTTAAGTGTTGATCCTGGAGGCAATAATACGCTACGGTCGGGGAAACGATCAGGGATTCCATTTTTTATCCAAATTCTGACTACATTATTTTTTCCAGCACCGACTCGTGGAGCATCTTTATTATACGAAGCCGCTTTAGGAGAGAATCGTTCGGTATTTGTAGCAGGTGATTATATTGTTAAGGGCAAGTCAGCTCGATTGAAGTTTAAACAGATTGCACCTGTAATTAGTGAGCATGTGCATAGAATCTATGAGCAAGAGTATAAAAGATAAATAGACCAATATGATTTGGATATCCCATCACAAGTAGCTTGTACTCCAAAAATTTCTTATAGGGGCGAAGACATTTTACTTTTCTAAAGAAAGGATGATGTTCGATGCGTAATCAGCAACAGATGATGGATTTGATTTTGAACTTTGCCGAGCAGGATGAACGGGTGCGAGTAGTAGCCATGAATGGGTCGCGTGTGAATCGTAAAGTACCGACTGATATTTTTCAAGATTACGATATTGTGTATCTGGTGACGGATGTACCATCTTTTGTAGAAGATTGTGGTTGGACAGATTATTTCGGTGAGAAGATTATTATGCAAATGCCAGATGCTAAGGGATATTCACTTGAGAATAACGAGGGACGATATGCTTATTTGATGTTGCTTGCTGATGGCAATCGAATCGATCTCAGATTATTTCCATTATCGCTTCAAGCGACTTATATTAATGAAGATAAGCTTATCCAAGTACTACTGGATAAAGATCAGCGTATGCCTGAACTGTTACCGCCAACAGATGAAGATTACCATATTCAATGCCCGACAGCGCAGCAGTATGCAGATTGCTGTAATGAATTATGGTGGGTATCTACTTATATTGCAAAAGGATTGTGGAGAAAAGAAATACTATACGCGATCGATCATCTTCATTTATATGTTCGTCTATATGTTCGTCCTATGTTATTACAGATGATTACATGGCAAGTTGGTATCGCTACAGGATTTCAAGTAAGTGTCGGCAAAAATCATAAGTATTTACAACAATATGTAGATCCAGAAGTATGGACACAATTGGTAGCAACGTATCCTCAAGCAGATGATGAACAGATCTGGCAAGCTCTACAACAAACAGGTGATTTGTTCCGGCAAGTCGCTTTAGATGTAGCAACACAACTACATTTTGAATATGATAGAGTGCAAGACCAGCAGGTGAGTGCCTACTTAGAACATATTCGTACACTCCGTCCTCAAGCGCAGGATTTTTATTTGTAGTGTATAAAGTAGTCCATACAGAAGTGATTATAGAAGCGCATACAGAAGTTCATTTACTACATGGTATATCTATTTTTGCAAAGCAAAAGCCTTACTCCATATACAGGAATAAGGCTTTTGCTTTATTTAGATTGTAGATCAATTAGATTGTAGATTGATTTTATGAACGAACACCGATATGCAGAGAATCACGTAATTTCAATAACTCCGCATAACTATCAATAATAATATCTGCTTTACTTAAATCTTGATTGCCTGAACCCGGGTTCTGATGACCGATACAGCGCATACCTGCGTCTTTGGCAGCTTGCACACCATTACGAGAATCTTCGATCACAACACAGTGTTGCGGATCTACTTGTAATAAGGATGCTGCATGCAAAAAGATATCCGGTGCAGGCTTACCATGCTCTACTTCTTCACCACTAACCATCACTGTGAAAAAGCGGCGTAATCCTGTACGTTCTAGAATCAATTCGATTAAGGAACGTGGAGAAGAGGAAGCGACTGCAAGCTTGATTCCTGAATCAGATAACCATTGAATCCATTGCTCTACATGGTCAAAGGCTTGCAATTGCTTGTGATCTTGCATCACTTTCATCACATTGTCTTTATGAAAAGCCAGAACGTCTTCCATCACATGATCAAGCTTATGCTTATCCATCACTTGCTGAAACATCGATTCTAACGTCACACCGACATACGTATGATGTTCTGTTTCTTCAACCATCGCACCAAGATGCTGAAAAGAACTTTTTTCAATATCAAAATAAATCGGTTCACTATCGATCAACACACCATCCATATCAAAAATAAACGCTTGAATCGGTGGGTCTTGCCATAAAGAGGAAGCATGATTAAGATGTTCTGATGTCATATCGTATTGACCTCCATTCTTCGGTTCTATTAAGTAGATTGTAAAACGACTTTAATAGCATTTGAAGAGGGTGTCAATGTTCCACTGCTGATATTACAACCGAGCGTCTGAAACGCTTCTTCATAATCTTGCAGAGCAAAAGTATGCGTAATTAACTTGCTCGCCGGGATTAGATTGCGTTCGATCATATAATGAGCTGTCGCAAATGTACCTAGAGAATCGATCGAACCGATAATTTTGAGACTACGATCTACGATTTCTTTAGGATTAAACGAACTTACTCCATCACGCAGACCCACAAGCATCAGATAACCACCATGAGCAAGATTCGATAATACGGTTGTACCGACTGCCCCTGTTGTATCTACAATCAGATCAACCTGACGATCAGATGGAGAAATGTGTCCCAAAGCACTTTCAAACGAGTTATGTGTATCCCAACGTTCCGGTGCGATCGCATCAGCAATATGCAAGCGATCTTCAGAAATATCAACAATACTACCGGATACCCCTTTGGAAGCTAGAGCATAGCTATATAGCATCCCGATTGGCCCTGCACCTAAAATAATCGTACGGAAATTAGGCAGTAGTTGAATTTGGTTAATACCTGTTAGCATACAGCTTAACGGTTCAGTTAGCGTTGCTTCTGCATAACTAACATGATCTGCTAATTTGTAAAGGAACCGATCTTCAGTCACGTAGTAATCGGTAAATGTACCATCACTACTTACTCCTGTCTCGGTTGTGCTTTTATGTAAACAATGGTTCTGCCTTCCTGTCCGGCACATATTACATTGACCGCAATAGTACGTAGGATCAATAACAACTCGATCACCTACTTGTAGCGTTGTTACCCGATCACCGACCTGTACGACTTCTCCCGCCGATTCATGTCCTAGAATAATAGAAGATTTGGCATGGTATTTACCGCTCACAATACCGAGGTCTGTTCCGCATACACCTGTTGCATGAATCCGTACCAACACTTGATTTTCCTGTGTGATTTGCGGTTGTGGTCTTTCTTCCAGTGCAACATCCCAAGCTGATTTGTAGACAAGTGATAACATAATCTTCCTCCTCATATTAAAGCTAAGCGTATTCTTTTTAATTCATATAACAACGTATATACATAATTTTATCGTATTTAAGTAAAAGCGCTTTAATCCAAAGACGACAAAACAAGATCCAAACGGCGGATAATCTCTACGATTTCTTCATCCGTTACAGTAAGAGAAGGGCGAACTTTCACAACATTACCGAATCCATAACGAGAACCACGTAGAATTAATTGTTGATCCGCAAAAGCAAAATTGATAATAGCATTCATTTTATTGGTATCTGGAGCATTGTATTCATCTACAATTTCTAGACCCCACATAAGACCAACACCACGAGCTTCACCGATACAATTATATTTCTCTTCCAAATTCAAAAGTAAATCGCCAAGCAATTTGCCTTTGCGTTGTACTTCTTCCATAAATCCAGGTTCAGAGACAACTTCCAATGTTGATTTAGCTGCGGTGACAGAGATCAGATTACTACCAGACGTAAACGAATGTTCATGCTTTTCAAGTACATTCAGGCGAGATTGCATTAATACCGCAGCAACAGGAACACCGATTCCACCAAGTCCTTTAGCTAGCGTAATAATATCAGGCTTGATATCGAATAATGTACTTGCAAACATATAACCGGTACGACCAATACCTGTCTGTACTTCGTCTGCGATTAAGATGATATTTTGCTCATCACATAACTGACGAATTCCTTTGAAATATTCAGGTGGAGGGATAATATTACCACCGTTCCCTAGAATCGGCTCGATGATCATACAAGCAGTAGAACCAGAACCACCATATTCTAGCTGATCGGCTAGCGCTTCTACGCATTTCATTCCACAGTTAGAAGGCTTCGCATCAAACGGGCAACGATAGCAGTAAGGTGCAGGGACATGCAGAGAATTGGGAACAGATGAATTGGGGAATCCTTTACGACGGAAAGCATTACCCGAAATACCTGTAGCAAATTGAGTCTGTCCATGATGAGAGTAGAAAAGGCTGACAATATCAGTATCACCGGTGTATTTTTGAGCAATTTTAGTTGCGCATTCGTTTGCAGTGGAACCCGTGATGTCACGCATCCAGCCTGCATCGATCCCATTAGGTGCATATTCTAACAAATGCGATAACACTTCATCTACATAAGGTTCTGTAAACGTAGACGACATATGCGTTAGGTTACCAACTTGCTCCTGTACTTTTTCGACTACATAAGGGTGATTGTATCCTAGAGAAAGGTTGAATGTACCGGATACACCGTCTATATATTCTGTACCTGTATCGTCAATTAATTTAATACCTCTACCATAACGAAACCGATTCTCAGTTAAAGTTTGCATGTTTTGCCTCCTGATTTTAAGTTCAAATAGACTTGATCTGCCAAAATTAGACTGTCAGCATTGCAACTACAATCGATTACTGGATCGCTGTTCCTCACCTCCTTTACAGAGTAATGTTCTATGATTGCACTCTTGATGTTAATTTGGCTTGAGAAGAACTCCATTGCGAAGTAAACGCAATACTTATTAACAACACCAATGCAAATCCAGCAAATACCCATAATGTAGGGCCGACAGACCAATTCGCCATGCTCCAACCGATTACATATTGCAATACCGATCCACCGATTCCGCCAGCAGCAATCAAAATACTGGTTGTACGTTCAGTCATACCTGGAATCAAAGCATTCGCAAAAACAAGAGCAATCGAGAATAGACCTGACATAAATAATCCGATTCCAAAAATCAGAATATACATAGCGACAGGATGAGAAACCAAAGCAAGTCCAATAATCATAAGCATCATTCCAAGTGAACTACCAATTAGAAAAGGAACATAACGAATCGATTCTGCGATACGACCGACAAATAATCGACCTATCGTCATCGCTGCCCAGAAAAAAGTAACACTGAGTGAAGCAGCAGAATCACTGATAGAGATACTTTCGATCAAAATAGAAGGTAGGAAATTCATTACGCCTAATTCAAGACCCATATAGACAAAGAAGAATAAAATAAAAATACTGAGAAATTGTAACTGCTTGCCACTGTATTTCTTTTTGACTACAGCTCCAGTATGATCGGCATCATGTTCTTGAATACGCCGAAGCTGTGCAGAACTATCTGCTGGCATCGTCATCCAGAATATCAACAGCAATAATGTAGCTAATGCAACGGTATAGAAAGACAACTGCCATACATTTAAGAAAATATACAGACTAGCGAGAGCAGGAATCAACAATGAACCTACGCCAAAATACACATCTAACTTGGTCATGGCGACTGCTTTTTGCGCTTCAGCAAATTCGATAGTAAATGCTCCGATCGAAGATTCGATAATCCCTGAACCAAAGCCTACAAAAATCGTCATCGCGACCATCCAACCCCATACAGGCAATGTTCCCATTAACGCATAAGCAATCGTAATCGCACCAAGTGCAATCAATAACATATACTTACGTCCTACTCCTGCGGATAAAGATGGTGATACAATAACCCCTACAAGAAAACCCATAAACTGTAGAAATAACAATGTGCCTCCATCGCTGTAATCTTTACCGTAATGCGGCAATATGACTGGCAACAAAGCTCCTAACAAAACACTGGTAATTCCGATTAGAAAATAAAAGCCACAACTTAATCCAAAAATCCTTTTCAACATCATCACCCTTCCATAAATAATCAAATACACTTGAAATTTCCATCTATGATCAACATAATGAATGAAGGCAGACGTTGTACAGTGACTGCCATCTATGTATTTAGCCTATAAGGAGTGATAGTGAATGAGTCAGTTATTAGAAAATTTTCAAGGTAAAGCAATGGATGAACGATTACAATGGCACTGCCCACCGGAAGAATGGGAAGTATCTTCTGATAAACAGGTGCTTACATTTAAGCCACTTGCCAAAACAGATTTCTGGCAAAAAACACATTATGGATTTCGAGTAGATAATGGACATTTTCTATTTGCTGAGATGACAGGTGACATGATTATGACAACGAAAGTGCGTACATATCCAGTTCACCAATATGATCAAGCTGGATTGATGATTCGCTTTTCAGAGCATTGCTGGCTCAAAACGTCGGTTGAATTTGAAACTGATGGTCATGCCAAGTTAGGTGCGGTTGTTACCAACAACGGGTACTCGGATTGGTCTACTCAAAATTTTGCAGCCGGAGAGACCGAATTGTTATTCCGTATTCGTCGTGAAGCTGGTGATTATACGATCGAGTATGCAGAGCAAGAAAAAGATGATGCTTCAGAGCTGAAATGGAATCAAATACGTATCGCTCATTTGTTTGAAGATCAAAATGATCAAACACCTTTTCAATGTGGTGTGTACGCATGTAGCCCTCAAGGAGATGGCTGTCATGTTGAATTCGAATACTTGCATATTGAGCCTTTGTCAACAGAAAACAAGTAACTAAAATAGTGCTGAAAGTAAATGTAAAAATTATGTATTTAATTACAATAAATAACTATAGAGTCTTAAATTTGAATAGTCAAGTCAATAATATGTAAGGTTGCACATTTGAGATTGAATAAGAAAAGCGAAGATATATATCGTATTTTGGAGAATGAAAAATGTAAATTAGTATCTATTTTGAATGACTATAAAGAATAAAACCTGATAAAATCAGGTTTTATTCTTTTGTTCTATTTAGATTAAAGTGAAAATAAACCAAATTATTTCTCGGGCAATATCTATTGAAATTGCAAAAAAGGAAGAAATAAAAAAATAATATGTAAATATTTTTTGTTATGTATATATGTGAATATGGAAAAGTTTGGTTTTTAGACATATCGTATGGATATCTTGTGAAAAGAGCTAGCTTGGTTTACAAGCACCTACATAACGTAATACAATAGAGTATATAGGCAGGTACTAATTGTTAAAAAAGTATTCAAAAAGCCCTATGTGATAACTTAATCTTTCTCGGGGATTCCATGAGTGACTACTGTGGAATCATTGTGAAGTAGGTTACGAATCGATCCCAAGAGAGGAATTACCTAAATATGTCCACTACGCGTGTGACGAAAGACCAAGATAATTGGCGTAAAAGTCTAGCTCCTTATGAGAAATCAAATACGAAGTACAGTGTATGGCAACTGATTAATACACTTGTCCCCTTTTTCGGCCTCTGGTATCTTGCATATCTTAGTTTGTCCGTATCTTACTGGTTAACCATTCCCATTATGGTACTTGCTGGTGGATTTCTAGTCCGCACTTTTATTATTTTCCATGATTGTTGTCACCGTTCTTTTTTCAAAAATCGTAAAGCAAATACTATTGTAGGTAATATTACAGGTATTATGACTTTATGTTCTTATGATCAATGGCGTTATAGCCACTCTATGCATCACGCAACAAATGGTAATCTGGATAAGCGTGGAACAGGCGATATTTGGACACTGACTGTTAATGAATATTTAGCATTATCTCCATTACGTCGTTGGGTGTATCGTATGTACCGTAATCCAATGATTATGTTTACGATTGGCCCAATCTATACCTTTTTGTTAATTTATCGTTTTAACCGTAAAGGCGCTCCGAAAAAAGAGCGTATGAATACGTATATGGTTAATGTAGCGCTTGTTGCTATTATTGGTTTACTTTGCTGGGCTATCGGCTGGCAAGCATTTCTTATGATTCAAGGTCCTATCTTCTTTATATCTGGTGTAGGCGGTATCTGGTTATTTTATGTACAGCATCAGTTTGAAGAAAGTTATTTTGAAGAAGAAGAGAACTGGAACTATGTCAAAGCAGCTATGCATGGTAGTTCTTTCTACAAACTTCCTAAAGTATTACACTGGATTACCGGCAATATCGGTTTTCACCATATTCATCATTTAAGTTCTCGTGTACCCAATTATTTCTTGGAGTCCGCGCACAATACAAGTCCTGTATTGCAAGACGTACAGACGATTACATTGTTAACTAGCTTACAATCGTTACGTTTCCGTATTTGGAACGAAGATACGAAGAAATTTATCGGATTCAAAGATATTGATACTTCACTTAAAGTGAAAAATAAAAAGCAACATCAAAAAGCAGGCTAACGACCGGATAGAAGCATCACCAGGTTTGCGAGAGAGGTGGTATTTTCTTCCGAATATATGAAAACAAAAAACCTTGAGATTTTGATTGCTGATGACAATGACATTAACCGATATGTGTTAATGGAAATGTTGAGAAAACTCGGGCATAAAGTCAAAGGTGCAAAGCATGGTAAAGAAGCTGTACAACTAGCTGCTCAATATTCATACGATATGATATTTATGGATTTGCGTATGCCAGAATTGGGTGGGATCGAAGCAGTACAACAAATTCGTTCCGCTATTTCAGAACATGAGAAACAGCCTTATATTATTGCTTGTTCTACAGACCTTCTGAATATCGATTTACTTTCAGAATCTAAAATGAACGCCTATATCAGTAAACCTTTGCGAAAAAGAGTGATTGAAGAAGCGCTCAAGGATTGGGAAGATTTACGATAAAGATAATATGTCCACAACCAAAAGAACAGCCCTTTGAGGGGCTGTTCTTTTTTTGATTACTCTCATAATAGTTACCGACTAGAAGAGGCATGACGATGAGTAGGAGATAACTGATCGTTTAAGATACGCATCTGTTCAATATGCAAAATCGTATAAGCAATATCTTCTTCCAGGGCAGCGACTGCTTTGATTTTTTCAGGTAACGTACTAAAAATCCGCTCTTTATTCGCTTTGGGCTCATACAATTTGAGATACATCATTCGAATAATAGACCAGCTTTTGATCGATTGTTCAAATGCAGCACGAATACATTGAATATTAGTATGCGTCAGATCTGCTCGATATTCTAAAAATTTCAAAAATTGCATTCGAGATTGAATAATATATAACAATTCAAGATGCAATTTATTTGCAGCACCTAGATCGAATTGGTTCATCTCCATAACAGCTAATTGATACCATTGCTCAAATTGATCTGCAAATACACGCATAGCTTCAAAAATCGAATAGGTTTGCGGTTTGAGCCCTAGATTTGTTTGGGCGATATCCAGTAATACAAGATCAATATCGGTATTTTTTTGATCCAAAGTGGAAGCACGAGGTGAAAATGTCATGATCTCATTCATAAACCCCTGACTAAAATCAGCTACACTTTGTGTATAGTTATGAGTCATATAAGAAACATCTGTACAAGTAAAAAGATTGGTTTGTGGATCATAATGCACAATAATAAAAAAGTGAGTGTTATGAGAAGCATGATAATTATCAGGGAACCAAGGGCAAGAGAACGAATCGCATTTGACTACTACAGGTCTGTCCGCTTGCAGTTCCTTATAGATATTGTCGAGTGCATCAGGTAAAGAAATCTCGCGATGCAACGTATAATTCGCATTAGCATATTTCAAAATATCTTCATACGTATAAGATTCGTGACCAAGCATATCATATGACATTGGATCTGTTCCCATTGGAGAAAAAGTCCAGGAATGAGCAAAAGCTTGTAAATAATTATCACCAAAATAAGACACAGCAGTGGCGATATTGCCGTTAAAACAAGACCAGTCAAATCCAGATAACGGTTTCAAATCAAGCAAGTTGGAAAAGGAAGACATATATCGTTCGCTCCTTATCTTCATATCGGTAGAGTTCAAATGACTTATGTATGTTGTCTATCATACTACTGTCAGATATCATACACAAATTAACCAATAAGAATTGACATTCAAAATCAGTATATGGTATATAAAAGGTAGCGATTAGCACTCGTATTGTTCGAGTGCTAAAAAAAGCAGAATCGAAGGGAGACTTACTTTTCATGACTACCAAGCAATTTAAAGCGGAATCCAAACGATTATTAGAAATGATGATTAACTCAATCTATACGCAAAAGGAAATCTTTTTGCGCGAATTAATCTCCAATGCAAGTGATGCGATTGATAAAATTTATTATAAAGCATTAACGGATGATTCGTTAACTTTCCACAAAGAAGATTATTATATCAAAGTCTCTGCGGACAAAGCAGCAAGAACGTTGACGATTGCAGATACAGGAATCGGGATGACCGAAGAAGACCTTGAAAACAATCTAGGGATTATTGCTAAAAGTGGCTCGCTTGCTTTCAAAAAAGAAAATGAAGCGAAAGATGGTCACAATATTATCGGTCAGTTCGGTGTAGGCTTCTATGCTGCATTTATGGTGGCAGATGAAGTAACAGTAACCAGCAAGGCGTTAGGAAGCGATCAAGCGTTCCAATGGCATTCTGAAGGTACAGAGGGCTATTCTATCACTCCAACAGAAAAAGATACAGTTGGTACAGTGATTACGCTGAAAATTAAAGAAAATACAGAAGACGATCAATACGATGAGTATTTGGAAGAATATCGTTTGAAAGCGATCATTAAAAAATATTCTGACTTTATCCGTTATCCGATCAAAATGGATATCAGTGGCAGTCGTCCTGTAGAAACAGAAAACGCAGACGAAAATGCAGAGCCAGAATATGTAGAATATACTGAAGAGCAGACTGTAAATAGTATGATTCCAATCTGGCGCAAAAATAAAAGCGAGTTAACCGATGCAGATTACGAGAATTTTTATAATGAAAAACGTTATGGCTTCGATAAACCGCTAAAACATGTGCATATTAGCGCAGATGGTGCAGTTGTCTATAATGCGATTCTATTTATTCCAGAAAATACACCTTTTGATTATTACACTAAAGAATATGAAAAAGGTCTAGAATTGTACTCCAATGGCGTATTGATTATGGATAAATGTAGCGATCTATTGCCAGATTACTTTAGCTTTGTGAAAGGGATGGTCGATTCTGAAGACCTGTCTCTTAATATTTCACGCGAAATGCTACAACATGATCGTCAATTGAAATTAATCGCTAAAAATATCAAAAACAAAATTAAAGGTCAATTGCAATCGATGCTTAAAGACGAGCGTGAGAACTATGAGAAGTTCTACCAATCGTTTGGCAGACAATTGAAATTCGGCGTGTATAACGAATATGGTATGCACAAAGAAGACTTGCAAGATATTCTATTGTTCGCTTCTTCGCATGAGAAGAAATTAGTCACACTGGATGAGTATGTATCCAGAATGCCAGAAGATCAGAAATTTATCTACTATGCAGCAGGTGAATCAATCGAACGTATAGAAAAATTACCGCAAACGGAAATGGTATCTGATAAAGGATATGAGATTCTGTACTTTACCGACGATATTGATGAATTTGCAATTAAAATGATCAATACGTACAAAGACAAAGCATTCAAATCAGTTTCTAGTGGTGATCTAGGTATTGAACCGGATGAAAAAGATCAAACGACAGAAGCAGAAGAAAATGAAAATAAAGATTTGTTTGAAGCGATGAAAGCCACATTGGCAGGTAAAGTATCCAATGTAAAAGCATCCAAACGTCTAAGATCACATCCTGTTTGCTTATCTACAGAAGGTGAACTATCGATTGAAATGGAAAAAATCCTTCAAGCGATGCCAGATGGCGGCGGTGTAAAAGCAGATAAAGTATTGGAAATCAACGTTAATCATGATGTATTCCAATCGCTTAAAAATGCACTTGAAAATGATAAAGACAAGCTAAACTTGTATACAAACTTGCTATACAATCAAGCATTGTTAATCGAAGGTCTACCGGTGCAAGATCCAGTAGAATTTACAAATGATATCTGTAAAGTAATGGTCTAAATGAAATAACTAATCAACATAAATAAACACAAAAAAACTCCTTATTCATAAGGAGTTTTTTTGTGTTTTATTCGTCAAAAAACGACAAAATAATATTTTTGACAACAAATAACAATTCGCTATACATATTTAAATTAGTACTACCGACATATAAGTATAGTTAAATTTGACACTAATGTATTGCTAAAGTCTTAATTGCTAAAAATTTAAGTTGGTGAATCATTAGTTTGAATGAACGGTATATCTCACAATCTTAATGTTATATGAACAACATGTATAGAAGTTGGTGATCGGAAGTAGTACACAAGCAGGCATAACTAACAAGCAAACGAAAAACACTTTTAAAGGAGTTATTCAATATGAAAAATCTAAGCGTTCGTACCAAAATTGTGATTTTAATTATTATTAATCTACTGTTATTACTGACTTTGAGTTTTAATGGTAGTAGCTCAACAAAGCAAATGTCTGAAATTGCTGGAGATATGTACGATAAAAACATGAAACCTGTTATGGCTATGGATCAAATCATTATTAACTACAGCAATAATGCTAAACGTTTGCTACTTCTTATCAGTACAACAGACAAAGCCAAACAAACAACATTAATGAATGAAATCACGACAACAGCTACCAATACAACCAAACAATATGAAGTGCTCAAACAAACTACTCTTAGCGCCAATAATCAGAAAAATTTAGCAAATCTTACAGTGACCGCTAAAGAGTTTTCTAGTATACGGCAGAGTATTCTAGATGCTGTCAGTGCAGGTGATCTAACGACGGCAGAGACTAACTATACTAATTTAGAAAATACACGTACTACTCTCAATAAATATTTAGATGATATGCGGAACAATATGGTGAATGAAGCGAATCAGAGTAAAGTGAATGCAGACGATGCTTACAGTCGCTCTACTATCATCATGATCATTTTAATTATTATAGGATTGATTGTGTCTTTGCTGGTCGGCTCTTGGATTGCAATCCTGATCTCTCGTCCATTACGCAAAGTACAACAATTAATGAATCAAGCTGCTGAAGGTGATCTAACAACAACAGCCGATTATCAGGCAAAAGATGAAATTGGTCAGGTTGCTGTTGCTTTTAATACGCTTGTAGCAAGTATGCGTAAAATTATTAAAAGTGTAGATGAAAGTGCGATGACACTGTCTGCGTCGTCTGAAGAGTTAACCGCTAGTGCAGAACAAACAGCACAAGCTTCTTCTCATATCGCTACTTCTTCTGGCGAATTAGCAACAGGTTTTACCTCACAGACCAAAACAGTTATTGAAGTGACTGATTCAGTGAATGGAATGGCACGTCAGATGAGTCAAATCTCTCGTACCAGTCAACAAGTAGGTGAAATGACCGAGAAGATGCAACAAACAGCCGAAAAAGGAATAGATGAAGTACGAGATATTACAACACGTATTGAACAATTATCAAGCGATATTCATTCTACCTTAAATGTGCTTACGAATCTAAATTCGAAATCAGAGCAGATCGGATTTGCTTCCTCCGCTATTCAGCAGATCGCTCAACAGACCAATCTATTAGCACTAAATGCTTCTATTGAAGCGGCGCGTGCAGGGGATGCTGGACGAGGATTTGCAGTAGTTGCTGATGAAATTCGTAAACTGGCTGAAAGTGCAGCTAGCTCTTCCACTACGATCACTAGCCTGGTCAAAGATGTACAATATGAAAGTCAAAGTGCTGTCGAAAAAGCAAAAGGATCTGTAAACAGTGTGCAAGCTAGCATTGATGGAGGACAACGGGTAACAGTAGCATTTGAAGCGATTCAGCAATCGGTGAACACGACGGTAGAGCAGACCAATTCAACAAATCTACTCATCAATAATGCCAATCAAGAGACTCAAAAAGTTGCCGAAGCAATGGAACATTTAAGTGCTCTATCACAGCAAGGTTCTGCTGGCATCGATGAAATGAATGCTGCTAGTGAAGAACAGTTATCTACGATGGAAGATGTAGCTTCTTCTGCCCGTCATCTATCACAGTTAGCAGAAGAATTACAACAATTGATCGCTTTCTGCAAAGTATAATTTCGACTAGAGCAAGTAAATCTGTTTATAGCGTACAATCTTCAGTATCAAATATAACAAACTAATAAAGCCACAGCCTTCTCAAATTGTTTCAAGAAAAGGTTGTGGCTTTATGTTAAGATCATGAAGAAGTGGAAGCAACTAGAATATCATAAAGCTATATTTTATATGGAGGAGATTATGATGCAATTAAAAGAAGTGTTTACCCGTATCGAAAAGCACACAGAACTACATTCATACATAGAGCAGATTCCGGCGAAATATAAAAAGACCCAAAAAGCATATCTAGCGGCACTGGTGAAATTAAGCTATCTCTTATATATCACTCAGAATAATCAGAAGCCACAGGTTAAAAAGATACTGGATGAGTTATCACAGATTCCGTTTGAAGAGAATTACGATTACTGGACATGGGTAGAGCATGCCGTTGTTCTTCAAGCTCGTATCGCTCGTGAAGAAGAACAGCAAGCGGTATATAAGCAATTCATGCAATTAATAGAAGACGCGCTCAATACTGGTGAAGAAGCAGTAGTGAAAATTAAGCATAACGTCCAAGACCGATTCGTTAAAGGAGAAACGCTAAGTACTCAAACGATAGATGCAGCTATCAAGAAAAATGATCTATTGATGGAATGTGAGCAGCGGATATTATATGTGATGAAGCTTTTCAAAATCAAAGAATTAGGTGCTCAACCTCCTTATACAGATGAGAAGTTAGAACAAGAGATGGAACAATATATGAAGCGGATCAACGAGATTGTAGAGCAAGTCGGTATTGAAAAGGTGGAACCTTTTAAATGAAGATACGCTATTTATTTCAGGATAATGAGCGAGATCATCAATCGAATGAGGTAGGTATCAACGATTGGATTCAACGGATTGTGATCATAGCGATATTAAGTAATATTGCCTCATATATTTGGTTGGTGCTAAGCGCAACAGCTAATTTTCAAAGAGGTCTGGATTTGATAGGAACGATAGACGTCGTAATGTATGCCACTATTTCGGTAATGACATTATTTTTTACGATCAGTTTTTTAGTACATAATACGTTTTCCAAAGGTCTGGTGAGTAATACGGTATTTATTTCGTGTACAGTGGTTTTATTAGCTTTGACGGTAAGTCAATTTAGAGCGATAGAACCTACCGGTTGGCTAACTGAACGAATACAAACACATGAACTGGTCACCACATCGGATAAGCAGTATCAGTACCGATTAGAACTGGTCAATACGTTTCAAAGTAATGAAAAAGTAAGATTGTATCTCAAAGATATACATACAGGTAAAGAATCGAAAATTAATCTTGCTATTGATCTGGGCGCTGCTTATGCTATTGGATCGAGTGATGAAGGATGGGTTCATATGGAACCAACCAATCAACCTCATCAATATATGATGACAATAAATGACGTGTTAAGTATTCCCAAAGATACTTTTCTAATAGATACAGTTCAAGCCGCTTCGATTATAATCGCACAAGAGAAAGATTATGAGTGAAGAAGCTGTTAGAGTCATAATAAATTGACCTAAAATGCGTACAACTATATGCAATTATTATTATGTTGGATGAATAGGGTGATGAGATTGGAGATAAATCTTAAACGAGATTATGGTGTGATTAAACATAATATGTCAGCACAGAACATTGCAGATATATTAAGCTTGCTGAATATAAATGATTCACTAATACTATTTTCTTTTTATGAAAGAAATATGAATCTAGTGGATGCAAGTACTCAAAAATTTATTTTAGATAGAAGTACTTTTGTAAATTCTGAATGGGTATTGCCATGGAAAGAATCTTTACCACATTGGGATGAAGTAACCCAAGCACCACCTAAAATAATATGGTTTTATGTAGAAAAGAAAGAAGATATTGTAAAAGCAATTGAAATAGATCATTTGTTTAGATGTATTTTTCTACAGAAGGATATGAGTTTTAAGCAATATTCTAATGTAGTATTTCATCAAGAATACTACTCTTCTGTTGAGGAAGAAGAGTATGAATATTATTTAGGTTTTACAAATAAGGAAGCATTTCTGACTCATTCTTTGGATAAAATAAAGAGCCAATTCGAGATGACGTTAATAGAATAAGAAACTTGAGCAATCTATAGTTTAATCCTTTGAGATCAGGTTGTTTGAATGTTATTAAAGAATACTATTTAAGTTCTAGGGAATTAAAAATCTTGTTATACATGAGGTATACACTATGATGATATTGTGGTTTAAGTGGTTATGGGGAGCAGTAGCGCTATTTCATGTAGCATCTGTTGTATTTATGTTTATTCAAGTTAGTCATTATTTTGCACACGGATTTCCTCTGACTGGCATTCTATTAGCATTGATCATCGCAAGTCCTGGGATACTTTTGTTAGGAACAACAGTAGGCGGATTGTTTTTGAAAAAAGAAGGAGCTAAAGGAACATCAGGGTATATCATAGGTAGTCTAGTGATGGTGGCTATGTTGTTTTTATCTAAAGCTTATTTTGGATGGTCTTGATAAAATACACTCCCATTTGCTAGATATCAAACATGAGACAAATGCTAAAATAAGCAACACGTTTAAAGTAGAATCGTAAATCGATGATATCTATTTCAATGAATAGAGGACTAAAATAGGATGAAATGGTTTAAAGGAATATGGGCAGTCGTTGCTATTATAAATATAGTATGTTTTGTGGCTATGATTACCAGACACACAGATCATTTTCAAAGTCGACTGTATTTCGATGGAGTTATTTTGGCTATTTTTGTAGGGATTCCTTCACTTGGGTTGTTGATAATGAGTATAGGTGGAATATTTCTCAGAAAAGAAGGTGCTTCTGGGCTATCCGGGTATATTGCAGGCAGTATTATAATGTTCTTATTACTACTTTTGTCTAGAGCTTATTTTGCTACGTTTAGTTGAAATCATATAAAAAAATAAAAAAACCTTCCGACTCTGCCAGTGCAGATAAGAAGGTTTTTCTATTTATATTATCAATGTATCTAAATTCTATCTACATCGAAGCATACTTCACAATCATCGCTTCTCGTGTCTGTTCATCATAAGCAATCCATAATTCATCGCCTACTTCTACACCGTATACCGGCTCAATTGATTGTTCTAATGTATACTCTGCATTGCCACGCTCAACAGTAATACGTGCAAGTGGACGTTCTCCGGTTGTGCCGTTAAATTCGACAGCGATCACTTTAGCGCTACCTTGCTTGCCTTGCATCAGGCGGAGATCACGCTGGAATTCATGTTGTTTTACAGTGACAGGAAGCTGATTACCGACAGACAAAGATAATTGTGACGGTACAAATTGACTGCTCACTTTCTGAATCCGTTGATTGTTTTGAGATACCAGTACTTCCATCAGCATCAATTGACGCTGTTGAATTCGTACAGGAAAAGGTTGAATAGATATAATTTCGCCTTGTAAAGTGAGTTCATCTTTTTTATTCAGATCGGTCAATACGCCGTAACTGAGTAGGCGTGTCATTCCTGCAATTTGGATAAGATTGGCTTTGTCCCATAGACGATATTGGAATCCATTTGGTTGTACAACAGGAATAGAGTAAGTCTGACCATCCAATTCAAAATGAAGCAATAAGGCTTGCCCGCGATTGACTTGCTCATACGTATCGATTTTTTGAAGGACTGCATTATACAATATTTGAGATGGCGGTTGCGTCGGAACATCTTCCGTTGTTAAAAAAATAGCAGTCTGCTTACGGCGATCATAGCTGATCATAGCGGAATCACCTATAGAAGGCATCTGTAAATAAGAAACAACTTTTTTGATATTTACTTTGCGTAATACCCCTTCATCTTCAAATTGTACTGTAAACTGCACTTGGGGTTGTTCGTTAATATACGTTCCCGTTTCAGCACGAGCTATAATAGTGGCTTGAGTAACGATTCCTTTTTGAAGCTGATTGGCTTTGCGTCTGCGTAATATGAATTGAATCACAAACGGAATAATCAACAAAAGAAAAGGAATAATCAACCATATGATTAAATTGAATACAATCGGGCCACCTTCTAGAAGATAATCTAGAAATCCTCGCCACGACTTTTGATTAGCAGGGTCATTGGCTTGCCATTGCTCTACTTCAGCATTAGTGATCTGAGAGACAGAACCGTCTTGTGGATTGAACCAACCGGCAGAAGTATCCTTATCTGAATAGTAGAGTGGTGTAGTTATATTTTCTTTATAAAAGGTGAAATTATCATTCGTTACCTGATCGTATGTTTTGTTTGTAAGAAGGGGTGCGACATCTGTAAATTGTTTTGTTTTTTCATTATAAATATAACCTAGCAATTTACCGTCTGCTTCATCTTTGGTTGTTGAGCCTGTGATGAGTGCTTCTTGATCATTCAGCAAAACAATCTGAGCTTGATACACAGGTTGAGGAGTAGGTAATAGTGCGCCTACTTGATCTGTCGATTGATTGTAAAAATGAACTTGCTTGGGATAATCGTTTTCTACTTGTAGCAGACGGGTGGGATCTGTTTGAAAATGTTGTACAAATTGTTGCTGAGCTTGTTCTTCTTCTTCATAGCTTGTTGAATCACTTTTAGGAAGGTATACAGAAGGACGATATTGTTTATCCAAAATGCCACTGATATAAGCAGAAGTGCCATCTTTAAGCGTAGCCACCAACATTGGAATCGCTACATCACTTTCAAAGCTATCCGAAGTAGTGTCTACATTTGTAGGTCGAGCAGGTAATACAGAACCGTCACTTAGATCAATCGAGTGCAGTTGTCCATTTTGTATTTCTGTGAGTCCTGCTTTGCTCTGTTTCGTCCACCCATCATTGACCAATACTATCCGGTTACGCCACATATATGTACTGTTTTTCAAATAATCGTTTATTATAATAGAACGATTGGCGAGTTCTTTACTGTTGCCTGTTGAATCGATTGCATGCACAGATAATCGATCATTATTATCTTTTGTTGCAACAATCAATTGCTTATTTTGGTAAGCGACAGCGATGTCTTTGAATATATTCGACACAAGCGGAATGGTATTCTCCAGTTGATGATTGCTGGTAGTATAGATCATCCCTTGCAGACCTTGTTCACCGTCAGCAATACTGAATAGTTTGCGACCTTCATCCAAATAAAAGATATTATGTACAGCAGCCGGATTGTTTTGCGCTTCTTCTATTTCATCAGCATAATCATTCCACGCAATCATACTTATCACGACTAAAGGAACTAAATAAATCAATAAGCCTATTTTTCGCATTACGTTATATCTCCTATCCGTAGTCTCTAATATCGACCTCAACATATCAATATCCAATTTAACATAAGTAACTATTGTTTTTCCAGTTGGTGATATGTGGCTGGGTTTGTTACAATAGACTAAAGAAGCATAGGGATGTCTGTACGTTCAGACAAATTTATGTATTACATCTAACGGAGTGATATTTTGGCTAATGCAAAAAGCAAAGGTGGAACAGGTCGCGGGACGGGGAAAAAAGGTTGGAATCGCTGGCAAGCTAGCGCTAAAAAAACCAAAAGTGCACCTAAACCTTATGCAACCAGAGCGGACAAAGACAAAAACGGTGGTTCTAAATCTGCCCCAACCAACAAAAGTAAAGATTAACTGTTATTTTCAGCGAAATGTCTTTCATTCGATATAGAAGCTGAATTATAATAAAGAGTAACGGGATTTGAAAATAGAAGGGAATTGAATGTTTTGACAGAAGAATCACAGTTTGAAAGTACGTCATTTGAATTACCAGAAAATTATGAAGAATTAAAAAAAGCGGCTCACCGCAAATCCAATTGGCAGGAGCGTCTAAACGCTGTCAATGAATTGGGACAATACAACCATCAGCCGATTATTGATCTGCTTACGCATATGATGAATAATGATCCAGTCTACGCAGTGCAAGATGCAGCGTATAAGCAATTACGAGGTCTGGGACAAGATGTGCAACAACCATCCAAAACCAAGCCTGAATTGTTCAAAGGATTAACCAAAACATTAATCCGTATCAAAAAGAGTCTGCCTAAAGACCATAGCTTTGAAGATTTCAAAGTGAAATTGCATAAAATGCGTGCTGATATCTACAACACGTATGAAGGCGAAAAAGGCGAAGAGTTCGACAACTGGTTAAAAGCAAAATGGGAATCTTACGATATCAAGTAAGATCATCTAATCATCACTAACATCTACTCCCTAATCCAACTATCAGGAGGAATTACCCTATGGCTATCGAAATGAGTATCCAGAACACACCTAACCCGAACGCGGTCAAAATCAATGCCAATCAACATATTTTTGAAGGTCCAGCTAGTACTTCGCTCAAAGCAGGAGACAGCACAGACCATCCACTAGCAAGCGCATTGATCAGTATCGACGGTGTTGATAATATTTTTGGAATGCGTGATTTTGTAACGATAAGTAAATTACCTGATGCAAGCTGGGATGATATTATTCCACAAGTAGAAGCAGCTTTTGAGAACGCTGAATAATTGTAGATTAGTACGTGGATTGAAGTTGTATCTGAAAAGAAGAGCAGAGTGCTCTTCTTTTTTTGCATTTCAGCAAGCTTCTCTATATCAAATTCGGGAATACAAGTGAATATTGATCATATTCCTGCTACAATATGCACAGGTTTATTTTTACAAATTATGATAACGATTGATCACAACGATACTATAGGTGAAGGAGAATAATATTATGGGGATTTTTGATAAATTTCGTAAACCTAAAGAAGAATCTACTTCAACATCAGCATATGACAATATTGTTCCGATGCCAACAGCCGTACCTGATCCAAAAGAAACACAAGATACACCAATGATACTTGGTTTTGCTTTACTCAGCAGTGAGACCTGTGATTGGTCATCATTTATTGATAATTTACATAAAGATGCTGAAATTACGATTGAAACTCAACCAAGTGATGAAAATATCGTATTTGAAGTGGAAGGTATGCGTGTTATTGTGGCTCATATGCCAGCACCTATTCCGAATCGCGAAGTGGAAGAATGCTGTAAATATAATTTGTTATGGCCAGAAGCAGAGCAAGTTGTAGCTACTCATCGTTCTCATGTGATTGTAAGTGTATCCGGTGCACCCAATCCGATTGCAGGGCATTTGTTATTTACACAAGTAGTTAGTAGCATGATGCAGGTTAAAGAAGCATTAGCTTTTTATATGGCGCCGATGGTCGTGTCTGCTGAAAGCTATGTCGAAAGTGCGCAAATGCTCAAAGAGGAAGAATTACCTGTACAATTATGGGTATTTATCGGATTGTACCAAGATGAACAAGGTCGTTGTTCGTACACAAGAGGTCTACAACATTTCGGCAAATATGAAATTGAAATTATTCATTCCGAACATTCGTTAAGTGATGTATTTGAATTTACGATGATGATTGTCGACTATGTGATTAGTTATGATGTGACTTTACAGCACGGGGAGACAATTGGATTTTCAGAAGAACAACGTTTATCGCTTACATTATCGCCAGGTGTCGCTGTGGAGAATGAAAGTATCAAGATTGGTTATTGATAAAAAGGATTTCTGATATAACGTAGACATGTGTATATAACAGCAGTCTACTATCTCTGCATATATTTAGGCACATATATCTCAGTATATAAGTAACGACTATCTTTAATAGATAGTCGTTTTTTTGTGTATAACTTGGTAAATAGCGGGCAAGATAGAGCGAACTCATCATATCGATAGCTACCGTTGTTCTACAATAGTAATAAAAAGATAGAACATTATAAGATCCTTGATAAATTACGATAAGCACGCGGTGGAATCCCTTCACTTTTACGAAAAATACGACTGAAGTAATGAATATCGGTATAGCCCACTTGTCGTCCTATCTCTTCTATAGAATCGTCTGTTTCTCGAAGTAATCGTCTTGCTTCACGATGACGTAGCATTTGTACATATTCTCCAGGAGGCATGCCTGCTATTTTTTTAAATACTTTGATCATATGATCTTCATTCATATTGAGTTCAGTAGCAAGTTTTCTATTATTCCAATGTTTTGCAGGATAGAGTTCGATATGATCCATTATTTCTAAGATACGATCACTTTGTATAGGCGGGTTCATATGATTGTACGATTTCTGAGAGCGAAGAAGTAGACCTAGAATTTGTAATAATAAAGCTTTGCAGGTCAGTAGATAAGCCGGGGGGCGCATTGTAAATTCTTGAACCAATTGTTCGATCAATTGTACGCATGTAGGAGAAGGGATATAAAGACGTTGAGCAGAAAACGGTTCAAATCCTTCAGCGATTGCTTCAGTAGCAAATTTGGAATCCATAATCTTATGTTCATTGACGATTAAATCTTCATCTCGCAAAATCTGAAGTTCATGAAAAAAGTCAAAATGAATCCCGATAAAATGGGCATTCGGAGTAGATCGAACTTCATTGCAATGAGATACACCTGCTGGGATAAATAATAAGTGCCCTGCTGGAATCACAATACTATCGTTTTGAAAATGAGTGATCGCTTCTCCTTTACGTACATACAGTAGTTCAAAATCATAAATCATTCGCTGATCTAGTCTGCCTGTAGGTAACTTCTGATGTTGAGCATAATGAATATTCGGCGACCATTGTTCAATCGGAGCAAGGCGTTGTTTACGATAAGTCATAGCATACGAAAAACCGGAATTGTCCAAAAAAACCTCTCCTTTTCCTAAATCTATTTCATCTTATTATTGATAGAATAACGTTAATTATCCGGTATATCAATGAATTTGCAGTCTATATCTCAATAAGTGAAGGCTATAAACAGGAGGCGGTATTGTGAAAAAAGGGATTAATATCTGGTCATTTTCAGATCAATTGAGTATTGCAGAATGTGCTCATATTGCAAAGGATGCAGGTTTTGCAGGGATCGAATTATCGCTTAATGCAGAAGGAGAATTAGGGCTAGATGTGACTGACTCTCAATTGACCACTATTCGTGAGACTGTGACAAATGAAGGCTTAGAAATTAGCGGATTAGCAACAGGGCTATATTGGGAATATGCGATGACTAGCGACGATTCAGCGACCCGTCAGCAAGCGATAGATATTTGTCGCAAGCAATTAGAAGTAGCTGCTGCGCTAGAAGTGGATACTATTCTGGTGATACCTGGAGGTGTAGGAGTAGATTTTATCCCTGATTATCCTATCGTTGCTTATGATGTTGCCTACGAACGAGCACTTGAAGCAATTAGTACACTATCCAAAGAAGCACAAGCTATCGGTGTGCAGATTGGCATTGAAAATGTATGGAACAAATTTTTGCTTTCACCGCTGGAAATGAAAACATTTCTAGATGAAATTCATTCTGATTATGTTGGTTCTTATTTCGATGTGGGCAATGTTGTGTATTCTGGGTATCCTGAACACTGGATTGCGATTCTGGGTGAACGGATCAAAAAGGTACATTTCAAAGACTATCGCCGCGAAGTAGGCGGACTTGCAGGGTTTGTTGATTTGTTAGCCGGTGATGTTGATTATCCTGCTGTCATAGAAGCGCTACGGAAGATTGATTATACCAACTATGTGACTGCTGAAATGATTCCGCCTTACAAACATCATTCGAATCAAATTATTTATAATACGTCGTATTCGATGGATGCGATATTAGCATAAAAAGGAGGAATACAAATGGTTAAAGTAGGATTAGTTGGATTTGGAATCATGGGTCATATGCATTTCGAAAATTATGTTCGGCTCGCGGCAGAAGGTGTAGATGTTCAGCTTGTAGCAATCTGCGATATACGCATTGAACAATTAAAGCATGAGAAAGTGATCGGCAATATCGCAACAGATACGGATACCGCAGTTATTGATCTATCTGCATACCATTTATATGATGATCTGGAAAAGATGCTGGCTAATGAACAATTAGATGTTCTGGATCTCACCTTACCTACAGACCTACACGCACCGATCGCTTGTGATCTTCTTGCTCGTGGATACCATGTATTCTGTGAAAAACCGATGGCAATCAATACGTCTGCTGGTCAACAAATGCTTGATGCTGCTCATGCTCATCAAAAGCAATTGATGATCGGACAATGTCTGCGCTTCTGGCCGGCTTACGAATATTTACAAGAAGTCGTCACCCGACAAACTTTTGGTGAAGTGATTAGTGCTACCTTTTTCCGCGGTGGAGCGACACCAGAAGGTTGGTTTGTCGATAAAGAACGTAGTGGTGGAGCGATGTTAGACATGCATATTCATGATGTTGATATGATTCAGTGGGTATTTGGCTTACCTGATCATGTCTCTTCACTGGCACGAAATGTTGTTCCGGGTAGCGGATATGATGTGGTCTCGACCAATTATATCTATCCAGATGGCAAAGTCGTTAACGCTCAAGTGGATTGGACACTACAAGGCGATTATGGTTTTTCGATGACCTATCGGGTGAATTTTGAACAGGGGAATCTTGTGTTTGAAAATGATATTGTACAAGTCAATCCGAATAATGGTGCAGGTTATACTGCTGAATTATCATCAGATCGAGGGTATTATCGTCAACTTCGGTATTTTATAGAATGTCTAATACAGAATCAACCGATGTCACAAGCAACACCTGAAAGTACACTTCGATCATTACAATTGGTTGAAGCAGAAATGTTATCAGCAGATCGTGCAGGAGAGAAAGTAAGCGTAGCTCAGATTTTAGTCTAACTCTCGACGATTCTCATATTCAAAATGTCAGGACTATTCAAACTATATTCAGACAGCTTGCTAGAAAAAGCTGTCTGAATATAGTTTTTTTGTTTTCAACAGCTAAGGATATACCAAATTTTGAATATCATTATTTGAATTGTAGTGTATAATCATAAAGCCCAAATGAATATAAAGGAGTCGTATATGAATACAGAACAGTCCCAACCATTTGTTCTACGTCAAAGTCTATTATGGATCATGGCGATTGCTTCAGGATTGGCGGTCGCTAACTTATATTATAATCAGCCATTGCTTGCAGATATGGCGACTTCTTTCGGAATTAGTCGAGATCAAGCAGGATATATCTCTACATTTACGCAGATTGGTTATGCGTTAGGCATGTTGTTATTTGTACCTTTAGGGGATATTAGAGAACGACGTAAGCTGATCTCGACACTGTTGATTTTAGTTACAATTTCGCTGTTAGGTGCGGCGGCGTCTACTCATATTGTGTGGATGTATATTGCTAGCTTTGCGATCGGGCTAACCACAGTAGTACCGCAGATTCTAGTTCCTTTTTCAGCACAACTGGCTACACCGGAACAACGGGGTAAAGTGATCGGCACAGTGATGAGTGGATTATTATTCGGCATTTTGTTAGCTCGTACGATCTCGGGATTAATTGGAGGAACATGGGGCTGGCGCTGGATGTATGGTATCGCGGCGATCATGATGTTTGTACTTTTTCTAGTGTTACGACGGAAATTACCACATGTAGAACCGTTAATGAAATCAACATATTCCGAATTGTTAGTATCTATTGGTGGATTGATCCGGCAGTATGCAGTGTTGCGTGAAGGTGCTCTTATTGGGGCGCTGAATTTTGCTTCATTTAGCGTATTTTGGACATCGCTTAGCTTCTATCTTGAAGGCGAACCTTATCATTATAGTAGTCAGATTGCCGGGCTGTTCGGATTGGTTGGCGTAGTGGGTGCATTAGGAGCTCCTATTGTGGGACGGATCGCAGATCGGATACAACCAAAATGGATTATCGGTGCAATGATTGTTGTGACATTGATTTCATTTGCTTTTTTCGGCTGGCTTGGTGGTACATTAATCGGTCTCATGATCGGAATCGTGTTACTTGATCTAGGGGTGCAAGGAGCACAAGTGTCCAATCAGGCTCGTATTTACGCTTTAAATGATAGTGCTCGTAGCCGTCTGAACACAGTGCTGATGGTCAGTACATTTGTAGGTGGAGCGATCGGGTCGTCGGTAAGTAGTTATATGTGGAAAATCGGCGGTTGGAGTGCTGTCAGTCTATCGGGCGGAGTCTTTATGCTGTTGTCACTGCTGGTCTGGAGTATCGCAAGATGTAGAAAACAGTAGAGGTATCCAACTATAAATAAACAAAGAAGAAGATCATTCCAGATAGGGATAATCTGCTTCTTTGTTTGATAGAAAAATAATCATTTATGTACGATCTTCAGTTAAATACGTTTTGACCGATGGATGCTGATAATGAGCAAATTGGTCTAGTATTCCTGTAGGAGTAGTATCAACAATCACCATTTCTCGATACTTTTGTTGCATGAATCGTTGACTTGCCATCTGATCGAAAAGGGCAACTAATGGGTCATAATAATGTTCTATATTCATTAGACCGCAAGGTTTCTCATGCAATCCCAATTGTGCCCAAGTAAAAATTTCAAAGTATTCTTCCATCGTCCCAGGCCCACCAGGTAATACGATAAACCCATCCGACATTTCTGCCATTTTAGCTTTGCGTTCATGCATAGAATCGACAACGATCAATTCTGTTAGATGTTTATGAGCAATTTCACGAGACTGAAGAAAATGAGGCAATATCCCGATTACTTTACCGCCTTTTTCTAAAACAGCATCAGCTACTGCCCCCATCAATCCTACACTAGCACCGCCATAAATTAGTGTAATACTACGATTAGCCAGCTCATGCCCTAAAGCGATAGCATGTTCTCGATAAGCTGGTAATGCTCCATCATTTGATCCGCAAAATATAGCTATACTTTTCATCTGATCATCTCCTTTTATTTCATTTGCAAATAAGTAGGGTATCAATATAGCATATAACATCAAGAGAATGAATAGGCGTATTATACTCATTCAATCAAAGATAAAGCATATGCAACCGAGTGATCACAAAAGATTGCCAACTATTAATAATGTATTTCTAATCTAAATCAAAAAGCTCTCTCCTACATAAATAGGAAAGAGCTTTTTGCATCATACTGATTTTCTAGCTTATTTGAACTCGATAGACTCGTGCATACTATTCCATGCGGCTTGACCTACAATGCCTAATCGCCAGATCGAGACTCCTTTGAGATCATAACGCTTGGCTAGACCGATTTTGGAGTTTACTGAATCTGCATTTTCGCTACCTAAAGAGATACCTAAAATCAGTTTGTTTTTATTAATCTGTTTTAACGCTAAAGTGATTGCTTCATCGACTTTGGCAAGCGGTTCAGGGCTTTTTTCATTATCATACGCATACGCCATAATAATAATATCATCTGCTAACGTCCCTAAAGTGCGATAATCGTAGCCTTGATAAGAGCTATTGAGTGGGTGGAGCACAAGTGTTAATTTAAGATTTTTTTGATGAGCTTGAGTGGCTATGTTTTGGATAAATGCATTATAGTCTTTCTGCGCTTGAAGCTTATCTCCGGTTAACCCTAATCCTTCGAAATCGAGTACGATTCCTTTAAATCTTTTTTGTGTAGCGGTATCGATAATGCCTTTGATCGTTTGTTGCTGTAAAGTGAGGTCTTCCAGATTTTTGGTTAATTCGCCATGTCCATCAACAGCATAGACCATGAGATAAGGCGAAGTGCCTTGTGTCGCTGTGTTCTGAATAATCGACTCTGGTGTATCGACACCTGCCGATTGAGGCCAGCGATATTCTTTGCCCGTATCAGCAATCGTGAATTTGCCATTGAGGTCGATTCGACTCCAACCAAAAGCCATACTATCAAAATCAGGAATCATCGCACGCTCATCATACGAAGATAAAGCATAAAAGCCCATCGTATACAAATCTTCCTGTGGTGAAGTGATCGAGACGGTCTTCGTAGCTTGATTCCATTGAACACCTGCTCCGAATTGTTGACTGAAAAAGCTAAGTGGAATCATTGTATTATTACTAATTGTCTGTGGTGCTAAAGCTAAAGAAACAGTTTTACCATCGACCATAGCTTGGGTACTGCCCATCGTCAAAACAACTTTTTTGGTGGTAGAAGCTTCTTTTTTAATAGCTGTAATCGTTTTGGAAGCTTGATTCCATTGAACATCGATACCAAGCGCTTCAGAGATAGCTCGGAACGGCACCATCGTTGTTCCTTTAATAGCTACAGGTTGAACAGGAAAAGGCAACGCATACCCATCTAGCATAATGCTCACACCACCACTGGTAGCTGCTTGAGCGACTGAAGATGTACAAGCTAAAGTAGATGTAACTACACTCCCCATCAATAAAGTACTACATAAAGTTAATTTAACAATCGTCCTCAACGATACTCCTCCTATGTAGCGTTTATAAAAGATAAACGCGATCAGTAAAATCGAAAGTGATTTTTGCAGAGCAAAATATCTTTCTCTAGCGTTTATAAAGGATAAACGCAACAACTCGAATAGATAACCTTTACCATTTTACCAAATAAAGTAATTAGATACTATATCTTTTGCTATACATACATTCTATTTGGACTTGCTAACGGTTTTATACTATACTTTTGTCAAATCTATATCAGTATTCAATTAGTCTAAACCTATTTCATCTCTACAGATACACACAACAATAGATGGAGGCATCGTATGATTGCTATCGATTTGAGTGGTAAAACCGCATTAGTGACAGGAGCTACAGGTCAGTTAGGCAGAGTCATGGCACGTACACTGGCTAAAAGCGGCGCTGATGTGATTCTTCATTATTTTCGTAATCAGGAACAAGCGCTTGTATTGCAACAAGAACTAGAGCAATTAGGGCGTTCTGCTTTTATTATTCAGGCAGATATAGGACAAATAGCAGACGTAATTGAAATGCGTGAGACATTATCGACAAATTTCAAGATGCCTGATATCGTTGTAGGTAATGCTGTTTCTCAATATGAATGGACATCGATATTGGAGCAGGATATGCAGGATTATGTAGATCAATTTCAGACGACTGTTTTGCAAGCGGTTCATCTATCCAAAGTATTTGTTCCTCATATGATCCAGCAACAATATGGAAGAATGATAGGCATTAATACCGAATGTGCGATGCAAAATGAACCTACGCAATCGGCTTATGTCGCTGGAAAACGTGGCATGGATGGAATCTATCGTATTCTTGCGAAAGAAATAGGAGAACACCAGATCACAGTGAATCAAGTGGCACCAGGTTGGACATTAAGTGAACGTGATCTAGCAACAGACCCTTCTGCTAGACAAGATAGTGCTTATATTCAGCAAGTCCCTTTACAACGAAGAGGAACAGATCAAGAGATTGCGAATGTAGTCGCTTTTTTGGCTTCTGATCTCGCTAGTTATATAACAGGTGCATATATTCCAGTAACCGGCGGAAATGTAATGCCTGCTATTTAAATACGATGCTGAATAGTTATGAAGGATACATCCTATATCCAATCATTTGATTTTTGGCAAGGGTATAACCGTAGTGCTTGAAAAAAATAGTGATGTATGATAAAAATAATAAACAACAAGTATATGACATGATAAACAACTGACTGAGAACATACGCATCCAGATCAATGATTCAATAAACAAGTTATAGAGATGAATGTCGATTAAAATGTTGATGTTGATTATCGTTTACTTATATGTACTGGGTATGAATAAATATAAATCAGAATGATCGGTAATGATTCAGACATGATAATGCGCTGTAATTAGGCCGAAGAATGGGTAGAGATACCTTTTCTTCGGTCTATTTTTATTTAGATAGCTTGTATGTACAAACAAATGTTGTACAGCAAAAATGATATCTTTTATATGAAAGATCGATGGTGTGTTATAGGCTTTGACAAACGATATAAAACGAAGCATCAATGTACCGAATCTAGTGATAGATTGGGATATTATACTGGGAGTGTAGTCATTGAATCGTAAAAACATAATTAATCAAGCAACGAGTTATACTACAAAATTATTAAGAAATCGTTTTGGAAAGGGACCTGAAGCGGTGTCGATTTATGTATGTGAACAGTGTATTGTTCTACATCTCAAAAACTTTTTGAGTCCAGTCGAAGAATTTTTACTCAGTCAAGAAAAAGAACAAGCTTTTCGTTATACACGCGAATTGATTATGAAATCGATGTTGCCTGAACTGAGACAGTTTCTGACACAACAATTAGAGTTGAATGTAGTAGACCTTTATTATGATTGGGGCATGTATAATGCTTCAGGTGTGATCGTAGGATTACTGGATAATGCGCTTTATAGCGAATCAGAAGATTATCAAGGAAAAGAGCAATTGCATAAAGACATTATTAAAGCTACTACCGAATTGCAAAAACCACCGACATGGATAGATTCTTGGTGGATTAATTCCAAAACGTTATTTATTCTTCGCAAAGGAACAACGATTCTGCTGGAAAAAGAACTGATCAGTCTAGGATATGAACATATGCTACGAATGACCAAAGGAAAGATCGAAAAAGCATTATTAGAACAAGAAACGAATCTGGAACCTCTTTTTCATAAAAAGATTGCTGATCTTTATGTTGATTGGAGTTTTGAGAACGATCATAGTATGATTATGTACACTTTCGAAGAATAACGAAATAAGGTAGTTGTTCATAACGTAAAATGATATAATACGTTAGCGAGGTAACTGAGTATCTTTTTTATGTGTTTTGGAATCATTCTGATCGATATACATTAACTTAATTATAATTATTGCATATGCACATTTGAGTTTATTGTATTGTAATCTTTACGCTCCATGTGAATAAGGCAAAATGGAGTATATTTGTATGGAGGCATAGATATGCAATACAATGAATTAGTTAGTCAAGCAACCAGCTTTGTTAGTAAAATGCTAAGAAAGCGCTTTGGTAAAGGCCCCGAATCGGTACATATTGTTTTATCCGATCGGTGCATTTTGATTCATTTGCGGAATTTTTTGAGTCCGGTTGAAGAGTTTTTATTAAGTCAAGAAGAAGAACAAGCTTTTCGGTATACACGCGAATTGATTATGAAGTCGATGTTACCTGAACTGAAAGTGTTTTTAAATGAACATTTGGATTTAGAAGTTACTGATATGTACTATGATTGGGGTCTACACAATTCTTCCGGCGTTATTGCTGGCTTATTCGGTTCTAGCTGGATGGAGACAGAAGATTATCAAGGAAAAAATGAGATTCATAATCAAGTGATGAAAGTAACTGCTGAAGTGCAAAAAACACCTGCTTTTATTGACTCCTGGTGGGTTCATCCGAGATTGTTAATCATCTTTCGAAAGGGTATAACCATACTTCTTGAAAAAGAATTAATAGATTTGGGTTATGAAAATATATTAAAATCAACAAAACGTAAATTAGAAAAACGGTTGTTGGAACAGCACGTGGATCTAGAGGAAATTCTTCAAAAAAAATTAGTGGATTTGTATGCTGATTGGAATTTTGAACGTGATCAGAGTATGGTTGTGTATGTGTTTGAAGAATAACCACTCTCCACTATATAAGTATACGGTCATAATACAGACATTATATATGCGCTGAGATTAAGCCGAAAAAAAGGTAGTCATACCTTTTTTTCGGCTTTTTCTTTTTTCGGAAAGGAAGGATCCTATGGAACACAAGAACATCAAAATTCTGTATATTGAAGATGATGGAGTAAATATGTTACTGATGCGTCACTTGTTTAAAAAGAAGTTACCAGCAGTAGAATTATTAGAAGCTTCTACTATTCAAGAAGGAATTGGTATGGCGATCAAGGTACAACCTTTTTTGATATTGTCTGATATTCATTTTTTGGGAATGAACGGATTTGAAGGAATTAGTCAGTTGAAAGCAGACCCCCGCACATCGATGATCCCTGTATGGGCAATCAGCGCTTTTGTATTAGAAGAAGATATTCGAAAAGGCAAAAATGCTGGATTTGAACAGTATATTACGAAGCCGATTCATATCGGACGGTTCTCCAAATTGCTAGAAGCTTATATTGAACAAAAAACTTCGTAATCTACGCATCTATAATCGTTCTTCTTGTGATACAATACATAAGTCTATTTTAAGATTATTGTGAACAGGAAGGACATCCACATCTATGAAACAAACCCCGTTTATTGCTGTAGAGGGTGCTATTGGTGCTGGTAAAACAACACTTGCTACGATGCTAGCACAAGAAATGAATATCCCGCTGATCAAAGAAATTGTAGAAGAAAATCCGTTTCTCGGTAAGTTTTATGAAAATATCGATGAATGGAGTTTTCAGTTGGAGATGTTTTTTCTTTGCAATCGTTATAAGCAATTGGAAGACACCGGACTTCAGTACATTGCCAATCACAAACCTGTGATTTCGGATTATCATATTTATAAAAATCTGATTTTTTCGGAACGTACACTAAAAGGTGTACAACGGGATAAATACCGTCAAATCTATCATTTACTAACAGACGATTTGCCGAAGCCTGATATTATTCTGTATATCCGCGCGGATCTCGAAACGTTGTTATACCGTATCAAAAAGCGGGAGCGTTCATTTGAACAATCTATGGATACTGCTTATTTGGAACAATTGATTCTGGATTATGAAGAAGCGATGGCATCGATTGCGATCAACGAACCATCGACACAGATTATAACGATCGATGGCAATTTGATTGATTTTGTAGAAAATAAGGAGCATTTCGTACAGATTGCTTCTGATCTAAAGGAGCTTATACATGAACGAATACAACATACCTGATAACGCACTGATTACAGTTGCTGGTACAGTAGGAGTCGGCAAATCGACATTAACCTCTGTGTTAGCAGAACGCTTGAATTTCAAAACGTCGCTAGAAAAAGTAGATCATAACCCATACCTGGAAAAGTTTTATCATGATTTTGAACGGTGGAGCTTTCATCTGCAAATCTACTTTTTAGCAGAGCGATTTAAAGAGCAAAAAGCGATTTTTGAAGCAGGTGGCGGTTATGTTCAAGATCGTTCGATCTATGAAGATACCGGTATTTTTGCTAAAATGCACGCAGATAAAGGCACGATGTCTGTTACCGATTATGAGACATATACCAGTCTTTTCGAAGCTATGGTGATGACTCCTTATTTCCCGCATCCTGATGTATTGGTCTATCTAGAAGGAAGTCTGCCTTCGATTCTAAACCGGATTGAACTGCGCGGTCGTCAAATGGAGATCGAGACAGAACGTTCGTACTGGGAGCAGATGCATGGACGGTATTCGACTTGGATTAACGAATTTACAGGATGCCCGGTATTGCGTCTGAATATTGATCAATATGATGTTCATGATCCAGCTTCTGTTGATTTTATTTTGCATGAAGTGGGTAAAGCGATCCAATTGTCTCGCAGTAAGAACTTGAGTCAAGTGGAACAAGCTTAAACGACTGTTATCAATGATATAGTGATCACTTATACAGCAAAGACTCTCCGCGGAGAGTCTTTTTTTATGGACAAGATATGCTGATCTCCAATCGATGTGTCACAATAAACAATTAAGATATGCGCTTCGCAATCGGATGATCTGGATTCATTTGCAACAAATCCCATAGGTTACCGTACAAGTCTTTGAAAACAGCCACGATCCCGTAGTCTTGCTCTTTGGGTTCTCTCACAAATTCGATTCCTTTAGCTACCATGTCATGATAGTCTCGCCAAAAATCATCGGTATTGAGAAACAGAAAAACACGATTCCCTGTCTGATTGCCAACAAAAGGTTCTTGCTCAGGCTTGGACGCTCTAGCCAACAGGATAGTCGTTCCAACAGACCCTGGCGGAGAAATTACTACCCAACGTTTATCCTGTTCAGGCTGATAAATATCTTCGATAACATGGAAATGAAGCTTGCGTGTATAGAATTCTATAGCCTCATCGTAATCTTTGACCACTAATGCAATATGAACGATAGATTGAATCATAATATATATTCCTCCTCGATCTCTACAGTGACTCATACTAAAATGCAGATAGATTTTTAATTTTCTAGATAGCGATATAATGTCGATTTGCTAATGCCTGTTTTTTCTCGAATCTGAGCTAACGTGTATTGCTGACTTTCGTACATTTGGATCGCTTGTTTGACGTTGTCGTCTAATTTACGAGGTCGTCCGACTTTTATCCCCTTTTCTTTAGCTTCATACATTCCTCTTTTTGTATGTTCACTCACTATATCACTCTGGAAATGAAGTAAAGCATGGACATTGTTGTAAAATGCTTTGCCTTCTACAGTACGAGTATCGATCTTTTCTTCAATAGAAACCAAATAAGCCTGCTGTATAGTGATCTGATCTAACAGTTCAGCAAGATGTCTTGTCGAATCAGCTAAAGCAAATAGCTTGGATACCACAAGAGTATCTTCTGGCTGAAGTGTCTGAATTGCCTGTTCAAGAACTATTCTTTTTTTAGCAGAACCATGTTCTTCGGTGACATATTGTTCGCAAGCATATTGCTGTAATTGCTCCAATTGGTGATGACAATGAAGATCGTCCTGATAAGGTCGCATATAGCCGGTTAACATTACATAAACTCCTTACTCTGATCAGACTTTCTCAAATTATAACATAGTAAAAGAACCAAAAAGGTTCCATTTTGGTTCTGGATATGCTACTATCGATTTGTATCGCAACGGCCCCTGACTTTTATGAGAGTTAAAAGTCATTATAAATAGAGAAGGAGTGAACTGTACTGTTATGAATTTGATCAAAGAACAATGGTTGTCTAATGTGAAAGGAGATGTACTGGCAGGTATCGTGGTGGCGCTCGCTCTGATTCCAGAAGCGATTGCATTTTCGATTATTGCAGGTGTTGATCCGATGGTTGGCTTGTATGCTTCTTTTTGTATGGCTGTGATTATTGCTTTTATCGGTGGACGTCTCGGGATGATCTCAGCGGCTACAGGAGCGATGGCTTTACTGATTGTTCCGCTTGTACGTGAGTATGGCGTACAATATTTGCTTGCTGCTACTATATTGACTGGTGTTATTCAAATTTTGTTTGGTATATGTAAAGTAGCTAAGCTAATGAAATTTATTCCTAGAGCAGTGATGATTGGTTTTGTGAATGCGTTGGCTATTCTGATTTTTATGGCTCAAATCCCGCACTTTTGGGGTATTTCTACAACAACGTATTTGTTTGTTGGTATTACGTTATTGATTGTGTATGTATTACCACGCTTTTTCCAAGCTATTCCTGCACCACTTATAGCGATTGTGCTTTTGACAGCGATAGCGATCTGGGGGGATATTCATATTGGAACGGTAGGTGATTTGGGGACGATTACTCAATCTTTACCTTCTTTTCTGTTTCCTAACGTGCCTTTGAATCTAGAAAAATTACTGATTATTTTACCGTATTCTATTTCTTTAGCAGTGGTCGGTCTGGTAGAGTCGCTTTTAACAGCATCGATAGTAGACGATATGACAGGTACAGGTAGTAACAAAAACAAAGAAGCACGCGGACAAGGTATAGCTAATATTTTTACTGGGTTTTTCGGTGGTATGGCAGGTTGCGCAATGATTGGTCAATCGATTATTAATATCAATTCGGGAGGACGTAGCCGATTATCTACATTGATTGCAGGTGTGTTCCTGATGTTTTTGATTTTGGTTCTAGGTGGAGTAGTCATTCAGATTCCGATGCCTGTCTTAGCAGGAATTATGATTATGGTTGCGATTGGAACATTTGATTGGACTTCATTTAACTATTTGCGTAAAGCACCAAAAAGTGACGCGCTCGTGATGCTAGTGACTGTAATTGTAGTAGTTGCTACTCATAATCTAGCTCTTGGTGTAATGGCTGGTATTTTGTTAAGTGCTATTTTATTTGTCGCCAAAATTTCTACGATTAAAGTAGTTTCTCAGCATATCGAACATACGCTAGTATATTGTATAGAAGGACAGTTATTTTTTGCTTCTGTGGAGAGCTTTGTAGATTCTTTTGATTATACGATCAGCGATACTACGATTATGCTCGATTTTGCAAACGCTCATGTATGGGACGATTCGGGTGTAGGCGCTGTAGATAAAGTCGTTATTCGATTGCGTGCTCTTGGCAATGATGTAGTAGTCAAAGGATTAAATACTTCTAGTGAAAAGATTATTCATAAAATCGGTGTCTATCACGATAAAGATGCCAAATTAAAAGCACACTAATACAAGGGTAGTAGAAAGGAATATCATCTTATGGAGTTGATTCACAAGCTAGTTCATCAAGATCTCACTTCGCTTGAAGGACGCTGTTTTGAGCGTAAAGCTGCTCGGGCTATTATTATGCGAGGAGATGATATTTTACTGTTATATACTCAAAGATATAACGATTATAGCTTTCCAGGTGGCGGTGTGGAATGGCACGAAGATTTGTATACAGGATTATGTAGAGAACTTGCAGAAGAAACAGGGGCTACCAATGTTCAAATTATACGGGAATTGGGTTATATTGAAGAGTTCCGCCCTTATCATAAACCAGACTATGATCTGATTCGTATGTTATCTTACTATTATATCTGTTCGATCGATGAACAATTGGGAGAGACCCAACTAGAAGAATATGAGATTACAAATGGAATGTCTGCTGTATGGATCAATTTGAATAAAGCTATTCTTCATAATCGACAAGTGATGATGAATCAAGAGCCTTCGATGGGCTTTTCGATTGAACGAGAAACTTTGATTTTGGAATTAATAGCATCTGAGCAAAGATCTTAATGTATAAAAAACAGTATAATAAACGACATCAAAAACCATCGGTTCCTAAATAGGGATCGATGGTTTTTTGATGTTATTTATTTCTACGCTAGTAGACATTTTTTACGAACAAGTTAATAAAATGTGTGGAACTTATTAACGATCTGTTTTAGACATAATACTTGCTAACGATGTAAGGGCTGGTGTTAAAAAAGTATCGGCTTCTTTTCCTTCTGGTGAGTATACGCGGAAAATATAAGCATCTTTGCTCTGCTCATCTTCCCAGACAATATATTCATGCAATCCTTTTTCATCAGACACTTGTAACAGTAGACTTGCTTTTACCATTGGGCCTTCATATAACTGATCGCCTTTATATTCTTTTGCTTCGCCATACGTTGCCAATTCTTTTATTCCTTTAGTACGCAACTCATCTAATTTGAAATCAGAAGATAATTTTTCGATTTCGGCATAGTATTTAGGATTATCCGTCAATTGAAGGCGATTGGTTGCAGTATCTAGTGTGTATCCGTCAAACACATATAATGAGTAGTCATTACTCTCTTTAAGAGTAGCTGTTCGTTTATCGCCCATCCCCATATCGAAAGACTGCGTAGATTCACGTTGTTCTACTGAAGTTGTGGCTTGGTTATCCGAAGATTCTGCACTGTCTGTTACCGTCTTATCATCTACCTGTTGATTCTCTAGGGTTGTAGATACTGCTGGCGTTGGTTGTGAATCGGCAACTGGAGCAGTTGTTTGCTTTTGACAGGCTGTTATGGTGAGGGTAAGTAGCAGTACAGAAGCTATTGTTACACCTCGATTGGTTTGATTCATTAGTAACACCTCCTCTAGTTAGACGAACTCAATCCGATATACGTTACCTTTTTTGCAAAATTTATTTCTTTTTACTATCATTTTTGACCATCCATTTATATTCAAAATATTTAATATTTTGCTTCTTTGTCCATACTTTTGCAAAAATAACAATCTTACATATTATAAATTTTACATGTAAAATATTTTATAGAGCTTATTTTTAACTATTCTTCCAGATGCAGTTGAAAATGCTGCTCAATCATCAAGTCGTTTTATAACACAAAAGGAGCTGCATTATGTCGAACACTATAGAAAATGTAATCATTATTGGAGCGGGTATCGGAGGATTATCTGCTGCTATTTCTTTGCAGAAAATTGGACTTCAGGTCACATTATGCGAAGGCAGTGCTCATGATGCACCTGCGGGTACAGGCATCACACAACCTCAAAATACGTTTAAAGTGTTAAAAGATTTGGGAGTGTATGAAGAGTGTCTGGAGCAAGGGGTACAACTGGATAGTATGCAGATTTTGAACAAAGAAGGACGCGTATTGTTAGAAGTAAATCAGAAGTTTTTGAATGAAGATTTACCTGGACGTAACTCGATCTGGCGTTCTACATTAAATCAGATTTTATTATCCAAAGCGCTAGCACTTGGAGTTAACATGAAATGGGATAAACATTTTAAAACATATGAAGAACATGAGCATGGAGTAACAGTTTATTTTGAAGATGATACTATTTTAGAAGCTGATCTGCTTGTAGGATTCGATGGGATTCGCTCGAAAGTGCGTAATATTATGCTTCAGCGTGAGGTTCAATCGTCTTACCTAGGAATGGGTTCATGGCGTGTGCCGATTGAGTTTCCTGCGGGTACATTGACGACCACCAGCTATATGTTACTAAATGAGGACAATAAAGTAGGTATTTTTCCACTAACAGCTACAAGTGGGTATATGTTTATTCTAAAGCCTGTTCAAGAAGATTATCGTGATCCCAAAGAACAGCGTTATCATACAGTGCGCCATATGTTAGAACCTTTTCAATGGAAAAAAGATTTCCTGAATACTTGTTTTCAACCGGATAGCCCGATCTTATTCAATATGATTCGGCAGGTAGTGTTGAAAGAAAAATGGTACAGCCAACGTGTCGTGATCGGCGGGGATGCTGCTCATGCAAGTGCTCCAAATCTAGCACAAGGGGCAGCGATGGCGATAGAAGATGCGATTGTATTAGCAGAGGAAATCGCTCAACACAGTTCACTACCAGAATCATTATCTGCTTACTATGATCGAAGATATCCAAGAGCACGAGAAGTGCAACGACTTTCAGAAGAGTTGCTGATTAATGAAATGTCCGGCAAATCATCTCAACAAGAGATTATCCAACAGTGTGACGATTTATTAGAAAAAGCATATTAAATCTTTACACAACTGCCTACTATAAAGAGTTATCTATCAAAAGCAAAGAGTTATGTATCAGAAGCGCCTGCAAAGGCGCTTTTTTTATTTGTCTTTGGGTTCGCAATTTATTTCTACTATTAGCCCAATCGATCAGAAGAAACAAAGTATCTAATCCCATTTTTTGTGACGTTTATAAAGTGGATGTATGAAATTGGAAAAGGATGTATAAAGTTCAGAGCGTAATTAGTCGAAGAAGTAGATAAGGGCATATCTACCAGGAACGGATGCTACATATCTAAAAATAGCTAAAGAAAAAGGAGCCTACCGATGAGAAAGTATAGCAAACATGAAGAAGGCTTTACCTTGATTGAAGTAATGGCGGCAATTGTTATTTTATCGGTTGTGTCGCTGGTATTAATGTCTTACTTTGGCGATTCATTATCTTATGCTAAAAGCAATGCTAATAAAACAGTGATGGTGAATCTGGCTCGTAATGCACTGGTGTATGCGGAGAAGCAAAATTTTGATACATGGAAAACGTATTTTCAATCCAATCCTAGTATCGATAGCCAAAAGTGTGAATCGATCACCAATTGCAGTGTCTACGCTTCACTTGTAGAACAACCTCAAGTATTGGCGGCGGTATTGAATCCTATCGTGAATGGAGTGCAATACCGGGTAGCGATTCAGTATCAGAAAGATTTGCTACAAGCATCTACTGGAACAGCAGGAACGATTAAAGGGCAAGAATCTGCCTATCTGCTTCCAATCCAGATTACGGTACATGGAATAGAAGAAAAGTCAGGTCAGGTTGGAACGATTGTGGAGGGGTATATCACCGATGAGAAAATTCGTTGATCGATTGCGTCGTCAAGAAGGATTTACATTAGTCGAAATGCTTCCTACATTGCTTTTGTTAGCTATGGTGATGAGTATGATCTATGGAGTAGCACATTTTGGAATGCGTAGTTATAACCAGATTAAAGTTGAAAACTCGTTACGGGATGAAGGTGATATATTGATGTCTTCGATTATTACCGAACTATATACATTTGCACCGGATCGTGTTCGTCAATTAACGGTCAATGGCAAAAATATAGGAATTCGCTTAGAACGTGATCCAGCGATAGCAAGTGGCACAACAGGTACGATCGAAGTCTTAAATATCTATATGCAGGCAGGGTCATTATATATCGGTAGCTTGCAGAGTGTTAGTAGTTCATCAACCGTTACTTCAATAGTGCAACCGAAAGATCAGGTAAGAGCAATACAGTCTCAATTAGGAGATAATTCATCGATTCAAATTCAATCTGATGGACGAACAGTCTATACGAGCGGCATTATTCAGATTAAGTTAGCTCTTTCTCAAACGGTACAGGGTCAATCTAAAAGTCTAGTGCTTGAAAGTAATTTTGGATTTTGATGATAGATATTCAGATATTTTATTTGGATATTGGAAAAGGAGGTTATCCATGTCTATATTGCAAAAATGGAAGCGGCGTGTTCAGTTGCTGTTAACCGATACCGATCTCAACGGAGTGCAACATCGTGATAAACAAGAACAAGGATCAGCACTGGTGATGGTGATGTTTGTAGTGCTGATATTGACGGTATTAGGTCTCGCTGTTCTGAGTGCAACAGTAGGAGGAGCCAAACGTACTGAAACGCGTGAAAATGATGTACAAAGCCTGCATCTGGCGCAGAAGTCACTGGATGAGACCGTTGCTTATATTACTGCTCAATTAGATCAAAAACGCAATATCGATCCGGTCAGTCTGGATACAGATATTTTGAATATTACGCAACAGATTCAGAACCAGATTAATACCAATATCAAAACAAGCACAGATCTGCAAGCATCAGGAGCAGGCCCATCGCAAGCCAGATTGACATCTATTGTATACAAAGGCCCGGAGAAAGGAGCCACTTCACAGCTTACTCGCTATGCGCTGACATTAACTGCGCAAGCGAATGTTAATGGAGTTATCCGCACACTGGTACAAGAAGTGAATATCGATACTTTCCCAGAATTTCTAAGTTATGCACTAGGGTCAGAACATAATCTAATTCTGAATGGTGCACCGAATATTATTGGTAATATCTATGCAGGAAATAGCTTACTTACCAGTCGTACGGCTCGCTATACGTACAAAGCAACCAGTCATACGCAATCTACTCAATACCCTCATCTCAATGGTGATGCTTATGTGCAATCGTTAGATGCTATTCAGGAAGAAAAAGTTAGTAATCAATATACACCTATTAATATGGATGCTACACTTGCCAATGATAGTCTAGGAAGGGTATTAGGTATTTCGCTGGAACAAGTCAATATCAAAAACAAAAAGAAATTTGTACAGGTGAATATCGATCAGACCTTTATAGATAAAATAGCTGAAGCGGTCTCGGTGAATCGTAATGATATTCAGACGATGTACAATAGTTCCGGTCAGAATCCAGCGCAACTGATGACAGATGTAGCCAAACGTTATGGTATCAAGCAATTGACGTTGCCTACCAAGCCAGCGACTCCTGTTCGTCCCGCAGTGGGTGCTCCATCTACCGAGTGGGATCAATATAATGCTGCTGTTGCCGCCATGCAATCTTATGAAGATCAGATGGCGAAGCTCAAAGTTACACTGGCTACTCTTGATCAATCGGTTGTATTCAACGGTGACTTGGAACTGGATGGAGTGACATTCAATCAATTGAATTACGCCCAAAAAGCAGGTAAATGGTTTTTGCTTAATGGAAGTTTGACGATTGATAATTACCAGCAAAGTTCGATCAATATACGTGCTAATATGCTTATCGCAGGTAATGTTACCATTCAAGGAGAAGCTGATTTGGATGCAACGATCTATGTGATGAAAGCACCAAGTAATGCTACAGATTATACAACCGTATTACAGGATGCAACGATCAAAGGTCTAAATGGGAAAGAAGTCGTTTTATTATCTAAAGGTGGTATTTTGCTTAACCGTATCGAAGCGTTCAGCAGTACGCCGACCACGATTAAAGGATTCTTTTACACAGAAGCAGCCGCTGATTTGTATGGTGTAGGCTCGGTATTCTGGTTAGATGGTGGCTTTTTTGCTAAAGGCGATCTGACCGTCAATGCAGTCGTCGGGGATGCAGTAGGAGGAGCTAGTGATATTGAAGTGAATCCTTCGTCTAATGTAGGTAGTCGATTCCGGGTGACCTATAATGAAGGTGTATATGCCGATCAACAAGCAGGCTTACCGCGAATTCAGCAGGTCAATGTACGTGTAGGTAAATTAGAACTTCAATAATTATGTACTAAAAGAAAAGGCACTTATGATCTGTGATCAGATCGTAAGTGCCTTTTTGTGATAACGATTGGAAAATCAGATCATCATTGATTTAGTAACGGTCACCATTTGTGTTTTTGGCGAGTACTTTGATCGTAACGGTTGCTCGAATGGATGCTTGATCTGTATAGATTACAGTCGCTTCCGCAGTTCCTTTACGAATACCTTTGACAATCCCATCTTTGGTAACAGTGATATTACCTGTATTGGTTGTACTCCATTGGAGCGCATTTTGCAGAGCTGTTGTTAAGTCTACATTAGCAGGGGTAAAGAACAAGACCGAGTTCAGATTCATCGAATCGCCTTCCCAAATCTGAATTTCACTTGGCAATCGTAAGCCCGTAAGTACAGGCACAACCTGAACATCCAGTTGAGCTTGCTTACCGCCTCCGCTTACTACGACAGTCACAGTTCCTTTTTGTACTCCTGTCACTACTGCTGTACTACCTGTTCCTACAATCGTCGCATAATTGCTTTGAGCAGGATCAGCGAATGACCATTTGAAATCAGGGATATCAGCATCTGCCGGTGTTAATATCGCTTGTAATTTAATACTTTCACTGATATTGACTTTGTTTGCGCCGATAATCGATAGTCCTTGCACAGGTTGTACGACCTGAATTTGTTTTTTTACTTCGATCCCGCCAGCATTTACGACAACCGTCACTGTTCCTTTTTGCTTACCTGTAATCACAGCAGTATCGCCTGTACCTGATGTGATACCAGCTAAAGTAGAACTGGTTGGACTTTCAAATGACCAGCTATACTTCGGTGTATCTGCATTTGCTGGAGAAATAATCGCTTGTAAATTGATGGTCGAACCGACAGCTACAGTATCAGGGCCTTGAATATTTACTTTCTCAACCGGTCGGGTAACTACAATCGGATGTTCGCTAGTATAGGTGCGACTTGGTGCACCATTCGTCGTCACTGTAGCGACAAGAGTGACTGTACCTGAATCATATCCACGAACTACCACTTTCCAGGGATCAAGAGTGGTTGGTGTCAATGTTGCTTTGTCTTTATCGGCTGCATTTTTGAATGACCATGTCACAGTAGCTTTCGGATTAGCAGGCACAAGGATCGCTTGCAATGTAGTGCTATCACCTACTTTGATCTGATCTGCTCCGACAATCGATACGCCTGGATTGGTAACGACTACTGTCGCTGTTGTTGACACATTACTACCATCTGTTGCTGTGATGGTAATATGTGCAGTTCCCGGTGCAACAGCAGTGATTGTTCCATTTTCACCTGTAGGTGTTACCGTTAGAACAGCAGGGTTGTCTGATTTCCATTGCAATACTTTATTATTAGCATCCGCAGGTAACACAATAGGAATTAATGTTTTCTGATCGCCTACCCATAACGTATCGTTAGGCAATTGCAGATTAGTAATACGTGCTACCGAAGAGAAAATAATATCTGGGAACACAATAGTTACTCGTTCTGTCGGTGGAGGTGTAGGGACTTGAATCTCGCCTACAAATGGGTACAGTGAAGCACTACTCCCTGAACCTGTTAATGATCCTCCGATTAATGTTCCTCGAATATCTCCACCGAATGTGACTGCTGCTCGTGGAGCAAGTACGGTACCTGGAATATTAATATTGCTTAGATTAAGAGCGGTCGCCCCACTAAAATTCAATAATACTTGCTTAGGATTCACTCCACTGCTCAATGTTAATCCACTATTCATACTTACAGTTGTTCCATCGATATTGACCAGAACTGTTGAACCTGCGGGTACATTGATATTAAATGAACTGGTTTTGCTTACAGCCACACCCGATACATTGAACACGTTAGTAGTAGGGTCTGTACCTGTTAACGTAATCGTACCCGACGAATCTACTTTGGTTGTACCATTCGCAGTGACAGTTGCTAACCGATCTGTTTTTTTGAGCAACTGCGCAGCAGTGGCGTCAAAGTCAATCGGAGTCCCTTTGACGGTTTTGATATAAAAAGGACTGGATACAGTTCCTCCATACACCGCATTACCATAATTGATCGTTCCACCTGCTACACTCAAATTCAAATTTTTACCTGCTACCAATACGCCTGTTCCAGTAGCCGTAGAAGTAAGCTTGGTTCCAATATTAAAGCCACCGGAGAGTGTAACTGTACCGGCTCCAGCAACACGACCTTCTGTTGACAATCCAGAAGTATTCATATTGATATCGCCAAGCATAAAGATATTGTAGTCTCCAGCCGTTCCCAGATCACCGATATTTTCAAAAGCATTATGAATATCTGCATAATCCAGCTTCGCATTCACCAGATTATACGTCCCCTGACTTACCGGAGTCAGTGCCACCGAGAATGTAAGCGGATTTGGATTATCCGGTGTATAGGATTGAACATTATTTTTGGTCGTCAAACTGTAAGGAATATCTGTTAATGTTTTTTTTAAAGTATAGCCTGTAGCCAGTGTTCCATCTTTGGTGATTCCTTCCGGTAGATTACCGACAATCTCCAAGTTGGGTGGAAGTTTCTCAGTATACTGAATATTAGAAATAAGAAGCTTACTGAATCCTTGCTCTTGTGCATTAACTGTTTTGAAATCAATCGGTTGTGGAGTAACCGAATACTGTAACGTCAGCGGAGTGTTGCGCTGAATTTCTCCATTTTGTACACCGGACACAATTTTGCGATCGGTTAATAGATTGGCACGCGCTTGTTGAATATTCAAAGTGGTCGTTTGTGTAGACACAGCACCTTGTTTATCTCGAACTGTAATTTCAATCTGTAGCGTACCGCCTTGTGGCAAAGGATTGCTAAATGTTTCGGTTACACTTTGACCGGATAAGACTGTTTTTTCTGAAATTTCAAGATCAGGTAAATATACGCCACCTGATTTGAATTTGACACTAGCATATAGATTACGGTCTTTCAGATCCAGATCGTTGGGAATATAACTGAGTACAAGGTCTTTTAGATACGAAGGCTTAGTACTCTGATCGGTTGGAGCATTAACGGTAATATAAGGAGCATGGTTAGAACCGATAAATGCTCGATATAACGTATTTACAAATAATTTCTGCTCCCATTGAGGGAATTTGCTATTCGTATGACCTGTACCTGAATACGTTACATTTCCTTTGGAATACGTATAGTAATGGTTCCAGCTATCCGCGGTATCACGACTACTACCTATAATGTTGTACCAGGAGACCACATCTTGATCTTCCAAATTCAGCGTATAGTACTGATCATGCGTAAGATTGATTTGCCCTACATATCCACCGGTATTTGTTGGAGCTTGACTCAGATCAAACGGAAATTGAGTCAGCAAGCCATCATTCACCACCGCTGTACTGGAAGAAGCAGAGACAGCATTCAGACCAATATTAGTTTTGGGAGCAATCTGACCGGAACTAGGCTGGAAATAGCTTAACCATCGATTAGAATTGGTATTACTTTTATCATAAATCGTATCATGGGTGAACATTACACCTTGACCGGAAGCGATAAATTTCTGGACTGCTGTAGCAGATGCATCGGTTAATGGAGCGAATTGATTATATTCATCGCGAAAACCAAATACCAGCATATCGTAAGTTCCGTTTAGTGTGCTATATACAGCCGGAGTATTAAAATCGCTGAACGATTTGACCGTAATATTGAGATTGTAATCTGTTCCTGACAGATAACTTGGCGTCATGTTTGCAGTATTTAACAAACTGCTTGCATTGCCATCAGAAGGCAGTACTTGCAATACGCGCACAACTGTTTTTTCATCCTGATAGCGAATAATACCTGTTGTATAATTTTTCAGTTGTCCGCTACTTTGACGGTCTACAATTTCGAGCTTCCAGTACAGTAGACCTGAATACGCTTTGGGTAACTTGTATTGCAATGTTCCATTGGATTGAGTAAGTGAAGTAGTAGCTACCAGTTGATCTCTTCCCATCGTAATCACTTTATCGATCCCTAGATAAAGATTCGCTTCAACCCCACCACTACTAAAATCAGATATACGATCTACATTAAATGCAAAATTAATCGTATCCCCTTGTTTGTATACATTGGTCTTATTCACCGAATAATCAATCGGAGCACTCGTCACCGTAAATTGAGGGCGTTGCATCAGTAAGCTACTAATCGTAGAACTTGAATTTTTCATCTGTGTGACCAGTGAAGTTAAGCCATTATCATCAACAAAAAATACATTGCTTACTTTGGAAGCCGCTTGATTGTATTTGGCAAAAGTATCATACAAAATCCGTTGATCGGCTGTAGCTTTGGACGTGTTAGCAGTCTGATTCAAAATAGACGTATGCAAAATAACAGGTAGTCCTTTATTGATATAACTATTGACAATATCGTCCGCTTTGAGATGTGTAATATCGTTCATCACTGCGGTGGTGTTGTGATTGTTGCCTTGAACGCCTGTAGTGCTATACGTTCCTTTGCCAATATAGATCGCATCATATCTGCCATCTAATTCTTCACGTTGCGCTACGAATTCTTTCATCCGAATAGAACGTACAGTGAAATTAGAGACGTTAGCCAGTTGGCTTTTTAATGTTGATGTACCATCATCACTGATTTCTAAAATGCGTACAGGATATGCAGCGGCCGCACCGACAATCATATGGGTAATCGGTATAATCATCAGGCACAAAAGTACGATAACTAAAGGAATCCAGCGCTTTTTCTTATTCATGTATGACTTCTCCTTAATATTTTTGATTCACTATATAACAAATTTTGTAAAAGCGTCCGATAAAAGTGAAGTAACTGATATTTATATCGGTTGATGATGTTAATTCGCAAAGTCATTTCACTCAATTTATTGTTCCTAATCGCATCTATTTTACAAACAGGTCTATAGAGACTCATCAGTATGTCATCATCATGGCTATGGAGTTGAAATGAATGAAAATGTTGAAAAAAAAATTAGGCGATCTTTTATTTGAAAGTGGTCTAATTTCGCAAGAACAATTGCAACAAGCTTTGACCGAACAAAATAAATCCAAACGCAAGCTTGGGGATGTACTAATAGCGCAAGGATTTATCACAGAGCAACAATTGATTGAAGTGTTAGAACTTCAATTAGGTATTCCTCATGTGAGTCTTTTTAAATATCAGATCGATCCAGCAATCACGCAGATTATTCCAGAAAGTATGGCCAAGCGATATCAAGTGCTTCCTTTTATGAAAGATGGCAGTAAATTAACAGTAGCGATGGTCGATCCACTGGATTACTTTGCGATCGAAGATTTGCGGATGACGACTGGATTTCGGATCGAGCCTGCTATTTCGAGCCGGGATGAATTACAGCGCGCGATTGCTCATTATTATGGGTTGCGTGATTCGATGAGTCTGATGATGGGCGAGTTGCCCAGTCAAGATGAGATCGAAGAAACCGAAATTACCGATGAAGCTTCACCTATTGTGCGTCTGGTCAATCAGATGATTCAGCAAGCTGTTCATTTGAAAGCTTCCGATATTCATGTAGACCCTGGTGAAAGTGATGTAGTGATTCGTTATCGTATCGATGGTGTGTTGCGTACAGAGCGTCATTTACCAAAGCAGATGCAAGGATTTATTACGGCGCGTCTGAAGATTATGGCGAAATTAAATATTGCTGAACGTCGTCTGCCACAAGATGGACGCATCAAGCTACAGTTTGATCTGAAGATGGTCGATATTAGGGTATCTTCGTTACCAACAATGCATGGAGAGAAAATTGTTCTTCGTCTATTGGATTTAAGTACAGGGGTAAAACCTGTAGAACAATTGGGATTTGATCGCAAAAACGCTGTCTGGTTCCGCGAAATGATTGAACAGCCTTACGGTATTTTGTTAATCACAGGGCCTACAGGTAGCGGTAAAACGACAACTCTTTATTCGGCGCTTAATCTATTGAATACCGAAAGTGCAAATGTGATTACGATCGAAGATCCGGTGGAATATCAATTACAAGGCGTCAATCAAGTGCAGGTCAATCCCGGAATCGGCTTAACCTTTGCATCAGGATTACGTTCGATTTTGAGACAAGATCCTAATATCGTCATGGTCGGAGAAATACGTGATGATGAGACGGCTGAAATTGCTGTACGTGCTTCCTTAACAGGTCATCTAGTGTTATCAACGATTCATACGAATGATGCAGTAAGCACAGTGATGCGTCTACGTGATATGGGGATTGAACCGTATCTGATCGCTTCGTCACTAATAGGAATTGTCGCCCAGCGCTTAGTGCGCCGAATCTGTTCGGATTGCAAAGAATCATATACACCGACAGATCAAGAAAAGATTGTGCTAGAAAGTCATGGATTAGATGTGCAGGTGCTACATCGTGGCAAAGGTTGTGGTAACTGCAATCATACCGGTTATCGCGGACGTGTAGCAATTCAAGAAGTTCTCAAAATTGATCAAACGTTGCGCCGCATTATTACAGAAGGAGCAGCGATTGAAGAAATTAGAAACGCGGCTAAAGAGCAAGAGATGGTAACCCTTATGACAGATGGATTGCACAAAGTTGTAGAAGGTATAACAACTGTGCAAGAAGTGATGCGTGAAACGGTTGCTTATTAATTAGCCTATCCCAATAGATCACAACATCATATTCCAGTCAGAGGGGGGAAGAAATGAATGGCTCATATCGGTCTGGGTATCAAGGAGTTACTTGGTAACATGCGAGAAGCAGAAGCTTCTGATCTGCATGTATCGACCGGATCAGCGCCTATTATGCGGGTTCACGGTATGCTCCATACAGGCAAAGGAGCACTTCTTACCGCTAGTGATACTGAAGAAATGGCTCGAATACTATTACGAGAAGATCAATGGGCTATTTTTCAACAAGCAGGTGAGTTGGATTTTGCTTATATGCTTGAAAATGGATCACGTTATCGGATCAATGTATTTCGCCAAAAAGGTCATATCAGTATTGCAGCAAGATCGATCTCTGATCGTATTCCTACATTAGAATCGTTGGGATTACCTGCGATGCTCAAAGGATTAACCGAAAAGCCTCAAGGATTAGTCTTAGTCACAGGGCCTACAGGTAGTGGCAAATCTTCTACACTGGCAGCGATGATTGGATATATTAATACGCATCAGCGCAAGCATATTGTGACGTTAGAAGATCCGATTGAATATGTGCATGAACATGGATATTCACTGGTAAATCAACGGGAAGTCGGTCATGATACAGCCAGTTTTGCCAATGGAATACGGGCAGCTTTACGACAAGATCCTGATGTATTACTGGTAGGGGAAATGCGAGATTTGGATACAATCTCTGCCGCTGTAACCGCAGCGGAAACGGGGCATCTTGTATTCGCAACTTTGCATACCAGCGATGCACCACAGACTGTTGATCGGATTATTGATGTTTTTCCTGCTCACCAGCAAGGACAGATACGAATCCAGTTAGCGTCTGTGTTAACAGCGATCATTTCACAACGATTATTACCGTTAGCCGATGGGCAAGGCCGAGTATGCGCGACTGAGATTCTAATCCAGACACCTGCGATAGCCAATCTGATTCGCACCGAAAAAACACATCAGATCAAAAGTCTGATGCAGACAGGGCGAATGGTAGGCATGCATACACTGGATATGAATATTCGGGAACTGTTGCAACGCGGACAAATTTTGCCAGCGATCGGTAAGCCATATCTTTCCGAGGTGAATGCCTAATGGCTCAATTTGAATATCAGGTACGAACGAATAGCGGTAAACAGCTCAAAGGCACTTTAAATGCTACTGACAAAACAGCAGCGATGGAAGAATTACGTAAGCGTGGGTTAACCGTATTCTCGCTTAACGAACAGCGAATGACTTTATTTTCTAAAGAAATCTATATAGGTAGTCCGGTCAAAACGATTCATTTTATTATTTTCTGCCGGCAGTTCTCTACATTGATTCGTGCAGGGGTAACGATTCTGGATGCCACTCGAATACTAGCCGAGCAGACCGAAAGTAAAGTGTTACGCAAAACATTGCAAGATGTATATGCAAGCCTGATGCGCGGAATCGCATTATCGCAAGCGATGCAAGAACATCGGAAAGTATTCCCTGCACTATTTATCAGCATGTTACGTGCGGGTGAAGAATCGGGTGATCTGGAAGGGACGTTAGATCGCTTAGCTGTTTATTTTGAAAAGCGTCATGGTACACGCGAAAAGATCAAATCGGCATTAACATATCCAGTAACTGTAGGGTTGCTTGCTGTAGCGGTAACGGTGTATCTACTAGCTGCTATTATTCCACAGTTTGTCAATATGTTTGCATCGATGAACGCGCAGTTGCCAGCGATTACGGTAATTGTATTGTCGCTTAGTAACAGCTTGCAAAAGCAGTGGTATATCTGGGTATTGGTGCTTCTGCTGATCATCATTTCATATGTTATTCTTCAGCGTTCAGAACGGGGAGCGTATTGGATCGATTATGCCAAGCTCAAAGTGCCTATTTTTGGAAAGCTGAATCAAAAAGGGTCGATTGCACAATTTGCCCGTACATTTTCTTCATTATATGCAAGTTCAGTCCCTATTCTACAAGCTCTTTCGATTGTAGAAGAAGTTGCTGGTAACAAAGTAATCGAAGGATATTTGCGTCAGGCAGGGGAATCATTACGCAAAGGTAATCCATTATCGGAACCGCTCAAAAAAGCATGGGTATTTCCACCAATGGTCACGCAAATGATTGCAATCGGAGAAGAAACAGGTGCTCTGGATCAAATGCTTGGCAAAGTCGCAGATTTCTACGAAATGGATGTCGATAATACGGTAGATCGGCTAAAGTCATTACTTGAGCCGTTATTGATTACATTTTTGTCCACGATTGTTGGTATTATTGTCGCTGCAATTATGTTGCCGATGTTTAGTCTATATAACAACTTGTAACGATTTGCATCAAAGAACAACACTACATTTAATTAACTGGAGGAATTCAAAATGATGAGCAAAGTGATGAAACGTATGGGTAAAGAGGAAAAAGGTTTTACATTAATCGAGTTACTAGCCGTTATCGTTATTATGGCGATTATCGCTGTTATTGCTATTCCAATGATCGGTAATGTTATTAATAAGTCCAAAGCAAATGGTGATCTAGCTACTGCTTCACAAGTATACAATTCAGCTCGTCTGTATGTGATTGGCGAAAAAAATGGAGACTTCACTACTGTTGCGAACAGAACAGTAACATTGGCTAACATGACAAGTACTGGATATTTGAATGCTGATACAGCTTTACCAAGTACCAAACAAACGTTAACAGCAGCAACTGTAGTATTTAAAGCAAATGGAGAACTAGATAGTGTTACGCTTGCACCTGTAGGACAAGGATCAACGAATGGAACCTATACAGCCGCTCAAGTTCTTAGTGCGACTCCCGCAACTCCAGCCGCTAACTAAATAAAATTTAGCTATTAATCAAATCAATCATTAAATCATAAACGTATCAACAACCTACAAAAGATCGGAACCATGTTTCCGGTCTTTTTGAAATCATGAACAAGAAAGTAGATCAAATCACGATGGACATCATGTTATGGATCAATATCTATATTGTTGTACTGGGGATGGTATTAGGTTCTTTTTTCCATGTGGTCGCCTGGCGTGTACCTGAAGGGCAGTCGATTGTTCATCCTCCGTCCAGTTGCTCGCATTGTCAGCATCGTTTATCTGCGCTGGATATGATTCCTGTGCTCAGTTATATCGGTACTAAAGGGCGCTGTCGATATTGCCGAACCAAAATATCGATTCAATATCCGATAGGTGAAGCGATAACCGGTCTATTATTTTTATGGATATTTCTACATTTTGGCTGGACAAGTGATACACTGGTCGGTTGGTTATTGGTCAGCTTGTCGGTCATTATTACCTTATCTGATCTACAAGTGATGAAGATTCCGAATAAAGTATTACTGTTTTTTGCCCCTATCTTCCTTATCCTTATTGCTTTTGCATCTGGCACAATCAGTATGATTTCACATCTGGGTGGAGCGATAGCAGGCGGAGGTCTATTGTTGCTAATTGCTATTATCAGTCGCGGTGGTATGGGGATGGGCGATGTAAAGTTGTTTGCTTTGTATGGATGGGTTATCGGATTTGCCAATGTATGGCTTGCTCTGTTTGTAGCCTGTTTGCTAGGTACACTGATCGGGGTTGGATTGAGACTACTTGGTAGAGTACACAAGCAACAGCCGATTCCATTCGGGCCTTTTTTAGCCGCTGGAACCTTGATTTCTTTTGTATACGGATCACAGATCATTGATGCATATCTTTCGCTTATAGGTTAGGAGGAGAGTAGTGCCTATGTTTCAACGAAATTTACCTCATGTCGGCTTATCGCTGGAACAGACAGAGATTCGCTATGTATCATTAAAAAAGAAAAAGCAGTGGGAATTGGAACAGAAAAAGTTTTTGCCGATTCCTTCCGGTATTATTGTTGAAAATCAAATCGTAGATACTGAAAGTATGAATCATTTATTACGCAAATGGGTGGCAGAAGAAGGGTTAAAAGGACAATCGGTAACATTATCGATTCCACCTTCTCGTATTTTGGTGCGCGCGATGAGTATTCCAAGTACTCAGGCAAAGCAAGTCAGTCAATTGGTAGAACTTGAAGTCGAGACCGGATTACATTTACCTTTTGAAAATCCAGTCTACGATTATATTGTGACATCGACAGATGAAGAAAATACACATTTGCTTGTATTTGCAGCACCAAGTCAGTTGATCAAAGACTATATCAGTCTGTTGGGTGATGCCGGGATCAAAGTAGCTGCGGTAGAGTTATCTGCAACAGCATTAGCCAGAACGATTGTAACCGAGCATGGGCGATCTTTTTCTAACACGATGTTGATTCATCTTACAGATCATCTGCTGGATATTTATATGTTCCGTAGTGGACAACCAGTCTTTATGCGCAGTATCGAATCGAATCGAGGACTAGAGGATATCTCTGTTCTGGATGATCTGAATACGTCATTATCCCGTCAACAGATTGATGATATTATTCCTGAAATTTCGCGTATGTTGAACTTTTATCAGTATAGCCTTCATGATGGTTCTGTGAAGATCGAAGAGATTTTTGTAACTGGATTACCGCAAGAACGAGAACTATTGGCACATGAACTGAGTCAATCGTTATCTGATATTCAGGTCGAAGCGGTTGAGCTGGAAACGACTACTCTTGCTTTTCAAACTGATCCTGATTTGAATAGTTACCGGGTAGCTGTAGGTGCTGCTCTTCGTAAAGAAGATACCAAACCTATCAATTTATTACCGCAAGAAAAAAGAGAAAAACAGCAATTTTCATATTCGACTATAGGATTAATAGCCCTATGGGTACTTGCTATGTGCGGCTCTATTTTTTATATGATTTATCAAAATGGTACGATTACCGAGCAACAACGTGCGATACAACAATGGAGTGATCGCAACACACTGGCACAGTTGGAATTGTCCAAATGGAATGGCAATGGATCATCAGGTGCAGCCAATCAATCTGTTGTCGATGCTGTCATGAATTATCGGATAGATGTAGTCAGTATATTGGATTCATTAACCAAGCAATTACCAAAAAGCGGAATGATCCGCGATATTTCATATAATCGTAGTTCTAATCTATTAGTAACAGCCAGTATGCGTAATTTTAGCGATGCTGCTAATTATCTGGTGCAGTTGCGAAGTATGCCTTTTGTACAAAATGCTACTGTTAACAAAGCGACAAAAGATAGCTCGGTCGCTTCAGCAGTACAACCCACGAAAGGACAAGCTTCATTGTATCTAGTGATCTATACTATTGATCTCAAACAACCGAGTGTCACAGGCGATACGTATGCGCCATCATCTACTGTTATATCATCACAGGAAGGAGGAGTATCCAATGGAACAGCTCAATAAGTATCGGAATGTTATTTTATTAGGGATTATCTTATTGTTTGTGATTTTATTAGCTTTTTACATGTGGGTGCTCTATCCTTTATCCCAGAAATCCGAACAGTATGATGTGCAGTTGAATCAAATGCAACAAGAATACAATCTGATCCAGACCAAAATTGCTCAATTAAAAGGCAGTCAGCCTACCGATGCACAACAAGCGATCCAAGCGGCTATTCCTGCAACAGTAGCGAGTGAGAAGCTATTACTTCAACTACAGCAAGTCGATCAGACCAGTTATGCTCGCATTACAGACATTGAATTTGTAAATGCAGATAGCAATAATAGCAGTGAAATAGCGGCTGAAAATCTAGGTGTAAATGTAGGACAGATTCGCATGAATGCAGAACTTGAAGGCGGATATACAGAGATTCGGGAATGGATGAATCAACTGCAAAAGCTTCCTCGTTTGATTACGGTCGATTCATTTAGCTTCCAACAACCGTATACTCCCGGCAAATCAGGTACGATTTTGACCGCCAATGTGTCATTTACAGCGTATTATACATCGCCTTGATTCGATTTTGGAAAAGAATAATTAGGTTCAATTATTATAATAAAGAACTCTGAGTAGATTGTAGACTTGGAGTTTTTTTCTGTGTATTAGAGAATATAATGATCTAATTAAAGGTAAACAGTTTGTATTTTCGGATATCATTATCTAAAATGGACTATAAATTGGAAGAAAGGAATGTGTAATAGATTGAATATTAAGGTATCTACGATCAAGATATTAAAATGGTTATTTGCTTTATCTACTATACTATGTTCAATTATTGGTTTTATATTTCCTGAACGATCAGTCATATTAGGGTTGGTATCGCTCTCTTTGTCGCTTCATTTATTTTGTATGTATATCGATATACGCGTGAATCCTAATGCCAAACAATCGTATTCTTCTGCCCCTATTCTTATGATAGTAGGAATCATTAATTTTATTGTCAGTATAATCATTCTATCTACTTATTAAGTGATGATCTGATGTAATTATCACTCCAAATAGACTATAGTAATACATAACTATTTTGACTATTCATTCTATGGAGGTACTTATGATCCCTTTTGATCCGTTATCTCATCCTTATACTTCAGAACGACAACCTGTCTATGCAAATAATGGCATGGTCGCTACTTCGCAACCTTTAGCAGCGCAAGCAGGATTGGATATTTTGAAAAAAGGTGGCAATGCGATTGATGCGGCAATTGCGACAGCCGCTTGCTTGACTGTTGTGGAGCCGACGTCTAATGGCATTGGAGGGGATGCTTTTGCAATCATCTGGACACAAGGCAAGCTACATGGGCTAAATGCTAATGGGCCTGCACCGCAAAGTATCTCAATCGAAGCGGTTCAGCAAGCAGGGCATGACAAAATACCGACCCACGGCTGGATTCCAGTGACCGTACCAGGAGCACCGTCGGCATGGCAAGCACTCTCACAGAAATTTGGCAAATTACCATTAACTGAAGTGCTTCAACCGGCAATCGATTATGCGGAAAAAGGATTTCCGGTATCGCCAACGTTAGGATACTACTGGAATCTAGCTTATGAACGTTTCGCTAAAATATTAACGGCAGAGCAGTATCAACACTGGTTCAGTACATTTGCTCCAGAAGGAAGAGCACCACGCATTGGTGAAATATGGCGTTCGCCAGATCATGCGAAGACGTTACGTAGTATCGCAGAGACAGGAGCCGAATCGTTTTATCGAGGTGAATTAGCAGACCAGATCGATGCCTATTCGCGTCAGTATGGTGGATTTTTGCGTAAAGAAGACCTCTCGGCATATTATCCTGAATGGATTGATCCGATTGGAGTCCAGTATAAAGGGTATGAAGTCTGGGAGATTCCGCCATCCGGTCAAGGATTGATTGCATTGATCGCTCTTAATCTGCTCAAAGGATATGAATTGGCAGGTCGAGATACAGTAGATACCCATCATAAGCAGATGGAAGCGATGAAGTTAGCATTTAGCGATGGACTCAAATATATTACACAACATGATAAAATGACGACCAAATTAGAAGATTTGTTGTCTGATCATTATGCTGATGAGCGACGTGCGTTGATCGGTGAACAGGCGTTACAACCAGAAGCAGGAAAACCAACAACAAGCGGAACGGTATATCTAGCAACTGCCGATAACGAAGGCAATATGGTCTCCTATATTCAAAGTAACTATATGGGCTTTGGCTCAGGGATTGTGATTCCCGGTACAGGAATTGGACTGCAAAATCGGGGACATTCATTCTCACTTGACCCTACGCATGATAACCGCTTAGAGCCGGGGAAAAAGACGTATCATACGATTATTCCGGGCTTTTTGACTAAAGACGGTCAGCCACTTGGGCCTTTTGGTGTAATGGGTGGATTTATGCAACCTCAAGGTCATGTGCAAGTAGTGATGAATATGATCGATTTTCATCTTCATCCACAAGCGGCACTGGATGCACCACGCTGGCAATGGGTAGAAGGAAAAACGATAGAGATTGAACCGAATTTTCCTGAGCATCTCGCTCAAAGTCTGATCCGCAAAGGGCATCATATTGTACGTGCTAACAGTGTCGGTGGATTTGGGCGGGGACAGATTATTTTACGAGATCCTGATAGTGGAGTACTGATCGGTGGGACAGAGTGGCGTACCGATGGTACAATCGCGGCCTGGTAATATTATAGTCATCAAAAGCAACTATGTTATACACAAGTCTATATACACAAAAGCTCAATAATATCTAAAACCTATCTGTTATATCTATAAATATTAAAAAAGCGCGTGATCTCACCTAGTTGCTGTGGATTACGCGCTTTTTTCAATATTATTTACATACTTGAGGTTCAGGCTCCATATCTAGCGTTTCTACTTCTTCTCGTTTGCCGAACCAAGCTTCGACTTTGCGGATAAAAATAAATCCGATAATAACGAATAATGCTACAAATAGTAATTTCCACGGTTGTTGGAAATAGCTTGCCCAATCGGCTCCGATAAACGAAACGATAAAAATCATCATCGCTCTACCCAAGCCTGCGGCGATAACAAAAGAACGGAATTTGATTCCACTCAGTCCAGCAGCTACATGAAGCAACGTAAAAGGCCCAAATGGTAACAAACTAAACATAAAAATATACATAAATCCGTTATTTTTCATCCAGCGCATACTTTTTTGGACAGCTTTATTATGCGCAAAACGATCGATATATTTGTAATGAGAAAGTTTACGTACCAACCAGAACATAAGAATAGCACCACTCATTACACCAATCCATGAGTATAGTACACCAGACCATAATCCAAAAGCAGCCGCATTTAGTCCGATGACAACAATCGTAGGTAGCGGAGGGATAAAAGATAGTAGAAAAGCAAGCAATATACTAAGCCACGGACCGATAGCACGATATTGATCCATCAGATGATCGATATCACCTTCTTGGAGATAAGACATAAATTGTGCAATATCCATAGCCACGTTCCTTTCGTTCAAATCATTCTATATCTTTATTTACCCAATCATGTCGCTAAATTCTCTATTATTATGATGTTTATGTTACTTTTTACATTGAAAAACATTATTGTTGTTCTGCAAGCTGATCCCGGCGACTGAACCAAGCTTCAATACTACGACTACAGACAAAACAGATAATGACAAACAACAACACCAATAACAAGTTCCACGGATTCTCACGATAACGAGACAGGTCTGCACCGATAAATGATACTGCAAATACCATAATGCCTCTTCCAAAAATAATCGCTATTAAAAACGAACGAAATCGAATCCCGCTCAATCCAGCAGCAACATTTAATAACGTAAACGGGCCGACTGGAAAAAGACTTAATAAAAAAATATAGTTAAACCCATTATTTCGAATCCACCTTCTTGTAGTCACAACTTTGGGATTATGTACAAGCCGAGACAAATAGCGATGCTCTGATAACTTACGTACCAACCAGAACGCTGTTAGTGATCCTGCTGTGATGCCGATCCACGAATAGAGAAAACCGACCCATAACCCATACACAGCCGCATTCACACCTAAAATCACAATCGTAGGCAAAGGAGGGATAAAAGATTTGAGAAAAGGCAACAACATACTAGCAAGCGGCCCAAGCGCACGATACTCATTCATCCATTTCATCAGATTTTCTTCTGTTATATAAGACAACCACTGCGAAATATCCATAACCACTCTAAATCCTTTCTGTTAAGCGCTTGGCACCATAAGCGCGACCTAGTCCAATCAAACATGATTTTTGCGTAAGCAAAATATCTTTCTGTTCATTTTATTATAACGGAAAGATCAGCAAAAAAGGCAAATGACAAAGGGTTGTCGAATTATTTAACATTCAAGTTATTTTTAACCAGTAGACATAAATTGAGCAAAGGAGTACACCTGAGCATTATGCATATCATTCTTCGTCTTTCTCGCAAAATGGTAAGAATGCGCAAATCGGTATTAGCGGCTACAACATTATTATTTGTGTTATTGTCGGCTACGATCGCGTATATGATCGAGCCGGATACATTCACTCACTGGTTTAACGCGTTGTACTGGGTATTGACCACGATGGCGACTGTAGGTTACGGCGATTATTTTATGAAAAGTATAGCTGGCAAAATATTTACTGTATTTTTGTATATTTTCGGAATTGGTCTACTGAGCTTAATTATTAGTAAGATTGTAGATTCAATGGGAGAATATAACCGAAGAAGAGGAGCAGGTAAATTGAAATACGTAGGGCAAGATCATATTATGATTATTAATTGGAGCAAAAAAGCACATTATGCTATCGATGAACTATTTGCCAGTAATTCAGAAATAGATATAGTGATTATCGACCAATTGGAAAAGCATCCGTATGATCATCCACAAGTCCATTATGTCAATGGCGATCCAACCAAAGACGAGACATTAATACAAGCAGAGATCAGTACTGCACGCGCGGCGATTATTTTTGCAGATTCCCGAATAGATGATGCTTCTCTGGTTGATGGTAAATCTTTATTGGTCGCTTCCAGTATTGAACGATTAGCTTCCCATGTACATACTACTGTTGAAATTATGTTAGAAAATCATATCAAAAACTTTCACCATGTTCATGTAAATGAATTTGTGCTATCTCATGATGCGATTTCACGATTGGCTGTTCGCTCTGCACTCAATGAAGGCAACAACGATGTGCTGGCTCAATTGCTTAATCGTCAGTATGGAGAAGATATTTATCATATACCGACAGATACAAGCTGGCATACATATGGCGAAGCGTTTCAAGCATTATTATCTCAAGGAGCTACATTGATTAGTGATCGCAATGATATGACTATTAATCGCAAATTAATTGAACCCATTCCAGCAGAAGCCAAATTATTTGTGATTTGTGATCCTGATACACATACTCGTATAATCAATAAATTCTCATAAAATGCTTCTACATTATACTAGCCTGCGGTGTCAGCATACTGTAAATTGGGCTATACTATAGTAGATATTATGATGCGGTATCGCAAGACATCTTTATTTATTTTGTATTGCAAAGGAGTTCAAATCAAATGTCTAATGCCCATACATTCAAACCAGTACGAGTTAAACACCTTACAATCGGTGAAGGAAAACCTAAAATCTGTGTGTCTTTAACAGGAAATACTACTGAACAATTGGTAGAAGAAGCACATGCACTCAAATTAGCAGATATTGATATGGTCGAATGGCGTGTTGATTTTTTTGAGCAAGTACAACAACTGGATATGGTTACTCATACACTGGAACGTATCCGCGATATTCTTCCATCGACTCCGCTTATTTTTACATTTCGTAGTGCCAAAGAAGGCGGGCAATGTGAATTAAGCAGTAGTGATTATGTAGCATTGAACAAGACTGTTGCTAGTACAGGAGAAGTTGATCTTATAGATGTAGAGCTTTTTAATGAAGCAACTGATATTGAACAATTGATCACTACAGCTCATCAACATGATACGTTTGTGATTATTTCCAATCATGATTTTCACCAGACACCAGCCAAAGAAGAGATTATCGCTCGCTTATCACGCGCTCAACAATTAGGTGCAGATATCACCAAAATCGCTGTGATGCCTCAAAGTAGTAGCGATGTGATCACATTACTAGATGCGACCAATACGATGAAAGAACATCATGCTGATCGTCCGATGATTACGATGTCGATGGCAGGGCAAGGTATGATTAGTCGCTTAACAGGAGAATTATTCGGATCAGCCGTCACATTCGGTGCTATCCAAAAATCGTCCGCTCCCGGGCAAGTACCTGTGTCTGAATTGCGCAGTATTTTGAATGTGTTGCATGCTAATTTGTAAGTGAATATTGCGAAGTCTCTCTGAATGATTAGAGAGACTTTTTTGCTATATTTTAAAAAGAATATTGAAAAAAGATCATTCGCTATATCTATCCAATCTTTCTTCCCGTTGCGTGTTCAGAATGATTAGATATTCTTCGCTCCAAGTTAGCTGTCAATGTTTATTCCTATGGTATTTATCTGTACAATAAAATCAGAATAACTTCAGAAAGCAGGTGATTGGTATGTATGTGGTGAACGAACATATACAACCTGTCGATCGCGCAACATTACTTCGTTTTCAGCAAGATCATCATATAGCATTGCCAGAAGCCTATTGCGAATTTGTACAGCAATATGGAGTAGGCACATATTGTGGAGTGTTGAATATCGAGCATCCAGACGATCAGCAGTTAAAAGAATTTGTAGAATACGAATTTTGGGAACATGATGAATATAGCCCGATTACCAATGAACAGTTGGCGGAATGTGTAGTGATTGGAACAACGATTGATGGTGATTTTTTGGCACTTCATCCTCAAGTCAGTGACCTGTTGTGGTTACCAAGACATTCTACTGAGATCGAAGTGCGCAAGTATGATCCTTATGCTTCATGGGTCGAAATGATGGATCAATGGTTGACGATGACTTACGGTGATTCTTTTCAAATGATGAAGGAAAATCGTTATTATGAGTCATGGACTTCATCACAACAACATCGTTCACTGACATTTCATCCGTCTGAAGAAGGAAACAATTTACTTTCGATCAGTTCAAGTGCAGAGCAGTTAACACAGGTTGCTTATCAGATAAATATACAGATGCCAGCAGATTTGAAGATTGAATCTCCATATAGTTGTTTGTTATTCTGGCGTTCTATTCAAGGGTATGCTCGCTTTAATTATGCTTACGGTTATGAAGTAGCCCTTAGTTATGATGACACAGAGGAAGAAGCAAGTGAACGATTGCTAGATCTTCTGTTACAGCATCAGATTTATTGATTTTACGTTGTACAATTATTCCTCTTTAAAAATAAGAACAAATGTTCTATAATGAAGTATACAATTCTGCTAACAGGATATACTGAATATACTATAGAGACGTATATATCTTATGTTTTTTACTATTGAAGGAGGATTTATATGGCTATCGAACTGACAGAAGGATATGTAGACGGACTTGCACCTAATGCGGCAGCAATCAAAAATGCTAAAGGATTAATTCAAAAAAATAAATTAGTACAACTTCATCAAACAGAGGACGGTACGTTATTGTTTGGAGAGTGTGCAGGCAGTGGCAAAAGCAATTACGCGTGTTCTGTAGATTTTATACAGCCAGACAAAGAGCCAACATCCAGATGTAGTTGCCCGAGTCGCCAATTTCCATGCAAACATGCGTTAGCTCTAATGTACGCTTATGTGTCAGGGCAGACATTTACAACAGCTACCATCCCAGAAGATATCGCAGATAAACGCGCCAAAATCGAAAAACGGGAAGAAAAAGCTGCTGCTATAGAAAGCGATCCTACACAGAAAAAAGCACCGAAAAAGAAAACAGTCAACAAAAATGCGTTGAAAAAGAAAGTCCAAACTCAATTAGAGGGATTGGATATTTTGGAAAAGTTCACCCTGTCGTTGATCCGCAATGGTCTAAGTACAGTAGATGCTACTGTCGTCAAACGTATTCAGGAACATGTCAAACAAATGGGCAACTATTACCTCACCGGTGCGCAAATAGAATTGCGTCGTCTGGCAGGATTATTATCTCCGAAAAATAATCCTGAAGCGAACTATACATATGCAGTAGAGCAATTAACGCTAATTCATGCGTTGATTCGTAAAGGCAGGGCTTATTTACAGGCTAAGCTTGAAGATCCAGAGCTGGCTTTGGATGCGGAATCTACGATTGAAGAATGGTTAGGACACGCATGGCAATTAAGCGAATTGGAACAATATCAGCGGATGACAGAGAACGCAGAATTAATTCAATTAGCATTTACGAGCTATGATGATCCGGGAAGAATGGAATTTGTTGATCTGGGATATTGGTTGGAATTAGGCAGTCAACAGATTCGCCGAACGTTGCAATATCGCCCGTACAAAGCAGCCAAACATATTCGGGAAGAAGATACATTTACCGAAATTGCTTGTCCGAAGCCACTTTACGTGTATCCAGGTGATCTCAATCCGCGTGTACGTTGGGAAAGTCTAACGACTCGGGCAGTTACCGAGCAAGATGTGCAGTCTATTCATGCTCAAGCTTATACTTCTTTTGCAGAAGGAATTAAAGTGATCAAAAATCAACTGAAAAATCCGCTAGCTGATCCGTATCCAGCACTTTTGCTTCAAGTTAGTCAATTTTATCAAAGTGAAGATCAGCGAGTAGTGATTCAAGATGCTGAAGGGCAAACGATAGGACTTACCGATATTTCGCTACCAATTGGTACAAGCACAGGATTACTTCCTTATTTACCACAAGAAACGTTGCAAAATGTAACGGTGTTGTTGGTATTTGAACATCAGATGGATACAGGTCAATTAGTTGCTCAACCACTTTCGATTATTAATGGAAATGGAATTATGCGCTTGTTGTATTGATGTACCAGTAGATTGTTAGGAGGAGGTTATATTGAGTACATTGCTACTAGAAGAATGGTATCGAGAAGTCAAATATCTCTATATAGCAGGCAACACACTAGCAACTACTGGCAAAATGATCTCTAACTATGGCAAACAAGCAGTGAAGCAACTGGAATACATGATTCAACAACTGCAAAATTCATTATCCCATGTAGCAAAAGTATAGCAGTAACCTATAGATTGTTAGGAGGGTATATGTATGAGTACAGCTTTATTACAAGAATTGTATCAAGAAACGAGACGACTCTATATAGCAGGTAGTGAATTAGCTATAGAAGATATACGCTTACGCAAATTATTACCTCGATTTCAACAGTTAGGTGAGAAAGCTCCTATTTTTAAGCGTCTTGGAGATCAGATTGAAAGTATAATGGATCAGAATAATGAAGTGAGTAGTTCTGAACGTTTGCAGAATCTGACGTTGTTGCTATCGTCTGTGCTTCATACTCAAGGAAGTGTAGCAGTTGAAGGTGAGATAAAGCCTTTAGGAGTCGATCATCAACAAGATTATATTCTAACTTCATCTACATCCTATTCGTATCGCAAGTTAGCTCCGGTTATGCAAGCTTTGTCTACTACAGGTGGAGGACGGCTTGAAGTGATTGAGCATGCATTCAGAGAAGGTATTTTTCAAGATATCCGATTGATGCCACTGGCTATTGAAGGATTATACGATGCGTATTCAGAAATTGCAGAACTGATGACGCAAAAAATTGTACCTTCTTATGGATTAGCGATTCTTCCATATTTACGAGATATATTTAATCCTCAAGGAGATAAAAAAGAAGTACGTAAGCTGGTCGCTATTCAAAAAATTGCAGAAGAACATCAATTGGATCTACTGGATTGGTATAGCGAACTATCTCGATCTGCATCGGATGATATACGAGCAACAGCGATTCGCTTTTTATCAGGTCATGAACAGTATGTATCTGAATGTATCGTTTGGACGAAAGAGAAAAAGAAAAGTGTGCGTGAATCTGCTTATTATGCACTTGCCGGCAGTTCATCCAGCGAAGCAATAGCCTGTCTTTTGACAGCTTCGGCAGGTAAAGATTTGGAATACGTTGTAGATGCTGTTCGTTATCAAGAAGTATCAGTAGATTTGGAAGAGCAGTTAGCTGCTGCTTTTGCGAGAGATGTAGAGCAAGTCATACAATCGCAACATCAAGAATCTATAGATTACAAAGCGCTCGAAAAATTAGCAGAACGCTTATTATTATTCGGTAAAATGTGGACGCATAGCCAGAATGAAATAGTTCATCAAAGTTATCAGGATATGCTCAAACATTATACGTATCTGTATAACCTTAGTGCTTCTCGTCAGATTACAGATTGGCGTAATTTATTATGGGATGCCGCTCGTTATATTGAACATAAAGGAAGTCTCAAAGACTTGGAATTATTATATGAAGTGTCTGAAAAAGATGCCGATTTTGTTCCCTCTGCTTTCCGTTTATCGATACAGCTTTTGTCTCCTGAACAAGTTTACGATCAATATGTTGGTGGCATCGTGTCTCAAATGAAAGCCAAAATCAATAAAGAAGCAAAAAAACGGCTTGGTAAAGTAATTGCGACAATGCGACCGATGTTACTCGAAAATGGATATGAACATTTCTCATTTGGTCATCAAGAACAACATATTTATACACAAAAGATTTTGCCGTTAGCTGAAGTAGAGCAACAGTGGGATAGACGTTGGTTAGAATTTGCGATGAAACAAGATGATGTAGAACTGGTAGCAGGTTTGGCTCGTCCGGGTGTTAAAGGAGTAGAAGATTTTTTACGCAAAAAATTGCAGGACAATCCAGAGTTTCGCAATCGTACTGCTACATTGATTTTACGTGCTCTTGAAGAACGTCTCGGTATATCCAAAGAAGATAAACGTCAATTAATGTGGCAAGCTATAGATGATCGCCGCAATTCCAATTCATATATGTTTGAACCGTATATTGTTCATTCGTTGTTAGAATTTCCGGTTGAAGATATCGAACGATTAGAAGCGTTATTACCTGAAAATCGAGAAGCAACTATTCCCAAATTTAGAGGGTATGCAGCAGAACAATTGGAGTTTGTAGTCTACAAGTTGAAAGGGATGAAATAATGAGCACACCTGAATCTTTACAAGATACGATGAGACAGTCGGCAGAATTATTGTATGCACACGAGTTAGAAGCTTTGCGTCAACATGATACTGGCAAAGTTCCGGCAGGCTGGCAAATGTCACCGCAATCTGTACTGACATTTATTACAGGTGGAAAAGCAGGCAAAGTAACAATCACACCTAAATATATTGGTAATCGGCGCTTGGTCGAAATGGCGATTGCTACACTGGTAACTGATCGCGCGCTCTTATTAATCGGTGAACCAGGAACAGCCAAGTCCTGGTTATCTGAAAATTTGGCCGCAGCTATCTATGGTCATTCTAATCTGGTAGTACAGGGAACAGCCGGAACGAGTGAAGAACATGTACGTTATTCATGGAACTATGCGATGTTGCTTGCTAATGGCCCTACACCAGAAGCATTGGTGCAAAGTCCGATTATGCGTGCGATGGAACTTGGCGGTATCGCTCGGTTTGAAGAAATATCGCGTTGTGCGTCGGAAGTGCAAGATGCGTTGATTTCGATTTTGTCCGAAAAAACGATTTCTGTACCGGAATTAGGTAAAGAAATGAACGCTCGCAAAGGATTTTCGATTATCGCTACGGCTAATACACGAGATCGTGGAGTCAATGAAATGTCAGCGGCACTCAAGCGACGTTTTAATATTATTGTGTTGCCAGCTCCATCTAGTCTGGAGACCGAGATCGATATCGTACGTAAACGTGTAGGTGAAATCGCTTCTGCTTATGATCTTCAAGCCGCTGTACCGGCAGATGAAGCGTTGCTCAAAGTCGTGACGATATTCCGCGAATTACGTAGTGGAATGACATTGGATCGCAAAGATAAATTAAAATCGCCAGCAGGTGTTATTTCTACTGCAGAAGCGATCTCTTTATTAACAAATAGTATGGCGCTAGCGGCAAGCTTTGGTAGTGGAGAATTGACCGATGAAGATCTAGCCGCAGGATTGCAAGGTGCTATTGTTAAAGACGATGATAAAGATCGGATTGTCTGGAAAGAGTATCTGGATAATGTAATGAAAAAGCGGGGAGAGCAGTGGCGTGGTCTGTATCAAGCTTGTAAGGAGATGAACGAGTGAGTAGCCAGCTTGAGCTTGGTATTGGTGTGCATATTTTCGGAGTGCGTCACCTTTCCCCGGGCGGCTCCAAGCATCTATTGGATGATCTGAATCGGATTAAGCCCAAAATCGTTTTGATTGAAGGGCCTTCTGATGCAACATCAGAGATTCAACATATTACACAGCGCAAAACCAAGCCACCGATTGCGATTCTTGCTTTTACCGAAGAATTGCCTGTACGAACAGCGTTATGGCCGTTAGCTTCCTATTCTCCTGAATATCAGGCGATGAAATGGGCAGCAGACCACAAAGCACAATCGATATTTATCGATTTACCTTCGTCAGTGATGATTGCACTACAAGATATACGGCGACTTGAGCGACAGCAACAAGTAGAATCTCCACCTATACCTGATCCAGAACAGAATACTATTCCCCAAGCAGAAGTATTGCCTGAGTCAGTACACGAATCGTTATATAATCGGATAGCGCAATTAGCAGGCGAAGATGATTACGATATGTATTGGGAACGGAATTATGAACATAATCTAACTGAACATGCGTATCGGCAAACGATTTTACAGTTTTCAGAACAGATGCGCCAATTAACAGAAGCAGAAGAAAGAAATTCTTTTACCAATGAATATGCTTATAATGCTATTCGTGAATCGTATATGCGCAAACAGATCAAACAAACGCTGGATAGCGGGTATCAACCTCACGAAATTGTAGTTGTCTGTGGTGCCTATCATGCAGCCGCATTAAGTGATCTATCCGACACAATGACAGATCAAGAATTGCAAAGTCTTCCGGTATCTTCAACCAAGCTTACTTTGATGCCTTATTCTTATTATAAGTTGTCGTCTATGTCTGGATATGGGGCTGGAAACCATGCTCCTCATTATTATGAAATGATGTGGCAACAGATGAACCGAGGAGCATTGGATGAATTACCTCATCTGTATTTAGCGTCTGTTGCTCGCTTATTGCGTCAATCCGGTACTCATCGTTCGACTGCCGAAGTGATTGAAGCGGTACGAATGGCGCAATCTCTTTCTGCTCTGCATGGTGGTCATATTCCAGTTTTGCGTGATCTACAAGATGCAGCGCAGACATTACTCGGACATGGTGATTTAACAGTCATTGCTGAGTCGTTAGCACAGATCAATGTAGGGACAGCGATCGGACAATTAGCGGAAGGAGTCAGTCAGACTCCGATTCAAGATGATCTTAATCGTTTATTGCATCAATTGAAATTAACAAAATACAAAACGACTATAGCACAAGATCTGATGCTTGATTTGCGTGAAAATCGACGTGTTCAATCCAAAGAATCCGCTTTTCTTGATTTGCATCGTTCTTTTTTATTTCATCGCTTACGTTTGTTAAATATTCAGTTTGTCCATCAGCAACAGACCGGGCAAGATCAAGCCACATGGGCAGAACGTTGGATTATACAATGGTCACCTGAAGTAGAGATTCAAGTTGTAGAATCGACTCTGCTTGGAGAAACAGTAGAAATTGCAGCCGCTTATGTACTACAGCAAAAGTTAGATCGGTGTTCAACGATTGCCGAAGCATCCGACTTGATTTTAATCGCTTGTGAAAGTGGAATGGTATCACAGTTAGAAAATGGTCGTCAGACTTTACAACGGTTGGCTGTTGATAATCAAGATGTGATACAGATTACGTTAGCAGCGAGAAGCTTATCCAAAATTATTCAGTACGGTGATATTCGTCGTGTAGATACAACGCCTTTGATTCCGTTACTAGAACAGTTATTCACGCGTGCTTCTTTATTTCTAGTGAGTAGCTGTCAATGCAATGATGAAGTCGCTCATGAAATGATGAAATCAATCAGTGAACTGCATACGATTGGACTTGATCATATCGAGCAAGTGGATTACGAGTTGTGGTTACAACAACTAACCGAAGTAATGGAACGAGACGATCTAAATGCTAAACTATCTGGATTTGCTTGCTCATTGTTAATTGAGCGCAATCAGGTATCTGCTATCCAATTAGCTGCTGAAGTCTCCCGGCGATTATCGCCTGGTGTCCCTGCTGATCTGGGAGCAGGTTGGTTTGAAGGATTATCCAGTCGTAACCGTTATATGTTATTATCGCGTGCAAGCTTATGGGAGCAGTTACACCAATATATCGAATCGTTAGAAGAAGATGATTTTGTACGCGCACTGGTCTTTTTAAGACGCGCGTTTAGCACTTTTTCGCCATCAGAAAAAAATATGATTGCTGAATTATTAGGAGAATTATGGGGTGTGAATACGGAACAAGCTGCTGAAATCTTGACCGAAGAACTGAAGGAGGAAGAAGCCAAAATGATTGATGACCTGAATGATTTTGATTTCGAGGACTTTTGACGATGAATCCTACTCATGATGAACAGAAAAGATTGTCACGTTGGCGGTTGATTCTAGGAGCTGAAGCAGAGCAACAGTTAGAACGTCAGACTTCTAGCACTATCGAAGGTATCACACTTACAGAAGAAGAACAGATTATGGATCAAGCATTAGCAGCGATTTATGATGATACTTCGGGTCATGAAGCAGAGTCAGGTCATAGTCGAAATGGTGGAAAAGGAGCAGGTAAAGGCCCTTCTTCACCGACATTAACACGTTGGCTGGGAGATGTACGTACTTTTTTTCCAGAAGATGTAGTATCGATTATCCAAAATGATGCGATGGAACGTAAAGGATGGAAACAGTTATTATTTGAACCGGAAGTGTTAGCTCAGGTCAAACCTGATATTACACTTGTCGGTACGCTTATGGCACTCAAAGGTAAAATTCCAGAGAAAACCAAAGAAACGGCACGTTTGCTTATTCAATCGGTAGTAGACGATTTGGTGAAACGATTAGAACAAGATATGCGCCGAGCAGTAACAGGTGCGCTTAATCGCCGGCAACATTCTCCGTTGCCTTCATTAAGTGGAATCGATTGGAAGCGAACGATTCAGCGTAATCTCAAGCATTATAATCAAGAGCGTCGTCAGATTATTCCTGAAAAGTTTTATTATTTTGATCGAGCACGTCGTAGTCATGAATGGAAAGTGATTATCGATATCGATCAGAGTGGATCTATGGCAGATTCGATTATTTGGGCTTCGGTCACTGCTTCTATTTTTGCCAGTATGCCTGCTCTTGATACCAGAGTAGTCGCTTTTGACACCAGTGTTGTTGATCTAACCGAACAATGCAACAATGATCCGGTCGATATGTTGTTCGGGATACAGCTAGGCGGAGGAACCAATATTGATAAGTCTGTTGCGTATTGCGAACAATTTATCGAAGAACCCAAAAAGACATTGTTTATTTTGATCTCTGATCTATATGAAGGTGGTAGTCAAGCTCGTCTAATTCGTCGTATGCGTGAGCTGAAAGAAGCAGGAGTCAAAACATTATGTTTACTGGCTTTATCAGATGAAGGTAAACCTTTTTATGATAAGCAATTAGCGCAAAAATTTACCCGCGATGGCACACCTAGCTTTGCTTGTACACCGGCACTACTACCTGCACTGGTGGAAGGCGCACTGAAAGGTCAAGATTTGAGCGATCTGGTCAAACGTCTGGGGATTGCTATCGATTAATAGATCACTCTGGAAACAGACTAAGTTATCTATAGATATATCTACAAAAGACTACAGATCAGAGGAGTTATGATCTATGAAGCGTATTTTTCTCATTCGTCATTGTCAGGCAGAAGGGTAAGCTCCTGATGCGATGTTAACCGGTGAAGGTAAAAAGCAAGCGTTGCTGTTAGCGGATGTTTTGGATTCTTTTCCGATTGATCGTATAATCTCTAGCCCTTATACACGAGCCTACGATACGATAACACCGCTGGCGAATAGAATAGCGGTGCCTGTAGAGATGCATCATGACTTGCAAGAACGAGTACTTTCTCAAGACAATCTGCCTGATTGGTTAGATAAGCTCAAATTAACATTTGATGATCTGGATCTATCTTATAAAGGTGGAGAATCGAGTCTTGAAGCGATAAAGCGCGGAATTGCTGTTGTTCATGAAGCACTAGACAGTCATGCCAAGCATATAGTGTTGGTATCACATGGTAATTTAATCGCTTTGTTACTCAAATATTATGACGAACAGATCCAATTTGAACACTGGCAAGCTTTGACTAATCCAGACGTATACGAATTAGTATTTGACGATAATTGCCAGTTGATCCGTATAGAACGAATCTGGCAATAAATTAAAGAGATTGATAGCATCAGAAGATAAAGTATTCGTGGAGTTGAACCATCCCTTATGCTATGATGAGACTGAGGTGAACACAATGAGTACAGAACAAGAACACAATGAAGTGACAGAAGAATCCAAGCAAGCACAAAAAATCAGCCAGGCTGAAGCAGCAAAACGTTTGTTAGCGATGAAAAAGCAAGCAAACCAACCAGGTAAAGGCTCTAATAATGGATTTGACGGCGGCGGTAAAAAGATGAAAAGCCAGATGACCAAAAAAGTAAATAACCAACGTAAGAAAATGGGAACCTAAGCACAGATTCATACCAGTGCTACCCGATTCAATCACCAAAAACAAGTATAACAAAAACAATTTGATCTCATGGAATAAACCTATTCAGTCTATACTGGGTAGGTTTATTTTTTATATCTTATTTTTATATTTATAACGCAATTATTGATATTATTTGGAATAGTGTGATTTTAATAGAAGTGGTTTTATAGCTATTTAATGGTTGTAGTGATCGCTATAAAACCACTCCTTCTTCTATTGAAATGTGATCGATTTTTGCTTTATTTCGCTTCATGTTATGATGGAACAAGAGCATGAACAGAAGCGGAGGACAGCAAGGCATGAAGAATTTACTGGTAACCGGTTACCGCGCACATGAGTTGAATATTTTTGGACAAAAGCATGAAGGTATTCCTTTTATTCAGCAAGCATTGCGTAGCAAATTAATTCCGCTGATCGAAGAAGGATTGGAATGGGTGATTACGCCAGGGCAGTATGGTGTAGATTTGTGGGCATGTGAAGTGGTTATTGCACTCAAAGAACAATATCCGCAGTTACGGTTATCGATCATTTCGGCATTTGCCAATCCAGAAGAAAAGTGGAGTGAAGATAAAAAGACGTATTATGAAGAGATTTGTAAAGGCGTAGACTATTATGGTCTGGTGAGCAAACAGCCTTATCAAGGGATCTGGCAATTTACAGCGCGGGATGATTTGTTATTTCGTAAAACAGACGGTATTTTGTTAGTCTATGATGAAGATGGAGGCGAAGGAAGCCCTCGATTTTTCAAAGAAAAAGCGTTGACAAAGCAGCAATCCGATGGGTATGTATATATCAGTATCAGTTCGGAAGATATTCAAAGTATCGCTGATGAACAACAACTAGATCAGCAATTGGAAGAATCATTTACAGAATCGCCGACCGATATGAGCGATGGCGCCAATCCTAATAGTGATCCTTTTGAAGAGATTTGACCGATCCGAAAAAAAGTAGGTAAAAAGGAGGAGTGAAGCATGATTGGCATCAGTGCTTGTCTGACAGGTATCGCCTGTAGATATGATGGAAGAACCAACTTGGTACAACCGTTAGATCAACTGATTCAGCAAGGTAAAGCAATCGCTTTTTGCCCTGAAGTGTTAGGCGGTCTGACGACACCACGCGAACCGGCAGAGATTGTAGGTGGAACAGCCGAAGATGTATGGTTGGGCAAAGCGAAAGTGATGACCGTATCGGGCGAAGATGTAACTGAATCGTTCAAAGCAGGAGCAAGGATAGCGCTGGAGCAAGCAGAACAAGCTCATATTACAGTTGCAGTGCTCAAAGCCAATAGTCCTTCTTGCGGAAGTCAGATGGTATACGATGGTACATTTAGCGGAAATAAAATTATTGGTTCCGGTCTAACCGCAGCTCTTTTTCGGCGAAACGGTATTCAAGTGGTCGATGAGCATACTTGCGATTTTTTGATAGAAAAATAAAGATTATAATAATCCAGTGTTATCCTAAGCAAAAAACAATAGACATCATAAATATCTATATAGTATCTAATATAAAATACCAAAAGATCATGTCATACCCCTACTATACATATCGATTACAGGGGACAGATATGATCTTTTGGTATAAAAAAACGTATCAATTCAATCGTTAATACATCAACTCAAGTACTATTGCTAAAATTCATATCACTAACATAACGATTTAGTATTAGCATCATTTGGAACTGGAACTGGAACTGGAACTGGAACTGGAACTGGAACTGGAACTGGAACTGGAACTGGAACTGGAACTGGAACTGGAACTGGAACTGATAAATTGATTATTGTACAGGAGCAGGAGCGATAAACCAGTGGCGTTGAGGCAATTGGCTTACTTGTTCACGATTGATGTCTAGATTGGTTGCCAGCACATCATCAGGTGTACTGGATATCCATTTGGTCAGATCTATCGTCTCATGCTGTCCATTGTTGAATCCGACCAAGATTCGGCAGACTTCTGTTCCGTTATTGTAAATATAATGCCCTGCACCTTCAGGGACATAACCCACATCACCTGCTTCAAATTGATCTTCGATCAACTCTCCTTTTCCTAGAAAAACAGCCATACGTGCTGTACCACTTATATAATATTGCCATTCATCAGTATTCGGATGCCAGTGCATTTCTCGTAGAGCTCCAGGTTGAATCTCTATAATAGCGCCTGTCATATTCGTAGAAATAGGGAACAGACGCGCAGAAGCGACCCGTTCTGTGCCACCGCCAGGAACACGCTTGGGATCTTGAGCCATCAGCGGATAGCGATGCATACTCGTAAGCCCTGTTGTACTACGTGCTGTAGCATCTAGCGTCGAATCATCCGGTATAGGCCCAGATGCAAAATAAGATTCTTTGGTCGGTAACTGCTGTGCGTCTGCTATTGAAATGCCCAAATTTTGAGCCACCAGCTCGATAGGAGTCTGAGCTATAAAATCTGTAATACTAAAGGTATGTTTTTCAGTAAATGTACCATTGTTCATGATCTGAATAATATGACATTCGTCTGAGCCGATGCCTTGAATCGAATGCCCATACCCTTTGGGAAAATACCATACATCTCCACTATTAAAGTTATCTATGTACGTTGTGCCATCTGGATGCAATACTGTTGTGCGACAACTTCCACTGACGACATATCCCCATTCCGAAGCATTAGTATGCCAGTGTAATTCTCTCAATGTACCTGGCGCTAAGCGTAATGATACACCTGCTATAGCTGTAGATACAGGAAATTCGGCTACCGAGACTTCACGCATTTGACCTCCATGATGCTCATAAGCTGTTTGTTGTTCAAGCCTGTATTTGAATGTTGTTGTCATAATAACCCTCCATTACTTGTATGATTCATCTTCTTAGCTAATTTGTATTTTGTCATAGTCATTTGATTTGTACATGGCACTATAAGCCCATCCAGTAAATAAAATAAGTGTATTTTCTCACTAAAACTAGCTATTCTAAGCACCAATTTGATAAAAAGTGTGTATTTTAGCTTATTAATATTCAAAAAGAATGTGATTATAATCACTACCTGTATCATACAAGATCGATATACTGAATATAAACCAATAAATTTTAGATATTAAAGATTGTTTTATATATAACATACTGATGGCATCAATCACCTACAGACATATATTCAAAAAAGGGGGATTTTGATATGACAGCAACACGAGAACGTCTGATTCTAATCGGTAACGGGATGGCTGGAGTGGCAACGTTAGAACAAATCATCAAATTAGGTGGACAATACGATATTACGGTATTCGGTAGTGAACCACATCCGAACTATAACCGGATTATGTTGTCTTATGTGTTAGAAGGAACGCAGACGATCGACGATATTATTTTGAATAGTCATGAATGGTATGAGCAAAATCAAATTACACTGCATACAGGTACAACAGTAACTCGTATCGATACTGAGCAACAACTGATCTATACCGATAATGGCATGAATGTTCCGTATGACAAAATGATTATTGCTACAGGATCGCAATCGTTTATTTTGCCTATACCGGGTCATGATAAGCAAGGTGTTGTCGGTTTTCGCGATATTGCCGATTGTTATCAAATGATCGATGCAGCGGCTCATTATCCGCAAGCCGTAGTCATTGGTGGAGGATTGCTAGGCTTAGAAGCAGCCAAAGGATTAGTTAGTCTAGGAATGGACGTCACTGTTGTTCACTTGATGGATGATCTGATGGAACGTCAGTTAGATTCTGTAGCGGCATCGATGTTACGTAAAGAATTAGAGCGTCAAGGAATCAAATTCCTTATGGGTACACAGACAGTCGAGTTGTTAGGCGGAGAGCGAGTAGAACAATTGGTATTCAAAGACGGCACCACATTGCCTGCTCAATTCGTCGTTATGGCAGCCGGAATCAAGCCTAATATTGCTGTAGCCAAAGAAAGCAATATTGAGACTGGTCGAGGCATTATTGTGAATGATTATTTGCAGACTTCGGTAGACAATATCTACGCTGTTGGTGAATGTGTACAACATAGAGAACATTGTTATGGATTAGTCGCTCCGCTGTTTGAACAAGGAATGATTTTGGCAAAACATATATGCGGTATCGATACACAGCCGTATGAAGGTTCAGTTGTCTCCACCAAGCTTAAAATTTCGGGTGTAGATGTCTTTTCCGCAGGTGTATTTATCGAAAATGAACATCAATCTGTCATTACAGCGCGGGATGATTGGAAACGCACGTACAAAAAAATTATTTTAGCAGATCAGACGATTGTCGGTGCGGTTCTTTTTGGCGATATTACAGATGCGGCTCCGTTACAAAAATTTATTCGTGATGGCGCACCAATGACTGATGAATTATATGCAGAATTGATGGGTACAGGCGGATGTGATCATAGTAAAAAGAAATCGTCTGTCGATACAATGGCAGATAGTGAAATTGTGTGTGGTTGTAACGGTGTCACCAAGCTCGATATTGTAAGTGCGATTCATGAAAAAGGATTAACTACTGTCGATGAGATCAAAGCTTGTACAGGAGCAAGTCGTTCATGTGGCGGTTGTAAGCCGGTAGTTGAACAGATTTTACATTACGTATTAGGAGATGGAGCAACGATTGGAGTCAGTCAAGGGATGTGTAGTTGTACATCGCTTAGTCGTGACGAAGTAGTAGCCGGGATCAAAGAAAAAGGGCTTACAACGATCAAAGAAGTGATGAACGTATTAGAGTGGAAACAACCAGAAGGATGTTCCAAATGCCGCCCAGCGATTAACTACTATCTAGGTATGCTTGATCCAGTGCAATATCAAGATGAGAAATCGTCCCGCTTTGTCAATGAACGGATGAACGCTAATATTCAAAAAGATGGTACGTATACTGTTGTTCCGCGGATGTATGGCGGAGTCACTACACCGGAAGAATTGAAACGAATCGCTGATGTCTCTGTCAAATACAATGTACAAGCAGTCAAAATGACAGGTGGACAACGGATCGATTTGATCGGTGTAGTGAAAGAAGATTTGCCAAAAGTCTGGGAAGAATTAGACATGCCTTCTGGTTATGCGTATGCCAAATCATTACGAACAGTCAAAACGTGTGTAGGCTCTCAATATTGCCGTTTTGGTACACAAGATTCAATGGGGATGGGTGCTGATCTAGAACGTCGTTTTGAACGCTTGGATTTCCCTGCCAAATTTAAAATGGCGGTTAATGGTTGTCCACGTAACTGTGCAGAATCTTGTACCAAAGATATCGGTATTGTCGGCAACGATGGTGGATGGGAAATCTTTATCGGTGGTAATGGAGGAATCAAAGCACGTCTGGCAGATTCGTTATGCAAAGTCAAAACCGATCAAGAATTGATTGATCTATGTGGAGCGATTATTCAGTACTACCGCGAAACAGGCAAATATTTAGAAAGAACATCGGAATGGGTAGAGCGCATCGGGTTACCAACTATTTACGAAGCGGTTGTAACGAATGTAGAGAATCGTCAGCAATTAATCGAACGTGTGAATCTTGCGCTGGCACAAGTCGAAGATCCTTGGCAACAAGTAATCAATGATACAGCTACTTGTGAAGCTCTTTTTCATAAAATGGAAGTCTAAAGGAGAAAAAGCATAATGAATCCTACTCAAACGTTTTATCCGATTGGATCAATAGATCAGCTTTTGCCACAGATCGGACGGGTTGTACAGTTGCAACATGTAGAGCTGGCTATTTTCCGTACATCCAATGAAGAAGTATTTGCACTTGAAAATAAAAGTCCTCATCCCAAAGGCGGGCCTCTAGCAGAAGGAATCGTATCAGGACATATCCTGTATGATCCATTGTACGATTGGCAGATTGATCTACGGACAGGAAGTGTACAAGCACCGGATGAAGGACAAGTAATCGTATTTCCCACCAAAGTAGAATCGGGACAAGTATGGGTAGCACTCTAACTATATATGGCAAAAAGTCATCTAACAAAAAGCGGTTTCTATATAATAGAATACCGCTTTTTTGCGTTATTAATGACTAACAAATGATCATTACATAAAGAAAATATCAAAAAAATGGCAATACTCTGCTTCAAATAGGGTAATGTCTTTAGAGCAGTATAAGGAATATGGAACTTTTACAGCGAAAAAAAGCTCAACTACTAGCAATACACAGGAGGAAAATATAATGTCAGCAACAAATATTACGCTGGGTCAATATATGTTAGATTGTCTCAAGCGCGAAGGATTAACCGAAGTGTTCGGAATACCTGGCGACTACAACTTTACGTTATTAGATACATTAGAAGAATATGAAGGGCTTGAATTTATCACTGGACGTAATGAGTTAAATGCTGGATATGCCGCAGATAGTTACGCTCGAATTAAAGGTCTGTCTGCACTTATTACCACATTTGGCGTAGGAGAAATGAGTGCTTGTAATGCTATTGCTGGTGCTTATAGTGAAAGTGTACCGATTATTCATATTGTAGGTGCTCCCAAGTCTCAAGCACAGCAAGATCATCAATTGATGCATCATAGCTTATTAGATGGCAATTATGATGTATTCCGTCAAGCGTATGAGCCGATTACTGCTTATAATGCTGTAGTCACTCCAGAAAATGCAATGATCGAGATACCACAAGCGATTCATATTGCCAAAACTACCAAAAAACCTGTTTATCTGGTTGTTGCTTTGGATCATGTATTAGAACCGATCACAACGCATATCGAACTATCTTTTCAGATATCAACCCATTCCAATTCACTTCAAGCAGCAATCAAGCATGCAGAACAATTAGTACAATCCTCTAACAACGGTGTACTGTTATCAGATAGCCCTGTACTTCGTTATCAATTGCAAATGCCTGTACAACAAGTGGTCGAGAACTTGAATATACCGGCGGCCTCAATGATGATGGGGAAAAGTGGATTTGATGAACGGCATCCGAATTATATCGGTATGTATGGAGGTACATTTGGTAGCGAAGAAGTGCGTAGTACGATAGAAAATGCAGATTTTGTGATTGCCGCAGGCTTAATCTGGTCAGACCTCAATACAGCGAACTTTACGGCTGAATTGGATTTCCAAAAAGTGATCAATATTCAACCCGATCATGTCAAAATCGGTGAATCGGTGTATCCTAATATTCTTGCAAAAGATATGCTTGAAGCGCTTGCTCGATTGGATTGGAGAAGTGAAGCAGAGATTAGTGTTACCGAATTTCCGTATGATACAGAACAACTATTAGCGGCGGACAAAGATCAACCGCTACAAGCAGGCAATTACTATCCTCGTTTTCAACAGTTATTAGCGGCAAATGATATCGTAATTGCAGAGACAGGTACATTTACGTACGGGATTTCTCAGCTTCAATTGCCAGAAGGAGCGACCTATATCGGACAAGCAGGCTGGCAAAGTATCGGTTATGCTACTCCAGCAGCTTTTGGCGCATGTATAGCGGCTCCTAAGCGTAGAGTATTACTATTTACAGGTGATGGCTCTTTGCAATTAACGGTTCAAGAAATCAGTTCGATGTTGGAACAAGGATGCAAACCGATTATTTTCGTACTCAATAACAAAGGTTATACGATTGAAAAGTATCTGAATGTCAAAGTGGATATCGATAAGCAAGTATATAACGATATTCCTAGATGGCACTATACCAAATTAATCGAAGCATTTGGCGGTGATGCATATACGATGCAAGTGCATACCAATCAACAATTAGACCAAGCGATTCAAGAAGCAGAACAACAACAGTCACAAAAATTATGCTTGATCGAAATGATGATTGAAGATCCGATGGATGCACCGAAATATCTACGCAAAACGCGTGAATTTTTACAAAAACAAGAACAGCAACAATAATATCCAGCATCATCCACATGTATTTAATGACAAAATCGTTTTAATAGCTAGATACCAACATCTTCTCTACCTGTAGAGAGGATGTTTTTTTGTCTAAATAAAGCAGAACAGGATATCAAATGAATATTTAATGATCTTATTTAGAAAAATAGTGACACAGCATAGAACATTCCTTATAATATAGCAGAAGTATGGAGTATAACAGCATCTCTATATTTGTATTACACTTTGAGTACAAAGTTCTCATCGGACCGGCTATGAGATGAGGAGGGGACGACGATGATTTCGCTGGAAAGCGTGAGCAAATATTTTGGCAAGATGGGGAACGGTAATGTAGCAGTGCAAGATGTGAGTCTGCATATTGAACGTGGAACGATTCATGGCATTATTGGAAGCAGTGGAGCAGGCAAATCTACATTACTGCGTATGATGAATGTATTGGAACGTCCTGATGTAGGTGTAGTTACTATTGACGGTAAGCGTTTAACGACTATGACAGATGATCAATTGCGCTTAGCCAGACAACAGATCGGGATGGTTTTTCAGCAATTCAATCTGGTTCACAATCGAACCGTTAGCAAAAATATCGAAATTCCGCTTGAACTTGCTGGTGTACCCAAATCGCAAAGGCAACAACGTGTGCTGGAATGTCTGGAATTAGTCGGGTTATCTGATAAAGGTAATGATTATCCTGCACAGCTCAGTGGTGGTCAGAAACAGCGTGTCGGGATAGCGAGAGCAATTGCTAATCATCCTCACGTGTTACTATGTGATGAACCTACATCTGCACTTGATCCCAAAACTACTTCCGGTATTTTGGAGGTGCTCAGGCAGATCAATCAACAATTGGGCGTAACGATTGTGATTGTCACCCATGAGATGGATGTGGTACGCAGTCTATGTGACACAGTATCTGTTATGGAAAATGGGATGATCACCGAGAGCTTTTCGCGTGCACAAGATGGATTTACAACATCTCCTGCATACACCTTATCGTATCGTGAGCAATTGCTCGGATATAAGGAGGAGAACTGATGGATCAGGAACGTACATTTAGCGAAATGCTTGATCTATACCAATCACAGATTTGGTCAGCGATTGGTGAAACGTTTTCTATGGTAGGCATTTCATTATTGGCCGCTATCCTATTTGGATTGCCTTTAGGAACGATGTTGTATTTATGCAAAAAAGGTCAATTATACGAAAATACGTATGTAGCAGCAGTACTCAATACACTGGTTAATGTGATTCGATCATTTCCATTTTTGTTACTGGTTGTGTTTTTGATTCCATTTACACGTCTGGTGGTTGGTACAGCGATTGGAACAGAAGCGGCTTCTGTACCGTTATCGATAATAGCTATCGCCTATTATTCACGTTTAGTTGAACAATCTTTATTGGATGTGCCACGAGGAGTGGTTGAATCTGCACAATCGATGGGAGCATCCAGATGGCAGATCATTTTCAAGTTTTTATATGTAGAAGCACGATCAGGTCTGGTACTTGGACTAACGACTTCAACAATAAGCTTTATTTCTTATTCTACGGTGGTCGGTATTGTCGGCGGTGGCGGGATAGGAGATTTTGCAATTCGTTACGGGTATCAGCGATTTGAGACAGATGTGATGGTCTATATGATCATTTTGATGATTATTTTGGTACAAGCTGTACAGTTTATAGGAAGTACGATTGCTAGAGTTCTGGATAAACGATAATGTTTTGCCTGTTTTTGATATTTTACTTTAATGGAGGTTCATTTTAACTATGAATAACGTGTTAACCACTCGTAAAACGATGATGATCTTATTGTTCGCCATGATGCTTGTATTAGCGGCATGTGGTCAGAAGCAAGCAGAGACAACAACGACTGATTCTGCGACGACAGCAGAAAATACATCTACAGCAACAACACTCAAAATTGCTACCTTGATTCCACCAATGACTGAAATTTTGGATATAGTCAAACCGTTGCTCAAAGAAGATGGCATTAACCTTGATGTGATCGTATTATCTGATAATATTCAGCCTAATGATGCGTTAGCCAATAAAGAAGTAGACGCTAACTTTTTCCAACATGCTCCTTATATGAAGCAATACAATGAGAGTAAAGGTGCTAATCTAGTCGCTATCCAACCTATTTATAATGCGATCTATGGCGCATATTCCAAAAACTACAAAGATATTAACGCTTTGCCTGAAGGAGCAACGATAGCGATTGCGAATGACCCTTCAAATATCGGTCGTTCTTTACAGATGTTTGCTCAAGCGGGTATGATCACGCTTAAAGACGGTGTCGGGATGAACGCGATTCAAGCTGATATCACATCGAATCCAAAAAACTTCAAATTCAAAGAAGTGGATCTATTGATGTTAGCACGTATGTATGATGAAGCCGATCTAGTTGCTATGACTCCTGCTTATGCGAAGCCACTTAATCTGACTCCTGTCAAAGACGCATTGGTTACAGAAAAAGAAGATTCTACATTTGCGATTAATCTAGTCGCTCGTGAAGATAACAAAGATTCTGAAGCGATTCAGAAATTAAAAGCACGTATGGCAGGGCCTGAAGTGAAGAAATTTTTGCAAGAGAAATATGCAGATATCGCTGTACCTGCTTTTTAAATCAATCCAATTCAATAATACGATATAAAAAGAACCTGCTCCATCCATTTACGGGATGTGTGCAGGTTCTTTTGTTGGAATGTCTACATGGTGCAGGTCATTTTTGTGTTTACGGGTTATTTTCCAGCGTGGTCTCCATGTCCATTCCGAGACGACCACACCTAGCAGAACAACACCTGCACCAATATATCCTTGAATCGATAATACTTCATGTTCAAATAAAAACGCGAATAACGCGGCAAAAACAGGTTCCATGCAAAAAATCAGTCCGGTACGTGTCGGTGTAGTATACTTTTGCGCTACCGGTTGAATAATAAATCCAAAAGCACTACATACAATACTTAATGCCAGCACAGCGACCCATCCTTTGAAATCATAAGGAAGATGGGGCGATTCGAATATAAACGAAAAGATCAATCCATATAAGCCGGCAAATCCAAGCTGACAGATTCCTAAATTCAATGTACTACGAACGATTTTGGCCGCGGCACTGGTTAGCAAAATATATACTGCATAACAGATCGATGCCAGAATACACAAAAGATCACCGGAATGAATACCGAGCGGGCCACTTAATGTTAGTAGTCCTATCCCTACAATTGCAAGCAATACGCCTAATGTCTGAGTCATACGTAGTTTCTTTTTAAATACAATAAAATGAATAAGAGGTACAAAAATAACAGTAAGACTCACTAGAAATCCAGCATTGGACGTGGTTGTTGTTTTGAGTCCAAACATAATAAATACAAAAACAGCAAATAAAGCAAGTCCGATAAGTGCACTATATCCAAGTGTTGTCCAATCGATCCGGCGTAAATGATTAAAAAATAAAATACCTGTCAAAATAAAAGCTAATCCAAAACGAAGAGCAATTAGATTGTATTCAGATAAAGAACCTAGCCCCATTTTCATAAATAAATACGATGATCCCCAGCATAACGTCACCAGTAAAATCAACAAGTCTGCTCTGGACTGCTTCACAATGTCCCACCTTCAAAATAACGTATTATCAAAATGATCCAAATTCAGTATAGTAAGATTATATCCGCAAGTACACTGAATGTTTGTCATGGATTACATGAGTAAAACTAATGGCTGTTAGAGACGATAACAAGAGCGGACAATACGGGAAGAAGGCGCACGAATGAGTATTCACAAATTTGAAGTGTTACTAAAAGTCGTTGAGCTAGGCAGTCTGACGAGAGCGGCAGAAGTGCTAGGATTTACCCAATCCGGTGTGAGCCATATTATACATAGTTTAGAAACAGAATTTGGCTTTCCATTATTGCTACGGGATCGTTCAGGTGTACGATTAACTGTTAATGGAGAGCAGGTGTTACAACCGATTACCGAAATTATGAATTGGAATGAACAGTTGAAGCAGACGGTAACGTCGATTCATGGATTGGAATCTGGAACGATTCGGATGGGTACATTTACCAGCGTATCGGTGCACTGGCTTCCAGGAATGATTAAATATTTTCAGCAAGAGTATCCCAATATTCAATTCAAATTAGTAGAAGGGGATTATCAGGAGATCGAAGACTGGATTTCTCATGGACAGATCGATTGCGGATTTATTACGATTCCTAGTCAGGCTTCTTTTGAAGTGATTCCTTTAAAACAAGATCAGATGTTAGCGATTGTTCCGCTGGATCATCCACTAAGTCATCTGGATACATTTCCGTTAGAACGAATCGCAAATGAACCTTTTATTATGCCGCGTGAAGGATCAGATTACGATGTGAGACGGTTATTGTCACGCTTTGCGATTACACCGGATATCAAATTCTCAGTCGGAGATGATTATGCGATTATTGCTATGGTCGAAAATAGTCTGGGAATCAGCATTTTGCCAGAGCTTGTGTTGCAAGGACGGGATCATAAAGTAAAAATGTTAGAACTGGAATATCCTAGCTATCGTTCACTTGGATTAGCTGTCCATTCACTAAAACAAGCTTCACCAGCGACCAAGCGATTTTTGGACTATATCAAAGAGTGGGTCAAGCGTGAAGAAAGCTAAAGCAACGTAATAGATACATTATTATCCCTACCTAATCATAGGTGAATAATAAGCGATAGAAACTGGAAGTTTTTTACCTGTAAACTATGCTATAATAAGTCCGAACTTTATAATGTAAGCGTTATCTAAAAAAGAATGAATAGTGCAAAATCATCTTACCCACATTATTAGGAGGTATCCTTATGGCGCTCGGAACAAGTATGATCATTCGTCTGGAAATGGATAAAAAACAAGTTACATTTGGTGAAGTGGCTGCTGCAATTAGTGATGCCGGTGGAGACGTTGTAGCGATTGACGTTATTCATGCTAGCCCTGAAAGTACAACCCGCGACTTGACAGTCAATTTACCTGAAACGGTAAGAGAAATGATTCTCAAATCGGTTGGAGAGTTAAGCGGTGTGAAAGTAGTCAACGTATCTGACCGTACTTTTCTTGCGCATCTAGGCGGTAAAATCGAAGTTCAACCTAAATTCCCTGTAAAAAACCGTGAAGATTTATCTCATGTCTATACACCGGGTGTTGCTAAGGTATGTATGGCAATACACGAAGATAAACAAAAAGCATTTTCATTAACGATCAAACGTAATATGATTGCTGTCGTATCTGATGGTACTGCTGTATTAGGTCTTGGCGATATTGGCCCTGAAGCTGCAATGCCTGTTATGGAAGGTAAAGCGATGTTATTTAAACAGCTGGGCGGCGTAGATGCTTTTCCAATCTGTCTGGATACCAAAGACACCGAAGAAATTATTAATGCGATTAAATGGATGGCTCCTTCGTTCGGAGGAATCAATCTGGAAGATATTGCTTCACCTCGTTGTTTTGAAATTGAACGTCGTTTAACAGAGGAACTGGATATTCCTGTTTTCCACGATGATCAGCATGGAACAGCAGTGGTTGTTCTTGCCGGTCTGCTCAATGCTTTACGAATCGTTGGTAAACCACTGGAAAGTGCCAAAATTGTTTTACTAGGCGTAGGCGCGGCAGGATCAGCTTGTATCAAAATGTTATTGTCAGCAGGCGCTCATAATGTGATCGCTGTTGATCAATGTGGCGCTTTGGTCAAAGGTGAAGAATATCCGCATGACATGTGGAGCTGGATAGCAGAACATACCAATCCTCATCAAGAACGTGGAGGACTGACTGAAGTGATTCAGGGAGCAGATGTATTTATCGGTGTATCTCGCCCCGGCTTGCTGACAGTTGAACATATTCAATCGATGGCAGAAGACCGGATCGTTTTTGCTATGGCCAATCCAAATCCTGAGATCGAGCCTGAATTGGCTGAACCTCATGTACGTGTATTAGCGACAGGACGAAGCGATTATCCGAATCAGATTAATAATGTATTGTGCTTCCCTGGTATTTTTCGTGGTGCGCTAGATTGCCGGGCAAGTGTCATTAATGAAGAAATGAAAGTAGCAGCAGCAAAAGCGATTGCTTCTGTTGTTAAAGAAGATGAATTGAATGAACTCTATATTATTCCTGGTGTATTTAATGAAAAAGTAGTCGAGTATGTTCGTCGTGGCGTTGTCGAAGCGGCTATACGTACAGGAGTAGCACGCCGTACACCACCAGAATTCCGTTAAGATATCTGCTCAAGTAAGGAGGGAAGACTAACAATGTCACCGATGGAGCACAAGTCAGAGCGACCTTTTGCTAATCCGTTCACTCAGCCAATTCAGTCTTATCGTGATGCAGATTCGTATACACAGGGGACAGGAAGTCTATTCGGTCAACAGATGATCGAAGCACCGTATCGTCCTGAATTTTATGCGTATTATTATAAGCAATGGCATAACTACAGTATGGCGTATCATCAACATCCATCGACTGAAATTATGTATATGATTGCTGGACATTGCTTGATTGAATTACAGGTTCAGTCAGATAGTAGCTCATTAGAAGTATCTGCTACTACGGTTCAAGTGCAATTGAAAAAAGGGCAGTTTATTGTGATCGATGCGAATGTTCCTCATCGCTTGATTGTTGAAGGAGAATCGCCTTGTCGGATGCTTAATGTCGAATTTGGCTTTGCTTCATCAACATTGCCTCTTCCTTCTCTATTTCAGATGGCTGGCGAAGAAGTGGCACTTGCTGAACTGTTATCTCAACCTCAGCATTATTTTGTGTTATCGGATCCAGAAGAAGTCTATCATGTACTCAAGTCATTAGTATTGGAGCTGGATCAACAGCACAGATCAGGTACAATGGCAGATTTACTATTTATTCAGTTATTGGTTCGTATCGCTCGTCTATGGCAAGAAACGCAGATCAATAGCACATCGCAGACAGAATGGTATGTGAAGCGCAGTATTCAATATATTCATCAAAATTATGATCGTCCGATTCGTGTCGAACATATCGCATCAGCAGTGAATGTTCATCCCGGTTATCTTCATCGGATTTTCAAAAAGCATATGAATACGACACCTACCGATTATTTAACCCGCTTACGAATGGAAAAGGCAGGCATGCTTCTAGGGCAGACCGATATTCCGATTCAAGAAATCGCTGATTATATCGGTGTGAGTAGTCGGCAATATTTTCATTTGCTTTTCAAAAAGCATACCGGACAGACACCTGCGGAATACCGCGGAAATGTAGTTCGTTATGATCGTCAATATATTGAAGAGTAAGATCGCGCTTAAATTGCCAAGCGCTTGAAGCGTAAGATATTTTGCTGTGCAAAAATCACTTTTGTATTGAAATATGATCGTGCTTGAATTGCCAAGCACTTGGGTTAGGATATTAGACAACAAATCATCAAAGTAGTCATGATCTTGGTAACGCTTCCTTCTATAACCACGCTACAATAAAAGCATAATAAATCCTTTTGATAGGTAGACGCCAGTAGAGCGTATTTTAGAATGGAGGATCTGTATATGTCTTTTAAAGTAGCGTTTGTAGGAGCAGGAAGTATTGGATTTACACGCGGGTTGTTACGTGATTTATTGACAGTACCCGAGTTCCATAATATCGAGATAGCGTTTACCGATATCAGTCAGCACAATCTGGATATGGTGACTCAGTTATGTCAGCGCGATATCGCAGAAAATGGATTATCTATTCAGATTCAAGCAACAACCGATCGACGTATTGCATTGCAAGATGCTAAGTATGTATTATGTACAATTCGTGTAGGCGGACTGGAAGCTTTTGCAACTGATGTCGATATTCCTTTGAAATACGGAGTCGATCAATGTGTAGGTGATACATTATGTGCAGGCGGAATTATGTACGGACAACGTGGTATAGCTGAAATGTTGAATATTTGCCAGGATATTCGCGAAGTCTCCAAGCCAGATGTACTGCTACTTAATTATTCTAATCCGATGGCGATGATGACATGGGCGTGCAATGTCTATGGTGGTGTGAATACTGTCGGTCTATGTCATGGTGTACAGCATGGGCATCATCAGATTGCTGAAGTCTATGGTCTGGAAAAGAAAGATGTCGATATCGTCTGTGCAGGCATCAATCATCAGACATGGTATATTCAAGCGTCTCATCAAGGCAAAGACTTAACAGCAGGGCTTTTAGAAGCTTTTGAAAATCATGAAGAATATAGCCGTACCGAAAAAGTACGAATCGATATGATGCGTCGCTTCGGCTATTACAGTACAGAGTCGAACGGGCATTTAAGTGAATATGTGCCGTGGTATCGCAAGCGTCCGCAAGAAATCGGTGAATGGATCGATCTCAACAACTGGATCAATGGCGAGACCGGTGGGTATCTGCGCGTATGTACCGAAGGACGCAATTGGTTTGAAACGGATTTCCCGAACTGGATGAAAGACGAACCGATGAAGTTCATCCCGGAAAAACGTGGAGAAGAACATGGTTCGTATATCATCGAAGGATTGGAGACAGGACGTGTCTATCGCGGGCACTTTAACGTTGTAAATAACGGTGTAATCTCTAATTTACCAGACGATGCGATTATCGAAGCTCCGGGGTATGTGGATCGGAATGGTATTTCAATGCCACATGTAGGCGATCTACCGCTCGGGCCTGCGGCTGTCTGTAATGTAAGTATTTCAGTACAACGTCTGGCGGTAGAAGCAGCAATTAAAGGAGACGACTTCTTGCTTCGTCAAGCGTTTATGATGGACCCGTTAGTAGGCGCTGTCTGTAATCCGAAAGAAATCTGGCAAATGGTCGATGAAATGCTGGTTGCTGGCGAAGCATGGTTACCTCAATATACAGAGGCTATTGTTGCTGCCAAAAAACGTCTTGCTTCAGACAACCTGATTCCGACGCAGGAGTATGCAGGCGCTGCTCGTCTAAAAGTGAAAAGTGTGGCTGAGATGCAAGAAGATCGAGATGCCGCTAACAAAAATGCAGGCGAATCGGACAAAGGTAAAGACCGGGAAAAAGTTCAACAGTAACCGACCACAAAGTAGAACAAATCTCATATCTGTGTAAGAATCGTTTTTTGATCTCAATCGATTAATTAATAGAATATCTATACTTTACAGGTGAAAAAGCAGGCTATTTCTGCCTTTTCACCTTTTATTTTTTTATCATTTATCAGCTTATAGTTCTATTATCTTCTAAAGCAAACATTCCATGTTACAACAAATATCTGTTATAAAAGATCAGAATACTGCTATACTTCGCAAATCTGAACTTGTACGCTTAATATAACCTATTATTGGGGAAGTATTAGAATAACGAACAACTGCATCATGCAACATCAACTGATAGGAGGAATTGGTATATGTCTACATCGAACGAAGGTAAGTTGAAATGGGGAATTATCGGTACAGGAATGATCTCTAACAAATTTGTCGCTGATCTGGGACACACATCGAATGGTATCGCTTATGCTGTAGGTTCACGTAATCAGGAAAGCGCTGACGAATTTGCAGGTAAATATAATATTCCCAAAGCGTATGATAGCTACGATAAATTGTTGCAAGATCCTGACGTAGATGTGATCTATGTAGGTACTCCGCATCCTTTACATAAGATTAATGTTATTGATGCTTTGAATGCAGGCAAACATGTATTATGCGAAAAGCCATTTACGATGAATGCGGCTGAATTGGAAGAGATGATTGCTGTCGCTCGTGAGAAAAAATTGTTTTTGATGGAAGCGATGTGGACACGCTTTTTACCACCGATTCGTCGGGTACGTGAATGGATCAGAGATGGCAAGATCGGTGAAGTACGTCTGGTCAAAGCGGAATTTGGTTTCCGTATGGGCTGGGACCCGGAACACCGTCTGTTAAATCCAGAATTAGGCGGAGGCGCATTACTAGACGCAGGAATCTATCCAGTATCATTCGCTTCGATGATCTTTGGAGCAAAGCCTGAAAATGTATACAGTACAGCAAGTATCGGAGAAACAGGGGTCGACGAACAGTTCTCGATCTTGCTTGCTTATGAAGGTGGACGCTCGGCTACATTGAATGGTGCGATTCGTGTAGACTTACCGAATGAAGCGTATATTCATGGAACCGAAGGGTATATCCATATTCCACAATTTTTATTCAGCCGCGAAGCTTCTTTACATGTAAGCGATCAAGAAGTCGAGAAATTCGAAGACGATCGTCCAAGTGAAGGATATGCTTTTGAAGCCGAAGAAGTCGGTCGCTTGATCCAAGCAGGAGAACTGGAAAGTGAAGTAATCTCACTGGAAGAATCTCTAGACATTATGCGTCTACTGGATCAAGTCCGCGGACAATGGGGATTGAAGTATTCGTTTGAAGATTAAAAGTATTGAATATTGATATGCGTTTGTTTAGAAAGATATGGGCTAACCTATAGCAATCAAATATATCTAAATAAAACTCACCAGTGCTTTAATAGCAATCTGGTGAGTTTTTGGTGTGTGTATTATTTGATACTTTCTGCTATTTTAACTAATTCTTCTTTGGTGACTTCTTGTGTGTTAGAACTGAGTGTATACATGATAGATTGATGAGTTTTTTCATTATATTCACTCCAAGTCAAATATTGAGAAAATTCTTCAAACTCTTTATTCTCTCCTATAGTAGGTGTACGTTGTATTTTACTATATACCATATATCCTTTGCTTGTAGAAATAGTAGATTGATTGGTATTACTAGGATCTACTATATCAATTTTATTATTTCCAGTTGTATTAGTTGCGACAATAGAGTAATTTAATCTGATTTCATAGTTAGAATTAGCTTGCTTATAATTGTAGTATAACATCGGTGTTTTATATCGTTTTACAATTGGTCGATCATCAATCATCCATGCGTAATCAGCAGTTGGATGGTTCACTTTATTTGCAAGTAAACCTTTGATCATTTTAATTTGACGATGTTTATCGTTCTCATAAGCGCCTTCGTACGTATAGTCATCTGTTCCATAAGAAAAGGTATATCCCTGAGGTAGTTCATGTGGCACAGCTACTTGATGAATAACAGATCCAATCGTTTTTTTCCATTCTGTTAACGTAGAATAAGAATGAGGTTGCTTCACTTTAATGACAGGACCATATTCAAGTGGAATAAGTTTAGTGCTATACACATATGCTGCTTCTCCAGGAGCAAGATTTGACCGAGCCTCATTAATAATACTCATAATTTCTTTGCCTTCTTCTAAAGTCACATCGTATTTAGTATCCGTTGTATAACTAAGCAAGGTATGTCCTGTGGTAATGGAATAGACCATATTAGAAGCATATACACCACTACTTAAAACAATAACACAAAGTATAGTTGCTATAGCTGTAAACCATTTATGGCGTTTGAAAAAATGAAACTTCTTACTTTTACTATTATTGATATTAAATTTTTTAGTAGTATTATTTTTAGAGAATAGTTTGGTAGACTTATTCAAAGATTGTGCATAATCATCATATAACTGTTCAATACGATGATCCAATTCAGGTGGAGAAGAGATCGTCAAACTTTGTTTTTGGATATCTTTTTTTAACTTTTCGGTCAATTCAGCTTCACACATTGGTAATTTACTCATATCGATTCTCCTTTCTGAGCAAAGGCGAGTGGGGCAGGGACAATACATCGATATACTTTCGTAATTGTTGAATCGCTTTGTGATGGCGTGACTTTGCTGTACCTAATGGTATTTCTAACACATCTGCGATTTGCTGAAATGAATACTCTTGATAATACCTTAGTAAAACAACACTTTTGAGCTGGAACGGCAATTTCTGTACGATCTGAAGCATTTCATATTGTTGCTCATGTTGCAGTAATGTTATATCTGCACTGTCTGCTAGGTATGTACTATGTACAGCTTCATCTTTGGTCTTGGTCTGCAAGCGAAATTTACGCCATAGGGTACGATTCCAGTTACGAGTCTGAAAAACAATCAATCCATTCAACCATGCGGTAAATGGTTTTTGCACATCATATTTGGCTAAAGAACGAAATAAAGCAATATACACTTCACTTACTACATCATTTGTGTCATTACGATCATTGACTAGAAACGTCACCATGCGGTAAATATGATCTTTATACTGACTGTACATCTTAGCAAAAGCTTCTTTATCTCCTTGTTGGACTTGTTGTAGACAACTTTGTAATTCTTCTTCAGACATCTTTGTGTGCACCTCCTTGATGTTATTTATACTATAGATTGGTCGGATGCTCGCCAAAGGTTCATTTTTGATTAAAATTATATTCTACATAAAGAAAAGAGGCTTAGATCAGCCTCTTCATCTCAATACATAATTCATAAAATTTTGATAAGCAAATCCGTTTACTTGCTCTTCACTATAATGCTTTAACAGCTCATTAATCAGATTCTGACTTTGCCCAGCATGTTCTAATCCTTGAATATGATACATAACGCCGTCAAAGTCTGATCCAAGTCCGATTAACTTCTCTCCGCCTAATGAACAGAAGTGATCGATATGGTGGATCAATTCAGGAATCGTTACAATCTCTTGCTCACTTACAAAGTACGGGCAATATACCACATGAATCATAGCATTTTTAGCAAATAAAGCTTGAGCTTGATCGTTTGTAAGATTACGTGGATTTTGGAAAATATGACTGGCGTTAGAGTGACTGGCAATCGGATAATCGGCAATCTCGATCACATCCCAGAAAGCACGTTCACACAAGTGACTCACATCGGATAAAATCTTATATTTATTGTTCAATTGAATCAATTCTCTGCCAAACGCTGTCAGTCCTGCTCCTCGTTTCTCCAATGCGCCGTCTGCCGCTAGATTAGCATAATTCCAGGTTAATCCTACCGAAAGAATACCTAACCGATACAATATATTCATTTTGTGTAGATCATTTCCGATCGGATCGACTCCTTCTAATGTAAGAAAAGCACCGATCTGATCATCTTGCAACTGCTCAATCTGCGACCACTTCGTAATATGCACCATCTGCGGATTTTTTTCCAATACTTCTGTATAGAAATAGTGAATCTGATCCAGACAAGACTGGAATTTCTCAGGGTCTTTGAGTTCTGGTTCTACAAATACAGCGAATCCTTGTACTTTGACTTGCCCGGTTATAAGACGCTCAAGATTGGTATCTAGTTCAGGCGAATCTGCAAAATTCAATTTTCCTTTGGTGTCCCAAAATTTATACAAAACATCACAATGCAAATCAATAATGTTCATCATCAACATCCTTCGCTGTTCAAATTGTACTTTAGTGTTCTTTCAAGCATATAGTAGATTTAATCATTTGCAAAATAGAATGAAGTGATACCAAATGCTACATAATACGTATATAAGATAGATAGTCATCATGTTAACTTTGAAATAAAGGTGGGAATCTCTTGATTAATGTACATGCCAAATTACAGCTCAATAAAATAAATACAGCATCCAAATCATGGTTCCAAAAAATAAATTGGGCAGAAATCTATCTTGCTGTTGTAGGAGCGATCCATCGTGTTGTTGTCGAACAACCGCGCAAATGGACAGCTACCCGTCAACAACATGCTGATCTTCCAGTATCTCATATTCGGCAATTGCCTTTGCAAGCAGGTGATATTTTGTATACACCTAGTTCCGAATCGACGTATTATGCAGGGCATATGGGAATACTGGGAGAAGACGGCAAAGTGTATCATGTGCATCCGTATGGCCCTGTTTTTTCAGATTCGGTCGAGTGGTATGTAAAGCGATTTTATGATCAAGATCGATTTATCGTATTTCGTCCACAATCACCACAAGCCGGGCAAGCGGCAGCATTATGGGCACAAGAACATTATCAGCAAGTGCAGGCGTATCGTCTAAATACGAATTTGGATCAAGTGGAACGTAGCTACTGTTCGAAATTTATTTATCAGGCATATTTATTTACATCTGGAATCAATGTATGGCCTCGTCCGTTGAAGCTTGGCAAGCATGGTTATATTTATCCTTTCCGAATTATGCGCTCCAAGCATCTGAAGATTGTAGGTAGCTTCTACAGAGGATCATAGTCACATAGAGATTAGGATAAAAAATCATTAAACGATTGATCAAAAAAGGCTTCCTGTGAGCATCAGCAACGATGTTCAGGAAGCCTTTTGGTATATACAAATACAACAATGATCCCAAATAATTAGATTATAACAAATGAATAGGGGTCTGATATAAGTTCAGCAACGCTGTCCCTAACATAAAGCTACTGGTAGACAGCCACAAAATAGCATATCGGCCTTGCAATACTTTTTGCTGTGTAAAATAAATGGCTGTGATCACAAATAATAAACTCAAGATCATCCATAATATCGTTAGCATATTTAGAACCTCCATTCAAAGTTGTTACCATAAGACTGATTATTACATTCAGTATAGTAACAGACCATGAACAACATATAACGAAGCCCTTAAAATCACCTAAAATTGAAATGAAAATGATACTAAATATTTATACGAAATCTCTATGTTCAAAATGATGCAATATACACTATTGGATCGAAAGCAATATCATCGGCGCCTCAAGTGCTTTTGTGTGCAGTCGCTACTACAGACTTATGCTTGGCTGTATTTCTAGCTCCATTACCGATACAACATTGCACAATTATCATCAATACAATCATTACACCAAGACCCCATTGTGCAGTTACAAAGCTTCCAGAATGATCAAATAATAAGCCTACAATCAGTGGGCCGATTGCTCCCAAAGTATAACCACCGCTTTGTGTCATAGCAGACCATGCATTGGCTTCACCAGCATTATTAGCTTCTTGAATCGGAAGCATAAGAGCTAATGGGAATAATCCACCTGCGCCAATACCTAGAATACTAATCGCTAACCAGGGCGATACAGGCAAATGTAATGCGAGTAACCCGATAATTTCCATCACACTACATCCGACTAACCACCACGCACGTTTGCCGAATTTGCTAACTCCGATCGGAATCAAAAAACTAATTGGGATCTGAATAATTGTAAATAAAGTCATCATATAACCGGCTTGAATAGTACTGTATCCTGCATGTGCCATCATAGGAGATAACCATGTCGTTAAGGAATAGAATACCGCCGCCATTAAGCCAAAAAATATCGTTAACAGCCATGCTTTTTTCTGACGCAAAGGTAAAGATACTGAAGCTGTCGTTGTTCTAGATTGAGGAGCACGAGCCAATCGCAACCAGCTCAATCCTGCACCAATCGCTAATAGCGCCCAGAAAGATAAAGAGTACTGCCAAGAACCGCGGAATACTTGTTGTAAAGGTACTGCCAGACCTGCGGCTAATGCCGCTCCGATCACAAGAGATACAGAGTAGACACTCACCATAGGTGCTGGATGAGGGAAATATTGCTTAATAAATCCAGACAATAAAGGACCAATTAATCCGATCCCTATCCCTGCCAGTAAAGCACTACTCATTAAGATAAGCGTCGAATCAGCTATCAGACGTAACAAAGTAGCAAGTCCTATCAATAGTAGTGAAAAAGTAATTACTTTTTCCAATCCCCATCGTTTGCTCCATGAAAGAGCAAGTGGAGCAAATAATCCCATACATAAAACAGGCAACGTCACCAAAAGACTGGCAGTAACCCCTTGAATATGAAGGTCAGCCCGTATGTTTTCCAGTAGGGGAGAGATCGATGTAATCGCTGGGCGCAAATTAAGAGCCGCTAGTAATAAAAGAATCGTTAAATATCGTATACGCATTATAAAGCTCCTTATCTGTATTGAATGTGAGGAAGTATGTATAGTATAAAAAAAGAATAACGATTGTACCATACTATTGTTTCTATTATTATGATAGTACAGTACTATGATTGAAATAGATAAACTTCAGGAGGATATAGATGGAACTACGCCAACTGCAATATTTTATAACGGTATGTGAAGAACTACATTTTACCAAAGCAGCAGATCGATTAGGGATTTCGCAACCGACTTTAAGTCAACAGATCAAAGTATTAGAAGACGAATTGAACACGCCTTTGTTTGATCGGATTGGCAAAAAAATCAGAATTACAGAAGCAGGCAAATTACTTCAACAATACAGCACACAGATGTTACGTGATCTGCAAAATGCTAAAATGTCGATTGCTGAATTGCAAATTAATCAACGTGGAACCTTGCGAATCGCTGTATTGCCGTCTGATCTGGATTATCGGATGGGATCAATCTGGATAGCATTTCATCAATTATTTCCTAACGTGCGCTTAGAGATTATTCCTACGATCGACATTCAAGATATGGTATTTGCAGATAAAGTAGATATTGGGATTGGATTGGCTGCGTTACCGGATCAAAGGCTAGTACAGATTCCTTTGGGTACAGAAAGTTATAGTTTATTTGTTCCTTCTACACATGAACTGGCTCAACGTGTAGATATAGATTTAGAAGAATTGTTGCAGTTGCCTTTAATTCTGTATCCTGTAGGTTTTGTCGGTCGCACATTGCTAGATGATTGTTTTCAGTCGAAAGGTTGGAAAGTGCAGACAATGATGGATAACGGATCAGCCGCTTCCCAGTTACAATTGGTCAAAGCAGGCATAGGATTCAGTATTCATCCGCATGCGTTACTAGCTGCTTTGCCAGATGAGGAACTGACAGCGATTCCGATCGTAAATCGTACTCCTGTACGAAGTATCGAACTGCTGTACCGGACAGATCGTTATATGAGCGCCGCCGCGAAGATGTTTATTTCGTTAATCGAAAAGCATTTTGCAGATCAAGTCAAAAACCTCTAGTTCCCTGCTGAATCAACAGTTTACTAGAGGCTCTATTGTTATACTTATTTATTTTAATACATCGGCTTCTCTGTTAGCCCAGCTATGAATCCCATCATCTTCGATAATCGAAATAGAAGCATCAGCAATATCAGGATTAGTCATTAACTGTTGTTGCACGCGGAACTTAATATCATCTGCATCGGCAAGTGTTAATCCTTTGTGCAGTTCAATCAGACCTTCTACATGATAATAACGTCCTTCTTGAATAATACGCATCATCTGAATATCAGCGACTTGTTCATCTGCAAGAATGGTCTGCGATACTTTGTCTTCGATATCTTTGGGAGCTGCAACACCGATCAGTCCGATCATATTGTCATACCCGACGCGGAAAGCAACAGCGATCATTAATAGACCGATCAATGTAGTCACCATACCATCAAGTAGTGCAAAGTTAGTAAGAGCAATGACAACGACAGAGATTAGAGCAAATAAAGCACCAAGTACCGCTACAATATCTTCGTAAAAGACAAGGCGTGTCGGTGGAGCCGCACGTCCTACATTTTTAAAAGCCGCTGGCATCAATGCGAAGCCTTTTGCTTCCGGTGCACGAGCTTCTTTCAAAATTTCTTTCATCGCTTTGATCAGAATTGCTCCATCGATCAAAATATTAAGTACCAATACAGCGATATTAATCCATACGCCACCAGAATGAGCCACTGGATGTTGCAACAAGTGAATCCCTTCATGAATCGTCTCGTACGCCATAATAGTCACTACAATAACGGCTATCATACAGAAAATATTAATGACCCGTCCGAATCCTGTAGGGAAGCGAGGAGTAGGCTTTTTCTCAGACAAGACACTACCGACAAAGACAAATCCTTGATTAACCGCATCGGCTAGTGAATGCATCGCAGAAGCGAACATCGCTCCACTGCCACTAACTAGAAAGGCTCCGCCTTTACAAATCGCCAGCACCGCATTACCAATCATCGCTACAGCCGAAGATGTATTTCCTTTTTTGACTAAAGACATCAAACTTTCTTTTTCTGGTTGTTCAGCCACTTCGATATAGCCCCCTAATCTGTTCTATGTATATTGTTTGGACAAGTCGTTCAACCTGTATTAATACACGTTTTAACAAAGGTCGAAACGCTTTTCTTTTTGTACTATAACGTCTGCAAACAAAGGATACAAGAAATTTAATATACGATATGATATTGCGAACATAATCGATAAGTCGCTAATAACATATAGGCTTGCACAAGTAAAAAGTCTATTTTAAGATAAAATTATCCGCTGACTTTCTTCATTATATGAAGCAATTTTTAGGCAAATGCCAGACATAAATAAACGAGGAGAAGATGGAAAATGACCACTTATTCTTTATATGAAAAGCGTACTTTTGGTGAGATCAAACATAAGCTACCCCGTCATAGTTGGTGTTATATGCATAATGAAAGTCATGATGGTGAATTTGAAGAGATGGAAGTCTGGTATCATACAGGTGATCTTACACTAACAGAACTTCAATTAGATGAAGGGCCTTTTTTAATTATAGTGGAGGGCCATCTTGTAGTAGAACGTTCTATTAGTAATATACAGATTGATGCAGCGAGCACTAACCTTATCGTACTCGGCGATCTACATACACCCTACATGATTGTAGGAGGACAAGAAGTTTGGATTCAGGGTCATTTGCATGTTAGTGAAATGTTCTGGGGAGACTATAATCACGGAGAATTGGTTGTTCAAGGCGATCTACATGTCAAATGGATGATCGTAAGCAATGAATATCGAGTCAATATTCATGGACAATCGCATAGTCAACGGAATATCCTAGATTGGGATGATGCGCAAGAGTGGCAAGGATTCAATATAATCGATCTTTTTGTACCTGAATGTATTATTGATGAAGATACAACAGAGCCTTTTGTATGGCGCGAACAACTGATTGCACGGGTGCACAAAGAGCAACCGATTATGTCTACAGACCAGCTCTTTCCTGATCAACAAGCACTAGATATTCCATTTTTATTTGAAAATGACCAGATGACGATAGCAACGATAGAGCAACTGTTTGATTATTCGTTATTATCTCCATTCAGTAAAGAAAGCCATTTTGCAAAGTATGAATACTGGATCGATCATCAATTTGGTCGAGTAGGTGTATACGGGGATATGGATACAGAAGGTCATAATCGCAATCTTTATTTTCAACAAGCTACCGATTATGCGTTATTATTCAAGCTTCTACCTGTCACTCCTATGTTAGAATCTACCGATACAGAGAACTCTTCGACAATAGTCCAATGGCAAATGTCAGGTAGATATCGGTATATGGAAAGTGATCATAATGATTGGATTCCATTTACCCCTGATGCACCACCTGATATTCAACAAGGGTGCGAGCGTGGATGGAGCACTTTATTACAAGCTGTATCGACATATCAATATGCCCGCAAGTTAGTAAAACCACAATGGATTCGTGATATATTAGCGCTCCCAATCGCTCAACCGTATAACGATTATTATGATGATGACCGTCATGGATTGTGGGTAGAAAATATTTACTTTTCATTTCGCCAAGAAGGTGTGATCCATGACCAAGTTTTGCAACCAGGACTGTTACGTCTAGGAAGGGAGTATACCGATGCTCAAGGAGATAGTAAGTTTGAGCATTATTTCTATGAATTGCATCATCATGCAGACGGCTCAGAATGTGTGATTTTGGATTATAAACAGGATCAAGATGAGGAAAATCGCATCGAGCTCAGTTATGCAGGGGGCTACAAGTTACAACTTGCTGTTGATCTATTAAAAAAAGCACGTCAACTTATCGAAAAAGAAAATCAAAATTTGTTAGATGGAGAAGCGCCCTATTATGCCGAGCCATTTGCTATACATGATTGGCAAGCAAAAGGATATTTGAAGTAAAACTATTAACGTTAGACTCTTTCTAATTAGAATGAATAGATATAGAGTTAGCTCGAAAAGGAAATCAAAAAAATACCCCTTTTGTATATTATCCTGAATAGAAAGGGATTTTTACAAAAGGGGTATTTATCTATTTTTGTTTAAACTATTTTGGCTACAATTAATATTCACCATCACAGCAGAAAATTTGATTTTTACCTTTATTTTTAGCTCTCATTAATGACCGTTCGACTTGATCGATCAAGTCAGATGGGCGCATCGAAGCATTAGGAATAACCGATACGCCACCAATCGTAACTGTCATAAATTCACCAGAATTAGAGGTGTCTCTTGGAATTTGTAGAGCAAGTACACTCTGACTAATTTCTTCTGCAAGACTTTTGGCTTGTGCCTGATCAGATCCTGATAACATCATCGTAAAAGCACCACCACTAAAGCGAGCAATAGTAGCTTCATGGATACTGCCGATCATCGCTAATACATCAGCAACCCACTGTAGACATAGATCGCCACCATTAAGACCATGAATAGCATTATAAGCCCGTAGACCATCAAGATCGATTAAAAATAAAGTCAGATGTTGTTGTTCGGCAAGAGCAGTATCCCAATTTAACTCTAGCGATTTTTCAAAAGCAGGTCGGTTAGGAATATCGGTTAATGGATCAGTAGCTAAATAGCTATGCAATTGGTCAGACATGTTAGAGTATGCTTCTGTTTGCTCAATATTAGAAGCTACTAGACGAGCAATCATCATCACTGAAGGCTTGCCACCGTACGTAATTGCTGTCAAAGTCACTTCCAATTGCATAATATTCTGATCGACATCGGTAAAGAAACCATTGGTCGAGATTAATTGAACAACATTTTCCTGCAATTCATCCAGACTTTTCTGCATATCGTCTTGAGATTGTCTACTGATATACTGTGTGAAATCTTTGCCGATCAACGCTTGTGTACTTTTGGCTCCAAATAATTCAGCGGCTTCACTATTGGAATAAATGATTTGCCCGTTGGTAATCGTCATAAAAGCCACAGGAGACAATTCCATCAGTTGCAAATAACGCTGTTCATTTTGTCGTAAAATACGAGCATTTTGTAGCGCTAATTCTTCGACTTGTTGCAATTGATTCTCAGTTTGACGATGGACAATCGTTTTCAGCTCGGGCAAGATATTGATTTCTTTTACTTTCCACGGGAATGAAGTCGATTGAACCACTTGTCTCCATTTCTCAAATGATTTACGCGGAGAAAGACGCATTCCATCATTGTCTTGAATCACAGCTTTAGCCGGATCGCCTGCCCATTCTACAATCTGAAGTACTTCAGGACGGAACCAGATAATATAGTTCTGCTGACCGGGGGAAAGAGCAAGATAGAGCGCACCCGATGCTTTTTCTTTGTAAGCTTTGGCAGGTTCGTAGTCCAGACTTAGACGAGAATTGGCATAGACATAATTTTTGGCTTTGCCGCCTAACCAACCGGCTAGTTCACGAACTTGTCCGGCTGTAGGTGTCTGACCGTATAACAATAATTTATCCTGATAACTAATCGCTGCGCCTGAAGCACTCATCAGATTAAGCAATGTCGTTTCTTCTTCTTGCAATTGTTCAATGACACGTACAAAACTTGTATTACCTATAAATACATCTGCTATTCGTGAAGCCTGACGGCGCATATCCAATTCAGATTCATAATCATCGATCTGTTGACGTTGATACAATTCACTGGAGAAGAAAGAACCTAGAAAATTGCATAGATTTCGTACCCGATGCGGAATATATTTAGGTGAATAATGATGACAAGTAATCAATCCCCATAGCTGATTATCATGGATAAGTGAGATCGTGACTGTAGCACCTACCCCCATATTATGAAGATATTCGATATGCAGAGGCGATACACTACGCAGAATCGATAGACTCAAGTTGAGCGGCTTACCGGTTACTGGTTGTATCGTTGGAATAATTTCTACCGGTGTATAGTGTACATCTACAATCGTACGTAACCAGTTGCGTAGATACAATTCACGAGCTTGCTTTGGAATATCAGAAGCAGGATAGTTATGCCCTAAAAAAGGTTCTAACTCAGCTTCTCTCGCTTCAGCAATCACTTTGCCATTCCAGTTCTCGTCAAATTCATAGATCATGACACGATCATAACCAAGCATTTCTTTGATCTGTTCTGCTGCGACCTGACTGGCTTCAAATCGATTATTTGTCTGCTTCACTCTTCCAAAAAAAGTACGAATCCATTCAAAATCATTCACTATGGTAGATTCATCGATAGCATCCAATTCAAATTCTAAAATGATCAACCCTTCACTTTCATGCAAAATCACAAAAAATTCAGTAGTGGTATCCTGTAGATTGATCAGTAGACGTGTATATTGAAGATCGGAAGTAGACTCTGTATTAAGATCATATTGAAGTAAGGAGAGAAGCTGTTCTTCACCGATCAACGAAGCTAAGGGTTGCCCCAATAATTCTTCGGCTTCGATACCAAATAAAGCGATCGTATTACGACTCGCTTGTACAACGGTATGCTCCTTGTCTTTGGTTATTGCCAATAACACACCATGAGGTTGAATTTGCCCGGGAATATGAATCGGTTCTTTATCACAATTGGTCAGATCGATCGGTTCCTGAGTTGTAAATTTACCTTCTGTTAAAAGTGTGCGATTGAGCAAATCATATTCATTGTTTTTTGAACCTGACATTAGTTGGTTAGCCTCCTGTATATCATGATGTTATTCTTATGCTAGTTCGGATTGGTACTTAACCATAGATCAAGTAATCTAAATGTTTCTTTGGCTGTATATATGATTTGTTCTTTATTTTCTTCAGTTACACCAGCTTGTAGCAATAAGTCGCGGAAAGCAGACCATTGTTCACGAGTCTCTGCACCATAAGCATTAAAGTAATGCAGGCCGCCTTCAGGATCAACAGGCAAAAATTTCATTAATTGCTTGGTAATAATTTGTCCACCCAGAGTAGACCCTTCGATAACGTAGAAAGCACCATACATACGTGCAGGTGTAGAAATATCCGGTAAATCTGTACATAACGGCAGTTGTTGGATCTCTTCTGTTGTCATACCTAAGTGAGTCAAATCTTGTTCCAACAATGGCGATTTGGCACGTACTTCCATATCAAATCCAGCATTAGACTCCAGCGTATTCATATGTTCAACAGCTTGTTGTTCTAACGGTTTTAAAAAGCCATAAAACTTGGCAAGATATGTGCGATATTCATCTAAAGTGAGCGTTCTCGCCATAATACCTTTAGCATAAAAATTGCCTTCAATCTGTTCATGGTAGACAGCGGTATCTTTGCGTAAGCGATCTAGTAATTCAATTGTCATTTATCATCTCACCTTAATATCGATTAATAAGTTACTTAATAATAAGTTATGGAGTCGTATAAGCTAATATCTATATCTAATATGGCTCTGATCCAAAAGGTCCTCACTATAGTACGTCAACAGAATGGAAAAGGTTCAATAGCTGGGGAGTTAAAGTATAGTACAAGCATGCTATGAATACAACAAATTGAGGGTCATACTATTATGTTTCTTCTATAATAAGAGTGAACAGTTTGCTTCATTTTGTTCTATCTATTTTATCATGTTGTAGGTACTGGATGAAAGTGCTGTTTAAGTGAAATCAACCAATTATAGTCTTTTAAAAGTGTCGAAAATTTGAAATATAGGTCTAGCGGGCTAAATCAAAGAAATTATCCTATTCATTCGCCAAATATACATGCAATTTCTTTATATTACACTTCAACTAGCAACAGATAATAGAAAAAAGCTTGCTTGAATCGTCTGAGAAAAGAGACAATAAGCAGGCTGATAAAGTTGTAGTATGTAATGCTATAGAAATAAATGAATATAAATAGTTGGGTATAAAGTTATTGTTTTCGTTTTAGATAAGAAATAAACACAATAAAACCATACAAAAACAGCCCGCATAATCCTAGCATGATCACGAATAACACAAACGGTAAAATCGCTCCCCAAGCCATAATAATCCTCCTAACCTGTTTGCTTTTATACTTTATTTCATTTTATAGTAAAATAAGTAAAAAGATAAGTATATCCTAATACGAAATACATACCATATGAAGTAAGGAGGTTATAAGATGTCAGATATATCTGCTTTGGTGTTAGTTATATTCGTTAATGTGCTGGTGTACGGATTAGCAATCTGGGGAATCATCCGCATGATCTACAAACGCTCCAAGCATCCCGCCCATACGCTTGTATTCATGTCACTGATCGTTTGTATAGTTATCTTTACAGCGAGTATCGTACAGCAAATCATGTATCGCGATTGGACGATAAATGTAGCAACGTTAGCACCAATGATGGGGTTGTTTTCGATTTATATGGTGAGTCGTAGGGAGAATCGCGTAGAATGTAAATGAATCTAAAAAGAAAGTAATCCCGTAAAGAAATCACTTTCTTTTTGTTTGTTATTTTAATTGATAGAAAGGTAGTTATGAACCTTTCTATTGATTTTCAAGCAATCTAAAAATACTGAGAAAAAAGTTATAATTTTTGTAATATAAATTAGTCGTTTATTTTTACTATTATTGGAATAATACTTGTTTATATTTCTAGTTATAGAAAAATAATTTTTTTATAAATTATTGCATTGATTGTTTTAATTAAATCATCAACACTTATATATAGAAAGTAAAATGTGATTTTATTAAACAAAATTTATATAAATTCATCTTAACATTATGTGAATATTAAACAGTATATATTATAGAAATACTGTTTAATTCCTAAAACAATTTAAATCTATTTAATTTTGAATATCAATCGTATTTAGAAAAAAACCAATTTTGAGGTTCTCTATTCCAAAAGTTATTCTGAAAAACAAACTTATAAGGATTTTTAATGATATAAGGTTTATAATTAGAGGTTTTAAAGTTTTCTCTATCTATTAAATATAAATAATAACTTTCTCCTTTAGTCTTTGAAACTTCAATTTCATTTTTTGTCCAAAAAAATTCTGCTTTTTTCGTATAAGATTTTACTTCTATAAATATATCGACACCTATTGAATCAATAGATTCGTAAGAAATAATATCATAACCAGCACCAACATCTATATCAGATATTTTTAAGATTTTTTTACATTTTTCATATTCTTTAATGCGATTTTTCTCATATTGTAGGACGAATTCTTCAGCTTCATGTCCATATTGTTCTTTTAAAGTTTGTATTTCTTTAAACTTTATTAAACTCATTTTTTTTCTAGCTGATTTTAAAATTTTCTTTAAAAAATCATTATAAAAATGATTAATAAATAATAAGTTTTTAGTTGTAAGATTTATTTCAAAAAAACCTAAATTAATAAATAAATTTTTAATTGCAGAATATCTAAAAGGGATATAATTATTTTTTATAGTGTATAAATTATAAATATAATCATAAGTTATATTTTCTGGATTGATAAATTCAGGATATATTCTTTCTATTAAAATTTTTTGTAATAAAACTTTGATTAACTTTTCTTTTATCTTTTCAGAATGTAATGTATTTTTTAATTTTAGTCCTAATTTCGTTAAAGATATTGTGTCATGATTATTTGAAATCGCAGAAATAAATTCTAGAAAAGAAATAATCCCTTTAATAGGAATATTATAAAAATAGCTGTTATTCAAACAAAATTTCTCAATATCTCTTAATTTTTTTGCTTCAATTGAAAGAACATTTTTTATTACATATATAATTTCTTCTAAACTTCCTAAATTACTTTGTTTTGAAAGATCTATTAACATAATCGTTAATCAACGCCTTTATATCATCTTTTTCAAAGTCATCTTCATCAATTAAAGAAAATAAAGGAATAGATTGGCTTTCTATAATTTCATTCATTCTAGTCTCTTTAAATTCTAAGCGATCATGTATAGTTTGATCTATAGAATTATTAGATAGTAAATAATAATAGTTAATTTGATCATTGGGTTTAAGGCCATATCGATGAATTCTATCTTTCGATTGTATAAATTGGGCTGCATTAAATGTACGTTCTAAATAAATTGCATTATGGCATGCTTTGTGTAAAGAAATCGATTCTGATACAGCAAATGGATTAGCAATAATTACATTAAACTCAGAGTTGAAATTATGAAATTCTTTTATTATACTTTCTCTTGTATCAATTGTATTATTTTTAGAATCTGTTTCTACTGGAGTATCTCCATATAATAAACGTGATTCAATATTATTATTTTTTAAATAAGTTTTCAAATCATGCATATTTTGAATAAAAATAGCCCATATAATTACTTTTTGTTTAGCTTGAACAATTTTATTTACTAAATTAAGAATATATTGAAACTTTATCGGAATTTCTAATTTATTATAATTGATTATTTTATTAATAATTTCAGAATCATCGATATATGTTCTATCACTTAAACCTTGCTCAATAAAGTATTGATCAATAGGTTTAGATAATAAACTAGGATTTGTAGCAGCTTGAGTTAAACGTACCAAACGTGCTTTAATTAAGGCACCCCTTATATCATTAGAGTTAGTTTTATCTACAAAATAATCTAAATATTTTTTTTCTATAAATTCATAGATAGATCTTTGATGATGTCCCATGTCTAAAATTATGGGTGGATTGTTAATTGCTGGAGGTAAGTGTAAATCACTTTTTTTTATTCTTATAAAATAAGGTGATATATCTTTTATTAAATCAGCAACCTTAATATCACTAGGATCTTTAGACATTTCTTTTAAATGATATTTTGCATATTTTATTATTTCTTTTGAAGGCCATAAAAATTGAAATAGATTTATCAAATCTTCATAACCATTAGGAGCTGGAGTACCAGTTAACACAACTCTTGACTTGCAAAATTTGCTTATAGCAAGTACTGATTCAGCTACAATTCCTCCATCAGTATTTTTTATTTTGTGAGCTTCATCTAATACAACCATCACATTATTATTTTTTATAAAGTATATTAGATCTTCAAGAATGCTATTAACTGCTTGATAGGACATAAGAGTTAACTCTGCTGGTTCAAAAGAGTAAAAATATTTAGATTTTTCGTGCTTACTGAGATTTCCAGATAGTCTTTTAGATTTGACTTCTTTTCCAAAACATTCCTCATATTCATTTTCCCAAGGACCAAATGAGCTTAGGGGACCTATAATTAATATTCTATCTACATATTTAGGATTTTCTTTATTAAGATTTTTTAAATAAGTATATGCTGCATAAACAATACTTGTTTTCCCAGATCCTGGAACTGAAAAATTACAAGCATTTTGAGAAAAAGCTAGATGATAAGCAGATAATAATTGTAGCTTATATAAAGTCCTATTTCTCATATTTTGTTCTAGGCTTTCTTTAAATTCAGAAAAATCTTCAATTTTAAAATTATTATTTCTTATATTTAATGCTTGTTCAGAGAAAACCTCGAAATTTTGTTCTTCTTGAAAATAATCGCTTAATATTTTCTGTATAGAAATTGAGAGAGTTTCTTTTAAACTATATTTTAAAATCATTTCTCGTATGTTTGTCAAAATATATTCTTTATCTTCATTTTTATAAGGTATTAAAATTAAAGAATCTTCTATATTAGCTTTTAAATTGTCTTTTAAGTACATTTTTGCTCTTTTATTATTTTTTAATAAAATAATAGAGCCAGTTAAAATAAAATGATTATCAATTTGATTAATATCTATCTTGATTTCCATGAAAATCTCCTATTTTTTTTCTAGATTTTTTTTGAAATCCCATACGATTTTACTGATTTCTTTAACTAAATCCATATTGTTTTTATCTAACGAATCCGGATTTATGGCAGTTAGTGCATTTTTAGCTTTAGTTAATAGTTCTAAAGGCTGATTAGCGTTACTCTTATCTTCTAATCTTCTTACAGATTGATTTAAATTGCCCTTAAGCAAACCTCTAGATTTATTCGTCCAATTGTTATCTCTTTCTTCTAAAAGTTTTGATAAATCTCCCTCAGGGTGATTTTTATATATTGATTCTATAGAATCTTCTTCTATAGAATCAGTGTTTTTTATGTGTGAATTTAAAAAATCCGTCCAAATATTTTTATCGCAAAAAATTCCATCTTTTTTGCTTGGTTTTGCAATTGAGCGAAAATCTTTACCTTCATATTGAGCACGTATATAGTCGAAACAAACAGTTTTTAAATCTGTAATGTCAGAATCTTTGGCTTTCCATTCTGTTTTCGGAGATCCTTTGGTATATGATTTGAGATAGCCATTTAAATCAACAAACTGACCTTCTCTTTTTTCAAGTCTTGTATATATTCCGTTATATTCTAAATAGTCTAAATAACTATCCATAAGTTCCATAATTTCAAGCCATTCTTTTATTGTTGATTCTTTCTCCCCCATCATGTCAGCTATTTCTGTTTCATCGTAGCCTACTTCCCCTAGATCCTTACATTTAAGATATTTCTCTATAGGGTTATAATCAAGTTTTTCGTCGGCTCCCATTTGATAAGTAGTTTCTAATCGCATGATTTCTTTTTTTAGGGAAGCATCAGGTAAAATAACAGCTATAAAATATTGACAATGTTGAGTATTTTGATTAGGCCATTTTTTTTTCTCTCTATAAATTTTATTTAATAAACTTGCTCTTCTATTACCATCAATTATTACGCCGTCATTAGTAACTATTCCGTATTGTTGCTGTCCATTTTCAACTAGGTTTTTAAGTGTTGAATCATTTCTTCCAGGTTTTGAATCATATAAATATGATTCGATTTTTTTGATATCTTCATTATTCTCAGGATTGAGAGTTCTATATTGTTTTTCATATGATTTTACTGCGCTCCCAATTCGGCCATTATATTTGTTGTATATTAAAAATTCTAAGGGAATCTTATAAGCTTTAAATTCTTTTATCTCAGCTTCATATCTTATTCTAATACCAGTCATATAAGGCTCTGTTTGTTCTATAATTTCTTTGAGCTTTTTAGTTCTAAGTTCTTTATCCATTCTTTAAACTCCTCATCTTATCAATTAATAATTCAAGGATTTTATATCCTACTGCAATTTCTACTGGAAGGGATAAATGACTTTGACTAATAGTAATATTACCTAAATCATTATTAGGAGAAATGCATAATATAAAATCCTTGATAATATCTAATAATTCATTTGGACCAAGTTGCTCTTTTCTTTGTTCTTCAGTTAGGCAGTAATTTTTTTGGAATATCTCAAAAGAAACTAAGCGTGGTTCAATAAAATTCACAAATGCATATATCTTTTCCCATATTTGTTTATCAAACTCTTTATTTGCAATAGCGGGTTTATATATTTTAGCCCTCGGGCCCTGACTTTTATGAATTTCAACATCCCAGTTAAATTTTTTATTATGAAAATCAGAATTGTAATTCGTTAGTTCTACTCTAAATGCTTTAATTATTAGATAAGGTATATGATATTTAAAACGAGCTATTTCTTTTTTTGGTTTTTCTTTATTAATTTCAAATACATGATGATTTAAATTAACAAATTTAATATTATTTGCATGATTTATATGAATATAATTTTGAGGTAATTCTTCGTTTAAAGATATTGCTATAGATTTAGCAAAAGCAAATGCCATTTTTGGAGGAACAGCGTTTCCTACTAATTTAGATTTTATACCTCTAGAATCTCCATAAAAACGATAGTCTAAAGGAAAACTCATAATTGATGCTAATTCTCTAACTGTTGGGGATCTGAATCTATTATCTTTATATTTATATATTATAGATTCCCTTGATGATACTGATGAATTCGCCATTACAGTTCGAGCTGGTTTATTAATATCTTCTGGAAAAGACATTCTACCCATATATCCTTTATCTTCTTTTAACTGTCTTGCTTTTTCCCATTCATGAGTAGCAAGTTCTCGAATATAATGATGGTCAGTTATAGATTTTGAAATCATTCTAAGATTGTAATTAGGATCTTTAATAACTCTATTTAGTTTTTCTCCGGGTTCACCTAATGAATAAATAATGTCTTTTAAGGATAGAACTTCATTATCGTTTATTATTGTGAAATTTGGAGTTGGAAAATAACCACAAAGGAATCTTTTTCTATTTTGTGCAACTCCAAAGTTTTTGGAATTGTATACTCCTGAATTATTGTAGAAAACTTGTAATATAAAATCTCCTTCTATTGATAAATCGTTTGAACTATAAAAGGGTTTAATATATTTTTCTATATTAGGAACATTTTCAAGAATCCAATATTTAAGAATAGAATTTCTTTTGAATTTTTTTCTTGCTACTATTCTTAAGTAAGATTCTAACAAACGTATACCTAGTTCTTTATCTCCTTTACCTGATTTGTTTGAATTAGAAAAAGCCACGCATGGAGGTGAACCAATAATTATTTCTGTATCAGGAACTAAAGTATGAAATTCTTTATCGGGTAAATTCGATATTTTTTCTACGTCTTCTAATATTGTATTAGAAGACGGATGGTTTCCATGATGAGTATTAACAGCAGGTAACCATTTATCTACAGCAAAAACTGTAGTAAATCCAGCTTGTCTAAATCCTTCCGAAAATCCTCCAGCACCACAAAAAAAATCTGCTACTTTCATTATTCAATACCTTTCTGTAAGAACGTTTGTTTCTATTATATCAAATTAATTATAATTTATAATATATTTAGGTATAGTAATTTTTAATGCAGGACTATTTAACCCTATAATTACCTATTTTACATATTATTTGATTCTTTAGTATTAGTAAATAGACTATTTTACAAAATGTGATTAATTTGTGGATCCCATATTAATTTTTTTAAATTAGGATTTGTGACAGGTCACTTTCTTTTGGTTTAAGATAAATAGATAAAGTAAATTCAATGCACAGGAGAATACTCATGACCTTGCCAAAAGAACTCCAAGACATTTTTATACACAAGCAAAAATCATATAAAATGGTACTCATTCTTGTTCTTTTAGAAGAAATGCGTGTGACTCATTTAAGAGAAGTATCTTTGACAAGAATCAAAGAACGATTTTTATCTTATTTTCAAGAGCGTGAAGCCAATAATCTACCTGTAGATGCACCGCCTTCTCGTATGGCTTTTCGCTGGGCGGATTTACCATTAAAGCGAGTTCAATATGTGATCGATTCACCTATAGAAGCACTATCATCTATCCTAGATTATCCTAACGGTAGTTACACATTAGGCTTCAAGCAAGAATATTACAATCGGTGGGATCAGTCTGTTCTGGATGAATTGTACCAGTATGCACAAGATGAATTAGATGCTTATTATGCACCACCTCAATCTGATTTCTCTCTACGAGAAGACTTATTGAATATTATGTCATCGTACACTCAAGCCAAAGCTCAACCGCTTACCGGACATCCGCTTGCTGAATATGTGCGTAAGACCGTACCGGAACATCTCAAGTCACTACCTTTTATCCATAACCATTTTAAAGTGCAAGGATCGGTAGGTCGAGGTAATTGGGCGACGATTCCCTGGTTAGCAGTAATGTATCCGCAGATTACAGATACCATTCAGCGTGGTGTATATGTAGCCTATTTATTTTCAGCAGATATGCAACATGTGTATTTGACATTGAATCAAGGGCTGGGAGAAGCACGTAGCCATTTGGGCAAAGCAGACAGTACAACTTATTTGCAAGAACGTACGAAGGAAATACGTTCCCAGTTACCAGAGAATCGGATGAATCGATCGGATGATATTGAACTTAATGATGGGCGATTAGGCGATGATTACCAGACGTCGACAATTGCTTATTTTCATTATGAACGGGAACATATGCCAGACAATGAACAGTTGATCACCGATCTATGGGATGCAATGGATAGTTATATGTTCTATATCGAGAGTCAAGCAATCACCCCGAATACGGTCTGGACTACGATTGTACAAGATGAAGAGAGTGAAGAAGATTTCTCTACACAGATTCGTGATCGGGATGTACAGGCGACACTAAGCAATATCCGCGACTACATCACCCAACGTGGATTCTACTTCCCAGCCCACTTAATCGAGAACTTCTACCTCTCTCTCAAAACACGCCCGTTTGTGATTCTCGCAGGCATCTCCGGCACAGGGAAGACGCGTCTGATTCGTCTGTTCGCGGAAGCGGTAGGAGCGACAGCGCTGAACGGGCAATTTCGCTTGATTCCGGTACGTCCAGATTGGAGTGATCCGACCGATCTGATCGGGTACAAAGATTTGTCCGGTACTTTCAAGCCAGGCCCACTCACATCGGTGATTGCTGAAGCATCTCAATCGGAGAATCGTCATAAGCCTTATTTTATCTGTCTGGATGAAATGAATCTGGCACGAGTGGAGCATTACTTTAGCGATATTTTGAGTCTTTTGGAGACCCAATCGTGGCAGGGTAGACATATTTTGACTGATCCGGTAATTCCAGTAGCTACCTTAGAACTGGAAAGCGATCTAGAACGATATGGGAATCTGGGCATACCGGAAAATGTGTATCTGATCGGAACTGTTAATATGGATGAGACCACGTATCCATTTAGCAAAAAGGTGCTCGATCGGGCGAATACGCTTGAATTTAACTCTATCGATCTAATGCAGTTACCCAAGTTACGTGAAGAAAGTCAGCAGGTGGTCGAAGCTGTACTGGTCGAGCAGTCTTTTTTGCGAGCAGATTATTTACAATTGATCGATGCGTATGACCATTATGCAGAATTAATCACCCGTACCACTGAGCGATTGGTAACCGTTAACGACATACTGGAAGATATCCATGCGCATGTAGGGTTTCGGATACGAGATGCAGTATGCTTTTATATGATCTATAACGAACGTTTTGGATTGATGAATGAAGCAGAAGCATTTGATCTACAGATGATGCAGAAGATTTTGCCACGTATACAAGGAAGTCAGTCTGGAGTACGGCGTGTGTTGGTGAAGCTATTACGTCTGTGCTTACAAGATAGTGTCCGTATTCCGTCACCGATGGAAGATGATGATGCCTTCTGGACACAATGGGATCGCGGAAATACCCCACCACAGGCGAACTATCCACAGACAGCGCATAAGCTAGTGGATATGATTGTGAGGTTAGATGAAGATGGATTCACATCCTACTGGATTTCTTAATCAGAGTACTGATTTGTTAGAAGTGAAATGCAATATCGGGACGATCTATATCAAAGGCAAACCGTATCATCCGGTCGTGGAGACCTTACAGTTGCACCGCGATCAGGGAGAATGGGTGGATGCGCATCTGATCTGTCGTTCACTTTCGCCTGATGTGGTGATTGAAAGAATCTCGGTTTTTTCACCAACTGAATATAAGCTTATGCTATGGGACGGGACAACACCGTCTTTTCCTTGTTTTTACGAGCAACAGAACTATGAATTTTTGCTGATTAAGTCGGACGAGTATATGCAGTTGCCTGTACAATTTCATCATGAACATCTGGCGATTCGAGAAGCGATAACGCCTAAGGGTGAGCAGGTGTTATCTGGAATTTTGAATTTTAAAAATGAAGTCGGTTTTACAGAATTGGAATTACGTAGCGGAGGACAACGATTAATAGCGATCGAACTGGAAATTTTCCCGTCCAAGCTGGATTACAAGCAAGATTATATCCAGTTGCTATGTGAAGTGAATGAACAGGTGTACAATCTATCGTTTGATTTTCTCAAGCGGACATATCAGTCTGTTCGTATTCGGGATACCCAGCACCAGAGTTTGAGTGAGTTTTTTGCATTGATTACTCATTTATTTCACCAGATGGAGATTGCGATCGAACGGATTAATCGGCAACCTCATCATAAGCTGAACAAATCTCTAGAACGTAAGCCTGCATCACGAGTGAAGCGGGGAAGTAACCGCAATAATGCCTATCTTGCCAGACATCCGCAATACTTGGAACAAGATTCTGTTCATGGATGGTTACCGATAGGGACAGAACGTTACCAGCCGACTCATTTGCTAGATACGATGAAGCATATCTCTTACGATACCGCAGAAAACCGTTTTTTACGTTGGATGTTAGAGCGTATATTGAGCAAGTTACAGCAATTACAAGACCAGTACAACCAGTTAACCCGACCACAGAATTTCCGTAGTCGAGCGTATGATTCTGTTTTTGTAAAGCGTGTTAGTCAGATGATCTCGCGGTTAGAGCAGATATTATCGTTAGAATGGCTACAACAGATTTCACCGATACGGCAAATAAGTATTAGTCTAGTACTCCAGATGGCGCCCGGTTATCGGGAAATGTATCGTTATTATCTTTTGCTTCTCAAAGGATTATCGATCCAGAGCGATCTGTTACGCTTATCGATGAAAGATATTGCAGAAATCTATGAGTACTGGTGCTTTTTGAAGTTAAATGAATTGCTAAGTCGTAAATATCCATTAATTAAGCAAAATCTCATCAGGCTCAACCATAGCGGATTATTTGTAACTTTAGGTAGAGGACAGCAATCCCGAATGGAATATCTGAACCCGCGTAATAACGAGACATTTGTGCTGTATTATAACAGTCTACCGAGCCAAGAAGTCACCCCGACTTTGCCACAGCGACCGGATAATGTACTGTCTCTAATGAAAGTAGATGCCGGACAGACCAAAGAATACAGCTTCATTTTTGATGCCAAATACAAGTTGAATGCCGCTGTAGAAGGCTCGTCTTATGCTTCTGCTTACCAAAAGCCAGGGCCACAGGAAGAAGATATTAACACGATGCATCGTTATCGCGATGCGATTGTGCATATGTCTGCTGGTGACAAATATGAGCGTAGTATGTTTGGCGCATATGTATTATTTCCGTATGGAGATGAAGAGCAATTTCGTGAACACCACTTTTACCGTAGTATTCGCAAGTTAAATGTAGGAGCGTTACCTTTTTTGCCGAATGCGACCAGTCTAGTGGAGCAATTTCTAGATGAATTGATTCAAGATAGCCCAGAAAAAGCCTACGAACGTTCTACTTCACCTCGTGGAACAAAAACATATTACCAGAACAAATTGCTAGACAAAAATATGCTAATAGGATCAGTACGTGGACCGGAGCAACTACAGATTGCACTGGCAGAACATTTCTACCATGTGCCACTGGCTAACTTTGTGGATACTCAGGTGATTACGCAGATAGAGTATGTAGCGATGTATGAATCCAGACGAAAGTTTGAATCGTTGGGTAGAACGGGTATAAGCTATTATGGCAAAGTAGATAGATGGGATATCGTCAAGCGATTGGATATTACCGAGATTCCTGCTGATCCGCAGAAAGCGAATTTGTTATATGTGAAATTTACAGTTACCGAGTGGCAAGAACGAACAGAACCTATTGCATTGGCAGGGCAAGGTATCTACACACTGCTATATACGAGTAAATATATATTCGATCGTGCAGAAGAACTCGCTGAATTACGATTAGAATCGGAAGAAGATCTAGCCTTATGGCGTGAAAAGCGTAGACAAGGCAAAGTTAAAGTGGAGCTAGATCACGATTATGTCGATTTAGCAGAGCATGTGATTGATGTAAGAATAGAAGAAGCGTAATCCGCTAGTGCTATTTTGAAAAAAAGATAAAAGTCATCTGCTAATGCTCTTATAGTGAGTATGCAGATGACTTTTGTATTGTCTATAAATGTAAGAAAATAGTAAATAACAACGATTTTCATGAAAATTTAAAAAATAATGAAAATTGAATGCATCTCTGCGATAGAAGAAGTATAATTCTTGCAGTTAGCGTTTTATCTGGGTAAGCACAACCCGGACTTATAAAGGAGGGAAGGCAGTTTTGAAACGTTTGATTTGGATGGGTAGTTTATTTTATTTATTAATGGGTGCTATCAAAGTGACAGTGGCAGCGATTGTTACCGTATTACTGCCATTATATGATCGGGATTATACAGATGCCGGAGCACTTATTTTTATAGAATTTGGAGCATCGATTATAGGGATGTTGATTCAGCCCTGGTTAGCCAATCGAATCTCGAAAAAAACGATGTTACATATAGGCGCAATCGGCGTAGCTATTTGTTATATTTTGATCGCCTTTTTACCACCATGGTCGATCTTAATTGTCGGTATCGCTATCGCAGGATTTCTGGGCGGTATTATTGAATCGGTAATTGCAGCCGTTATTTTGGAAGGATTACAATCCAATGCCGCGATTGCTATGAGTCGCTTGGAGATTGCATTTGGTGTAGGTTCACTATTATTCCCGCTAGCGATTGGTATGCTGGTGCGGTCAGGGTTGTGGAATTATGCATTGCTCGGCATCGCGGTATATTGTATCTTTTTATCTTTATTTGTACGCTTTAGCCGATTTGAAGGAGTAGAGCCATTATTTTTGCCACGTCATTTGACCGATCTACCTCATGTCGTTCCAGCAACAGCGGCTTCTTCAGGTCCGGTTGGTGCTGTAGTGGCAGCGGCGGCAACCAATCATCCTTCTGCTCGTCTCAAACGATTGTGGGTAGGTGGAAGTCTGTTATTGCCATCGTTTGTTTTTCTATTTTTCTTATATGGAGCGACCGATATCGGGTTAGTGAATTATTTGCCATCGCTTATGTTAGAAACAGGAATGGCAGATGCAGGCACAGCACCGATCAGTGTTACCGTATTCTGGGCAGCTATGATTGTGGGGCGGATGTTTGCCGGTTATGAAGCAGAACGTATCGGTTATCGCCGGTATTTGTTTATTCATTGGAGCAGTATGATCGTATTGCTGTCTTTATTTGCACTGAATCGAAATCCACTTCTTAGTTATATTTTGATCGTGTTATTGGGTCTCATGTTATCCGGTCTTTATGTGGTCACACTGGTCTATATGAAAAAGTTAATGCCCAAAAATATAGCTCGTAATACCAGTATCGTGATGGCTGGCTGTGCGATTGGCGGAGGATTATTCTCTGTTGTTGCCGGACGGATGCTAGATACGTTGTCTCCTTCTTATGTACAATGGATGATGGCGATTGTTGCTTTGTTCAGCCTGATTACGTATGTACTGTATGCCAAAGAATCGAATATGCAGATCGAGCAGACTGAATTGACATCTACCGAACGAACGATTAATTCATAATTATAAAATGTAAGATCATAAAGCCAGTATAGATGCGGATAATTGCCGTAGCTATGCTGGCTTTTTTTTCTAATATGTCAATCGTTAGCTGTACGATATAAAAATAAGGAAAATCGTACTAAAGTAGATTCATCTACCTTCCATAAGGTAATACATATTATCACCTATAATATGGTATTTATTAGTCGTTTTTACACAAAAAACTATATTTTAAGCGAAAGTTACTCTATAATAGGTGAGTGTCCTAAATAACATAATTTTACATTAATTAAGAAGGTGAGCTGATAATTAATGAAAAAGACGATGTTTAAAAAGTGGAGCGCTTCGGTATTAACTGCTGTATTGACGTTATCGCTAACCACTTCGGTCTGGGTGCCACAAGCAAGTGCAGCTACAACGCCAGTGCAGAAGTATGGACAATTATCGATTGCTAACGGACAGTTGGTAGATAAGAACGGTACACCTGTCCAATTAAAAGGTATGAGTTCTCATGGGATTCAGTGGTATGGTAATTATGTGAACAAAGATACGATGAAATGGTTACGAGATGACTGGGGAATTACTGTATTTCGGGTAGCTATGTATACCGCAGAGAATGGATACATTTCCAACCCTTCGCTTAAAAACAAAGTGAAAGAAGCAGTCGCAGCCGCTCAGGAACTAGGTGTCTATGTGATTATTGATTGGCATATTCTTTCTGACAATGATCCGAATATATATAAAACACAATCCAAAGCCTTTTTCAGTGAAATGGCAGGTCTATACAAAGACTCACCAAATGTGATCTACGAATTAGCCAATGAGCCGAACGGTGGAGTCACATGGAATGGGCAGATTCGTCCTTATGCGCAAGAAGTGACTCAAGTGATTCGTGCCAAAGATCCAGATAATATTATTATTGTAGGTACAGGAACATGGAGTCAGGATGTACATGATGCAGCAGATAACCAGTTACCTGATAAAAACACAATGTACGCTGTACATTTCTATGCAGGAACACATGGACAATTTTTACGTGATCGGATCGATTATGCTTTGAGCAAAAAAGCGCCTGTATTTGTTACAGAATGGGGAACAAGCGATGCATCCGGTAATGGAGGCCCATTCCTAAGTGAATCGAAAGTATGGACTAATTTCTTAGCTAATCGCAAAATTAGTTGGGCGAACTGGTCACTTTCAGATAAAAACGAAGCATCAGCAGCTCTTCAGTCTGGTGCAAGTTCAGCAGGTGGATGGACAGCGAATAACTTAACAGCTTCCGGTAAATTTGTGCGGGATGAGACTCGTCTAGGGGCAACCACTACAAGTAGCGAAACAGATCCAGATACGACAACACCTCCAACTACAGGTGGTGATACCGGGACAACACCTCCGACGACAGGCGGTAGTGATACAGATACAAGCACACCTCCAGCTACAACAGGAGCACTTGTACTGCAATACCGTAATGGTGACAGCAATCCGACCGATAATGCAATTCGCCCTGTTTTTAATATCAAAAATAACGGTAGTACCGCTGTAAATCTAAGTGATCTCAAAATTCGTTACTATTACAGTGATGAAAGTCAGCAAAAGCAGCAATTTTTTATCGATTGGGCGAGCATAGGCGGAACCAATATTAGTGGTGCATTTGGTACACCGACCACATCCAAAACGACCGCTAATCGTTATGTTGAATTAAGCTTTGGTAGTGGAGCCGGTTCGATTCCAGCCGGAGGTCAAAGCGGAGATATCCAAGCTCGTATTCATCCAGCCGATTGGAGTAATTACAATGAAACTAACGATTACTCTTATGGCGCTAACCAGACTGCACTGGTTGATTGGAACAAAGCAAGTATCTACAATAAAGGGACATTAGTATGGGGCACAACTCCATAATCTAGAAGTCATCATTTCGATGTATCAAAGATGTATCACAATGGAAAAAAGGAGAGCTATCGTATAGATAACTCTCCTTTTTGTTGTATGTATATACTTCAACAAAATTATAATGTTTTTTGACTCATAATATGGATAAAAATAAGTTCGAGAATAGCAGGCAGTTCTTGATGATAAAAGTTAGAATAACGCGTTTGATTATGCAATTTTGCTTCAGCCGGTGGATGAATATGATGAGGTTCGGTCAGCGTTTGATATTTGGGATCATCAGGGTGCGGTTCGGAATGAAATTTAATAATTCTACCTTCTGATTGTTCCCAATCATAATAGGAATAGTCAATATTACCTTTACTGATTCGCTCTGTTATTCTAAGCTTACCACCATCTACAAAAACAATAGTATATCGTTGAAAAGACAAGCTACTCATAAGCCCTGAACCGTCTCCATCCCGCAGATCTGTAATGATATGACGAAATTCTTTTTCTATAAGTGTAATATTAGAAGGGTAACGTACTGTCATCGCTTAACGTCCTGTAATGTTCGCAACAATTGTTGCCATTCTGTAAAATCTCGTTGTTGTTGTGATGTCATTGTAGTGTGTGTAAGGATAACTTCTTCATAAGTACCATTATATTTTTGTTCATAATGATAAATAGCATCAATCAGTTCTTTCATTTCTTCAATAGCTGTTGTAGGACGAAGAGAGGTTCGTTCTAATTCGGTGTGGTATAACTCAGAAGCTTCTTTAATCGTGATATTTTCTCCAGTAGTAGATAGATAAATAGCATCTTCTGGAATACGCGCTTGTTTAAAACGCTCTCCTTTTTCTACCCCTACAATTCGACCTTTATGAATCCAGTTATTGATTGTAGCTACACTTACTCCAAAAAAGCGAGCAATATCTCCGGTAGTATATTTTTTGTTCGAAATCGTAGGATCAGTTGCTATATTGATTTGATGAACAAGAATCAATTGAAAATATTGTTGTAATTGTTGCACAGTTACATCATCTTCTAAGTGAATCTGTTGCAAAAGATGTTCAGCAGATGCAGGAGATGTCTTTTCGATATATTTAAGTAACACTTTGAGAAAAGTAGATAATTGAAGCTGATCTTGGTGATCTAGTTGTTGTGCAATTAAAGATGGGATTGTAATGGCTTCTGCCAAAGCTATTTCTCGTTCTGTTAATGTACTCATGATTCTCACCTCTATCTTTATCATATAATATTTATTATCAAACTTCAACCAAACTTAAAGTAAACATGAACATAAGTTATATGTAAAATATAAATAAAAACCAGCGTATCTTCTGCGTAAGAAAATAGCTGGTTTTATTTTAACGACTTTGAGCTGAACTGAGACGACCGTTCCAGAAATAAAGATAGGCTCCAGAATAGATCCATTGCTCATACGTTAAAGAGGATGATTGATACGTATTGATATCTGCTGGCTTGCCCCAAGATAACATAACTTGTTCACGGGTCATATTGTCTAATAATTTATTGTTACTGATCGCTGTCCAGACTTTATCGCTCCATTTGTACACACTACGTGGATTCATAGAAAACAAAATTTCACTTAACATCGTACCAATATAGTAATCTTCATTCAGTCCAATAAAGACTTTCTTTCCATTCAATTTCTGTAATGTGACGATAGCATTATTTTGATCATCTACTTGCACCGCGACAAAGGTTAGTTTCTCTAAATTACGAATATTGGTTGCTTGATAAGCGATATTATTGAACCAGACCGTTTTGCCACGCCATTGTTGATTATAAGTAGTGATTTGATTATCAACAAGAAAATCGAGATCAGACAAGTCGCTACTGATCTGATATGTATCACCTGATTTATTTTGAATCGTTGTATACAGCGTAGAAGATGCATAACTTACATCAGTAATCCAATAGGCGCCCGGGTAATTGAAAGGAAATATTTTCTGACCGACAAAGTAACCAAACTTTGCAGGCAATTGACTGATATTCGTTAAAATTTCACTGGATGCGCGCTTGCCTTCATCGTCACTCCAAATAAATAATGATTGAGCACTAGACGCATATTTTCCATCCAAATCGCTAATCGCTAACAACGATTTGTACATCACATAGGTTACGCCTGCATAAGCAAATGAATTAGAATCGTTGACTGTAATACTTCCTTTATTACCAGTAATCGTAAGCGGACTACCATATTGAATCGTGATACCTGGAATCCGATCCATAATTTTGATAGGAATGTATAGCTTATTGTTATTCACGAACTGCGTATATTGCTGGGTGATCTGAAACTTACCATTTACAAATAAAGAAACGCTTTGATATGTACTTCCTTTTACATTGACAGCATGAGTGGTATGGCTAGGCATCAGGATGACAAATACCATAATCCAGCTCAACAGACATAACAATCCTTTTTTCATTGTGAAAAATCCCCTTTTTCTCTATAGATCTGACAAAGATGTAAAATGCACATCCTTTTCAAATATCGGAGAAAAAGGGGAATAAATGAAGATAGTGAAGATAAAAGTTAAAGGATTAGTCTAACAATCCTACCATTTGCAGTCCATGTAAAATCCCATTCTCATCAACAGACTTGGTAATATGACGAGCAACTGCTTTGGCTTCAGGTTCAGCATTGCCCATAGCGACACTGTTATAAATTTGTTTGAGCATTTCAACATCGTTCAGTCCATCGCCGAACGCATATTGTCTTTCTTTAGGGAACCCTAGTTTTTCTGTAATTTTGGCAATCCCATGTGCTTTGGAACCGCCTGCTGGAAGAACATCGACAGACATTGGATGCCAGCGTATAAAATCGAATGATTTGAAGTCTTGCTCATACTTTTTCTCGGCATCTCCTATACAGAATAGAAGACATTGGTAAATTTCTCGGCCTTGATGATATAACGGATCATAGGTCGGGAATTTGCTTACTTTTAAAGTATGAATACTGGTGGTGATCATTTCATCTTCTTCCGGTACACTGGCTCGCATATCTTCAGCATCCATATAAACTAACGGATTATTTTGTTCTAATGCGGTTTGAGTCAGTTCAAGCAACGCATCTTTGTTAAGCGGATTGGTATATAACACTTCGCCACGCAAAACAACATACTGTCCGTTGTAACTGACATACGTATCAATCTCAAGTTCTTTGCGAATATCATCAAACATAAACGGAGCACGACCAGTTGCAATAGCAACTTCATGACCGCGTGCTTTTAGATCGAATACAGCTTTTTTGGTGCTTTCCGGTAACTTTTTATCAAAATCCAATAATGTTCCATCAATGTCGAAAAAAATAATACTTTGATTAGACATGGGTAGCTCCTATCGTTGTCATCTATTTTGGGTGTACACAGTATCACTCTATTATAACCGTCAATAGAGAGTCGTGTCTTGTATTTCAGTACAGTCTCTATCGTTATATACCCAAAAAGCTACTTTTTATGAGAAAGGATACTCACAAAAAAGTAGCTTTTGGATAGGTTGGATAATAGTATATGAATCGGTATTTCTCGTATCAATACATACAATAGAAAAGAAAGACTGATCCAGTAATGTTTATGTCTATCGTAGAATTGGCTATCTATCCATGTTGTTTGATCGGTTCGACCTGAGCAGGAATAGTAGCAGGACGTTTCCATTTGAGAGATAAGTTAAAAAATAGATTTAAAAAAATAGCAGATAAACTGCCTGTGATCGTACCGTCACTAACAATAATACGTAATGCTGAAGGCAAGCCTGCAAAAAGCTCGGGTACAACCGTTGCTCCAATACCAAGTGAGATCGAGCAAGCAACAACTAGCAGATTACGTTGTTCTTTGAAGTCTACTTCAGTTAGCATCCGAATCCCTGAAGCCACTACCATACCGAACAATACAACTGTAGCGCCACCTAGAACAGCAGCAGGGATAACAGTAGCAAGTGCAGCAATTTTGGGAACCAATCCCAGTACAATCAGAATACTTGCCGCCGCAACGATCACATTACGTGTTTTGACGCGTGACAATTCGACCAGCCCTACATTTTGAGCAAAGGTATTGTATGGAAAAGCATTGAACATACCACCAAGCACAATCGCTAATCCTTCTGTACGATAACCGCGTGTCATATCTTGTGGCGTTAATTTCTGATCACATACTTTACCCAAAGCTAGAAATACACCTGTAGATTCAACCACGATCACCATACAGACAATGATCATTGTCAAAATCGGAGCTATTTTAAATTCAGGCATACCGAACATAAATAATTGAGGAAGATGGAACCAGGAAGCTTCGCTAACACTAGAAAAGTTAACTTTGCCGATCATAAAAGCAACAACGGTTCCAGCAACAATACCTATCAATACCGATAACGAACGCATAAACCCGGTAAAAAAGCGATTAATGATTAAGATCAATGCTAGTACGCCAAAAGAAAGAAGGAAATTTGTGAGACTACCAAATTCGGGGCTATTAGCACCACCAGCCATATTGCGAATCCCGGTTGGAATAAGGGAAAGACCGATAACCGTTACAACGGTGCCAGTTACTACAGGGGGGAATAAGCGAATAATTTTACCAAAAAAGCCAGCGAATAAAAAGACAAACAACCCGGCAGCTATAATCGCACCATAGATCGCATTCAGTCCGTACTGATTACCGATTCCAATCATCGGAGTAATAGCGACAAAAGAGCTTCCCAGCATGACAGGTAGACCAATACCTAGATATTTGTTTTTCCAGGCCTGTAACATAGTAGCTATCCCACAGGTTAATAGATCAATCGCTACCAGATAAGACAACTGCTCTGCTGTAAGATTAAGCGCCCGTCCAACTAACAGTGGTACCAGAATAGCTCCTGCATACATCGCTAATACATGTTGTAACCCTAAAGACCAAATTTTACCTCCGGTTGGTTTGATGTCCATGTTATTCGCCCCTTTTTGAATATATTTTTACATTGCACGTCAACAAACAAAGAATGTAACGTAATAATATCTTTTGGTTCTCTATTTTGACGATATGTATTCTATTTATTTGTGCAAAAATATAATTTGAAGGCATTAATTTATGCAATATTATAAATTATGTGTTAGGTAATATCACATATAAATATTTAACACAATAATAGAGCGCTTACAATAAATTGTAATTAGATCAGACTTCAAAAATAGTGTGATCGAAAGGCACTGTTATTTAAACAGATGACTCTGATTTGTGTACACCTTTGAGAACATCTCAAATTTATAATAAAAGAGTTACTACAGACGATCTATCAAAATGTAAAGTAAGCTTTTGTCATTGAAAAGGAGGAATGTAACGTACATTTTTACAGATCATTATCTGTATAGCAGTATTCACTTATTCATATTTGTAAGCGTTACCAAAATACTAAGGATGGTGAAGGGGTATGAAAGAAAAGCACTATTCGCTAACTACTAAAATAGTAGCTGTAGCGCTAGGGATCGTATTGGTATTACCGACAAGTGGATTATTTGCAGCCGATACGAATGAGATGACGATTGCCAAAGATAAAGGCAATAAACGAGTACAGTTAGAGTATTTGGATCGAGGTCTGGTCGCAGCCAAAACACCGGATGGTATTTTTCTAAGTTGGCGCTTGCTTGGAGATGAAGCTACCGGTTATTCACAGACAGGACTCACAGGTACTGATTTTGCTCTATACCGCAATGGTGCCTTTTTAACAGTAGTTACCGATAGCACCAACTATCTGGATCGACAAGGAACAATTACCGCTAAATATACAGTAGCACCTATCCAGCCGAAAAAGCCCCGTACGATAGATTCGGCAGCTACAGTGACCGAATCTGTTTATGATACCCAATCACTTTCAACAACTGCTATAGAAGAATCCAAGTTAACTGCGTATCGCAACGATTACAATCTTAACGATCTACGCAAACCAGACAAAAAGAAATTAAGTGCACCTGCCACGGTCTGGAATGACACGTATTACGATCTTCCTTTGCAAAAACCGGCTGATGGAGTGACCCCTGCGGGTGAAGCATATACGTATTCAGCCAATGATATGAGTGTAGGTGATGTGGATGGAGATGGAGCGTATGAGTACTTTGTGAAATGGAGCCCTTCTAATTCCAAAGATGTCTCGCAAAAAGGGTATACAGGCAATACGTATATTGATGCGTATCAATTAGATGGACGATTATTATACCGCATTGATCTAGGAGTTAATATCCGCTCAGGTGCACATTACACTCAATTTATGGTGTACGATTTTGATGGAGATGGCAAAGCTGAAATGATGTTCAAAACCGCTCCAGGCACCAAGATTACTCGTTATAACTCACATGGTAAAGTCTCTTCTGAAAAATATATCACATTACCCAGAGCTGATAAAAAAGCAGGATATGCCAATACAGATGATTATCGATTAAGCAGTAGCGATTATTATGATCATGTGGTGGCTATGTTTCAAGGATGGCGTGAGCAAGAAGAAGTGAAAAATGGTCACTGGCCTCAGACGCTCGAAGAATGTTTTGGAATTGCACCGAAATATAATTATCCTTTATCTAGAGTGGATGCTGAAGCGTTGACGAATTACTTTATGGATGTCTATGCACCTGCTCGTAGCGCGCGTAACGATCTGCGTACATTTGAAGGCTTTATTTTGGATGGGCCGGAATACTTATCTGTATTTGAAGGTAAATCGGGTAAAGAATTAGAAACGATTGCGTATGAACCGGATCGTCATGATGATGGATTGATGTGGGGCGATTATGCGATGTCACGAATAGAACCGGGCAATCGGGTAGATCGTTTTCTAGCAGGAGTCGCTTATTTAAATGGTAAAACACCATCGGCAGTATTTGCGCGCGGGTATTATACGCGTTCAGTGTTAGTCTCCTACAATTGGGATGGGCGTCATTTACAAAAAGTATGGAATGCTGATAGCGGATGGACACCGATGAGCAATCCATTTAACGATGGACCTCATGGTGTAAATGGAACAGACCCCGAACTTGGTACACTTACTACACAAGGAGCTCATTCACTTACGATGGCAGATGTGGATGGAGATGGACGAGACGAGATTGTATATGGATCAGCGACTATAGATGACGATGGCAGTCTGCTCTACAGTTCGATGGATATTATGCCTGCTAACAGTGCTACACCAGGCGTAATCGCTAGACTGGGACATGGAGATGCGATGCATGTTACAGATATCGATCCGAACCGTCCGGGTATGGAAATCTATATGGTACATGAAGGTGCGACCTATGCGCCTTATGGCTACAGTATGCGTGATGCCGGAACAGGCAAAGTAATCTTTGGTGCCTATAGTGGCAAAGATACAGGGCGGGGCATGATCGGTGATATTGATCCATCTCGTCCGGGGCTAGAAGCATGGTCGGTAGATTTACGTACAGCCGATGGTCAATTGATCGGTACCAAAATTCCGGGAACCAATATGAATATCAAATGGGGAGCTGATATGACGACGCAGATTATCGATGGTGCTCGTGAAGTCACACCTACGATTCAAGATTGGCGCAAAGGAACCGTATTAACAGCTACCGGAACACTAACGAATAACGATACCAAAGGAACTCCTTCACTGGTAGCGGATATTTTTGGTGACTGGCGTGAAGAAATGCTGGTACGTACAACTGATAGTTCGGCGATCCGCATGTACCTGAGTACAGAAGTGACTACGCATAAATTGTATACCCTTTTGCATAATAAACAGTATCGTACAGGTGTTGCTCGTCAGAATACAACTTACAACCAACCGACCTATACCGATTTTTATTTTGCATCTGATACAGATTGGTCGAATGTGCCAATACCGAACTTTTATACTGCTGGAAAAAGAAAATAATTTCTAAATAGTTAAATATTTGTTAACTGCCTGTTGCTTTTATGGATTAGACTTTAAATAATCCCTAAAAAGCAGCAGGCTTTTTATTACTAATCGGATCAAAAAAATTATACAAACAGTTCTCTCACATTATATAATGCTAACAGATAAATGATAAAACATATCATTTACAGAGGAGGTTTGCAGTATGGACATGTACCAGAGTAGCCAGCGTAATCATTCGTTTATGATTCAGCCACCCATACATCCGATATTAGATATATGCAAATCAATCTACTCTTTTCATCTTACTCCTACACATTCTGTTATGAACAAACGTGCTGTGTTTATGACTCCATTATATGCAGAATATTTTACAATTATTGCTGTAGAAAAAGGTACATTGATGGTCAGAGATATTTCAACAGCAAATACTCATTCCAACGATCAACAACAAACATGGTATTTGCAAGCGGGTGATTTGTTAATTATCCATCCACAGGTTGAATTACAACTTTCCTACAATGAAGTTGGCTTTTTACATATCATCACTTGTGAGCGGTATGAACTGGTAAATAATTATACCAATCTTATGAGTTATGAATTATGTTATGAAAGTCTGCCTGAGCATGGATCGATTTTGCATCCTCAAGATAAACGCTTTTTTGGGTTGGTTGAAGAAATAAATCAATACATGAATCAAGATACCGATCATATTCATGCTATCTTACATGAATTATTACAACTTCTCGGCAGTTTGAATGATGCTCGCCATCACAAATGTTTAAACCGTTCGATGCAACAGGTGGCTAGTTATATTAGATATGCGTCAGAACAGCTACTTACTCGTGAAAATGTAGCCGCCCAGACCAGATTACATCCGCATTACTTTTCCGAAGTATTCAAAAAAGAAATCGGGTATACCTTTTCTGATTATCTGGCAATCTGGCGTATGAACAAAGCCAAAGAGCAATTATTATGCACAGATCATACCCTGCATCATATCGCCGAGCAGATCGGATACAGTGATGGTATTTATTTAAGTAAAAAGTTTCGTTCGTTTACAGGCATGACACCCGGCACATTTCGAGCGCGCAAAGGAACTACTCGTGTCGCTTCGTTCCCATTTGCAGGCACATTGCTGGCATTAGGGATCACTCCACTCGCAACAGCGCCAGAGATCAATCAATATTCGATGTTAATAGAAGAAGAATTATCTTCAGTGCCGCTATGGCATATCGATAAAGGGAACGATCAACCGCCAAGTGAGTGGTTATTTCAATTACCGGAGACGATTACCGAAGAGATGCAACCTGATCTGATTATTGTAGCGGATTGTGTATTGGAATATCCCAAGTTGTATGCACAATTAAGAAAGATTGCTCCATTAGTTATCGTCGAATGGGGAAGAAGAAATCATATCGACGAATTGCTCTATTTAGGGCAGATCTTAAATCGTCAGGTACAAGCGCAGGAATGGGTTCAACACTACCAGTATCAAATCGAAGCAGCCCGGCATGAATTAGCACTAGAGCATATTACAGAGCAGACAGTAGGTTTATACGAAATTCGGGGTGACCACCAGATTGCAATCTGGGGAGAAAGTACACGTGCAGGTTATAATCTGTATCGATCACTCAAATTACATCCGCCATATCCTATTCGTCATGAAGTATTTGAAGCAGGTGGATTCAAATGTATCGAAGAGCATCTGTTACCACATTATGCAGCAGATCATATGTTTGTAGTAGCGCCAGCTCACTGGTTAGAACAGATGGAACCGATGATGCAACAACATCCGATGTGGAGTCAATTACCTGCTGTACAAAATGGACAAATCTATGGCTTAAAATTAGAAGAATTTGCTTATGATGATGGACTTGCCTTAGAAAGACAACTTCATATTCAAGTTAGTTATTTAATGCAGTGAGTTAATAGAGCCTTTCATATACTATGTGTACAGCCATAATTATAGATAAATAGACTACATCACCCTGTCTACAATGATGGCTGTCTACTATACTATTCTCAAAAGTGCAGAATGATTGCAACAATACCCCTGACAATTTCGCAAAATTTCAGTACAATCAATATAGGCACAAATACCAACATAATGCGACACACCTATTTTTAATATTAAAGGGGATATTTAGCATGCAATTGAGAACGGTTACAGAAAACTTGGAACAATACAATACGGAGAAGATGAACCAATTACTTGTAGAAATGTACGGACAAGAACAAGTAGAGTATCAGCTTGAGCGTTATCAACAACTTATGCATAACTATCATCAACAATTTGGAGATGGCAATATTCAACTATTCAGCTCTCCAGGTAGAAGTGAAATTGGTGGTAATCATACAGATCATAACTACGGTAAAGTGTTAGCAACGAGTATCAATCTAGATACGATCAGTGCTGCTGTACCTGTAGATGAACCTTATATTACGATTGTGTCTGAAGGATATAGCGAAGTATACAAAATCCATACCTCTGAATTAGAGCCTGTAGCAGGCGAAGGCGGTACACTAGCGCTTATTCGAGGAATCGTTGCCGGGTTTGCTCAATGGGGATTACAGGTAGGTGGATTCAATGCGTATGTATCGACCAACGTATTAGCCGCTTCAGGACTTAGTTCTTCGGCTTCTTTTGAAATGTTAATCACCAGCATCTTAAATACGTTCTATAATAACAGTCAGGTTGATATCGTAAACATGGCTCGAATTGGACAATATGCTGAAAATAAATTCTGGAACAAACCATCTGGATTATTGGATCAAATGGCTTGTGCACATGGCGGATTGATCGCAATCGATTTTATCAATCCAAAAGAACCTGCGATTCAGCATGTACCTTATGATTTCAATGCACAGGGATATGAGATGGTTATCGTAAATACAGGAGGCAATCACGCCGATCTAACTGCTGATTACGCTGCTGTACCGGAAGAAATGAAGGCGGTTGCGGAAGCGCTAGGTCATGAAGTGTGTCGTCAGATTACGTTGGAGGAAGTATATAGCAATCTAGCCAGCCTGCGCGAACAGACAGGCGATCGTGCAATATTACGTGCGCTTCATTTCTTAGAAGAAAATGATCGTGTAGATGAGCAGGTCAAAGCGTTACAATCCAACGAATGGGATCATTTTTTAGAGTTGATAACCGGTTCTGGTAATTCATCATGGAAATGGCTTCAGAACGTATATCAAGATTCTCATACACGCGAGCAAAGTATCTCGATTGCTCTGGCGATCACTGAAATTTTCTTAAAACAACATCACGCAGGTGCTTGTCGTGTACATGGTGGCGGATTTGCAGGTGTTATTTTGACGATTTTGCCAAAACCATTAGTTAGTGAATATACAGCATTGATCGAAAAAACATTAGGCACATCTACGTATATTATCAATGTGCGCCAACATGGATCAATCTGCTTGAACAACTACCTAAATTAAAGAATACATTTTTGTAATATATAGCATAGCATCACTTGTCTGATATTTTATAAGCAAATTACTGAAAAAAAGCCTGCTTCTACACCGTCACAATAACATTGATGGTAGAAGCAGGCTTTTTATATAAAAAGATAGCAGATGCGTTTACCAACCAACTCGAATAATTAATCCTTTCGGGTCACCAACTTCTAGATACGAAGCTTGTTGATTGTAATCATCATAAGCGAATCCATACGCTAAGCGATTGATACTATGATCATGCCAGAATTTTGCATAGTAATTAGCAGGGGCAGCTTGATAATATTGAGCAGGGTTATTCCAGTTCGCTTTATTATCGTATACATGTCGATTGATCGCTGAACATGTACCGGAATCCTCTGCAAGTCTACCATTACATAATAAGATCTCCTGCGTGCTGTAATTGCTGTATCCGGCAAAGTAATTAGCATTTGTACCATTAGCTGCAAAAGAACCATGAATCGGAGCTACGATACGATAGGGAGCTTGTACATCGGCAAGAGATTGGAAGGCAGCCGGAACTTCACTCCGATATTTACTAAATAGACCTGCGCGTGTCTCGGATTCCAATTCGCCTACGGTCTGATCATAATTACCTGCACGATTGACAAGACGGTGTTGCAACGGAAATCCAAAACCATCTACACGCGTAGTATTTCCATGATATCCTGTACCATCTACTGTAAATTCTACAAAGTCGAAATAGATATTACGGTTCGGATCAGCAGTGTTATTAATATCAGGCCCTGCGAACCCATCATCATATGTTTTGATATAACATGGAGAGCCTACACAGATAAACATCCGACCAGAATCGATTTTGGGCATACTCACCCAATTGATCTGACTGATCGTACTATAAATGTTAGCGTAATTCACTCCGTTCTTAGTTAAATGACCTGTTGCATTATTAAGAGCAGTAGAGATAGGTTTCAATTGACCGTTGTTATCAAGATAGCTCCATTGCTTGGTGGCAGGATTAATCCCCAGAATCCCCCAATAAATCTGATTGTCTGCATAAGCACCTTTGGTACCATTTAATAATTTGAAAGATAATGCTCCACTACCTGTAGCATTCGGAATAGAGGACGCTGGAACACTGTAGATCGAATTAGCTCCTGTTCCAGGATTGGTAGGTGGGTTAGAACCTGTTGTGACCGTATAGCTAAAAGTAGATGTGTCATAAGCGGCTGTTCCATTATTGTACGTAAATGAATATTGGATCACCTGACCGGATGAGACACCAGCGACATTTTGCACATAACGTTTGGTGGTATTGTCGTAAGTCATCCGTAGATTTTGTAAATTCCCCGAGTTGATAGAGTAATGCACATCGACCCAGGATGTATTTACATTGGAAGAGAACCAGATCGTTGCTGTAGTTCCAGATGTAGTTACCCCTTGACTGTAATCTGCTGCGAATACCGAAGATGATGATGGTGGAAAAAGACTGCTGACAAGAACAAGCATAGATAAAAGCAAGAAGTGACCTAATTTCTTCATACACATATCCTCCTCTTCAAATTGTATGCGATTCCACGTTCGCTTTTAATTATTTCAATATATGGTAAAAAATACAATACAAAAAGGATGTGCAATTCTCCTGTGTATTTCTATGCTGAGATTTCTTAAATTAAAGAAATTTTTATTTGCTTTTTTGTTCAATAACAGCTAAAGTTTTATACTTGAGCGTCTAAATAGACCGGAATTTATGTTCATTTTAGAGTGAATTTATGTTCACTGCATAATCTGGAAATGTTCGGCAAAAAGAAAAATGAAATGTACTATATCTAGTATGTCAAGAAAATTATTTTTTTATAAATGATTATCGCGATGTATGTAAAATACGTGTTCAAATAAGTGCCTATTTTACTTGATTTTTGGTTGGATAGACCTTTTTTAAGGCATGTTTTGACCGGAATGTAGACCTTCCGTTCCTATTGACAACACTATATATAGCGTATATCTTTGATAAAGTCTTCTATATATTGCGGTTATGATGTTTGAGCAGGTAATATATAGGTTATAGCTACTTATAGATATTGAAGCAGATCACATGATTGTTATATTAGAGCATTGTTATCTGTATTTATATAGTGATGAAACGGATGAAGAGTACTACATATTGAACCGAGAAGGAGATGTCACAACCATGTTAATTGCTTATGATTCCAAAACAGGCAATGTAAAACGATTTATCAACAAATTAAAATTACCTGCTGTACAAGCTGTACAGATTGATGAGGCGCTGACGTTGAATGAACCTTTTGTACTGGTTACGTACACAACTGGATTTGGTCAGATTCCTGATAAGGTAGTTCATTTTTTGGAGAGAAATCACAATCGCCTGATCGGAGTTGCAGCAAGTGGCAATCGCAATTGGGGTGACAAATTCGCTCGTAGTGCTGATCTAATCTCAGAACGTTATAATGTACCGGTCGTGTACAAGTTTGAATTAGCAGGTACAACAGGAGACGCACAACGATTTCAACAGGAGGTAGATAAAATTGCGGCATATTGAATTGAACAACTTACTGATGCAACGGGATGAGAGTGGATTTTTCCGTTTGGATAAAGATAAAGAAGCAGTTGTAGAATATATGGAAGAGGTAGCTCGTAAAAGTATCAACTTCCCGGACACCACAACCAAAGTACGTTATATGATCGATAATGATTATTATGAAGATATGTACAAAAATTATACTTCTCAAGATGTAGAAGAAGTATATGCGATTACACACAGTTATGATTTCCAATTTCCATCTTATATGGCGGCTTCCAAGTTCTATACGGATTATGCAGTAAAAACAAATGATCGTAGTCAATACTTGGAACATTATGCGGATCGTGTCGCAGTCGTGGCGCTTCATTTGGGACGCGGGGATGCGGATAATGCCAAAACTCTTGCCAAATCTATGATGGAACAACGTCTACAACCAGCAACACCAACATTTTTGAATGCAGGTAAAAGCCGTCGTGGTGAAATGGTATCTTGTTTCTTATTAGAAATGGATGATTCCTTGAACTCGATCAACCATGTGCTGAACACTTGTATGCAATTATCCAAAATTGGTGGCGGTGTAGCGGTTAACTTGTCCAAACTTCGTGGACGCGGTGAACCGATCAAAGGTGTTGAAGGTGCAGCCAAAGGAATTATGCCTGTTTTGAAACTGATGGAAGATGCTTTCTCCTATGCAGATCAAATGGGTCAACGTAAAGGTTCTGGCGCAGCGTATTACAACATTTTCGGCTGGGACGTTATGGAGTTCTTGGATAGCAAAAAAATCAATGCAGATGAGCGCACACGCCTCAAAACATTGTCGATCGGTCTTGTTGTACCGAATCGCTTCTACCAATTAGCAGCAGATAATGAGCTATTGCATGTATTCGCTCCTTACAGTGTATACAAAGCTTATGGTAAATATCTGGATGATCTAGATATTGATGAAATGTACGATACATTGCTTGCTGATGATCGTATCAAAAAGAAAGCGATCATGAGTGCTCGTGATATGCTAACCAAAATCGCAAGTGTACAATTAGAATCCGGTTATCCGTATATTATGAACAAAAGTAATGCGAATAACGGTCATGCACTAAAAGATATCGGTTCTATCCGTATGTCTAACCTGTGTACTGAAATTTTCCAATTGCAAGAAACTTCTGAAATTACAGACTATGGCCAAGATGATGTGATTCGTCGCGATATTAGCTGTAACCTGGGTTCATTGAATATGGTAAACGTGATGGAACTTGGCAAAATTCGTGAATCCGTTCATGAAGGTATTATGGGTTTAACGTCTGTTAGTGATATGACAGATATCGCTAATGCACCGGGTGTAGCCAAAGCGAACCGTGAAATGCACTCTGTAGGTCTTGGCGTTATGAACTTGCATGGTTACCTTGCGAAAAACAAAATTGCGTATGAAAGTGACGAAGCAAGAGACTTTGTTCGTACCTTCTTTATGATGATGAACTTCTATTCATTAGAGAAAAGTATGGAGATTGCACGTGAGCGTCAAATCACTTTTGCTGATTTTGAGAAATCAGAATATGCAAAAGGAACGTACTTTGATCGTTATTTAGAAATCGATTATCGTCCGGTAACGACACGCGCAAGTGACTTGTTCGGTGATATGTATATCCCAACACCAGCAGACTGGCAAAACCTGAAAGCTGATGTAATGAAACATGGTCTATATCATGCTTACCGTTTGGCAATTGCGCCGACAGCAAGTATTTCCTATATCCAAAATGCAACATCTAGCGTAATGCCGATTGTAGAACAAATTGAGACTCGTACGTATGCGAACTCTACGACGTACTATCCGATGCCATATATGCAACAGGATAACTATTTCTACTACAAATCTGCTTACCAAATGAATCAATTTAAAGTATTGGATCTGATTGCTGAAATTCAAAATCATGTCGATCAAGGAATTTCAACAGTACTTCATGTAGGTAGCGATGTAACGACTCGTCAATTGGCTCGTTATTACCTGTATGCGGCTCACAAAGGTCTTAAATCACTTTACTATACACGTACCAAATTGCTTAGTGTTGAAGAGTGTATTACTTGCTCGGTGTAATTTTTTTCAGTGGTTTGCTCTAAAAAATCTTCATAGTCACGCAGTATACAAGAAAGCCTTTTTAGGCTTTTTTGTATGCTTTATGTGCTTGGCAATCTAAGCACGATTGGATTCAAATGAGTACATACTTGTGTTCTTTTACCAAAGTGCAATAAGTAGTATCCAATGTTTAAAAGGAGGAATTTTAATTTATGACTGGACCTATCAAAGCTGTGAACTGGAACCGTCCTGATGATGATTTCACAATGATGTTCTGGAATCAAAATATTATGCAATTCTGGACAGATGATGAAATTCCTTTGTCTGATGATAAAATGTCATGGATTCAATTGAGTGATATTGAACGTGATACGTATATGAAAGTGCTTGGAGGACTTACCCTGCTTGATACCATTCAAGGTGGCGTAGGTATGCCGAAAGTATTAGAACATGTGGAAGGGATGCAACGTAAAGCGGTACTTGGCTTTATGGCGATGATGGAGCAGATTCATGCGAAGTCGTACAGCAGTATCTTTACTACATTGTCTTCTACAGAAGAGATCGATAAGATTTTTCAATGGGTGGAAGACAATCCTCGTCTACAGACCAAAGCGGAAACGATCCGTCAGTATTACTTAAATATTAATTCGCCAAAAGAATTATTCCTGGCTATGGCAGCTTCTGTGTTGCTAGAAAGCTATTTGTTCTATAGTGGGTTCTTCTATCCGCTTTATCTAGCTGGACAAGGTAAAATGACATGTAGCGGTGAGATTATTGATTTGATTTTACGTGATGAAAGTATTCACGGTGTGTATGTAGGGGTACTTGCACAAGAAATCTACAATGATCTTGAAGAAGACGAGCAAAAAGACGTTTACCAAATCTTAGAAGGTTTACTTACGTATCTTCATGCAAATGAAGAGAAGTATACGGAAGAGATTTATGATCCAATCGGTCTAACAGAAGATGTGAAAGTATTCCTTCGTTATAATGCAAATAAAGCATTTATGAACTTGGGCTTTGATCCTGTTTTTGCCGAAGAAGAAGTCAATCCAATCGTATTCAACGGTATTAGTACACATACCAAACAACATGACTTTTTCTCTAAAAAAGGAAACGGATATGTACGTGCGATGAACGTTGAGCGTTTGACTGATGATGATTTTAAATTTGATTTTTAAAATGGTTTTGTGAGAGACCACTATGGGAAAGAAATCATTCGGTCGGTCGCTGGTTGTAGAGACATTTTTGGAATAACCACTCTGCGGTAAAAATGGCTCTACAAATGCGAACGCTTCGCTCCTTTCGAATTGATTTCTTTCCCTTCGCTCAGGTGGGGGAGTTACAAAACAAGGATTTTAAAAGATTAGATATAGTGTGGTAGTAGGTTGGGTGTAGAAGAAGATACCTAAGCTATAGATATAAGTAATAGAGAGAGAATAGAGATCATTAGAGAGATAAAGATAAAGCTTATATGTGTTCAAAAGGGTGAAGTAAAGGTTGTTTTTCTGTGGGGTTGAGCAGAAAGGCAGCCTTTTTTCGGGTTTGATTGTTTTATGGTATTGTTGTGATTTGGTTTTTGATATTTGTTCTGGGTGTTTAGTTAATTTTCTTATTATGGGGATATGATGGGCTGGAATGATGTAGGTAAGCGAATAAGGATATCTAGGAGAGTCGAAAGGGAGCAAATATAAGGTGGATCGACCTATCAGAAAAGAGGGAAAAGGGATGGAGCAGCTTTTTTCTAAACAGCAGGTAGAGGCATTTGTTGAACATAATCCGTTGACGTTACTTATGCTCAAAACGCAGAATTGTAGTGTATGTGAAGCAGTTCAGCCGAAAGTAACCACATTGTTAGAAGGGTATGAACATATTGCAGGCGCATTTGTGTATATGGAAGATGTACCTGAATTGGCGGGAGAGTATATGATTTTTACTTCACCGGTGTTGTTGTTATTGATGGAAGGTAAAGAGGTATATCGGGCAGCCCGATTTATTTTATTTGACGAGTTAACTACTCAGATTGCACGTTATAATGAATTTTCGCAATCGTGAATCCTATAATCGGGTAATGCTTGTTAAAGGAGATGTTAGATATGGGTATTACAGGTGTGTATTATCAAGAACATGGTAATTTGGAAGACATCTTAGAGGGACGTGTTCAAGAGCCAACACTGGATATTGATAAAACGTGGAGTCTGATTGTAGATATGTTCCCGGATATTCCGTTAGTTCCGGTAGGAGAGCAATATAAAGTGGATAGTCAGGCGACTGAATATGGTTCCTTTTATTTACCAGCGGACAAGGTAGCTGAGATTGCTGAACAGATTCCTGAATTGAAACAGACCGACAATGTAACGAAGCGAATCGATTTTGAAAAGTGGAAAAACATTCCCGAGATGGACATTGAGCAACTGGATGAACGGGCGATGATTATGTTGGCTTTTCCGATGCAAAGTGATGAGACCTACGAAGAATTAGTAGATGGTTACTTGCTTCCTCATCTGGAATCGGTGTTTGAACTTTTTGAAAAAGCGTTCGCTCAGCAGGATGGTTTGGTCTTTATGATTATGTAACGATACCGCTTGGATGAATAGATACATTATTTACACTAAGATCAATAAAGAGTGTAGATTATCGATATAATGCAAAATATACAAGCTATTGAAAAATAAAAAGAAGCTGTTATTCCTTTGATAAACTCAAGGAATAACAGCTTCTTTTATTTTTTTACCAATATCCACCATAAAAAACAATTGACAACCTGTATTAACTGTACTAATAATAGTAATACAGTTAATACAGAGAGGAGGCTCTTTATGTTTGAATTGGATGTACGTAGTCGGAAGCCAATCTATGAGCAATTGATGGATAAAATTAAAGAGATGATTATGTATGGCATATTGAAGCCGGAAGAACAGTTGCCTTCAGTACGTTCACTTTCTACTCAATTAACCATTAATCCGAATACGATTCAGAAAGCGTATCGGGAATTAGAACGAGAAGGCTATATTTATTCTCAGCCAGGTAAAGGAAGCTTTGTCTCACCACAGCAACAGCAACCGACTCAGGAACAGCAACAAGATATGCGCGAGCGATTGTTGAAATTGTTTGCCGAAGCAATCTATTTAGGATTTACGAGAGAAGATTTAATGAAATTGTATGAACAAGCGATACAAGAACATGAAAGGGGGGCATCATCATGATTGAAGTTAAAGGACTCACCAAATACTTTGATGGTGAAAAAGCAGTAAATGATTTGTCATTACACGTACATAAAGGCTCGATTTTTGGCTTATTGGGTTCCAATGGAGCAGGTAAAACCACATTGCTCAAAACAATCGCAGGAATCTACCGCGCAGATCAAGGGCAGATTACGTTAGAAGGACAAGCTGTATATGAGCAACCAGAGATCAAAAATCGAATGATTTTTTTAGCAGATCAGCCTTACTTTTTCCCGCAAACATCGATTAAGCAAATGGCTTCTTTTTATCGGTCTGTTTATCCACAGTGGAGTCAAGAACGCTTTGAGCAATTAGCTCCAGCATTTGCAAGTATCGATATGAAGCGCAAATTACACCGTCTTTCCAAAGGGATGCAACGTCAGGCTTCGATGTGGTTGGCATTGAGCTGTAGACCGGATGTATTGATTTTGGATGAACCGATCGATGGACTCGATCCTGTGATGAGACGACAAGTCAAAAATCTTCTTTTTCAAGAAACCGCTGAACGCGAAATGACGGTCATCATTTCATCGCATAACTTACGTGAGATCGAAGACTTGTGTGACCATGTAGGCATTATGCATAAAGGCAAATTGCTAGTAGAAAAAGAACTGGACGATCTCAAAGCCGATACGCACAAAATACAAGTCGCTTTCCGTGATGAGCGTCATGAACACGCGATCTCCAGTCTACTGGACGTGGTGTATAAGGAAGAACGAGGTAGTGTAGGTATTTATATTATCAAAGGCGAGATTGAGCGCATCAAAGAAGTATTTAGCGTCTATACACCCTATGTATTTGATATTTTACCAATGACGCTCGAAGAAATCTTTATTTATGAAATGGGGGACGCCGGTTATGATGTTCAACCGATTCTTCTTTAATCGTGGGTTATGGAGTCATACTTTAAAGCAAAGTGTTTGGCTTGGAATATTGTATTTGGTAGTTCTTTTATTATCTATTCTCATCTCTTTAAATATGATTAATGATTCGTATGAGACTCAAAACTTTCATTTTGTGGTTAGCTACTTTGCTCAAATAGGCGCTGGTTGGCCAAATATGGCAATGCTTATTATATCCATCCTTATGGGTCTATTGCTAACAAGATATATGCAAAACAAAGCTTCAGTTGATTTTTTTCATAGCATACCTTTAAAAAGAGTTCATTTATTAACAACTCATTTTGCAGTAGGAGTTATAGCATTAACCATTCCGCTATGGATCACAGCTATAATAGCAGCAATATTAAGTAGACAGTTTGAATATATTGATTTTACAGCCATGCAAGTTTTAGAGTGGACGATAGCTACAAATGTGCTTAGCCTTTTGTTATTTAGCCTTACTGTATTTGTAGGCATTTGTATCGGACAAACGATATTACAGGGTATAGTTGTTGCTATTTTATTAACGCTCACTGTAGCTATTCCTAAAGTGTGGAATCAACATTTAGATATTTATTTATTTGGATACTCGTCGCGTAATCAACAGAACTTGAACGAAGATTGGTCTCCACTTTTCCATATTGTTAATGCATCTGCTAAAACAATTACTACATTAGAAACATGGATATATTTTTTGATAGCTATTATATTGATCGTATTAAGTTATGTATTTTATAAAATACGTACTACTGAAAAATCAACTCATGCTGTCACATTCACATATTTTAATCCGTTATTTCGAGTGGGAGTTATGTTTTGTGGTGCTTTGTTTACAGGCGCTTTATCTGTATCGTTTCTGAAGGATTGGACACCTATTGCTTATATTGTGGGAGCTATTGTTGCTTATATTGTAGCAGAAATGATTATTCATAAAAGCTGGAATATATATCGTATGCAATTTGTTAAAGGTATTTTAGGTCATGGTCTTGTAGTCGCTTTGCTTTTGTATATTCCAGTTTCGAATTATGTACATTATGAAGCTGAGATACCAAGTGCAGAAGAGATTGCTGGAGTCTATGAAGGTGGTAATCTTTCTTATTATTTGTTTGAAAATGAAGGATATGTAACGTTTCCAAGAGTCATACGTCCAGGAGTCCTTTCTTCAGACCCTGATTATATTCAGCTTGTTCGTAATCTCCATATGCAAATTGAGCAGTTACGTCCTAAAGTTGATAAACTGAAACAATTTACATCAGATTATAAGTCAGTAGATATTGGATATAAGCTAAAAGATGGAAGCTTAATAACACGTTCTTATCAAGTACCTTCTAATGCTCCTGAATATCAATACTATCTAACAAAAATCCAAAAATCGCCATCCTATAAGGTTGCAGTTTACAATCTTCCCTCTTTAGATCATGTAAGTAAACCTATTGAAATTATAAATCGTGATCGAGAAGAGCATAAAATTCAAATTTCTGATAAAAAAGATATTAAAGAATTAATTCAATTAATAAAAAAAGAAAAATTGGCAATTGATAATCCAGATGCAAGTTTGCCTAACAGTAGTCTTTATTTTTCAATTAAATCTAATCTAATTAGTTATGAGACTTCTCAATCTTATGATTGGGACTCTTCGTATAAACCTTTAGCGACATGGCTTAAACAGAAAGGATACTGGGATCAAATTATTACGAAACCCACAGACTTAAATGCTATTATTGTTGTTCGCGATAATCGTACAAAAGCAGAGAAAGATACAACAAGCGAGCAAAGTTTATTTACAAATGCATACAATACAGATAAAGAAGTTGTCACAAAAGATAAAAAAATGATGGGAACATTGCTTGACGCTAGTGAAAATATTTTTGACTATAATAATGCTTCTTACTATTTAAAACTAAAATTTAAAGACGGTACGATAACTTATCGTCATCTAGTTCAATCACAAGTCACATCTGAACTTAGTAAAGTATTACCTGAATAATAGATGTATCCCAAGCATCTACTTGATCGCTTTTAGCAGAAAGATTGCTATTTACGATCAGGTAGATGCTTTTTTTATTCTATTTACTTGTCATACCAAGCAATTTATCTCTTTTTAAAGATCTGTTCATATAAAGTTCAAAATCCCTCGATATAATCAACAATGTAAACGAAATGTTAACGGAGTGTAAAATACCAACCCGATCTACAGCAGATCGAGAAGAAAGGGGATGAACCGATGTATTATCCAAATTTGGATTTGAAATACCGGCATGAGCTGAAGCATTATGTGAATTACCATCAGTATTTTACGATTCGACAACGGCTACGTCCGCTGATGACGCAAGATGCGAATTCCAATGAAGCAGGCGAATATCTAATTCGTAGTCTCTATTTCGATGATATCAACAATACTGCATTACATGAGAAATTAGGCGGAGTGAGGGATCGAGTAAAGTACCGGATTCGTATTTACAATGGTGAAGATAAAATTATTCATTTTGAAAAGAAAATAAAAATGAATGATTATATCGCCAAAGTGAAAGAATCGATCACCCGCGAGATGTACGATGAAATCTTAAAAGGCAATTACGAAGTACTCAATTTACCTCACAAACCATTACTGTATGAGATTTATCATGCGGCTAACAATGTCTTATTGCGTCCGCAGGTTATTGTAGATTATGTGCGTGAAGCGTATACCTCTAAGTTAGGCAATGTCCGCATTACATTTGATAAATATATGAAAACAGGTCTAAACAATCACGATATATTTGACCCTCATTTAGCGATGGTCGATGCGATAGATCATAAATTTTTTGTGCTTGAAGTGAAATTCGATGAATATTTGCCGGATTATATTAAAACAGCGTTACAGCTAGAAGGGCTTGTTCGTCAATCTAATTCAAAATACGTTATCTGCCGTAAACTCGGTAAAGAAAACTCCTGGGAGGATCAATAACACATGGCAACAACTACAGCAGTCGCAGCAGCGGCAAATGCAACAACAGATTCTACAACTAACTTTTCAGATATTGTCAAAAATTCTGTACTCGAAAGTTTCACGTCTGATATCAGTATCACTCATATTTTACTTACGATGGGGATTGCTTTTCTTGTTGGACTGTTTATCTACTTCCTTTACAAACGTGTTTTTAGCGGAGTGTTGTATTCCAAAAGTTTCAATATCTCGTTGATCGGCATGACGCTCGTAACCTCTATGGTGATTATAGCGATTAACTCGAACTTGATCCTGTCTCTAGGTATGGTTGGTGCATTGAGTATTGTTCGTTTTAGAACACCGATCAAAGACCCGACTGATTTGATCTTTTTATTCTGGGCAGCGGCGGCAGGAATTGTGACAGGCGCAGGTTTTTATACGTTGGCGATTATCGGTTCTGTTATTGTCGGTCTGGTGATGTTCTTATTTATTAAAGGTTCTTCTTTTGAAACGCCTTATCTACTGGTCGTCAATGCTCAAGGAGACGATGCAGAGAAACAAGTAAACACCAAACTGAACTCCTTGGTCAAACGCCATACGGTTAGACAAAAAACAATTACAGCAGACAATATTGAATTGACTTTAGAAGTACGTATCAAAAACAATGAGCCTACATTTGTAAATGAAATCTCCAAAATTGCTGGTGTGAAAAATGCCGTTTTGATTAGTTATAACGGGGATTACGTATCGTAATATAAAGACATATTGTATCCTGTATGAATCGAAAATCAGCTTATAGAAATCCTTTGCATAGGTCTATCTATCGATGGAAGCAGAGGTCTTTTCTATTGTAAACTATTGGCGGTGATGAAGTGAAATGGATTATAAAAGTAGTACTGGTAGGGGTATTGAGCATAGCTACTGTACCGTTAACAGCGATACATTCTGTAGAAGCAGGTACAGTAACAGAGCAAAGTCAACAAGATCAGCAGGTATTTGTCGAAAATAAAGTGGTCGATGTGAAGATCACTATAGCAGATTCGGATTTTCAAGATATGTTAGATAACGCTTCTGATGAAAAATACCATTCTGGGACTGTTGATTATAACGGCAAAACAATCACAAATGTAGGTATCCGTACAAAAGGTAATCTGTCGTTACGCAGTGTTGTGCAGATGGATGATTCGGATCGCTATAGCTTTAAGCTTAGTTTTGATGAATACATTTCCGGACAGAATCTATACGGATTAGACAAGATTAATTTGAACAATAACTACAGTGATGCTTCCTATATGCGTGAATTTTTAGCTTATGAAATGTCTGAAATGTTAGGCCTACCTACACCTAAACATTCCTTTGTACGTATTTATGTGAATGGCGAATATAAAGGGTTATATCTAGCTGTAGAGCAAGTAGATGACCAATTTATAGAGACTCATTATAAAGACACAACAGGTACTTTATACAAAGGTCTTATGACAGGAAGCGGTAGTGATCTACAGTGGATTGATGATGATGCGGATTCGTATACTGGCCTTGATGTCAAATCAGAAAGCCAGAACAAAGAAGCATTAATCAATATGCTTGATAAATTAAATCATGATAGCACCACGCCTTATACCGATTATCTGGATGTTGATAGTGTACTTGAATATTTGACATTAAATGTGGTGACGAACAATACAGATAGCTATATTGGAGGCAACAAGCAGAATTATTATTTGTATGAACATGGCGGTGTCTTTTCGATGATTCCATGGGATTACAATATGGCGTTCGGTGGTATGGGCGGCATGGGTGGCGGTGGCTTCGGAGGTCGTGGAGGTAACAATACCAATTCAACAGATACCAATCCAGTGGCAAATGATACAGATGATATGACTGACAATGCCACTACCCAAAAAGGGCAAAATACACCTTCAACTGCCGACCAAGCAGACAAAGCGAGCTCTACATCTTTGATGATTGATGAGCCTACATCAGGAGCGTTAGCAGAGCGTCCATTGGTTGCCAAATTGTTAGCAGTGGATGAATACAAACAAAAATATCATGCGATGATCCAAAATGTACTCACTAATTTCTTAGCCAATGATATCTTTACAGCTAAAGTGAATGCGTTAAATGATATGATTGCAGCCGATGTCAAAAGCGATCCGACTTCTTTCTACACGTATGAAGAATATCAAGCAGGTGTGACATCGTTAATTGCTTGGAATCAGACCAATACCGAAAATATACAAGGTCAATTAGATGGTACGATCGCTTCATCAGGCGATGGTTCTGGAAATGGCGGTATGGGTGGAGGAATGGGCGGCGGTGGACAACGCGGTCAACGACCTGAAGGTTTCCCAACAGGTGGCAATAATGGTAATGGCGGAATGATGGCTCCACCGGATGGAGCTGGTGGAGGAATGGGCGGAGGCCCAGGTGGATTTGGAGAGCCGATGACACCTACAATCGATACAGCGGCACAGGCAAAATATACAGCGATAAGTATAGGCATTCTAGCGATAGCGATAGGAATTGTATTATGGTTCCGTCGCAAACGAGTCTAACCCAACTATCGTATATCATAAGTGAAATAGAAGTGCAAAAAGGATAGAGTCTTATGACTTTATCCTTTTTTTGTTATCTTACATAAACATATCGAAATAACGTCAACAGCAGGTCTGATTATTGCACAAATACCACTGTATATTGAATATCCACTGATGAACATTCCATGTATGATGCTAATGTAAGCGCTTCACTATTAAAATGAGGAAGAAGGGGTATATTTGAATCGATCATTTTCGTATCGTCAATGGATATCGCTTGTGCTTATAATGGTTATGCTATTTGCTATTTTGCCTTTGAACCGATCGGTCGCAGCCGAAGATCAAGAACTACAGAACAATGCTTCTAATTCAGTGATTATAGAACAGGAAGAACAAACACAGAGTGTTATCCACAATACGTATGGTAGTGAGCCTGTAGTAGTTTCTAATCCGACAGTATATCTGGCTGGCGATTCTACTGTACAGACTTATGCAGCGTCCAAACAACCGCAAGCAGGATGGGGGCAAATGATAGACCGCTATTTGGATGACAATGTGAAAATTAGCAATCAAGCGATAGGTGGACGCAGTTCACGTTCGTTTATCGAGCAAGGTCGATTAGACACTATCTTGAACCAGATTCAACCAGGCGATTATCTGATGATCCAGTTCGGTCATAATGATGCCGATACGAAGCCAGAGCGATACACACCTGTACCTGATTACAAAGTATACCTCAAGCAATATATTGATGGCGCTCTTGCTCATGGAGCCACTCCGATTTTAGTTACTCCTGTAGGTCGAAGAGATTTTAATACTACAACAGGGCAATTCAATATCAGTTTCCCCAATTATGTAACAGCGATGAAAGAAGTCGCTACTCAGACCAATACTCCATTAATCGATCTCAGTGCTCGCAGTGTTGCCTACTATAATTCAATCGGCGTAGAAGAATCCAAAAAAGTCTTTTTGCACGTTCCTGCTGGTGTTTATCCTAACTTTCCAGATGGAGTCGTAGATAATACTCATTTTCAAGAATATGGAGCTATTCAGATAGCAAGACTGGTAGCAGCAGGGATCGCTGATCTGAATATTCCTTTAGCTGAACATGTGCAAACTCTAACACTAGCAGAAAATGCTACGATTGCTTCCGGTCAACGTGCTATGGAAAAGCTGAATCGTGGACTGGTTGCAGTGAAAAGCAACAACGGCATCTATGTAGGATGGAGAATGTTAGGGCTTGATCCAGATACTATCGCATTTAATGTATATCGGGATGGGGTGCTGGTAAATAGCCAACCGATTACAGGAGCTACTAATTTACTAGATGCTAAAGGAACAGACCGTTCAATCTATACCTTATTTACAGTACAAAATGGTAAAGAAACATCGGTATCGACTCCTGTATCGGTATGGCAACAGCAATACAAATCAGTTCCTTTGCAAAAGCCTGCTGACGGTGTCACCAAAGATGGAGTATCGTATACGTACAATGCAAATGATGCCAGTGTAGGCGATCTAGACGGAGATGGAGAGTATGAAATAGTACTGTTATGGTCACCTTCTAATGCCAAAGACAATTCACAATCTGGATATACAGGCATTGTATATCTGGATGCGTATAAGTTAAATGGAACTCGCTTATGGCGGATCAATATGGGACCTAATATTCGTGCAGGAGCTCATTATTCTCCATTTGTAGTCTATGATCTGGATGGAGATGGGAAGTCTGAAGTGGCTTTGCGTACAGCAGATGGTACGATAGATGGACAAGGCAAAGTGATTGGTGATATTCAGGCAGACTATCGCAATAATGCTGGATATGTACTCACAGGCCCCGAGTTTTTGACTGTATTTAAAGGAGCAACAGGAGCGGCGCTAGACACAGTGAATTATGATCCGCCTCGTGGAACAGTTGCTTCATGGGGAGATAATTATGGCAATCGGGTTGATCGGTTTCTAGCAGGAGTCGCTTATTTGGATGGACAACATCCAAGTTTTGTAATGACGAGAGGATATTATACGCGTACAGTCTTGGTTGCTTATGATTTCCGGGCGGGCAAAATCACTAAGCGCTGGACATACGATACTAATGTCGGCAATCAGACGACCTATACTGCTCAAGGTAATCATGCGCTGAATGTAGCAGATGTTGATGGAGATGGCAAAGATGAGATTAATTTTGGCTCTATTTCTATCGATGATAATGGAACTCCGCGTTATACAACAGGGCTTGGACATGGTGATGCACAACATTTAGGTGATCTGAATCCAAATCGTGCAGGGCTTGAAGTATTCGGTGTTCATGAACATAAAGATTCTCCATACGGGATGGAAGTTCATGATGCGAATACCGGACAGATTCTATGGGGAGTCAAAACAGGACTTGATACAGGACGGGGGATGTCAGCCGATATCGATCCGCGTTTTCCAGGCGAAGAAGTGTGGGCAGCTACGATTACCAATGCTCAACACATTCCGCTTACCGGATTATATAGTATTACAGGTGAATTAATTAGCAATAGTATTCCTTCATCGACCAATTTTGGCATCTGGTGGGATGGCGATCTATTACGAGAATTGTTAGATGATAATCGAATCGATAAATGGGATTATACCAATAGCACGACCACTAATCTATTTACAGCAACAGGAAGCAGTTCTAACAATGGAACGAAAGCTACACCAGCGCTACAAGCCGATTTGTATGGAGACTGGCGTGAAGAAGTGATTTTACGTTCAAATGATAACAATGAATTGCGTATCTATACCACCACAGATATAACCGATTATCGATTGCGTACCTTAATGCACGATCCGGTGTATCGTCTGTCGGTTGCATGGCAAAATGCAGGTTACAATCAACCGCCACACCCAGGTTTTCATTTGGGAGTAGGAATGAAGCAACCTCAAGCACCTGATATTTATTATGTACAATAAATAAGCTATACATCACTCTACAACGTAAATAAATCCAAATAAAACATTATCAAATAACCATCCAAAGGCTATTGACGTTAAAACGTCAGCAGTCTTTTTTTGTATCGTAAGTGATAAAGCCAGTGATGATCAAGTGGATATTTCTACTATTACAAATTGTTCTCAAACCCGATATACATACTATGTAAATATTAGGTAATTGTAGCATAACAATATACTATTTATTTGAATAATACGGTGTAGCAGGGGGAGCATTTTATGAGAACAATATTTAATATTAACAATTGGAATTTACGGCTGAAAATGTTTGTACCGATGGCAATCGTTATGATTGCTTTGATCGGAATTGCTTTATTTGCACTCAGTCATACCAAATCGATCGCTCAAACGTTAACTACCAAACTTTATGATCAATCGTATATGACCAATTATTGGTTATTAAATGCAGATCGTGATTATTACCAAGCATTAGTAGCACAAATGACATTAACCAGTTCTACAGATCCAGCTATTTTAGAAGCAGCCAAAGCAGATTACACTGAAAATGCACAACAAACGTATGAACGTATTCATAAAGCAGAAGTTATTTTTACAGCACATCAAGCAGAATTTGAGCAATATGAACATACCGATTCTAACAAAAATGTGTTTGAACTTATTTCAGATTTTGATCTTAATTTTGCGGCATGGCAAAAAGAATTTGATATCAATACGAATACGGTATCTAATCTAACTGAAAGTACAGCACGTTTTGATGCGGCGCGTGAAGATATCAATCAGACTGAAGAGATTTTGGATAATTATAATCAAGCTATTCTGCTCGAAAGCCAAACATTGCAAAACAAAATGGCAACAACATTAATTATTGCCACAATTGTTGTATTGCTTATTTCTTTAATCGTATGTATCATCTTCGCTCGCAATGTAAATCGTCGTACCAAAGTAACATTAGAGATTATCAACAAAACAGCAGCGCTTGATCTGAAATATAGCAAAGGGTATGAACGGTATTTAACAGAAAAAGATGAATTTGCTCTTATTATCGCAGCGATGGGTGGAGCACGTAAGCAATTTAGAGAAGTATTTGAGCAGGTTATTACACAGAGTTCTAATTTACAAAACCATATTCAGACCGTTAATCACAATATGTCCTATTTGGAAGACAGTGTACAAGATATTTCTGCTACAACCGAACAGTTATCGGCAAGTACAGAAGAGACTGCTTCGTCGACAGAAGAAATGAATATGACTGCTCGTGATCTGGAACATGCTGTTCATTCGGTTGCTGTTCAAGCACAAGAAAGTGCCAAATCTGCTGATCAATTGACCCGTCGTGCTCAAGAACTTAGTCAGGATTTCCGCACTTCTTATAATAAAAGTTTGGGCATCTATACCAATGTCAAAGAACGTCTAGAACAAGCACTTTTAGAATCGCAATCGGTATCCAAAATCAATGGCTTGGTATCAACGATTATTACGATTGCAGCACAGACGAATATGTTATCATTGAATGCAAGTATTGAAGCGGCAAGAGCAGGCGAAGCAGGCAAAGGATTTGCAGTGGTAGCCAGTGAAATTAGTAAATTAGCAGCTAATTCCAAGCAAGCGGCTGACCAGATTGATCAGATTACCCGCAATGTCATCACATCAGTTAGTAATCTTTCTTCTAATTCAAATGATTTGCTTCAACTATTTGGCAATGAGATCAAACAGGATTATCATATGATGCTTACTTCCACAGATCAATATGCAGAAAGTGCGAAAGGCATAGATGATATTGCTACAGATCTGAGTTCTACATCCAAACAATTATTATCGTCGATCGAAAATCAAGTGAAGTCTATTCATGAGATTGCTCTGGCTTCTAATGAAAGTGCAGCAGGGACGTCTACGATTGCAGGCAAAACCGAGACCATTGTTGAGCAAACGAACGAAGTAATTGAAAGTATGAATATGTCCAAGCAAGGTATAGAGGAGCTTTTGGCATCTGTTTCTAAATTCAAATTATAATAAGTGCAATCATAAGCAATAGATCTTGTAGAATGCTGATTGTATTGAGAATGAGAAATGCAATCAGTATCTTTACAGGTAAAACACAGATAAAGAAAGATAATTGATAATTTTTTTTCAAATCTACTTGATAATAATAATCATTGTTGGTAGAATATAAAAAGAAAGAAGGAACTCGGCAAAGTCCCTTCTCAGTTGTACAACATTTTCAATTAGTTGATTGCTTCTTTTTTATCAAAAGTTTGGCAATCTGTTTCTTCAGACTCAGTTGCTTTTTTGTGAGCATGGTTGATAATGAAAATAGATTCAGCAGTACATTTATTTTCTTCAGCCCAATGCGTGCAAGAGTTTACTTCACAAAGTACGTTTTGTACCATAATAATTCACCTCCTATAATGAAATGATAGGAATTAGAAATAAGAAGCTCCTTCTGTGAAAAGGGGCTATTTGTATTTCCCACTACAATTGTTGTAGCGTTAATGCCAGTGTACCAGATAATTAATCCAATTGGCAAACTTTTTGCTCACAAAAATACAAAAAATCTGCAAAAAATCAAAAAAAGTTTGATTTAGATAAGAAAAAGCCTCAATTCACGATAAATCTACAGTGAATTGAGGCTTTTTGATTGTAGTTTCTGAGAGAAAGATAAATAATAATTATTTACGCAACAATGAAAGATCAAATGTAGGAACAAGCCCCTCTTTAGCAGCCCGTCCTAGCAAAGCTTCGATTGCGCCATAACCATCTTCCCCTAGATTGCGAGTAAATTCATTAACATACAAATTAATATGAGAATCCGCTACACTAGGGTCCATTTCTTGTGCATACTCCAGTACATATTGACGGGAAGCTTCAGGATGTTCCCAAGCATATTCGACAGAAGAACGTACCCAATCAGCAATCTGGTTCGCATCTAAAGAACGTTTAGCAATAATAGCCCCTAACGGAATCGGCAATCCGGTATCTTCTTCCCACCAGCTACCCATATCTTCCATCAGTGTTAGCCCATAATTAGGATACGTAAATCGTGCTTCATGAATAACCAGACCTGCATCAATCTGACCATCTCGAACCGCAGGCATAATTTCATCAAATGGCATAACAACAATCTCGCCAACACCACCGGGAACATTTTGCGCTGCCCATAGACGGAATAACATATAAGCGGTAGAGCGTTCGCTAGGTACAGCAACTCTTTTACCCGATAGACTAGCAGGATTGGTCTCATTAGGATTGGCTGTTAATACCAATGGACCACAACCTCGCCCAAGCGCACCGCCACATGGAATTAACGCATAATCTTCCAATAACCAGGGTAGAGCAGCATAAGATACTTTAAGCACTTCAGGGCCTTCCCCTGTAGCTGCCCAGTTATTGGTAATATCAATATCAGCATAAGTTACATCAAGCTCGGGAGCATTCGGAATAAGACCGTGAACCCATGCATGAAAAACAAATGTGTCATTAGGACATGGAGAAAAAGCGATTTTCATATTAGAGCACCTCCGGTAATATGGAGCTTGCTTTGGTTAAAGCTTGCAAAGCATCAGGAATACGCCAACTGCTTCGATCACGCGGACCGACTCGATTAGAGATAGCACGAATTTCTAAAACAGGTAAATGAAAATAATGAGCCGCAAGCGCTACACCATAACCTTCCATCCCTTCAGCCGAAGCACCAGGAATACGCTCAGCTAGTATCGCTGTGGATTCAGCGGAACCGGTAGTTGTAGATACTGTGAGTACCGGGCCGATATGCACAGCAAGTCCAGTCAATTGAATCGCTGAAGACAGGCTTCCATTATAGACTGTATCTGCTTGAATACGAGAAGAACCGAATCCCAATTCATCCACCGAAAGAAATCCATGATCCGGTGTCTCTGAACCGAGGTCTGCGGCAATCATCTGACTAGCAAGTACAATCGAACCGATATCTGCATATCCTGCGAATCCACCACCGATCCCTGCACTAATCACCATATCAAAAGACTCTTGAGCAAGAATCGAAGTTGTTCGCGCTGCTGCTGAAGCAGGGCCTACACCGGCTAATTGCACACTAAAGCGATCTTCACCTCGTAAAGACAATCCTTGAAGAACCGCTTCACGCTCTGCTTCAACAGCCGTCATAATCAATATTCGTCTAGCAGACGAATGAGAATGAATCGAAGTATTCATACAATGTATCTCCTTATGGTTTACAAGCATATCATTACAAGCTACTTTCTAACGTTACTCTCATTAAGCCATAATGTAAAGTCAGCTCTAAAGGATAAAGCGCTCATTTATAGCGAGAAATGAAGAGCAAAAGAGTAATTGAAACTCCAACATAGTATCACTCTATTGCCAAGCCAAACACGCACAATGTCGCTGTATAGTAACTGCAAATGTAATATGTAAGTAAATTAATATGATTTATGTATGAATAGAAATAATAGATAACCATATAAAGGGAAAAGATGCTTACTTTAAAAAAGGATTGGGTAAATATGATTCATTCAATTTTATAATATATGATTTTGTGATAAGTCGTTGTCAGAGAGCAGTGTAAGGTTCATCCAAAAGTAGCTTACAGCGTGATACAACCAGAATCATTAGAACTCATTTTAAGGTAGAGGTGAACAGGATCATGAAGACAGACCATACAGAACAGATCGTGATTGAAGTCAACGGACAATCGGTCGTTACAGAACCAGGTATAACTATTGTACAAGCAGCCAAAGGACAAGATGAATTTTATATTCCGCAAATTTGTTATAACGAACAGCTAGGTGCGATAGAGACATGTGATACATGTATGGTAGAAGTAAATGGGGAATTGGTTCGCGGATGTAGTACAGTAGTCAGCTCAGGCATGCAAATCTCGACAGAATCTTCACTGGTGAAAGCAGCACAGCAAGAATCGATGTCCCGTATTCTCAAAAATCACGAACTGTATTGTACAGTCTGCGATAACAATAATGGAAATTGTGTGGTTCATAACACAACTGAAAAATTAGGGATCGAACATCAGACATATCCTTTTCAACCGAAACCATATCAAATCGATAATACCAATCCTTTTTATAGATATGATCCTGATCAATGTATTTTATGTGGACGATGTGTAGAAGCTTGTCAGGATCTTCAAGTTAATGAGACGTTAACGATCGATTGGAGTCGTGATCAACCGCGTGTCATCTGGGATGATGATGTGCCTGTGGATCAATCTTCCTGTGTATCATGTGGACATTGCGTTACTGTATGTCCTTGTAATGCTTTGATGGAGACGACAATGGTCGGTGAAGCTGGATTCCTAACCGGTATCGATAATCAAGTGATGGAGCCGATGATTGAATTGACCAAAGAAATTGAGCCTGGATACCGCGAAATATTTAAAGTATCCGAAATCGAAGCTTCAATGCGTCATTCGCGAATCAAACGTACCAAAACAGTCTGTACGTATTGTGGAGTCGGCTGTAGCTTTGAAGTATGGACTAAGGGACGCGATATTCTCAAAATCGAACCTTCGATCGATGCGCCGGTAAATGGAATTTCAACATGTATTAAAGGCAAATGGGGTTGGGATTTTGTAAATAGTGAAGAACGCCTCACCAAACCTTTGATTCGTAAAGGTGATCGATTTGTTGAATCCACTTGGGAAGAAGCTCTTCATCTTATTGCTGGCAAATTAGGCAGTATTCGTGATGAGTATGGAGCAGATTCAATCGGTTATATCGCTTCATCGAAATGTTCTAATGAAGAAAATTATATTTTCCAAAAATTTGTACGTTCTATTATGGGTACCAATAATGTAGATAACTGTTCTCGCTATTGTCAGTCTCCAGCGACTTCAGGATTGATGCGTACAGTCGGTATGGGTGGAGATAGCGGTACAATTGAAGATATTCAGCAAGCTGATCTGGTTATGATTGTTGGAGCGAATCCTGCTGAATCGCATCCGGTATTAGCAACCAGAGTCAAAAGAGCGCACAAACTACATGGACAAAAATTAATCGTATCCGATCTACGCAAAAATGAAATGGCAGAACGTGCAGATATTCATTTGCATCCAAGTCCGGGTTCTGATCTGGTCTGGGTATCTGCGGTTACCAAATATATTATCGATCAGGGCTGGGAAGATAACGGATTTTTAACTGCTCGTGTCGATGGATATGACGAGTTCCGTCAGTCGCTTGATCAGTACACTTTAGAATATGCAGAGCAAGTATCTGGCATCTCACAAGCGGAATTGATTGCAACAGCGGAAATGATTCATCAAGCTAACTCTGTATGTGTGTTATGGGCAATGGGGGTCACTCAACATCGCGGCGGAACAGATACCTCTACAGCGCTATGTAATCTATTGCTGACTACAGGTAATTTTGGTCGTCCGGGAACAGGAGCTTATCCTTTACGTGGTCATAACAATGTACAAGGAGCTTGCGATTTTGGCACAATGCCGAATTTCTTCCCTGGTTATGAAAAAGTATCTGATGATGATGTGCGCCATCGTTATGAGCAAGCTTGGGGTGTCGAACTTCCTTCAGAGCCTGGATACGATAATCATCAGATGGTCGATGCGATCGAAGAAGGTAAGCTAAAAGCGATGTATTTATTTGGTGAAGATATGGCACTTGTCGATTCTAATTCTAACTTTGTAGCAGAGATGTTGGGCAAGCTGGACTTTTTTGTTGTACAGGATATTTTCTTCTCGAATACAGCTCAGTATGCTGATGTGATTTTGCCGGCTTCTCCAAGTCTTGAAAAAGACGGTACATTTACGAATACAGAGCGCCGTATCCAGCGTTTCCATGAAGTACTTGCACCTCTGGGTGATTCCAAGCCAGACTGGCGCATTATTCAAGATGTTGCTAATGCTTTGGGAGCGCAGTGGAATTATACTCATCCAAGCGAAATTATGGCAGAAGCAGCAAGTCTAGCCCCTTTATTTGCAGGTGTTCATTATGATCTGTTAGAAGGCTGGAATAGTCAATTGTGGCCTGTTCATCCGAATGGAACGAGTACACACTTGTTGTATGAAGAAGAGTTCCATTTCCCAAATGGTAAAGCAAAATTATATCCGGTGGAATGGACACAACCGTATGAGCCAGAAGCGATGTATGATCTGCATTTGAATAATGGACGCTTATTAGAACATTTCCATGAAGGCAATATGACGTACAAAGCAGAAGGGATTCGCCATAAAGTACCAGGCACATGGTTAGAAGTCTCACCAGAACTGGCCGCAGAGCGGGGCATACAAGACGGAAGCAAAGTTCGCTTGATTTCTCCTTTTGGTAAAGTGAAATTATCTGTGCTGGTGACCGATCGAGTGAAAGGTAAAGAATTGTATTTGCCGATGAATACATCGAATGAAGAAGAAGCGATTAATCGCTTAACCAGTAGTTATACCGATAAAGTCACGCATACGCCAAGTTATAAAGAAATCAATGTGATGATGGAAGTGCTGGTAGATGAAGTGGAACATCAGGTATCGCCTTTGCCTCAAGTCAATCCACGCTTCGCTACACGCCGTCCTCAGATCAGTGTACGCGTAGAAGATAAGTGGAACCGATCGGACTACGAACCGATTGCTACAACGATCCAGAAGGAGCGTGAGTCTCATGGCGAGACCTATTAAGCAGATCGAACGTCATATTCCGACAGAAGCGGAGCTTCAAGCTCAATCACTGGGTCTATTGATCAAAGCATTAACCGACAATACCGAATCGATCTTAAAAATGCTAGAGATTGTCAAAGAATTAGATCGAGCAGGTGTGTTGGATATAGCAGATGCTGCGCTTAAAAATAGAATTCCGATTAGTGCAATCGGTATCGATATGATCGAAGGCATGAATTTGCCGCCTTTGATCAAAAATGCTTTTACATTGATTCAAGTATTAGGCAAGCTTGATCCTAAAGAACTAGAGAAGCTGATCAAAGCATTAGGAGCAGGATTAGATCATCTGGGAGACCTACATGCTGATTCTTCACAGCAATTGCATGAGACCGATAAGCCTTCTAAAGTCGGGAAAAAGAACAGTCATTCAGATGATCATCCGCCAGGAATGCTCGGATTGCTTGGAATGATGCGTGATCCTGATGTCCGATCTTCTTTATCGGTAGGATTACATTTTCTCAAAGCGATGGGCGGAGAACTTAGCAAAAAAGAACCGCCTCAAAGTTCAGAATAACGAGAATATAATATTAATAAATTCTAAAATGACTGGAAATAAAAAATAAATAAGATACCAAAAAAGGGTTATTGATAATATAAATTATCAATAACCCTTTTTTAGTTGTGCATGAATATTCAAATGGTATGAATATTCAACATAAGATATTAGTATGTTTTAGCAGCTTTGTAATCAGCAGCGTTTTTAGTTAAAGTTGTTGTTTTACCGTTTTGTTTTAGAGTAGCATCTACTGTTGTATCTACTGTTACCCATTTACCATTCAAGAATACTTCGTTCCAAGCATGGTATTCTTTAACATTTGTAGAAGTACCCATAACCAATTTCGTAGGAACACCTACACTACGAAGCATTGCTGCATTTAGAGAAGCGTAATCGTAGCAGATTCCTTTGTTGGATACTAATGTAGTAGCAGCATCTGGTACATATACAGCAGGTAATTCACTAGCAAATTTATAATCGTATTTTACATTAGTTGTAATATAATCGTAGATGGCTTGAGCTTTTTCTGCGTCAGTTGTAGCATTTTTAGTCAATTGTTGTGCTTTGCTAATTAAAGCAGGAGCATTTTTCCAATCTACATTTTGAGTGGAAGCAAGATAGACAGCATTTTCATTGTTAAGGTTCATTTCAAGAGAATCACCTTGAACTTTCTTGTAGCTGTTACCAGATGTGTTCTCAAGAATTGTTACATTATATGTTCCGTTGCCTAATTGTAAAGGGAAAGAAGAATCAGATTGAGAAGCGTTAAGATCGTAAGTGTAGTTTACATCGTTTTTGCTGATCATCAATTTAGTACGAGTGTGACTAGGTGCATTGTAATGAACAGCGATAAAGCCTTCACTTACAGTTGAAGTGTCTAACCAAGTGTCAGTATCAGGAGTTGTCGATGCATAAGTATGCATCGGAGCGAAAGAGATAAGAGTGAATGCTGTCAAGCAAGTTAGCAGAAGTTTTTTCATGATTAATATTCCTTTCGGTAGCTGGCTGCCATGTGGTCAAGGCCCTTTAGCTTTGCGTCCCAGTCTTTCGACAGGTTTGCCGTTATCGTTTGAATTTTAGTTTAAATTTGCATATATTACATAAAAAGGATATTTATTGTATAGAAAAAAGCTTCTTCATTCGGTGGCTGGCTGCCAACCCCATAAGAGGTAAGGCCCTTTAGCTTTGCGTCCCAGTCTTTCGACAGGTTTGCCATTATCGTGCAGAAGCTTTTATGGTTGAGTGTCTAAATTCCTAAACCTTAAAAGTTACTGGTTGTTCATATTTACTATAATATCATTAAATTGAGAAAAATCAACTAGAAATATTTGTCGATATCCGCTGTGCATGGATAATAAGTCTATGAGTCGGATTAACTAGAGGATCGCAAGTAACTAACGTGATTTCTTCACGATTAGGATTACTTTGTAATACTGATATATCAGTAGGTTCCACTATACTTATATTATCGGTTTTATATTCGAAAAGTTTACCCCCGGACTCAATTTTCACAATATCGCCAATTTTCACTTCATTTAATCGATTAAAAAGTCGTCCGTATTTGTGGGCACGATGAGCGGCGATAGCAAAGTTTCCTTTTTGCCCTAATTGATCTGTTTCGGAAATGTGTACAGCGGCACTACGCATATTCTCACGTGTTGCTCCTTCTACAATCGGTAATTTTACATCAATCTTATCGATTGTAATAATGCCTAAAACATCCCCTTGTACCGGCGCTGGAGCAGAGTTAGACTGTTCACTGTCTTCATTTAAAAGATGATTTACTTTGGCATAGCCACTTTTTAAATTTGTAGGTTGAGCGGTAGATGGAGCAATTGCTTCGCTTTCGGCCTCACTTAATAAGCGATCTTGTTGCCAATCGGCATACCATTCACTGACTTGTGGATAAGCTAGAATCATAATACCTAGCAAAATAAATAAATAAGACCACTTTTTCATAGATATCACTCCGTATCTCGTGTTGTATATAATAAAAAAACAGAAAAACCCCGATCACTGTTCGGGGCGGTAGGACAATCAATAAAGTATATTTTAGCTATACTTGTTAGACTCCACACTTTGCGTCCCATCCTTTCGAATGGTTTGCTTTTCTCTAGACTTAAAATGGTCTATCGAAGCTATAGGCTAATAGTATCATTGATAGTATGCACAGTAAATAAGTAAGTGAGATAATAACACTGATAAATCAGCAAATTATTTCACAATATCAATGATTATTGATTGTGCTAACGCCTCAGTAAAATAATATATTTTTTTAAAAGTGCTATGCTCGTGCGAAGATGCTCTGGTGAAGTATACGCATAAGATAATCTGATAGATGAAGTAGCTTCTGCTTCATATAAATAACCGGGGTTGATCAGGATATTAGCTTGAATAGCGTGCTCAAACAATTGTTGCATCGGTACTATGACTGTTAATCTGACCCAGATATAAAAGCCTCCGGTAGGTATTTCCCAATCGGCTATATCTTGAAAATATTGTTGCAATAGCTCAAGCATCTGATCACGACGTATTCGTAGTTGCTCACGTACCCATTGGATATGGGGTTCATGATAACTTTGAGCGAACCATTGTGTAGCAACATATTGAGACAGATTGCTAGAACCGTAATCTGTTTGCATTTTGATATCTGCTAATCGTTCGATAACCGGTTCAGGCGCGATTACCCAGCCTACTCTCAGTCCTGGACTCATCATTTTGGACATGCTTCCTAGATAAACGATATTTCCATTAGTGTCTTGTGATTTGAGTGGAGCAGGAGGAATATCATCTAACCATAGTTCACGATATACATCGTCTTCAATAATCGGTAATCGTAACTGTTGGCATTGCTCGATCAGATCACGACGACGTTGCTCAGACATCAATATCCCTGTTGGATTATGAAAAGTAGGAATGGTATATACTAATCCTGATTGATATTGAGCGACAGTAGCTTGCAAATCTTGCAGATCAATCCCTTCTTTATCCATAGCAACAGAATGGATAGGTATCCCAGCAGATTGAAATACTTGAATAGAACGAATATAAGATGAAGATTCAGCTACAATACTAGAAGGGCGAGCGAGAAGTCCTACAGCTATTAATTGTAGCGCTTGAATAGATCCAGATACGATCAAAATAGAATCAGAGCTACAATGTATACCCCATTGTTTTACGTACTGAGCAATCTGCTGTCTTAATTCAAAATTACCTTTTGGTTCTTCATATCCTAAAAAAATTTCAGATGGAGCTTGTTGTAAAATAGAAGAGATTTGATGATGAGGCATTAACTCTTTGCCTAATTCGCCTGTGCCTGTACGAATTATGCCTTGAGCAAATTCAGCATGATTAATTTTTTGAATCGTTTTTAGATTGGGTTGATGTGTGCCTGCCTTTACATACGCTTGCCAATCAATCGTTTGCTGTGAAGCAGCAGCAATCATGTTCCATGTGTTGTTGATGACTGTGGTGCCTCCTCCTTTATTACCCTCAATAATCCCCCATGATTTTAATTCATCTAATGCGATCGTAATTGTACTCCGGTTTACTTCAAATGAAGAAGCTAATTGACGTTGTGAAGGCAAACGAGTTCCGACAGGCCATTCACCGCTAATTATTTTATGACGAATATAGTGTTCAATTTGTTGATGTAAAGGTATAGTTGATTGTCGATCAGGCTTCCAATAATTCATTGATTGTACTCCTTTATAGAAAAGATAGAATAGTATCGATTTGGTTGGGTTGTATCCTATTAATTTGGCTGTACCTTTACTAGCATATTCAAGGTAGACTTAGATATGCAAGTGAAAGGAGAACAGATATGGTTGGTATTGTGATGCATGCTTTTTTATTAGCACTAGGGCTTATTTTACCTTTAGGGGTACAAAATATTTTTATTTTTCAACAAGGGATTGTACAGCGACCACTCTGGCGTGCTCTGCCCGTAATTATAACAGCAGGTATTTGCGATACGTTACTTATTAGTCTGGCTGTAGGTGGATTGTCATTATTAGTGCTCGGATTACCGTGGATTAAGCATGTTTTGATGATCGGTGGAATCGTGTTTCTTCTATATATGGGGTATATCACATGGCAAAGCAGTACTGATTCTAAGCAGGGGAGTATACAAGCATTGTCGATGCGCAAACAGATTGTGTTTGCTTTATCAGTATCATTGCTCAATCCACATGCATTGCTAGATACAATCGGTGTTATCGGGATTAGTTCATTACCGTATGAAGGGATCGACAAATTTATTTTTACAATCACATGTATTATCGTTTCGTGGGTATGGTTTGTCTGTCTGGCAGTAAGTGGGCATTGGGTAGGTCGACTGGATTCCTCTGGTAGATGGTTACATGTATTGAACAAATGTTCAGCTTTGATGATCTGGGGAATTGCGCTCTTTCTTTTGTATGGTTATATGTATGAAATATTTTAAAATAAATACAGAAGTAAAGCGAATATTACATATATAATAGAAAATCAATCAAAAAACCTCTGCGTCGCTGAAATATCTCAGTGATACAAAGGTTTTTTTTGATAATAGTTTATTTATTTGATAAGAAGTAAGAAGTAAGAAGTAAGAGGTAAAAGGTGAAAAATAACAAAATAAATTCTTTGCTTGGTAGCTAATGGACAGATAGATTTCAATCGGTCTGTATAGTATCAGCAACAGGTATACCAAAGTCAGGTGTACCGTCGGACTTCCATTGGATCACTTGAGCGCGCATATGGCGGTTCGGATCATATAATGGATTGCCTGAAATTTCTTTGTAATTACGAGCATGATAGATTATCACATCATGTTGACCATCTTCGGAGATCGTAAAGCAATTATGTCCGGGGCCATATTGAGAATGAGCTTCGGCTGTGCCAAATACAGGCTGATCGCTTTTGCTCCATGATTCAGCATTTAGAATATCACTATTCGTATCTGCTGTAAGTAATCCAAGACAATAATGATGATCGGTAGCGCTGGCAGAATAGCTGATAAACAATTGATCTTGTTTTCTTAAAAAAGCAGGGCCTTCGTTGACTTTGAATCCTATACATTCCCATGATAGTTCAGGGATAGTTAGTCGGGTTGGCGTACCTTGTAGTGTCCATGGATTTGCCATAAGAGATAAGTATAAATTAGAATTGCCATCGACTTCAGGTTCTTTTTGTGCCCATAACAGATATTGCTGATCTTGATGTATAAATGTTGTCGCATCTAGAGCAAAAGTATCCCAGGGTGTAACGATTTGTCCTTTTTCAATCCATAAACCTTGTAGCGGATCAGGATGATCATTTTCCAGTACAAACATACGATGCTGGAAAAGACCATCCACAATTTCATCTGTAGCTGCGGCGGCAAAATAGATATACCATTTATTATAGATATAATGAATTTCGGGAGCCCAGATTAAATGACTCATTGGCCCGCTATCAGGCTTACGCCATACTATAACAGGTTCTGCATCAGCCAGACTTTGAATCGTAGCGGCGCGTCGAAGTTCGATATAGTCAAAAGAAGGAACAGAACCAGTGAAATAATATTGTTGATCGGTATGTCGATACACCCACGGATCAGCACGTTGTTCAATAATTGGATTGCGATAAGTAAGTGTAGCAGAAGAAGGTGAAGATTGAGTATCCATCTCAAAACTCCTTTGTAGTAGCTGTCATGTACTATAGTGATGTGATCAGTGTTATCCTTTCACAGCTCCAGCCGTCACACCGCCGATAATATATTTTTGCGCGAATAGATAGAACACCATAATTGGAATCATCGACAAAATAATCGCTGCAAATGCCATATTGATCTCTGATGTATATTCACCGAAAAATTGAAATTGAACAAGCGGTAATGTAGAAGCTTCTTTTTTCTGCACGATAATCATTGATACCACAAAGTCATTCCATGCTCCAAGCGCGCTCAGTACTAGAATCGTTGAATTGATTGGCTTGAGTAACGGGAAAATAATACTAAAAAAGGTTCGATATCTAGATGCGCCATCAAGCGTAGCAGATTCTTCTAATTCTCGCGGAACCGTCTTGATAAAGCCTACATACAGAAAAGCAAAATAACCAATCTGTACACCGGTCAAAGCAATAATTAGACCTGGAATTGTATTTAATAAATGCAGTTCTGTCCATGTTTTGTACAGTGGAAACATAAGTACTTGGAAAGGCAACATAATACTAGACATAAATAGATAGTAGAAAAAGTTGTAAAACCGATTGTTGTTACGAGCAATCATATAAGCTGCCATCGAACAGACCGTAATCGTCAAAAGGACAGTACCGATCGTTGTTAACACACTATTACGCAAAGCAAGAAAAAAGTTAGAAGCGGCTATCGCATCACTATAGTTAGACCATGCAATATGTGTTGGAAAAGCAAGCGGACTTTGAGCTGTTTCTACAGGTGTTTTGATCGAATACACGATCGCGATATAAAACGGAAATAAAAACAAAATAGCGATAATATACAGCATAATTACTCGTAAAACTTTGGGAAAGCGACGATTAGGCGTTTCTTTGACCTGTACGATCGGAACCGAAGTATTCAATATTCCACCTCTCTTCTGCGGAAATAGTTCGTGACGAACACTGTTACGATCAAGATAAAGAAGAATAACATCAGCGCTGCCATTTGTCCGTAACCTGCTTTGAAATAAGGAAATTCATAATTGTACACATACATCGCTAATGTCTCAGATGATGTACCCGGGCCGCCTTTGGTAGCGACCATCGGATAATCAAATTGCCGTAATCCGGTACCGATCCAGAGTGGAATACAATACGTAAATGCAGGCATCAACAAAGGAACAGTGATTTTGGAAAATTGGGTCCAGCTACCTGCGCCATCTATATGCGCTGATTCGTACATATCTTTGGGAATTGTCTGTAGTCCTGCATAATAAATAACCATTGCCAGACCGACTTCTTTCCAGACACTAATAATCGATATCCCTAGCATTACTGTCGTAGGATTTCCGAGTAGACCTCCATCGGTATGGAAAATCGTCGGAAAAATATCGCTGTAAATATAACGCCAGATAATAGCTGCCAGTACAAGACTGATCACCATCGGCATAAAGATAAAACTTTTGAGCAAATTAACACCCGGGAACTTGGTATTCAGTGCTACAGCAAGTCCCAAGCCGATTACATTGATAAATACGGTAGTGAAAATAGCGAAAAACAAGGTGTTTTTGATCGGATTTAGCAGTTCTGTATCGGTAAATAGTAATTTGAGATTATGCAGACCTACATAATCGTAAGACATATCGATACCGTTCCAGTTGGTGAAAGCGATATTGACTCCGCGAAAAAAAGGAAACACAACAACAAGTATAAAAAATAGTAGTGCAGGAACGATAAAAGTGAACTTGAGCAGTTCGTCTTTGTATTTACGGGTCACGAGATCACCACCACATATAGTTAGAATAAAAGAGATAACATTAATTCATTTTGTTAATACGAGCAAAGTCAGCATCTAATTTTTGCAACAATTCATCGACGCTACGTGTAGCAGGATCAGAGACAAGGAAGAACGTTAAATCTTTTTGCCATGTATCATCATATTGACCATACCATAGTGGTTTGACCTGATTGTTAACCACTTTGCCTGTTTTGAAAATCGTTTGAAATTCTTCGGCGATTGGATCTTGTTTGGCTGGTTTGATATCTGCTGAAATCGCGCTTAAAGTCTGTACGCCATCTGCCCAGATTTGAGCACCTTCATCCGAAGCCATAAATGTTAAGAATTTTTTAGCGGCATCTAGATTTTTGGATTGCGCGCCAATCATCCATGTATCATCAGTTGAATAAGTCATTACATTATTCTCAGGGGTATCGGTTGCCGGATACATAAACACACCGAAATTACCGTCAGGGCTATAATTGCGAATCGTTCCAATAGCGAAGCTACCCATAATATCCATCGCTGCTTTACCTTGTGCAAAGTATTGAAGTGAACGATCATAATCAATATCAGCCGCATCTTTATTGGCGAAAGAACTTAGTGTATTTACACGTCCTAAGAAATCTTTGTAACCCGGAATCGCTGCAAAAGTGGTCTCGCCTGACATCACTTTACCAGCATAATCTGGATTATCTTTGAGCAATGTTCCCCACATATCCGGCCACATAAAGCTCATATACGAAGCGCCATCTTTCCATGAAGCGGCAAATGGAGTGATATTTTTGGATTGTAATGTTTGAGCTACTTTTACCAGTTCAGAGTATGTTTTGGGAACTTCAACACCTGCTTTTTTGAATAAATCTTTGTTGTAGATCACTGCATTGGTCATAAGATCGGTAGGCAATCCGTACACCTTACCGTCGTAAGATACGTTAGGGAGATAGTCTTTGTTTACTTTTTGAATAAAAGGTTCGTTGGTAAGGTCGAGAAAAGCACCTGCTTTGGTAATATCGACCATACCTTGTGGACGACCGAAAATAATATCAGGTACATCGCTTGCTGCGACTTTCATTTTGATATTGTCATTGTATTTATCCACAGGCATCACTTGTACGTCAAACGTAATATTAGGATTCAATTCTGTAAAACGATCGGTTAATTTTTTGAATGTATCGACTTTTGGTTTTTCGACCATATAGTGAGTTACGGTCAATGTCACTTTGTCATTGCTTCCACTTCCACCAGCAGCAGAAGAAGAATCGGTAGAGTTACCACAAGCAGAAAGAAGAGTCGTGACCAGTAGCAAAGAAGAGAGTAATAAGCCTGACTTTTTCATAAATGACCTCCAAATTCAAAATGTAAACGCTTCATTTCTGTAGTATACGTTTGCTGATTTAGGATTTATATACTCAATTGGTTATAAATTTAGTAAAAATATATTTTACATAAAACGATTATTTCTGTGCTATAATCTGCTCCAAACAAAATGTATACGTTTACATTAAAAGTGTTATGCTATAAAAAATGGTAAAAAATCATGCTGGAGGTGAACACAAAAAATGAAAAAACTACCGCTGTATAAGCAGATCAAACAGCAGATTAAAGAGAAAATCATTTCAGGTGAATTACGTTACAAAGATCGTGTACCTTCAGAACAAGAAATGATGGATGAATATCAAGTGAGTAAAATTACAGTGAAAAATGCTTTGATAGGTCTTGCAGAAGAAGGGTTGGTCATACGTGTTCAGGGGAAAGGTACGTTTGTATGCTGGAAAGAGCAAGAGTGTAATCATCCAAGCCAATCGGACTCGATATATGGAACTCAGACACGAATATTATCAAGTGTTCCTGTGGTCAATCTACCACTGATCGGGCTTATTATTCCAACGATGAAAACCAATGTTATCCAGAAAATGATTGATTATAGCGAGTATTATGCAGGTCAATTGGGTTATCAACTGATTCTTCATATTACACGCGAATCTTCTAACAATGAGAGCGAAGCGATTGATCGCTTGCTGTCGATCGGGGCGCAGGGGATGATCGTATTTCCAACAGAAGATGAGAAATATAATGAATCGTTATTACGGTTATCGCTGGATAAATTTCCGTTTGTATTTATGGATCGGTATCTACGCAATATCGAGACATTTCGGATCACTTCGAACAATTTGAGCGCAGCCTATGAAGCGATCGTGTATCTGTTAAGCAAACAGCACCGCCATATTGCTTTAATTTCACCGGATCGTACGAATACAGTGATTGAAGATCGTACAGTTGGTTTTGAAAAAGCTTATATCGATCATCAGATCTCGATTGATAAAAATTTGTGGTGTCATATTCCGCTTGATATTTTGCGTAATCAGCAGGGAAAAGAATATGTTACCCATTTCATCACTCATCATCCACAAGTTACCGCAGTGCTGGCATTGAGCGCAGAAGCAGCCAAATTGACATATGCGTCATTAGTCGAATTGAAAAAGACAGAGACCGTAGAATTGATTTCTTTTGATGATCCTGAATTGCCGGGAGTCGGTTATTTGAAACAAGATGAACGGACAATTGCGAGGCTGGCGGTAGAATTAGTACACGCGCAGATCAAAGGAAATTACGAACCACAACATAAAGTAGTGGAAGTCAGTCTGAATATACAACAGTCAATCTAATCCAATGAAAAAAGCCTTCAAAAGATCACTCTGCTACTCTATATAGACATCGTATACTCGTCTATACATCAAGGTAGAAGTGATCATTTAAAGGCTTACTATTTACCCTAATCAAGCATGATTAAAGAGTGGATTTGTATTGCTTAATAAACGCAACAGCTTGCCGAATATCTTGCTCTGGTTGGTCACCGACTTCACGTTCGATCGTCAGATAACCGGTATATCCAATATCCTGTAAAGCAGCAAAATAAGCCGGAAAATCAACCTGTCCTTCACCAAGTGGCACTTCGCTGAATCCTATACTGCCATCGTTCATCGCAGCAATCTGTTCGTGGCTTAGATCACCATACACATCATGAGGATTGACTTCACGCGTACGAGTACCGTCTTTAACATGAGTATGTACGATGTAGTCACGTAACGTATAGACACCTTGCACAGGATCATCGCCTGTAACCATCACCATATTAGCAGGATCATAATTGACAGCAACGCCTTTACTTTCTAACGAATCCAGAAAAGATTTGAGGCGCGATGCTGGTTCAGGGCCTGTCTCAATTGCAAAATACCCTCCAAGAGAAGAAGCAAAAGCGGCTAATTCATTACAAGCAGATTGCATCACTTTATAAATAGGATCGTTCTCATCTTCAGGCACAATACCGATATGAGTAGTCACAATCGGACTGCCTAGTTCAAGCGCCAGTGTCATGACTTTTTTGGATTTTTCGATTTTCCAGACATTATCTGCTTCATTACGGAATCCATGACCACCATAATCTGCACAGAGCGCAGAGACTTCCAGTCCCAGTTCGGCTAGATATTGTTTGAGCTCGGCGCGCGCTGTAGCATCAAGTTGATCAGGTTCCATTTCGCCTTGAGTTGCCCAAATCTGCACACCGTCTGCACCGACTTCTTTTGCTTTTTGCAAGTCTGCTTTTACGCCTAGACCGAAGCTATCTGAAATAACACCAATTTTGCCTAACGTTGTGACCATATGCTTACACCTCGTCCCATATTCTTTGTACATTGGCAAGTCCTATCCGCGCACCAAGCAAGTCATTTTCCATACCTTCAAATTCGACAGAAAGATATCCATCATATCCAGAATGTTTCACAAGACGTAGTACTTCCCACATATCGATATCACCTTGACCGATAATCGCTCCACGTAGAAATTGTCCTGCTGTACTGGTAAACCAACCTTCACCGGGAGGGCGATACCCAGGACGAATATAGAAGTCTTTGATATGAACCATTGATGCATAAGGCAAATTTTGAGCAACAGCAGCTATCGGGTTTTCATCAGCACAAAGAAAGTTACCGATATCGAGTGTTGTTTTGTAATTCGGACGATCAACAGTCTGAATAAGCGTCTGTACACGATCTGCATGTTGAATAAAAAAACCATGATTTTCGACACTGGTTGTGATGCCATATTGCTGTGCATGATCTGCAATACGCCGACAAGCCGAAGCGAGACGGTTCAATTGTTGATTGAAATGTTGGATCGATACGTCTGTTGATGAAGCGACATCATGGCGCATTAATGTAACCCCTAATTGATGAGCGATAGTCACTTCATCCATCACACGCTGGATTTCTTTCTCGTACTCTTCATCATTTTCTGTTAAAAAATTAGCACCGATTGCATAATTGGAGATTTCAATCCCACGTTCACGAGCGCGAGTGACAATCTGTTCGATCAGTTCAGGCTGTTCTGTCAGATTGTAGCTAAGAGGAACAATCTCTACATGAACAGCTCCGTGATCTGCCGCAAAGTCAATCACATCCGGTACGCTCATCGCACCCGAACTTAATTGTCCATGCAGACTATACGTGCTCAGTCCGAGCTTCATAATATGACCTCCTTGCCGAGCTTAGCAGATTCATAGATTGCAGTTAGCATACGCATCATCTGCACCCCATCTTCAACAGGGCTTAGCGGTTGCTTGCCTGTCTGAATACAATCGATAAAGTGCTTGATTTCATTATCAAAAGCTTGCTCAAATTGAAAATCTTTATGATCGGTTTGCGGTTCAATATTCAGTACAGTATTATACTTTTCTGTTGTGATATGAATAGCTGGATCAACTTCAAATCCACCTTTTGTTCCATACAATTTGATCATGCCTTCATTTTGCTTGGCATGCAGACTAAAGCTTACATCTACGATTAGTGAAGCTCCATTTTTGAAACGAATCATCGCATTTGCCATATCTTCTACATCATTTTGAGTGGCATCGTAATCAGCGGCTTGGTAACGGGATAAATGTTGTACATTGGCTCGATTACCTAGCTCATGATACGTATTACCGCTTACAGATAACGGTTCAGGTCTACCCATGAGATACCAGCATAGATCGATGGCATGAACACCAATATCGATTAATGGCCCACCACCAGAACGCTTGATATCGCTGAACCAACCGCCCGGATTACCAAGACGACGAATATAAGAAGCTTTAGCATAATAAATATTACCGAAGTCTCCTTGTTGACTAAATTGGTTCAACATCTGTGCATTGGAATCATAGCGACGTACAAATCCAACTTGCAATAATTTGCCTGTCGCTTGGACAGCCGCTTGTACTTGTTCTGCTTCTTCTACAGTACGGCAAAGAGGTTTCTCTACCAATACATGCTTGCCTGCTTGAAGTGCCGCGATACTAATCTCGGCATGACTGTTATTCCATGTACAGATACTAACCGCATCAATATCTGGATTCGCTAGAAGTTCTTGATAATCGGTATACGCGATTGCGCCTTCATATTGCTTAGCTACCGTCTGTGCACGTTCTGTATTAAGGTCACAGACACCAATAATCTGTACATCTGGATGATTGTTATACGGTTTTAAATGAAATTCTGAAATACTGCCAACACCGATTACACCTATACCAATTTTGGTTGTCATACATAGTCTCCTTTAGTGTCTTTACTTCAAGCAAAGTACACATGAATTAGGGTAAATCATGGGAATGTAATCATATACCTATATGTATTTCTTTGGAAAAGTACTGCTCTGTTGAAATTATATAATGTCTTGCTACGATGGTCATGAAGCGGTGTGCGGTTTGTTTGTACTATTGTGCGATTTGAAATGATACAATAGAGAAAGAAAAGGAACAAAAAAGTACATGTTGCTGGTAAAGGAGTACCTTTATGAACTGGCCTGTAGATTTGCAAGAACCGATGAATATGCCTGATCCTTATTTTCCTATCAAAATGAACTTTTGCCATTCTTCAGAGTACGGACAGATTCTATTCCCGCACCACTGGCATCCTCATATGGAATTTCTGTATTTTGAAGAAGGCGAAGCAATTATAGAATGTAATTCAGTACCGATTCATGTCCATGCAGGAGATATTATTGTGTTGAATAGTAATGATCTTCATCATGGGATAAGTCTATGTAATCATCTGGTCTATTATGCGCTTATTGCTGACCTATCTTCATTGCAAAGTCTGTCTCAAGATGCAGTCGAGACCAAATTTATTACTCCGATGACACAGAATCGGTTACTGTTTCAAAGTTATATCACAGCAGATGATGCGCTTGAACGTTGTATGAACGAGATTGTAGATGAATTCAAAACACGTCATTTGGGGTATGAATTATCGATCAAATCCAATATGTATCGCTTGCTTACGATGCTTGTACGTCATTATGTAATCGATGATTCTAACTGGCAAAATCATCATAGTCGAATCAAAAACTTGGAGCGATTTACGCCTATTTTGCAATATATCGAACAGCATTATGCAGAAGAGATTCCTGTAGAGCAACTGGCGCAGATGGCAGGGTTGAGCCGTTTTCATTTCAGCCGTCTTTTTCACGAATTGACCAATCGCACAGTGACCGAATATATCAATCGTGTACGTATCAATCGAGCGGAATATTTATTGCTTAATAGCAGTATGACGGTAGCTGAGATTGCGATGGCTTCTGGGTATAACGATATTTCGTATTTTAGTCGAACTTTCAAAAAATACCGTAATGGTTCGCCTACCGAAATACGGGCATCATTTGCAAATGTAGAATAATACAATCTGAAACCGAGGTGCTTATCGATGAATATACAGAATTATTTTGCAGTGACTGCGGAGCAACAAGAGTTGGTACAATGGATCGGAGATATAGCCGATCGTTATGCAGATGGAGCTGTAGAAGCAGATGAACATAATCATTTAAATACAGAGCTAATTCAAGCGCTCAAAGATGCTAATTATCATACGTTTTCAGTTCCTCAAGAATATGGCGGTAAAGCCATCTCGCTGACAGACTTTCTGCTTTGTCAGGAACGGATCGCTCAAGTGGATGCACCGACAGCGATAGCGATAGGCTGGCATCATATTTCAATGTTTAATCTAGCGCAAAGCCGTACATGGGATGAAGCTGTTTTTACTGATCTTTGTCGTGATGTCGTTGAACATGGAGCATTGATCAATCGTGCGGATTCGGAAGCGGCAACAGGTAGTCCTTCGCGTGGAGGTAAACCACAGACCAAAGCGACTCGTTCAGGAGAGAGTTATATACTGAATGGTAGAAAATCGTTTACAACGATGTCGCCAATGCTCGATTATTTCCTGATCTCAGTAACACTTGAACCGGATGGTAATGTAGCTGATTTTCTTATTCCACGTACAGTAGAAGGGGTATCTATAGACCCTGTCTGGGATATGGTAGGGATGCGCGGAACGGCCAGTCATAATTTAGTATTGGAAAATGTGATGTTACCCGCCAAAGCTTGTGTCGGTATCCGTCCCAATATAACGCCGGATCAACCACGTAAATGGGAATTGAGTGCGTATATGATGAATATTCCTGCTAGTTATCTGGGAATAGCGATAGCAGCACGACAACATGCGCTTGATTTTGCATCAACGTATCAACCGAATAGTGTAAATGAACCGATTATTCATTTGCCTCATATTCAGCAGAAATTAGGGCAATTAGAGCTGGAACTTACAACAGCACGTCATTTTATGTATGCTGTAGCTAACCGTTGGGATATCGAACAACAGCATGTACTGTCTGCTGGAAAAGGATCATTGTCCGATTACCAGAACTGGAATAGTCCTGATATTGCAGCAGTCAAAACAGTAGCTATTCAAGCAGCAATCTCTGTTACCGATCAAGCGATGCGTATTGTTGGCGCTCATAGTCTAGCAATGAGCCATCCACTACAACGATTATATCGTGATGTACGCTTTGGTCTGCATAACCCGCCAATGGATGATGTCACGATCACTCAATTAGCACAACGTGCTATTCGTTCACAAGCGACTAAAGAAATCACTACCCAATAAATAGCGTATACGTAAGATCAAAAAAAGTCGATTGATGTATTCAAAAAAATAAAGCGTAATTGCGTAAAGGACGAGATATTTTGTTGATTAACACACTGGCATGGATTGGAACATTGTTTATGGTACTAGCAGTTATTTTGAGCAGTCGTGGATTTGGAGAAATCGGTGTTAGAAGGCGTAACGATGATGCTGAAATACAAGCTTATATGGAGCGTAAAAAGAAACGAATACAGTGGGCGATTCGAAGTTTTGGCGTAGCGGTTGTGATTTATATTGTAGTGTTTATTATTTATGCGCTAGGATGACGTATTCACGATAGTGTTGACAGTGTCTGGAAAAACGTTATATGATGGTCACAATTCAGACAGAAAAGTTTGCCTGATTGGATACATCAACTATGTAGAAATACCAATATATAAGAAAAAGGAGGTCACGAGAAGATGAGTTATAATCCCAATTTGACACTATTTGATTTAAAGACAGATGAACAATTTTATCATAGTCAGCGCAATTGGATACGTATTATAACGACTTATCATTCTGATCGGACCTCGCAAGATTTTTAATCTTGTTAGAATACATATGCTTATAGATTACCGCTTGTCCTCTATATTTAGGAATATAGAGTGATCCAGTTGTATCTTACCGTATAATGATTCCAGTGTATATTGCACTGTAGAGACCGCAGACGACTAAGTCTGTGGTCTTTTTTTATGCACAAATCTAGCTGTACATGAATAATGGTGAATTTGAAGGAGGGAATACAGATGTATTTAACAATCAAAGCAACAGGAGAACACGCGAGTATGATCTCGCATTTATTAGCTAAAAATCCACACAATCTTTACGACCGCACTGAAAAAGGGGCTAGAGTACGGCTGGTGTATACGTCGTCTCAACCACAAGACACAGAAGCTATGTTATTTGTAACACCCGATCCGATTGAATTGGTCAAAGGCACTCCAGATCATTATGATATTACACAATATATCAATGATCGTGAATTGGCTGTGAGTAGCTTATTTTGCAGTTATATTCGTCCAGCGTTAGGTACAGCACTCAATGGCAAGCCCAAAGCAGATTATATCAATTGGGTAAATTATCGGTTTACATTACAAATGACATTTGGGCCGGTAGCTTCTGATTTGCCAGATCATGTTATAGAGTCGTTGTTCCAACCACTTGGTTATGAGGTGCAGATAGAGCGTGGCGAGATTGATTATTCATTTGATCTCAAAAACCGCAGTACCGTACGTCATATTCAGATTAGCGGGCAACAAACATTACAACAGATGCTACGGCAATTATATATTTTGATCCCAGTTCTGGATAATTATAAACATTATTACATCAATGAAGATGAGATTGAACGCTTACGACGTTATGGCGAAGGTTGGTTATCCACACATCCACAGCATGATTTGATGATTAAGCGCAGTCTACGATTTGCACCGTTAGTTAAAGAATATGAACAACAAGTAGCAAAAGAGTCATCGATAGATGCTTTATCAACAGAGATATCAACAAATTCGATACAAAGTAACAAAGAGCAAGCTCAGTCCACAGAACAACAACTAGAACGTATTAATACGATAGAGACTGAAACTGAAACACCTGTAGTGAGATTGAATGAATTACGTTATCGTGCGATAGTCGAGCAAGTTAGTCTATTGCCACAGCGTAAGCAAGTGATTGATTTTGGAGCAGGTGAAGGTAAATTATCGGTTCGTCTTGGACAGATTGAAGGAGTGGAAAAGGTCTGGGCAGTTGAGCCTTCGATGCAATCTCAATTACGAGCGATTGATCGGTTTGCCAAGTTAGAAGGACGTACAGATGATGTAATTCCTGTCATTACTACTGGTTCGTTATTTTATCGAGATGAACGCTGGTTCGATCAAGATGTGATTATTTTGTGCGAAGTGATTGAGCATATTAACGAAGTACGATTGCCACAAGTCATCCACACGTTATTCACAGATTACCGTCCACAGACTTTAATCATGACCACACCGAATCGAGAATATAATGAAGTCTACCAGATGGATGCTGATGAGATTCGTCATACAGATCACCGATTTGAATGGACACGAGCGGAATTGGAGCAATATTGTACACAGTGGATACAAAACAGACCGTATACTTTTACGATCTCAGGGATCGGTGATAAGCATGAACAGCATGGACAACCTACACAGATGGTTGTATTTCGCAGAACAGGAGGACAGCATATATGAGCAGGCAAATAACAGAACCACGTACTGATGTATCAACATATCCTATTCAAATTCCTTATGCAGGCATCGTACTGTTAATGGGTGCATCCAATAGTGGAAAAAGTACATTGATCAAGCAATTGAAACAACAACAAGTGATTGGAGAACATGAAAGTCTGTCCTCTGATCAATTCAGACAAATGGTTGGAGATATTGATTATATCGATTGGCGACGACCTTCTCGTGAAGAAGGCGAAGTGATGTATCAACAGTACAAACGCATTTCTGATCAGGCATTCAAAGTGATGCAAGATGTATTGGTCGCACGCTGTCGCTTAAATAAATTAACGGTGGTTGATGCAACTCATTTGCAACCGGAAGATCGTGCTCTCTATATCGCATTGGGTAAACGATACCATGTACCTGTGATATTGATTGCACTTGATATATCAGATCAGACTTTAATAGAACGTGATCGTACTCGCGAACATCCACGAGGTCGACAACGTGTGAAGCAACAAGCCCATCAATTTAAACGAACGATCAAAGGATTACGAAGTGAGGGATTTGATTCGGTCTATGTGATTAAAGAGCACAAATATGCTGATATACAATGGCAACGTTCTACTAATCCGATGTTGATCGAACTTACGAAAGGTATTGATGTGATTGGAGATATTCATGGTTGTTATGACGAGATGATCGAATTGATTCAGCGTCTAGGGTATGTAGCGGATACAGATGGATTGTATCGTCATGCTGAAGGACGTCGATTCGTATCGGTTGGCGATATTATGAGCCGGGGACCTCAATCACTGCAAACTATGATTTTCTGGCAAAAGCATTTGGATGCAGAACTAGCATGGATGGTCGATAGTAATCATGGTTGGAAGATCGCTCGTTATTTGGAAGGCAGACAGGTCACCATGAATCATGGCGATGAGCAGATTATCGAAGCATTCCACCAATACGAAGCTGAGCATGGAGAAGAAGCCACACTGGTATTAAAAGAAAAGCTAAAACAGATGTTGTTATCTACACCGTCGCATCTTGTATTTACCCAGCAGGGTGTTCAGCGGGTTGTTGTGACTCATGCAGGGATTCGAGATGATTTTATCGGTAAAAACTCCAAACGAATCGATGATTATTGCCGTTATGGAGATATTGAAGGAACCGATGAAGCAGGCAAGCCGATTCGTAAAGATTGGTTTGCAGATCATACTTCAGGGGAATGGATTATATGGGGACATGATCCTCGTCCACAACCTACCACAGTTAATCAGACGATTAATATTGATCAAGGTGCTGTATTCGGTGGGATGCTCACTGCATATCGTTATCCTGAACAGACTTTTATCAGTGTCAAAGCTTACGCTGATTATGCACAAGATCCAGATAGTCCACTTGTTCGCTGGGAAGAAGGACGATTCGCTCCGCCGTCTTTATCACGCTTGATTGATGGATATACAGTGCAGACAGATGTCTATGGAGAAGTGAAAGTACGAAGTGAATTTGTGAAAACAGCGTTAGATACTACTTCACATTATACGATTCCGTTAGAAGAATTGATCTATATTCCACCAACCATGACACCACCGCCCCAAGCGGCAGTTGCTGAGAATTATCTGGAACATCCAGCAGAAGCGATAGCGTATTATCGTACCCATGAAGTGAATACGATGATTGCTGAGAAAAAGCATATGGGTAGTCGCGCCATATTGTTATTATTCCGTAATGAACAAGCAGCTATTCCTTATATCGGTAGACCGCTCAACGGAAGCATTTATACACGTACAGGTAGAGCTTTTTTCCAGAATGAGCTAGAGCGTGAAGTCTTGATAACGTTACAACAACAATTAGAAGAAGCCGGTTATTTTGCAAAGTATCAGACCGAATTTGTATTGATGGATGCTGAAATTGTACCCTGGAATCTCAAAGCTCGTGAATTGATCGCTTCTCAATATGGGCATGTGTCTGAAGCGGCTACAATGGATCGAGATTATATTGTCACTCAATTACGCAAAGCTCAAAGTGCTGGAGTAGATGTAAATGAATGGATTGAGGAATGGACAATCAAACAGCAAAATGCAGCCATTTTCAGAGAAACGTTCCAGCAATATTGTTGGGATACCGATGGAATGGACGGGATACGAATCGCTCCTTTTCATATACTGGCACATAGCACAGGATCGTTGATGGATCAGATACATCTATGGCATATGGAGCATGCAGAAGAACTAGCACAATATAGTGATTGGTTTATGGCAACAGAGTACCAACTAATCACAGATACTGCTAGTGAGCAAGAAGTGATAGCATGGTGGCAACAGTTAACAGAAGATGGGCATGAAGGTATAGTCATTAAGCCAGAGCATATGATTACACATCATCGTGAACAATTAATCCAACCTGCGATCAAAGTAAGAGGGCGCAAATATCTGCATATGATCTACGGTATCGATTATTTGCATCCGAATAACTTGAGTCGTCTCAAACAACGCAAAACGCGTAAAAAAGAACGGCATGCATTGATGGAATTTGCTTTGAGTGTAGAATCGGTAGAACGATTTGTAAGACGTGATCGTCTGGAACATATTCATGAATGTGTATTAGCGGCATTGTCTTTAGAATCCGATGCTGTTGATCCACGATTATAGATTGCATTTGTAGAACCAAACCAACGATTAAAATAATCTTAAAATAACTGAAGGAGCGTGAATACAGTGGCTTTTCAAGTCATAGATGGTGTACGTGTCTGGGGTGAACCGGATGCAGGTGCGTTGAGTCAGGCGGTAACCTGCGCGCAAACCGGTAATGTCGTACAAGCTTTATTAATGGCAGATCATCATAAAGGATACAGCCAACCAATTGGTGGAGTCGTCGCTTATGATGGACAAATTTCTCCATCAGGTGTAGGCTACGATATCGCATGTGGAAATAAAGCAGTTCGTACCAATCTGATGGCGGCAGATGTATTGCCGAATATCAGCAACATTATGGACCAAATTGCAGGTACGATTTCGTTTGGAGTTGGACGAAATAACAAACACAAAGTCGATCATGAACTGTTCGATGATCACGATTGGGATGTATACAAAACAGCAGGTGATCTCAAAACGCATAATCTGTTAAAAGAATTAGCTCATAATCAATTAGGAACAGTAGGTAGTGGTAATCACTATGTCGATTTATTTGTTGAGCCTGTCAGTGGCAAGCTGTGGATTGGTAATCACTTTGGGAGTCGTGGATTTGGACACAAAACAGCAAGTGGCTTTCTTAATTTAGCCGCGGGACGAGAATTTCTAGCCAAAGCACCGGGTGAACATATGGATCAACCACCTGTACTGCTGAATATGAACGACGAATTAGGAGATATGTATTACCGCGCGATGAAGCTTGCTGGACGTTATGCGTATGCAGGTCGTGATTATGTGATTCAAGAAGTGCTGAAGGTGTTAGGAGCGGAAGCTGATTTTGAAGTGCATAACCACCATAATTTTGCATGGAAAGAAGTGCATAATGATCAAGAAACGATTGTGATTCGTAAAGGGGCTACTCCTTCTGCACCCGGTCAATTGGGATTTATCGGTGGAAGTATGGCGGATATCTCGGTTATTGTACGTGGCAAAGATAGCCTTGAAAATAAAGATTCTTTCTATAGTACAGTTCATGGCGCAGGACGGGTAATGAGCCGTACTCAAGCCGCAGGGAAAATGAATTGGAAAACACGTACTCGTTCTGGTGGACAGATCAGTCCGGAACAGATGCAAGCCGCAGTAGCTGATTTTGGCGTAGAATTACGCGGAGCAGATACCGATGAAAGTCCATTTGCTTATCGTAAGTTACAGACTGTACTGGATGCTCATCACGAAACATTAGATATCCTGCACGTACTTAGACCGGTCGGTGTCTGTATGGCAGGAGCGAATGAATTTGATCCGTATAAAGATTAATATCTAGTTCATAGTACAAATACACATCTATAAGAGACTTTTACTGCCATGATAGCAGTGAAAGTCTTTTTTATTTCTTTTTATGACTTGATTGCGTTATTTTTATATAGAAAATAAGTGATGAATAGTCTAATATGTTCTTGTAACTCATTCTTGAATGTAGCATAATATAACACATGAATATGATACTTAAAATTGACAAATCGAAAAAGAAAATCATATACTAAATAATGGGCATTTTCACAAAAATTTAAATTAATTTTATACATAATTTATCCTAAAAATTGAATATACATACATTCTACTTGTAGATGCCATTTAAGTGCCTGCTATCCATTTATTCTATTATCAGAAAGGAAGCGAAGCTATTGATTCGGAAATCATTTTACATGTTATGGGGGACACAGACGGTTTCGAATATTGCTGATATTGTATATTTACTGAGTTTGATTACTCTGGTATTTACAGCAACAGGTTCACTTGTGACTACGATTCTGATTCCATTATTTCGAATGTTATCTAAGATTGTAAGCGGGCTTATCGCTCCATTGGTGTTATCCAAATACCGTCTGACTTCTATACTAATGGTATCGCAATTCGGACAATTTGTATTATTTTCAGGTTTGATCTTTTATTTAAATAGTACAACTGCACCTGCCTATCTGATTATTTTTTTGATTGTATTCGGGATGTCTTTTCTAGATGGATGGACAGATCCGGCACGCAATGCGTTGATTCCGCGGTTAGCTTATGATGAAGGCTTAATGAAAGCCAATGGATTTATGTCAATCAGCGATCAGATTATCAAATGCGCGGGGTGGGCATTAAGCGGTCTTATTGTAGCGATTATTGGTGCTATTCCAACGATGTGGATTGCAGCAATTTGTTATTTGTTAGCGATGGTATTTACAGCTTTTATCCGCGATCCTTATGCTTCTCCACGTACAGAGCCTTCTCTAATTGCTGTCACAGCCGAAGATACGCTGGCAACAGAAGCAGTATCTGAATCTTCAGCTACCCGACCTTCCCGTTGGGAACAATTAGCGGAAGGGTGGAAAGTACTTGGACGCAATCGTCGTGTGCGGATGTTAGCGATTATAGACAATATTGATACACTTGGCGGAGCGGCGTGGATCGGTGCATTTGTACTTGCTTTTGTCGTTCAAGTATTACATCAAGATGCACGCTGGTGGGGATTTATGAATGCTTCCTTTTTTGTAGGATCGATTGCAGGAGGAATATTTGTTGTAGCCAGAGTGAAAAAGCTACAAAAAAATGCGTTTCCAGTGATGTTAATCAGTCTGCTAGCTTATGTGATTATTACGATCTTTTTCGCTTATAATACGGTGCCGTTAATTGCTTTGATATTGATCGGCTTGTCCGGCTTACCTGTACAGATTGCAGGTGTGATTCGCCGGACATTGATTCAGCAAAATTTAACCCCGGCTGAAACGCCGAATGTGATGTCGGCTTGGAGTGTACTGAGTAATCTTACCTTTGCGATAGCGATGTTGTTATTAAGCTGGTTTGCCGATACGTTCGGTATGAGCAATATGTATTTACTCGCAGGATTATTAACTTTAGCCGCAATTGTGATGGGCTTTGCCAGTCGTGCTATTTTCCGCGAAGATTATGAAGGTTATCTACAGGATAAAAAGTTGGCGACTTCCAAGTATTAATTGATTGGAAATACTGCCGGAATGATCTACTTTTGTACTAAAAGCAAATCATACATGATAAAGTGCGATAGATTATAAACTATCGCCAACCAAGCAAAAGCCTGTTCTTACCCTTGATTATATAAGGATAACGAACAGGCTTTTTTGTATAGTGATCAAATGAATATATTGATTGTAGTCTATATAAAGCTTTCACAAAAAGTTACACACCCGAATATGCCATAAATCCACCGTCTACCGGAACCGTAATACCTGTTACAAATCCAGACGCTTGTGAATCTGCAAGCCATAACAGTGTTCCTAATAGATCATTGGGTTCACCGAATCGGCGCATTGGCGTATGAGCGATAATTTTCTCAGAACGTTCGTTGTATGAACCGTCTTCGTGTTTGAGCATTTTCGCATTTTGATCGGTTAAGAAAAAGCCAGGTGCAATCGCATTTACCCGAATCCCTGCATCAGCGAAATGTACAGCTAACCACTGGGTAAAGTTATTGATCGCCGCTTTGGCAGCACTATAAGCCGGTACTTTGGTCATTGGTGAATATGCACTCATCGACGAAATATTAATTACGGTTGCACCTTCGCGATGGATCATATTACGTGAGAAGATCTGGGTAGGAATCAATGTCCCGATCATGTTCAGATCAAGCACATCTCTAAATCCATTGAGTCCAATATCGTAAAAAGTCTGCTTGGAGACATCATTCAGATGTTCTTCTCGAAAAGATTCTTCTGTCGTATTCGCATCAGGATGATTCCCGCCTGCTCCATTAATCAGAATGTCGCAAGCTCCAAATTCAGCCATTACTGTTGCTTCGGCTAGAATTACGTTGTCTTCTTTGGTCACATCGCAGGCTACAGCAATCGCTTCTCCACCTGCATCCCGAATCTCTGCCGCTACCATTTCACCTTTGGCTAATGTACGATTCAAGATAGCAATTTTGCATCCTTGTCGCGCTAATTCATAAGCCATCGTGCGACATAATACACCTGCTCCACCTGTGATCACCACAACTTTGCCTTTAAGATGAGAGTGCAGTGGAAGCTCACTTGTTTCTGTCTCGGTCGGTGGTTCTCCGGCTGTTTTTTCAGCAGAACGAATCACTTCACGTAATGTTTTGTCTACCAGCGCATTTCCTGTTGAAGGCTTGGTCGGCGCAGGAGGAGGGACATCGCTAGCGAATAATGGATCTGTTTCTACATCTGAAATAGGTTGATAATGATCGTCTTTTCCTGTAAAAGATTGGCTCAAAGGTATCCCTTCCTTTCACATATTGCTTCTTTAGATATAATCATGTTCAAGAATGCTTATATTGAAATGAATCCCATAATCCCCATAGATACATAATACCCAAAGCGCGGTCATACAACCCGTAACCCGGTCGACATTCTTCATTCCAGATATGTCTGCCATGATCCGGTCGGCAATATCCGGTAAATCCTTCTTCTTGGTACGCCTGTACAATCCCTGTTAGATTCACTGTACCATCTTGTGTACGATGAGACGTTTCTGCAAAGTCACCGTTGTCTTCTACTTTGACATTACGTAAATGGGTAAAAGGAATCCGATCTGCAAATTCATGCACCATCGATACGATATCATTTTCTGGATTCGCTCCAAGCGAACCGCTACACAACGTAATCCCATGTGACGGACTATTATACATTTGCAAAAAGCGACGAATATTATCCTGACTGCGAATAATACGAGGCAGACCAAAAATCGACCATGGTGGATCATCGGGATGAATCGCCATTTGGATACCGTTTGCTTCAGCAACAGGAATAATTTCATCCAGAAAGTACTGTAAATTACTCCACAAATCCTCTTCTGTGAATCCTTCATAAGCTTTGAACAATTCAGTTAAATGGGTTAGTCGTTCAGGTTCCCAACCGGGCATCGTGAGCGCAGAATTGGCATTGATCTGAGACACTAATTCCAGTGGATCAATATTGTCAATTTTACTTTTCTCATAAAAAAGAGAAGTAGAACCGTCTGCCGCAGGCCGATGCAGATCAGTACGCAACCAATCGAAAATAGGCATAAAATTATAGCAAATAACCTGTACACCAATTTCAGCTAAATGGATAATCGTCTGTTTGTAATTGGCAATATATTGATCGCGTGAAGGCAATCCTAGCTTGATATCTTCATGAATGTTAACGCTCTCAACAACATGCGTATGTAGACCATACCGATTGGCAGTCGCTTGAATCTCACGAATCCGTTCTTGTGACCATACTTCGCCCACAGGTACATCATGCAGTGCCCAGACGATGCCTTCGACTCCAGGAATCTGCCGAATCTGTTCTAATGTGACAGTATCGTTATGTTCACCAAACCATCTGAATACCATTTTCATGATGATAACACCTCCATAGTCTATAATGTGTATCCTGAATTGCACAAAATAAGTATAAGTATAACAATAAAGTAAGAATATTCATTACACAACAACGAACTTGCCCGCCGGTAGGAGAGCAAGTTCTATATTAGGCTTTACATTCAGAAGGCATCACCATTTGATTTTTGCGATAATGACTGGGCGATATACCAGACCAGCGCTTAAATTGCCTGCTAAAATGAGCAATATCACGATACCCCAAAATCGAAGCGATATCTTGTATCGACATTCGTTGATCGGACAATAATAATTTGGATTTGTGAAGAACCAGATTAGACAAATAGCTACGTGGAGAGATAGCAAACACTTGATGAAAAATTCGATTGCAATGAGAAGGGCTGATGCCTAGTTCTGCTGCAATATCATCAATTCCATAATGAGAATCAGAAGTGGCTTCTAATTGAGCGATATTGCGATTAGCTATCCCTTGCAATCGAGCGGCAATCTGATGTGCCATCTCGACATGAGCATAACTAGCAGGAGCAAGTCCAGCCGCTTCATTAGATATCGCTTCCCAGAGTACACCAAACAATTCAAATACCGCAGCTTGCAGATGCATTCGACGCGTAATGATATGTTCATCTGTATGTTCGATTGGATTAGCAATTTTGAGTAAGTAAGGTTGCATCGCTTGAGCTACTGCACTGGATTGTTTGAACATCACTTGATTCAATCGCTCTAACAATGAAAGAAACAAGCGGTCATCAATATCAAAATGAATACAAAAATACGTAAAAGACTGCCCTTCTATCGTGCGACTTGAATGAGAAGTGCCAGGTGGCAAAATCATCAGATCGCCTTCTTGCTGAACATAACTTTGAGAGCCAACAGTCATTAATTGTTGTCCTTGTAAAACATAATTGATCTCATACTGTGGATGATCGTGAATCGGGTATTGCCAATCTGTACTGACAGTACGCAGGTGAATACCGAACAAATTCATTGTTGTCTGTACATCGGGAAAAATGGTCTCAGCTAGACTTTGTCCCCATTCGGGTGGAATAAAGGAAGTAGACATGGACAACCTCCAATCTCACTATAATGCTTGATTTGGGTAAATAGTGGAGCGATTTGGAAATGGTGTTACAGAATATACTTTGTTAGGATAAATCTGAACTATGAAGGTAATTACTGATAGCATACACGCATACTTATCAAAATGAAAGGGGTTACATGAAATGAAAAAAAATTCATTTTATAATGTACAACATTCTCCAATCGGCGCATTTGCTAGTTTTACATTAGGATTCAAAGGAGCCAAAGGAGGACTGGGTCTAGAACTTGGCAAACCAGCAGATGAGAATATTTATATCGGGTTACAATCCAGAGACGGAGCTACGTATGAAGCACTGCCTTTTTTTACTCAAGTAGAAGATGAAAGTTCTCGTTACGATGTAGAAAAGGAGAAACAGACCGATCATCCGTCAGCGATATCGTTGGTTCATTTCAAAGACGAGCATATCGAGCGTACATTAGATATAGCCACCGATACGTGGACAGCCGGCGATCTTACATTCAAAATGTATTCTTCTGTGCGTCCTGTTCCTGATCCTGCTCAGGCAAGTGACGAAGAACTCAAATCTGCTATTGTGCCAGCTGTCTTTGCAGAAATGACAATAGATAATACAGCAGGTAAAGTCAGCAGACGAGCTTTTTTTGGTTATGAAGGAAGCGATCCTTACCGTGCCATGCGTGTGATTAGCTCAGCAGATGATCAAGCCAGTGATTCATATGTAGGAGTAGGACAGGGAAGGCAGACTGCTATTTTATGTGATGATCCTGATGTGACGCCAGCGCTTGGATTTGGTATCGAAAAAGTATTGCAAGAAACATTTGCGAATAATTTGTATTTCGGTCTAGGAATTGTAGGAGCATTACTGATGGATGTACCTGCAGGTCAAAAGCGTACTTTCCGTTTAGCGATCTGCTTTTACCGAGATGGAATTGTTACTACAGGAATAGATACCTCTTATTATTACACCCGTTATTTTAAGCGTATAGAAGAGGTAGGTACATATGCGCTACATCACTGGGAGCCTTTGATTCATGCTTGCGAACAAGCGAATAAGTGGATTGGTGAAAGTCATAAGCTTAATCCAGATCAGCATTTTATGGTGGCACAATCGATTCATAGTTATTATGGTAGTACTCAATTGTTGCAGACCGCTGATAACCAACCGCTCTGGATCGTCAATGAAGGTGAATATCGGATGATGAATACGCTTGATCTTACAGCCGATCAATTGTATTACGAGCTTATTATGAATCCCTGGACAGTACGCAATGAATTAGAGTTTTTTGTAGAGAGGTACAGCTATTATGATCAAGTGTGTTTTCCACAAGATCAGACAGTGTATCCCGGTGGATTATCCTTTACACATGATGTCGGGATAGCCAATCACTTTTCTCGTCCACAGTATTCGGCTTATGAATTAGCAGGCATTGATGATTGCTTTTCATATATGAGTCATGAAGAGTTAGTCAACTGGCTTTGCTGTGCATTAACTTATATTGAGCAGACCAAAGACCATGATTTCAAGCAAAAATATATGAGTATCCTACAAGATGGATTGCAAAGTATGCTTCACCGGGATCACCCAGATCCAGAGCAACGTAACGGTCTTATGGGATTAGATAGCAATCGTACTCAAGGTGGGGCTGAGATTACCACATATGACAGTCTGGATGTATCGCTCGGTCAATCTCGTAACAATATTTATCTAGCAGGTAAATGTTGGGCAGTCTACTTGGCATTAGAAAAATTATTTTATGAGGAAGGGCAGACAGAATATGCAGAGCAAGCAGGTGCACAAGCCGATCGGTGCGCCGCAACGGTAACTGCTCAATTGAATCAGCAAGGGTATATTCCAGCAGTGATAGGCGAAGGTAATGATTCGCAGATTATTCCGGCTATTGAAGGACTGGTATTTCCCTATTTTACAGGCTGTTCCAACGCTCTGGAACGTGATGGACGATTCGCGGACTATCTCCAAGCGTTGCACACACATTTGAATACTGTATTAGTCAAAGGCACATGTTTATTTGATAATGGTGCTTGGAAATTATCATCGACAAGCAATAATTCATGGTTAAGTAAAATCTATCTGTCGCAATTTATCGCGCGTGAGATTATGGGACTGACATGGGATGAAGAGGGGCTTACAGCAGATGCTGCTCATGTTGAATGGCTGACGCATCCAGAGTATTCCTACTGGTGCTGGAGTGACCAGATTATCTCCGGCATTATTAGTGGTAGCAAATACTATCCACGCGGAGTCACTTCCATCCTCTGGTTATGGGAAAAAGGTGACGGCAAACTGCGCACACCTGAAGCCTTATCCCGCCCTATAACATCAGCTCATATCTAGAAATTAAATCTTTTCAAATCGTATCATCAATACAAAAAGGATTAAATCTGTTTCTCTGTTAATACTACACAGAGAATTAAGATTTAATCCTTTTCCACTTTAAATAATTTAACAGGTTTAGTTCTAAGGTATTCTATCTTTCCTGTCCCATAACCATCTTTATAGTAGCGAAGCGTATCTTATTGTGTTGAAAGAGCGAAGCGAAATCCTACCGTATAGCGGTTAATCAAGCGATTCATTGACAGCAAGCGACGACAAGAATAACAGGATGAACGCAGCGCTGTAACTGCCACTCTCATCTAATCTTCTTTACAAAAAGGCATAATCTGCATATCAAAAACAAACTCTTTTTCCTGTAATTGATACTGTTCAGCCAATTGGGGACCACAAGAATTTGAGCCCACGCCACTCATTTTGTAATCTAAATGGATAAATGTTTCTGGTCGACGAATCAATTCATAAGTGTGTTTTGCCTGCATAATGTCTGTTGGTGTGTAATGAGAAGCATTAAAAGAGAACGATTGAGAACTTGTAAAATACAGTCCGACACCTATCGCTTGTGTAGCGCTCATCCAATGCGTTTCAAAGCGAGACCCATTTTCCTGCGGCATAATGTAATTGTAAAAGAGGTCATCGACTGTTTTCTCATATTTGCCAAAACGTGTACTATAATGCTTATCGATATAACTTTCATGCGGACCGCGTCCAAAATAATCGATATATTCTGTTCCTGCGGGCATAGCGAGCGATAAGCCAAATCGCGGTAAAAATGGAGCGGTATCCAGCACGTTGGCTTTGACTTTGAATTCTAGTCTGCCATCATTTTGAATCGTCCACCATACTTCACCACGTAATACAGGATAGTGACTGTAAGAAGATAGCGAGAAAGAAGTAGTAATAGTTACAGAATGTTCTGCTATACATGACCAGTGACTATTATATACTTTGGTAGCGAGATGATCGTAACCCATATCTAACCATTTTTCTTTGATATGCATATCATTATCGATTGGCGCTCTCCAGATCGTAAATGCAGTTGGCTGTTGAAGCAATGCCACTCCTGATTTGCTCCATTCTGTAAATTGTCCACGTTCCAGATCATAGACATAACGGAAATCTACCCCTTCGATCACTAAACGTCCTTGAGACTCGTTCGTCTGTAGTGGACTATTTGCTAATAGATTGCGTACAGAATCGTTTTGAGTCGAATATTCTGTTATCGCTACAGGATCAACAGCAATATAGAATTGAGCAAAAGCAATCTCATAACCAATCGGCGCCCAGACCTGTTCTGTAGTTGTCAGCACAGAGAAAGTCAGATAGCGAAGAGGATGCGTATTGTATTGTAGAGCGTTACTAGGAACAGTGATTGTAGCCGAATGTTGTGGAGCAATCGCAGGCATCATCATCGTTCCTTGCTCGATAAGTAGACCTTCATCTTCGATTTTCCAGTGTAGTATCAAGTGCGATACATCGGAGAAATCGTATAGATTCGTAATGCTAAATTGATTCCCGATAGTAGTATGTGTATTTCCTTCTGCTGTAATTACTGCTTCAATGCGCACAGGAGCTATAATTTGTTTGAGTTCTAATAATCCGGTATGAGGCTTACGATCAGGAGAAACCAGACCGTCGATACAGAAGTTACCATCGTTAGGCTTGTCTCCAAAATCTCCACCATACGCATAATAGGATTGACCGTTTTGGCTTACTTGAGCTATACCATGATCAACCCATTCCCAGACACAACCACCCATTAATTTGGGATAAGCATAAATAGCATCCCAGTATTGCTTGAGATCACCAGGGCCATTTCCCATAGCATGACTGTACTCGCATAGAAATAAAGGCTTGGTATGATTGTTATCACTAGCATACGCGATAATATCGGCAGGTGAAGAGTACATACGACTTTCTACATCCAGCACGCTCACATCTTCATGCCCTTTGTATACAGGAGCCGCCCCTTCATAATGTACAGGACGAGAAGGATCGCGTTCGCGTGTCCATCGAGCCATCGCAATATGATTGATATCGTAACCTGATTCATTGCCCATTGACCACATGATAACCGAAGAGAAATTTTTATCACGTTCGATCAAGCGTACTGCACGTTCAACAAAAGATTCTTGCCAATCAGGATTAACCGACAATTGATGAAAAGCTCCATCGGCAAAATCTTCAGGAATACCAATACCATGACATTCCAGATCAACTTCATCGATCACATAGAAGCCATATTCATCACAATACTCCATAAATTTAGGGTCATTTGGATAATGAGAAGTACGAATGGTATTGATATTGTGTTGCTTCATTAAGTGTAGATCGGTCAGCATATGTTGCACAGGAATCGTCTGCCCAAGTTCAGGATGAGAATCATGACGATTGACACCTTTTAGCTTAATCGGTTGCTTGTTGATCTGAAATACACCATCTTCTGTAATCTCAATCTGACGCAGACCTACAGCAAATCGCAACACTTCTTGACCGGATTGAATATACAAAGTATACAGTGCAGGAGATTCTGCATTCCAAAGAATCGGATGTGTAATCTCCATCGTTACGGTTGCAGTATGATCTACCAAAGCTGTTGTAGTTAACAATTCGGTGCCATCCGGCGCTAATAGAATCGCTTGCACTTCCAGATGTGCGTTCTCTGTTACCAGTGTAGAACATTCCAATTGGATATCGAGTCTAGCTTGATGGTAATCACCATATTGATCATCTAGCGACTGTTGTATAAATACATCACGTATATGCTGAGGGTCGCGTGTGAGTAGATATACATCACGAAAAATCCCGTTATAACGCCACATATCTTGATCTTCCAAATAAGAACCTTCACACCATTTTAGTACCAGTACAGCGATACGGTTCACACCTTCCTGCAAATAAGGGGTGACTCGAAATTCAGCAGGAACACGACTGCCCTGACTGTAACCGACAAATTGTCCGTTGATCCACAAGTACAGACAAGATTGCACACCTTCAAAAACAAGATATGATTCTCGCTCTTGCCATCCTTGTTGCAGGCGGATTTCTTTTACATAAGCGCCAGCCGGATTCTGATCCGGGATAAACGGAGGATCGCAAGGAAAAGGATAACTAAGATTTGTATAATGTTGTTGATCATATCCACTCGTTTGCCAGCAAGAAGGAACAAGCAACGAATCCCAGGCTTGTACATTATATGATGGCATAAAAAAATCAGGTTCTATATCCCGCACCGTATCATAATAACGGAATTGCCATCCTCCATTTAAAGACTGGTAAAAAGGAGACTTTCCCCGTTGACGAGCATGCGCACTTGATCTATCAGCATACGGAATATAATAAGATCGAGCAGGTTCACGATTCACTTGCAATACATTCAGGTCTTTCCAATAGGTAGAAATAATCGTATTCATAGGGAAGATGGCTCCTTACTGGATTGAAGTGCGTACTGGCTAACAAATTCAGCAAATAAACTATTTGCCCATGCAAACCAGGGACGGGTAAACTGGGTTGGATCGTTTTTATGAAATCCTTCATGCATAAAGCCTGTATCTGCATGAGTACTAGCCAGAGTATGAAGAATCGATTCTATTTCTATGTGGTCGGTAGAAGTTAATCCTTGCATACACAATGAAATATGCCAGATATAATCGGTCGGTGTATGAGGGCTACCGATTCCACTTGCGACTGTACCTGTAAAATAATACGGATTGTGTTCGCTTAATACAAAGGCACGTGTATTTTGATATACCGTATCATCGACAGTACGATAACCCAAATAAGGAATAGACAACAAGCTAGGAACATTCGCATCGTCCATCAGATGATGATTTCCTTGCCCGTCTGTCTCATACGCATAGATTTTGCCATATTGCGGATGAATCACAGTACCATAATGTTCGATTCCAAAATCGATTTCTTCTTGTAAACGCAAAGCTTTGGTGGTAAGTCGCTCATCATGATAGATAGCGATAGCGATTTCTGCCATATAACCCAAGACAACAGATGCGAACATATTAGATGGAATTAGATATCCAAAAGTACAGGCATCATCACTAGGACGAAATCCTGACCATGTCATCCCTGTATACGAAGTAGGCATCCCTTTACCCTGATTACGAAGAGTATCCGAAGGAGGACAATCTTCACGCATAAATACATAAGGAGAACGATCATCATGGTGTTGTTCACAACGCCAGAGATCGATAATCCGGTGAAGCACCGTACGAAAAGATTCATCAAATATATCTGTACGTCCGGTATTTTTCCAGAACAAATAGCTCAATTGAATCGGATAACAAAGTGAATCAATCTCATATTTGCGTTCCCATACCCAGCCATTTAATTCAGTCAGATCAATATCATACCGATGATCATTATCTTCGATATTAAAAGCATTTCCATAAGGATCAATCCCGATATAAAAGATTTGACGACGAATCACACCTGCGATGATATCAGCTACTTCAGGATCACTAGAAGCTACAGGCAAATAATGCCGTACTTGAGCAGTTGAATCTCGTAACCACATCGCTGGAATATCACCTGTAATCACAAATGTACTGCCATCCGCTAATCGTTGTAAGGTAGTCTCACACGTATTGGCATAACATTGACGGAACATCCCCTGTAATACAGGAAGATGTTCCAATTGTTGTTCGACTTGCTGAATATAATTATTCATAGCTGTTGTAAGTTGCAAAGGTTGAGCAGTCATCGGCTTACACCCCTTGAAGTGATATCAGAAAGGTACGAATCTCATAAGGTGAAATTTCAATCGATAATGGAGCATGTTGAACGTCTCCAATCGGTTGTTCCATTAGATTACACTCTTGCCAGCTATCGATAACAAGATCACTGGTAATCTGAAGAGGTGAACGAATACCACCGTATTCATGAACACGAAGTACAATCAGATCATGATCTTCTGCTTTTTTGACAGCATCAACCATGACATGAGCAGCAGATAAAGTGAACATAGAGAACGACGAACGATCTGTATTCAATATGTGAGCTTTGCCTGAAGCAATCTGACAAGGTTGATTGAGCGCCCATGCTTCTTGAACAGTATGACCAGTCAACCAGTCGCCAGCATGAGGATATAATGAATACGTAAATTCATGTTGCCCATAATCTGCTTGTGGATCAGGATAGATAGCTGATTTTAATAATGATAGGCGCATCACATTGTCTTTAATATCATAGCCATATTTGCAATCATTAAGCAGACTCACTCCATAATTACGTTCTGACAAGTCCGCCCATTGATGACCTACACTTTCAAATCGTGCCCAATCCCAACTGGTATTCCAGTGTGTCGGACGTTTTACATTGCCGAACTGAATATCATAGCTTGCTTCTGTAGAGCGAATCTGTACAGGAAATGCGACTTTAAGTAACTTTTGACGTTCTTTCCAATCTACATGTGTCTGGAAATCGATCCGACGACTGCGAGCATATACAGTTAATTGTTGAGTAATCACTGTCTCATCATACTGCCAGACAAATTCTACAGTCGTCTGTAAAAGACCTGTACTTACCAAGCGTACCGAGATTAAATGATTGATTTCTTCCATTTTTTCTTGATAAAAGATATCGATATCCCAGGAGTCAAAGTTCATCGGCTTGTCTTCAAATAGTTGAAATACATTACCACGAGCATCAGGAGCAAGCACCTGGCGCACATTTTCTACATCCATAATACTAATCAGTTGTCCTTGTTCATTCCATTGCAATTCATAATAAGGAGTGATCAATCTGCCTTCTTCATATAAGAAAGGAATAGAATCTGCGATAGTGTTATCGTCGGTATTGACTATCGTATTGTAATAAATCGTACTTACACCCAGTGCAGGAATAGTGGATGTTTGTACGATCCAGTGATCGTCTGCACGTTGTGCTTGCAATGGATATTGTTGAGCGTCTATCCATTGATAATCCTCTGTTCCACATAACGTAAATGGAATATGAACAGTAGGAGAGACTGCCCATGAGGAACTGTTGAATACGGTGACGCTACGATCATCAGTTGTTGTTAATGCTGTTGAAGCAGATGACCAAGCGTGCTGACCGATCTGCAACGCTTCTGCATACTCTTTGGTGCTATCTTCATAGACTTCTGCAATCGAAGAACCAGGAATAATATCATGGAATTGATTGCGTAAAATAATTTTCCAACCTTCATTGATTGACTGTTGTGCGTACGTAGACCAGTCGGTAGCAAGTACACTTTGGATCGTTTGTAGCCATTCCGTTTCCCGATACAACAGCTCTAATTTGCGATTCATTTTTTTGTTATAAGCTTGGCTAGTATACGTACCTCTATGATATTCGAGATACAGTTCACCATCCCATGTGTGCACATAACGATCGGTATGATCGAATGTTGTATTTAACTGTTCAAAATAATCATCAGCACGTCCGGTAGTGACTTGAGGTACACCCGGTATACGATCCAATTGACGACGAAGTTCTAACATTTCGCGTGTAACGCCACCACCGCCATCACCATATCCGTAGGATAATAGCAAATTCTGATTCACTTCTTTATCCTGATAACTATTCCAGATCCCTTGAACAGTCTGAGCTTCGATCAATCCATTATAAGTATAAAAGAAAGAATTGCCGCCTTCCCAATCATCCGGTGTTGTTATAAAGTGAGTTAACACTTCTGATCCATCAATACCACGCCATTGGAATGTATCATGAGGCATCCGGTTCACTTGATTCCAACTGATTTTGGTCGTCATAAACGTATCAAAACCTGATTTTTTCAAAATCTGTGGTAATGCCCAGCTATAACCGAATACATCGGGTAACCATAGATAAGTACTGGAAACGCCAAACTCTTGTTCAAAAAAGCGTGTCCCAAATAAAAATTGCCGCACTAGCGATTCGCCAGAGGTAAGATTACAATCGGCTTCTACCCACATACCACCGCCAGCTTCCCAGCGACCTTCACTGATTCTTGCTTTGATCTTTTCATAAATATCTGGATAATCTTGCTTGATATAGTCATACAATTGCGGTTGGGTCTGAAGAAAAATATAGTCAGGATCATGTTCCATTAAACGAAGAACTGTAGAAAAGGAACGAGCCGCTTTTTCGCGGGTATGCTTTAAGCGCCATAACCATGCTACATCAATATGAGTATGTCCCAGAGCGGTAACAGTCACCGGATGATGTTGCTTCATCGCAGTCAATTGTTGATCTAATTGATCAGCAGCGGTATAGACCGATTCATAGAAAGAGTCTGAGCCGGGTTTCGACCAGTTGATTTGGTGAAAAGCTTTATCCAGACATTGCAGCAATGCTGAACGTTCATATACCGTTTCAGCCAAAATAGTAATCGTCTGCAATATCGCTTTGGATGTATAAAAAAACGTATCAACTTGTCCATCCAACCATGCGATCTGTGATTGCTTGATCTGATGATTCATTTCACGAGGAGGGCCACCACCTTCAAGCCCTGACCATAAGCGAAAATCCAGTCGGGCTTCACCGGAGTAACCTACCGGTAAAATCATCTCTATATGGTTGCTATCTACGCCTTGATAAGGTTGATGATTCCAATAGGCTAACGATTCAAAGCCACCGTTGTTACCGCCTTCGGTAATCCCAAAGTCAAATAAACCGACAACTGTACGATCAGACCATTTTGCTGGAACATCAACAGAGGCAGAGAGCCATAAATAACGGTCTCTGCCTTTCCAAAAATCGCCTGTTCTTAGCCATGTACTTTGATTTTCTAATGTTGCTGTTGGAGGACGCATGCCATTTTCACCGATAATATCTTCGATAGCAATATACTCTGGCACTTCAAAAGCATCCCGATAACGGAGTGGTTCCAATTGCTCTAGACGTTTTTTTAATTTATCTTCTGTGAAAAACATAGTGTGCCTCCCTAGATCAGACAATAACTTCCCAATCGTCTGCAATATGTCCTGCTTGTCTGGCTATAAATGCTTCTACACCTGCTTGATCCGGTATACCTGTATTGCCTCCATAAGCCGATACAGAAAGTGCTCCACAAGCATTGCCATATTGTAGACATTCTCCGGTATCGTGTCCTGTTAAGACGCCATACATATAACCTGCATTAAAACTATCGCCTGCACCTGTCGTATCTACTGCTGTGATCGTATACGCAGAACGGTAGACCATATGATGCTGTTGAACAGCAACAGCTCCGCGTGATCCCATTTTAACAACCAAATGTTTAGCATGTTGCGACATTTTGTTAATCGATTCGCGAATTTCAGTACAACCGGTATAATGTAATGCTTCCAGCTCATTTAGAAAGAAAATATCGACTTCTTGCATAATTTCAAAAATACCGCTATACCATTCACCACTATCATCCCACCCGACATCGAATGAGATCGTAGTGCCAAACGATTTGATTTTTTTGATCATTTGTAAATATGCATCATGATTGCGACTGCCTTGATAACCGGTTAAATGAACATGACGACCGTATCGCATACTATTTTCGTTCAAGTCTTCCATACGCACTTCGGCATTAGAGCCCATATAAGTGATAAATGAACGATCTTGTTCAGGATTAATAGCAATTGAAATACCTGTATTATTTTCTTCACTTTGACGAATATAAGAAGTATCGATATTTAATTCACTAAATTCATCCAAAATAAAGCGACCGTAGTAATCACTGCCCAGCACCCCGTTAAAAGCAACTTTAAGCCCCATTTTGGCGAGTGCCATCGAGAATAAAGCTGCACCTCCACCTATATGAATCAGCATATTTTGCACAAAAACTTCTTGCCCTGGAAGAGGCATCTGATCACTTCCTGCGACGATCAGATCAATATTAGCATCACCGATAGAGACAACATCATATTGTTTTTCGTTCAATGATAATCCCTCATTTATTTAAGGACGTAGCGCATCCCGATTTTTGTACTTTATTTCTGTAGGGTGATCGTCCAGCAGGTAAGATTGTGAATTATCCTTTGACCGATCCGACCATAATACCCTGTACAAAATATTTCTGAATAAACGGATAAATCGTAGCAATCGGCACTACCGAAATAATCACCATCGTCATTTTCATCGATTCGGTCGTGACCGAGTTACCTGCGCTCATCATCGCATTCATCGATAAGTTTTTACGCATCGCTTCAGCCGCGGTTAGCATCTGTTGCAATATCGTTTGTAAAGGTCTTAATTTCTCATCAGTCACATAAAAAGCACCTGAGAACCAGTCATTCCAGTGCATTACACCATTAAACAAACAGATAACAGATAATACTGGCATACTGAGCGGGATATAAATACGGAATAACACTTGAAAATCGTGAGCGCCATCGATCTTAGCAGATTCTTCCATACTTTGATCAATCGATTGGAAAAAAGTACGTACCAGAATAAGGTTCCAAGCGCTATAGAGAGTAGGGATAATGTATACCCAGATTGTATTGTTCAAGTGGAACATTTTCAAAACCATAAAGTAAGGAATAATACCGCCATTGAATAACATCGTGAATACAATAAAAATACTAGCGATACCTACACCCGGTAAATTTTTATTTTTGAGTGCAAAAGCAGCCATCGAAGTGAGCAATACACTTAGAAATGTTCCTAAAATTGTACGAAATAAAGTCACTTCCATACCTTGCAGTACAGCCGGATTTTTGAATACTTCGATATAGTTAGATACCGAGAACACACGAGGCCAAAAAGCGATCCCACCGAGTGAAGCATCTTTACCATCATTCAAAGACAGCGCCAAAATATTAACAAGTGGCATCAGAATAACCAGACACAAAACAACCAGTAACATATAGTTGATTACAATAGCGATGCGCTCATTGAGCGGTGCTTTGCCTACTGCTTTATCCATCTGCATAACCTCCGCAGTTTTAATTTGATAGGGGATAGGTTAGTATCCCCTAAGCAGTTCAATGGTAGATCAGGATAAGATCACAACGTATATTTTTTAGAAAAATGCATCGATATAGAACACAACCGAAGAAGGATCAGCATTGTATTTATCTTGTAAATACTTCTCATATTGCTCTACACCAGCATCTTTGAGCTGTTGACGATAATCGTTGAGCATTTGCGTAGCTTCTGTCATATCTTTAGCAAAAAAGGCTTGTACTAACACATCTTTGTATGAATCGAGTACCGGTTTGAGTGATGCTTCAATATCAGGCACTTCCGCTAAATAAGAAGCGGCTGTATAACCATCCCAGTATTTATATTTTGGATTACCATAATTCATCAATTCAAAATACAATTTGTACCGTTCTGGCTGGGAATTTGCGCTACGAATCAATTCACCAAAGTCTTTGTTGTTATTGACATCGGTTTTGCCAAGTAGACTTCCCCAGAAGTAAGGAATGGTATTGCGTTCTTCACCTGGGTTATTTTTCATCACATCTAGTACTTTATCTGTATAGATATATTGCCCTTTATCATTGATGTTGTAATCTTCGCCTTCGATACCATAGTTCCAAAGCGCTTTTCCTTCTTTACTTGCAAGGTAATCCATATACTGAATAATTTGTTCTGGATTTTTGGTTGTGGAAGGGATCGCTACCACTTGACTACCGGATTTTTCTTTCTCATAAATAGCGGTTTCGCCTTTGTAATTTTCCATCTGATCCATTGGTAAATATTTAGTTTTCTCGAACATGGTCAATGAATCTGGAGCGATATTCATATAGGACGAAATTGCATAAGAGCCGTTATTGTATGCTTCTTCGGCACGTACACCATCCATATTGAAAGCTTCTTTATCAAGTAGGCCTTCTTTTAACAGTTTTTGTACAAATTCAATACTTTTAAGTGCATAATCAGTTTCAGCTACATGTTTGACTTGTCCATTTTCGACATCAAATTGTGTACCATTACCGAAGTCAAAGTTTTTGAATAAAGTACTGGTAACTTGACCGCCCCATTTACGAGGCCCAATGACAGTGATCGGTTTACCATTGTTATCTTTGAAATTTCCAGCTTTGATTTTGAGTGCTAGATTGTATAGATCATCTTGTGTTTTGATTTTGGAAGGATCGACATTTAATGCTTTGGCGATATCTGCACGAATCCATAGTCCTGCACGATAGTGAAGACGATCTTCATCGGTTGTATTTTTGGCAGGAATATTCATATGAATAAAGTACACTTTGCCGCCAAATTCCGGGCGGAACATAACGTTTTCTTTAGTATCACGAGGCAAAAAGTCAGGATCTAGATAGTTTTTGAGCACTTTTGTATTTTTGAGGTAAGGGCTTAAATCTGTGAATAGACCTTCACGAGCACCTTTGAGAAGTACGTTCATTTCCGGGCGACCTCCATGATCGAGATAAGCTTCGATCACATCGGGTAAATCTCCAGTTGCCAGCGCTACTGTTAATTCTTGTAGTCCATCAGCGGCACCACTGGATTGCCAGTTAATGGTCATGCCTGTTTTTTCTTTGATTTTGAGTGCAATCGGGTTACCGACTTGATCATCAGGTAATTGAGCACCGTCTCCTTCAAGGAAAATACGTCCGGTTAGATCACGATTAGCGATAAATCCACCTTCACCGCTTTTACGACCATCCGCAGCAACGTCACTTGTCGCTTCACTACCACTGCTGTCTGAAGAACAAGCAGATAACAATACAACCATAAACAATAACAGGCAAAGCGTAAGTGAAGTGTGGCGTTTAATAGTTTTCACAAAAATCACTCCAAATGGTTTATTGGACTACCAGAGACTTGCTTCATTTTTGCTAAAGCGTTTGACTAGATAATTGGTTACAATAACAAGAATTAAGCCAACCAGACCTTGTAACAAACCGACAGCAGCACCATATCCATATTGTCCTTGCATCATACCTACTCGCAATACATACGTATCCAGAATATCGGAGTAATCAGAGTTACCAGCAGTACGAAGTAGATAGTTCTGTTCATACCCTGTAGTTAACAGACTACCAATATCCAAAATAAACAAAATAGCGATAGTAGGGCGGATTGAAGGCAATGTAATATGCCAGATTTTGCGCCATTTGCTTGCGCCATCCATTTCAGCGGCTTCGTATAAAGTAGGATCGATTCCCGCCATCGAAGCCAGATAAATGATTGAACCCCACCCGATATTTTTCCAAAGATACGTGAGGAACATAATAAGATAGAAGTATTTGCCATCCATCATGTAGAAAATACTACCGTCGCCACCGAGAGCAGCCATAAATTGATTGAAAATACCATCATCAGGAGCAAGGATTTTATTGGTAAAAGCGGCAACAACAACCCAGGAGAGGAAGTAAGGGAGATAGGAGATCGTTTGGGTTATCGATTTAAATCGTTTGGAACGTACTTCATTTAGCATTAATGCTAGTAAGATAGGGAAAGGGAAGTACACAATAATTTTGAGAAAGCCTACAATAAACGTATTCAAAATCAATTGAGTCGCATCTGGATAAGAGAAGAATAATTTGAAGTAGCGAAGCCCTACCCACGGCCCTCCGAACATCCCGGCATTGAAGCGAAATTCTTTAAATGCCATCACCAGCCCCGCCATAGGAAGATAGGAGAAGATGACGAAAAAGATAAGACATGGTAGCAACATCAGGTACAGATAGCGGTTCACTACAATCGTTTTCCATAGGCCTGCTGAAGATGCTTTTTTGCTCTTCGTTGATTTTTTGGGAACAGAATCAAGTTCGGCTTGCATAGCACTACTCCTTTCATACTGGCGAATACACATGTATAGCGAAATGGTGCGGGTAGATTACAGCGTTTTGATTAAGGTATTCAAATAATGTAGACTGGATTCCAAACTGTCCATTGGTGAACCCGGACAATAATCCTGCTCGACAGCGTACCATTCTACACCGTTCTGCTCACCCCACTGCAACAGAGGAGCAAAATCGATCACACCACTACCGACTTCGGCAAAATATCGATGTTCATCGTTTGTCATATCTTTAAAATGTAAGATCGGCATTCGGTGAGCATACTGACGAATAATAGTTAACGGATCAAGATCAGCTTTTTTCACCCAGTACGTATCTATTTCAGCATAGACAGGGGTAGCTTCATCGTATTCTAATAAATATTGGAGTGCATATTTGCCTTCCATCATCGTATGAAATTCCCAATCATGATTATGAAATCCTACGCGATAACCTTGAGGAGAAACGATAGCAGATACTTTACGCAGCTCCTGTCGTACGTACAGATAACCTTGCTCATTTTTGTGTTCATCCGGCAGAGAGTGACAGATCATATCCGGTGTACCAAAAAGATCGGCTTCTATAATAACTTGATCCAGATCATTTTTCATTCGTTCTAAGCCTACATGCATTCCTGCGGTGCGAAGACCGATTTCTTTCATAACCGAAGCGATTTCAGCAGGATCATTACCATGTAATCCGTCAATCTGTACAGCCGTCCAACCCATTTTGCGAAGTTCTTTAAGCGTGTAGATAAAGTCTTGTTTGAGTTCATTGCGTACTGTAAACAATTGAGCCGCTAATTTATGTTGGATCATGATCGTTCATCCCTTTCCAAATTAAGCCATTGCAGATCGGCTTCATGAATATCAAGTGATAATACCTCAAACGATTGAGCCAATTCTTCAGAAGAGCGAGGCCCAATAATAGCGGCTGTAGGAAATGGACGATGAAGAACAAAATAAAGAGCGATTTGTGTAGGCGTTACTTGTTTCTCATTGGCTAGTATGACTGCACGACGATAACGTTCCCAGTTCGGATCGCTATAATATACACGAACCATTTCATCGTTTGAACGATCTTCGGGAGAAAAAGCACCGGAGAAAAATCCACCTGCTTGTGCTGACCATGAGAGTAGTGGAAGTTGATTGTTGTTGTGCCATTGAACCGTATCTTCATCCGCAGATACACAGCCAGGCCAACGTGCTTCTAGAGCAACAGCAAGTGAAAGATTAGGGCTGTTAAATGTAAAGCCTTTTAATCCTTGCCGCTCTGCATAATCATTCGCTTGTTGAATCCGTTGATAACTCCAATTTGAAGCGCCAAATGTACGAATAAGACCTTGAGATAGATGTTTATTGAGTGTATCGATAATAGGTTCAACAGGAACAGACTCGTCATCTCGATGTAAAGCGTAAAGGTCGATATAATCTGTTCCTAATCGTTCAAGACTGATCTGTAGATCGTGAGTAATCGCTTCTGGATGTACTCGTGGTGTCGTTTCACCTTTGAGAGGATGAGCACATTTGCTAAGTAATATGAGTTGATCGCGATTGTGTTGTTCTTTCATCCATTGTCCAATGATGACTTCGCTGTTGGTGTATTGGTAAGCCATATCGATCGTTGTTCCACCGGCAGCTACAAATTCATCCAATATCCAGGTACCATTCATTTTGGATAAATCACCTGTACCTATAATGAGTGGTGAGATAGAGATGTCATCAACAATAATCTTTTTCAACTGAATTCCCCCTTTTATGGAATCGATACCATACGGATGTATAAGCCATTTTATAAGATCAGCCATATAAAGAAATAAGTAAGTAACATCAATTTCTATAATATGGTATCGATACCAGAAAGATTAAAAAATGTGATATCTATTATCTGGAATCGATACCACATTATAATTTTGTTACTCTATCGGTTACAGATAGAGTATGAGAAGCAATCAATGATAAAGCGAAAATTTTAAAAAAAGTTAACGTTATAAGTTAGAAAAAAATGAAATTGATTATTTGTGTGAGGTAAAGTAACTTATGAAGTTCTGTTAGAAGTGTTTTTATAAAGAATTAGATCTGATATGAGACATTATATTACGTAACTTTTATAAATAACAAGTACAAATTTGAAAGAAATTTAATTTATTTTTTTACAACTATCTCTGGCGACCAGTTGATGTTGCAAAACGATATCTGTTTTTTGTTGTGTTTTGGGACGAGTAATCAACTTGTGGAGACTTTCTAACGAAATTTGACCCATTTCATAGATAGGTTGCTGCATAGAGGTAATAGCCGGGCGCACGATATTAGTAATCGTACTACCATCAAAGCCGATAATCGAAATATCATCAGGAACACGAAGTCCTTGATCTAGCGCACAATTTAAAGCACCGACTGCCATATCATCACTAGCTGCAAATACAACGGTAGGACGATTTGGAAGCTGGAGTAATTCTTTCATAAGTGCTTGTCCACTAGGCAGCTTATAATCACCAAATTTAATATAATCAGGATTGATCGCAATCTTATGCTTAATCAAAGCATCGCGAAATCCATTATATCGACTTTGACCTGACGTAATATCTTGCAGATCACCACCTAGATACGAAATAGCAGTATGACCTGCATCTATCAAATACTCGGTAGCATCAAAAGCTGCCTGATAATCATCGATCAATACTGACATAAATGTAGGGTCAGGTGATTTTACACTGGAAAATAAAATGGGCATCGTTGCATTTTGAATAAACGATACAATATCATCATTTGTTTTTTCATGCATAATAATAATACCTTCGACTCTCATTTCCTGAAAAATATACAGGTATTTGAGTTCTTTGCTCAAGTTCTCTGCGATATTGCAGACGATCAAGTTGTACCCGTATTTACTTGCATTTTCTTCTATGCTACTAAGAATAGTAGAGTAGAAGTTGGATGTTAAATCAGGCACAATCACGCCTATCGTATTGGTTTTCTGCTTTTTGAGACTACGAGCAATATGACTAGGAGAGTATTTGAGTTCTTCAATTGCTTCATTCACACGCGTCAGTACATCTTCGCTAACATATTTTTCACCATTCAATACTCTGGATACACTGGTGACGGATACGCCGGCTCTTTTTGCAACATCTTTGATTTTGACAGTCATATAGCCAACTCCCTCAACTGGAACAAAAGTAAGAGTATGTGTATAAAAAATTACAATCGCTCTTTACCATATATTGACGAATCACTTCATATTCGTCAATCATTCCATGAAATTCGCTAGCTAAATCACGACCTTTTCTTTCAACTTACAGTCGTTAAATGGTAAACTATATCTGTAAGTAAGCGCTATCATATCACGAAATTTTATAGATTGCTAGAGGGAGGAAAAAATTTTATGTCGAATCATGTTGAAATTCCCAAAACGATGAAAGCAGCAGTCATGACAGAGCCCGGACAGATCATTATCGAAGATATTCCTGTCCCTACACCACAGCCAAATGAAGTGTTAATTCAAGTAATTGCTGTCGGAGTATGCGGATCAGATGTGCATTATTATGAGCATGGACGTATAGGCCCATACATAGTAGAAAAGCCAATTATTTTGGGACATGAATGTGCTGGAATTGTGGTTAGCGTTGGCGAACAAGTATCACGTTTTAACGTCGGAGATCGAGTAGCGATTGAACCTGGAGTGACTTGTGGGCATTGTGAATATTGTAAAGAGGGACGATATAATTTATGTCCAGACGTCCAATTTCTAGCCACTCCTCCTGTAGATGGAGCATTTGTACAATATATTGTGATGCGTCAGGACTTTGTTTTTCCTATTCCAGATCACCTTTCTTTTGAAGAAGCAGCTATGAATGAACCTTTTTCAGTAGGGATTCATGCAGCTAGACGTTGTCATTTACAGCCCGGTTCCACGATAGCGATTATGGGCATGGGACCTGTCGGATTGATGGCGGTAGCGGCTGCCAAATGTTTTGGAGCTACACGTATTATCGTCACTGATCTAGAACCTATTCGTCTAGAAGCCGCTCGCAAAATGGGGGCAACTGAGGTGATCAATGTGAAAGAAGAAGATCCTGTAGCGAAAATAAAAGAGTTAACACAGGGTAAAGGTGTAGACGTTGCATGGGAAACGGCTGGCAATCCCAAAGCTTTACAAAGTGCATTATCGTCTATTAAACGAGGCGGTAAATTAGTGATCGTCGGATTACCTCCTCAAGATCAAATTCCGGTAAATGTTCCCGCTATAGCAGATAATGAAATCGATATTTATGGAGTATTTCGCTATGCTAATACATACCCGATGGGAATCGAATTTCTCTCTTCAGGTAAAGTAGATGCGAATGTGATTATTACCGATAAATATCCATTATCTCGCACAAAAGAAGCGATGGAACGAGCGATTCATTATAAAAATGAAAGTCTTAAAATTATTGTTTATCCAAATGAGTGAATAATATTCAAAAAATGTCGTAAGTTGCCGATATTAGGGGAAGAACTCTAATATTGGCGACTTTTTCTATTTTTCAGAGAAATAAGGGTAGCTTTAGTGGATATTACGAGAATAGATTATATTGTTTGTAAGTATATCAATAGAGTAAAGAAAAGAGGGAACAATGGCTTCTTTATCTAGTTTTGAATGTTTAAAAACTACATTTCCTAACGTGTATAATATATTGCAATCAGAAAATACCCAACAACAACCAGAGCATATAATATCATCTGTAGTTTCTAATCAATCTGCCCAAACGAATATACTCACTGAGTATAAAAACAAAAAAGCTCATCTACATAATTTTAATGATCCTCAAAAAGAAGCTCAACAATTTTTAGGTTCATTGGCGGGTGAACAGATTGATCATATGGTTTTTTATGGTATTGGTATGGGTTACCATATTCAATATTTTAAAGAATTATTCCCTCATACACCTTATTCAGTATATGAGCCTCATGTAGAAATAGCCAAGCAGTTCGTTTCTTCTATAAGAAAAGAGCTTTTTGATGATGTGAATTGGCGGGCTTTTGAAATATCAACTGCTCCTAATCAGTATTTGCACTTTTTACAGTCTTTTATTGATCGTACGCCAGGAACTGTTTCACTAGCAGTACTTCCATCCTATGAATATTTGTTTGAGCAAGAGGCGAAGATCTTCAAAGAAGCGTTTGAGCAAATGTTAGATCATAAGCGTAACAACATGATGATTAGTCAAAAGTTTAGTATGCATTGGGTAGAAAATAGTTTTCGGAATTTCAAGCATGTCTGTAATACTCCGAATATATTTCAAAAGAAAATGTATTTCAAAGATAAACCTGTTGTACTTGTGTCAGCAGGCCCTTCTTTAGAAGAAGAAATACCTTATCTTAGACAAATCAAAGAGAATCAATCTGCTTATATTTTTACAGCCGGATCTTCTCTTTCTGTACTAATCAATCATGGGATTTATCCAGATGCGGCTTGTAGTTACGATCCTAACCCACTCAATTATCGAGTGGTCGATAAAGTGAAAAGTCAGAATATTACTCAGATTCCGCTGATTTTTGGTTCTAGTATAGGTGAACATATTTTGGATGAGTACCCTGGTGATAAATTACACTTTATTACTACACAAGATACAATATCTTCTTACTTTTTTCCTGCTAATCAAACAGGTTATCCTATCGTGCAAGATGCTTCGTCTATTGCAATTATGGCACTTCAAATATTAAGTCAATTGGAATGCGGACTGATTATATTGGTAGGTCAAAATTTTGCTTATCATCATGGCAATCAATATGCCAGTGGGATTGATTATGTTGATCCTACCAAGCAGTTTCATCCTAACTTATCTATTCAAACTACAGATGTAGAAGGTCATTCTATCTATAGTAATACTTCATTTCTATCTATGAAAAAAGAGATGGAAGTTTACATCAAAATGCTGAGAAAAACTAATATTATCAATACAACTAAAGGTGGGGCTGCTATTACAGGGACTACTTTTATGTCTTTACAAAATGTAATGGATCAGCATCTTGTAGCACATACTATCGATTCTAGCTGGATTCATCATCAAGAGACATTATATTCATTGCATCATATTGAATCTGCTAAACATCAAATAGAACAAGAATATCAAAAAGTACAAAAATCAATGGTAGAGATTCAACATATCTTTAAAGATATAAGATGGTATATGCAAGAACAGCAATTAGACTCACTTGTAAAATTATTCTCTATTTTTGATATAGCTTTTGAACGTTTGCTAAAAAATAGATTTAGTAAAATGATTCTTATTCCTATGAACCGAGTGTATTATGAGCGGTTATATCAACAAGTGGAAAATATATTTCAACAATCAGATTCTATAAAAAAAGCACAAGCTATTTTATATTATTACGGTTCTTTTATGCAACAAATCGAAAAATCGTATATGACAATTTTACCTTTATATGAACAGCTATAAGTAATTTTATATATCCATAAAAACTATAGAAAAAGGGGATTATTATTAATGGGGAAACTAAAAAGAAAAAATCCAACAACCCAAACAAAATGGGAAAAATCAAGCAAGGCTATAGGTATTAGCTTAACGTTAATTCAACTTGCTAATATGTACTCTCCGATGATTCCTCGAGCAGGAGCAGAAGCTATTAATAGTGAATATAGTTCTTCTAACGATAACAATACTTCTGTAAACAATGATGTATATGGAACGCCTAGCATGGAAGCCAGTCCAACATTTATGATGCAAAGTTCAGAGATGTCCTCATCTTCTGGAATTAGCTTAGTCGATTATAGACCTACTTCTTCAGGGTTAACGTCGCTTGTGCCTACACTAGGTATGACTTTCTCGAAGAAAGTTCAATTGGGAACAGGTTCAATTACTATTTATAGAAGTAGTGACAAGAATAAGGTTGAAGAAATTAAAGTTGCAAGTGGTCGTATGCAAGGAGCAACTTATGATCTAAGTGGAAGTACAGTTCAAGTTCATACTAACGACACTTTGCCTGATCAGACAGAATATTACGTGAATATTGATCCAAGAGTAATTATTGATGAGAATGGTGTACCATTCTCAGGAGTTACAGGAGATAGTTCATGGACATTCCGTACGCCTGATCTTACTGCACCTACAGCAAGTTTTGAAAGCAATTATAAGAGCGGTGTTAGTAGACCGATTTGGTTAAAAATGCAATTTGATGAGTCTATTCATAAGAGATATGGAAGCATTACTATTCGTAAGGCAGATGATAATAGTATCGCTATGAGAATGAGCACGTCAGGAGGCACATTCTTTACAGATAGTGGACAGTCTGTTTTTTCTTTTATAGACGAGAATGCATTTCATTTTCAAACGCAAGGGTTAAATAGTGGAACTTCATACTATGTAGATGTAACTTCAGGAACATTTAGTGATGATTCTAGTAATGCTTTTCCAGGTATTCAAGGAGCGCAAGGTTGGAGCTTCAAAACGGTAAGTACAGTAGATACTACCAATCCATCTTTAGTATCGCATGGTACATCTGAGGATAGCCTAGCACCGACATTATATTTAGCATTTGATGAAGCGATAGAGTTAGGTAACGGAGCGATAACGATCTATCGTCGTGACGATGATCAGGAAGTAGAAAAAATTTCTGTATCTAGTGGAAATATGTTTTATGCAGAATTTGAACAATATAGTGGAGCACGTTCCTTACAGATTAAGACACAAAAACCTTTGGCAGATGAGACCGAATACTATGTATCGATTGCTCCAAACACTTTCAAAGATACAGCTGGGAATTCTTTCTCAGGATTGACGGGCAAAGACTGGATCTTCCGTACACCGGATCGCACTGCTCCAAAAGCAAGCTATACCACCACGTATCCAGAGCAACAAGGAGAACCGGTGAAGTTAAAACTGTTCTTTCATGAAGATGTACACGTAGGAAAGTATGGAAGTGTGATCATCCGAAATGTGACCGATAATAATGCTGTACTGACGATGTATGCTTCGGGTGGACATTTTAATGCCAGCAGTGGATCGTTGTATTTGAATCAATCCGGTAATACGTTTTACTTTGAAGCGTACGGATTGAATAGTGGGATAGAATATTATGTGGATATCCAATCGGGTACATTTGTAGATCAAGCAGGAAATGGATTTGAAGGATTTCCTCCCAATGTGAAAGAATGGACATTCCAAACTGTGGATCATGCTCCTATGCTTCAGTATTATGGACAAACTGGAGAGATTGATACGTTAACACCTAAATTAAATTTAGTATTTAGCGAGCCGGTTGAAGTCAATCGAGGAAGTATTGATATTTACCGAAATAGCGATGATACGTTAGTTGAAAGACTGAATATTACAAGTGGAAAAGGCATCGATGCTCCTTATGAGACATATAGTGGAGGAATAGTCTGGAATATTCAAACTTCTCAATACTTAGACGACCAGACCGATTACTATGTATCGATCACACCGGGTGCATTTAAAGATAAAACAGGTCATAATTTTTCAGGATTGACGGGTAAAGACTGGATTTTCCGTACACCA